>NZ_CP044205.1:2637500-3837500 GCF_009498235.1 Candidatus Methylospira mobilis | reverse complement strand
TAATAGGATAAATCAGGAGAGGTGGCAGAGCGGTTTAATGCAACGGTCTTGAAAACCGTCGACGGTTGATCCCGTCCGTGAGTTCGAATCTCACCCTCTCCGCCATTGGTTATCGTAAGTCATTGTTTGCATTATAAAAATAATGGCTAAATCCGATATTACCCATCTTTTAACCCATCATCGATACATGGCATATACATTGCATGTGCTGCGTCGGTGGGGTATCTTGTTCGATACTGTTGTACACAAAAATACCAGCACAAAACTGGCGCGGTTCATGCTTTGTGACACTAGCCGCCTATGGCCGACTCCATCGGCCATAGGCTACCACAACCCCGGTCATGGTTTTCTGAATGAGCAAGGGTTTTACAGCGGTAGGTGTTGCGGCCAATTTTTTCCTGTTTCAAAACCACAGTTATTACGTTTCCGGTTACGAAAGTATTACCCATCCCGTCCAGTGCTGTTTTCAGGGTAAAGGATGTCTTCGTATTTCGTTTCCAGTTCCTTTACCAGTCGTGCTACCACATCGGACAGGCTCAAGCCCCATGTATCCGCCAGCGTTTTGATATGCCGGTGCGTGGTGAAGTCTAGGCATAGTTCCACACGTTTGCCCTCCCGCTTCTGGTTAGACCGGTAGGCCTGCATGCGCTGGTTGTCGGTCTGATACTTGCGCGGTCTGCCCCTGCCTTTTGTTTCCAGTTCGTTTAATGGCTCAGGTGCTGGTGCTTGTGTTGTTTCCGTTTCCAGTGCGTTTAAGTCTGTCATGGTATCATTCCTTTTTAGTAACTGGAAACAATAATATCATGACTAATAAGTGCACTGGAAACGAAAAAGCCTACCCGGTGCCGGATAGGCTTTTGTCGTGTCACGTGTCACTGGCCTCAATCTGAAGCCTATCCGGCTTTGCCATTACAGGGCGCTCCGGTCTGGGTACGCTTCCTGTAACAGCTTCAAGCGCCGCTCGGTGTCTGCATCGCCCAGCGTGCCGAACCATGACACCACCCCGGCGGAAACCACCCTGAGGGGTCAGCCGGGCGCGCAACAACCCAGCTCGCCGCCGCAGCGGGTGGGTAGTCGAGAGGCCATTCTTCAGCCGCGTCACATGCAGAGTGTGCTCGTCCAAATCGACCGCGTTCAGTTTCAGCGCCAGGGCTTCCGACACGCGCAGCCCATGCCGGAACAGCATCACCAACAGGCAGCGGTCGCGCGCTTCGTTTCGCGTGCCCTTGACCGCCGCCAGCAGCTTTTCGATCTCGCGCCCGGTGAGGTGTTTTCGCTCGTCGTTCATTTTGCCTCATGTTTTGCAAAAAAAAGGCGCTACAACCCGCGCCGCGCCTGAGCCGTGCATTTTAACATGGGACAAAATGGCTCATTTTGTCCAATCTATCGACTACACCATAACCATTATTTTGCACATCATATAGAACATCATTAAACTAGTTATAGTGTGCAATCTTACTATTCAGAGTTTTACAAAAATGACATTAAAAGAGATAAGTAAATCGTTAGAAAACTCACTTATTCATGATAATGGGTTTCAGTACGAACTATACAAATATGAACTTGAAGAACTAACGGAAGAATTCAAGGCGTCATTGAGAGATGATAATGATGATTACATTTTCGCAGTATCGGCAAATGATCATGAGGTAGCAATGGTTTTAATTGGTAAATCAATGGATATGTATATTAACGATTCCGCAAAAAATAAACTACAGGAGTTATGGAATCGCAATTATATTAAAAATACAACAAAATTAATACCTGTATTTGCAAAGCTATTACATAACAATGAAATAGCAGTAACAGGGGTAAAAGTCGTTGACTTACATTAGACAAAACGGCACGATCTGTCTCATATTTTCCGATTAGATACTTCGTGCCGAAATTTCTATTATTCTAACAATGTGGATGATGTACAACGGTATATAATGTTCCTTCACCGCATTAGTACACAAATTGCCTATTAAACTATTTATACGACACAGACAAACATGACGGACCACATTGTTTATGCAATGATAAAAATATACGACAACGAAGCACATGCAGATGCTTTCCTGAATTATGGGGAAATGTTTTGTCGAACATTGGGTGAGTTCAAGAATGAAGGTGATGAACATAGACGTGATGAATATGAAGGGGTAACGGATTGGCATCAACCTGATCAAATAAAGCTAGCTATCACTTATCGCGACAAAAATGGAATAGAGAAAACCACCCCAATAGAAGAATTAGCTGGCCCTGTTATTACACAGAACACTGCTTATGATCCGATCAATTTATTTTGTATGTATGCAATAAAGGTCGAAGATTTTAAAGAAGACTATTCGACAGATGAAGAGCGTAAATCCGCCATTGAAAGAATAAACAAAAGCTTTGCTGAACAGACAAAAGTTAATGAAAAAAGCTTTGGAATGGGTAATTTTGCTGTGATGGTGACTAATGTTCCTGTATTTATGGAAAAAATAAGGAAAAATTTTTCTGATAATGCATATGAATTTCGTGATGGACTTGTTAAATACTAAGTGCTCAAGACTAACAGACGTGGAAGATTATTTTAGCTCGCTTTCCAGCCCTGAAGGGAGTTGCTGGCAGTACAAGAGTATATTTCCACGATGGTTAGGCGGACACACTTATGAGCCTGAAACATTTTATGGCAGCTTCAAAGGCATTGAACCTGTTTTTAGAAAGAGAAATATCTACTCTTATCAGAACGAATATAGATTTGCTTTTTATAATAAAAACAATGATATTGAAAATAAAATAATAAGGATTGGTTCTTTATCGGATTTTGCTAAAAAAATTCCAATAAAATTTCTTAATGAAATTAAAATTGAATTGTCGGGTATCACTAACAGTCAAGAATAATAGCAAAGGCGGTTTGCTGAGGCGCCACATATAGTACAGATTGGACGAATTGATCCGGACTGTCTAATCGTAAAACAGATCGTGCCGAAATGCCCAATATTTTCTGTTCGCATGCCGTCAATAAATAGTTGAGAAATTTTATTCTATTTCTAATCAACATATAATTCTGCTGATATTTGCTGCTGAAAGGCGATATATTTAGCACTTATCTCATCTTCTTCTGATGGTGTTTCGTAGAAACAGTTATCCCATTCATTTTCGCAATTATCATGTGCGTTTTTGTGTTCCCATAATGGTGTTTTTAATTTCGCATCAATTCCATGCCCCTGGAATGTAGAAAAACACGTATCCATAAGCTCCATAAATCTAGTGAAAAATAATTGAGAAAAGTATGGGCGATATGTGTGAATCTTCTTGTCGACATCTCGCTTCCAGGTAATGACTTCTTTGGGTGATACGTTCTTCCATTTGCCTACCCGCATACAGTAGCAATAGATATCATTAATTTTTGGCGCAACATCATCATATACGGCGATACGCTTCTCGATCAGTTTCTGATTGCGCCACTGGGAGTGCTCAATCTTCTTTGTGATGCGAAGTATCCAATATCCCAAAAAAGCCGTGATTATTGGGACAAGCAGGTTTGCAACAAGAGTAAGGTAGTCGCTCCAGTCTTTGGAGTTTTCGGCGAGCTTAATGACAATAGGTTCAACAGTCATGATTTTTCCGGACGTGATATGGATATGGAAAGTGACGGGTAAATGCCCCTCGATTTTTACACAAAAATCCGTTGGCGTGTAACGGCGAGTGAGGCGAGTGGACAAAATGAGCCATTTTGTCTCATGTTAAAATGGGCGGCCCAGGCGTGGCGCGGTGTGCAGCGATCTTTCACAACCAAACATGAGACAGAACGGCACACGGCGGCGCATTCAGCGTGACTGGTCAAGCCTCCGGCCAGAAATCAGGATTTAGAATCTGATCCATCGTCCACGGGTAGTCATCAGGTAAGTTTTCAAGTCCTGTTTCTGCAATGGCTTGTGCTTTTGCTTTCTTCCATATGATGCTTAGCCATTGGTCGTCATTTAAATTTTGTTTCAGGCTAGGCATTTTTTTTAGTACGTAGGCCGTATCTTCTCGTTGTGCTTCTGTTGTCAGCCTCCAGCTATTTCCTTTGCGCTCTGGCTGATATCGCCATTTCAGCAAATGCGCTATTAACACAGTCATGCGGCTTGCCAGTTCTCTTTGTTCGCTTCTGCCCACGTCTTCAATTTCGTCTGCAATGTGCTCAATGTCCAGTTGTGAAAACTGACCGGCGCGCAGTAATTGCGCCTGTTCGTTTGCCCAGGCGATCACGTCGCCGTTGTAGTTTGCCAGGACTGTGCTCATAATGTTGGCTCCTGCTTGGTTGCGGCTATCGTTCAATGTGTAACCTGTTTTGGCCGTGCGCTTCTGGCAAGCGCCGGAAGGCGGATAAGTATTTATCTTTCATCAATACCCCTTGATGATGTAGTACCCGCCTTCAAAAGGCTGCTTGGTGTCTACCTGGACACACAAGCGCTTTTTTTCGTCGCAGGTAGTGAGTTTCGCCCGTCCGGCGCGTTTCTCCCAGTCTTCGGCCTGCGCCTGCAATGTCGCAACCTCGGCGCTTAAGGTCGCGACCTGATCGCGCATATGGGCGGTTGTAGCCCACGTTACCGCCAGCACGCCCAAAATACAACCCGCCGTAGCGCCACCGCAACCAGCGCCCATTTCCAGCCAAACGCGGACACCGCGCCGGTTAGTTGGCCGGTCGCGGCGTCTGCTTGTCTGCGCGGCATCGGATAACCGGCCTATGACCGGCTTGGCTGCCGATTCCAGGAGTGTTGAGGCTCTCCGGCGCACGGCGCGTGTCACCTCGCCTGCTGCACACTGCCTGTGACCTGAGCGAGTGCGGCGCGGTTCCCTTGCCAGCGCACCCCGCTCGGAGGCCCGACCGTCAAGCGCGGTCTATACCGCTTTTTTGTGATGCTCTTCAGCTACGGTTCCGACACCCGGCCTTGATGCTTCCAGGCAGCGCAAAGTTTGCGCCGCTGGTGCCGGGCCAGTCAACCAGCAGACCAAAGAAAAGGCCAGCGTTTCGTCCGGCCTCCTTGCTTAAATTGCGGGTTTACCTACACCTGTCAGGTATCGCAACATAATTTCGTTGAGCTATGGCTACCAGACGCTGATGCAACCAGGACAATTCATCTGTCACCCCGTTCAAACCCTCACGCCGTGGTGTAGCTCCAAGTCTGCTGATGTCGCTGTCTTTAGCCCAACGGGCTGTTGGTAGTATGCAGATAATGAAGTCCTCGCCGTATAGCAGCCCTTTATCGTTGATACCCTTAGCTAAGCAGTTCTCAATAGACTCTATGGCATGTTTGATGAGTCGGCAAGTTCCGGCGGCATCCGGGTAAGGAAGTATCTTGCCGTGTAGGCGGACGTAAGCTTCCGCGATTTCTTTCAGAAACTGGATGTCCTCTTCTACGCTCCACTCATAGCTGATGTGTCAACACTTTTCCGAACACAAAGTTAAGCAGTTTTAAACTGCAATTCGTAGTCCACTGGCGACATATACTCGTTGGCCGAATGAAGCCGCTCCCGGTTATAAAAGACTTCAATATATTCAAATATACTCTGCTTGGCTTGCTCCCGAGTTTTGTAGTTTTCCTGATAAATCAGCTCTGTTTTGAGCGTATGAAAAAAACTTTCCGCAACGGCATTGTCCCAGCAATTCCCCTTACGGCTCATACTTTGCCGAACACCGTGTTGCTTCAATAACATCCGATGACTTTCCTACGCGTATTGACTGCCGCGGTCGGTATGCCAGATCAGGCCTTTTTCCGGCTTACGCTTCCAAACCGCCATCAAAAAGGCATCGTTGGCCAACGCAGTGCGCATATGTTCAGCCATAGACCAGCCTACGACTTGGCGAGAATATAAGTCGATTACCACCGCTAAGTACAGCCAGCCTTCTTGCGTCGAAATATAGGTAATATCACCCACGTAAGCTTGGTTGGGCCGCTGGACGCTAAACTGGCGACCCAGAAGATTGGCTGCAACCGGCAGGTTATGCTGCGAATTTGTGGTCGCCTTGAAGCGGCGCCGGGTCTTACAGCGTAAATCGGCTTGTCGCATCAAGCGCCCAATTCTTCGGCGGCTCAGATGGATATCCCTCTTTCCCAATTCTATTTTCAGCCGTCGTGTGCCGTAGCTCCCGCGGCTTTTTTTAAATAACGTGCAGATTTTATCCGACAGCTTAGCGTCAGACTTTTCTGTGACCGACACAGGACCCTGTAGCCACGCATAATAAGCGCTACGGGAAACCTTCATAAAACGGCACATCGCTTTCGCTGAAAATTCATCGCGGTGTTGTTTGATCCAGGCGTACTTCACCGTTGTTCCTTGGCAAAGTACGCTGCCGCCTTTTTTAATAAATCACGCTCCTCCTTCAAGCGGCTGTTTTCCAGCTTTAGGCGCTTTAGCTCCCCGTACAAATGCTCGTCGGTTCGGACTGCCTTATCGTTCGCCTGAGGCCGGCTGTATTGATGAATCCAGGTATAAAGCGTATTCGGATTAATACCCAACTCTTTCGCCGTCTGCGCAGCCGGTTTGTCCGACTCATTCGCCAGCTTAACTGCCGAGGCCTTAAATTCTGCTGTATAGGTTTTCGGTTTTTCTTGACTCATTTCTGACACACTCTCCCTTTTCGAGGTAGTTTATCTGTGTGTCCGGTTTAGTGTAGCCACTTCATACCGCCCTGGCTTGTCTCAGCGGCAAAACGATCCGAAACAGCGATCCCTTGCCCGGCGTACTTTCCAGCGTAAGGTTGCCGTTCATCATCTGCACAAATTGGCGGGTGATGGTCAACCCAAGTCCGGTTCCCTTGTTCATTCCCTGTTCGCCCAGTTGCACGAACGGTTCGAATATGCGTTGCCGATCTTCCCGCTCGATGCCAGAACCCGTGTCCTCGACTTCGATCAGCAGGTGTGAGACGGCGTTGTTTCCGGTGCCCAGGCGTACGGTCACACCACCGTGTTCGGTGAATTTGATGGCATTTCCGACGAGATTGATCAGTACCTGGCGCATACGGGCTTCGTCGCCGACCACGTAGCGTGGAAACGCCGAAGTCTGCTCAACGAGTAAGCGTATATGCTTTTCCGTGGCCCGTACCTGCATCATTTCCGTAACGTCACGCACCATGTTCCCCAAATCGAAGGGTGCGTCTTCCAGCTGCACTCGCCCGGCCTCGATCTTTGCCATTTCGAGTACGTCGTTGATCAGGTTTAACAGATACTCGCCGCTACGAATAATAATGTTAAGGTTCGCGCTCTGGTTGTCGGGCATTTGCGCCGTTCGCCGCATCATGCCGGAGAAACCGAGTATGGCATTCAGCGGCGTGCGAAGTTCGTGGCTCATATCGGCAAGAAATACGCTTTTGGCCTGATTCGCCGCTTCGGCGGCATTGCGGGCCAAAACAAGGTCTGCCGTGCGTTGCTGGACTTTTTCTTCGAGATGGTCTTTATAGCGCCTGAGTTCTGCTTCCATCGGTTTGCGCTCGGTGATTTCCGCTTCGAGCCGTCTGGTGAACTTCTGCAACCTTTCGGTCATATTGTTGATGGAGCGCGCCAGTTCGGCGAACTCGTCGCAGCCGCCGGACTCGATGCGGAAATCGAGATCGCCGGCGGCAATAATTCTTGCGCCGTCGTGCAGCGGCTCCAGGTGCTTGTGAATGAGCCTGCCGAGACGCATCGACGTTATGCTGGTGGTAAAAGCCAGTGTGACGGCAAACGGACCGATAAGGATGGTCAGCAGTCTGTAAGCCTGCTCAACACGCCGCGCGCTCGTATTTTGCCGGGCCATGACGGTATCGCGGAATATGATGGACTTCAGCAGCAGTTGACTGGAGAGCCTTTTGTCGAGTTCTTCATAAACAGGGCGGTTGTCTCCGGCTGTTTTCAATACATCGGTATTGTTGACTATGCGATAGAAAATATTTCGGCTTTCTGCGATATTTCTGCGCAGTTCGCCCAGAATTTTCCTGTCTTCCCGGCGATGATATTGCCTCTCGGCTTCAATGAACAAGCGATCGGCGGCTTCGATGTTTTTGTCCCATAATGTGCGCGAGCGGTCTTCACGATACAAAAATTACTGGTCCCTGATGGATGTGCGTTCGAAGAAATTGGCCGCGATTGTGTTGGCAAGAATGTATTCGTTTTTTGCGCTCTTGAATTTGATGAAGGCCCAGGCGAGTACAAGCGCCAGTGCCGCCAGGGCGGTCATCGTGACGGTTGAAATGATCTGGAGACGAGCAATGATGCGCATGAATCTAATGATCCAGTTTGACTGCTTCCGGTTTGACCGCCATAAGTCCGTATAAATAAATGAAATTCAGGTAGTCGGGCATGACCGTCCGGTCAGTCAGCCTGTTTTTTATTGCCCATCTCGTTTCATCTTCCAGCGTTATCAGCAGCGTTTGATCAAGCACGACGCGATAATCGAAGGCGCTCCAAACGCTGCGAATGAGGTTTTTATCCACATTCGTTGCAACGGACATGATAGTCTGTGCTTTGTCCGGATGTTGTGAAACGAAGGTCTCCGCCTTGATCAAGGCGCGCAGTACAGGCTTGACCGTTTCGGGGTTATTGCGGACGAAATCCTGCTGTGCGACAACATTGAATAACTCGGTATAAGTTTCTCCGTCGAAAAAAGCCGTCCCTTCCGGCCCAAGCGTCCGGATGATTTGCGTCAATGGGTAGTTCCAGGTGTTGGCCGCGTCAATTTTTTTCGCCATGATGGCATCCAGCATTTCTTCGGGAGCCAGGGCAACGGGCTTTATATCGTTGCGGGTAAGGCCGTTTGCGGTTAACAGCGAGTCCAGAAAAAAATCTCCCGTGGTGCCGGGGGTCGTTCCTATGCGTTTTCCTTTCAAGTCGCCCTGTGTCTGGATGCCCGCGTCCTTTCTCGCTACGACTGCATGGTTCGTGGTGCTTTAATCAATGTTGGCGACCACGAAAATTTTTTCCCCCTTGAGTAAATTGAACATGACCGGCGTTTCTCCGGCTGTCGCAAAGTCGGCCTTATGGTCGAGGACCGGCTGCAGGACGGCCTTTCCATAGGTATGCAGCAGCGGCTGAACATCAAGTCCTTCCTCGACAAAGTACCCTTTTGCCACTGCGACATGAGCGAGGGTGGATTGCTGCTGAAAAGTATAGGAGAAAGTAATTTTGGTTGGCGGTTCTGCGTTTGTGGCCGATATCGCCTGATAAGTCATGAGCATTGCGGTGAACAGTATATTGACAAATATTTTCCACATGAGATGCTCCTGTAGACCCTCGTTATCGTGTACGAAATCCGCACAGGTAAAAATCGTTCTCGGGTTATTGAAAACAATAAAACTTCGCAGGTCATCTTGGGATACCACGCCTGTAACGAGCATCGGCTTTGGGCTCTATTCGAAAAAGTGTAATCCTGTCAATGGGGAACAGCTTTCTGTGCATTGTTTACCTCATACACGAAGGCGTGAGCGCATATCCCTCCTTGTGTATCATATGCCCGGTAGCGGCGCTGTCCGCGCCGCTACCGGGAAGTCGAATCATTCAAAATACAGGCATAAACACGACCAAATGACAGAAGCCTACAACGCCGCCGCCATCGAAGTATTGAGCGGCCTGGACCCGGTGCGCAAGCGTCCCGGCATGTATACCGACACCTCGCGCCCCAACCATCTGGCGCAGGAGGTTATCGACAACAGCGTGGACGAGGCGCTGGCGGGATACGCCAAAAACATACACGTCCAACTATTGGCGGACGGCGGTGTGCAGGTCAGCGACGACGGCCGAGGCATGCCGGTCGATATCCATCCGGAACACGGCGTTACCGGCGTCGAGCTGATTCTGACGCGGCTGCACGCCGGCGGCAAGTTTTCCCATAAAAACTACGAATTTTCCGGCGGACTGCACGGTGTCGGCGTTTCGGTGGTCAACGCGCTGTCGGCACGCCTGGAAGTGGAAATCCGCCGTGGCGGGAAAACCTACGCGATGCATTTCGCGCAAGGCGAAAAGCAGTCCGAATTGACCGAAACCGGTACCGCGCGTGCACGCGACAGCGGCAGTGTGGTGCGTTTCTGGCCGGAACCGCGTTATTTCGATTCGGCGCGTATTTCGGTTTCAAGGCTGAAGCATCTGCTGCGCGCAAAAGCGGTGTTATGTCCGGGATTGAGCATCACGCTGCAAGAGGAAGCAAGCGGCGAAGAGACGGTATGGCGTTATGAAAACGGCTTGCCGCAATATCTGCTGGATCAGGTCGGCGACCTGGAGTGCCTGCCGCCGGAACCGTTTACCGGCAGCATGACCGCGCGCGGCGAAGCGGCGGACTGGGCGGTGGTTTGGGCCGATGGCCTGCGCGAATCCATCAACGAGAGCTACGTCAACCTGGTTCCGACCCCGCAAGGCGGCACCCACGTCAACGGTCTGCGCACCGGGCTGACGGAAGCGATGCGCGAATTTTGCGATTTTCGAAACCTGTTGCCGCGCGGCATCAAGCTCGCTCCCGAGGACGTATGGGAAAAATGCCAGTTCGTGCTGTCGGTGAAACTGCGCGAACCGCAGTTTTCCGGGCAAACCAAGGAGCGTCTGAGTTCGCGCGAATGCGCGGCCTTTGTTTCCGGCGTGGTCAAGGACGCATTCAGTTTGTATCTGAACCAGCATCCGTCCGTTGGCGAAAACGTTGCCGCCTGGGTGATAGAAAGCGCGCAAAAACGCCTCAAAGCCAGCCGTCAGGTGGTGCGCAAAAGGGTGACCAGCGGCCCGGCGCTGCCCGGAAAACTGGCCGACTGCTCTTCACAGGACACCAGCCTGACCGAGCTGTTCCTGGTGGAAGGCGACTCTGCCGGCGGCTCCGCCAAGCAGGCCAGGGATCGCGAGTTCCAGGCCATCATGCCGTTGCGCGGCAAGATCCTGAACACCTGGGAGGTGGAGTCGGAACAGGTGTTGGCGTCGCAGGAAGTGCACGATATCGCGCTGGCGCTGGCGGTAGACCCCGGCGTTCCGCAACTGCAGAACCTGCGTTACGGCAAGGTTTGCATCCTGGCCGACGCCGATTCCGACGGCAACCACATCGCCACCTTGCTGTGCGCGCTGTTTGTGCGTCATTTTCGTCCGCTGGTTGCCGCCGGCCATGTGTTTGTGGCGATGCCGCCGCTTTATCGCGTCGATATCGGCAAGCAGGTGTATTACGCGCTCGACGAAGCCGAAAAAACCGGCATTCTCGATCGCATCGAAGCAGAAAAAATCAAGGGCAAGATCAACGTGCAGCGCTTCAAGGGGCTGGGCGAAATGAACCCTTCGCAGCTTCGGGAAACCAGCATGAATCCGGATACCCGGCGGCTGGTGCAACTGACGCTCAGCGAGGGAGACAATACCGATCAATATCTGGACTTGCTGCTCGCCAAAAAGCGCGCGCCCGACCGCAAAGCCTGGCTGGAAGAGAAAGGGGATTTGGCTGAGGTTTGACTCTGAACAGGTCGGAAAATTACCTTTGGTGTATCCAGCAACGATGCAGCCGGCGTGCGAGATGATCCAGAAAAAAACCCAAACAGCCGATGACGAGAATTGCCGCCATCAGTTCCGAATAAGCCAGACGGTCGCGCGCGTCAAGGATAAAATAACCGAGACCGGCGGAAACGCCGAGCATTTCGGCAGGCACCAGAACGATCCAGATAATCCCGATTGCAAGCCTTGTCCCGCTTAGAATGGATGCGGTGATACCGGGAACAATGACCCGGCAAATTGTCTCGCAACGCGTGGCCGACAGACTGCGCGCCAGTAGTAGCCAGTTGCGATCCAGCTGAGCCACCCCTGCGGCGGTATTCAGCAGTATCGGCCATACTGCGGCGAAGGCGAGCAGAAAATACACGGGAGCATCGCCTACGCCCAGCACCATTACCGCAATCGGCATCCACGACAGAGGCGAAATCATGCGCAGGAATTGAAATAATGGCGTACTGGCTTGCGCGAACGCGCGCGACATGCCGGTTAGTATCCCAATTGGCACGCCTATTGCTAGAGAAAATAGCAACCCGACGCCGACGCGCTGCAGGCTCACCGCGATATGCTCCCAAAATAACGCGCTACCCAGCAAAACACCGAGCGCATGCGCGGCCGCGAGCGGAGCGAAATGCGTTGCAATAGGCGTTATGTTTGCCATTGCCAGGCTACCCGCCGTCCACAACAGGGCCGCAAAGCCCAGGCCTGTCAGCGGCAAGAAAATGCGTGCGCTGATGACCCTCATACCGCGATGAATTCGCGGCGCTGCAAATCAGCGGACAAACCGAAGACCTTCGGACCGCCAACCGAGCGAATCGCTGCTCGCACGAAGCTGTCATCTATCAGATCCTTGGCCACAAAAGCCGGGTCGAGCGAGGCGAGAAACTGGTTGTCGCCTTCCATGCGCGTGATAAGCAGGCTACGCACCAGTTCCTCTGTGTAGGACGGAAAGGGATAAGGCTGAAAGTCGATCCGTTGCTGGAGCCAGTCTTTGTTGTGGATCACGCCGGAGGCTTCATAGCGTGCATAATCCGTAGCGGAAAATACCTTGTTCAGTGCTTCGAGCGGATGAGGGGTGTAATGGTTGTCGGCGTTGGCGGATAGCAGTCTGGCCGTATCAGGTCGATTGTTGCGCGTCCAAAGTTGCGCTTTGACGATGGCTGATGTGACGCGTTGCGCCCACTCGGGGCGCTCGCTGATATCTCGCTCGGCAAGGAAAGTAACGCAGCAGGCGTGGTCTTTCCATACATCGCCGGAGAAGCGCAGTACCTTGCCGATGCCGTTGGTTTCAGCAGCTGCGTTGAACGGATCGGCAACGATGAAGCCGGCAATGCTTTTTCCCGCCAGCGCCGATGTCATTTCCGCAGGCGGCAACACCACCACGTTCACCTCATTGGCCGCCAGAGCGCTGCCGCGCACCCTGGTTACTGCAACCAGTCCGTCAGCGGTTAGCAGTTTCTGCAACAGGACGTTATGGATGGAATACCAGAAGGGTACGGCGACGGTCTGACCGGCAAGGTCGGAAACGGCCCTGATATGGGGCGCGACAGTTAGCGCGGAACCGTTCATGTGATTCCAGGCCACAACCTTAGCGGGAAACTTTGCGCCGTAACGTACCCATAGCGTTGCCGGTGAAAGCAGATGGATCACATTGACTTGACCGGAGACGAAAGCTTCGACGACCTGCGCCCAGCTACGGAACATTCGGGGCGTTTCAGTATGCAACCCTTCGGTTTCGAACAGTTTGCGCGCATGCGCTACCAGTAAAGGTGCTGCGTCGGTGATCGGGAGATAGCCGATTTTCACCGGCACATCGTCACCCTTGAAACTTTGCGCCGTCGCATCGCCTATCCTAAGCAGCGGCGCGGCCAGCGTAGCGCTTGCCAATGCGGATAAACGCAAAAAATCTCGCCGCGTCATTCCGCAGCGGCAATCCGGGCTGGCGCAGACATGGAGTTGAGAGCTTGTGTTTTTTTTCATCGCGTTTGTATTACCTCGGCATATCTTGTGTATTTGGCTATAAATTTCTTCCCTGTGTATCCAGGAAACTTGGCGGATGTGGCGCTACATTTACACCCCTGCTTTGATGACGTCAGCCTGTAGTGGAGCGGATAAGCGTCGGTGCATCCACCGCCGGGCAGCATTCCGACGTATCGATCAGGGCATTATTGCCCGCCGAATCCTTATTCAATTCGCTTTGGCAAACGACACTGCGCTTTCATGCAGTGCGGCCCGTATTTGCAAGCGCAACTTGGCGATCCGTTCAGGAAAATTTTCGCGAGGATAGGGGATATCGACCGTCCATTCGCAGCACAGACGGCCGGGACGTCCGCCCATCAACAAAATGCGGTCGGCAACCAGAATAGCCTCGTCGATATCGTGCGTGACCAGCAGCACAGCGGCATGCCAGCGATGCACCACATCCACCAGCAGCGATTGCATTTGCGCGCGGGTGATCGCATCAAGCGCCGAGAACGGCTCGTCGGCAAACAACAGCTCCGGTTCGCGCGCCAATGCGCGCGCCAGCGCGACGCGTTGCGCCATGCCTCCGGAGAGCTGGGCCGGCCATGCTTCATGCCGCTCCAAGCCGACTGCGGTTAGCGCTGAACTGACGCGTTCATTGCGCGCCTCCGCGCTGATTTCCGGTTGATGTTTGAAGTCCAGCCCGAAACCGGTGTTGTCGAATACATTCAGCCAGGGCAGTAGGCTGGCCTGCTGAAACAATAGTGCGCTACGCGGGTGCGGGTGTTGCAACGGGCGACCGAGGAAAAGTACGCTACCCTCGGTCGGCGCAACGAGTCCGGAAAGCACGCGCAGCAAAGTGGATTTTCCGCAGCCGCTGCCGCCCAGCAGACAGACGATTTCCCTGCGCTGAACGTGCAGGGAAATCCGTTGAAAAGCCGGTTCGGACTGCGCGTAGGCGAACGACAAATTCTCCGCGCCTAGAACTACAGGAAGCGCTGCTTCGTCAGGTAACAGTCGAGAGTTCATTGCCGATGGCACGCTGTGTGTCTGGCCAGTTCGCCCTGCAATTGGGTAAGGCTGGGCGTGATGACCGGAATGAAAGCCCCTTCGCGCCAGCGGCGCTCGAAACCGCCGCTCTGGTCGTGTAAATAGGCGCGGCCGCCGACGGCATCGAGTTCCAGTCCTAATGCCGTCTGTACGATCTCGGCCAGACGGATGCGGATACGGAACAGCGCTGACGGTTCATCAATGAACCGGTTTCCGGCCAACCCCTCATGTATATTGCCAGCAATACCCTCAAGCTCGGCAGATAATGCGTCAACCCGCGGCAGCAGGATGCTGTGCGCGCCATGACTATGTTCGCGCGCCTTGCGCAATGCAATTCGTCCCAGTCCAATCGACAGACCGATTTGCAGTCCAAGAAATGCCGGGCGCACAAGCGGACAAAATTCACGCGCATTTTCGTGCAAAATTTGCTCCGAGCCGATAATGGCGTTGTCTATTGTGATCGCCGCAGTATTGCCGCCTCGCAGCGCAATCAGGTTGAGATCTTCGCTGCGCGTCACGCCGCTCATGTCGTTGGTGATTGCGACGATGGCCGGCGCAGCCTTGTTATCCCTCGCCGCCGCGGCAGCTACGATGAAACCGGCTTTACGCAGATTGGTTACCCAGGGAAGACGGCCGTTCAAACGCCAGTCTGCGCCACGCGGGCTGGCGCTGACTTGAAGTGCTTCTATACCGGACAGAAATTTCATCGCGTTGGACAAACCGGTAGCGCCGGCAAAGCGGCCTTGCAGCAATAAAGGCAGCCAACTTTCGCGCAAAATCTCGTTTGGAGTCTGCAACAGATATTCAATGAAAGTACGATGTCCCCAGAATACAAAAGCAGCGGTCAGCGAGTGCTCGGCCACGTTGGCGATCGCCTCCAACGCGTCGCCGGTAGTGCCGCCGCTACCGCCTAGGACCCGAGGCACGCCGATTTCAAATAATCCTATCGAAGCTAGCTGCCCGAGCACCGCATCGGCATCGTTTGCGCTTGAGTCCAGGGATGCCGCATGTCTGGAAAACCAGCCGATATCCCCGTCCAAGTTTTCAGCCGGCGCATTCATGCTTGTAGCGCGCCGGGACGGAAAGGCTGCAGTTGCATATTGATTTCATTCTTCGCCAAATTGTTGGCGAAGTTGCATAACGTCGCCAGGCTGATGCCGAGTATGACCTCCAACGCTTGATCCGAAGAAAAACCGGCCTCGATAAAAGCGGTTAATTCACCATCGTCTACGGCTCCTCGACTGATTATTATCGATCGAGTGAAGTCCACGAGAGCGTCGAAACGCGGATTTCCGGTAACTCCGCGCTGCTGCAAAGCGATCACGCTTTTCCTGTCGAAACCGGCCTTTTTAAGAGCGATTGCGGAATGACCCGCAACGCAGAACTCGCATCCATGCAGAGCTGCGGCGGTAATCTGTATAACCTCACGTTCGGCCAGGGTCAGACTGGCGCGGTTGTTGATTTCGCCGACAGTGAAATAAGCTTCCACCGCTGCCGGCGTATTCGCCAGTACGGCAATCAGGTTGGGCAGGAAGCCGTTGGCGGCAATGGCGCGCTCGATAAAAAGCTTGCTGGCGTCCGGGGCGGTTTCGGCTGTTTGTAGAGGTAATCTGGGCATGGGGTATTTCATCCGCAGTAAAAAATCGTGCGTCCATTATTCCTGTTGGCGAGGCGCCGCACTATCGGCAAGCGTCGCTGTTTCTTGCTCTATCGTCTATTGATAAGATAGGGCGGCGCCACTGATGAACCCAAAATTTGCTGATTGCAGATAGGTAAAATCGACGGACTGATTCGCTTTTATGATTAAGACCGTTTAAATGAATTTTTCTCAACGCTTTTCATTCAAGCTTATTGGTTATACCGGACCGGCATACTGCCATCCATCCGTTTTACCCTGCGCGCGCGTTGATAAGCGCCTGGCGGTTCGCCGATTATTTTTGTGAACGCACGGGTAAAAGCGGCGGGAGATTGATAGCCGACGCGTTCCGCCGCCAGGGTAACCGTCTCGCCGTTGCGTAACCGACGCGCGGCGATGTTCATGCGCAGCAACAGTAGAAACTGGGCTGGAGGAAGTCCGCAGCTATCGACGAAATGCTTGAAGAAACTGGCGCGCGACATATGCGTCATGCGCGCCATGTCCTCCACCGACCAGCTACGGGCAGGATCGCGCAACAACTGGTCGACGAGAGGCGCGAACTGAGGGCGGCTGGCGACGGTCCAAAGACCGGCTACGATATCCTTGCGCCGGGTCATGTCGCGCACCAGATAAAAGAAAAGCAGCTCGGTAAGCCGTTCGATCAACGGCGATGGCGTCTTCATATCGCGATCGGCTTCGGCAAGAATCAGATCGAACAACGGGACGATTGCGCGTAGCGCATCCGAGTCCGTGCGCAGAATGAGATAATCCGGAAATGATTCCGCCAGCAGCTTGCCGGCCAGCCCGCGCAAAGAAAAAAAACCGCAAGCCAGACTGGCGCCATCGGGATGAACGGGTTGCATAGGCTGCATCGGAATCGGTGCGAAAAGCGCACCCGGTGCGGAATCCGGAGTGAGCGAGTGCGGTAAATCGCGCAAAAGAAAAACTGCCTCGCGAGATCCCAATGCTATCGGTTCGCATCTTTCCATATGCAGAAAACAATGTCCGCGCAGCACAATATGAAAGCTTGCCTGCATTCGTCCGGACGTTGAAGCGTGCCATGGACCGCAGTACTGGCCTACGTGAAAAACGCTGGTTTCCAGATCAAGATTGCCGACCAGCCAGTTCAGCAGTCGGTCCGTTTCTAGGTTCATAACGTGCTCGGGATGACAAAAGTGATTTTTACCGGAAGTGATCTGCAGTACGAATCCTTCCGGTAAGGTGCGAAAAAAGTTGTTTTATATCTGCGACACCTAAACTTTTTCGATCAGCGACGTAGCGCCGCCATAGAAAAAACTAGGTATTATGTAGCATAGCAAGCGGTGATTATTTGCAATAAAGAATGAATTGTTATTTATTAAGCTCAAAAAGAAATAACGGGCGTGTCCGGGGGATACTCCCGGATTTTATTCAGTGATCGAATATGATATTGAAAGTATTTTTTCGCATTGCTGCTGGAAAAAATATAAACTTCAGGACTATGAGCTTATTGTGCGGCTATGTTGAAGACGTTTTGCGTTGCGCACTGTTCGGGAGCGCTTAAAATAATCGGGGAAAAGGGCCACGCAAGCGTGCCATTGCTGTGGAGGGATATAATGCCTGGAGGGCGGGAGAAGAAAGGTTCAGTTAGGGAAACATTGATTAATTCAAAAATTGCTGATTACGGGCACGTAAAATCAAGCGGTTGCCATGAAAATCCGCGCAAAAACCGATTAAATCAGCGCTTCCTTAGACAATCTCTAAGCATGCATCGAAATGTGACAGGCAGGTTCCCTGCTCAAACGGATTTAGGTTTTGGTGACTAGAACCTCTGATAGCCGATTGTACCGGAGCGCGGTTTTCGGCGTATTCGCCACTTCGCCACACCTGCCCGGCCCTGGTACAGACCTGTTTTTTCTCGGTTTCAAAGCCGAGAATGCGGTAGCAGAGGTTTTCCCTGTGGCCGCGAGTGGTCATGGTCAAGGAAAAAGTCAGGCGCTAAAGGTATGAGCTACGCAAAGTGTCATTGATGCGCCCGTTCATCGGGCGCTGGCATCAACGGTCAAACCCGATGAAATCCCACACCTGCTCGGCGGGAGTCAGTTCCTGCATTTCGCGTTCAGCCAGCGTATTGCCGCTGTAGTTGAGTGCATAGACGCGCGCTGCGTCATCCGCCAGGTCGTTCATTTCCAGCGTGCGATAAGCTTGTTCCATCATTTTAAGCGCTTTCGGCACAGCCTGGGTGCGCTGGTATTTCTGTACGACTTCCACCCCGCGCCGCGCCGCAGCCAGATAAGCGCCTCTGCGCATGTAAAAATCGGCCACGTTAATTTCATACATGGCCAGGTTGTTGCGCAATGCCGCTATGCGCAATTTACTGTCTTCCGCATAAGGGCTGTGCGGAAAGCGAACCAGTAGATCGTCAAAATCCTTGAGCGCGTCCCTTGCCGAGCCGGGGTCGCGCTGCGATGAGTCGGTCGGCATAAAGCGGTCCAGGAAAGTGATGCCGCGGTTATAGTTAACCAGCGCTCTCAAGTAATGGGCATAATCGACATTGGGGTGGCTCGGGTTCATTTTGATGAAGCGATCGGCAGCGGCGATTGCCGAATCCGGTTCGCCGTGCTTGTAATAAGCAAAGGCTATATCCAGCTGGGACTGCAGGGAATAAACCCCGAACGGGAAGCGCGCCTCCAGCTTTTCATAAAGCTTGATGGCTTTTTCGTAGTTTTTCGCCATAAGCTCTTCCTTGGCTTCGTCGTAATATTGATCGACGGTCCAACCGGCGCGTTCATCGTCTTCCTTTTCTTCCTTGGCGGCTGCTTCCGCATTGGCCTTGTCGGTGTCGAACCAGGAGCAACCGCTGGAAGATAGCGCCAGCAGCGCGATCAACAGCAATCTTGAAATGGCGAAAGACTTTATAAATATATGGAGAGGAAACATAATGGGCGACGTAGTATCTTCTGACAGACTCCTAGGCTGAGTATAACGCGAATTCAAACGCGCCAACAGTTTTCATTTACATATTGTTATCACACAAGAGCAGAGCAACGCGTGCCGGAACAACGACAACAAGCAACCGTACCACCCGAACTGGCCGGTTTGCGGCTGGATCAAGCGCTGAGCGAACTATTCCAGGAATATTCGCGCAGCCGGCTTCAAACCTGGGTGCGCAACGGCCGCGTCCTTGTGAACGGCCGGATCGTGCCGGTACGCTACAAAACGATGGGAGGGGAGCAGGTGGAGCTTACGGCCGAACTTTCTCCGGAAACAGATTGCGAAGGCCAGGATATCCCGCTTGCCATCATGTATGAGGACAACGAAGTTCTCGTTGTTGATAAACCGGCCGGGCTGGTGGTGCATCCGGCGGCGGGACATCCCGACGGCACGCTGCAAAACGCGTTGCTTCATCATGCACCCGCGTTGAAAAACCTGCCGCGCTCGGGCATCGTCCACCGGATCGACAAGGATACCAGCGGATTGCTGATGGTTGCCAAAACCTTGCAAGCCCACAAATCACTGGTCGATCAACTTCAGGCGCGCGAAACCCGGCGCGAATATCTGGCGATAGCGCAGGGCTATCTGACGGCGGGCGCGACCATAGACGAACCGCTGGGGCGGCACCCGACCGATCGCAAGCGCTACAGCGTGCGCAGGGACGGGAAGGATGCGATTACCCATTACCGGATAGCCGAGCGCCTGCCGGGGCATACCTTGCTGCGCATCAAGCTGGAGACCGGGCGTACCCATCAAATCCGCGTGCATATGGCGCATATTCATCATTCCTTGCTCGGCGATCCGGTATATGGCGGGAGATTGAAGCTCCCGGCGGGTGCGGGCAGCGAACTGATAACCGCGCTTCGCGCTTTCCGGCGGCAGGCGCTGCACGCGGAAACTCTCGGTTTCGAGCATCCTGCAAGCGGCGAATGGCTGGAATGGAGGAGTGAGTTGCCTGATGATATGCAGCGTCTGCTGAGCATCTTGAGAAGCGAGGCCGTTGATGAGTGACTGGATCATTCCTCGTTGGCCGGCCCCGCCTAATGTGCGCGCGGTCAGCACATTGCGCAGCGGGGGAGTAAGCAAGGGACGTTTTGCATCGCTCAATCTGGGGCTGCATGTCGGCGATGAAGCGGTCAGCGTTCTAAAAAACCGCGAACGGCTGACAGCCATGTTCGAGCTTCCGGCGCAGCCGCTATGGCTGGATCAGCATCACGGCAGCGTTGTGGTCAGGGCCGATAATGCGGAAACCTGGTATGCGGATGCTTCCTTTACCTCTTCGTCCGGCGTAGTCTGCGCGGTGATGACCGCCGACTGTCTGCCGGTTTTGCTCTGTGATCGCAAAGGCACGCGGGTAGCCGCTATCCATGCGGGCTGGCGCGGATTGGCATCCGGCATCATAGAGGCGGCGGCTCACGATTTGGGCGGCGGCGATCTTGTCGCCTGGCTTGGTCCAGCCATCGGCGCGGGTGCATTCGAGGTTGGAGATGAGGTGCGCGCGGCTTTTATAACCCAATTGGGCGAAGTGGCGGATGCCGCTTTCAAGCGGCATAAAACTCAAAGTAAATGGTATGCGGATATCTACATGCTGGCCCGCGTCGCGCTGCTCAGCGCGGGGGTTGGCTCCGTCTACGGCGGCGAGCGCTGCACATTCTCAGAACCCGAGCATTTTTTTTCATTCCGGCGAGACGGTCAAACCGGACGCATGGCGACACTGATCTGGATTGAATAAATATGCACCTGCTGACCTGGATTACCATTTTCACTGTGCTGGGAGGCGTACTCAGCATTATTGCCGCCTCGGTTTTTCTGCTGGTGCCCGATAAGCATCACGAACGTCTGCTTCCGCACGGCATCAGCTTTGCGCTCGGAGCGCTGCTTGGTGTCGCTTTCCTGGACCTGCTGCCGCACATGTTCGAACAGGCGGGAGAGCAGCAGACCAAATCGCTGCTGGTCACGCTGCTGGCGGGCATACTCGTTTTTTTTCTGCTGGAAAAATTGCTGCTTTGGCGTCATTGCCATGCTCAGGATTGCGAGGCGCATATTCACGCGCACGAAGACCGGCGCACGCATGGCCATCAGCCTGCCGGAACGCTTATAGTGTTCGGCGACGCTATCCACAATTTCGTCGACGGGGTGCTGATTGCGGCAGCGTTTTTAACCGATATACAGCTCGGCATCGTCACCAGTCTGGCGGTTACCGCGCACGAGATACCGCAGGAGCTGGGGGATTTTATTATCCTGCTGCAAAGCGGTTATTCACGCGGCAAGGCGCTTTTTTATAACCTGCTTTCCAGTCTGGGGACTCTCGCCGGAGGCGTGCTCGCCTATTTCAGTCTGGCGCATATCCATGACGCCTTACCTTACTTTCTGGCCGTAGCGGCATCGAGCTTTATTTATGTCGCCGTCGCGGATCTGATTCCGACGCTGCATAAGAAAACCCATGCACGCTCGACCCTGCAGCAGATGTTGCTGATACTGGCAGGGATATCGCTTATAGCATTGGTTCAGCACTTTGTTGCCGGATTGGAAGGAAAATAAGCCGGTAGTTACGCCGACCAGGAAACCAGCCCGGTATAAGCCGTGGTCAGTACCGCGATACCGAACACGATCCGGTACCACGCGAAAGCGGAAAAGTCGTGATGGGCTACATAGCGGATCAGGCCTCTGACCGCAATGAAAGCGCTAAAGAACGCGGCAATAAAGCCGATTGAGAAATGAGCCAAATCGTCTAAGGCCAGCAGATCGCGCGCTTTGTAAAGCTCATAGGCGGTTGCTGCGAACAGTGTCGGGATAGCGAGAAAAAACGAGAATTCGGTGGCTGCTTTGCGCGACAGACCGAAAAAAAGGCCGCCGATTATGGTTGCGCCTGAACGAGAAGTTCCAGGAATCATAGCCAGTGTTTGCATACATCCCAATTTCAGCGCATCTTTCCAGTTCAGATCGTCGACCGATTCGATACGCACCACATGCTCACGGCGCTCTACCCATAGAATGACCAGTCCGCCGACAATAAACGCCAGCGCCACCGTTAATGGGTTGAACAAATAAAGCTTCACCGTTTTTCCAAACAAAAAACCCAGCAAAGCGAATGGCAAAAACGCCACGAAAAGATTCAACACGAAGCGCCGGGCAGAAGGGTCATGGTGCAACCCGCCGACAACGCTCAGAATTTTAGCGCGATACTCCCAGCAAACCGCCAGTATCGCGCCGGACTGAATGACAACTTCGAACAGCTTGCCCTTGTCATCGTTGAAACCCAACAGATCGCCGGCCAGAATAAGGTGACCGGTGCTGGACACCGGTAAAAACTCCGTCAACCCCTCAATGACGCCCAGTATTAACGCTTGCAACCAAACTGCTATATCCATAATTTTAAAAACTTTAAGTATCGACAACTATCGCGCTTTTGAGAAACGCCTTACGGCAAGAACCGCAAGATCGTGTCCCTGCTCTGCGGCTTTACGGTACCAGTACAAGGCCATTTCTCTGTCCTTCTTTACGCCCAGCCCCTTGCCGTACATATAGCCCAAGTGGTATTGAGCGCTGGCAAGGCCTTGATCCGCCGCCTTCCGGTACCATTCTACCGCCATGCGGCTATCCTTTTTTACGCCCAGCCCTTCCGAATACATAAATCCGAGATGATTCTGCGCGCTTGCCAATCCTTGATCCGCCGCTTTCTGATACCACTCTATGGCCAGATGATTATCGTGGCGTATGCCCCTACCTTCGAAATACATGAATCCCAAATGGCTCTGCGCTTCGGCGTAACCTTTTTGCGCGGACTTGGTAAACCATTCCACCGCCAGCTTATCGTCCTGGGCAACGCCCTTGCCCAGTTGATACATCTCTCCCAACTGGTTTTGCGCCTCGGGCGCGCCTTGTTCAGCCAATGGCTTGAGCAATGACATGGCATTCTGGTAGTCGCCGTTTTCATAGGCTTTGAGCCCGTCGGCGAGATTTTGTTTATCCAAAACGACGACCGGTGCCGGCGCGTCGACTTTCTTGACGGCTTTGGGTGCGCAGCCTCCCGCCAAAAAAGCCAGCATCGACAAGATAGCAATTTTTATTTGAAACTCACGGTTCAGCATAATATACCTCCTAAACGCCGACTTCGGGGCTCTCGTACCCCTAATCACAAGAGATGGACGCGACAGGTCACGACAGCGAGGGGGATGACTCTTAAACTTACATGGGTTTTAAAATCATATTATTATAATTTGCTGCTCCGCAAGCATTAGCTGAAATAACGCTTCATTAACAGCGCTGTTCTTGCGGAAAAGCCAGCTCGCATCCGGATAACGATCCCGGATTTTCATTCCAGTCTACCTGATTCGGTGCGCATTTGTACTGCCAAGCGGAAAGTCTGCGATTAATGCTTGACAGGGATTGTTGTTTGCTGTTTAATGTTTTGCTCAACAGATAATTGCCCAGGTAGCTCAGTCGGTAGAGCAGGGGACTGAAAATCCCCGTGTCGGTGGTTCGATTCCGCCCCTGGGCACCATGAAGTCGGAGCCTCGCTGGAATTGCGAGGCTTTTTTATGCCTGTTATAAAGTCAAGGTAGCTCCATGGTAAACGGGAAACGCTGTCTCATTTGGCATGCCGCTGACTTTTTGCCCCGGACAGCCCCGCGCCGCTTCCTTGCCGTACGCGTCGGTAAAAAACAGATTTGGCAGAAATGTGCGCATATTTGGCTTATAAATATTGTGAGATGCTTTTTATAGGCTACAATTCACCATCTGCCGCCCCTGAAAAATATGAACAGACTTTCCAGAGAAACAAGCCCTTACCTGCGACAACACGCTGACAACCCGGTCGACTGGTTCCCGTGGGGCAGCGAGGCTTTGCATCTGGCCAAAGACCAGGACAGGCCGATTCTTCTCTCGATAGGCTACGCCGCTTGCCACTGGTGCCATGTGATGGCGCATGAATCGTTTGAAGATGTAACAGTTGCTCAACGAATGAACGAGCTGTTCGTCAATATCAAGGTAGACAGAGAAGAGCGGCCCGATCTGGATAAGGTTTATCAGAAGGCTCACCAATTGCTGTCGCGAAGGCCGGGAGGGTGGCCATTAACACTGTTTCTAAATCCCGGGACTCTGCTGCCTTTTTTCTGCGGGACTTATTTTCCACCGCAAGCGCGCTATGGCTTGCCTGGATTTTATGATTTGCTGCCGCAGGTGGCCGACCATTTTCGGGCTCACCGTGATGATCTGGTGCGTAATGACGATGCATTGATGCATGCCTTGAACCGGGAAGAGCAACCGATAACAACGGGAATGTTGCAGGCTGCGCTTCTGGTTCGAACCAGAAGCGCAGCGCTCGAATATTTCGACGCCATAAACGGAGGTTTTGGCGGTGCGCCGAAGTTTCCTCATGTTTCTCTGATAGACTTTTTGCTGGGGCAGTGGTTGGCGGGAGGAGCGCAGGATAGGGCGCTCGCAACGGCCATTCGAAAAACCTTGGACGGCATGGCGGATGGCGGCATATACGACCATCTTGGCGGAGGGTTCTATCGTTACACGGTGGATGCCGAGTGGAATATACCGCATTTCGAGAAAATGCTTTACGACAACGGCGCGCTGTTATCGCTATACACGCGCGCGGCCCAGGGGCAGATCGGCGAAAAATATTACCGAGTTGTACATGAAACGGCTGCCTGGGTGATGACTGAAATGCAGTCTCCGGACGGCGGGTACTACTCCAGTCTGGATGCGGATTCGGAGGGCATTGAGGGTTTGTTTTACCGGTGGAACCGCGCCGAACCTCGCAAATTGTTGAGTGACGAAGCTTATCGTTTGTGCGCCGCTTATTACGGACTGGATCAGACGCCTAACTTCGAAGAACACTGGCATCTCAGGGTAAGCATGCCCCTGGAAAAGGCGGCCGCATCATGCGCCATGAGTTTGCAGACTGCCGAAGAAACGCTGGTTCAGGCCCGGCAGATTTTGCAGCACTACAGGGAGCAGCGAACGCGTCCGGGTCTGGATAACAAAATCCTGACGGCATGGAATGCGCTGATGATCGGCGGAATGGCGGTCGCCGGTCGAGTATGCCGACGCCGGGACTACATCGAATCGGCCGAGCGCGCGTTCGATTTTATACATACCGCTTTGGTTCGGGACGGGCTTTTATATGCTTCCTCGACCGCAGGTGTTTCACGGTTCGAAGCTTATTTGGACGATTACGCGTTTTTGATTGAGGCGGGGCTTGAGCTGGTTCAAGCGCATTGGTCAAGCGTACGTTTCGAGTGGCTGATCGCGCTTGCCGACAAGCTGCTGGAAGCATTCGAAGACAAAGAGGCGGGAGGTTTTTATTTTACCTCTCATAACCATGAGCGTGTGATTGTCCGCTCGAAATCGTTGATCGACGAAGCCATGATTTCAGGAAATGCGGCAGCGGCAAGCACATTGCTTAAGTTGGGCCATGTGCTGGGCGAGCCGCGTTATCTGGCGGCGGCGGAGCGTACGCTGAAAGCCTTGCCGGAAGATGCGGCCAACGCGCCGGACCGCTATGCGGGGATGATGACGGCGTTGGGATTGTGGTTATATCCGCCCGAAACAATTATTATTCGAAGCCCGTATCGAGAGGATATTGATGGATGGATGGCTCGAATAGATAAGGAATACCGAGCCAACCGGATATGTATTGCGATACCTGACGATGAAACAGCTCTTCCTGAGCAACTGAAAAACCGCAACGGAGTCGGCAGAACTGTCGCTTATGTCTGCCGGGGTACGGAATGTCTTGCCCCGCTTACCGACTTGCAGGAGTTAGCCGATTTGCTGCGAAAATAAAACCCGCACACATTGCGCTGAGCACTGCGAATAAAATTCAATGTCAATCGCCTTTGTAAGGCAGCCGTTTACCCGATTTGCTGAAAACGGTCAGACAAGGCAAAATAGAGGAATATGAAACGGATCTGTCCCCATACTTTGCTGCTCGCGGTTTTTATCTGAATTAAGCGGAGACGGAAGCCGGTTTCGTACTCGGATGCCAATGGCTGGAGTGGCGTTCGCCGGGTACATGTAACCCTTGAGCGCCTTCGAGAAGATTCATGTCGCGGGGAGGGTGTTTTTTCTTGTATCTCGATAAGGAATAAGGTACTGAAATAAACACGAAACTTTTGTCTTGGGTATCACTTAGTGAAGATTTTGCATTTTTACAGAACCTACTTTCCTGATACGGTGGGAGGAGTAGAGCAGGTAATTTACCAAATTGCCCGGGGTTCTGCTGTGTTTGGCGTTGAAACCGCTGTTCTCACCTTGACCGCCAAAAAAGACGATACCGCGACGCTGAAAATCGATAACCACCTTGTTTATCGTACGCCGCTTGATTTCCAAATCGCCTCGACAGGGTTTTCGGCTTCCGCTTTTTTTCGTTTCGCGCAATTGGCGCGGGAGGCGGATGTCGTCCACCTTCACTACCCGTGGCCGTTCATGGATATCGTTCATTTTGTGACTAGGGTTAAAAAGCCGACGGTAGTTACCTATCACTCCGATATTATTCGCCAAAAACGGCTGCTCAAAATTTACCGGCCGCTCAAAGAGCTTTTCTTGGGCAGCGTGGATCGCATTGTTGCCACTTCCGCCAATTACTGTGCCAGTAGCGACACGCTGCAGCAATACCATGACAAGACTACCGTAATTCCGATAGGCCTGGATAAGGCGTCCTATCAGGAACCCTTGGCTGATACGCTGGAGAAATGGCGGGCTTGGACGCGGAGCCGTGTTGGTCACCGTTTTTTTCTTTTTGTCGGGATGATACGCTATTACAAGGGCTTGCACATTCTACTGGAGGCCGTTCGGGGTACGAATCTACCGGTCGTTATTGTGGGTTCAGGGCCGGTCGAAACAGAATTGAAGGCGCAGGCGGCGCAGTTTGGACTGCACAACGTTCATTTCGTTGGCGCTTTGTCGGATGACGACAAAATAGCCTTGCTGATGCTTAGTTACGCTTTTGTGTTCCCGTCGCATCTGCGCTCGGAGGCTTTTGGCGTGTCGCTGCTGGAAGGCGCCATGTTCGGAAAACCGATGATCTCCACTGATATCGGTACCGGAACCAGCTATATTAACGTTCACAACAAAACGGGGCTGGTTGTCCCCCCGAACGATCCGGCTGTTTTTCGAAACGCCATGCAGTTTCTTTTGGATCATCCGGAAACCGCCGCTGAAATGGGGCGTCAGGCCGAAGCGCGATATCGTGAACTGTTTACCGCGGCTAAAATGGCTGCCGGCTATGTCGACCTTTACCGGGAGGTGCTGCATGAACGCGAAGGGCGATGATGCTTTTGTCGCTGGTGGTAGCGACGGACATGTTTTGATTACCGGCGCGAACGGTTTCGTTGGCACGGCTTTGTGCCGTCAGCTTAAAGAGGCGGGCTATAGCGTAAGGCCGGCGTTGCGCAAACCGGAACGTGTCGCCGGGTTGGGACCGGATGCGGTTCAGGTCGGCGATATTAATGAATGTTCCAGTTGGAAAAAAGCCATGGAGGGGTGCAAGTATGTGGTTCACCTGGCCGGGCGGGCGCATATCATGCGGGAAACGGCGCACGATCCGCTGGCTGTTTTCCGTTCGACCAACACCGCCGGTACGCTCAATCTGGCGAATCTGGCTGCGGAGGCGGGGATTGCTCGCTTCGTGTTTTTGAGCAGCGTCAAGGTAAACGGCGAAGTTTCGGACAGGCCGTTTAGCGAAGACGATAAGCCGCAGCCCCAGGACCCTTACGCGATTTCAAAGTGGGAGGCCGAGCAAGGGTTGCGCGACATTGGCGATAGAACCGATATGGATATTGTCATATTGCGTCCTCCGCTGATTTACGGTCCGGGAGTGCGGGCAAATTTCCTGAGTTTGTTGGGTGTTGCCCGGCGAGGGTTGCCGCTGCCGCTGGGGTCGGTAAAAAACCGGCGCAGCTTTTTATTTGTCGGCAATTTAACCAGCGCCATTCGGGCTTGTATGGAGCATCCGGGCGCTGCTGGGCAGACTTTTCTGCTCAGCGACGGTGAGGATATTTCGACAACTGATCTTGTCCGACGCATGGCCAAAGCCTTCGGTCGTCGCGAACGGTTATGGCCTTTACCCATGTATGCGCTGCGACTGGCGGGACGCATGACCCGCCATAGCGCAGAGGTGGAACGATTGCTGGGTTCTCTTTACGTTGACAGTTCGAAAATTCGGCGATTATTACAGTGGAGTCCGCCAAATACCCTGGATCAAGGTCTGGCTGAAACAGCCGACTGGTATCAGCGGGTATAGAGAATAATCGATATACATAATAACCAGGGAAACACCGGTTTATTCGCGGTCATTCAATGCGATTTTAATAGTATCAATATCTCGCGTTCCAGTTTTTCAGCAAAAGCATACAATCAGCGCTTCCCAAGGGTATCATGCTTATTTCTTTTTCTGCGTCAATTTTAGTTTCCGTACTGGTTATCGCCTCCATGCTGCGCATGGTGCGTTGTTTGCCTCTGGATCATCCGAACCATCGCTCGCTGCACCATCGACCCACGCCACGCACCGGCGGCGTTGGCATTATGCTGGGCGTAGCCTGCGGCTGGGCGCTATCGTGGCCCGCGGCGCTTATGTCGACGTTGGGACTGGCGCTGATGTTAAGCGCTTTGTCCCTGCTTGATGATGCGCGAGGACTTCCTGTTTGGCTGCGTTTCAGCCTGCAAATCGTAGCGGCGTCCTTGCTGATAACAGGATCACAGCCTAACTTGCCGGGCGGTATCGAAGGGGCGGTATTCGCGGTGCTGGCGCTGGTGTGGATGACGAATCTGTTTAACTTCATGGATGGCGCCGATGGCCTTGCAGGCGGCATGGCGCTGTTTGGTTTCAGCTTTTATGCCTTGGCGGCATGGCAGGCGGGAGCTTATGCGTTTGTTACGGCTACCGGAAGCGTGGCGGCCGCGGCAGGTGGATTCCTGTTGTTCAACTTTGATCCGGCGCGGATTTTTATGGGCGATACCGGATCGATTCCTCTCGGTTTTCTCGCTGCGGGCCTGGGTCTGATCGGATGGGAAAACAGTTTATGGCCTCTGGCTTTTCCGGTGCTGGTGTTTTCCCCTTTTATCGTCGATGCAAGCATAACCCTGATCAAACGGCTGTTGCGAGGTCAAAAACTCTGGCAGGCGCATCGTGAGCATTATTTTCAGCGCTTGATACTTCTGGGGTTCGGGCATCGCGTTATTGCGTTGGCGGAGTACGCCTTGATGCTGGCCTGCGGTCTGTCCGCAATGCTGTTGTTGAAGTCTTCCTCCGGTTTGCAGTTAGCCGTGACTGTGGCGTGGCTGTTTTTTTATGCGTTGATTGCGATAAAAATAGACAGGGCATGGAGCAAGCTTGGTCTTGGAGTCGCCAGTGATTAACTCCCGCTCACTTATCGTGCTGTTGCACGATGTCGCTGCCGCTGCAGTGGCATGGTTTTTGGCTTATCTGCTGCGCTTTAACTTCGATATCCCTGCATTTTACATGCAGGGTATGTTGAGAGAGCTCTGGATCGTACTGCTGTTGGATACGACCGCTTTCTGCCTGTACGGACTTTATAGGGGAATGTGGCGGTTTGCCAGTCTTCCCGATTTGAAACGCATACTTCTGGCAGTCGGTCTGGCCTCATTATGCGTGATCGCCGTTCTCAATATGACTCACCGGATGGCGGATACGCCCCGCGCCGTCCTGGTATTGTCGCCGATTTTATTGGTTTGCATGATGGGAGGCAGCCGCTTCCTCTATCGTTCGTTCAAGGACGGTCATTTGATAACCGTTGCCGCACCGGAACGCAGCCGAGTTATCGTGATGGGCGCCGGCGCAGGCGCATCTCTGCTGTTGCGGGATCTGGTGGTAAATCCCGCATGGCAGGTGGTCGGTTTGCTGGATGACGATACACAAAAAAAGGGTCGCAACCTTTCCGGCGTTACCGTAGTGGGATCGCTTAATGAAGTAGCGAATTATGCACGGCGATTCGATGTCAGGCAGGCGATCATCGCGATGCCCTCCGCAACTGCAAGCGAGAGACGCCGCGCCGTCGAGCTCGCGACGGATGCCGGCCTGTCGGTACTGACCGTGCCGGGATTCGATCAATTATTATCCGGGAAGGTTTCCATTTCGCAGATATGCAGAATCGAATTGGACGATCTGCTGGGCCGGGAGGCAGTGTGCCTGGATATCCAGGGGCTGCACGAATTGCTGGGAGGTTCGGTTGTAATGGTAACCGGGGCAGGCGGCTCCATCGGTTCCGAGCTTTGCCGGCAAATCGCCGCCTTCGAACCCAGCCTGCTGATATTTTTTGAGGCGAACGAGTATGCCATTTATAAACTGGAACAGGAGTTTCTTAGCGGTTTTCCCGGCATACAAACCGTTTGCGCGGTCGGGGATGTGAAATGTGCCCCGCGGGTGGAGCAAATCATGCGGCGCTTTTCGCCCAAGGTCGTTTTCCATGCAGCGGCATATAAACACGTGCCTTTGCTGGAGCAGGTCAATGTCTGGGAGGCATTACGTAATAATGTGATCGGCACCTATGCCGTCGCCAGAGCTTCTATCGATTACGGTGTCAGGAAATTTGTACTGATTTCGACGGACAAGGCGGTGAATCCCACCAGTGTAATGGGAGCAAGCAAACGCCTTGCAGAAATGGTTTGCCAGGTATTACAGAAAAATACGGTTACGCGTTTCGAAATAGTCCGCTTCGGCAATGTGTTGGGCAGCACCGGAAGCGTTATCCCCAAATTCCGCGAGCAGATTGCCCGCGGCGGTCCGATCACGGTGACTCACCCTGAAGTCATTCGTTATTTCATGTCGATTCCTGAAGCCGCGCAATTGGTATTGCAGGCTGGCGCGATGGGCAACGGCGGCGAGATATTTGTACTGGACATGGGCAGTCCGATCAAAATCGTCGATTTGGCGCGCAATTTGATCTGCCTGTCCGGTTTCAGTGAAAATGATATAAAGATCGAGTTTACCGGCCTGCGTTCCGGCGAAAAACTGTTCGAAGAGCTGCTGGCCGATGACGAACATACTGAGCGCACGCCGCATCCCAAATTGCGTATTGTTGCCGCACAAGGTGCAGACCAGGCATGGCTTGATGAACTGCTTCAGTGGCTGAATCAAACGATCATGCCGGAGGACGATAGGGTTAAGCGCGACCTGACGCACTGGGTACCCAATTATTCGTCGCCGCAATAGGAACGGGCGCTCCGGGACGATGTCTCGCTTTCGCGATGCTCTGTTTTGAATTGTGACTGAAGCGTCCGGAAGCGAGGCAAGGCTGTCGAGAGACACAAGCCAAACCGAAAATCCATTCCGGGTTTCGACTGCCGCAAACTGTTTCTCCATACCCGCCATGCACCCTCGCCTTTAGCATACGTTGAGTATATACGTTATTGCCATGCTTTCCAGTCATGTGGTGTTTTTACAGCGAATTTGTCAGGCCGCCTCGGGCGTTATTACGGCAGTGCTGGTTGCAGTCTATTTAACCCCGATAGAGCAGGGCTTCTACTACACCATGGGGAGTCTGTTAAGCGCTTACAGCTTGCTGGACCTGGGTTTATCCGGATTACTGGTTCAGGTTTCAGCTCGCCTGTTTGCCGGTTTGAGATTTGCCACGGACGGAGAGGTTCGACCGGTAACAGAGCGCGCTGAGTTTATCGCCATGATGAGATGGGCGCGCCGATGGTACGCCTCCACGGCGCTGATTGCATTAGTGCTGCTGCCTATCGGTTGGTTGTACTTCCATCTGGCGAACCGGCAGTTTGATGTGTCCTGGCAACAGCCATGGTTGGTGATTGTATTAGCCGTATCGCTGAGCATGCCGGCTTATCCGCTGCTGTCGGTCATTGAGGGCGCCGGCAAAGTTACCGAAATCTATCTGATTAGAATACTTCATTATACGTTTGCGGCGTTATTGTCCTGGGGCATGCTGGTGAGCGGGCATGGTTTATACGCATTGGCCATGATGCCATTATCGGTAGCCGTTATTACGCTGTTATGGTCGCGTACCAGATTTAATAAATTAATGACGCTTTGCCGCGACAATAATAGCCAGGACGGTTTTCAATGGAAAACCCGGCTTTGGCCTCTGCACCGGCAGGTTGCCCTGGTTTCAGTAGGGAATTATATCTTTCTCCAGTGCCCTGTTCCGGTCCTGTTTTATTTGAGTGGCCCCAAAGACGCCGGGCGTCTGGGGTTGTCCATGCTGATATTGAATATTATTTCCGCAATAAGCATGTCGTGGTTTACCGCCTCCATACCTCGAATGACTCGATTGGTTTCCGAAGGAAAACAGGAAGCGTCCAGGCAGCTTTTTATTCGCGAGTACGGACGATTTATGCTGATAATGTCGGTGCTCTACGGTTCGTTGCTGGCAATCGTCTATGGCTTGCCCGAGATCTATTTTATTGCGAGAGTGTTGCCGTTTCCGGAGTTGTCTGTGCTGATGCTGACCTATCTGTTGACGCAGAGCATGAGTGCGATTGGTGGGTATTTTCGGGCGTATGGCCGCGAAGTTTTTGCGTTAGCCAATATCAGCGCCAGCCTACTGGCTTTAGCTATCGCCTCTGCACTCGCTGCGTCCTTCGGCGCGTTGGGTTTCCTCAGCGGCCTGGCTGTGGCGTATTTGTTAATTCTGGCGCCGGTGCTGTTGTGGGCGTGGGTTAAGTGGTTGCGCCCCGCAGTTGCCGGGACCATTTAGATCCAGGCGAAGTATTCCGGTGAACATCCCAGCTATAACTTTCGGGCGCAATTCATGAAAAAACTGAATGTCGTTGCCGTTGCCGTTACCTATAATCCTGAAATTCGGGAACTCGAACGTTTGCTTGCACAGTTGATCAGGCAGGTTAGTGAGGTGATTATCGTTGACAACGCTTCCGCCAATGCAGCATTGCTGCGTGATACCGAGACCTCCACGGCTAAAGCGCTCCATTGGGTTTTTCTGCAGGAAAACTGCGGCATAGCCGCAGCCCATAATACCGGGATTGCCGAAGCCAGACGCCTGGGTGCGTCGCACATCGCCCTGTTCGATCAGGATAGCGAGCCGGCGGACGACATGGTGTCATGCTTGTTGGCTGCGCTGGAGCGACTGGAAGGCATGGGGCATTCCGTGGCCTGTGTGGGACCGCGCTATCTTGATGAGCGGCAAGACAACCCTCCTCCCTTCATACGGGTTAGCGGTTTGCATCTGCAGCGTTGCGCCTGCGCGCACGGAGATGACATCGTGGCTGTGGATTATTTGATTTCGTCCGGCAGCCTGATTCCGATGTCGGCATTGGACAAGACGGGAGGAATGCGTAGCGACTTTTTTATCGACTATGTTGATATTGAGTGGGGCATGCGAGCGAGTTCTCAGGGTTTGCAGAGTTACGGTGTATGCGCGGCCGGAATGCGGCATAATCTGGGCAGTCAGCCGCTGGAGTTTTTGGGCCGCAAAATACCGCTGCACAGTCCGCTCAGGCACTACTACCACTTTCGAAACGCGGTGCTTTTATACAAGGAGCCGTGGGTACGGTGGAACTGGAAACTGGTGGATGGCTGGCGCTTGTGTCTCAAGTATATCTTTTATTCGCTGTTTGCAAGGCCGCGCATGGCGCACTGGCATAAGATGACTTTGGGGGTATGGCATGGTTTACTGGGCAAAACAGGAAGATTTGACGGAAAAACATAAGGGTCTAAAAGAGCGGAGTCAATAGACTTCGGCGTTTTCTTGCTTGTTGGTGATTCAAGAGTGGCCAGGTGCGCCCCGGCAACTGACGTGGAAAACAGTTCATGCGTCTTCAACTGCTATTATGCGGAGCTTCATGGGGACAAAAGAAAGCTTTTCCATAGTGGCAACGTGCAGACACTTACACGAAGTTATTGTTAATTCAGGAAAAATACAATGTAGGGGTGAACCATGGCTGAAAGCAGTAAAAAATCAATTATCGGCATTATTGGCGGCAGCGGTGTATACAACATAGACGGTTTAACCTACACCCGCTGGGTAAAAGTGGATTCGCCTTTTGGCGAGCCTTCCGACGAGTTGCTGTTTGGGGAGCTGAATGGGCAGCAGATGATATTTCTGCCGCGCCATGGCCGCGGTCACAAAATTCCGCCGTCAGAAATCAATTACCGGGCAAACATCGACGTACTGAAGCGCGCCGGCGTGACGGACGTTATATCCGTGAGCGCGGTGGGTTCATTGCGCGAGCACCTAAAGCCGGGCATGTTTGTCATAGTCGATCAATTCATCGACCGTACATTTGCCCGTGACAAAACTTTTTTTACCACCGGTTGCGTGGCGCATGTTTCGATGGCGCGTCCGGTGTGCTCGCGCTTGGGTGATCATATCGAAGCGGCGGCAACAGAGGCCGGGATTGATGTGGCGCGCGGCGGCACCTACCTGGTGATGGAAGGGCCGCAGTTTTCCAGTTTGGCGGAATCCGAGCTCTATCGTTCCTGGAATTGCGATGTAATCGGCATGACCAATATGCCGGAAGCAAAGCTGGCGCGCGAGGCGGAGCTATGTTATGCGACCGTGGCAATGGTGACGGACTACGATTGCTGGCATCCCAATCACGATGATGTGACGGTAGAGCAAATCGTGAAAGTGCTGATAGACAATGCCGGTAAAGCTTGTTCGCTCGTCAAGCATATTGCACCGAAGCTAGGCTCGGACAACGGGGCCGAAGAATGTACCTGCCGTTCAGTGCTGCAACACGCATTGATTACCGCGCACGAAATGCGTGATCCGCAACTGCTGAAACGTCTTGATGCCGTAGCCGGCAGGATATTGGGCGGCTGATGGTTAAGCATCAGCGATGCCCGGTTGACCCAGGAAGTCCGGATCAGTCCCTGCGTCGCAAGTTGCTGCACATCACGAAGCGTCTTGGCGATCTGGGACTGAACCGGGGTACCTCAGGTAATTGTTCGGTCAGAAATGCATCGGGTTTTTTGATTACGCCCTCAGGCATGACGATAGATGAGATGTCTTCTGAAAGCATGGTGAGTATGGACTTTTCCGGCAGCATAATCGGAGGCGGCGCGCCTTCCAGTGAATGGTTTTTTCATCGCGATATTCTGCAGCATCGTCCGGAAGTCGGCGCGGTAATCCATACTCACTCCGTGTTTGCAACCACGCTTTCCTGTTTGCGCAAGGACCTTCCGCCGTTTCATTACATGGTCAGCGTGGCGGGGGGAGCAAATATCCGTTGCGCCCGCTATGCATTATTCGGCACCCAGGCGCTTTCCGACGTCGCCCTTAAGGCGCTTGATGGCCGCCGGGCATGCTTGCTGGCCAATCACGGCATGATCGTGCTCGGACGAGATCTGGACGTTGCGCTTGCCGTGGCGGTGGAAGTGGAAACATTGTGCGAGCAGTATTTGAGAGCCTTGCAAGCCGGCGAGCCTTACCTTCTTACCGACGACGAAATGTCTGAAGTAATGGAACGGTTCAAAGGCTATGGACTTTGGGCAAAGTACTGAATAATAAAAGCCATTTTTTAATATTGAGCTATTGAACAAGGATTTTGACATGCCGATCAAATCACGTATTCGTACCGTTCCGCATTATCCTAAACAAGGGATTATGTTTCGCGACATCACCACACTGCTTAAGGACCCGGTTGGTTTGCGTGTAACGATACACGAAATGGTACATCGCTATACCGGTGTGAAGATTGACAAAGTGGCCGGGATCGAATCGCGAGGCTTTATTCTCGGCGCGCCGCTGGCTTATGTGCTGGGCGTAGGGTTTGTGCCTATACGAAAACGAGGCAAATTGCCGGCGGAAACCATAGGCCACGACTACGAATTGGAGTACGGTACGGATCGCGTCGAAATTCATACGGACGCAATTGAGCAGGGAGAACGCGTGCTGCTGGTCGACGATCTTATCGCCACCGGAGGTACGGCGGAAGCGGCGGCGACTTTAATCACTAATATCGGCGGAGAAATTATCGAATGCGTATTCGTGGTCGATTTGCCTGATTTGGGCGGGCGCAAGCGGTTGGAGAAAAAAGGCTATAAAGTGTTTTCACTGTGCGAATTTGAAGGAGAGTAGGCGCTATGTCGGTAACTGCGAGAAAAGTTGAAACGCTACGCTGGCGAGACGGTAAGCTGGACATGATCGACCAGCGCGTCCTTCCGGCAGTATTCGAATACTTGAGCTACGACTCGGCAGCGGGTGTCGCCGAAGGCATACGCAGCATGGTTGTGCGCGGCGCGCCCGCAATCGGGGTTGCAGCCGCCTATGGCTTGGCGCTTGAAGCCTCACGTCTGCAAGGCAGTTCGGAAAACGAATTTCGTCAAGGCCTGGAAACCGGAATTGAATTGTTGGCGGCAAGCCGTCCCACGGCAGTCAATTTATTCTGGGCGCTAAACCGTGTGCGGCGCGTCTGGTCGGGTCTGTCCGGTTTGGGCAATGCGGCTGTAGCTGTTCGCCTGCTGGATGAAGCGCATGAGATGCTGGCGGAAGACATCCGTATTAACCGTGCGATGGGAGCCTTCGGCGCGTCATTATTGCCTGATGGTGCGCGCGTGCTGACACATTGCAATGCGGGCGCTTTGGCGACGGCGGGGTGGGGTACGGCGCTGGGCGTATTTCGATCAGCGGTTGAGGCGGGTAAGAAAATTTCGGTGATTGCCGATGAAACGAGGCCTTTCCTGCAAGGCGCGCGTTTGACGGCCTGGGAAATGGTGCAGGAGAATATTCCGGTCACGCTGATAACCGATAACATGGCGGGATTCATGATGAGCCGGGGCGAAATTGACGCCGTGATGGTGGGAACCGACCGGGTTGCTGCAAATGGCGACGTAGCCAACAAAATCGGCACTTACATGGTTGCCGTTTTGGCAAAACGCCATAGCATTCCGTTTTATGTGGCGTGTCCGTTGTCGACGATAGATCTCACCGTGCCGGACGGCAGCGCTATACCCATCGAAGAGCGCGCTCCGGAGGAAGTGCTCGGCTTTCGAGAAAACCAGTGGGCAGCCCAGGGAGTCTCGGTGCGTAATCCTGCGTTTGATGTGACGCCGGCTGAACTGGTCACTGCGCTGATTACCGAGCGCGGCATTATTTACAATCCTTCCAGCGAGAGTCTGAGTGCCTTGTTCAGGTCTGAGCCGTAGCGGTTACAGCTTGCAAGCGCCAGGCGATTTGCCCCGCCTAAGCCGCGCTCAACCGAAGACAGGCATGGGGGGCAGAGAGCGTCCGTTTTCCTGGGAGTGCAGGGCCGGTGCTTTGAATGAATCAAAGAAACTGGTACCGGTTTCCTGATTCGGGTATTCTTCCTTTTAACGCGAAAGATCACTGACTTGGGAGTGCCGATACAGCCATGAACAGACGTTATCCGTGCTTGTCTTTTTTTGCCATGCTGTTGCTGGCGGGATGCGCAGGGCAGAACATGAACCAGCTGGATAGAGGTTTCCGCCTCAACGCCGATAAATATCAGAATATCCCCGGCAATTATAATCGCGGTCACGGCTATTATGGGGAGTATCGGCGCAGTGACGTATATTAGCAAGGTAGCGTGTTATTCTATAATGAACAACAGGATACAGCGATTGCGGGAGAGCTTTTATGCGTAAAACCCTATGCTTGCCGATACTGATGGCATTGGCGCTTGGCGCCATGCCGTCCTGGGCCGATCAGGTCGCGGAAGTGATGAAGCTCGCGGTGCAGGGGGATGCCGGAGCGCAGACCGATTTAGGCGTGCGTTATATGTACGGAGACGGCATTCCGAAGAACTACGTTAATGCCTCGAAATGGTTGCGCCGGGCGGCCGAGCAGGGAAATGTCCTTGCCGAGTTCAACCTGGGATTAATGAATGCAAACGGCGAAGGCGGGCCGGTCAATTACGGCGAAGCTGCCAAATGGTACAAGAAAGCGGCTGTCAGGGGCGATATGCAGGCGCGTTTGAATCTGGCCCTGATGTATACCAAAGGAGAAGGGGTGCCGAGAAACTATCGCGAGGCGGCGTACTGGTTTCGACTGGCGGCAGGACAGGGCGATGCAGCCGCACAGTTTCATTTGGGGGTGATGTCGCTCAATGGCGAAGGCGCTGAGCAGAGCTACACCGATGCCGAGGAGTGGTTTCGCAAGGCAGCCTTGCTCGGCGATCCCGCCGCGCAATATCATTTGGGGCTGCTATACCTTGGTGGACACGGCGTGCCTGAAGACCATCAGGCCGCCTATTTATGGTTCGTGCTTGCGGCGCAACAGGGTAACGAGGCCTCGTTGAGTTTAATGGATCAAGTGGAAAGCGAGTTGACGAAGGAACAAATTGCCGCCGTACAGCAGCGCGCGGCAGAATGGCGCCCCGTCAAAACCAGCAAGCCGAAAACACGTTCCTGAAGACAGGTATCATCATGAAGCGTTTGTTGCTTATTACATTTATCCTGGGTGCGGCATCGGCAATGCTCGGGTGCGCCGGAGGTTCTTCGTACCCAGGTTATTATGGTGGTTATGGCTACGGTTATCCTCATTATGGCAGATACGGCTATGGGAGTAACTACGGGCGCTACGGAGGGTATTATGGCGGCGGCGGACATTGGGGGCATTACGGCGGCTGGGGGCGTCGTTGATTGGATGTTCTATTTTTCCATATAAGGTCAACGGAACCTGGCTTCCATGGACGCCAAACGAATGTAACGAGAGAGATGTTTCTTTTCAGGTTTGCTATCAGCGAAGGTGGATAAATAATTATCCGGAAATTCGTTAGATTAAGTGTCGGATACGCTGTTTGGCGAAGTAAGTCGCCTGACGGTTGCTTACTTCTCTCGACGGATAAACACTATGCGTTGGATACCTTATAATTATTCCGCGCCCGTTTTCGCGCCATGGCCGAAGCGGTCGGAAGTGAGGTAAGCCTGTCGAGGGACGCTGAAGCGGGTTGGAAATTAATCCGCCCTGAATCTCTTTTCCTTTGACAACGCTCATGTCAGTCCCTGGGGGACCGTCTGAGGCTGCTCACCTCACTTCCTCTCCAGCGGCCACGCTGGACAGTTATGGCTCCTTAAAATTTGTAAGTCGAGGTAGAGATGAGTAAATTTAATTATTGTGCGGTCGTTGTGTTATGTATCTCCTCCTGGGGAGCATCATGGGCGGAAGATTATGGTGCGCCGGGCGTCGGCGCAGCGCCAGGAGCCGGGGCGCCGGGCGTCGGCGCAGCGCCAGGGGCCGGAGCGCCGGGCGTCGGCGCAACGCCAGGGGCCGGAGCGGCGGGCGCCGGCGTAACGCCAGGGGCCGGAGCCGGAGCTGCGGGCGTCGGCGCAACTCCAAGAGCTGGGGCTGGAGCCGGAGCTCAAGGGGCCGGGGTCGCGCCAGGTGCGGGGGCGGGAGCGCCCGGTACAGAGCGTATTCGCCGACGCCGATAAATGGCATGTTGTTACTCACGTACTTTCAAGTGTAACTGTCCAAATCGAAGCATAGTTGACTAAAATTAACGTAGCTAATTCTTGTGTGCCCTAAAGTAACGTCTACTACAATAGGTAGCCTGAACGGTCCGTGATTGAAAACGGTCGAGGTTGTATTCTCGCCGTTTTGGTCAGGATTAACTGCAAATGAGCCTGCATTAATCCGCGCCGACTCGCATTCTATCGCGGTAGGCTTACTTTAACGGCAAATGACAAGCTGGCACGTACCTTTGCAATATTAACCAAGTGATTCGGCTAAGCAAAAGAAAAACCGCCCCCTTGTTTTCCCTGCCTTCAGTTTAGCCGGTTCTCCGCCCAGACATTACTATTCTCCAATGCTCCGACTTCAACCTGTGCGCCCCAAAGCTGTGAAAAGATTACCCGGGCGCTGTCGGGTGAGCCGGTGGTCAGGAATGTCCCCCGGCCCGGATATGGCGCCGACGCGATGTCCTTACTGCCTATATGCCGCAAGGTCTGGCGAGCTACGGCCGCAGACGATTCGATTATTTGGACCGCTGGTCCGGCGATGTCCCGGATTTCGGATTCCAGAAAGACATAGTGGGTGCATCCGAGAACAAGGGTGTCGGTTCCCTTGTCCATGAGGGGAATAACCAGCATTCGAAGGTATTCGCGAGTGCGGGCGGATGAGAGTTCTCCTCGTTCGACAAATTCCACTAAACCAGGACAAGGCTGTAGGAGCACATTCACGCCCTGTCCAAATTTTCGGCAAAGCCTTGCGACATTAGCGCTTTCGATCGTTCGTTCCGTGGCCAGCACGCCGACGACGCCGGTTTTGGTTTGAGCAACCGCCGGCTTTATGGCCGGTTCCATCGCAATAATTGGAACGGGCAAGTGCGAGCGCAGCCTTGCGACGGCTACGGCTGTCGCTGTATTGCATGCAACTACAATGACCTGAGCCCCGGCGTCAACGAGGCGCTCGGCTATCTGGTGCGCGCGGCTTTCGATGAAAGCTGCGGGTCTGCTTCCGTAAGGCGCATTTCCGGAATCTGCGATATAGATAAAATCGACTATGGGGTGCTCGCGACGAATCGCTTTGAGAACGGACAACCCGCCCACGCCGGAATCAAAGACCCCGATTTTTGGAACAGCGGCAGAATGATTCGTCATTGATTTAATTCGGTTATCATGTATCCACGATAGTTATCGATTCTGGGCCTCGGCATGGGCAAATTCGCTGCTCATATGCTCCTGCAGCGCATCGCCGTCGCGGCTGATCATTAGCGCTTTCAAATGCTCGGATTCCGCAATTTTCCGCGCTTGTTCGCCGCCTACGCACAGCAGCGCCGTATCCCATGCGTCGGCCCAGGTCGGATCGTCGTGCAGTACGGTAACGGACAACAATTGATGCGTGACCGGGCGGCCTGTTTTCGGGTTAAGGATGTGCGAATAGCTTTGTCCCTTGTCCTCGAAAAAATTCCGATAAGTACCTGCCGTCATGATGGCGGTTCCGGCCTGCTGATGGATATCGAGCACGCGCTGGACTTCCTGGGTGTAGGGGGTCGGCTTCTCGATGGCGACGCGCCAATCGTTGCCGTTTGCCTTGCGTCCCTTGACTTTCATTTCGCCGCCGACTTCGACCAGATAGTTCTGTATTCCCTGTCCTTCCAGCAACCGCGACAAAGCGTCCACCGTATAGCCTTGTGCTATGGAGGACAGATCGATGCGCAGCAAAGGATCTTTTTTGCGCAGACGCAAGTTGGCGGTATCGATCTCGATACGGTTCATGCCGACATGCAGCAGCGTCTGTTTGATTTCATTATCGTCGGGGATGCGGTTTTGATGTTTGGAAAAGCCCCACAGGTCGAACAGCGGTTTGATGGTCAGATCGTAACAGCCGTCCGAGCGTTCGTAAACTTGCTGCGCGATGTTTACCAGCTCGACAATTTCAGGGGATACCGTTATCCATTGCGTGGTGTTCTGCTGGTTCACGCGCGAAATCTCGGAGTCGTCGCGGTAATTCGACAGTTTGATATCGATATCGCTGAATACGGCTTCGATTAGCGGGCGCAGGCTTTCTATCGTCACCTGCCGGTTGCCGGAGGTGGGGAGTACAACCTTGATGTGATAAGTGGTGCCTTGCGTGGCTCCGGAAAGCTCGTTTTCCGTGCTGCGCGGCTGGCAGGCAAACAGGGTGATCAGGCAGAGTGCGGACAATAGCGGTTTAACGATGGTTTTCATGTCGGATGGGTAGCGTTATTATTTATCAAGGCGAGAATAAACCATAGCTTACTGTTTTTATGAGCGGATGCGCAAAGTCTTTTCCTCGGGCCAAAGAGCGGGTGACAGATCACGAAGCGGGCGCCACGCTGATTGAGTTGATGATGGCGCTTGCCGTCGGGCTGGTGCTTTTATTCGGTTTGAGCCGGATATATCTTTCCAGTAAACAATCGTACCGATTGACGGATGCCCAGTCGGTATTGATGGAAAGCGGTCGTTATGCCTTGGAGGCTTTGACCGGCGAGATTCATTCGGCCGGTCAGCTGGGGTGCAGACGCAACGCGCCATTGACGGTGCTGGCCAACGCTCAGGCGCAAGCGTTGCTGGTGCCTGATACGGCGCAGCACATGCCGTCCGGCCTCATTGCTGCGCCGCTATTGAGCGGGGAGGACGACATCAGGCTTTCATCCGTACCGCGCATCAAGTCGGCCTTGAGCGGCACCGATACCCTGACGGTGCTGTATGCGGAATCCTGCAGCGGTATCCTGATCAGCCGTTTGTTGCTGACCAATCCGCGCGGACGTCTGCAGTCCGGGTCCAGCTGCCGCTTCGATACCGGTACGCCGCTGCTGGTTGCGAATTGCGAGTCGGCCCATCTGTTCCGCGCCGGGGCCTCGGATCAGGATTTTACCCAGAATGTCGATCAGGCGGAGGTGGCGACCAATCGTTTGGGTGCGCTTTACCGTCCGGGTTCGGAAGTCATGGCGCTGCGGTCGCGCAGTTTTTTTATACGCCTGAACCCGGCGGGCCAGCCCGCGTTGTATCGCGTCGACCATGTTGCCGACACTGTGTCCGAGCTGGTTGAAGGCGTGGAAAACCTGCAATTGAGCTATGGCGTCGATACCAGCGGCGATGGCGCATCCGATCGTATTTTGAATGCGTCCGCCGTATCCGATTGGTCGAAGATAGTCAGTGTGCGCGTGGTGTTGACCTTGCGCAGCATTGACGATCGCGTGCTGGCGAACGCCAGGCAATACTGGCTGGATGATGAAAGTCGGTCCGACCGGCGTTTGGTTCGTCAGTTTGCTGCAACCGTCGCCGTTCGTAGTCGCGCGCAATGAGCGATAAACGGCAGATAAGCTTTCGAACCGGTCAAGCCGGCGCTGTTCTTGTTACCGGTTTGCTGTTTTTGCTGGTCATGAGTCTGTTGGGCGTGACGGCGATGAATGTCGCGCTGCTGGAGGAAAAAATGGCGGGCAACCTGCGGGACCGCAGTCTGGCGTTTCAGGCGGCGGAAACGGCGTTGCGATCTGTGGAGGCTATGCTTGCCGCTTCGGCGGATATTATTGAAACGTCGGCAGCCGAACCATGCCGGTCCGGCTGGTATGAGCGCATCAGCTGTCCCTTGCCCGCCGTTTTGTCTGATGATTTCTGGCTGCGCGGGAGCGTTGGCGCAGCAACGGGCGAGCTTGCCCATGTGGTTATGCCGCCGCAATATATAGTGGAGCGCCTCGATTGCTATCCCTGGCCCTTGGAAAAATGCGATCATTTCCCTTTTCGTGTTACGGTGCGGGCAAGCGGCGGCAGCGCCGAGGCTGTGGTCATGTTGCAGGCAGTTTATTTGTTGGCGCCGGATGAGCAAACGGCGGTTCCGGCAAAATTCATGGGTAGGCAATCGTGGAGGCAGTTGCGATGAGGATGAGGGCAGGTTGTTGCGGCAGGGTAGCGACGGGTTTTACTTTGGCTGAACTGATGATAACGCTGGCGATAGTCGCAATTATGACGGCGGTCGCCGTACCGGCTTACCAGGATTTCATGCAGAAAGCCCGCCGGAATGACGCCAAGATTGGGTTGATGCAGAGCGCCCAAGCGCTGGAAGCGTGTTTTACCGAGTTTAACGCATACAACCATGCAGGGTGTGTCACTTTGGTGTCAGGTTCAGGCAGCGTCGATACGCGTTCGCCGGATGGCTACTACCGTATAACCAGTAAGAACGGTTCCGGTGCGGAGCAGTTGTCGTCATCCCGGTTTACGCTTTATGCCAAGCCCGCAGAAGGAAGCGTCCAGGTTGGAGATGCGTGCGGAGTGTTCGTTCTGGATAGCGGCGGCATGCGCTCGGCGGCTATGGACGGTTGCTGGTAGTGAGACGCGGGTAGCGGCGCGAGAGGCTCCGCTACCCGGCAAGTTACAGCGCGGTTATTGCCGTTAACGGGTCTCTGATGCGATATCCCGCTGAATTTTTGCCATTTTCAGGTTGAAAGAGGCTGCTTTCTGGTAAGAATCAACCAGCGCCTGGTTGTGCTCCTGTTCATCTTCCACGTTACGGCCTACTTCGTAGGGGCGTTTGATATCGGCAGTCAATAACTTCTTGTGCTCGTCCGCCTTGGCTTGCATGTCCTTGGCTATCGCTTCGTACTTGTCAGCCAGAGCAAGGTGGTCGGCCTTGGTTTTTGCCGCCTTGACTTCGTTGGCCGTTACCAGATTTTGGGATGTATTGGTCGATGCGCACCCGGCTAAATACAACGATGCCATAACAACCAGAACTGAAAGCCATGCCTTTTTCTTCATTGAGTATTTCCTCGCTACAATTGATCTTGTTACTCACCGCCCGGAGGCGTAACGGTTTTGTTTTCACGTAAGTGTGAACTCTGTTTGTATGTAAGCAATATCCATTCCACCGGTATGCGGGGTTGCCAAGCTTGCTTTGTTGCATTCGACTACGGTTAATGGCGTCATGAAAAGTGCTCTGTTTGCACCAGTAATGATAGTCATGGAAGATAAATGATCCATTGTGGTGCACGTGAATAATGGCGCACTACGCTTGATTCTCCTGAATAGTTACTATCCTTGTGGTAACTGGTTGTATTTTTCGTTTGGATGTGCTGCGGGTTTCCTGCTAGTATGCACGACTTAATGAAAAGTTTATATCCTCCTATCCAGCCCTACCAGACCTATCGTCTTGATGTCGGGGACGGGCACGTCCTGTATGTCGAGGAAAGCGGCAATCGTAAAGGTCTTCCCGTAGTCTATTTGCACGGAGGGCCGGGGTCGGGCTGCAAGCCGTTTCACCACCGTTTTTTTAACCCCGAACGGTACCGCACTATTCTGCTTGATCAACGTGGTTCCGGGCGTTCGACGCCGTCAGGCGGCACGGTGAACAATACAACGCAACATTTGATCGGCGACCTGGAAGCGGTGCGCCTTTATCTTAAAATAAAGCGTTGGGTATTGTTTGCCGGATCGTGGGGATCGACGCTGGCGCTGCTTTATGCGCAACAATATCCCAAACGTGTTGCCGGGATGTTGCTGCGCGGCAGTTTTCTGGCGCGGCAGCGCGATCTTGATTGGTATATACGCGACGGAGCAAATCGTTTTTACCCGGAGCAGTGGGACGAGTTACTACGGGTGGTCGCCTCCCCGGAGCCCGATTTGATTAGCGCGTTGCACGGTTTTCTGTACGGTCAGGACGAAGTTGCCGCCCATCGCGCCGCCAAAGCCTGGCTGGCCTGGGGGGCGCAACTGGCGCTGGGCGCGACATACGACCCTGGCGAAATAGATGCGCGCGCCGACGCCGGTTATATGCCGCAGACCTATATCGAATTGCATTATGCGATGAACAAATACTTTATCGAGGAAAATCAGATATTGCAGCAGTGCCATAAAATTCCGAAAAAACTACCGGTCATACTGATACACGGACGTCATGATGTCGTGTGTCCTCCCGAGGCTTCCTATCTGCTCAAACAACGTCTTCCCGCCGCCGAATTGCTGGTCCTGCCCAACTCCGGGCATTTGCCGATGGGAGACGAAATGCTGGATGCGCTGGTGTCGGCCTCGGATCGTCTGGCGCAACGGCTGGCATGACGCCATGAGTGAAGCCAAACCCAGGTTGATCGTCGCCATGACCGGCGCCACCGGCGCCGTTTACGGTAAGCGTATGCTCGAAATATTGCGCGAAACCAATTGTTGGGAAACCCATCTGGTGGTTTCCGGCGCCGGTTTTATCAATTTAAAGCATGAGCTGGATATGGGGCGCAATGAAATTCACGCGCTGGCCGATGTGGTGTATAAAGTGGACGACGTGGCGGCGGCTATCGCCAGCGGCGCGTTCAAGGTGGAGGGCATGGTGGTTGCTCCCTGCTCAATGAAAACCCTGGCAGCGATTGCTCACGGCCTGTCGGACAATCTGATTGCGCGCGCCGCCGACGTAACGCTGAAGGAGCGGCGGCGGCTGGTGATCATGCCGCGCGAAACGCCGCTGAATCTGGCGCATATACGCAACATGGCCAGCGTCACCGAAATGGGCGGCATTATTTATCCGCCGATGCCCGCCTTCTATGGCGGCGCCAAAACCCTGGATGCGCTGATAGACGAAACCGTCGGGCGGGTGCTGGGCCTGTTCGGCATTGATATTCCGCATCTGTTTCAGCCTTGGGAAGGTTTGTAGCATCGCCTTTGCTTCTACTCGCGTTTATAATACCCGTCCCCCGTCCGCCCCAAAAAATAAACAACGGCACGCCCGCCCACGCACAGAGAACTCAGATCATGTTTGATAATTTAACCTCGCGCCTCAACGATTCCTTCAAAAAAATTCGCGGTCACGGTCGTCTGACCGAAAGCAATATCCAGGAAACCCTGCGCGAAGTGCGCATGGCCTTGCTGGAGGCCGATGTGGCGCTGCCCGTGGTGACGGCTTTTGTCGACGATGTGCGCGCGCGCGCTTTGGGGCGGGAGGTCGAGAAGAGTCTCACGCCTGGGCAGGCGCTGGTGAAGATCGTAAACGACGAGTTGAAAGCCATCATGGGCGGCAAGCACGAAAAGCTCAGCCTGGCTTGTCAGCCTCCGGCCGTGATTCTGATGGCGGGTTTGCAGGGCGCCGGTAAAACGACCACGGTTGCCAAGCTGGCGCGCTGGCTCAAGGAAAACGAGAAAAAATCCACCCTGGTAGTCAGCGCCGACGTATATCGTCCCGCTGCGATAGAACAGCTGCAGACGCTTGCCGGAGAGGTAAAGGCCGAGTTTTTCCCGAGCAATCCGTCGCAGAAGCCGGTGGATATCGCGCTGGCGGCGCTGGAACATGCGCGCAAAAAATATATGGACGTGGTTATCGTGGATACTGCGGGACGTCTGCATATCGACGAGGCGATGATGGATGAAATCAAGCAGGTGCATGCCGCTATCAAGCCGATCGAAACCTTGTTCGTGGTGGACAGCATGACCGGTCAGGATGCGGCCAATACCGCCAAGGCTTTTCACGACGCATTGCCGTTGACCGGCGTCATTCTGACCAAGACCGACGGTGATGCGCGCGGCGGCGCAGCGTTGTCGATACGGCATATCACCGGCAAGCCGATCAAGTTCATGGGCGTCGGCGAAAAAACCGCGGAGCTTGAATTGTTCCATCCCGATCGTCTGGCGTCGCGCATACTCGGCATGGGCGACGTGCTCTCCCTCATCGAAGAGGTCGAGCGCAAAATGGACAAGGAAAAGGCCGAGAAGCTGGCGAACAAGATCCACAAGGGCAAGGCGTTTACCCTGGAAGATTATCGCGATCAGTTGCTGCAGATCAAAAGCATGGGCGGCATGATGGCGATGCTGGACAAGTTGCCGGGCATGGGCAATGTGCCGCAGTCGGTCAAGGAAAAAGTCAACGATCGCGAAATGTTCCAGCAACTGGCGATGATCGATTCGATGACGGTAAAGGAGCGCAAATCGCCGGATATTATCAACCCCTCGCGCAAAAACCGCATCGCCAATGGTTCGGGAACCGGGTTGCAGGAGCTGAACCAGATGCTGAAGCAGTTCGAGCAGATGCAGAAAATGATGAAAAAGTTAAAGGGCGGCAATCTGATGAATATGATGCGCGGCATGAAGGGCGCGATGGGGCGGCAGCGCATGCCGATGTAATCATGATTAACTTCATTCAGCCAGCGGAACCCGCGCAGGGTAGTTGCGCTTAAATTGATTGTGCACAAAAAAACTTTTGGCTGAAACATTATTGTAGGAGCGGGCTTTAGCCCGCGAATGGCAGACGGCTCGTGGGCTAAAGCCTGCTTCTACAGGGAGATATGCAACGGTAGCCGAATAGTTGCCGGCATTCACGAAATGGGTTGATTTTTTGTTCTGTACAAATCCATCAAGCCGGAAACAATTGCCAGGAGATTGAAATGAGACCGGCTGAGATTAATATAGTCGCCGCCCAGCATGTCGGCGACTATAGCCTTCTGCTGAAGTTCGATGATAAAAGCGAACAGATTATCAATTTCGAACCTTTGCTTGCTTGTTCCAGTCATCCCGATATTCGCGTTTGGCTGGAACTGGATAAATTTTCTGCGTTTCGCATCGAATGCGGCGATCTGATTTGGGGGAACCATGACCTCAGTTTTGCTGCTGTCGATCTGTACTTGATGGCCTGGAGCATAGGCGCGCGCTGCGGTTTGTAGCCTGAATCCGCGCGGGCTTTCAATCCAGGACGATCAAAGCCGAAGGGTGTTTGATATACATGAAGCACCCGCTCTGCCTGCATTTTGGCCAGCCTCTGGCTTCGGCGCGGTGGTTTTTATAAGCGGATAACGGAGGGAACAGCGGTAGATTGTCATTGTCGACGCGTATCTCGATAGCGTTGCCGTTTGCAGCGAGCCGGCAGCTTTGATAGCCTGGATTTACCTCTGTGGCGCTGATCGTTCCGCTCAGGCGCTGCCAGCCGGAAGCGGGTACTTTTCCGGGCGCGCCCAACTCATGAGCCTGATATTCGGGTAGCGCCCACAGCCCCTTGTTTGCGTTTTGCGCGCGCTTTTCCGCGGCGACCAACGCGTCCACGTAAGCCAGATTAGGCGGGTGTATATCGGTCGCGGCCAGACCTTCTTCCACCAGTTCCAGGTTGATATGCCTGTCCTCCAGGGTAAAGATATGGGCCAGCAGTCTCTGGTACTTATCGCGCGTGACCGTATCGGTTTTTATGCGCACCACCTTTTTTTCGATGCGTTGTTTCAGCCATGCGCGGGCTGTTTGCCCGCCGGGCTCGTCGTGTTTGCTGATGCCCTCGATCTCCGGCGTGTTAAGCCCGAGCAGCCGTACCTTGCTGCCGTCATCCAGTGTAACGGTATCCCCATCGTATACCCGGCTTACAATATGGTTGTCGCCCGTTGCGTTTGTCGCTGGTTGGGTTTCGACGATGGGCAGCTTTTCGGCGCCAGCCAGCGCTTGATCCGAGTAATGCGTCTGTCCGCGGGTATCCTGCCAGCGGTAGACATCGGCGCAACCGCTCCCGCACAGAACCGATAACCACAATATTATCGCGAGAAATACCGGGTGTAGCGTTATTCCGCGTCGCGGCCGCCTTATAATAGTTGAATCAGGGGGCATAAGAGTGAAAGAATACCCGGCATATTACGAGATTACAGATTAACAGGAAAGCAGCATGCTTATAAACCGTCTTTTTCAACTTTATATAGCGACCGTATTGATTATGACTACCAACGCTTGTTCAGCGCCGGACTCGAAGCAGGACCCGAAACAGACCCTGGTGCAGGGCGAGGCCTTTCTGACAGATAATGCCGCCAAACCGGGGGTCGTGAAAACCCCGTCGGGGCTGCAGTATCAGGTTATCAGCGAAGGAACCGGCAAAAAACCGGCGGCCAGCGATAGCGTAACCGTCAATTATACAGGGTCGCTGATTTCAGGAACGGTCTTTGACGAAGGTAAAGGAATCACCTTCCCATTGAACGCGGTGATTTCCGGCTGGACCGAGGGCGTGCAATTGATGAGCGAGGGTTCGCGTTACCGGTTTTTTATCCCGTCGGCGCTGGCCTATGGCGAGCACGGCGCCGGACGCGTGATTCCGCCTAACGCCGCTTTGATTTTCGACATCGATTTGATCAAGGTAAATCGTTGAATGATGCAGGCGCGCACGCCTGAGCCGCCGCAGTCAGACCTGGTATTGCGGGTGCTGCTGCGCAAGCTGCAGTGCGCGATTTATCTCGATTATATCGAGCGCGTACTGCCTTTGGCGGCATTGCAGCCGGTACCGGGCGCGCCGCATCATCTGGCCGGCCTTCTGAATTATCGCGGCCTGAGCCTGCCGGTGGTGGACCTGGGCGCCTGGCTCGGTATCGCAGGTAAGGAGCCCTATCATATCGATACCCCGATGCTATTATGCAGTGATGGTCAAACCCGGATTGGCTTTGTGGTGAACGAAGTGATGCAAATCGAGCAGGCGGAGGCGTCTACCGTGCAGTTGCAGGCTGCTTTCTCGAGTAGCGGATCGCCGTTTGCGGCCTCTCTTAATACCGGGGCAGGGTTAGCCTTGTTGCTTGATATGAAGCAGATCATGACACTCAATTTCGCTGACGCCGCGATAAATTGTCAGGTGGATGCGCACTTACTTTCCGTTCTGACGACGGCATGACGTTCTCGACGGTCAATTTGGATACGAGTGTCGGGCAAGGTATGACTTCTCATGTCGAGGAAGCGTTTCGCCGTTTGCTTACCGCGCGTACCGGTATCACTCTCTATGATTACCAGATGCCGCATTTGCGTGACACGGTAAGGCTGGCCTGTGAGCGCTTCGGTTATGGACACGAGGCGGATTACCTTCTGGTTTTACAGGAAAAAGCTGATTTTTCACCTGAACTTGAGTATTTGCTTGCCGGCGTCACCGTCGGAGAAAGTTATTTTTTTCGCGATAGCGGACAAATGACCTTGCTTCAGGACTGCTTGCTGCCCGGGATTATCGCGCGTAAACGAAAAGACAATGATTATTCGTTACGCATTTGGAGCGCCGGCTGTTCGAATGGCCAGGAAATTTATAGCATCGTCATGCTGCTGCATGAAATATTGCCTGATTTCGATGGCTGGGTATTGCATCTCCTGGCGACGGATATCAATACCTCCGCATTGACAAGCGCCGTGTGCGGTAAATACAGTGAATGGTCCTTGCGAGCGACGCCTCCCGCCATGGTGGAGCGTTATTTTACGCGGATTGGCGATGAATATGTGCTGACGGAAAGTATTCGCAAGCGTGTCCGCTTTGCTTATCTGAATCTTTCCGAAGACGCCTTTCCGTCGATGTTTACGGAAACCAGCGGGCTGGATCTCATTTTGTGCCGTAACGTATTTATTTATATAGAGCCGGAAGTGTCGCGCAGCATTATGAACCGGTTCGCCGCCTGTTTGGTGCCTGATGGTTTATTGCTGCTGGGAGCGTCGGATCATGTAAGCTGGCCGGACGAAACGCTCGTTCGCGAGCAGACTGGAGATGCGTCCTATCTCAGGCGTAGAGAGGCGCCGCAAGTCACCTTGTATGTCACGGACGAATCTCCGGCGCTCGCAGCCCAGCCCGCCGTTACCGACGCGATGGTGGAGGCCGCGCTTAAAACGCTGGAAACGGGAAGCCGTCCAGTTGAAAAAGAGGCGGTATCGGCCGGTGACCGAGGGTTGGCTCGTATAATCGAGCTGGTGCGCGCGGAACGCTGGCGCGACACATTGACGCTGATCGCGCAAGAGATCGATAAGTCGGGCGCTTCCTCGGAAATATTGCAGCTCAAAGCGAAGGCGCTTGCCAATCTTGGCAATCTGGAAGAAGCGTTGCAGGCGTGCGGACAAAGCATTGCTCTGGACCCAACCGACAAGCATACCTATTTGATGCAGGGGATGGTGCTGATCGAGCATGATCGCCTGCCGCAGGCGGAGACCGCATTACGCAAGGCGATTTTTCTGGATCATGCGTTTCTGGAGGCGCACCATCACCTCGGCTTATTGCAGTTACGGCTGGGGCGGCGCGATGCGGGTCTGAAAAGCCTGAGCAACGCACTGGCGCTGGCCGAGCGCGGGGACCCGCATCGTGGCATCCACAATGCTTCTGGAATGAATTATGGACGTTTCGCCGAAGTTCTGCGTAAGGAAATTTGCATTTACGCTGACGCGTCGCACTAGGGAGCGTTGAATTCAATGTTACTAAAAACGGGGTTGTGATGGCAAACGAGCCGGGTGATATGCCTGAAACCTCTTTACCGGCGCCGGAGATAGACGGCGTTGCGGTTACCTGCGAGTGCCCGAGCTGGTCGCTGATGCCGCAGGGCGATGAAGCACGGCGCATTCTGGAGGCGCGCGCGCAATTGTTCGCGCGCAAGCCGGTGAAAGTGCAGGAAGAGGAGCGGAGTCAATTCGTTTGTTTCAGGCTGGGTGCATCCGAGAGTTACGGCGTCGCCTATGATTATCTGGAGGAAGTCACGAATGCCATGGACATCACCCCGGTTCCCTGTACTCCGCCCGTTATTGCCGGCGTGGTCAATTATCGCGGCGAACTGTTGACCCTGCTGGATTTGAAACGGTTTTTTCATATCAAGTCAGGCGAAGACAATGAGAGTAAGGCGGTTGTTGTGGTGAAGGCCGGCGGTGTGAGAGTCGGTCTGGTCGTCGATGCGGTTGAAGGCAACGAAGAATTTGCGCCGGCCCGTCTTGCGCCGCCGTTATCTCTGATGGGCGCGGCAAACCGGATTTATGTGCAGGGTATTCATCAGGGACGGGTGACCATGCTGAATATCGGCGCATTGCTTGCCGATCCGGCGCTACAAGTCGACGAGTCCGTCAGCTAAGGTTCAGATGCAGAATATTATCGAGGTAAATTAATGGATCAGATAAACCGGAAGCAATCGCTGGCGCAGTTGATGGCTATCGATGCGAAACAGCAAGCCGACTTGAAGGCTTTTGTCGGCTTTGGCGAGGATGACGCCCGGGCATTGAAAGAATTATTGCCTCTGATCGCCGCTCATGCGGATGACCTGGTGAACCGGTTTTACGGCAATATCCAGAAATACCCGGAGATGATGTCCATTGTCGATCTTGCCGGTTCCAATATCGAACGGCTGAAAGTGGTGCAGAAGCGCTATTTGCTGGAATGGTTCGAGGGCGATTACGGAGACGGATATTTCGAACGCCGCTTGAGCATAGGCGCGATGCATAACAAAATCGGCCTTACGCCGCGCTGGTATCTCGGCAGCTATAGTTTTTATCTGCAAACCATCACGCCGCTGATTATGCGCCGCTACTGGCTTAACGCGGCTGCGCGCGCACGGGCGCTGCATGCGTTGTACAAGATCGTATTCATCGATTCCGAGCTGGCAATCGAAACTTATATCAGAAAATCGTCCGACGACAAGTTTGCCGAATATCAGCGCCGCGTCGCGGGTTACAGCGCGTTTATCGAAGAGGTGGCGCATGGCGATTTACGGCAGCGCGTCAAAGTTGATGAGGGCGGCGGGAGCGATGAACTCAGCCTGATAGGGGTCAATTTGAACGCGATGGTCGAAAGCCTTGCCGGCATGTCGAAGCAGAGCGGCGAAGCGAGCAATGCGCTGATGAGTACGCTGGTGGAAATGCAGTCGGCGATCAATGCGCAGTCGGCAGGCGCCGCGCAGCAGGCAGCGGCAGTGAATGAGACGACGGCGACGCTGGAGCAAATCAAGGCGACTTCGGCGCAAACATTGTCCAAGACCCAGCAGCTGGGCGAAACTGCGGAACGGGCGCGCCGCGAGGGAGATCAGGGGTTGCAGGCCGTCCAGCAGGCGATAACCGGCATGGAGGCGATACGCGCGCGCGTGGAGAATATCGCTCAGACCATCCTGGCCCTGTCCGAACAGACGCAGCAAATCGGGGAAATTACCGGCGTCGTAAGCAGTCTTGCCCAGCAGTCGAAGATGTTGGCGCTAAATGCCTCGATCGAAGCCGCCAAGGCGGGCGATGCGGGTAAAGGGTTTGCCGTGGTGGCGGCAGAAGTCAAGGAACTGGCCGAGCAGTCGCAGCAATCGACCGCGCAGGTGCAAAAGATACTGCAGGATATTCGTCACGCGACCGATCGCGCGGTAATGGCGACCGAAGAGGGCAGCAAGGGTGTGGATGCCGGCGTGGTGCTGGTGCAAAAAAGCGGCGAGGTAATGAAACAATTGGGCGAAGTTATCCGCGAGGCGGCGCTGGCGAGTCAGCAGATCGTAGCGGCAGTCAGGCAGGAAGCGGTCGGCATAGATCAGGTAGCCACGGCAATGAGCGAAATCAACAAGGTAACGGCCCAGTTTGTCGCCGGTACTCAGCAAACCAAGGCGGCATCCATGAAGCTGGACGAAATGGCGGGCAAATTGAAAATCAGTGTCGGCACCTACAAGGTGTGAGGCAGCGTCGCTGTGACGCTCAATGACCTTATACCGCCCTATACGAACGCTGGAGTCCGGTGGCTATGAATCTTGACCCCGAGATTGTCAAGCAATTGATCCAGGTGTTCGCCGCCGAGCTGGACGAACGCTTGCTGGCGATAACCGAAGGACTGATCGCGCTGGAAAAAGACGAAACCGGAGCCGGGCGCGATCGCTGCATCGACAGTATGTTTCGTTCCGCACATAACATCAAGGGCGCCGCGCGCGGTGTCGATGCGCGCGATATTGCCGAAATCGCACATGCTCTGGAATCTCTGTTCAGTGCGATGCGCAGGGAAATGGCCGAGGTAAGCGCCAGGACGATTAATCTGTGCCTGTTCAGCGTGGATTGCATGCGCGAGGCAATGACTGCATTCGAATTGCAGAAGCCGTCCGGTTTCGATCTGCAAACCCTGCTGCAGCAGCTGAATCAGTGGCAGATTACCGGTGAAGCCGAAGCCGATGCGCCGCTTGTGGCGGAAGGCGATAAAAGCGAGGGAAACCGGGGCGATGCCAACGATGCGCACGGGTCGACTCCTGATAGCATTGCCTCCGGCCCCCGTACCCCCTCCGGTGTTTCGGCGGTATCGTGCCCGGAATCCAACGGGGGGGCGCCCGCGGGAGATGCGTTGAAATCAACTGCATTGGGTGTCCATGATGCCGATGCCGTGCGCGAGGGGGTGGTAATGACCCGCGTTGCGCTGCATAAACTCGACCTTGTCTCCGCTTTGGCTGAAGACTTGCTCGCTTCGAAAATTGAAATAGAGGATCATCTGTCCGCGCTGCAGCGTTTGCATCATGAGGCGCAATCTTACGCCAATAACTGGGCGCGTCTGGCTTCAATGTCGCCTCGCGAGTTCGAGTCGGTGGCATCGGCCTGGGAACAGAGTCCCGTTGTGATGGCTGTCGATGCCATCGGCAGTCTGAAACTGGGGATACATAGCATCTATAAGCAAATGTGCGGCAGCAGCAGCCGTCTTGGTTTGATTTCGAGCTCCCTGCAGGATCAGGTGCGTACGCTGCGTCTGGTGCCGCTTGCGAGTCTGCTGCGGCCATTGGCGCGTTCGATACGTGATATAGCGCAGGATTTGGGCAAGAAAGTCGAATACGAAGTCGTCGGCGATGAAATCGAAATGGATCGTCCGGTATTGGAGGGCATCAAGGACCCCTTGATGCACCTGATACGCAATGCCATCGACCATGGCCTCGAAACTCCGGTGGAGCGATTGGCCAAGGGCAAGCCGGAGGCTGGACGTATCAGCATCAGCGTCGCCAGTACCGGTAATCGTATCCTGTTGACGGTTCGCGACGACGGCGCCGGTATCAGCGTGGCGAAAATAACCGCCGCAGCGGTGAGAAAGAAACTTCTGGTTGCATCCGAGGCCGAAGCATTAACCCGGCGGGAAGCCCTGGAGCTTATTTTTCGCCCGGGTTTCTCAAGCAGGGAAATGATTACCAATATTTCCGGGCGAGGCGTCGGGCTGGATGTGGTGCTGTCCAATTTGAACAGTCTGAAAGGCAGCGTACAAATAGAAACCGTCGAGGGCGAGGGCACCAGTTTTATCCTTGGCTTTCCGGTTTCGCTGTCTACGGACCGCGGATTAATGGTGCGCGCCGGTGGCGCCGAGTTTGCCATACCGAGCGTATCGGTCGTGCGCGTGATGGAAGTCGATGCGAGCGAACTGATCGATATTGAAGCAAGCCAGGCCATCGTCATTGAGGGAAAAGCGGTGCCGGTGCGCGATCTGTCCGCTGTGCTTGAATTGGCGCAGGGACTCTCCTCGTTGCAGCAGGGGAGGCTGCCGGTTGTCATGTTGTCCAATGGCTGGCAGAGCGTTGCCTTGCTGGTGGATGAAATCGTAGGCGAGCGCGAGTGTGTGGTCAAACGTTTGAAAGCGCCGTTGATTTCCATACGCAACGTAATCGGCGGCACGCTGACCGGCAGCGGTAAAGTCGTGATTGTACTCAATCCCGGCGATCTGGTGACATCCGCTTTGCGCATGGACTCCGGAATGCGGACACGGGTACAGACTCAAAGCCGCTCGACGGTAGCGCCGCATGTGCTGGTGGTCGATGACTCGATTACAACGCGTACCCTGGAGAAGAACATACTGGAAAGCCAGGGTTTCCGGGTCAGCATTGCGGTTGACGGCAGGCTGGGCTGGGAGGCGCTGCAGAAAGAAAAATTCGATTTGGTTGTGACCGATGTGGAGATGCCGGTGATGAATGGTTTCGAGCTTGCAGGACGTATCAAGAGCAGCGAACGTTACCGCGAAATTCCGGTCATAGTCGTTACCTCACTGGCCAGTGAGGCCGACCGCCGCCGGGGTGTCGAGGTAGGAGCCGACGCTTATATTGTAAAGGGGCAGTTCGAAACCAAGGTGCTGCTGGACGTTATCAACCAGTTGATATGAACTCAGGGTCAGCCGGGGGTTCCTATTCTAGAAGTCATGAAAAATAGATGATTCGTATTTTAATCGCCGAGGATTCGGACGTGGTCGCTCTGCTGCTTACGGCGATGTTCGAAGGGGAAGCTGACATGCAGGTAATCGGCCGAGCCGGAAACGGACAGGAAGCCGTGCGCATGGCGTACGCGTTAAAACCCGACCTGATTACCATGGATATCCGCATGCCGGTCATGGATGGCTTTGAGGCTACGCGCCAGATCATGTCTACGGAGCCGGTGCCTATTATAGTGATCAGTTCCAATGTCGATAATGAAGAGTTGAAGATCAGTTTTCGCGCCATCGAAGCCGGGGCGCTGTCGATCATCGAGAAGCCGGTAGGTCTGGAGCACCCCGATTTCGCGGCCATACGCGGACAGATGATAGAGACTGCGCGCATCATGTCTGAGGTTAAGGTCATACGCCACCGCTATCCTGCACGCAAGCCGGCAATTGAAGCGCCGGAGACTTTTGTTGCTCCCGCCAGAAAAAATGTTCAAGGATTCGATCTGGTCGCGATCGGATGTTCGACCGGGGGGCCGCAGGCCTTGTATGACCTGCTGGGCTCGTTGCCTGTAAGTTTTCCAGCGCCGATAGTAATAGCCCAGCACATGTCCAAAGGATTTGTCGGCGGTCTGGCGTTGTGGCTGCAGAGCCGGACCCCTCTCCGCGTCAGGCTGGCGGAAGATAATCTGCCGTTTGAGGCGGGGACGGTTTACATTGCGCCGGATGATTTTCATCTATTGGTTGAAAATAGCGGCGGCTTGTTGATTGCCCGGCTGGACGATGCGCCGGTGTTGAACGGTTTTCGTCCGTCGGTAACTCGACTGCTCTCTTCTGTGGCGCTGAGTTGCGGCTCGGGCGCTATCGGACTGTTGCTGACCGGCATGGGGTCGGATGGCGCGGACGGGCTGCTGGCTATGCGGCGAGCGGGCGCGCATACCCTGGTGCAGGACGAAGAAAGCGCCGTAGTATACGGAATGCCCGGCGCGGCTATTGCTGTCGATGCAGTGGATCGGATAGTCCGGCTGGACAAGATGCCTGTTTATCTGATGAATATGCTCTGTTAGCAGCGCCGCTGTGCGAAAATATTAAAATAAACATAAAAATTATACGGCTATTCGCCTGCCAAGTTTTGGATGTTACCTGTCTTTCATGGAAACCGGAAGACAGAGTCTGTACAGGTTAAAATTCCAAAGAGGAACAAGCTTATGAAAAATATTTTAATTGTTGACGATAGCGCAACTTCCCGCATGTTGTTCAAAGTAAATTTGCCAAAAGATCATAGCTATGTCATACATGAGAGCAAGGACCTGGCCAGCGCTTTGCGGCTTGCAGAGGAATATGCGCCGGAGCTGGTGGTGCTGGACTACAATATGCCGGATCACAATGGGATCGAGGTAGCGCAGGCATTGATGGACGCAGGAATCAACGCGCGCTTTGTGCTGCTTACCGCAAATACCCAGCAATCGGTAGTCGAAGATGCGAAAGCCCTGAATTTCCGGCTGGTGGTTGAAAAACCGATTACGAGTGAAAAAATCGCCATGCTGCTGGCGGAGGCGGATGGATGAATTTGACCCTGGAGCAGATGGATGCCTTGAGTGAAATCGCCAACATCGGCGCCAGCAAGGCGGCCAAACAGTTGTCGCTGCTACTCCATGATATCGTGGAGATGAGTGTCCCTCGTCTTACCATCGGTAGCCGGCGTGAAGCATTGGATCTGATCGCGGTAGCCCCTCAAGACGACACTGCTGCGGTTTTTCAAAAAGCGAGCGGTTTGCTTAATGCCGAAGTTGCATTGCTGTTCCATTCACAGGAAAGTCGGGAGCTGGTGCAGGCGCTGGTGGGGGCCGATTTACCCCTGGACGATGTCGATATGAGCGCGTTCGAGCATGAAGCGATGACTGAAATAGGTAATATCATTGTCTCGGCTTGCATCAGCACGATAGCCGACCTGTTGGGCGGGCGCGTCAGTTTGACCATACCTGTTTATGTGGAAGGCAGTTTTAGCGACATCTGGCATCAGCTCGAAGGCGGCGATATGCCTCAGGCCCGGTATATGCTGGTGATGGGGACCAAGCTCAGCGCAGTGCAGCGCAACGTGAACGGATCGCTGGTTATTACATTTTCACTTGACGATTTGAATTCACTGTTGCGGCAGATTGATGAATGGCTTGCGAAAATGAGCTCATGAAACCGGAAGCCATGTTATTGCCGGGGAGCGATATTGTAGATATGTTGCCTCTGGGGGTTTTCTTACTGGATGAAAGCGGTGTTGTTTGTGGCTGGAATACCTGGCTGGCGGATAAAACCGGTATTGTCCGGCAAGAAGCGCTGGGTAAAACCTTGCAGCAGCTGTTTCCCGGATTCGACAAGCCGCGTTTTACCTGGGCGCTACAGGAGGTGTTTACAAACGGCTCGCCGCAGATTTTGTCTCAAGCATTAAATCAGTATCTGATCCCTATCAAGATTAAGGTCATGGGGTATCATGGTATATCGCTGATGCAGCAAAAAGTGCAGATATCCTTATTTGTCGCGGCGAATGAGCTAAGACTGGCGCTGATCAGCATTGTCGATGTGACGGAGAACGTCATTCGATCCCAGGCGCTCAGCGATGCCGCACGCAGTCTCAAGGAGAGTAATAACCGCGACGCGCTGACCGGATTATATAACCGGCGCTTCATGAACGAGTGGCTGGATCAGCGGCTCAAGGAGTCCCGATCCATACAACATCCGATAGCTTGTCTGGTGCTGGACATCGATCATTTCAAGATGATAAACGATACATTCGGGCATCAGTTGGGCGATCAGGTGCTGCAGGATTTCTCTCTTCTTATCGCCGGCAGGCTGCGCGATTGCGACGTTTTCGTGCGTTACGGCGGCGAGGAATTCGTGGTGCTGCTGGTTAAGTGCACGCTGGCCGGCGGCATCGCCCGCGCCCAGGAGTTAATCAAGTCGGTGCGGAGCACGTCTATCGGCACGCTTCCGGCGGGCGGCGTTACCTGCAGCGCGGGTGTTGCGGTGTACGATCCGAAAATGCCTTGCAGCAGCGAATTGTTGTTGAGCCAGGCCGATGCGCAATTGTATCAGGCCAAACGAAACGGCCGCGATTGCGTTTTTCCCAGCCGTCATCTGGGAAGTGCAGATTGATTCGACAGCTGTAAATTTCCATCCCGAAAAATCGGGGCGTCGGATATGACGCGCTTCATAAAAACGGTACGCTGGCCGCAACTATTCAGCTACCGGATTTGATCCGCGGGCGGGCTGTTAAGAATCAAACCGCAAGGCCAAGCAGCGTCCGCGCCAATGCCGTTAAGATAGAGGAATAATTATCTTCCCTGCCGGAACCCGGATCTGCGGGACGACTTGCGAAGTAACGTTCTTATAGACTGGATACCGGCAATCCCTTCGACTACGCTCAGGGCAAGCCCCGCCGGTATGACGGATCAAGTAAATCAATGGTCTGCCATGTATTTCTTTAGGGCTTAACGACATTGAGGTACACGCACATCGTAGCCTGCGAATTGAGCGCGTAAGCGTTTTTCCGGAAACTTTCGGACGGAAGAGCAACCTGTAGTTATGGCAAAAGGAGTGTGAACAATGAGCGTATCGTCATCCGCTGTGGTGGATAGTGCCTGGCTGTCTACCGCTCTGAAATCTCCCGAGGTTGCGGTGCTGGATGCCGGTTTTTATTTGCCGGCGCAGAATCGCAGTGCACAAAAGGAGTTTGCCGTCGAGCATATTCCTGGAGCGGGATTCTTTGACATAGATGCCGTGGCCGATCACGATAGTGGGCTGCCGCACATGTTGCCCGCCCCCGGATTGTTTGCCGAGGCGGTATCTGCTTTGGGTATCGGTAGTCAAACCCATGTTGTGATCTACGACAACAACTTTTTTATGGCTTCGGCACGATTGTGGTGGATGTTTCGCGTTTTCGGCCACCAGCGCGTATCGGTGCTGAATGGCGGCCTTCGGCAATGGAAGTCGATGGGCTGCGCGGTCACCGACGCTTTGAGTAACCCGGTCTCTCAACCCTTTACAGCCCGGTGGGCGCCGGAACTGGTCTGCAATTTGGAGCGGATGCGCAATTTGGCCGAACAGGGAGACGTTCAGATCGTCGATGCGCGTCCGCCTGCGCGTTTTGCCGGGATCGAGCCCGAGCCGCGTCCGGGATTGCGCTCCGGACATATTCCCGGCAGTGTGAACTTGTTTTTCAAGCAGTTGCTTGATGAAGCGACGGGTTGCTTTTTGCCGGAAGAAACGTTGCGTCAGCGTTTTGCCTCCGCCGGTATCGACGTGTATCAGCCTGTGGTCGCGACTTGCGGCAGCGGTGTCACAGCGGCGATCCTGGCGCTGGGTTTATACTCGCTGGGCAACGATAGCGTTGCTGTTTACGATGGTTCCTGGTCGGAATGGGGCGCGCGCGGCGATGTTCCTGTCGTCGCCGGTGCGGATACTTAGGAGCAGTTAAAAAACAATAATGGCAGGAATTTTTTATATGTTATTTATTTTCTTGTTATTTTATGTTGTAACTGTAATAGTTGTTAATTAACGGATCCTTGGCTGGTTTTTTCCTGTATCAACACCCATGGCGCGACCACTGTGGCCCAAAATGCCGGATCGCGTCGCAGCCATTCCCGCGCCATTTCTTCCGTGGCGTGAAAAATAAGGCCGGTTTCCAGCCATCCCGCGATTTGCTCCTTGTTATCCCTCGCCATGCAGGAGGCAACCTTGATCAGATCGAGACCGGGAGCCACAGCAATTACGACTCCGCGCGCGAAATGCCGTTCCAGTTCACGCCATTGCAGCGTACCCGTTTCGAGGTTGAACCGATTGTAGAGTTCAGCGGTATCGGACTGGTTCATTTGAAGGTGACTTTCATCAGTATGATGCCTATAGCCAGCACCAGCGTAATGGCATTGGCCAATATGACCGGCATGGAGGAAATACCGATGCCGTAAATCAGCCACAGCGCGACTCCCAGGCTGAACATCAGGAACATGCCCAGAGAAATATCTTTTGCCGAGCGTGATTTCCAGGTTTTCAACACTTGCGGTACAAACGAAACAGTCGTTAGCGTACCGGCTACCAGGCCTATCAATTCATTGTTTTCCATTGTTTTATTGTGTTTTGTTGGCGTATGTTGTTCGAGGCGGCGCTGTTCACCGCCCTGATTTGATCTTTCTATCATAAAACAGGGAGGTTACGAAATATTTCCGGGCCGGGACTCTCTTCTTGACGGCGTCTCAACCTTAATTACCGGTTTGGGCTTTCGTCCGCTGTGCAGGGATGGGACAATACCCAACTTTAGCGGTTCAGGCACAATGGGTGACTGAAGCGCCTTCATTCAAGTTTGAAGGATAGGTGGTATGGATGTGATTCGCCGCATTGCGGAAGAGCTGGGCGTTCATGAAAAACAGGTGCAGGCGGCGGTGGCGTTGCTGGATGAAGGGGCGACAGTCCCGTTTATTGCCCGCTACCGCAAGGAACTGACCGGCGGTCTGGACGACACGCAGTTGCGCATGCTGGAGACGCGTTTGATCTATCTGCGCGAATTGAACGAGCGGCGCGACACCATATTGGCGAGCATACGCGAGCAGGGCAAGCTGACGCCGGAGTTGGAGCAGGGCATACTGGCGGCCGACAACAAAACGCATCTGGAAGATCTTTATCTGCCCTACAAACCGAAACGGCGCACCAAGGCGCAGATTGCGCGCGAAGCCGGTCTGGAACCGCTGGCCGATGCAATTTTGTCGGACCCTTCGCTAAATCCGCAGCTGCGCGCGGCTGATTTTGTCGATGCCGGGAAAGGCGTCGCCGATGAAAGCGCCGCGCTGGAGGGGGCGCGCCAGATACTGATGGAACGATTCGCCGAAGACGCCGCGTTGACCCACGAATTGCGCGAGCGGCTGTGGCAGGACGGCTGGCTGATGTCAAAGGTGGTTCCCGGCAAGGAACAGGAAGGCGCGAAGTTCCGCGATTACTTCGATTACGAGGAAGCGATAGCGCGTATCCCGTCGCATCGCGCGCTGGCGCTGTTGCGTGGGCGTAACGAAGATATTCTGCAGGTTACGTTCAAGCCGGGGCAGGATGAAGAGGCCGCTCACGCCTGGGCCAAGGGGCGGGTCGCGCTGGCCAGCGGCGTCGGCGAACGGGGCCGCGCTGCCGACGCCTGGCTGCTGGACGTGGTGCATTATACCTGGCGCGTCAAACTGCTGACGCGTATTGATCTGGATCTGCGAAACCGCCTGAAGGAAGCGGCGGAAGCGGACGCCATCCGCGTCTTTGCCGCCAATCTGAAGGACTTGCTGCTGGCCGCGCCCGGCGGCAGGCGCGTAACCATGGGCCTGGACCCTGGCATACGCACCGGCGTCAAGCTGGCGATCGTCGATGAAACCGGAAAATTGCTGGAAACGGCGACCATTTATCCGCATCAACCGCGCAATCAATGGGACGAATCCATTGCTGTTATGGAGCGCCTGGCGCGCCGGCATGGCGTCAACATCATCAGCATTGGAAACGGCACTGCATCGCGCGAAACCGATCAATTGACCGCCGATCTGATGAAACGCCACCCCGATCTGAACTTGACGCGTATCGTGGTGTCGGAGGCGGGCGCGTCGGTGTACTCGGCGTCCGAGTTGGCGGCGCACGAGTTTCCCGATCTCGACGTATCGTTGCGCGGAGCGGTGTCTATCGCGCGGCGCCTCCAGGACCCGCTCGCCGAGCTGGTCAAGATCGACCCGAAATCCATCGGCGTCGGGCAGTATCAGCATGACGTCAATCAGTACGAACTGGCGCGCAGCCTTGATGCGGTGGTCGAGGACTGCGTGAACGCGGTAGGCGTCGATGTGAATACCGCATCGGTTTCGCTATTGCGCTATGTATCGGGATTGACGCAGAGCGTAGGACAAAATATCGTCGATTACCGCAACCAGCACGGACCGTTTACGCGCCGCGAGCAGTTGCGGCAAGTATCGCGCCTGGGAGGCAAGACTTTCGAGCTGGCCGCCGGTTTTTTGCGCATCATGGATGGAGAAAATCCGCTGGATGCGTCGGCGGTTCACCCGGAAGCTTATCCGGTGGTGCAGCGTATCGTCGCATCGACGGCGCAGGACGTGCGCAGTCTGATTGGCAACAGCGCATTTTTACGCAGCGTCAATGCCGCGCAGTTTGTCGACGAGCAGTTCGGCTTGCCGACGGTCACCGATATCCTGAACGAGCTGGAAAAACCGGGACGCGACCCGCGTCCCGAATTCAAAACCGCTCGCTTTAAACTGGGCGTGGAGAAAATAACCGACCTCAAATCCGGCATGCATCTGGAGGGCGTGGTGACCAACGTCGCCGACTTCGGCGCTTTCGTCGATATCGGTGTGCATCAGGATGGTCTGGTGCATATTTCCCATCTGGCCGACCGATTTGTCAAAAATCCGCGCGAAGTGGTTAAAACCGGCGATACCGTCAATGTGCGGGTGCTGGAAGTGGACGTACCACGGCAGCGTATATCGTTGACCATGAAACGCGAGAGCGACGGCGAGGAAGTAAAAACGGCGGCAGCCAAACCGGCCGCCAGAGATAACCACGCGCCGGCCGGTAAAAAACGCGACGCGCGCCCGCGCCAACAGGAAGCCGCCGCGCCGGGAGCAATGGCATCGGCGCTGGCAAAAGCACTGGGAAAATAACTGCCGGGATTTATTTTGTAGGAGCGGGCTTTAGCCCGCGAATAGCAGATCGCTCGCGTGCTAAAGCCCGCTCCTACTCGGCATAAGTTTCTACACACAACCCTCTCCTGTTGGTGAGATATATTTAAAACAATAACTTATTGGCTTGTGTGGGTATCCATGCCTGCATGGACGGGCATCGGTAGCTGAACAGGCGCCGATTAAAAAAATAAAAAACGGCTAGGATATAAATGATCAAGCATTTTGTACGTATTCTGTTGACCTTGCTGTACAGAATCAAGGTCGAAGGTCTCGAACATTTCCACGAAACCGGCGAGCGCGTGCTGATCGTCGCCAACCATGCATCCTTTCTCGATCCCGTGGTGCTGTGGGCGTTTCTGCCGGACGATGTAACGTTCGCGATCAACACCCATATCGCCACGCGCGCCTGGGTCAAACCGGCGTTGAAGCTGGTGCCGGCCTTTGCGATGGACCCGATGCAGCCGATGTCGATAAAAGCGTTGACGCATTATGTGCGCAGCGGGCGCAAGGCGGTGATTTTCCCCGAAGGGCGCATAACCCTCACCGGGCTGTTGATGAAAATCTACGAAGGCGCCGCAGTGATTGCCGACAAGGCCGACGCTGAAATCCTGCCGGTGCGTATCGAAGGGACGCAATACTCGCCGTTTTCGCGTACCGAAGGCGTGCTGCGGCAACGCTGGTTTCCGCAAATCGCGCTGCATATTTGCCCTCCGCGCAAACTGGCGTTGAGCGGCGATCTGCACGGCGACAAGCGGCGCAAGCAAGCGGCGTTGCAGGTGGAAGACCTGATGAGCGAAATGATCTTTATGACCGAGCGGCGCGCCGGCAGCCTGTTTTCCGGCGTATTGGAGGCGCGCCGCCTGCACGGCGGCGCGCGCGTGGTGCTGGAAGACATACAGCGTCAACCGATAAGTTATAACGGATTGATTACGCGTACCTTCGCTCTGGCAGAGGAACTGGAGCGCCTGACCGTCGAGAAGGAAGTGGTCGGCGTTTTGCTGCCGAGCATGATCAATACCGTCGCGGTGCTGCTGGGTCTGCAAATCAATCGGCGCGTCCCGGCCATGCTCAATAGCAGCTCCGGTGCGCGCAACATAGTCGCGGCTTGCGAGACCGCGGCAATCAAAACCGTGGTGACATCGCGCCGTTTTGTGGAAGTAGCCGGACTGCAGTCGGTAATTGATGCCTTGCAATCGCAGTATACCCTGTTGTTTCTGGAAGATATCGCGCTGGGCATAGGGCGCGCGGCAAAGTTGCGCGCCTGGCTTGAGTGCCGGCAGGCAACCCCGGAAGCCTATCTGGGCGATGGCGAAGCTTCCGCTGTCGTGCTGTTTACCTCGGGTACCGAAGGCGTGCCCAAAGGCGTGGTGCTTACTCATGCGAACCTGATTGCCAATCGCGCGCAATTGCTGGCGCGGGTCGATCTCAATGCTGCCGATGTCCTGCTGAATGTGTTGCCGGTGTTTCATTCCTTCGGTTTTTGGGCCGGCATGGTGCTGCCTCTGCTGACCGGTATGCGCACTTTTTTGTATCCGTCGCCGTTGCATTACCGCATCATTCCCGAGCTGGCCTACGATATCAATGCCACGGTCATGTTTGTCAGCAATACCTTTTTGACCGGCTACGCCAAACATGCCCACCCTTACGACTTTCACCAGTTGCGCTATGTGTTTGCCGGCGCGGAAAAGCTGCATGCTGAAACGCGCCAGATCTGGTTCGACAAGTTCGGTATTCGTATATTGGAAGGATACGGCGTGACCGAAACCAGCCCGGCATTGGCGGTCAATACCTTGATGCGCTGCAAGGCCGGGACTGTGGGGCGCTTGTTCCCCGGAGTGGAATACCGCCTGGAACCGGTGGAAGGCATCGCGCAAGGCGGGTGCTTGCATGTCAAGGGCGCCAATGTCATGCCGGGTTATCTGTTGGCGGGAAATAACGGAAAATTGACGCCGGCGAGTTCTATTTTCGGCGAGGGTTGGCATAATACCGGCGATCTGGTTGAAATTGACGACGAAGGCTATATGCGCATTTGCGGGCGGGTCAAGCGTTTTGCCAAGATCGGCGGAGAGATGGTTTCGTTGCTGCTGGTTGAGGAATTGGCAGCCAGAGCCTGGCCGGGCAGTTTAAACGCAGCGGTAAGTCTGCCTGATCCGGTAAAAGGCGAGCATATCATCCTGCTGACCGATCACGCGGAAGCGGAGCGCGCCGTATTGGTCAAACAGGTGCATGCCGAAGGCTACAGCGAATTTCACATTCCGCGCAGGATCGTCAGTGTTCCCGCCATGCCGATCCTGGCTACCGGAAAAACCGATTACCAGACCGTGCGCGAACGTGCAGGGCAGGTGTAGTGGGGTGCAATATAAAGAGTTGGAAAAAGCTCCATTATATCAACGGTATATCTGTAGTTGCGCGGATAATCATGATCTTGTGAACTGTTGACGGCACTTGAACTGTTTGAACGCCCCAAAGTCAGTAACTACCATCGATTACAACGTCTCTCCGAGATCGGTATATATCCAATCCATAACAAAACTGATGAAACTGTCACTTATTTTAGCGTTTGTAGAAACTAAAAATAGAGGCGCGTTGTGGTTCCAGGGGCGTGGTCGCTTGTTTGCCTGCAAGAGATCATATTTGCTTTTATGCGTGTTTTTTACGGCTTGATTTAACGGGTGCTGTCGCAGGGCGGAAGCGTCAGAGCATCCCCGGATGGCTTTCCTGTCAGAGTGTAGTGCGTTTCCTGATTTTGGTGGATGCGCTACGCTATCCACCCTTACCCGATGAAGTTGGATTATCGTGGGGTGGATAAGCGCATTCGCCACGCAGGAAGCTTGCTCTTGCCTCAACAACCCCAAGCCGTGAATAATTGCTTGGTTCTTTCCTCACATTTAAATCTCATGCCCCTGACCTCATTCCACCCCGCCGTCAGCGCCTGGTTCAACGCCAGCTTTCCCGCTCCGACCGCGTGTCAGGCTGAAGCGTGGACGGCGATCAAGCAGGGAAGGCATACCCTGATTGCCGCGCCGACCGGTTCGGGCAAAACCCTGGCGGCGTTTCTGGCGGCGATAGACGAGTTGGTGAGGCGTGGGTTCGAGCAGCGGCTGGAAGACAATACGCAGATACTTTATATCTCGCCGCTGAAAGCGCTCAGCAACGATGTTCAGAAGAACCTGGAAGCGCCGTTGGCGGGCATCCAGCAGCAGTTGCAGGAAATCAGCGGCATCGAACTGAATTTACGGGCGATGGTGCGTAGCGGCGACACGCCGGTTGCGGTACGCACCGCGATGCTGAAACATCCGCCGCATATTCTGGTGACGACGCCGGAGTCGGTTTATATCCTGCTGACCAGCGAAGGCGGGCGGCGCATGCTGAAATCGGTGCGCACGGTGATCGTCGATGAAATTCACGCCATCATCGGCAGCAAGCGCGGCGCACATCTGGCGCTGTCGCTGGAGCGGTTGCAGCGTCTGACCGGCGCGCCGTTGGCGCGCATCGGGCTGTCGGCTACGCAAAGTCCGATTGAGACGGTGGCGGATTTTCTGGTGGGCGCAACGCAGAAAAATATCCTGTGGGAGCGGTCTTCAGACCGCGATTTTCGCGGGCAGAAGCCAGCTTCTACCAAACCAGAGCGCCAGAACAGCGAACAAGTACGCTGCAAAATCATCGATAGCGGCCATTTGCGTCAACTCGATCTGGCGCTGGAGCTGCCGGATACGCCGCTGGAAGCGGTACTGTCCAACGATGCCGCCAAATCGATACACGAGCGCATGGCCGAACTGATCGGTGCGCATCACACCACGCTGGTGTTCGTGAACACGCGGCGCATGGCGGAACGGCTGACGCGGGCGTTGAGCGAGCGTCTGGGCGAAGACCGGGTCACTTCCCATCACGGCAGTTTGGCGTGCGAACAGCGTTTGTCCGCAGAATGCCGGTTGAAAAACGGCGAACTGAAAGCGCTGGTCGCCACGGCCTCGCTGGAGCTGGGCATTGATGTCGGCGATGTCGATCTGGTGTGCCAGCTCGGCACCACCGGCTCGATTTCGGTATTTCTGCAGCGCGTCGGGCGTTCCGGGCATTTTGCCGGGGGCGTACCGAAAGGACGTTTGTTTCCGACCACGCGCGACGAACTGGTGGAATGCCTGGCGCTGCTCAATGCGATACGCCGCCGCGAGCTGGATCAGCTGCGTATCCCGAGCCAGCCGCTGGATGTGCTGGCGCAGCAGATCGTGGCGATGGTCGCCTGTGAAGACTGGCAGGAAGACGATCTGTTCGATTGCGTGCGCATCGCCTGGCCTTATCGCGTGCTGGAACGGCAAACCTTCGACGACGTGGTAAACATGCTGACCGACGGTTTCGATACCCGTGCCGGACTGCGTAGCGCGCATTTGTACCGCGACGCGATCAACAAGCGGCTGTCCGCACGGCGCGGCGCGCGCTTGACGGCGCTTACCTGCGGCGGCGCGATACCGGACAATGCCGATTACCGGGTGATACTGGAACCGTCCGGCGATTTCATCGGCAGCGTCGACGAGGATTTCGCCATCGAGAGCATGGCGGGGGATGTGTTTCAACTGGGCAACGCCAGCTGGCGCGTGCTGCGTCTGGAAGCGGGGCGCTTGCGCGTGGAAGACGCGCAAGGCGTGCCGCCCAGCATTCCGTTCTGGTTCGGCGAAGCGCCGGGACGGACGCATGAGCTGTCGCTGGCGGTGTCGCGGCTGCGCGTGGAGATCGCCGGACGCCTGCAAGACAGCGGGCAGGACATAGCTGCGGTCGGCGGCTGGTTGCAACAACAATTGAATGTGTCGGCAACGGCTGCGGGGCAGGCCGTGGCCTATCTGTCGGCGGCGGCGGTCACGCTGGGGGTGATGCCCAGCTTCGAAACGGTCGTATTCGAGCGCTTCTTCGACGAATCCGGCGGCATGCAGTTCATCATCCATGCGCCGTTCGGCTCGCGCGTGAATCGCGCCTGGGGGCTGGCGTTGCGCAAGCGCTTTTGCCGCGGTTTCAATTTCGAACTGCAGGCCGCCGCGACTGAAAACGCGGTGATCCTGTCGTTAAGCACCTCGCACAGTTTTCCGCTCGATGAAGTCGCGCGCTATCTGAACAGCAAAACTGTGCGCGACCTGCTGATACAGGCTTTGCTCGCCGCGCCGATGTTCACGATACGCTGGCGCTGGAACGCGGTCTGCGCGCTGGCGCTGCGCCGTTTTCAGGGCGGAAAGAAAACGCCGCCGCATCTATTACGCATGCAGGCGGAAGATCTGGTTGCCTCGGTATTTCCCGATCAACTGGCCTGTCTGGAAAACATCGTCGGCGACCGCCAGATTCCCGATCACCCGCTGGTGTTTCAAACCATAGAAGATTGTCTGACTGAGGCGATGGATATCGAGCGTCTGCTCGACATTATCAGCGGGATAGAACAGAGCCGTATCCAGGTCGTCAGCCGCGATCTGGTCGAGCCGTCGCCATTGGCGGCGGAAATCGTCAACGCGCGCGTCTACAGCTTTCTCGACGGCGCGCCGCTGGAAGAACGCCGCACGCGCGCGGTCGCCAGCCGCCGCTGGCTCGATCCGTCCGCAGCCGACGATCTCGGCAAACTCGACGCCGACGCCATTGAGCGGGTGCGCCGCGAGAGCTGGCCGGAAGCGGCCAGCCGCGACGAGTTTCACGATGCGTTGAATACCACCGGTTTCATCAAGCACCCGGAGGAAAGCAACCGGCATTGGGCCAAATACTTCGAGCAACTGCAACAGCAGAACCGCGTCGCGGCCTATGCGCTGCCCGCGCATAGCTTGTGGATCGCCGCCGAACGTCTGCCGCAGTTTCAAACGCTGTATCCCGAATTAATGCCCAACCCCAGCCCGCAGTTGCCGGACGAGTTGCTGCAACGCGAATGGAGCAGGGAACAGGCGCTGGTTGAAATTCTGCGCGCGCGCCTCGGCGCATTGGGGCCGGTGGCAGCGCAGCGTCTCGCCGACGACCTGGCGCTGCCGCTACGCGACATCGACAGCGCGCTGTTGGCATTGCAAACCGAAGGCTTCGTATTGGCGGGACGTTACACGCCGGATGCGCAAGCGACGGAATGGTGCGAACGCCGTCTGCTGGCTCGCATTCATTACTACACGCTGCACCGGCTGCGCCAGGAAATCGAACCGGTGACATCGGCGCTGTTCATGCGCTATCTGCTGCGCCGTCATCAACTGCTGCCGGACCTGCGCGGCGAAGGGCCGGAAGCGCTGGCGAAGATATTGAACCTGCTGGAAGGCTGCGAAGCCGCCGCCATCGCCTGGGAAAGCGACCTGTTGCCCGCGCGCCTGCAAGGCTACGATCCGGCCTGGCTCGACGCGCTGTGTCTGTCCGGCAAAACGGTCTGGCTGCGCGCCTCCGGCAACGGCGCCGGGCCGGTCAAATCGACGCCGATTACGCTGTTGCCGCGACGGCAGGCGGCCTACTGGCACGTCGCCCAGCGGGAACAGCCCGCGCTCGGTTCCAGCGCGCAGCTATTGCTGACGACCTTGCGCGCGCACGGTGCGTCGTTCTTCGAAGAGCTGGCGGAAAATTCCGGAATGCTGAAAACGCAGGCCGAAACCGCGTTGGAAGAACTGGTCGGCAAAGGCTTGGTCAATGCCGACAGCTTCAAAGGCCTGCGCGCCTTGCTGACCACCGAAGACAAGAAGCGCCGCTATCGCGGCATACACCCTTATGCTATCGAAGACGCCGGACGCTGGGCGCAGCTGAAAGCGTCGCCGGCGGAAATCAACGAAAACGAACGGCTGCAGCATATCGCAGGCTGTCTGCTGAAACGCTACGGCGTGCTGTTCCGCGCATTGCTGACGCGCGAAACGCTGGCCCCTTCCTGGCAGGATTTGCTGCCGGTGCTGCGCCGCATGGAAGCGCGCGGCGAAATACGCGGCGGACGCTTTATCGCCGGGCAATACGGCGAACAATTCGCGTTGCCGGAAACCGTGGAAGCATTGCGCGCGCTGCGCAAACAGGACGGCGAAAACGAAATATGCGTAATCAGCGCCTCCGATCCGCTCAACCTGCTCGGCATCCTGCTGCCCGGCCCCAAAATCGCCGCGCTGCCGGGCAACCGCATCCTGTTCAGAGCCGGTATTCCTGTCGCCGTATTGGCAGGAAAGGAAACCAAATTCCTGGCGCAGATAGAGCCGGAAGACGAGTGGGCGATCAAAAACCAGTTGCAGCGCAAACTATTGCCGCCGCAGTTGAAGGCGTATTTGTAGGTTTTGTGCATCCAGTAATGGATGGATATACGGGACTATGACTTTACTTGTTTACCGGTGAGGAATACGACGGCCAAACCGGTTATTGCAAGGCTGGCAATGGTGCCGCCTGCCCACTCATGGCCGTTTATTGCTGCGTAAACGCCGCCGCCTATGCCTGCTAAACCGATAAGCAGCGCGCACGCCTGACCAACAAGGCGCTCTATAAACACAAATTTATTTATGCGTCTTTGTTCGTCGCGCCGGTGTTCTGCTTCGGCTTGCGTTTGGTTGAAAACCCAATCAACCAGATCGGGCCTGAACGCATGTAGTTTCTCAATCTGCGCGATTGGCAAGACCGGAGAGTCAGTTTCATGTTGCTGAACGGTAAGCTCTTTACCGCGTTCTCGCATGTTTGCGGTAGTATGCTTCGCCATCGTATTGTTTTATGTTGTCGCGTAGCGCATTGGCAACGCGGGTTGCGTCGCCACGCAGGTTGGCATTATCAATTAAAAAACCTTTGCGAGTAGGCCGAACATAATCGCTCCCAGGATACATAACCAGCACCTGACGCATACCGTCCATGATATTTTTAAAATACCGCATCATGACATTATCTCCGCTACTGTAAAGCTATATCAATAGTGTCATTCAACGACAATCAAGGATCGAAGTCAACAGCACCGATTGAGTCTGATTTTGCAAAGCCGCACAGGAAAAAACAGGGTAAAGCGGTATGATCTTAAAACAGTCCATTCGCGTCGACGAGCAAAACACTGGCGCCTGTAAACCACACTTATCAATTACGAAGGTGCGGAGTAATGAGTTGTTCCAGCTCGTTTAAATCCTTATTGTGCGGTCGCTCTGCTTTCAACTCACGTATCAATGCAGGCAAACCATTTTTCAGCGTACCCTGATGCGCCAAGCGAGCAGCGTCTTGCCATCGGCTTGATGGGGTGCCTCCAGTCGGTAACTGCTGATGTTTGCCACCGGCGCGTTCCCAAATGAAGTCCAACTCGTCGGGCGCCAATTCGGCACCCAGTTCAGCAATTCGGCGCACAAAAGTGTCGTTGCGTTCAGAGGCTGATGTGTTCCCTATGCCCTCCAAAGAAAGCTTAAAACGCCTCCACCCTGGGATGATGTGTCAACACTTTTCCGGACACAAAGTTAAGCAGTTTTAAACTGCAATTCGTAGTCCACTGGCGACATATACTCGTTGGCCGAATGAAGCCGCTCCCGGTTATAAAAGACTTCAATATATTCAAATATACTCTGCTTGGCTTGCTCCCGAGTTTTGTAGTTTTCCTGATAAATCAGCTCTGTTTTGAGCGTATGAAAAAAACTTTCCGCAACGGCATTGTCCCAGCAATTCCCCTTACGGCTCATACTTTGCCGAACACCGTGTTGCTTCAATAACATCCGATGACTTTCCGACGCGTATTGACTGCCGCGGTCGGTATGCCAGATCAGGCCTTTTTCCGGCTTACGCTTCCAAACCGCCATCAAAAAGGCATCGTTGGCCAACGCAGTGCGCATATGTTCAGCCATAGACCAGCCTACGACTTGGCGAGAGTATAAGTCGATTACCACCGCTAAGTACAGCCAGCCTTCTTGCGTCGAAATATAGGTAATATCACCCACGTAAGCTTGGTTGGGCCGCTGGACGCTAAACTGGCGACCCAGAAGATTGGCTGCAACCGGCAGGTTATGCTGCGAATTTGTGGTCGCCTTGAAGCGGCGCCGGGTCTTACAGCGTAAATCGGCTTGTCGCATCAAGCGCCCAATTCTTCGGCGGCTCAGATGGATATCCCTCTTTCCCAATTCTATTTTCAGCCGTCGTGTGCCGTAGCTCCCGCGGCTTTTTTTAAATAACGTGCAGATTTTATCCGACAGCTTAGCGTCAGACTTTTCTGTGACCGACGCAGGACCCTGTAGCCACGCATAATAAGCGCTACGGGAAACCTTCATAAAACGGCACATCGCTTTCGCTGAAAATTCATCGCGGTGTTGTTTGATCCAGGCGTACTTCACCGTTGTTCCTTGGCAAAGTACGCTGCCGCCTTTTTTAATAAATCACGCTCCTCCTTCAAGCGGCTGTTTTCCAGCTTTAGGCGCTTTAGCTCCCCGTACAAACGCTCGTCGGTTCGGACTGCCTTATCGTTCGCCTGAGGCCGGCTGTATTGATGAATCCAGGTATAAAGCGTATTCGGATTAATACCCAACTCTTTCGCCGTCTGCGCAGCCGGTTTGTCCGACTCATTCGCCAGCTTAACTGCCGAGGCCTTAAATTCTGCTGTATAGGTTTTCGGTTTTTCTTGACTCATTTCTGACACACTCTCCCTTTTCGAGGTAGTTTATCTGTGGGTCCGGTTTAGTGTAGCCACTTCAGTTTTACGGTGGCGGCGTGAGGAAGTACAGAGCCTGACGCAAATGCCACGAGTAAGGATATGGTCGAGAATAATAACTTCCCCTTTCGTGGGCGTAGCGCCGCGAATGCGACAAGAGAGCTTGTCGAACCATGAACGGCTCTTCGACAGGCTCAGGGCGAACGGAGTCGGTGGCTGATTCGGGGTGTTATTTTTTACCATATCCTAAATTTAAAAAATCGAGTTCTCGGACAGCCGCCTAGGCGGTAAATATTGCACAGCCTGTAGTCATCAGTATAGTCGCCGTCAGCACATTCGTTTCTATCTCCTGTGTTTTAACCGTGCTGATCTCTGTTTTAACGCCCACGGTAGTTTCCTGACGGTCGCCAAACACGCCGTCTATCAGGCTGCCGGATATCGTTTCCGTTTTATCGCCGGTAACGTTGCCTATGCACATTCCGGTGATGATTTCTGTCTTGTCGCCGATTATGGTTTCCGTGCAGTCTCCGGTAACGGTTTCTGTTTTATCGCCTTGTATGGACTCCACACAGGCTCCGGTCGTCGTTTCCGTTTTATCGCCCAGCACGGATTCAGTAGAAGTTCCGACTATGTATTCGTATTTGGACCCATTGAATCTTTCCGTGCACATTCCAGCAACAGTTTCCGTTTTAAGCCCGGTAGTATTTTCTGTAAGATCGCCCAACACACTTTCCGTTTTATCGCCATTGAAATTCTCAATACATAAGCCGCTCACTGTTTCGTTTTTGCCGCCGGCGACCGTTTCCGTGCATAATCCGGTAATTGTTTCGGTCTTGTCCCCGGCGACTGTTTCGGTGCACAGTCCGGTAACCGTTTCTATTTTGCCTCCGGTCATAATTTCCGTGGACAATCCGGTAACCGATTCTGTTTTAGCGCCTGTTATTGTTTCATTGCTGGCCGCGAAAAACGAAATACGTCCGATTGCGGCTTCAAAAAGAAGACCGCCGGTTTCTATCGAGACCCCATTTAGCTCTCCTGAAACGACGTTTCCTTCCCCTGAAGCAAGGTTCCCTTCAACTGTGTCGCCATGCCCCTCTGGCGCTTGCCAAAAATCGCTGGTGTCGGAACCAGCCGCTTTGGGTTTGGGCGGCTGCGCGCCAATGTGAATTTTAGTGTTGGCTACCGGGGAAAACAGATGTATGCCTTGTCTGTTTTCCATATCCTCGAATTCAAGGCTGTTGCCTCCTGCGGTTTGTATGCGCGACTGTGTCTCGTTTTCATTGGTAACCACATTCGGCGTTACCGAGTTGGGCACTGCGGCGATAATCACCGGCTGATCGGGATCGCCGTTGATGAATGACAGCAATACTTCCGTGCCTTTATGCAACGGAAAATGCATGCCGTGATCGCGCCCAGCATAGGGGGTGGCCATGCGGATCCAGGCTGAACCGCGATCGGCCTGCTTTTGTGTGATGTCGAACGGTAATTGCACCTTGTATTCGCCGTTCTCGTTCAACTCGGCGTATTTGCCGCTGCCTTCGGCATCAATGAATGCATTGATGCTGCCGGTTACCATGGGCCAGGCATGCTTCATTTCCGGGCGGAATTGCACATTGTCGGGAATGGCGCTGAACTCGGCGGAATAAAAATCGTTGCCGCCCGATTCGGCAGGAATACCCAGGCCATCGAGTAGTAATCCGGCTTGCGAACCGCGGTGTTTTACTTCGGTCAGCAGGTAGCGGCGATTGAAGCCGGCGCGCGGATGCTGCTCCAGCCGGATTAAATGCCCGCAGCGTAAACCGGTGGCGTTGCTGCCGCCCGAAAAGATGTCGGCGCGGCATAACAGCATTTCCGCGTGCAGTCTGGCGCGCTGTTCGATTTCCATATTGCTTTTCAATTTTCGACCGAACAGGTGTATTTCGCCGGTGCCGGCCTGATCGACTTGCGCCGTTCCTTTCAATTCCTGGCTGGCGCGGTCGGCGCTGTAATCGCGGATAACCAGCTGTCTGGGCAGATTTTGCGCAATACGCCGCAGGCTTTGATAGGCGCGTGTCCGGGCTATACCGGCTTCCGGCTCGCCGGGCGGCTGGTAATGAAGCGTTATTGCGTTGTCGTTGTGCACCATGCGGGTATCGGTAAAAATTGCTTTTTCCATACCGTCGATTTCCTCATACCACCAGTAGATGCCCAGGCGTTCCGCCCAACGCGAGATAAAAGCCCAGTAGCTTTCCCGGTATTGGCAGATATAATCGCGCCTGAATGCATCGGAAGCGCTATCGCTCAACCGCAAATCGAAGTCGTTGTGCGTCAACCCGGCGTTTTCCAGTATCGTTTTGAAGATTTCAGGACGGTTTTTGTTGAGATAAACCTCCGAGAGTATATAAGTGTTCAGCGTCCACAACTTGGGCGCCAATATGGCTCGGTAGAATGTCCAGGATTCAATCCTATACTCGTAGGAAAATTCCTGTATTAATCCGCGATAAATCGTGGCGTTGCCGTTTTCGACGCCATCGTTCAGCGAAAGCTGCGCGCTGGTGCCTACCAGACTGCGTTCGTCGATTTCACCGTTTCGAGAAACCAGCAGCAGTTCGAAGCGATAAAGCGCGGACAGGGCTTCCTCGCCCTCAAACCGCGCTACTTCAAATGTGTTTTCCGCGAGTTTATCGCTGTTGAATGTGAAACGGCGTTCGCTGTTGTTAAGCTGACTGAATGCGTTCATGAATGTCTTTTGCTCCGTTAAGAGAATCTGAATAGGGTATTGCGGTCAGGTTGCTTCTATAGGCCCGATGATCGGTTGATGCATCAGGGCGAAAGACTCTGGGCGCAAGTATCCTCCTGTTTTCGCTGCTACCGCCGGTAAACGAAGGAAAAGCGCTCAAGCGGCCATCAATTCAATCCAGAACCAACCTGAACCCCAGGTCATGATAATGCACCGCGACGCCGAAGTTGGAATGGTAGCCTGAGTCGACGCGCGACTTTATGTCAGACCAGGAGCCGCCGCAGGCGCGCCTGAGGAGACATTTTTCGTTCTTGCAGCTTGATGTCCATTCCCCCACATTTCCGCTCATGTCATACAGCCCCCAGGCGTTGGGCTTTTTCTGGCCGGCCGGATGGGATATTCCTCCCGAGTTGTCGTTATACCAGGCGACTGCTTCGATATCGTCCGATCCGCAATATTCCTGGTCTCCGCCGGCCTGACAAGCTGCGAACCATTCGTCTTCGGTCGGCAGTCGGTAGCGCTTGCCTGTCATCTGGTTCAAGCGTTGAATATAGAGCTGCACTTCGTCCCAGCTGACGTATTCAACCGGGCAAAAACCGCCGCAGCGAAAAAAATAAGACGGATTTTTACCCATTACCGCACGCCATTGGTTCTGGGTGACTTCGTATTTGCCGAAGGAAATCCCCATCTCCGGTAGTTTGACCGTCTCGGGACAATAAGCGCAATCCATAGAAGAAACGAAGGCTTTCGCTATCGAGGTCCGGGCAGGCGCGGGGGATTCAGGAGGTATTAAGCGGTTGCGCGCCAGCAGTGCAAATTGGCCGTCCGGATATTTTTTAAGGTAGGCTCTGAAGTCGCCGGGGTCATGGCTGTTTCTGATGCTTTCCCAGAAACTGACTTCCACCCGCAATGAGTTCGGTTCCGGCGCAATCAGGTTGACCTGGTTGTAACTGCCGCCGGAGCAGCCGGCAAAGCAGAAACTTCCGGTGAGCGACGAATATTCCCACGGCACCTGGTCCGGGTCTTCCGCTTCCACTCCCTCGCGAACCTTGACGAACATGTCCTGGATGTCCAGATTCGGTTTAACGATATATTTCTTGAGATATTTGGTGTATAGCGAGTTTTGCCCCAACGGTTTATCGCTCGCCACCGAATCCGGCGCGGTTGCGAAGGCAATCAGCGAACCTCTGGGCGCGCTCATCAGCGTTAAACCGTCGCCTATGTCCTTGACGCCTTTGAACGGATTATCCCGGCATGCATCTAGGATTACGATGTTGGTCCCGTTGCCCGCTTCCTCCATATCGTCGAGGATAATTTCGACATCGTAGGAGCGTGCTTTTAGTTCGGATTTATTACTGATACTGGATTTGACCGGAACCAGAAAGTTGGAGCCGTCGACCTGCGCGCCATGGCCCGAATAATAAAACAACCCTACGCTATTCTTATTCAACTTATGGGTAAACTCCTGCACAGTCTTTTCCATGGACGGCAGATCGAGATTTTCCTTGTAAATCACGCTGAAACCGACTTGCTCCAGCGCCGCCTTCATGTCGTGGGCGTCGTTCAGCGGATTCATCAGCGGCGCGTTCTGATAATCATCGTTGCCTATTACCAGCGCTATCCGCTCCTCCCCCATCCCGGCTGCTGCGGCCGAACTGAATTGAAGGCTGCTTGCCCCCAGGAACAGTAGCAGAAACTTAAGCAAATCGAGCTTCATGAAAACCCTTTAAACGGAAATCTGTCTCGTTGAGTTAGATAGTTAGCCAGGGCTCGATGTTCCGCTCGGATCGACAAAACTTTCTGTCCGACTATATACACTTCCAAGCTTTAAGTCTCTGCCTGTATTCTGCGCATGCCCGCGCCGCCCTTGCGCGCAGAACAAAAGCTACGTGCTGCGGCTGCAAAAACGTAGCCGGCATGGCGTTTGGGAGTCGCTGATTAATTAGAATCCGCTGCGGATCTGTTCCGTAAAGTAAATGGTCTGAATTTCAGGTGCGCCGGAAAAAGAATAAATCAGCCCTTCCCTTACGTAATGCAGGGTGGTTCCGCTGTTCCCCAGGGTTAGCTAAAGCTTCACCCGGTCTACATCTTCAGGGCGGGGTGGCTAAGCCTGCCTTTAATCCCGCTCCTGCAACGCCTCATCTATCGCCTGCTCGATATTTTCCAGCCAGACGAAGCGCGTGCGTTCGACCACTTCCTTCGGTATATCTTCCAGGTCGTGCCTGTTGCGCGCCGGCAGCAGCACTTCGGTAATTCCGGCGCGCAATGCGGCGATTACTTTTTCCTTGATGCCGCCAACCGGCAATACCAGGCCGCGCAGGCTGATTTCGCCGGTCATCGCCACATCCGGGCGCGCGCGCCGTCCGGTCAGCAGCGATGCCAGCGCCAACGACATCGCCACGCCGGCGCTGGGGCCGTCTTTCGGGATCGCCCCGGCAGGGACATGGACATGAATGTCGATTTCCGCGATCAAGCCGGGGTCGATTTCGAGATCTGCGGCTCGCGACTTGATCAGCGTAAATGCGGCCTGCGCGCTTTCCTTCATTACCTCGCCGAGTTGTCCGGTCAGTATCAGCTTGCCGTTGCCTGGAACCTTGGTCGCTTCGATGAACAGGATATCGCCGCCCACCGGCGTCCACGCCAGACCGGTTACCACGCCCGGTACGCTGGTGCGCATCGCGGTTTCGCGTTCGTAGCGATGCGCGCCCAGGATGACCGCGACATCGTCGCCGTCGATGCGATAGGGAGGCGCGCCGCCTTCGGCGACTTTCATAGCGATCGAACGCAGTGTCTTTGCGATCGCTCGCTCCAGATTACGCACACCGGCTTCGCGCGTGTAGTAACGGATGATTTCATCCAGCGCGCCGTCGGTCACCTCGACGTCGCTGTTCTCCAGGCCGTTCGCTTCGATTTGTCTGCGTACCAGATAACGGCGCGCTATCTGAAGTTTTTCTTCCTCGGTGTAGCCGGATAGCTCGATCACTTCCATGCGATCCCGCAACGGACCCGGTATGGCGTCGATTACGTTGGCTGTGGTAATAAACATGACCGAACTCAAGTCGAACGGCACGGCAAAATAATTGTCGCGAAAAGTGCCGTTCTGTTCGGGATCGAGCACTTCGAGCAGTGCGGCATTGGGGTCGCCGTGCACGCCGTGGCCGAGTTTGTCTATTTCATCCAGCATCATCACCGGGTTGCGGGTCCCTGCCTTTTTCATGGCCTGCATGATGGTGCCGGGCAATGCGCCGATGTAAGTCCGCCGGTGGCCGCGTATCTCCGCTTCGTCGTGTACGCCGCCGAGGCTGACGCGAACGAACTTGCGCCCGGTAGCGCGCGCTATGCTTTGACCGAGCGAAGTCTTGCCGACTCCGGGCGGCCCGACGAAGCACAGAATCGGGCTTTTGCCTTCCGGTTTCAGTTTTTGCACGGCCAGATATTCCAATATGCGCCGCTTGATTTTCGGCAGGCCGTAATGGTCTTCATCCAGTATCGCGCGCGCGGCGGCGATATCGATTTCGCCGGCGCTGGTTCTGGCCCACGGCAGTTCCGACAACCATTCCAGATAGGTTTGCAGCATGGAATGTTCAGCCGAGCCGGCCTGCATTTGTCCCAGGCGTTTAAGTTCCTTGTTGGCGTGATTTTCAACCTCTTCCGGCATCGCCGCGTCGGCTATGGCCTGCCTGAGTTTGGCGATTTCCTCGCGCGCGCCGCCGTCCTCTTCTCCCAGTTCCTTTTCTATGGTGCGCATCTGTTCGCGCAGTATCATTTCCCGCGAGCGCCCTTCCAGTTTCTTTTGGGTCCGGGTCATGATGTCTTGCGAGATACGCATGACTTCGGTGCGGTGCGCCAGTATTTCCAGTACCCGGTCGACTCGTTTCGATAAGTCGAAAGTTTCCAGCAATGCCTGTTTTTCGGTCGCTTCGAGATCCATGACGCTGGGTATCAGGTCGACCAGCGTGGAGGCGGAGTCGGCCTGCCGCACTACGGCGATCAATTCGGCCGGCGGTTCAGGCAGCGCCTGCAGCAATGCCAAAGTACGTTCCTGCAGCTGCAACAGGCGGGCAAGCGCTTCCGGCGTGTGCAAATCGTTCGGGTCGGCGTCTTCGATCAGCACAATGCGCGCTACCGGATACGGCATATTGGGCAGAAACTCGCGGATTTTAAAACGTTGCGTACCTTGGCAAACCAGATGGTGCGTTCCGTTTGCCGCCGCCATGTAACGAATCACTACCGCTACGGTGCCGACCTCGTACAAATCGCCGGCGCCGGGTTCCTCGCACTCGGGGTTGCGTTGCAGCACCAGACCTATCGGCTGATTGGCGCGCGCCGCTTCCTGAACGGCCTGGATGGAACGCTGTCTGCCGAGGGTAATCGGCAGCGCCGCGCCGGGGAACAGCACGGTATTGCGCATCGGGATAATGGCCAGCGTATCGGGCAATGTCGCATGTTGCCGCGTTTGATCGGGAGCGCCGAGCGGTGATTGATCGGTTTCGGAAGGAAGCATGGTGATAGTCCTGTGTCTGATTGATTACAGCAACATTCAATCCTTAAGCAAGCTAATGTCGAGACAGCCGTTTGAAAATTCAAAGGATTCTGGGCTCAAGCGAAAGTCCGGCAGCTCAATGCGCCGCACGAAACGGCCCCACGGGATTTCCATCAAACGAATGGCTGCACGGCATGAGACGTCCGGGAAAGGGCGGTGTCCGAAAATGCGCAGCACCCCCGCTTCGAACGAAACTTCGATGGTGGACGCTTCCACGCCGGGCAATGCGACCAGCACCCGCACGCGGTCTCCCAGATCAAATACATCGACCGGCGGCTCCCAGTTCGGTTGATTCGACGCCTTTGCCGGGTTTACGCGCGAACGATGCAGGCGGTCGCTGCGACTCAATTGGGCGGAAGCCTCGAACCATATCCAGCGCAAGTAATCTCGAGAGATCATGCATAGCCTCGTAGCGTCAAGTAGTGCTAGAGCATGCGCGTATGCTGAAATGCTGTCAACAGCGACGATTTAAACAGGCTTGTGAAAGAATGTTACGATAGGCAGTACCAATTTCGGAGTGGGCGGTACGCTTTAGTTTAAGCGGGAAGGTGATGTTGAAAAACGTCTTGCGGAGAACTTTTGGCGGAGCGATGAAGCTTGAATCGGACCGTGCTGAATATAATATAGTTAAATTTGATTTCGACAGTATCAAACCGAGTATATAAGCACGAAAACAACCGGGTAAATAGACAGCAGCGGGGTGCTCGCCATGTATTTTCAAAATCGAAATGATGCGGGGCGGCAATTAGCGGAAGCGCTTGTTTCTTACAAGGGGCAACCGAATACTCTTGTGCTGGCTTTGCCGCGCGGAGGGGTGCCGGTCGCATTCGAAATCGCTCTTGCTCTGCATCTGCCGCTGGATCTGATGCTGGTCCGCAAGCTTGGCATTCCAGGACATGAAGAAGTCGCCATGGGGGCCATCGCCAACGGTAATGTACAGGTGCTGGATGAAGATCTGGTGCGCAGCCTGCACATTTCCTCCGCAGCAATCGAGCGGGTAATCAAAGCGGAGCATGCGGAGTTATTCCGGCGCAACCAAGCCTATCGCGGCGGCAGCGCGGCTCCGGTACTCTCGGGGCAAACTGCGATCCTGGTCGACGACGGAATGGCTACCGGCTCCAATATGCAGGCCGCGCTACTTGCCGCCCGCCAACAGCAGGCCGGTAGAGTGGTCGTCGCGGCGCCGGTGGCTTCAGATTCTGCCTGCGCATTGCTAAGTAAAATGGCGGATGAAATGATTTGTCTGGATATTCCCAAGCCGTTTTACAGCGTCGGGGGCGCTTACGACGATTTTTCACAAACCAGCGATGCGGAAGTCAAGGCTTTGCTGAAAAGGGCGAAGGGATGGGCTGCAGCCTGATTTGCTCGCGGGGATCGCGTATTTTACACTTTCCAGCAACTCCCACAGGCTTGCTGAGCGAGTTGTAAAAGGTTTCCCTGTCCCACCTCTTTTTTCCTGTTCCACGGCATGCCGAATAGTCGCAGGCTCCAAGGCGCTGAATAGTTAACAGGCATGCGAATTTCGGTCCATGGGTTTCATTTGTGGATTCGTGGTGAATTTGCACCAAAATGAGCATGAATGGAAAGCAGGAGTTAAGTTAGTGTGTTGAAATTTTTATAATAATTTTATGGTCCGAATTGTGCTGAGGTATAGAATATACAAAATCAAAAAAACAGGATATTCATGCCATGACGACGTTGAGAATTAACACCCATATGAAAAACCTTCTGCAAGCCAGCAATGATCCGGAATTCCTGGAACAAGTTGCACCTTTGCTGTTTACTGCGCTGATGGGCGTGTTTGTAGTGATTGCTTTAATCTAGGTTCAGCAGCGGGTCCGGTGCCAATATTTACCATCAAAGCGCCAGACCCTTTTGAAATCGTTGCCGAGCAGGCTCCGCCTGGCTACGGCCTTCTGACAAACATGCGAAGACGTTAAGTGTTTTGCCCGGTCATTCCGGCTCGCGCAGTTTCATTGTCCGGCCAGTTTCAATAATCCTTTCATGAGACTCAACGGCGTAGGGGGGCAACCGGGGATAACGAGATCGACGGGAATGACCTGCTCTACCGCGCCGCAACTTGCATAGGTCTGGCCGAATTCGCCGGCGTTGACCGCGCAGTCGCCGACGGCGACTACCCATTTGGGATCGGGGGTGGCCTCGTACGTGGCGAGCAGGGCGGCCTGCATATGACGCGCCACCGGTCCTGTTACCAGCAAAACGTCGGCATGGCGAGGCGAAGCCGCAAAGCTGATGCCATAGCGCTCGATATCATAAAACCCGTTGCCGAGCGCGTTTATTTCCAGTTCGCAGCCGTTGCAGGAGCCGGGATCCACCTGCCTGATGACGAGGTTGCCGCTGAAGCGGCGATCGACCACGCGCCTCAATTCTGCACCAACTTGATTCATTTCTGCGTCGCTGTAGGCGTCGAAGCGTTCGGTGATGATACCGGTTTTAAATATTTTTCCAAATAAGCTCATTGATATCGCTCGGCGAGAGAGGTTGGCGTCAAAGATCCTGACCGGAATACGATGCATTGACCGATTTGTTGCAAAGCGGGAAGTCCGGCACGATATTATTGTGGATCAGTTTTTCCAGCGAAGGCCAGTTCAGCACGCTGGGATCGCGGGGATAATAGCGGGCAATGCGGTTGTTTTCGCCGAACCGGACATGGCACAGCAGTTCGCCGCGCCAACTTTCCAGGATGCCGATACCTTCGGCGCCCGCCGGAGGAACATGCCAGGCGGCAAGGATTTCCCGTTGCCGCGGCAACGACGCAAGCAGGCGCTCCAATAGGTCGAGCGCGGCATAAATATCCTCATAACGCACATGCAAGCGCGCGGCTACATCGCCGTCCGCACTGCAGACCGCCTTGGTCGGGAATGCATCGTAAGGCGGGTAAGGCGCATCGCGGCGCACATCGTAGTCGACGCCGCTGGCGCGGGCCATATATCCCACGCAAGCGAAGGCCTGGGCAAGTTCTTGCGACAGATAGCCGGCCGTAACCAGGCGATCCTGCAGCGATCCGTTGTTTTCCAGTATCGGGCGCAATTCATCAAGTTCGCCGCGCAAGCGTAAAAGGGCGGATCGCATTGCATCCACGATTTTCTCATCGATATTTTTTGCCACGCCGCCCGGGACGACGGCATCCATAAGAAAACGGTGCCCGAACCAGGCATAATTGTCACGTTGCCATATTTCGCGCAAACGGCTGAACTGATAATTGGCGAAGGCGAAACCGACATCGTTACAAATTCCGCCTATATCGCCCAGATGATTGGCTATACGCTCGCGTTCGGCGAAAATTGCCCGCAGAAACACCGCTCTTGCGGGTACGGTTATGCCGGCCGCGTTCTCCATCGCCATGCACGCCGCCCAGGCGTGGGCTACGGTAGCGTCGCCGGAAACCCGGCCCGCCAGCCGGGCCAGTCCTTGCGGGTCGCGCCCTTCCGCGATTTTTTCGATGCCTTTATGGACATAGCCCAGATGTTCCTCCAGATTCAGCACCGTTTCACCCACTGCAAGAAAACGGAAATGCCCCGGCTCGATAGTGCCGGCATGCACCGGACCCACCGGGATTTCGTAGACGCCGTTGCCTTGCGCTCCGATAAACGGGTAGTTATGATCGGGAGGGGTTAAGGGCAAGGGAGTGCCGGACACAGGGAAGTTTTTGCGTAACGGAAACTGTCGTTCGCTCCAGGCTTGATGGCGGGTCCAGCGGCGCGGGTCGGGATGATCAGGAAAACGAATGCCGAACAAGTCGGTTGCGTGCCTTTCCATTCTATCCGCAGCCGGGAAATAAGGCGTGAAGGAGGGCGCCTCCGCAATTTCTCCCGGAACAAAACAGCGCAGCAGTATATAGTCCGCCTGTTTTTCCAGGCATGCGGTTAGCGTGAAGCTATCTTCTCCGTCTTCGACCCACAGCGCCACAAAGCGGAAGTTCATTTGCTTGACTTCATGCGCCAGATCCGCCCCCCAATGTTGGTGGGCGACTTCGAACAGGCGCGCCGGTTGCAAGCCGTCGTTGATTATCTCTTTTAAAGAAATGTCGCGATACACCAGGCTGGTCTGCAATTCAGGCAGCCACTGAAAGCGTGAGCGCAAAGTTGTATTCTCCACTACGGCATACTCCCTGTTATCAGCAACGTGGCTTGATTAAACCAGTTGGAAAGCACGTCGGGAATTGCAAATCCCAGCCATAACACCAGGGCCAGGTGCGCCATGACAGGCCACAAGTTGGCCCGAACCGGAATCTGTCCTTTGGGCGGCGCGCCATAAGCCATCGGATGCAGGTTACGGAACAAGCCGGCAAACGCGACGCCCAGGCCCAGCAATAACAAGGGCGTCAGCCAGGGATAGGCCTCCATGGTAGCCGTCAATACCAGAAATTCACTGGTGAATACGCCGAAGGGAGGAAAGCCGGCGATTGCGAGCGTGCCGACCAGCAGTCCCCAGCCGACCATGGGCTGGGTATTGATAAGTCCGCGAATCTTTTCAATTTTCTGGGTTTTGCTGATTTGTGCGGCATGGCCTACCGTTACAAAAATGGCTGATTTGGTCAGGGAATGGACGGTCATGTGCAACAATGCGCCGAAAGTGGCCAACGCGCCGCCGACGCCGAAGGCAAAAGTCATCAAGCCCATATGTTCGATGGAAGAATAACTGAACAGCCGCTTGACGTCGCGCTGGCGATGCAGAAACAGCGCGGCTACCAGGAATGATAGGAGTCCGAATCCCATCATCATATAACCGGCGAGATGCGTCCCCACGGAGCTGTCCACCACCATTTTGCAGCGTACGACCGCATAGAGCGCATCGTTCAGCAATAATCCGGATAAAACCGCCGACATTGGCGTGGGTCCTTCCGAATGCGCATCGGGCAGCCAGTGATGCATCGGCACCAGACCGACCTTGGTGCCGTAGCCCATCAACAGGAATACAAACGCCAGGCCGAGTACGGTTGGGTTCAGTTCCGCCGCATGCTGGTAAAGCACGGACCAGAACAGAGCATCATTGCCGGTAAGACCGATCTGGTTGGCTGCAAAGTAAAGCAGTACGGTGCCGAACAGCGCCTGCGCGATACCGACGCCGCAAAGGATGAAGTATTTCCACGCGGCTTCTATCGACTCGGGCGTTCGGTACAAACTGACCAGCAAAACCGTGGTCAACGTGGCTGCCTCCATGGATACCCACATTAACCCCATGTTGTTGGTGGTCAACACCAGGTACATGCTCAGCATGAAGCCCTGGTACATGACCAGATAGAATTTCAAACGCTGCTCGGTCAGACGTCCGTGCTTCCGTTCGTTTTCCATATAGGGGTTGGAAAACATGGCCGTCGTGGTGCCGATAAAGGCAGTCAGCACGATCAGGTAAACATTGAATGCGTCGAGCAAAAACTGTTCGTCGCGCGTTACCAGACGGCCTTGATCCAGCACTTCGTAAGCCAGGAACAGCGTTATCAGAAACGTTGCTGCGTTGAATTTGACGTTCATGCCTCCTGCATTGGGCAAGTGGCCGAAGAAAACCTGGTAAACCATGCCCAGCAAGGGAAGAATAAGAACCAGATAGAGCGCGATCATGACTCGACCTCGCTAAGGCGGTTGAGCCGGTCGACATCCAGGGATTCGATGCTGGAGCGGATGTGAAAGAAAAATACGCCAAATAATATGGCTGCAACGAGCACATCGAATGCAATACCCAGTTCGACTACCAGCGGCATACCCCGCGTTGATGCCACTGCGGCGAAGAACAAACCGTTTTCGATAGCCATGAAACCGACGACGTGAGCCACGGCCTGACGCCTGGAAATCATCAGCAGCATGCCCAGCAACACGACCGCAAGGCTCACGGCAATGGTGTTGCGGGTGGCAAGCGTGGACAGCTGCGCAATGGGCAGCACCACGTAATAACTGAACAGCACCAGCGATGCGGCTATCATCATGATAACGCCGGGGTATAGCACCTTTTCCGCGTCTTTTTCGATATCCAGGCTCACGATCAGCCTGAACAGCATGGCGGGAATGATGGCTACCTTTAATATCAGTGTGATCAGCGCAGATCCGTACAGGTGATGCGACGATTGCGAATAGCCGACTATCGCTGTCGCCAGGGACAACAGCAGGCCTTGACCGGCAAACAGCAGGACCAGGTTAATCAGACGTTTTTGCGCCAGCATCAGGAATGATATGAAGACTATCAATGCGGCGATAAAAAGAATCGCCTGTTCGTGGAGCGTGTGCTGTGTAAGCGTGACATTCATTATTTGTCGACCTCGAGAATAATGTGGCTGAGCATGCCCAGCAGGCTCAGCAGATACGCAAAGCCCAGAAATTCCTGTATCCGGAACACGCGCATCTTGGCGAATGCCGTTTCGCAAACCGGCAACAAAATCCCCAGCACCATGAGTTTACCGGCGATGGCCAGCGCGCCATATTTCAGCGCCGGCAGCGTGAGCTCGTCGGCAATACCCCATGGCAAGAAGACGTTGCAAATGACCACACCGTACAACATTAAGCGAATCTGGCTGGCCCACTCTATGAAAGCCAGATATTTCCCGCTGTACTCCAGTATCATGGCTTCGTGTATCATGGTCAGTTCGAGATGGGTGGCCGGGTTATCGACCGGTATGCGCCCGTTTTCTGCTATCGTTACCAGCAGCATGCCGCCCAAAGCGAAAATAAACGATGGTCGCAACACCAGGCCGCTATTCAGCACGTAATCCGTGACGTTGGATAGATTGGTGGTGGATGCGCTCATGGCCAGGGTGAACACTGCCATCAGCATGGCGGGTTCGGCCAATGCAGAAATTGTCATTTCCCGCGATGACCCCATGCCGCCGAATGCGGTGCCGAGGTCCATGCCCGCCAAGGCCAGAAAAAACCGCCCGAGCGCAAAAAAACCGACCAGTACGATAAGGTCCGCGACCTCAGCCGTAGGGAGATGCGCCGCTATAAAAGGCACGATAGCCGCGGATAGTATCATTGATGCGCAGATTACATAGGGCGCGGCAAGAAACAGCCATGACGCCTGCTCTGCGACGACCGGCGTTTTGGTAAACAGCTTGAAGAGATTACGGTAGGGCTGAAGAACGGACGGCGCTTTACGGTTTTGCAGACGGCACTTGACCCATTTTATCCATCCGGCCAGTAACGGAGCGCTGCCGATGAAGATCAGGGTTTCGAATAAAGCGAATAACCAGCGCATTAACTCACCACTCCCAGAAGAAACACCAATGTGACGAAAGAATAGGCCAGATAGGTGCGGATATTTCCGCCCTGGATATGACTGATCTGTTTTGCCGCCGTTTCAACCGAATGCGCAATCGGGAGATAGATCGCCCGCCAGATGTGATCGCCGACATCCAGTTGATGGCGCACCTCGGTGACTTGCAGCTTGTTGCGCTCGGCAACGCTGGTTTCGACGTTTTCCTTCGCGTCGAGAAAGGGAAGGAAAATGCGCCGGATAGGCTGCGAGAAGGCAGTGGACGTGTATTGCATGCGCGGAGTCAGCGCGCCGAAACCGCAATCCCAGCGCGCGGCTCTGCGCACTTGCGCGTTTTTTCTGTTGGATAAGCGATAGCTTATCCATCCGACGGCTGCGAGAACTCCGACTATCAACGGCGCGGAATAGGATGACTTCACCTGTGTTCCGGGAGTCAGCCACAGCCAGCCGCGCGCGGTTGCCTCAGGCATGGGCTGTTCCAGCAACAGCGCGCTGACATTGCCCAGCATATGTATCACTACGTTGGGAAACAACCCGAACAGCAAACACAAAGCGGCCAGTAGCGCGGGAGCGGAAAGCATGCCCCGGTGCGTCACTTCATTGGCGTGGTGAGCGTGGCGGCTGCGCGGCTGTCCGAGAAAGGTAACGCCGAACGCCTTGACGAAACAGGCCGACGCCAGTGCGCTGCTGAAAGCCAGTATTGCCGATGCGACCGGTATCATGCTGCGGAGAATCCCGTTTTCGATGGCGGGAGCCTGCAAGGCGGCCTGAAAGGTCAGCCACTCGGAAACGAAACCGTTCAACGGCGGCAGGGCTGATATGCCTATGCATCCGATCAGGAATAGAAAAGCGGTTTTCGGCATGCGCCGGATTAATCCGCCCAGATACTCCATATCGGTCTGGTGGCGGGTTTGATGCAGCACCGAGCCGGCCGCAAGAAATAAAAGATGTTTAAACAATGAATGGTTGAGGGTGTGATAAAGCGCGGCTATCAGCCCCAACACCGCCATGCCGCGATGCCCGCTGCCGATATAGATCATGGAGAATCCCAGTCCGATAAAAATTATGCCGATATTTTCTATGGATGAATAAGCCAGCAGGCGTTTAAGCTGGTTTTCCTGCATGGCGTAAAGTATCCCCATCGCCGCAGAAGCGGTGCCCAGCAGCAGAACAACCACGCCCCACTCCCAATGGATATTACCGAGCAGGTCGTAGCTGAAGCGTATCAGTCCGTAGACCGCCAGTTTGGACATGACCCCGCTCATCAGCCCTACAAGATGAGAGGGCGCAACCGGATAGCTTTCCGGTAGCCAGACGTGTAGAGGAACCAGCCCCGCTTTCATGCCGAAGCCCATCAGCGCCAGCGCAAAAGCGGCCGTAGCCCACAGGGGCGAAAGATCGGCGGCGCGCATGGCGTCGAAAGTGAACGCGTGCCCAAAACCGGCGAGGACGCCGAAACTCAAAATAATAGCGCTTGCTCCCACTTGAGCCATTAGCAAATATAAAAAAGATGCGCGCCGGTTAGCCGCGCGCTCATGCCGGTGCGCAACCAGAAAGTAGCTGGAAACCGACATCAGCTCCCAGGCGATGACGAAAAAAAACGCATCGTCAGCCAGCAGCAGCAGTTCCATTCCGGCGATAAACAGCGCCGTTGCGACGCTCAGGCGGCCGAAAGACCTGCCGCTGTCACGGCTTTCATGCAGATAACCGGGAGCATATAGACTGACGGCTATGACCCCGATGCCGACAATGACGAGGAAGAAAGCGGATAGCGCGTCGATGCGGATGTGCCAGTGCAGCCAGGGCAGGCCGAACGGCAGCTGGGCTACCGCGGCGCTCCCGGCCAATAGAGCGGTCAACCCCGAACTGAGAGCTGCCCCGCCGGAAACGCCTAGAAGGATGAAAACCAGGCTGCGCAAGCGACGCGCAACCTGCTTGTTTATTTGACCATCAAGCTTTTCGTCCGAACCGGAAACCACCGGATTGCCGAACAGAAAAATTGCGCTTATCGACGCAGGCAGCCGCACGCCGGAGCGTGCGGCGATTGCCGCAAAGCCAGAAAGTAGTGCAGCAAGTACTGATAAATAGGCGAAAAACAGAGCCAAAGCGCCTCTCCCGGTAAGTTTACAACGCGATTCAGGTAATAGTGCGAAGCCGAAGCCCTGCATCCCGAAAAGAAAAAAGCTATGCACGCCTTTTTATGCAATCGTCAGGCCATTGTTGGTATCTGATTGAATAGTATGCGTATATGTAACTTTGTTGGTGTTGGAAGGTTGATATGCCCTGATAATGTAGTAAAAGAGTGGTTGCTAGGCACCAGTCTTGAAATAGACTTTTATTTCACAGCGTACTCACAGGTTGCCTGTGCGCTGCCCGGCATTTTCGAAAAGCCCCGGTTTTTCTTTGGGGGAATCGGATAAAAGAAACGCTTTGTGATAACATTTTACGATTGCTTTTTATAACTGAGTCGATATAAATATTTCATCGGTAACTATTCAACATGTGCTGAGTTCGGCTAACGGAATCTGCGAGAGCTTCCGGCAGAAAAGTTGTGTAGGAGCGGGCTAAAGCCCGCTCCTACACAGATAGGCAACGGTAGCTGAATAGTTACTTTTGTATATATCCTCCACGCTACGACAGCAATTGCCCCTTTAGAGTTGACGGAGCGGCGGATTTACAGCGGCACTGGAAACGTAACCGAAAAGTTGATCACCACAAACCCCGCACAGCCCCATGCGAACAGTTTCCGTACTGGCTGGCCGCGGTTAAATTCGACGACTGACTGACCCTTCATCATGCGTAAGGAAGCACATAAGCTGTTTGCCGGGTCCGCTTTGCTTGCCCCCTTGCCGGCTTTTGCCGGAGACGGCGCGACAGCGGCCAATAATCTGCAAATCGATCTGACTCACCACTGGGTCGGTTATTTTTCCCTGGCGGCCATCATCATCGCGTATGTGGCGGCCATGTTCGAAGAGTCTACCGAGTTACGCAAATCGAAACCGATGCTGCTGGCTTCGTCGCTGATCTGGTTCGCCATTGTTTATGTTTACCGCGGGCATGGAGCTACCGAAGTTGCGGTCAATGCCTTTACCGGCAACCTGCTGGCTTATATCCAGCTGTTCCTGTTCATCATGGTGTCGATGACTTACCTGAATGCGATGGAAGACATGAAAGTATTCAACGCCTTGCGCATCTGGCTGGTCGGCAAGCACTTCAGCTACCGCAGGATGTTCTGGATCACGGGCGTACTGGTGTTTTTTCTGTCCAGCGCGCTGAACGGCTTGACCATGGGGCTGCTGATGGGCGCCGTGGTGATGGCGGTCGGCAAGAAAAGTCCGAAGTTCGTATCGCTGGCCTGTATCAACATAGTGATTGCGACCAATGCCGGCGGTTCGTTCAGCCCGCTGGGCGGCATTTCAACGCTGTTTGTCTGGCAGCGCGGCATGCTGGGGTTTGGAGACTTTTTTAACCTGTTTATTCCCTGCGTAGTCAACTTTCTGATACCTGCCTGCATCATGCATTTCGCGGTGCCGAAAGACAAACCCGATTTTGAATCCTTGCATGTGAACATGCAGCGCGGGGCCAAGCGCGTCATTTTTTTATTTGCAACCACGGTTGGACTGGCCGTCCTTTCCGATACCTACTTTCATATGCCCGCCGCCGCCGGCATGATGGCGGGGCTGTCGCTGCTGCAGTTTTTTACGTTCTTTCTGCAAAAAACCTCGGAGCGCGATCAGGTGGTTTTACTCGATTGCACCGGGGTGCCGGATGTCGCCGAAGAAATCATCGGCAGCAGCAACCGCTACAATATTTTCGAAAAGGTCGGACGTCTGGAGTGGGACACCCTGCTGTTTTTTTACGGCGCGATGGTCGGTATCGGCGGGCTGGGTTTCATCGGTTATCTGGACACGGTGTCGCACCTGCTGTACGGACAGCATAGTCCGACCACGGCCAATATTCTGATTGGCCTGTCTTCCGCGTTCGTGGACAACGGTACTTTGATGTTTGCGGTACTGAGCATGCACCCGGACCTTCCGCAAGGACAATGGCTGCTGATTACGCTGACGCTGGGCGTCGGAGGCAGCCTGCTGGCGATCGGTTCCGCGCCCGGCATCGGTTTATTGGGGCAAAGCAAAGGATTTTATACTTTCAGCGGCCACATGAAATGGTTTCCTGTGATTCTGCTGGGGTATTTCGCCAGCATCGGCGTGCACTTTCTGATCAACGCACGGTTTTTTTGAGGCCGGCCTTAAGGCTGAAAGCTGGTTGTAAACTCCCTGGGTTGCGCGCCTGCGCGTTTTTCGTACCAGCGGATAGTGACGGTAAAAGCAGGGCCTGTGCCGCAGGAGGGCGCGCCTCGGCAAATTTCTCCGCTGCCTGCCGTCAACTGTTTGGCGATGTCGGCCCGCCACTGCGCCAGATCGTAAGCCGCCATCTGCTCCGGCGAGCAAACCGCGCTCGTACAATCGGCAGCGCTCGCGCCATCCGGTGCGGCATCATAAGCACCCAGGCTGACGCCTGCCTTATTGGCGCGCATGCGTTCCGATAAATCCTGCGCCAGCAATGTCGCTTGCAGTCGATAGTAACTGTTCTGACTGCTGCGCAATCCCGTTATCTGCAGTCCTGCCAGTCCCAGCAGGCCGATAGACAGAATCAGTAAGGTCACCAGGACTTCCAGCAGGGTAAATCCCGCAGCCGGTTTCATGGCGAAGCGCATGAGCTGATATCCGTCGCGTTGCCGTTGCTCGTTTCTTTTTCCGGGATACCGTTGCCGTTGCTGTCGGCTCCGATGCGTGTGCGGCCGATATTGTTGATGATAATCAGTTTCGAAGCGCCGGGGTGCGGTATGTATGAGTCGTCGCTATTGTCACACAGCGCGAACGCGCCCATGTTGTTGGAGCTGCCGTCGGGGAGAAACGAAACGAAGTTAACGAAATTATGGTTGCCGCGCAGCGTATAGCCGCCTGCCAAAGCGTCGTGCTGTCTGAGCAGTTCGTCTCCCGACGACTCGTCGAAAAGGCCGTTGTTGGATAAGTCCGTGAAAATTTGCCAGCCGGACTCCCATTCGTCTCCGTGTTTTCTAACTGTGACCCGGATACCGCGGCGTATCGCTTCGCTGCGCGCCAGATTCAGCGATGAGGAGAATTCGTTGATCTGCGTGGTCAGCCGGTTGCTGCGTATCAGTTCATGATAAGAGGGTATGCCTATACTCAATACGATACCCATAACGGCCAGCGTCGCCAGCAGCTCGATCAGGGTAAATCCACATGCATAAGCCGGTGTTTTCTGTGTGTGCCGAATCATTACAGGCGTGTTTCATATCATATTGGACTCAAACGGCAGTAGTTATGGTAAGCCGCGAAGGAATGTTTTTTCAATAGCTTGTTGCCGGCACTCAGGTTCAACCATGACCCCAAGACTGCGTATGGTGATAAAATCCGGCATCGAAAGCTATCGTGCGACTATATGCCGATAGACGTTTGGAGCGTGTGAGAGAAAACCGCAATGCAAAACAAAATATCCGTTAATCATCATCTGCCTGAATTCATCAGACGCGCCAAGGTCGGAATCGCGGTCATCGCAGGTTATTTTTTAGGCCGTTATCTATCTGAATTGAATGAGCAATATCAGTCGATTTTGTTCATCGGCGGTTTTGCCGTTGGGTTGATTGCTGTGCAGGGACTTCTTCGTTTGGTAATGCGATCAGCCAGGTTATTTGGCGCTTGGCGCTAATCGTCACAACTGCCGCCGCCCCCGTCCGGCCGTCAGGCGGCAGGTTTGCGCGGCAACCGCGATATGAGCCCCAAGAGCGCAAAAGAGTCATACGGAAGTTTAGAATCGTTGTTTCATCCGGCATTGATTCATCAAGCAAGTCCATCCGGACAAAAGCTCGCATGTAAGGCACATCGTAGAACGCATCCTCCATGCCTGGATCGGAGAGTGCAAACCACCGCTGCATGAAATAGATGCGCAGCATTGTTTCCAGGTCCCGTGGGTGGCGTCCTTTGTCTGCCTTGGGATAGTGGGGTTCAATCAGGACAGTCAGAATTGGCCAAGGCACGACCGCTTTCATTTCATCCAGAAAACGTTCGTGCTCGATTTTGCGCTTCTTGTTCATTTTAGCCAACGCAGCAAAGGACACTTGTTTCATCTAGTGAACCGGTTGTCCGTTTTTTGCCACAAAAAAAGAATGGTAACTATTTGATTATGCGTTTATTTGATCTGCGTTTTTGATTAAATCGCGGCGCCCCAGGCTGTTCAATCTTACAAAGTATTACATTTTGCAGAGGCTTCGCGAATTTTATCAATTTCAGCGTTAGAATGGCGTCAACGAAAATATGACAGTTATAAGACAGTGCCGCGTGGAAATACGCGCCTCCTCGCGCATCGCTAACGAACCAGGTTGACTATGGCGCAGAGCGCTTTTTCATAAGACGCAGGCCTTGAAAAAAGAGTTATCAGCTATGAACCAAGAATCATCACCTTTATTACCATCCCACACCAACGAATATCTGACTTTCACGCTTGGTAGGGAAGAATATGGCATGCCTATCCTCAATGTTCAGGAAATACGCGGCTACGACGCCGTAACCAGGTTGGTCGATACGCCGGAGTTCATTAAAGGTATTGTTAGGCTGCGCGGCCTTATCGTGCCAATTATCGATATGCGTATCAAATTCAATCTTGCTAAGGTAGAGTACAATGACCTCACTGTGGTGATCATTATCGGCGTGGCCGGCCGGATTGTCGGCATAGCGGTAGACGGAGTTTCCGATGTGATTGCCCTCGGCGCCACTCAGATCAAACCCGCTCCAGAGTTCGATTCCAGCATTGATACTAATTACGTTACTGGCGTTGGGATAGTCGAGGATCGTATACTTATCCTTGTCGATCTCGAAGAACTTGTCATGAGTCGCGATATGGAGCTGGTCAACTGACGACCAAGGATAAGTCTTGAGCAGTCATATTTAATTTTTAGGTTTTTTGATTGTTTTGCAATAGTAATGAAAGGAAAGTAAATGGGAGTTCTACGATCTATTTTTGGCGAAAGGGATGCTTCTCGGAAAGCTGCAGAACAGACCTTAATGCAAGATATGACGGGGCAAGTCGCCGCGATCAATAAAGTGATGGCTGTAATAGAATTTTCTCTGGACGGTACGGTTATCAATGCAAACCAGAACTTTCTGAATACGCTCGGCGGTTATACGCTCGATGAAATTAAAGGCCGGCATCACCGTATATTCGTGGATCCGGATTATCGCGAGAGTCAGGAATATCGCCGATTCTGGGAGAAGCTTGGGCGCGGTGAATACGATGCGGGGCAGTACAAACGTATCGGCAAGGGAGGGATGGAGGTTTGGCTTCAAGCGTCCTATAACCCGATCGCCGATATAAACGGCAAACCTTTCAAAATCGTTAAATATGCCACCGATATTACCGAACAGCAACAGCTCAACGCCGATTTTAAAGGACAATTGGCTGCTATCAGTAAGGCTATGGGAGTCATCGAGTTTTCGCTGGATGGCAAGATTCTTTATGCCAATGAAAACTTCCTCAATCCCCTCGGCTACAGGCTGGATGAAGTGAAGGGACTGCATCACCGTATTTTCGTAGATCCGGATTATAGCGAGAGTCTGGAATATCGCCAGTTTTGGGAAAAACTGGGGCGTGGAGAATATGACGCAAGCCAGTATAAGCGCATCGGCAAGGGAGGAAAGGAAGTTTGGATTCAAGCCTCCTATAACCCGATCATGGACATGAACGGAAAACCGTTCAAGGTCGTTAAATATGCTACCGACATCACCGAACAGGTCAAAACCGCTCAAGCGATGAAATTGGCTGTAGAACAGACTAAGGAGGTTGTCGGAGCCGCCATGGACGGAAATCTTACTCGAAATATTCCCATGGAAGGTAAAACAGGCGTGATTGAACAGCTCTGCTCCAGCGTCAATGCGTTGGTCGGAAACATGTTTGATGTCATTACCCTCATCAAGGAAAGCAGTGATTCCATTGCTAGCGCCACTACGGAAATAGCGGCAGGGAATCAAGATCTTTCGCAGCGTACCGAGGAACAAGCCAGCTCTTTGGAACAGACCGCGGCCAGCATGGATGAGCTCACCTCCACAGTACAACAAAACACTGAGCACGCCAAGCAGGCCAATCTGCTCGCTGGTAGTGCAAGCGATATTGCCACCAAGGGGCGCACAGTAGTCGGTAATGTAGTCGACACCATGAATTCGATCAACGAATCCTCGCGCAAGATCGTGGACATTATTTCTGTGATCGATGGTATCGCTTTTCAAACCAATATCCTGGCCTTGAATGCAGCGGTAGAAGCAGCTCGAGCCGGAGAGCAGGGGCGAGGCTTTGCGGTGGTGGCGGCGGAAGTGCGCAATCTCGCCCAGCGCGCTGCTGCGGCCGCCAAGGAGATCAAGGCGTTAATCGACAATTCGGTGGCGAAGGTCGATAACGGCACCAAGCTGGTGGCGCAGGCTGGAGAAACCATGGAGGCAATCGTCATAAGCATCAAACGGGTGACCGACATTATGTCGGAAATCTCCGCCGCTTCCGTGGAACAGAGCTCGGGCATCGCTCAAGTAAACCAAGCTATCACACAGATGGACGAAGTGACCCAGCAGAATGCCGCGCTGGTGGAAGAAGCGGCAGCGGCTGCCGAATCCCTTGAAGATCAAGCTGTTAATATGGCGAAAATAGTTGCCCGTTTCAAACTCGCCAACGAAGCCGGCGGGCAACATAACATCGCTATCCGTCGGTCGTCCGCCACTGCGCACACAGACCCGCAGAAATCCGCAACAACGACCGCGAGGCATAAGACCGCGACGGTGGCCTCTGCTGACGGTGTAAACGATTGGCAGGAGTTTTGATAAACGAATGGCTTTATAAGGAAACGCGGATTTAATCAAAATCGGCCGACTCCAGGCATGTAAAATCAAAGGATTGGCAATGTGGCTTTGTGGTAAAAATCGATGAAACCAGCGTTTACTCAAGCCTTTTTATATGCCGACTGTCATACATTGTTCCTTGTCGTGCTTGGCCTCAAAGTGTTATGAAAAAGAAAGTTTCTTAGAAACAGAAAAATAGTTTTCAGCGTTTCACAGATGAGTGTATGGGGCGAGTGCTAATAATCTGGGGTCCTATATATGCGTAACCTCTATTTCGCCAGGTTTGAATAAATAAACACTCATCAAATTTGTAAAGTTTTTGGCGAAGCCGACTCATTTGAGTGTTTAAGCGCGTTATTGCAGAAATGGCGTAGTCAAAACCCAGAGCGGAAATAATGTTGGCGCGAGTAACTAGCTCCCCGCAATGATAAATAAGTAAAGTTAGAATATCTGTCTCTGTAGATGTCAGATGCAGGACTCGACCGTTGGGATCGAAGAGGTAGCGCTTGTCTGTGTCGAGCAGCCACTTGCTATTCTCCGATGCAAACAATATACGGTGAGAGAGCGAGTTAATGCCGGGATCGTCGGCTTTGTCTGCTGTTGCGATAATGCTGTCGTTGGCAGTATTGAGAAAAATGCCGGGGGTCTGATTGTGCGCAATTTTCGTTTCTATAACGGGCGTTACTTCGCTGACTAGGACGTAGAATCCCGTAATTGCGCCTTCGGTGTTGATGTCGGGAATGTAGTTCGCCAGGGTGTAGCCGATGTTTCCGTTTGCCTTGGTCAGCGTACGTTCAAACTGTTGTTTAACGCCTGTCAGCGCGCCGGAAATATAGGGTTTATTTAAATCGAATAGGCGCTTTCCCAGCAGATCTTGTATCGACTCGCCGAGTAGGTCGTCCGGTGACCTGCCGAACCATTCCAGGTAGGCACGATTTGCAAATTTGCAGCGCAAATCTCTGTCCCAATAGCCGATCATGCACGGCAGGGCGTCCGCTATGGCGATCAATGGTATCGTTTCCGTACCTTTAAGTTTTTTAAACAAGTCGGTCATTTGAGTGTTTCAGTTTTCAGTGCGACTTTATTTATTGATTTCTGGTGTGTTTCTACTGTTTAATTTGTCTGTTGAAAAAGCCTTTGCGGAAGAGAATGCTGCCGATTTCTACGTCCAGGCCTGATTATCTCCGGAAATCCTCCTGTAGTCAGCGCATAGATGATGCAGGCCGCCTGATCAAATCTGCCGAAAACGAAGATTGGTGGGGAGGGGCTTCAGCATACTTGTCTTGTACTCCACTGCCGTTGTTCGGCGCAACCGTCAGGACAGGTTGGGTATTCCGTTTGTTTTCACCGATTAGTATGGCGCCGGTAGGCTGGACCGGGCGCGCTGAGCATCCGCGCAAGTGCTGATTTATTATTGAAAGCCGTGCGGAATCCCTGAAATAGAATTGGATTTCGACGGTCAGGCCTTAATCAGAGCTGCGCCATCCGTATGCCCAAGCAGTACGATGCGCCGCTCTGTTCGCCGGGTTCGACCTTTCGTAGTTTTGAGTAGCGGCAATGCAAGTCGCTGCGCAGGGTGCGGCTGGCGAGGAAGAAGTTCGGCGTTGTACGGAGGGGATAATACCACGCGAGAATAGGGGCTTCATGGTTTTTTATCCGTTCCGGCAGCTTGCTGAAATGTTGGGCCCGTTTTTTATGCGAACACTTGATATCGGCAGTTTCCTGTCTGCAGGCTGGCTTCTCAATATTCGATAATATTCGCCACACGATGCATATCATGCGACAATACTCGTTTTTATTTGTATATTATAAAGTCAAATCCTAGAGGAGTATTCATGGCAGTTGAACGCACTATTTCCATCATCAAACCCGATGCCGTTGCCAAAAACGTAATCGGCGAGATTTACGCCCGCTTCGAAAAGGCGGGTTTGAAGATTGTGGCGGCGAAAATGGCGCATTTGAGCCGCGAGCAGGCCGAAGGCTTTTATGCCGTACATAAGGCGCGCCCATTCTTTAACGATCTGGTAGGTTTCATGATTAGCGGTCCGGTCATGATCCAGGTGCTGGAAGGTGAAAATGCGATTGCCGTAAACCGCGACCTGATGGGCGCAACCAATCCTGAGCAGGCTGCTCCCGGCACTATACGTGCCGATTTTGCCGACAGCATAGATGAAAATGCCGTACACGGTTCCGATGGAGCCGATACCGCCGCTCAGGAGATAGCCTATTTCTTTAAGTCAGATGAGTTGCATTCCAGAACCCGCTAAACCGGAAGCTAAAATCAACCTTCTCGCCTTCGACCGCAAGGCGATGGAGGGTTATTTCGTCGAAATCGGCGAGAAGCCGTTCCGCGCCGTACAGCTATTGCAATGGATACATCAGCGCGGCGTCGGCGACTTTGCCTTGATGACCAATATCAGCAAACTCTTGCGCGCCTATCTTGCCGAGCATTGCGAGGTACGGGCGCCGGAAATTGTTTTCGATCAGCGTTCCTCGGACGGTACGCGCAAGTGGCTGTTCCAGCTCGACGGGCTGAACCGCATAGAAACCGTGTTCATACCCGAAGAAGGGCGTGGAACCTTATGCATTTCCTCTCAGGTCGGTTGCGCGCTGGAGTGCGCGTTCTGTTCGACTGCGCGTCAGGGTTTCAACCGCAACCTGGGTGTCGATGAAATTATCGGTCAGGTCTGGGCTGCGCAGAATGCGCTGGGCGAGCAGGGAAAAATCACCAATATCGTATTGATGGGCATGGGGGAACCGTTACTGAACTTCAATAACGTGGTCAGCGCCACCAACCTGATGATGGACGACTTCGCGTACTGCATTTCCAAGCGCCGCGTAACCTTGAGCACCTCCGGTATCGTTCCCGCGCTGGATCGTCTGGCTGAAGTAACCGATATCAGCTTGGCCGTGTCTTTGCATGCGCCGGATGACGAGTTGCGTAACCGTCTGGTGCCGATCAATCAGAAATATCCGTTGAAAGATCTGCTTGCTGCCTGCGTGCGCTATGTCGGTCAGGATAACCGGCGCAAGGTGACAATGGAGTATGTCATGCTGGCCGGCGTAAACGACTCGCCCGCCCAGGCGCGCGCGTTGGCGCGCTTGTTGACAGGCGTGCCGTCCAAAGTGAACCTGATTCCGTTCAACCCTTTTCCTGATGCGGGTTATGAATGCTCCGGCTCGCAGGCGATTGCCGGGTTTTCCGCTATTCTGCAGCAGGCGGGTATAGTGACCACCACGCGCAAAACTCGTGGGGACGATATTGACGCTGCATGCGGACAGCTGGTTGGAAAAGTAAATGATAAAAGCCGCCGTCATTTGCGAGTGCATACGGCGGCTGCATGACGCTCATGCGTATTGGGTGCTGGGGCTTGCGGTGGTCCTGCACGGGTGTGTGTCGCAGGACGTAGCCGAAAATCAAGGCAATAGAGCGGCCGAGGCATCGCGAATTTATGTGCAGAAAGGCGTCCGGTATATGGAAAACGGCCAACTGGATATAGCGCTGCAGGATATGACGCACGCGCTGGCTTTGGATGACGCCAATATTTCTGCGCATAATGCGCTGGCCGTGCTGTATGAACGCACCGGGCGGCTGCCTGAAGCCGAGCAGCAGTATCGGCAGGCGCTGGTGCTGGATGCGTCGGATCCCGCTACCCTGAATAATTATGGTCGTTTTTTGTGCGAACAGGGAGCGTACGCGCGCGCTCAGGAATACTTCGATCAAGCCGGACGCAACCGGTTGTATGCAACCCCCTGGCTGGTGCTCACCAATGCGGGTGTATGCTCGCACCGCTCTGGAAAGCTCGGGCAGGCGGAAGAAGCGTTAAGAGAGGCCTTGCAATTGAATGCGGGGTTTACTCCGGCGCTGCTGGAAATGGCAAACGTCAAACTGGATGGCGCGCAGTTCGCTGACGCACGCAGCTATTTTCGGCGTTATGAATCCGCAAATGGGCACCTGTCGGCAGATGCGCTGTGGATAGCGATACGCATAGCGGCGGGTTTGCAGGATCAGGCGTCGCTTGATGCTTGCCTGGGCGAGCTGCGCGGACGCTTCCCTGATAGCGTCGAAGCCAGGACGGCGGAGCGCCGTTTTCCGTAACGGTTGTTGTGCCTCATGGGCGGGCGGGAGATGCTCCGGGAAAAGCGCAAACGAGGTTGGAATGGCGGCGCAAAAAATGCGCTGATGCTGAGTTGCAGCAAGCAATGCTTGAAAGGATATTTGTGCGGTCACTTAATGCTTCTCCTGTCTTTCGTGGGCAACGCTTTTCTACTGAAGAACTTTTGAATACATATTGTAAATGAAAGAAAAAATACAGGTTGTCCGTGGTATGCACGACATTCTGCCGGAGCATTCGCCGCGCTGGCGCAATGTCGAGGCGGTTTTGAGCGAGGCATTGTCGGCATACGCTTATGAAGAGATTCGTCTGCCCATCGTTGAAAAAACCGAGCTGTTCAAGCGTTCGATCGGCGAGGTAACCGATATTGTCGAAAAGGAAATGTATACTTTCGATGATCGCAACGGCGATTCGCTGACCTTGCGTCCCGAGGGTACGGCAGGCTGTTTAAGAGCCTGTCTGGAGCACGGTTTGCTGCATCAGGTTTCGCAGCGCTTATGGTATATCGGGCCGATGTTCAGGCATGAACGCCCGCAGAAGGGGCGTTACCGCCAATTTCATCAGCTCGGCGTCGAAGCATACGGTATGGCGGGACCCGATATCGATGCCGAGCTGATTTTTCTGACGCGGCGCTTTTGGCGTAAACTGGGGCTCGATCAGCGTTTGCAGTTGCAGATTAATTCGTTAGGTACTGTGGAAGAGCGGCAGGCCTATCGTGAAAAGCTGGTTGCCTATTTTCAGCAGGGTGTTAATTTTGTAAAACTGGATGAAGACAGCCGGCGCCGCTTGCACAGTAACCCGCTTAGAATTCTGGATACCAAAAATCCGGATATGCAGGAAGTGGTGACCAACGCGCCGTTGCTGCCGGAATATCTGGGCGCGGAGTCCCTGCAGCACTATAATGCTTTCAAAGAGTTGCTCAGCGATTCGGGGCTATCCTTTGTTGAAAATCCGCGTCTGGTAAGAGGCCTAGATTACTATAGCCAGACCGTATTCGAATGGGTAACGACAGAACTTGGGGCACAGGGTACTGTTTGCGCAGGCGGGCGCTACGACGGCCTGATTTCGCAACTGGGCGGCAAGCCCTCTCATGCTGTCGGTTTTGCGATGGGGATGGAGCGTTTGCTCGGCTTGCTGGAGAGTTCCGAACGGATTTCCGCGCGGGCGAATCCGCATATATATCTTATACTGGTAGGGGAGCAGGCGGGACGGAGCGGTTTGACGCTGGCCGAGCGTTTGCGGGACGAGTTTGCTGCTCTGCGTCTGCAGGTACATTGCGGTGGCGGCAGTTTCAAGAGCCAGTTCAAGCGCGCGGACCGCAGCGGAGCGGAGTTTGCGTTGATTATGGGTGAAGACGAGGTACGCAACCGGCAGGTAGGCGTGAAGTCGTTGCGTAAAGAAGCTGAGCAGATCGCGATCGATCAGGACGAACTCATGTCTTATCTTAAGTCGGCAATTTGGAAATAGGGAGCAGACAGTGGAAATCTATCTTTCCGAAGAGGAGCGCGTAGAGGCGCTGAAAAGATGGTGGAAGGAAAATCGCCGCGCCGTAGTGGTCGGCGTCCTGCTGGGCGTAGCGGTCATACTGGGTTGGAACACTTGGCAGTCGACACGCCTGCATAAGGCTGAAGAAGCATCTTCCGTTTATCAGCAGCTTATAAAGGCGTCCGAAGCCAAGCAAGGGGATAGTGTTCTCAAATTAAGCGAAAGGCTGGCCGGCAATTATCCCGGTACCGCCTATGCCTCGCTGGCTGTACTTTTTCGCGCGCGCCAGCAGGTCAATGCGGGCGATCTGCCTGCGGCTCAACGTACGTTGCAGGCTTTGCTCGAGTCAACGAAGGATGAAGGGCTGCAACATCTTGCCAGATTGCGTTTGGTTTCCGTATTGCTGGCGACCGGACACGGCGATGAAGCGCTGAATCTGTTGCAGGCGTTGAAGCCGGAGCAGGAAGGCGAGTTCGGCAGTCAGTATGCCGTAGCGAAAGGAGATGTCTATGCAGCGCTTAACCGGCCGTCTGATGCCGTGCAGGCATACCAGGAGGCGGTCCGCTTGGGGGACGTGTCGCCGTTATTGCAGCTTAAATTGACAGATTTGGGTTCAACAACATCTTCCGGCATTGCACACTGATGCGTATTTTTCTTACTCTTTTGTTGGCGCTGCTGTTGAGCGGTTGTGCCGGACTTGATGCATTGAAAGATGCCTATACCGGTCTGATCGAGTATGTAGGCGGCAAGGATAACGCGGAGCCGCCGCATGTATTGGCCGAGGGGTTCGAGTCCCTGGTTCCGACCCGAACGCTTTGGTCCGTCGAGTTGGGCAACGGTTCCAACGAGCAATATGTCAACCTGGTTGCCGCCGCGGATGAAACCAGCGTTTACGCCGCGGAAAGACAGGGCGACCTTCATGCATTCAAGCGCTTGACCGGTGAACCGGCCTGGACGCAGGAAACCGGACTGGAGTTTTCGGCTGGTCCCGCGCTTGGAGACGATAAACTCATTTTGGGTACCAGTAATGCCGAGGTTGTGGCGTATAGCACCAGCGACGGCTCGTTGTTGTGGAAAACAGTGGTATCCAGCGAAATTCTGGCGCCTCCCCGCGTTGCCGACGGGGTTGTGGTAGTGCGCGGCACCGACGGACACTTGACCGGGCTGGATGAAAAAACCGGTGCGACGCTGTGGAATTACGAGCGTCCGGTACCCGCATTGATGGTACGTAGCCGCGGCGCATCCATCGTGACCAACGAATTCGTGATAGACGGTTTTGCCAGCGGTAAAGTCATCGCGCTGAGTCTGGACAAAGGCAAGCTCGAATGGGAAACGACGGTAGCTTTGCCGCACGGGCGATCCGAAGTGGATCGTCTTGTTGATATGGATGCCGCGCCGGTCATACAAAACGGCACCTTATATATATCGGGGTATCAGGGCGGTGTCGCGGCGATGTCGGTACGCGAAGGCGAGGTGCAGTGGCGCGAAGAGAAAATATCGACCTACACCGGTCTGGTCGCGAATCGCCGTTCGCTGTTTTTATCCGATATCAACAGCGACGTCTGGTCTCTGGACAGTCGCAACGGCGGCGATTTATGGAAGCAGGACGAATTGCATCAGCGGCGCTTGACCATTCCCGCCATGATCAAGGATTATCTGGTGGTAGGAGATTTCGAGGGCTATCTGCATATTTTATCTCAGGACGACGGCGGGCTGCTGGCGCGAGTGCAGGTAGACGACACGCCCATAGACGAGGCGCCTCTCGTCTATGACGATGTCATTTACGTCTACAGCAGTGGCGGCAAGCTCTCTGCGTTGACAGTGGATTGAGCGTGCTTCCCGTAGTAGCCCTGGTTGGACGTCCCAATGTAGGGAAATCCACACTATTCAACTATTTGACGCGCACGCGCGACGCGCTGGTGGCCGATTTTCCCGGTTTAACGCGAGACCGGCAGTATGGCTCGGTGCAGCGCGATGGTCACCATTTTCTGGTTGTCGATACCGGCGGCATTATCGAATCAGCCGAAGGTATCGATGATAATTCGATGCGCCAGGTTCAGATTGCACTGAAAGAAGCGGACGCGATTCTATTTCTGGTGGATGCCAGGGCCGGGCTGAATGTGGCTGACGAATCGATTGCGTCTACGTTGCGTAAAACAGGCAAGCCGGTGCTGCTGGTGGCCAACAAAACCGAAGGTCTGGACGGTGAGGAGGTATGCTCCGAGTTTCACCGCATGGGTTTAAGCGGTACGCCATATCCGATTTCTTCCGCGCACGGGCTCGGTATACCCGAGTTGCTCAAGGGCATTGCGTCCCTGTTGCCTGACGAAGAAAGCCGGGAAGAAGGCGACGGCGTAGACGCAGGTGTGCGGATCGCCGTGGTCGGTCGTCCCAACGTCGGAAAGTCAACGCTGGTAAACCGCTTGCTGGGCGAAGAGCGCGTGGTCGTTTACGATCAGCCAGGCACTACGCGCGACAGTATTTATATCCCTTTCGAAAAAAACGGCAAGCGCTATACGCTGATCGATACGGCGGGAATACGCCGCCGGTCGCGAGTCGATGAAGGGATCGAGAAATTTAGCGTCATCAAGGCATTGCAGGCTATTGACAAAGCGCATGTAGTCATTTATATGATAGATGCCAGTGAAGGCGTAACGGACCAGGACGCCAACCTGCTCGGCATGGTGCTGGAAGCAGGGCGAGGTTTGGTGATCGGCTTGAATAAATGGGACGGTCTGGACACGGCTCAGCGCGAGGCGGTTAAACGGCAGATCGAATTCAAGCTGGTGTTTGTAGATTTTGCGGAAAAACACTTTTTGTCCGCGCTGCACGGCACCGGCGTGGGTAAATTGCTGGATCAGGTCGACCGCATCCACAAGGGCGCCTCCCAGGTCATGTCGGCTTCACGGTTGACGGAGATTTTACAAAAAGCGCAAATCACTCATCAGCCGCCGCTGGTGCGCGGGCGGCGCATAAAGTTGAAATATGCGCATCAAGGCGGTTACGTACCGCCGGTTATCGTGATACACGGCAACCAGACCGACGAACTGCCCAGCGCCTACAAGCGTTATTTGATGAATACCTATCGTGCGGCATTGGGCTTGTCGGGGACGCCGATCAGACTGGAGTTTAAAGGAAGCGTCAATCCGTATCAGGGCAAAAAAAATGCGCTTACGCCGCGCCAAATCGAGAAGCGGCGGCGTTTGATCAAGCATGTAAAAAAGAAGTGATTAAGCTGACCGAGGTATTATCAAGAGTGTTCTATTCCGATTTTATGAGAGTTTCTTTTTTTATTTTCATGCTGTCGATATTGCCGGCGTCTGTATCTCATGCTGATGCGGAAGAGCCGTGGTTGCTGGTGGAAACCGAAAACCGCGTGCTCAAGGTGATGAACGGAGAGCGCGTGCTGGAGGTTTTCAACAAAATAGCCATCGGCAGTAGAGGGGCCGATTGGGAAAAGCACAGGAACGACAAGAAAACGCCGCTGGGCGAATACCGGATCGGCTGGGTGAACGAAAATAGCCGGTACCACCGTTTTTTCGGGTTGACTTACCCGAACAAGGATAATGCGAAGCGTGCTTACCTGGCGGGGGTTCTGGGGGAAAGCAGCCTGCGTGCGATATTGCGCGCGGAAGTGGCGGAAGACGTGCCGCCGCAAAATACCGCTCTGGGCGGACAGATAGGCATACACGGTGTCGGAAAAGCTAACCCGATGATTCATGATGAATTTGATTGGACCAGCGGCTGTATCGCGATGACGGACGAACAAATCGACCGGCTGACTCCGTGGATAAAAAAAGGTACTCCAGTGGTTATTCGCTGAAAAATGAAAATAAAGCTGGAAAAATTTCCGAATTCCCGGCACACTACGAGCCGGAACGCGTTAATTTCCTGCTTTGTTGGGGGTAATGCTTCTTTCTTTAATCTTTTGAAAAAAGGAAACGTTAAGTATGAAAGCAATTAAGCTCGCAGTAATCCTGGCTGCTGCCAGCCTGGCCGTTGGTTGTGCATCTAAAGGTGATCTGGCTAACCTCCAGACTCAAGTAGATGGCCTCAAAGCTGAAACCGCTTCTATTAAGAGCACCGCTGATGAAGCGCTGGCTGCTGCCCAGGCTGCTGAATCTAAGGCTGCTAGTGCAGACGCTTCTGCTCGTAGAGCTGCCGCAGCTGCTGAAGAAACCAACAGCAAGCTGGACCGCCTGTTCAAGAAGCACCAGTTGAAATAAGTTCGCAGCAACCCTGCGTTCGAAGGAAAAACCCTGTGGCGGCTTAGCCCGCCACAGGGTTTTTTTATGCCATACTGCGCCCAGTAACAACTCGAGGAGAGGGCGCTTATGAATAAAAAAGACAAACTGCGATGGGGTATACTGGGAGCGGCCCGTATAAACGAACGCTTGCTGCCGGCCATAGTCGAAGCCGGTAACGCCGATTTGATAGCCATGGCCAGCCGTCGGCCCGGCGCTGCGTCGCAAATGCTGGGGCTATACGCGCCGGAGAGTCAAGGCGTGCAGCTTTACGATGACCCTGAAGCCTTGCTGGGAGATGCTCGTGTACAGGCTATCTACCTGCCTATGGCGAATCGTGAGCACGCCGAGTGGGTGATACGCGCCATCAAGCACGGTAAACACGTACTGTGTGAAAAACCCATGGCGTTGGCCGTTTCCGATATAGATGCCATAGCCGCAGCCGCACGGGAACACAAGGTGACGGTCATGGAAGGTTTCATGTACCGATTTCACCCCCAACACCTGCGCGTCATGGAACTGCTGACTTCCGGCTTGATCGGCGATATCCGTAGCGTGCGTGCGAGCTATTCGTTCATGATGCGTCCCGCTCGAATGTACCGTCTTGCCGAGAGCGAAGCGCGCGGCGGCGGCGCCATGTGGGATATTGGCTGTTACGCAATACATAGTTTGCGCATGTTTTTCGAGCAACTGCCGTTATCGGTAATGGCCATGGCTAAATATGTAGAGAGCGGTGCCGATAATGCTATGTACGGAGTGCTGGATTTTGGCGATGGCAGGTTTGCGCAATTCGATTTCAGCTTCGAACGCGCCCGGCGTAGCGAATACGAAATTATCGGCGCCAAAGGCGGTCTTAAGTGTCATGTTGTCTGGCAGTTGCCGGGGGATGTGCCGGTCGTTTCCTGGTGGACCGAGGATGGCAAGCAGGTGGAGGAACGCTTGCCGGCAGCCAATCATTTCCGTCTGGAGATCGAGCATTTCAGCGATTGCGTGCTGAATGACAAGGCTCCGCTACTTACACTGCAGGATGCCAGAGAAAATTGTCAAGTGATCAACTCGGCATTGCAGTCGGCCGCTGAGGGGCGTGTAATCCGGTTTTGAGGGGTTGAAAGCCATGAATCCAACTCTTACTCATGAAATGTCCGGCGTCTTAACGCAAGCCATCAGAATGCTCCGTCCATTGGCGGGGATAGAGCGCTTTGATCCCGCCGTACCGGCGGCCATCGTTGCGGCAGGACTGCATCGTGCGCCGGTCCCGATAATTGCCGGCGGATTGGGAGCGAGTTTGGGCCAGTCGGTTGAGATACTGTCGGCATTAAGCGCGGTTGATGGCGCCTGCGCCCTGGGATTGGCAATGCACTTTCATACCTTGGGTGCAGCCATTGAGTCGGGTAATTGGCCTAAAGCACTTTTGAGCAAACTGTTCAGGGAGGTTGTTACAGCCGGTGCTCTGGTTAATATAGTATCCACTGAAGAAATGGGCGGCAGCCCTGCGCGCGGCGCGCTCCCGGATATGACGGCGCTACGCAAGGGAGCGATGTGGATGGTGAATGGCGTAAAGCATTGGGCTACCTGGTTGCCCGCGTTGCGTTACGCGGTGATTACCGTGCGTTTTTTGGATCCGGCATGGATGCAAGCCGCGGTCTCAAACTCTGAAATTCCGGTCGGCAGCTTGTTGCTCGATCTGGAATCAGCAGGTGTCGAGCGGTTGCCGGCGTTTGACGCGCTGGGTATGTGCGCATCGGCTTCAGGCATGTTGCGTTTAAATGATGTCATTATCCCCGGCGAGCATCTGATTGTTTCGCATTCAAGTTTGGAGCCGGCTCCGCGCCGCGCTTCAGCGCAGGCCTGGTTTGGTCTTTGTGTGGCTGCCGTGTATCTCGGTATCGGAGAAGGCGCCAGGCGGGCGGTGGTCGATTGGGCGGTAGCGCGCAAGCCGGGCAACGCGGCAACTGCGGTAGCGGATTTGCCGTTGATCAGAGTCAGGATGGGGCGTATAGACTCCGAGTTGCGTACGGCAAGAATATTACTAACGGAAATAGCGCGGCGCTGGGATCAGGCTAGCGCCTTGGAAAGACCGGAAATGCTGCTCAACGTCGCGCTTGCTAAATTCAAAGCGACTCAGGCTGCCGCCTATGCCACCGACGAGGCATTACGCATTGCCGGAGGTCCGGGTTATTTGCGCGGCTATCTGGAACGCGCTTTTCGCGACGCGCGCGCCGGATTGATACATCCCCCTCTGGAGGATATTGTGATGCAGGATCTGGCGCTGGGGTTGGTGGCGCGCGCAAGGGCAGGAACTGAATAAAGCGAGGGATGCCTTTTCATCTGCGGCGGCATGCCCGGCGAACAGGAATATTTGAATGCACGGTCGCTACTTTTCCAAACCGAAAGCCGGCAACTTGACGTCCAGAAATTGCGCAAGGGCAAGGAGGCCGGGTTCGTATCGTTGGCGCAACGCGGCAAGCTCGGCCATGGACTGATCGTTGCGCAAACCGATCCCCCATTGATCGGTAAGCTCGTACAACCCCGGAAAGTGTTCTTCCGGCAGGTGCCGGACAGCGGTTCCGGGCGTCAGGTTCGTCGTTTCCACCAGGGTGGCCGTCAACTCCACTGCCAGGGAAAATACACCTCTAGCCCAGCCGACTAAACGCTGGTGATCGTTGGCGGCTATCATCAGCGCGCTGAAATCGAGAATAATGCTGAGCGTCACCAGCCATGACTGCTCGGTGCGCTGCGAGTTGTAGTAGATCAGAACCGGATGGGCGACATGGCTTTGCAACAGGCCTGACAGCCACTCCAGCGCTTTCTCATGCCACCTGGATTCATGGCTTTCCTCTTCGGAATACATCAGCTGCAGCATGCCAAACGCACAGGCCGGTTCCATTATTGCGTACAGCCTGCGCACGCCGGCCTCGCGTTCGGCGTAGGCTTGCTCTATCATCGGCAGGTAGCTGATCACCATGGCGAAAAAAACCAGGCCTGTCCCTCCTTCCAGCACGATCAGCGCTCGTCCCAGCGTATCCACCGCGTTTGCAATGCCTAGGGTGAACAGGGTTGTGCCGCTCATGTATACAAAAGCGGTGAATTCCGGCCTCGCTTCGATATTGGAAAATTCGACGGACAGCCCCAGATAGAGCAAAGCGAAACCGATTACCAGCGACAACGCCCACCAGGCCAGCAGCAACAGGATGGAAAGCGGTCCGAATACGGAAAGAATGCTTTGCCGGCGATGGAGGTTCCCTACCGCGGAGAACAATGCCTTCCATAATTGCCAGCCCAGTTTGACATAGAAACTGCTTAACCGGAACGAACTATGCGGCAGTACGATAGTTGAAAAAGCATCCCAGGCAGTGACGCCCAGCAGCACGATACCCGCGCCGGTCGTCAGTATGACGGTAGTGGAATTGGCCATCATGGTTGCTTATCTCTCTAGCGGGTGTATTCCATAGGTACGCGAACTGAAAATAGGATTTGCTTCGTTGCATCATCGCTTTCATGCGCGGAAAATGCAATTTGCTTCAATATAACCGTTTATATGTAACTCATGCCCAGGCAGTTGATAAAGCCCAACACATTCGCAGAACACCTGTTGCAGCATTTGCCCGTCCCTACTTTTGTACTGGATAGCGGACACCGGGTTATTTTGTGGAATAGCGCCTGCGAAGCGCTAACCGGATGCCGGGCCGCCGATATAATCGGCAGTAACCGGCATTGGCAGGGGTTTTATACGCTTGAGCGGCCTTGTCTTGCCGATGTTCTGCTGGATGAAGCGCTGGCATGCCGGCTTCCGGCGCTGTATGAAAAAACCTCCGCGAACGCTACGCCCGGCATTGCCACTCTGCATACGGAAAACTGGTGCGTGATGCCGGATGGCCGCAAGCTGTATCTGGTGATCGATGCCGGACCGATCATCAACGAGGCCGGTGAGGTGATTGCCGTAGTGGAAACGCAGCGCGATCGTACAGAGCAACGTTTGATGATGCAGGCCCTGGAGGAAAGCGAGCAAAGATTCGCATCCATCGTCAGTTCGGCGATGGATGCGATTGTCGGCATCGATCATCAGAAAAAAATCACCCTGTTTAATCCCGCGGCCGAACGCATATTCCAGTGTTCGCAGGATCTGGCTGTCGGTCAACTCCTGGAGCGCTTCATTGCGCCGCGTTGCCGTAGTCTTTTTGAACGTTTTTTAGCGCTGGACGATCCTGCAGCCAAAAAACCGATATGGGTAGCGGAAGGTTTATACGCGCGCCGCGCCAACTCCGAAGAGTTTCCGATAGAGGCGACATTATCACCCTTAAGCGTGGACGGGGAACAGCGTTATACGGTTATTTTACGCGATGTGAACGAGCGTAAGCAGGCGGAACAAACTCTGACTCGCTTGCAGCAAGAGAAGGGTTATCTGCAGGAGTTCATTAATACCGAGCATAATCTGGGCGACATAGTCAGCGCCTCCGCCGAAATGCAGGCGGTGTTCGAGCAAGTGCGTATGGTGGCAATCACCGATACTCCGGTGCTGTTGCTGGGAGAAACCGGAACCGGAAAAGAATTGTTGGCGCGTGCGATTCATGAGTTGAGCGACCGCCGCGCCGCGCTGCTGGTCAAAGTCAATTGCGCCGCGCTGCCCAGCGAATTGATAGAAAGCGAATTATTCGGACACGAAAAGGGTGCGTTTACCGGCGCGACGCAACAACGCAAGGGACGTTTCGAGCTGGCTAACGGCGGCACATTGTTTCTGGACGAGGTCGGCGAATTGACGGCGGCGGCCCAGGCCAAATTATTGCGGGTATTGCAGGAGCAGGAATTCGAGCGTGTGGGCGGCAGCGTAACGCTGAAGGTCGATGTGCGCATCATCGCCGCGACCAACCGCAGTCTGGCCGATGAAATCGCGCAGGGACGGTTCCGCGCCGATTTGTACTACCGGTTGAATGTGTTTCCCATCGAAGTGCCGGCATTGCGCGAGCGTAGTACCGATATCCCGTTGCTGGCGCGTTTTTTTCTGGATAAATACGCGCGAAAATTCGGCAAGCGCATACGCGATGTTTCCGCGCTGTCGCTGCGGCGTTTGCTGGAGTATTCCTGGCCCGGCAATGTGCGCGAACTGCAAAACGTGATCGAACGCGCGGTGATACTCAGCAGCGGCCCGCTGCTGGAAGTGGGGCAGTTGCTGGCCTCGCACAAGTCGGATGACGACGCGGCCCAGCCGGGCGCGGAAACCCTGGCCGAGGTCGAGCGCAGCCATATACTGCGCACGCTGGAAGAAACCGGCGGCGTCATTGCCGGCCCTGCGGGCGCGGCGGTCAGGCTGGGGTTGAATCCGAATACGCTGCGTTCGAAAATGTTGAAGCTGGGTATCGGCAGGCCGTTGATGCTGCAACAGGATTAGCGATTTTCGCGTCCATGTTCGAGGTGGGCGAAACGGATAAATTTGTACCTAGTACAGTGATGAGACAGTCTGAGCCAAAGTAATGGAATGGACGCCCACTTCCCCAACCGGCATCAAAGTGCCAAAGTGTCGGTTGCAGAAACCACCAACAGAAAGGAGTCCTGCCATGAAGATTACGACAATCGGTATTGATTTGGCAAAGGAAGTTTTTCAGGTTTACGGAGTGGATACGCATGGCAGGAGGCTGCTGTGCAAGCAGATCAAGCGCAAGGATATGGCGAAGTTTTTTGCGAACCTCGATCCGTGCCTGATCGGCATGGAAGCCTGCGGCGGCGCGCATGATTGGGCGCGTAAGCTCACCGGCTACGGGCATACGGTCAAACTGATGGCCCCGCAGTTTGTAAAGCCGTATGTTAAAACCAATAAAAACGACCGGGCCGACGCTGAAGCCATCTGCGAAGCGGTGGCCCGTCCGAACCTGCGCTTTGTTCCGGTAAAAACCGTAGAGCAGCAGGGCATCCTGTCGGTACACCGTGCCAGACAGGGATTTGTTCATGCGCGTACCGCGCAAGGCAATCAGCTGCGCGGATTGCTGTCGGAATTCGGAATCGTCATACCCAACGGCATCAGCGCCGTTTTCAGGCGGATGCCGGAGATTCTTGAAGATGCCGGGAATGGTTTGCCCGATGTCATGCGGCAACTGCTTGAGCGCTTGTTTCTCAATTTAAAAGAGATGGACCGTCAGGTAGAAGAGCTGGAGCAACAGATTCGCCTCTGGCACCGGGAAAATGAAGCCAGCCGCAAACTGGAAGCGATACCCGGCATCGGGCCGATCACTGCCAGTGCGCTAGTCGCCACGATAGGCCAGGCGCGAGAATTCAAGGATGGCCGGCAACTGGCGGCGTGGCTGGGACTGGTTCCCAGGCAGAACTCCAGCGGCGGCAAATCCACGCTGCTCGGCATCAGCAAACGCGGCGACAGCTATCTGCGCACCTTGCTGATTCATGGCGCCCGCTCGGTAGTCCGATTAACTGCAAACCAGGCGCGACCGGATAACTGGCTGCTGGGATTGATCGGCAGGCGGCATAAAAATGTGGCGGCAGTGGCGTTGGCGAACAAAAATGCGCGGATAATCTGGGCGCTGTTGGCCAAAGACAGACTGTTCCAGTCCGATTACGCGCCTGCGGCAAAAGCCGCCGGCGTGTAATCGGCCCGGACGAAATAACAGGACGAACCAATAACTGGAAACAGGAACGAGTAAAAGGAGCAACGTCGCAGATTGCGCAGGCAATCAGAAAATGATGGCGAGACAGGTCAGACCGTGAGTGGGAAAAGTCCGGTCAACTTTGCGGGCCTCGAGCCCGATAACGTAATAGGGGCCTCACTCGGCGGATTCCATCAGGGACAGAAGCATCCGCTTCAAGCAAAGTCCGGATGTATGACAGCAATCTTCACCTGCTCAAAATCATCGACTGAAATGTCTGGCAAAATGTGGGCGTCCATGTATGAAATTGAGCGGCGCGCGCAAAACGCTGGTAATTAAGCCGGTTGTCAAGCGCGTCCGCCTCGAATGCTTCGTTAGGCGCTGGTATTAATAAACAAAGCTGAATTTTCTACTAAACCGAAAATCTTTATGATTTTAGCAGTTTTTTTCTGTTGATAAAAATAACAACGTTTCCCACTCTGCCGGGTTGGATAGCAATTGCTGACGTTCTTGGGTAGAATCGAAGCCGATTGATTTATAAAAGCTGTTCGCTTTAGTGTTAGAATCAGCTACCCAAGCGTAAACTGTATGAAAATTGCGCTCCAAAAACCAAGTACAAGTTGTACGGACAGGCAAACGGCCGCCTCCCGATTGACGCTTTTCAGGTCGCACCCAAAGAGAGCATATAAATGCCTTTTGCTCGGGTTCTTTACTTATAAATGCGCCAATTAATCCAGCAGGCTCAGAGTCAGCGAATAAGATAAAAGATGTTGAGTTTTCCGATTGAGCATGGCGATTGGCATCGGCTTCATACGCAGATATTGGTTTTTGTATTTCTTCATCGTACTTGGCACCAAAAGCATAAGGAGCATCGCTGAGTGCAGATAACCTCAGTTCTCTTAATAAAGCGCCTTGAAAAGATTTAATTATTTTTACGCTTAATGAGCCGTCCATAATCAAATTCTAACGTTAAATTAGACCAGAAACCGCGAATAGCCAAAAACTCAGCGCTGATCCGAAAAGCTTTAAAAAACAGCATGCTGGCTATGAAATATTTTCCATGAGGTAAAACGCTTCATCTTCTTCTATAACACTCAAGCCGTTATTGGTGTAAAAACGCAATGCCTTTGTATTAATCTTGAATACGCGGAGCCTTAATTTTTTCTTGCTCTGATAGGATTCTTTGATGATTTGCACAAGAAGCTGACGGCCAATTCCGCGCGATCTTAATGAAGGGGTGACAATAAGCATGCGCAAATAATCAAAACCAACCGCACGCTCTAATTGAAAGTAACCAGAAAATTTATCGTTAGTTTCAATAATAAAGTTTGTGGCTGAGTCAAAACTTTTTTCGAAGTCATTCTGTTGCCATGATTCATCCCAGCCCCAAATTATTTCAATGTGATGCTTCATTGCCTCTTGGTAAAGGCTGTAAATCAGCGGTTTGTCAAAAACTGTGGCAAGACGTGTTTTAAAGTGCATAAATGCCTCTTAAGAAACATATCCCAAGTTATTGATAATATGTTTGTTTTTAAAATGCTTTTTAGGCGCCTTGTTCTGCAGCGACGAGTTTCATACCGAGCTTTTCGGCACGTTGCGCGAGTTGTCGTACGGTGCGTTCACGATAGCGCTCTTCATAATACTCCTGACCTTGATCGACGTACTCTTCACCTTTGGTCAACATCGCGTAGATCAATCGGGCCAGCTTGTGCGCCGCAGCAGTGACGGCCCTGGCTTTATCCATTCGCGCGCAGAGTCGTCGAAAGTACGCCCCCAACGCCGATTGACTCTTGCGCAGGGCGGCTGCCGCCATCCGCAATGCTTGCGCTGCCCGATTTGCACTGCGTTTGGTTTTTCCGCTCATCACTTTGCCGCCAGTGATTTTTGTGCCGGGACATAGCCCCAGCCATGAAGAAAAATGCTTGTCGGAGCGGAATCGCGACATATCGGTACCCACTTCCGAGACCACCACCAGCGCCGTGCTGACTTCAATACCGTCTATGCGGGTGAGGTCGACGCCGCACATTTTGAATAATTGTGTTCGTAAATCAAAGTGTGGTGCGTTGCGTGCACGGCTTTTTTTTTAACGGCTGCCGGTTCGCCGTCATGTCTCTGCAGACATTGTAACTGCTGCTCTATCTCCCCGTCGCACTCCGCCACCAGGGTGGCGATAAAATCGAATTGCGCCAGTGCCTGCTTGAGTGAAAACAGATGTTCCGAACGCCAGTTACCTTGCAGACTTTTGGCTATTTCGTCACTACTGGCCTGTATGCGCGCATTTTTCATCGCTGCCAGTACCTGTCCATCGCGTTCGCCGTCGACGATGGCGCGTAGAATTTTTTGGCCGGTCTCGCCGACCACATCGGAAATGACATTGGCGAGCTGGATGTTCATTTGCGTCATCGCTTTTTGCATGTGCTGTACGCAACGCGCCTGATTGCGCAGCAGCATGGCCCGTTGTCGCGTCAATGCGCGCAGCACGCACACTTCATCGGTCGGACGAAAAGCGCCGTTGAGCAATCCGTAGCTCATCAACTGCTGTAACCATTGGCAATCCAGTACATCCGATTTGCGGCCGGTTACATTTTTGACATGACGCGCATTCACCAGAAATACGGTGAAGCCGCGCGACTCCAGTAATTCGAATAAAGGAATCCAGTAAACGCCGGTCGATTCCATCGCCACCGTATCGATCCTGCACCGCGTCAGCCAATCGGCCAGGGCGTTGAGGTCGGAGGTAAAGCTGGGAAATTCGCGTACCGGCTCATCATCCCGGTCAGGCGGCACCGCTACAAAGTGAGAAGCGCTCCCGATGTCGACAGCGGCAGCGTTGGGGTAAGCGATGGTCAACGGCTCACCCGACTGGCCGGTTTTGAGTTTGAGATTGATTTTGCGATTGCCTCGGGCCATGCTTTGCTCCATGATTCGTTGAGTAAAGGTGGGCGCTGCATCGGGTACGTCGTCTAGCTCACTCTCTTAAACGGGATATCGGGTCAGCAGAAGAAAAGTGCTGACCCGATTCACCAATGTCGATGACGTCACCCAGGACCACGCTAACGTGCGGGCATAAAGCACCATTGCCATACCGGTCTTCCGCAACGCCGAAGTCAACTATGACACAATGCGCAGTATCGCAACACTGTTTCTTCGGCGCGATTTGCGGCCCGAGCCGATTAATTCGCTAACGTAATGTAATGGACGCCCACTTCCCCAACCGGCATCAAAGTGCCAAAGTGTCGGTTGCAGAAACCACCAACAGAAAGGAGTCCTGCCATGAAGATTACGACAATCGGTATTGATTTGGCAAAGGAAATTTTTCAGGTTTACGGAGTGGATACGCATGGCAGGAGGCTGCTGTGCAAGCAGATCAAGCGCAAGGATATGGCGAAGTTTTTTGCGAACCTCGATCCGTGCCTGATCGGCATGGAAGCCTGCGGCGGCGCGCATGATTGGGCGCGTAAGCTCACCGGCTACGGGCATACGGTCAAACTGATGGCCCCGCAGTTTGTAAAGCCGTATGTTAAAACCAATAAAAACGACCGGGCCGATGCTGAAGCCATCTGCGAAGCGGTGGCCCGTCCGAACATGCGCTTTGTTCCGGTAAAAACCGTAGAGCAGCAGGGCATCCTGTCGGTACACCGTGCCAGACAGGGATTTGTTCATGCGCGTACTGCGCAAGGCAATCAGCTGCGCGGATTGCTGTCGGAATTCGGAATCGTCATACCCAACGGCATCAGCGCGGTTTTCAGGCGGATGCCGGAGATTCTTGAAGATGCCGGGAATGGTTTGCCCGATGTCATGCGGCAACTGCTTGAGCGCTTGTTTCTCAATTTAAAAGAGATGGACCGTCAGGTAGAAGAGCTGGAGCAACAGATTCGCCTCTGGCACCGGGAAAATGAAGCCAGCCGCAAACGGGAAGCGATACCCGGCATCGGGCCGATCACTGCCAGTGCGCTAGTCGCCACGATAGGCCAGGCGCGAGAATTCAAGGATGGCCGGCAACTGGCTGCGTAGCTGGGACTGGTGCCCAAACAGAACTCCAGCGGCGGCAAATCCACGCTGCTCGGCATCAGCAAACGCGGCGACAGCTATCTGCGCACCTTGCTGATTCATGGCGCCCGCTCGGTAGTCCGATTAGCCGCAAACCAGGCGCAGCCCGATAACTGGCTGCTGGGCTTGATCGGCAGGCGGCACAAAAATGTAGCCGCAGTAGCGCTGGCCAACAAAAATGCGCGGATAATCTGGGCGCTGTTGGCCAAAGACAGACTGTTCCAGTCTGATTACGCGCCTGCGGCAAAAGCCGCCGACGTGTAATCGGCCCGGACGAAATAACAGGACGAACCAATAACTGGAAACAGGAACAAGTAAAAGGAGCAACGAGCAACGTCGCAGATTGCGCAGGCAATCAGAAAATGATGGCGAGACAGGTCAGACAGTGAGTGGGAAAGTCCGGTCAATTTTGCGGGCCTCGAGCCCGATAACGTGATAGGGGCCTCACTCGGCGGATTCCATCAGGGACAGAAGCATCCGCTTCAAGCAAAGTCCGGATGTATGACAGCAATCTTCACCTTCTCAAAATCATCGACTGAAATGTCTGGCAAAATGTGGGCGTCCATGTATGTCTCATGGCGTAGAGACGCCCCCAAGCGCAGCGCGGCTTTCAGCGGTCAAGATATCATCAAACTTTGGACAAAACGAACGGCCACGCTTTGTACGGCGCTTGCGGTATCGGCTCTCGCAAACGAGGGTTTTTGAGAATGCGTGCAGCGCCACACACGCGCTACGGTAGCTCAACGGGTTAGCATTCTCGAAAACAGTTCTTGAAACCGTTTTATCGAAACGCCAGCATGATAACGAGTTTCGAGAATTAACCCTGAGAGCTACTCGAAAAAATATGCTGATCGGCTATGCGCGCGTTTCTACGCAAGACCAAAACCTCGACCTGCAACTCGAAGCATTGACCAAGGCGGGCTGCGAAAAATTATTCGATGATAAAATCAGCGGCAGCCGCGCCGAGCGGCCCGGTTTGTCCAAAGCGCTGGAAACGCTACGCGAGGGTGATACCCTTGTCGTTTGGAAACTGGATCGACTTGGTCGTAGCGTCAAACACTTGATCGATCTGGTCGGCGAGTTGCGCAAACGCGGCGTCCAGTTCAAAAGCCTGACCGACGCCATCGACACCGGCACGCCGTCAGGCTGCTTCTTTTTTCATGTTATGGCGAGCTTGGCGGAAATGGAGCGGGAACTGACAATCGAGCGCACCCGCGCCGGCTTGGAAGTGGCCCGTCAACTTGGGCGCAAAGGCGGGCGCAAGCGGGAAATGACCGACAGCAAGATTGAGTCGGCGAACAAATTGCTGGCCAACGGAGTACCGCCGCGCGACGTGGCCAAGAATCTCGGCGTGTCCGTGCCGACGCTCTACCGCTGGATTCCTGCTTCTGGAAATCCTAAGTCGGTTCACTGTTCCATTGCTCCCCTGGAACGTAGTTAAGTGACTTATTTGTCATGAACTAGCTGCGTAAGCTCTTCTATGGTTAAAAGCGATGAACCTCGATGTAACATTCGATGACAATTGGAGCATACGAGCGCTAAGTCGCTGACCTTTGTTTTTTTTCCTATACCAGCGAGTTCCGACACGGGTACTGTGTGATGAGCTTCAATGAAGCCATGCCCCAGCTTACCATAGACACGATGGAAATCCATTCCGCAAACGTCACACTCAAGTTTTCCGACTTCATCTAACCGCTTAGCTTTAGCTTGGCGTGGTATTTCCCCATCACGCTCAAAATGATGATGGATTTTGTATGACTCTCGACCTTCTGGAAAAGCAGACTCGTCATCTTCATCAACAACCGATCCTTCTGCTTCTACCCTACGATCAATAACTTCGTACCCATTGTTCAAAAAATAGTTCTTCGCCTCCACAGCATTGAAATCGGCTGCTGGATATTCTTTGCCCGTTGCCGATTTTGCTGCGAGCGACACGATGTATTTTGGCGGGTATCGTTTCCCCTCTATTACCAAGTCGTAGTGGACCGAGTTGCGTTCAGCGGGTACACCGAGGCGATTAATTTCGGCAGCCGCCTGCTTAAAGTGTTTGCTTGTGAGTCCTTTGGGGATCATAACTGCCTCAGTTACCTAGCGTGAGAGATGGTTCGTGCGAACAAACACCGGTCATAATAGCGCGGAAGTATTTATTTTTACACAGAAATCCTGTGACGCGTAATGGCAGTTTGAGGAGGTTCCAGGCAAAATTGTTAGACTTGCAAGTCTTTGATTTTGTGGAGCTGTCTTTTTGTCTAAAAAACCTTCGGTTTTAGACAAGGATTGACAAAATAAACATTTTTGCTTACAATTCTGCTGTGTCGATTTGAAGACGAAATATGAAGCTGAGCGAGTTTGCAAGGTGGCTAAAATCTCAGGGCGTTTCCTTCAAGGAAGGCAAGAAGCATACGAAATTGTTTTTCAATGGCATGCAAAGCACATTGCCCAGGCATGTTGTGGAAATTAAAGAGCCGTTGCGCAAGGCAATCATTAAACAATTGGGTCTTAAAGAATAGAGGTTTTGACTATGCGTTATCCTGTGAATATTGAGCCAGCCGAGTCAGGTTTTTTTGTGAGTTTCCCTGATATTCCTGAAGCGCTGACACAGGGAGAGACTTTTGCCGAAGCTCTGGCGATGGGTAAGGACGCCTTAGAAACAGCATTAGAGTTTTATTTTGAGGATGAAAGGGCCGTGCCTCTGCCCTCAAAACCGGAACCCGGTCAGTCCGTGGTTGATTTAAGCCCTTCGCTTTGGGCTAAAGTCCTTTTGCTGAATGAAATGGTTGCGCAGCATGTGCGCCCGGTCGATCTTGCTCGAAAATTATCCATTCGTCCTCAAGAAGTAACCAGGCTTATGCGGCTTAGGCATCCAACAAAAATAGACACAATTTCAAGCGCACTTAACGCCATGGGAAAGTCACTTGAACTTTTCGTTCACTGAAATGGCAAACCGCTTGCCAAAATCACGCTATCCAGTCGCAGTTCTCCCTTCGGGGAAACATGTCTATGCAAGGTTTGCCGGGTAATGCCAAGCTCTTTGCAAAGAGTTCCAACCACGGCTTCCGGCTACCCTATCGACGACATTGCAAGACGCAGTTTTGCCGCAGTCATTTTGAATGGCCACCCACCTTTCCGTCCTCGCGCGCGGGTCGAAGCCAATCCAACCACGGCACGCTCAGAAATGAGTTCACGTTCGAACTCCGCCAGCGCCGCGAAAATACCGAAGACCAGTTTTCCGGCGGCGGTCGTGGTATCAATCGCTGCACAGTGGCCGGTGAGTACCTTCAATTCGACATCGCGCGCGGTCAGGTCATGTACGGTCTCAGCGTACCCTGCAAGAGTGGGAGTAAGGACGGCGCTTGCCTTAAGGCTTTCCCAGCGTAGTCGAAGGGCATTCGCTGTGCTCACGAACGGAAACAACCGCTTGCCGTTCGTCCTGAGCCAGTCGAAGGACTTAATCAGCGCTTTCTTAACCAAAGACTTTAACGACCAGATCCCTTTCTAATATGGTTAATAGCATCTCGCAATTGCACAGTAGCCTTTCGCGCCGCGTCGGCAAAATCCGAACCCCCGCTTGCATATAAAATCGCGCGCGACGAGCTGATGACTAGTCCGGTTCCTGCGGCGGTTTGACCGGCTTTTACCAATTGTTCCACATCTCCTCCCTGCGCGCCGACGCCCGGCACCAGAAACGGCATGTCGCCTGCGATGCTTCGGATTTTCGCCATTTGCGACGGCCAGGTTGCGCCGACCACCAGTAAACAATTGTTGTTGGCGTTCCATTGGCCGGCGATGAGCGCGGCAACCCGTTCGTATAGCGGCGCGCCGCCGGCATCCAGATCCTGAAAGTCGGCGGCCCCGCTGTTGGACGTCCGGCACAGAAAAATTACGCCGCGATCCCTGTGTTTTAAAAAAGGCTCCGCCGAGTCGTAGCCCATGTAGGGATTAACGGTGACCGCATCCGCGTTATAGCGGGAAAACGCTTCCGCCGCGTACATTTCCGCCGTGCTGCCGATATCCCCTCGTTTTGCGTCGAGAATGACGGGAACGCGCGGATAATTCGTTTTGATGTAATCGATGGTTTTTTCCAGCTGTTCTTCGGCGGAAACCGCCGCAAAATAGGCGATTTGCGGCTTATACGCGCAGACCAGATCGTGAGTGGCGTCGATGATCGCCTTATTGAACGCGAAGATCGCATCGGGCGTCCGCGCGAACGCTTCGGGAAAGCGCGATAAATCCGGGTCAAGGCCGACGCAAACCAGCGAGTTGCCGGTTTGCCAGGCGGCTTCCAGTTTTTGCATAAAACTCATGGCAGACTTGTAAGGTATGGCGAAAAAGTCCGGCTATTTTAGCGCATGATCCATCCTCAGTCGGAGAGATTAAGGCATCAGTCTGTCCTGCTTTAAAATACGATATTTCGTATATTGACGATATACCGTATTTCTGTATTGTGTTGCGACAGCGGTAAATGGTGAAGCCTGGTTTTATATAACTGATTTAAAATGTAATAACTATAGAGTCTCAGCTTGGCACCGAAGTTGATTGGTTCATTGCAACGATGTTTTTGAACCACGATGGACTCCGACGATGACTACCGCTGCCTGCTCCGAACCGGCATCATTCCCCCGCACCGAACGCTTGCGTTTTCTGCTGCTTAACTGCGCTTTGCTGCTCGGAAATCTGCTGGTGTTGTTCAACACCGGCGCATTCGCGTCCATCAGTCTGCATGCCACCGGCGCTTTGGGCGTAAGCCCGAGCCATGCGGTCTGGATACAGAGCTATTACTTCGTCAGTCTGGCGCTTTCGTTGCCGCTGCAACCGTGGCTATCGGCGCGAGCGGGTGTAGCGAGGCTATATCTGTCGGCATTGCTGCTGATGGCGTTCGGCTCATTGTTATGCGCGCTGACTGATGACTTTGGCTGGTTTATAGCCGGGCGCATCGCGCAGGGTTTTTTCGGCGGGCTTACCCTTCCGTTGTCTCAATTATTATTCCTGTGCCTTTATCCCGCATCGCGGCAATCGATTGCCGTCGGTATCTGGAGCATGGCGGCTTTAAGTCCGTTCACGCTCGGACCGGCGGTCGGCGGCTGGATGGCCGATCACTGGGGGTGGCGCAGCCTGTTCAGCCTCAACGTGCCGTTGACGCTGCTGGCCGCGGCCTTGGCTTGGGCGCTGTTGCCGAAGATGCCATCGTCGCCATTGCGCAGACGGTTGGATTTTGTCGGTTTTGCGCTGCTGGCGCTGGCCCTGGCCTGTCTGCAATCCGTGCTCAACCAGGGCGAGGACGAAGACTGGTATAACTCGCAACCCATGGTGTTGCTGACCTTGACCGGCGTAGTGGCGCTGTTGCTTTTTGGCGTATGGGAGCTGGGCGAACGCTATCCGCTGCTCGATTTACGCCTGTTCCGGCGGCGGAATTTCGTGATCGGAACGCTGTGCCTGAGCGTCGGCTTCATGTTGATGTACGGGCTGCTGTCGGTATTGCTGGTGCGCCTGCAAACGGTTGCCGGTTACACCTCCTTTCTTGCCGGAGCCAGCCTGCTGCCCCTGCTTTTTCTGACTAAACCGATGGCGAATTTTTACCATCGACTGGTTCACCGCTTCGATGCGCGGCTATTGGCCAGCGTGAACCTGTTCGCATTTTTCCTGTATAGCTACTGGACCAGCACCTACGACTTTTTTCAACGCGGCGGCTGGTTCAGCGAAATGCTGCTGTCGCAGATTCTGGAAGGATTCTGTCTCGGCGGATTCTTTGTGCCGCTGACGACGCTGCTGACGGCCGGTTTAACGCCGCGCCGCCAGCTGGATGCGGTGCAACTGGCCGGCATGCTGCGCGTGCTGGGCGGCAGCATCGGTTCGCCGTTATTGTCGGTGATCTGGGACCGGCGCGCGGCGTTTCAGCAAAATCATTTGATAGAAACCTTTTCCGTCTACGACGCGCTGCACCCGGAACTGATGGCGGGCTTGCAGAGCGCGGGTATCGAGCCTGCCGTGGCCTTGATCAAGCTGGCGCAGCAGGCCAACCGTCATGCCGCGATTATCGGTCTGGACGATACCTTTCGTCTGGCGGCCTGGCTTTATCTGGGGCTAGCGGCACTGGTTTGGCTGGCGCGCCCGCTGCGTCCGCACGAGCCGCGCAGCGAAAAAGCGGGCGTGCGCGAAACCGTGCTGGAAGATCTGATCGAGGAGCCGTGATCATGTTAAAGCAAACCCTGTTTTGTCTATGTCTGGCCGTGTTGACGGGCTGCGCGCCGTTGACCGACGACCATGTCGCGGCCACGCGCATGGATGTGCCCGACCTGCAATCGATGACGGATGCCGAGGCCCGAATAAAAACCTGGCCGGATCAGCGCTGGTGGCGGCAATTTCGCAGTCCCGAGCTCAATCGTCTGGTTGACGCCGCACTGGGCAAGAATCCCGGCTTGCAGATTGCGCTGGCGCGCGTGAGCCAATCGGACGCCATGGTCGATACCCGTGCCGCGGATATGCTGCCGACGTTGAGCTCCCATGTACAAATGTTTCACGAGCGCTTTTCCGCCAACGATTTTTATGGCCCGATCAATGGCGGCAAGACCTTTACCGGCGCTTATATCGACCCGGCGGTGTTTAGCTATCACCTCGATCTGTGGGGCAAGGACAGAGCGGTGCTGGAGGCTGCCGTCGGTAAAAAACACGCAGCCGAAGCTGAACTGAGCATGGCGCGACTGCTACTGTCCGGCGCCGTGACCAAGACCTATTTCAGATTATGCTCGGTAGCGGAAGAGCTGGCTTTGACCGATGAATTGGCCGATCACAGAAAAGACAAGCTGCATTTGACGCAAGTGCGTTTCGATCTGGGGCTGGATACCAAAGACGCCGTCGATAAGAGCCGGTTTCTGCTGGAGGGCGTGCATCAGCAACGCATCGCCCTGGAAGCCGAGGCAACGCTATTGCGCGATACGCTGTCGGCGTTGGCCGGGGAAGGACCTGAGTGGGGGCGGCATATCGCCGTCTCCGAAATCGCGGATATCGCCTCCCTGGCGTTGCCCGAACATTTGTCGTTGGGATTGCTGAGCCATCGTCCCGATCTGGCGGCGGCGCTCTGGCTGATAGAGGCGGAGGCGCAAAATGTCAAAATCGCCAAAACCCGGTTTTACCCCGATGTCGATCTGGTCGGACTGGCCGGCTTGCGCAGTTTGAACCTGAAAGACCTGTCGTTGTCGCATGGCGCCAGCGTGGCGTATTCGATCGGACCGACCGTCAGTCTGCCGCTGTTCGAAGGCGGCAGACTGGAAGCCGAGTTGAGCAATCAGCAAGCCGCCTACGATATGGCCGTAGCCGCTTACAACAATACCTTGCTGGACGCGGTGCAACAAGTGGCCGATGCGGTAGCGCATAGCCATGAAACACAGGCGCTGGTCGTCAGTCAGGATGCCGCCATTCAGGCCAACGAGGCGCAAGCGCGCATACATCGGTTGCGTTCGCAAACGGGCCTCAATGCGCGCGACGGCGAAGTCGAAGCGCAGTTCAACGTGATCGAGCAATATATCAAACTCAGCAAGCTTAAAAACCGCCGTCTCGAAACGGCTGTAGAACTGATTACCGCGCTGGGCGGCGGCTATGAACAGCCGCTGCCACCGGCGGTTGCGTTGGGAGAAAGACAATGAACAGCGAGCCGCCTCTGGAAGCGGGGCAAACCTCGATCCGGCAAAAACATAGCGCGTCGGAGCGCAGACATCGGCATTTGCAGGCCAGGCGCAAGCGCCGGTTGTGGTGGGTGCTGTTGTTTGCGCTGTCGTCATTTTCCACTTATGCGGCATACTGGTATTTGTCGGTCAGTCATTTGGTGATGACCAACGATGCTTACGTGGTCGGCAATATTGCGCCGTTGAAGGCCCAGACCAACGGAACCGTGGCCGAAGTGACGGTGGAAAATACTCAATACGTGCAACAGGGCGACGTGCTGGTGCGTCTGGACGATCTGCAGACCCAGGTGGCGCTTGAACAGAGCAAGGCGAAGCTGGCGGAGACCGTGCGCCAGGTCGAAACCTTGTTCTCACAGGTCGAGCGTTTGCGACAAATGCTGGCAGCGCAGAGAGCGGTGCAGGAGCGCGTCGCCAGAGATCTGAAGCGTTATCGCGGCGCGGCAGGGGAAGGCGCGGTGTCGCATCAGCAGATTGAAGACACCGAATTTCAGCTCAGGGAGATGGAAGCCGGAACGCTGAAACTAACGGCGGAATTGAATGGCGCGATCGCCCTGGTGCAGGGAACGCGCGTTCAGGATCATCCCGCGGTGCTGCAGGCCGCCGGCCGGTTGAAGCAGGCTTATCTGGATCAGGTGCGGCAAACGATCAAAGCGCCGATTTCGGGCTTCGTCGCCAGGCGCACGCTGCAGCCGGGCGATCAGGTGCATCCCGATGTGCCGCTGATGGCGATTATTCCGCTGGATTATCTATGGGTGGAAGCGAACTTTCTGGAGAACGAGCTGCCGCGGGTACGGCCCGGTCAGCCGGTCAATATCCGTGTCGATTTGTACGGAAACGAAGTGACTTATCACGGCCGGGTGGAAGGCTTGACCGCGGGAACGGGCAGCGTATTCGGCCTGTTGCCGCCCAATAATGCAACCGGCAACTATATCCATATCCGCGAAAGGGTGCCGGTGCGCATCGCTTTACCGGCGGAAGAATTGAAGGCGCATCCGCTGCGTCCCGGTTTGTCGGTGGTGGCGCGCATCGATACGCGTCATGCGGAAGCCCCGGTATTGCAAACTTTGGCGAAAGTCCCGATCAACGGCTATGTTACCGAAATTTACCGGCGTCAACTGGACGGGGCCGATGCAATGATAGAACAGATCATACGGCAAAACCGCTGGTCCCGGTCTTAGTTCCCGGCTTGATTTCCCTCAACCAGCAACCCATGCGACGCAATCCCGCGCCGCATGGGGTCTTTCCCTTTGAAGCTGACGATTACAAGGTTTTCAAGTACTCGATCAATGCGGAACGCTGTTCCGGTGTTAAGCGTGGACCGATAACGCCGGTCTTGCCTTTTTCGTCGCTGTACTCGTGACCGCCATTGGCGTTGCCCGGCAGACGGGTGTCGAGTTCGAACGCGCCGGGGAATTTGTCGGAACGATAGCCGACGCGCACCGGATCGAACTCCTGATTGCCGAGATAAATCGTTTTCGGACGTTCGGCGACAGGCGACAGCAGCGCATACAGATCCGGCACGGAACCGTTATGCAAGTACGGCGCGGTCGCCCAGATGCCGGTGAGCGGGCGGGCGGAATACTGCATCGCCGGCAGCAGGCAGTTGGGACGGTTGCCGTTCATCTCCTCCCGCTTTTCCGGTGGAGTGCTGTTCTTGTCGTACCAGTAATCGACGGTTTCCTGCACCACTGCGCCCAGCGCCAGACCATACGCCACGGCAGCTCCATCCTTAACCTTTACTTCCTCGCAGGTATCGCCGGCATACACGGTGGTGTTCAAACCGATCCCTGTGGTATCGATCTTTCTCTCGGCCAGCGCTTTCGCCTGCATCGGATCGGTGCCGATTTTATCGGCGGGGGAGTTATGCAGCACCAGATAGCGCTGATCCACCGACTGGTCAATCTTCTTCCAGTGTTTGTCGTTCCAGAACTCATCGCTGTCCGGCGCCGGTAAATGGCAACCCTTGCAATGGCTATCGTACAGCTCTCTGCCTTGAGCGGCTTTGGCGACATCGATACGGCCGAGTATCTGTTCGGGCCAGCTTGGCGATTGCAGGCCGTTAAATTTATGATTTGTTGACGGTTCGGGCGCTCCCGCCAGCAACTGTTCCATGTCGGCAATTTCCTGAATTTTTGTCGTCGACGCAAAACGGGTTTCTTTCGGGCCGATCAGGTTCACGGCTGCCGCCACGCCCAGCGATTCTCCGGCGTTACGTATCATCGGCTGCATGATGGAACCGTCGTATTGCACCCAGTCGTACCACGAAGAATGCCAGATGTGCGGAAAATTCACCGGGGCATTGGTCGGATGATAATTTTTGGCGTTGAAGTTCATGCCGATGGAAAAGACCTGGTTGCCGATGCGGCTCAAGGCGTCCAGACGGGCGAAGCCCTCCTTGACGCTTTGCTTTTCGACGCCTTTTTGCAGGTTGACCACCTTCTGCAGCTTGTCCCATGCCGCATTGAAGCTGGTTTTGAGCTTTTCCTTGTTGGCGTCGTTATAGTCCGCTCCCAGCACGCGCCTGGCGAAACGGTCGAAGCGGAACGGAACATATTTGGTATACAGCATCGACACGCCCAGCGCTTCGACCATCGTGGTAATGTCGTTGATTGCCGGCGCGCCGTCGACGCGGATTTCGGTGCCTTTGTAGTTCATATGGCCGGTATGGCAGGCCGCGCAGGTAAAGCCGATCGCGTGAAAGCGCTGACCGCTGACCGGATCCTGGTAGTCCTTGTCCTGTGCAAAACCGACCGGCAGGCCGTCCGGATTCGAGCCGGGCTCGGCCTTGCCCGCAATAAAGCCGAAACGCAGCAGATAATCGTTGGCGGTAAACATCCCCGGATTACCGAAGACCTTGATCTCGGGCTGTTCCAGCGCTATCAACCATTCGTAGGGCAGCGGCAGGGTCGCTGTCCCCTGGCTGGTGTAATGGAACCATTGGCTTTGTTCCGGCGTCCAGTTTTGTTCCAGCCACACTGATTTTTCGGTCAGCTGCAGCGGTGGAACCTCGGGCGCGCAGGCGGAGAGTAAGCCGGTAACAGCCAGTGTTGCAATCAGCCTGCGCTTTTTGTCATTTAACATCTGTTTCCTCATCTCGATTTGCGCCGGAATGGAAGCCGTCCGGCATTCGGCCTGAATCAGGGATTAGGCCATGTCGTAAACGACGGTAACTTTTCCGGGAACGGCCTGCCGTTCGCAGTATATCGTTTAAAGCTTTATACCGGATACTGTCAAACTTGACAGAGAGCGGGTGGTTGGAACTATAGTTCGGGGTCCATGGCTATGTTACCGAAATTTATCGGCTCCAATTGGACTGAGGCCGCTGAATGTTATCCGGCAGCAATGAAGTGATGCCCTTATTGACAACACTATAAAATAGCGGCATTGTCGTCGGCATGAAGGCGAATTTGATTTATCGGCACCGTATGGATTTTGATGATGGAGCGATACTGGAAATCGTTGCCTGGCTGTTGCCCATGCCGGTTGCCGGATGTACCCACCATTTTGTATCGGCTTTTCTATGGATACCCCGAATCGAGGATAATCTGCTACGACAATGAGCGGCCCAAGGGCGATCACCGGCATAGCGATAATATCGAGGAGCTTTGCCTTTTCGAAAGCCCTGAAAAGTTGATCGACGATTTTCTCCGGGAAGTTGAATCAAGAAGGACAAAACGATGAGAATTGCAACAATACATATCCGCAAGGCGAATGATGTCCTGGAGGCGGCGCGTAGTGGTTTTCTTTCTGCGTGGAATACCGGAGAGTACACGGAGGAACATTTCGGCTTCGCATCCCCTGCGGCGCTGTTCCGTGTCCTCACGCCCAGGCGCTGGGATTTGATCGAGTGCCTGCAAAAATCCGGTCCGTTGAGCGGGCGCGCCTTGGCGCGCGCTTTAGGGCGCGATATCAGGCGCGTTCATGACGATGTGAAAGTGGTGGTGCAATATGGCTTGGTAGAGAAAGTCGACAACGGAAAGCTCCATGTGCCGTTCAACGAAGTTCACGCCGATTTTGTAATGAAATCGGCTGCTTGAGATCGGGATTAATACGATGGCTAAAGTAACCCGCATGCATCACTCATCCGTACTGGTCGACGATCTGGCGCGTTCGCGTTTTTTCTATGAAGAACTGCTCGGCTTGATCGTCTGTCCGCATCGTCCGCAGCTAAAGTACGACGGCATATGGTACGATCTGGGCGAGCAGCAGATACACCTGCTGGTGTTGCCGTCCCCCGAAACCGGACTGGAGCGTCCCGAACACGGCGGGCGCGACCGTCATGTCGCGTTGCTGGTCGACGACCTTGACGGCATGGCCGCGCGATTGACTGAGAACGGCGTATCTTTTACGCGCAGCCATTCGGGTCGCAAGGCGCTGTTTTGCCGTGATCCTGATGGTAATGCCATTGAGCTGATAGACCAGAGCATAGCGGTTTAGACTTTTCGTAACTATTCAGCCTCCAGATTTTCCGTTCGTCCTGAGCCTGTCGGAGGATGAACGGAAAATCCTTTGGTATTGATAGTTTATCCGTTCATGGTTCGACGCGCTCTCCAGCCGCATTCGCGGCGCTACGCCCACCAACGGATAAACTGAAGCGCATTGGAGCTTCTAACTAGGGTACTGAATAGTTACGACTTTTCCTTGATTTATATCTCTATGGCGCGGTTGACGCTGGTCTGAACCTGCTGCTCGCCGGATTCAATGACCGACCGGCGGCACAGCGCGCCATAATGGCAGGGCTCAGGGCGAACGAAAAATAGGGACACCGAATAGCTACTACGATGACAACGTATTGCCACTTGTTTGTCAGGAACTCATAGGCAAGCGTACCCGTACCCGAGTGCCGCTGTGAGTTTCGCTGCTGATATCCAGCGATCCGCCATGCACTTCGGCAATGCGCCGGCATAGAAATAATCCCAATCCGTAGCCGCCGGTTTCCCGGCGCCGGGCCGGATCGACGCGGTAGAACGGTTCGGCGACATGAGGCAGATGCTCAGCGGGGATGCCCGGACCGTAATCGCGAACCGTGAACTCGATGATCCCCGGCCCTGTTTGTTTTGTCCGGTTGTTCCTTTCTGTTTCCGCCGCTTGCAAACCGATTCGCAATTCCGGCGCCGCCGCATCCGATGGCGTGTGCCGTAACGCGTTTTCCAGCAGATTTTTCAGCAGCAGCCTGATGCGCATGGCGTCCACTTCGGCGATGATCGGCTCGGCAGGCAGGTAGAGCTTAGGCGCACGATTCCCCCGCAGCTTTTCCATCACCTCCCTGGCCAGCTCGCCCAAATCGGTGTTCTGCTTATGCAACGCCTGATGACGTGAAGCCAGGCGTTCGGTTTCCAGCAGTTCCTCGACCAGTGTTTCCAGGTCGTTGAGCTCCCGTTCGATTTCGCTGCGCTGGGCCTCGTCGTCCAGCAGGCCGGTTGCGACCTTGGCGCGGGTCAACGGCGAACGCAGCTCGTGACTGATGGCAAGCAGAAGCTGCCGTTTTGAATCGAGCATCTGTTGCACATCCGCCGCCATGCCGTTAATGCTGGCTGCCAGATCGCCCAGTTCGTCGCAACGGGAGACCGTAATACGATGATCGAATTCGCCGCGTCCTATCCGCTCCACGCCGCTTTTGATGGTTTGTATCGGCGCAAACAGACGACGCGTGGCGTGATACAGCAGCAAAAGAATCGCGAGCAATACCAGTAGCGGAGCAAACACATCCCACTCGCTGCGTTGACGCGGAATAGAGTAGGCGTACGTATAATTACCATTGCGGCTTAGCAGAAATTCGCGGTCTTTCAGCTTGCCGAATGCAAACGCCCTCCCGCCCTGTTCTACCCGGCGGAAGACCTCAGTGCCGGCAAGATCGACCGCTTGCCCGTCGGAAGACCAGCTGCCGTCAGGGCCGTCGATCTGGATAGTAATCAGCAGGCGGCGGCTTAATTCGACGATACGCGAGTAATTCTGAGGCGTGCCGATATCGGCCTGTACGTATTCAAGATATTGCAACAGGTGCGGACGAATATTGGATTCGAAATGATTTTTTAATCCCCGGCCTATCGTCCAGCCCACCAATAGCAGGAACAAGAGTCCCATGGCGGCAAAAATCAGGATCAGCCGGCCGGAGAGCGAATAGATGAAGCGGCGTTGACCGCAAGGACGATGCGTTCGGCAGTTAAAGTTCACTCGGACTTACCCAGAAAGCAATAACCGTTGCTGCGCACCGTCCTGATAAAATCGCCAGGGCGTAGTTTTTGCCGCAAACGGCTGACCAGTATATCCACGGAACGGGAAAAAATCTCCGTCTCTATGCCTTTGAGCTGGTTGAGTATCTCGTCGCGGCTGAAAGTCTTGCCGGGCCGGGTTGCCAATAGTGTCAACAGGCGGTATTCCATGGAGGTAAGAGACAGGTTTTCGCCGGAAAGCGCGGCGCTTTGCAGTTCGGTATCGATGGTCAATGCGCCGAATTTCAATACATTGCCGCCGCCGTTTCGAGCGCTGCGCTTTAGTATGCGCTGTATGCGAGCCACCAGCTCGCGCGGCTCGAAAGGTTTGGGCAGATAGTCGTCGGCTCCCAGCTCCAGACCAACAACCCGGTCCATCACTTCGCCGCGGGCCGTCAGCATGATGATCGGAACGTCGCTGTTTACGCGGATATCCCGGCAAACCTCAAAGCCGTCTTTTTCCGGGAGCATGACATCGAGAATGACCAGGTCGTACCCGCCGGAACTCAGTCTCGCCAACCCTACGCTGGGCCGTAGCGCGAAATCGAGCATCAAACCGTGCTTGGTGAAATAGCGGCCGAGCAGCTCCGCCAGACGCTCGTCATCGTCGATGAGGAGAATGGATGGCATGGATTGCTCGGCTCCGTTAGAGTTAAGAGTGGGTTATCAACCCCACGGGCGGGTTATTTACGCTCAGCGACCGCAACAACCATGATCCATGCGCTTCGCGATCACATTGCGTAACCGGCCGCGCTGCTCGGCGTTCAGGTGATCGTAAAAGTCTCCGAATGTATCCAGCAATTGCGGTAAGCTTTCGTTGATCAGCGCCGTCTGGATATGAGCGATGCGAAGCGCTTCGTTGCGGTCGAAGCGTTCCCCTCCCACAACCTTGAATAAATCCTGACGCTGACCGGCCCAGCTTTGGCGGGTGCTTTCGCGCAACTGTTTCAAGCCTTCAAACACAGTGCGCAATCGACCTTTCTGGCTATCGTCGAGTTTCAGTTTACTGGATAAGCGCCGCACGATCCAGCCGTCGCAGCAGCCTTGATGAACAAAATGGCGGGTGAAAAAAGATCGAATTCCCATGATGATAGTCCTCAGTTAGCCGTTAAATGATTATGGTCCATATGCGCCACTATGCGCTCGCGCAAGCTTTTTTGCTGTGCAGGGGTAAGCTGGTCGTAGAAATCGCCGAAGAGGGCGATCACTTGAGAAACATTGGATTCGGTCGAGTGCAGATGCGCCAGCACCAACTGTTCCGCACGTCCCCGGTCCAGGGTGGGATGCGTCAGCAGTTCGGCTATTTCCAGTTTAGCGGCTTCACGCTGAGGCTTCGCGCTTTCGCGCAAGGCAATCAGTTTTTCCTTCAGCGTCTCAAGTTTCGTCTTCTGAGCATCGTTCAGATCGAGATTGTGCCCGATACGATCAACGACTTGCTCCGCGCTCGGATAGTGTGTTCCGCACGCCGTCAAAGCGGCCGCAAGTGCAATGGCTCCAACTTTTAGAAATGCGCGTTTTTTTATCATGCCTGTCTCCTTCAGTAGTTAAGGCGGAGTCAGTCTATGACCTGGGGCGCTGCGTTTCTTCTCAAGCCGGTAACAAAATGTTTCTGAATGTAACAGTGAAGAGTGAAAAGCATCGAGCCTGGACCGATGGCAAAATGGCGCCTGGCGGCAACGACTCCAGTTTAAAGAGCTGGAAAGGTGGGCGCTGGGAAATCGGCGGTGGCGTTACCTGGGGTTGATACAGTTGTGTACCCTGTTTTGAACCTGGTGTATTACGGTTCCGGCAACCCCTCAACCAGGAATCCGGGGCAGCGCCCCGGCAACACCACGGAGCGCCGGATAATGAAAGTATAGACATCAAACGCGATCAATACGATGACAACGTATTGCCGCAGGATGCGTCTAACCTGTTACGCCGTCTTGCAAACGCCCTCGTCGATGTCGCGGCTGACGGCCAGAATTTGCTCTCGCAGCCAGACATGCGCCGCGTCAACGTCTCGGAGCGGGTGCCAGGCCATGATCAGGTCGAACGGAGGCAGGCCAAACGGCACCTCTACCAGCTTAAGCGGCGAGGATTTGACGCAGGCCTCGGCAATGCGGCGCGGCAAGGATAACAGCAAATCCGTTGCCGCCACGGTGTACGGCGCTGAAAGAAAGTTGGGTATGACGACCGGAGTGTGCCGTTCCAGCCCTTTCTTGCTCAGCCATCGCCCCATGATATGGGCATTCACATCGCACGAGGTAATCAGTAACTGGCTGGTTTCCAGGTAATCTTCCAGCGTGATCTCATCCGCGATGGCGGATTCATCGCGTCTTGCCAAGCAAACCACGGTATCGTCGAACAGCCTGGCCCATTTCAAATGAGCGGGCAGCTTCAACAACACCTGAAAACCCAGAATCAAATCGATTTCCTGGTTTTGCAATCGCGCCTCCAGGCTGTCCATATCGCAGCGAATGACCTGGATTTGCACGCGCGGAGCTAACCGCCGCACGCGCTCAATGAGGCGCGGCAACACCATGAACTCGACGTAATCCGACCCGGCGAGGATGAAACGCTCATGACTGATGGCGGGATCGAAACGGGCGGATGCGCTGAATACCTGCTCGACGTTGCGCAGCAGCGCACGAATCGGGCCTATCAACGTCAGCGCCCGCTCAGTCGGTTTCATTCCTCCGGGCGTTCTGATAAGAAGCGGATCTTCGAGTTGTTGACGAAGACGCTGCAAAATTTGGCTCATCGCCGATTGCGTCACAAACATCTTTTCCGCCGCGCGCGACACATTGAGCTCGCTCATAAGCAGGTCGAAAGCCATGAGCATGGTGAAGTCGAGATGTCTTAAGTTCAGCATGGTCGTATCCTGCGGTTATCGGATTTTAATGAAACCCCGAACAAAGCATTTCCTTATCATGTTTCGACATGCCCGCCTCGAACGGAAATTTCTTGCCGTTCGTTCCAGGCTTGCAGAACGCGGGTAGGTCAACCCTTCTGTGGCAAACGCTGAATAATTTAAAGCTGGTCGAGAACCGGTTATTAAAATCAATGGCTTACTATGGTAGTTCGCGCCTAAAAACGATTTAATCAGCGTTTCCTTTTTTGGGCGTATTAGAAAATATCATCATTTTCCAGTTACAGTTATTATTTTTTCTAATACCGCCATAAATTAATTTAATCAGAAAACACCGCATTTTGTCCGGTAACTTATGTCAGACTATCGGTGTGGAGGATGTATAGGAGTTTAAATGTATGAACCCATGGTCGCTATTTATTTTTTAAATATAGCATTATAGATGCAGTCTTTTCCTCTTCATTCAATATGATAATCAAGGTTCGCATAACAATATGATTAATAAATTAAAAATTGAAGTAGATCACGGGTTGATGAAATAGTTGTCCAATTTTATTTTCCATATTTTAACAGAAAACAACTTGCAGATAGTAGTCAGGAGAGCAGTTATGCCTATTTATGCCGTACAGCGTCAACTACCTGGAATTACCATGACAGAATTGGCCGGAGCGCAGAAAGCCGCGATCGACACGAGCGCGCATCTAACGCGAGAAGGTTTCCCGGTTAAATATATACGCAGCAATTATTATCCGTCCGATGCCCGCTGCACCTGCCTGTTCGAATCGCCGGATGCGGAATCGGTCAGGCGCGTCAACGAAGAGGCATTATTGCCTTTCGAGAAAATCGAGGAGGTTTTCGATCTTAATCCGTGATGTTCATGCCGGCCGGAGGCCGTATCGGCGCAGCAACAATCGGAAGGCGGATCGGTTATGAAGCGGTTCGCTTCGAGGGATAACGCCGTGCGTTCTCAATAATCTTCAGGCTTAAAACCGAACATATTCCATAACTATGGGACTATGGAGCATATCATGAAACACATTTTCAAAGGTTGGCAACTTGCAATTTCGATTGCAATTTTATCGGCAGCGCCGGGGGTCTCCCAGGCGAATGCCGAAGTAGATGGCCTGAGCAAGGACTCAGCGAACTGGGTGACATGGGGCGGCAACTATGCAGGCACCCGTTACAGCGCGCTGGAGCAAATCAATAGCCATAACGTCAAAAATCTCAAGGCGGACTGGACTTTTTCCACCGGCGCATTACGCGGTCACGAAGGCGGTCCGTTGGTGCTTAACGGTATTATTTATGTCCATACTCCCTACCCGCACAAGGTTTACGCGCTGGATCAAGCCACGCAGAGCGTAATCTGGGAGTACGTTTATACACCCGACAAGGATGTAGATCCGACCCAGGTCATTTCCGTTTACTGCTGCGACGTGGTTAACCGCGGTCTTGCATATGGAGAGGGGAAAATTTTCCTGGCGCAGGGCGACGCCACGCTGGTCGCGCTCGACGCCAAAAGCGGCAAAGTCGTCTGGAAGGCCAAAGTTGCCGATCCCAAAACCGGGGCCACCAGCACCAATGCGCCGCTGGTGGTGAAGGATAAAGTTATTACCGGCATGTCGGGCGGCGAATTCGGGGTGCGCGGCTTTCTTGCGGCCTACAACATCAAGGACGGCAGTCTGGCCTGGAAAAAATACAGCATGGGCCCTGACCAGGATGTCGGTTTGAATCCGGAAAAGACACTGACCTGGACCGACGGCAAGATGGCGCCGGTCGGCAAGGATTCCAGCCTGAAATCCTGGAAAGGCGATCAATGGAAAATCGGCGGCGGCGCAACCTGGGGCTGGTATAGCTACGATCCGGCGCTTAACCTGATTTATTACGGCTCAGGCAATCCATCGACATGGAATCCGGTACAACGCCCCGGCGACAATAAATGGTCGATGGCGATCTGGGCGCGCGACGCCGATAGCGGTGAGGCCAAGTGGGTTTACCAGATGACGCCGCACGACGAATGGGATTACGACGGCGTCAACGAAATGGCGTTGCTCGACCTGCCGATGAAGGACAGGAACGGCAAGGATCATGACAGGTTGCTGGTTCACTTCGATCGAAACGGCTTTGGCTATACTCTCGACCGCGCAACAGGCGAACTGCTGGTTGCCGAGAAATTCGACAAGGCTACCAACTGGGCCACCCATATCGATTATTACACCGGCCGGCCGCAGGTAGCCAAAGAGTTTTCGCCCGAGGCGCACGGCGAAGAGTTCAACACCAAGGGTATCTGTCCTACGGTGCTGGGCGCAAAGAATCAGCAGCCGATCGCGTTCTCTCCGAAAACCAAACTGGTTTACATTCCAGGCAACCATGTGTGTATGAACTTCGAGCCGTTCGAAGTGGAATACAGCTCCGGTCAGCCCTATGTAGGTTCTACCGTGACCATGTTCCCGGCGGGCGTAGATGCTGTAACCGGCATCAAGAACAACTCAACCAACCTTGGCGTATTTACCGCTTGGGATCCAACCACAGGTAAAATCGTCTGGTCCAAGGATGAACCGTTCTCCATATGGGCCGGCGCTTTGGCGACCGCGGGCGATATCGTGTTCTACGGCACTCTGGAGGGCTACCTCAAGGCAGTGGACGCACGCTCCGGCAACGAGCTTTACCGGTTTAAAACGCCGTCAGGCATTATCGGCAATGTCAATACATGGACTTATAAAGGCAAGCAGTATGTTGGGGTTCTGTCAGGTCTTGGCGGCTGGGCCGGTATCGGCATGGCTGCCGGTCTGGAAGGCGAAAGCGAAGGTCTGGGAGCGGTAGGCGCTTACAGGAGCATCAGCAACTTTACCAGGCTGGGCGGTGTTTTGACCGTATTTTCACTGCCCGACAATTAAATAACCTTCGCGTATATCAGCAAAGTTCCGGTCAGGCCAGCGATCGGGACTTTGTTCCGTCAAACGCAGCAAGCTTCCTGTTTCACTGGTTCTGCGCGGTCACCGTGTAGAAATAAATCACCAGCTTATCCTGAGGCATAAAGCTGGAATGAGAAAACTCGACCAGCGTAGGGTTGATTTTTTTTGGTTTCCCCGGAAAACACAGCGAAACCAGTTGATCGGGCGATTCTTTCTCGATTTGCAGCGTGAAATCGTTAATCGGCCCCTTCCAGTTGCGGCCCGTTCCCAGCACATACTCGATATCGTTAAGCGTCACCCAGACCGAGACCGCACCTTTTTTCACCAACGACTTGATGCGTTTTGTCAAGGCTTTGCGCGTTCCTTCGTCCAGGCAGGCCTCATTCGGGTCTTTTCCCCACGGGGTGATTATTTTGCGGGGGTCTTCCGTGACTTTCCCGTTAAAAACCTGATAAGGCGCATTGAAGACCACGCCTGCGAATGGCTGGTATTCGTGTTCGATCTCGATTTCCTTCTGAGCAGGAAACGCTTGCTCCCAAAAGGCGGTGGCAGCCACCGACCATGGCGGGGGCGGGGTATTGGCGCCGGCAAGTTCGGCGATTAGATCCAGCTGTTTCCGGGTAAGGCTGCATCCGTCGATGGTGCAGTCGCCGAATGTTTCGAATATCTGTGCATCCGAAAGCCCCAATTCCCGTAGCCGATTGGTAACATCCTGCTCGCCTATCAATGCTTTTCGATTCAGTTGCGTCGACACAGTACGTCCGTCGACGCGAAGCTGAAATGACTTCAGCGGCCCAACATTGGCTTCGAGGGCGCTTATGCCGGGGTTCCAAACATAAGCCGGCATAGGAAACGCGACCGTGGTCTGGATTTCCCGGTTTACCTCATTAATGAAGCGATAACGAACGCGCACCGCTTTGGTCGAGATCATCAGCGTTTCCTGAAGCATGCGGATATTGTCGTTCTTCAGCAGGGTAATGCCGCCTGCGCCCACTCTGGCCGTGGAGTCGTTCGCCCGTGCGGCAAATCCGGTTGCAAGCAATGGGATGGTAATGAGTAACATGAAAAATCGGCGATGCATTTGACCTCCAGCGTAGCGGTGGAAAACCGGGTTTTTGCGGTAAGTCTCCCTGGTGCGCGGCATGCGAAAATCCGCGATCCTATCCTGATTCAATGCGGGCGGAGCCTGATCGGTGTCCGTAGCGTGTCGCCGATCATGGCAATTATGCTACCATAATTGTCATGATCGGCCATTGGAGCGCGCCGATAATTTATCGGCGAAGCGTGTCCGGCTTTCCGATGTTTTCAAAGCGACGGTAGAGCGCCGTTTTTAAGGTTGAGCGAAGTCAATAAGGCTGAGCGAAGTCAATATTGCGGGCGGGATAAATACTGCTTTCGGCATCGATGACTTTACGGCTCGATCCGGTTAATACGCTATGATCTTTGAGTTCGTAACCATGGAAAATGAAGTTGCCGCTGTTTCCCTGCCTACCTTGATCGGATTGAGTCGCAATGTGGCGCGCCTGCGCTTTTCTCATCACGGACGGCATGCCGTTCAGGGCGGCGCTTATCTGTCCGCATTCAAGGGGCGCGGCATGGAGTTCGCCGAAACGCGCCCTTATACTGCCGGGGACGATATCCGCAATCTCGACTGGCGGGTGACCGCGCGCACCGGGAAAACCCATACCAAGCTGTTCCAGGAGGAGCGCGAGCGGCCGGTTTTCATCGCGGTCGATGCGCGCCGCTCCATGTTCTTCGCTACCCGCGGCTGTTTTAAATCGGTGCTGGCGTCACAGATGGCGGCTTTGATCGCCTGGAGCGTGATGCAGCATGGTGATCGTATCGGCGGACAGATTTTTTCAGAAAGGTCGAGCCTGGAGTTGAAGCCCGAGCACGGCAGGCGCGCGGTACTGCATTTTCTGCGCAAACTGACCGAGCTTCAGCCTGCCGCCGATGACTCGTCGGAGGAGCGTGGCTTGCCGGAAGCGTTGACCCGTCTGCATCGCCATGTGCGTCCCGGCAGCCTGGTTTTTTTGCTGAGCGATTTTCGCGGCTATTCCCGGGCTTGCGAAACCGCTTTGCTACGCTTGCGCCGTCATAGCGATGTTGTGTTGCTTAAACTTTACGACCCACTGGAGTCTACCTTACCCGATCAAGGGCGTTATGATTTCAGTTTCGGGCGGAGGCGTTTTTCCCTGCATGCGACGCAACGCGCGGCAGACGCCTATACGAGGCGTTTTCAGGAAAACGTGGAAATGCTTTCCGCACTTTCGCGCAGCCGGCATATGCGCTTCGGCACCTGCAGTACCCAGCAGGACCCGTTGCCGGTGTTGATGCAGATTGCCGGCGTGTCGTCTCAATCCTTTCGTTAGCAGGTTTTCTCCATGCCGCAAGACGACCTGCCTCTACGCGATATTCATTTGCCGCCACCTCCCGGTTTCTGGCCGCCTGCGCCGGGGTGGTGGATAGTGCTGGCATTGATTCTGGTTATGGCGTTGTTGTCGTTTTGGCTATGGCGGCGGCGACGCAGGTTAGTACCCCGGAAGGCGGCATTGAAGTCCCTGGATGTATTGCAAGGCAGCGACCTTACGCAAAAACAGCAGTTGCAGGAACTGGCGATACTGATGCGCCGGGCGTGCCTGACCGCTTATCCGCGCGCGACGGTTGCCGGTCTGACCGGCGTGGCCTGGCTGGATTTCATGGATAAACAATACGGCAGTACACATTTCAACACAGCAATCGGGCGTTTGCTGGTGGAAGCCGCTTACCGTCCCGACGAGCCGGGCGAACTGGATGCGCTTTTCGCATTGTGCCGGGTCTGGCTGCAGAAGATGCCAGCGCCGGTAAAAAAACGGGTGTAGCGTGTTGGGCCCGCACATGGAAGAAGCTTGTGCGATGCGTTTTCGCCTGGATACAGTTGTACACATCAGATTCAGTCCGGCGCGATTTGGGAGTCGTAGCCCGGGGTATGCTAAAATACAAATTCGCCATTCTGTATATTATTCCCCTCCTTCTTTCGTACCCGGATGCGGACAGTTAATTGCTACGACACCTTCAGGCGTAAAGTTGCCGTTTATCTGGCTGACGTCCAACATCATATGTCTTTCGGACAGCGCGTATTCGCCGCAGTCGTCCTGTCCTTCGCCATGGCCGAAACCATCGTTTCGGCCATGGGGCTGTTGCTTATCGGCCGGATTACCCCTGATTACCTGATTACCGGGGGCGTCGCGTCGATTATCGTGGCGACCCTGATTGTGGCCGGGGTGCTGCAGTTGGAGAAAAAAACACACCGTTTCAGCGCTGAGATGAAGAAAAGCGAGCAGCGGCTCAATTTTGCGCTTGGGGTCGCAAAAATGGGTGTTTGGGAGTTGGATCTCAACTCGCGCAGAGCGTATTTGTCGCCCGATATCTATCGAATTCTGGGTATTGCCTGCATCTCGACTGATTTGGCCGATTTCAAACGGCTGATCCATGATCAGGATGCCGGACTGGTGTTTACGGCTTTAGACAAGGCGCTGGCGGAACAGACGCCTTATGTTGCCGAATACCGGGTTTGTTTGCCTGACGGACGTACTTGCTGGATCGAGGATCGCGGGGAATTCCAGCTTGACGAGGCTACCGGAAAACCGCTACGGGTGATCGGCACGCTTTGGGACATCACCGCGCGTAAACTGGCCGAAGAAGAACTGCGTCTGGCTGCTCTGGTCTATCAAAACAGCAATGAAGCGATGACCGTTACCGATACCGATAATCGCATTATTGCAATTAATCCCGCTTTTTCAGAAATGACCGGGTATTCCGCAGAAGAGGTCATAGGCCGGACCCCCAAAATATTGAGCTCGGGGGGACAGGATAGCGAGTTTTTTCGGGCGATGTGGCGCAGTCTTAACGCCACAGGAAAATGGCAGGGTGAAATATGGAACCGGCGCAAGAACGGTGAAAAGTACGTCGAATGGCTGACTATCAACACCATTTATGCAGAAGATGGCTCGGTACACCGCAGGGTCGCGTTATTTTCCGACATTACCAAAAGGAAAGAAGCCGATACGCTGATCTGGACTCAAGCCAATTACGATCTTCTTACCGGTTTGCCCAACCGCCGCTTGTTCATTGATCGCCTGGAGCAGGAGATCAAAAAAGCGCAACGCGATAACGCCGGAATCGCGCTGTTGTTTATTGCGCTCGATAAATTCAAGGAGGTTAACTGTAACGACCCGCAATCGAAAACACATGAACCCGCAATCAGCGCATCGGCAAACCCAGATTAAGTGAGAATGAAAATAGCGCTCGACCCACATTATTTGAGAATGAGCCCGCAATCAACCGCACCGACCTGCAATCAACCGCGACCAACCCACATTATTTGAGAATGACCGCTGCACCCAAAAACGGCAGGCGGCGCTCAAATTCCTCCCTGACGCCAGTCAAGAAAACGAGGGTTTTTTTAACATCATTCGGCGTGCGATTATCCATCATATTGGCAGCCCTGCCTTCAACATCTTTTCACGCAACTCACTCGTGCGTACTGGATCGAGTGTCTGGGTGAACAGCGCCCTGATTTCTGCCGGCTTGACGTCGAACTGCTCCGCCAGATCCTTGATACGGTAGCCGTTGCGCGTCAGTGTCGCTTCAATATCGTCTGAATGACGCGTCAATACGGTATTGACGATCTCAACGGAGACAGGCCTTTCGCCGGTTTGGTAACCTGCAGTCAAGGCTTGAGTCAGGTAGTCCTCTATCTGTAACGGCGTGCGCAACTTGCTGGACAGTAGGTAGATCGCGTCTTCAGATAGGATGGACTCCGCTTCTACCTGGCCTTCAGTGCACGTTTCAAGCAGCCAATAGATATATTCGCGCTGGCTGCCGGTGATGCCGTCCAGGGAGAAGAGTGTGGTGCGGTGACCAATTTCCTCCATCGTGGGCCGACGTAGATCGTTCCTCAGTTTGGGGTGGCCGGCGAGTACCACCGACAGTCGACCGCCGCCACCGCCACTCCGCGCAAGCTCAATCAGGCGTTTCAAGCTGGTCAAAGTGTAGGTGTTCAGGTCGTGTGCTTCATCAATGAACAGGGCGACGGGGCGTTTTCGTTTTTTTATCAGTTCGTGCAACTGCCTGTCACGGGTCTCGATGTCGGTCGGCACACGCATTTGTTTATCGCCAGACAGGTCGTAGAACAGCGCCGTAACCAGGGTCGATAGTTTGATGGCGCGCTTGTCGATGGCAAAGGACTGCGACACGATGACGTGCTTTTCCTCTTCCAGCGCCTGCCGAATACGCTCCAGCATGACGGTCTTGCCGATGCCGATCACGCCGGACAAAGCCACCAGCCGACCATCGAGGATAGCGCCGCGAATATCGCTCATTAACTGCTGGTTATGACTGGTTTCGTAGTAGCCTGCCTGATTCAATGGCACCGTCAGGCCGTAATGTTTCATCACGTCAACCCGCATGGTTTGTCTCCCTTTTTCTTGTTGCGTCGAAAGTAATCGCGCACGCGCTCCAGCACGATACGGCGCACGAGCGTTTCGCTCAGCACCTGGTCGATAAATGACCGATCTTCTGGTGGTAGCTTCGCCAACGGTTGCGCGAGATCGTCAGCGATGGCGAGTTTGGCCGCAATGACGCTGGGAAAGTGATACTCATGTGCTTCGGCATTAAAAGGCTGTTTCGGTATCGGCGCTGCCGCAGCTGCCGTCGGCGGTGAAAGTCTCACATCGTTGCCAGACAGTGCGGCGATAGGCAGACCCAGCTGATCGGCCAGGGCGCGGATATGATCGGCGCGTTCATCTGCTTTGCCCCGTTTGAAGCTGCGGTACCGGTGTAGCGGGATCGGGCCGGACACGGGATGATAAGGGCCGAAGCGTTCACCTTTGAACTCGACATACAGCTCGTCGTCGAACAAGCCCCACAGTAACACCACACGCTCGCCCGCCATGTCTGGCTCTACTTCATACTCGGTGCCGCCAACGCTGAGGCGGGCGTCGATGCCGACCTTGCGCCGTTCCGGCTCGCGGGCGAAACGGCAGAACTGTTCCCAGGCGCACATCTCGCGCACGCCTTCCGACGGCAGATTCTTCAGCCAGTCGTCCATCAGCGTGTGGGGTTCGGAGCGATGCCGGCGCGCATTATGGATATGGATCAGATGACGCAACAGCCACTCGTTGGCCTGCCGCTCGGTTTCCGGCTTGTGGAAGTGATACAGCGTCTCATAGGCTTCCTTGAGGGTGCGAAAGGCGCGCTCAACTTTGCCTTTTGATCGAGCCGTGGTACGCCTGCCGTCTTTCCCTGCCGGCATATGCGTTTGCCACTCAATGCCCAGTGCCAGCATGACGTTCTGGAATACCCGGCTCTTGGCGACCGGGCCATTGTCTAAATAAATCATTTTTGGCATCCCTTGAAAGGGAAACGCCGCATCGGCTTTCGGCGCCATTGCGTTGAACAGGAAGCGCAAAGCGGATTCTGCATCCTCACCATAGACGCAGCGGTATTCCTGATAGTTCACGCCGCTACGGTCATCCACCACGCTAAACAGCATGAGCGTCGGCTGGCCCTTCGAAGGATCAACCCATTCAGGCTTGTCGATATGCTTGAGATCGGAAGGCGACATATCGAACTGCCAACAATCGTTGCTGCATTCGGCCTGGAAACGCACGGCGGCAGGCTCGCGCGTCAGGCGTGGCTGATCCAGATGCCACAAGGACAGGTACCGGTTTACAGTCGTGCGTGTCAGTAGTCCTTTGGGTGCTCGCACCAAACCCAATGCGGTCTCAACGCCGTAGTCCTCTAACAGCCCAATAGCACGCCGGGTGGACAGATGCCGACCGTTCTTATTCGTCGTGCGCAATTTAAGTGCGGCAACCAACTCGCAGTAGCGCTCCAGTTCAGACGCTTGCAGTATGCGCGGCTTACCGTGGTCGGCACGGTGCGCTGCGTGTGGTCTGTTGAATTCGGTTAATGCCCGGTAGACCGTCGCAATCGAAACACCGTACAGTGTGGCGACAGCAGCGATTTGATTCGCGCGCTCGGAACTCTTGCGGGGTAAACGATCAAGCCGCTGCCGCAATTGCAGCAGGGAATCAATGGGTATTTGCTTATGCCGCGTGAATGGCGTCGGCATCGGCTTCCGCCAAATAGCTATACAGCGTTGGTTTTGAGATGCCCATCATCCGGCAGAGCTCATCAATACTGTGCTGGCGTTCATGGTAAAGGCGAATGGCGAGTTGCCGCTTATTGGAATCCAGCGCCTTAGGACGTCCGCCGGTTCGTCCTCTCGCCCTGGCGGCTGACAGTCCTGCCTGGGTGCGTTCGCGGATCAGGTTGCGCTCGAATTCAGCCAGCGCGCCAAACAGATGAAACACCAGTTTACCGCCGCTACTGCCGGTGTCGATATTTTCCTGCAGGCTTTTGAGTGCAACCCCGCGCTTCTCAAGCTTCTCGACCAAGGCAATCAGGTCTTTGAGGGAGCGCCCCAGCCGATCCAACCGCCAGACCACCAGCGTGTCGCCGTCACGCAGCACATCCAGAGCGGTCAGCAGACCGGGGCGCTCCGCCTTGGCCCCACTTTCCTTGTCTTCATACTGTTTGGAACAGCCGGCCTGCGTGAGCGCGTCGTGCTGCAGGTCAAGGTTCTGATCATCAGTAGAAATCCTGGCATAACCAATAAGCATTACACTACTCATGCGTCGGTGATGGAAAAAAGGGCGGGGCGGCATGGCTGAGTTGTAAATAAACTCGTGTGAAGGAAGTATAAATTAAAGTTGTATTCCTTACCGAATTTATTTACTGGTTTTGGGCTGTTTTACGATGATCTGTATGGTTGCCGGAAACAGTAAGGAAAACCCTCGTTTTCTTGACTGGCGTCAGGGAGGAATTTGAGCGCCGCCTGCCGTTTTTGGGTGCAGCGGTCATTCTCAAATAATGTGGGTTGGTCGCGGTTGATTGCAGGTCGGTGCGGTTGATTGCGGGCTCATTCTCAAATAATGTGGGTCGAGCGCTATTTTCATTCTCACTTAATCTGGGTTTGCCGATGCGCTGATTGCGGGTTCATGTGTTTTCGATTGCGGGTCGTTACACTTAAGGATGGGCGCGCCGGTGAAACCGATCAGGCGCTTTGGCAGGCGCAACTGACAGCGAATCAAGCCTGGCTCAACGCGCGCGCGCAGGATGCGCCGATGAATTTTCGTCATCTCCATGATCTGGTCGAAGCGGAACGATGGGTTTTAAGGAACGACTTGTGGACTGCCCAACAGGCTTTTGAACAAGCGGTCCGCCGCGCTCAGGCCCACCATCGTCCCTGGCATCATGCCCTGGCCACCGAGCGCGCCGGTCTGTTTTACATGCGTCATGGACTCGAAAACGCCGGCCGCCCGCTACTTGCCGCAGCGCGCGGCTTGTATCAGAAATGGGGCGCCGAAGGTAAAGCGCGGCGGATGGAAACGGAACATCCATTTCTGCGCGGTGCTTCGAAACCGGGCGTAGGGTCCGCCCACAGGGGATACGACAGCAGCGATTTCGAAGCGGTGCTGCGCGCTTCGCAAGCGCTGGCTTCAGAAACCTCTCAACCTCGATTGATTGCGCGCGTAGTCGAACTGCTGGGACAGTTGACCGGCGCCACCGGCGCCTTGCTGCTGTTGCTGGACGAAGCGGGCCATTGGTTTCTGGAGGGGGGAATGCAACGCGGTGCGCCGCTGGGAAGGAGCGGGCTTGAGGAAGCCGTAGCGAAGGGAGACGTAGCTTCGAGCGTGTTGCGCTTCGGCTTGAATACCGGAGAAGCCTTTGTGTCGGAGGATGCGGTGATTGACGCCCGCTTTACTCACGACCCTTACTTTGCTTCGGTCCCGTGTTGTTCCGTGCTGGCGTTGCCGATTCTGGTGCGCGAGCGGATTGGGGCCTTTATCATCCTGGAAAACCGGTTGTTGCGGGCGGCCTTTACCGTCGACCGTCTTGAAACAGTGACCATGCTGGGAAGGCAGTTGGCAATCTCCATCGAGAACGCGGTGCTTTATCAGTCTCTGGAGCGGAAGGTCGCCGAACGGACCGAATCCCTGGCGTCAGCCAACCGTAATCTGGTTGAGCAGGAAGCCCTGGTGCGCGCGGCCATGCATGAGGCCGAGAAGGCCAATCGCGTCAAGAGTGATTTTCTGGCCAACATGAGTCATGAAATCCGTACGCCGATGAACGCCATCATCGGTCTGTCCCATCTGGCTTTGAAGACGGAGTTGACGCCGCGCCAGCTTGATTATTTGAAAAAAATACAGCAATCCGGCCAGCATTTGCTCGGTATTATCAATGATATACTCGATCTGTCCAAAATCGAGGCCGGCAAGCTGGAGGTCGAGGCTGTTCCGTTGGATATGCATCATATATTGGACAACGTCGCCAATCTGATAGCCGAAAAAGCCGGTGAGAAAGGCTTGGAGCTGATATTCGACGTAGCGCCGGACGTGCCGGTGCATTTGGTCGGTGATCCGTTACGGATCGGCCAGATTCTGATCAATTACGCCAATAACGCGGTGAAATTCACACAAAAAGGTGAGATTCGCATTACTGTCGTCAAACTGGAAGACGACGAGAGCCAGGTGTTTTTGCGTTTCGAGGTTAAAGATACCGGCATAGGCGTAACGCCGGAGCAAATAGAGCGATTGTTCCAAAGTTTCCAGCAGGCCGATACCTCCACCAGCCGAAAATTCGGCGGCACCGGTTTGGGGCTGGTAATCAGTAAAAATCTGGCGGAACTGATGGGTGGAGCCGTCGGGCTAGACAGTATTCCAGGTCGTGGTTCGACCTTTTGGTTCACTGCGCGCCTGGGCAAGGATGCAACGCCCGCATGCCTCTATCTACCTCAACCGGATTTACGCCATCGGCGCATGCTGGTCGTCGATGATAACGATGCCGCGCGAACCGTGCTGAGCGGAATACTGGAAAATATGGGGTTCTATGTAGAAGCGGTGTCTTCCGGCGAAGCCGCCATAACCTCCATACGGAAAGCCATCGTGTTGCGTTATCCGTTCGAAATCGCTTTTCTCGATTGGCAAATGCCGGAGATGGACGGTTTGGAAGTCGCCCGGGCTTTGCAGACGCTGCATCTCGATCCGATGCCGAATTTGGTGATCGTGACCGCTTACGGGCGCGAAGAGGTGCTCAAAGGGGCGAAAGATGCAGGAATCGAGAACATACTGATCAAACCGCTCAACGGCAGTATCGTCTACGATACGGTCATGGATATTCTGGGCGAAGAAGGTTGTGAGAGAAGCAAAGAAGGCGCTGGAACGGATTCGGCGCTGGAAACGCAACTGGCGCGGATTGCCGGTGCACGCATCCTGCTGGTGGAAGATAACGAACTTAACCAGCAAGTCGCATCGGAATTATTGACCGATGCCGGGTTCAGCGTGGAAATCGCCGAAAACGGCCGGGAAGCCGTTGATAAAGCGCAAAGCCGGACGCCGCAGTACGATCTGGTGCTGATGGATGTGCAGATGCCGGTTATGGATGGCGTAACGGCAACGCGATTATTGCGCGCCCAACCCGAATTCGCGGAATTGCCTATTTTGGCGATGACCGCCAACGTCATGCAGAGCGATCGCGAGAGATGCGTAGAGGCCGGTATGAGCGCGCATTTGGCCAAGCCGATCGAGCCTGATGAGCTATGGGCCGCATTGTTGAAGTGGATCAGGCCGCGCGAAGGCTTGGGGATGGCGGCGCAGCCGCATAAAACGGCTGACGCCGGTTCGGCGCACGGTCCGGGTACGGATACTCAGGCAACAGACGAGCGCCTGCCCCGGAATATCGACGGGCTGGATGTCGAGCTGGGTTTGCGCCGAGTGCTGGGCAAGAAAGCCTCTTACCTCTCGATGTTGCGCAAATTTATCAAGGGGCAGGGCGATTTCACCGCACAGTTCGAACAAGCTGCCGCGAACGCAGACGCCGAAACGGCGGAACGTCTTGCGCATACGCTGAAAGGCGTGGCGGGAAATATTGGCGCAACAGGCGTGCAATTGTTGGCGGCTGAACTGGAACGCGCCGTACATAAAAGCCGTAATGCCGGGTCATCCCTGACGGCGGGAGACGTGGCGGCGCCATTCGCCGCAGTCGCGGCATCCATGAGCGATTTACTGTCCGCATTAACAGCGCAGCTTCCGGAAAACGCACCGCCCGTTAATGCCGAACCGATAGTCGACAGGGTTCAGCTGCGCGAGGTATGTCAACGTCTGCATGCCTTGCTGGCAGAAGACGATGCGGAAGCCGCCGACCTGTTCGCCGATTATGCCGGTTGGTTAAATACGGCATTCGGCGACATGGCCGGGGAAATAGCAGCCGGCATAGCCGCTTTTGACTTGGAGCTTGCCTTGACAACTTTGCGGCAGGCCATGCAGCAATCCGGTTTGGATGGAGAAAGTGATGAATGAAATGTCTCTCGAAGATAAAAAACCGTTGATCTTGGTGGTGGACGATACGCCTGACAATCTGGCGTTGATCAGCGGTTTACTCAAGGATCGCTATCGGGTGAAAGTCGCCAATAACGGGGAACGCGGTTTGAAAATAGCGCAATCCGATACGCCCGACCTGATACTGCTGGATGTCATGATGGCGAACGTGGATGGTTACGAGGTTTGCCGGCGACTGAAGGCCGATGCGCGGACGGCAGATATCCCGATAGTGTTTTTAACGGCAAAAAGCGAAGAGAAAGACGAGGAAAAAGGTCTGTTGCTGGGGGCGGTCGATTACATTACCAAACCGATCAATCCGCCGATAGTCATGGCGAGAATCAACAACTATATAACGCTTAAGGCCGCAGAAAATCTGCTGAAAAACCAGAATCATTTTCTGGAAAGCGAAGTTGCCAAACGTACATTCGAAGTCCAGGCGATTCAATCCGTCACAGTAGCAGCGCTGGCTTCCCTGGCGGAAACGCGTGATAACGATACTGGCAATCATATCCTTCGTACCCAGCATTACGTGAAGTTGCTGGCGAGCCGTCTTCAACGGCATCCGCGTTTTTCAGTCGAGCTTACCGATAACAATATCGAATTGTTGTTCAAATCGGCGCCGCTGCACGACATAGGCAAAGTGGGTATTCCCGATCATATTTTGCTTAAAGCCGGTCTGCTGACCGATGGCGAGTTTGCCGTTATGAAAACGCATGCCCAATTGGGGTACGATGCGTTGGCTCACGCGGAACAACAGATCGGAATTGTAGTGCCTTTCTTGCAGTTCGCCAAGGAAATCGCCCTCAGTCATCATGAGAAATGGGATGGAACGGGTTATCCGCAAGGCTTGGTCGCGGACGCTATTCCCGTGTCGGCGCGTCTGATGGCTTTGGCGGATGTGTACGATGCGCTGATCAGCAAGCGCGTCTACAAGGTGGGTATGTCGCACGGCTTCGCCGTCAGTGTGATGGTTGACGGACGCGGAAAGCATTTCGACCCCGATGTAGTTGATGCGTTCATGGCGCTGCAGGAAGAGTTCGATGCCATCGCTTTACGCTATAAAGATTAGCGCCGCCTGAAAAGTTTTCCATGAGTTAATGGGCGCGCGACGCGCGCTAATCATATCAGCCAATGCGACGCGCTGGGCATCCTGTTGTTTGTTTCTTAACCGCGTTATCCTGTGTTTTCCCATGCCGGTAGCTGAATGGCGGTTAAACTATTATTCGGTTTGGCTGGCTTTATTTGTAAGGTAAATTGTTTGTATTTTTAATTTTTATTGTTTGGCTGTGTTGTTGTTTTTTTTGCTATTTATTTTAACGGCAGGTTTGCTTGTGCGATCTATATTGATAACTGTCATTATTGACAGGTTACAAGCGAAAATCCGGTTTGTATGATGGTCGTGGCAATGCTGAATGCGTTGCAGTTTTTTTAGTTAAATAAATTATATTTCATGGCTAAATAAAATAGCTGACCAATTCCACTCAAGGAGTGCATATGAACGTAGCTAATGCGGTAATACAAAAGAGTTCCAGTTTTGGTCTTTATCTTTCAAGTGATCCCAATTGGGATGGACAGATTTTATTGGTTGATGGGAAGCTGTTACACGGAGGATCGTTTTTGACCGAGCCGGGCCTGTCTGCGACCGCTGGCGTAGTTTGGGGTGATTCGCTTCCTACCGACACCATGATGGGAATTATTATTGAAGATGGTGCGGGAGGTTCTTTCCAGTTAACGATCGGCCAGGATCCAGGCACGCAAAAAATGACGGTAACGGATCCTGAGCCTTATATTTATGGCTCTCCCAAGGTCAATTATGTTACGACCGCACAAACGGAATGGAGCGTAACCCTGGTTTTTAGCGATAATTAGCGTATTGCTGCTTCGCGTGCTCACCCATGGCAGGGATGCCGTGATTTAATTCTTACAGACGAAACTTCAACAACGCGGATAATCCCTTTTAAGGGCGTGCAGACAGCGAATCAAAAACTGTTCCGATTGCCGGCTTGCTGTTGAGGGTAGAACTTCGCTGAGGTCTGCTCCGACCACACGGCAGGAACGTCCGATCCAGCGGCAGCAGTCGAGCAGCGCTTGTGCTGTCATTCCATCCGCCTCCGGACACGAAACGTTCGGCGCGACGTTCGGGTCCAGTACATCAGCGTCGATGCTGACATGCACTTTCTGTCCCGCCAACGGCGCCAGCCGGGCAATAATTGCCGCTGCTTCGCCGTTGCCGGGAATGCTGTAGAAATTTTTTGGCGTATCGGGATATTCGATACAGGTTTCCTTGCTCCGTCCTCCGATATTAACGGCCTGGCTTGCCCAGCCCTGCCTTAATATCTCGCCAACGAAACCGCCGTTATGAAGCAAATCGCCGGGAGCACAATTGCGGCCGAGATCGAAATGCGCATCGAAATACACATAGATCGGCGCGGTTCCGCTGCCGAGCGAACTGCCCAATATCGCGCCCAGGCTGGCCGTATGGTCGCAGGCAATCAGCACCGGCAAGCCGCCGAAGCCGACAATGATCCGGGCAGCCGTAGCTGCGATCTCCCCTACTGCGTTTCTCGGGTCGGTCAACGTCATTATCCCGAGATCGTAGCTGTCCGGTAGAAACATCCCAGTCAACGCTGTGCCGGTCCGGACAAAGTTTGCCGCCCCGGGGTTGGCAATGCCGTAGCGGCGGTTGATTTCGATGTCGCATCCGAAGAATACCAAATCGCCGGTCCGAGCGGCTTCGGTTAAAAAATGCCAGCCGACCAGCGGCGCGCCGCCAAAACCCGGCGGGGAAGAAACTGACTGAGCGGTTTTTGCCGGCATTCGGGATAAGTGTAAATAAAACTATAACTATGCAGCGGCGCTGGATATAAGGCTGTTGCTACTCGCGAAGCGTCTCGATCTATCAACTACGCCGGGTATCCATGTGCGGGTGCACGATTTCGGTTTTCTGTCGAATTGACTCGCCAAATTTACCCCGGCCCGCCATGCAGCGTTAAATTCTGTGGTCTGAATCAGTTACAAAAAAAGTAACTGTTCAGCGTGAACTTTCGAGGCATGACCGAGGCAGCCGGAAATAAGTCAAGCCTGTCGCTATACGCGGTAAATACGCCGCTGAACGGCGTGTACTTTGGTAACATACAACGACTGAAATATATTTCGGCATGATTATATCCTTTTTCTACTCGTTGCACTCCTTGCCTGTTGTCCGGATGACTCTCGTATCAGGTTTCTAAACCATGTATTTCGATCTTCGTACCGCAGCATTTATGTTTGGCCTGCTCAGCTCACTGATGGGAGGTATGCTGTTACTGATAGGCTGGCAATTCAAGTCGATTCGTGGCGTCAGGGAATATGCCCTGGGTGATTTGTGTCTCGGTCTGGTTTTCGTGCTCGGCACTTATTATTTGACTCCGATGGCGCCCGCCGATGGGCGCCTGGTAGTGGAGGTGGTGTGCCTGATCCTTGGGCAATCGCTATGCCTTAACGGCATACGCCTCTTCACCGGCAAACCGCCCATGCTGGTATTACCAGCCCTTATTGCGATTGCGGGCGGAATCAATACGTATTGGTGGGTGGTGGTTGATACGGATATCCGCATGAGGATGGTAATTAACTCGTTTATTTTTTGTCTGGTTTTTCTGCTGTGTATACGCGCGTTGTGGGCGCGTACCGAATCGCGGCTACGGCTGGCGTATCGGCTCACGGCCGGATCATACGCAATCCTGGCTTTGACTATGCTGTTACGCTTGGTAGTAGCGCTGAGAACCCCCGGGCCGGTAGAAAATATTTTCATTTCAAATGCTCCAACACCGATGCTGATGACCGTCGCACAGTTCTGCGCAGCTTTTGGCTTCATGCTGATGCTGAACTATCGTTTGGCTGCCGATTTGGAGCAGGCTGCGTCCAGCGACAGCCTCACCGGAGCGCTCAACCGGCGCAGTTTTGATGCCATCGCCGACCGGTTATGCGGTCAACTGATAAAACGCCAACAGCCATTGGCGTTGATAATGCTGGATGTCGATCATTTCAAGTCCATTAATGATCGCTATGGCCACCCGCAAGGTGATCTGGTTCTGCAAAGCGTGGCCGAGCTTGCGCGCGCATCGATACGCGATATCGATCATCTGGGGCGCTATGGCGGCGAAGAGTTTTGCGTGCTGTTGCCCAACGCAACTGAAAATGATGCGTTTCAAATTGCCGAACGGATGCGCACCGGTATTGCCTGCACGCCGTTACCGATTGACGAGAACGATTTTGTGACTTGCACCATTAGCTTGGGTGTCTGCGATTCGCGCGACTTGGGGTTTGACTACGGAGCCATGCTGAAACAGGCGGACAAAGCGCTCTATTACGCAAAACAAAGTGGCCGAAACAAGACCGTAACTGTGACGGAATTAAAAGAAGTTGGCGGAAACCAACGGAGCGATTTACGTATGCATACGGGATAAAGGTATAAACAAAATAACTCAAACATCGCCGGTTTCCTCGTTTGGTGTGGAGTAATGTGGCTGATCAGAGGGAAATGATCTGGCTGGAATCCGAAGTTGAAAATTGGCGTAGATTGATTAGCTTTGCAATTGCCGTGTTCGGTATCGTGGTCGTCTTTGTTTCGCTTCAGGATATTATTGGAAACGCAAAATTCATACTCTCTTTTGCCAACAGGCTATGGTGTAAAAAAGAGCGCACAAGCATTGACGTATTGCCGTGATGGTCGTTGCAGGAATTTGGGACGCCCTGAACAAGGCGGTTGCTTCGTTCAGGGCCGGCAACCCGTTATTTTCGGATAATGTCGGTGTTATTTGAAAAGGCTGTTGAATATGCCTTTGGCTTTATCGATCATATCACCTTCGGCTACGCATCCGGATGGCGTCAGGTGGTCGATAACCTGCGGTAATATTTTGCTCAAATGGCCGGAAATATCATGAGAGGTAAGGCCTGAAGTCTGCGATAAAGTCTGCATTCTGTCGCTTCCAAAAACCGCTTCCAATTGTTCTCCGGTAATTGCCAGGTTCTCGCCGGCGCCTATCCACGAAGCAATAACGGCGCCTGCGCCTTTTTCTTCAAAGGTAGTGATCAGCCCCTGAATTCCTCCGCTTTGCGAATTGTTGATCAAGCTTACGACGGCATCCAAAATGCCGCTTTGTTGCGAGATGTCGGTACCTGTTTCCGCTCCGCTGGATTGTCCGGTAATTGCATCTGAAATCCCCATGTGCTTCTCCTGGTGAGATATGGAAAATTGTTGAATATCGTTCAACGCTATACTTGTTCATGGATAAATTGATTAGTAATCCTTGTGAACATGGCGTAGTGTTATACATCAGTTGGGGAATTTCAAATATTAAATTATAATTAAATAATTTGTATTTATCGTGTAAATAAAAAAGCTTGAAGATACGCTTTCGTTGCGGTAAATAACAGAGATGTTTTTTATCTCGCTGCCTGAAATCGCAACGGGGACGTTATTTGCGGATTTTTTCGCGCATCGTTCGTACCAGCGTTTGACAATGTACTGTGTAGTTAAATGCCCGAGCGAGTCAGAGATACTCTGGTGTTCTGGCAGGCGTGCTATCGTTGTGACGGTTTTCTTAAGCCTATCCGGTTAACAGCGCCTCGCATGCTAGAATTGTAAGCGTGCTTGAGGCCAAGGGCATTGTGTTCGCGTATTACTGCTGGGGCAACCTGGCGAGACCGTGCGGATGCAGCCAGCCGGCGCTATAGGCCAGTACCAGAAAGAATAACAACGCCAATGACAGGCCGATGCGGATCGTCAGCGCGCGCGCGGCTCGATGCGAGCGGTTACGGTCTTTCAACAGGTAGACCAGCGCCCCGCCGAGGCTGACAATGATGACAAGCAATATCAGGATTACAAAAATCTTGGTGAACATGTTTAATACCCCGGTAGAGGGTTGATGTGAGAAAATATAGCTTCAAGCCTTCCTGGCCGGCGTCGTTTGCCGTGTCGGTAATGATACCGTTGTTTGTGTCGCTCGGCATGTGGCAGTTGGACCGTGCGGCGCAAAAACAGAGCCTGATGGATCTGCGTTCTCGCAACAGCCTCGAGCAGCCGGGGGCATTGCCGGTTGCCGGCGCTTTGGCCGAAGAGGATCGTTACCGTCCGGTGCAGGTGACGGGCGAATACGATGGCGCGCATAGCGTGCTGCTGGATAATCAGGTGGCGCATGGGCAAGCCGGTTACCAGGTGTTGACGCCGTTGCATGTTGCCGGTACGGATTATGCCGTGCTGGTCAATCGCGGCTGGGTGGCCCAGGGTCGCGATCGCCAGGATTTTCCGCATCCGTCCGCGCCTGTTGATCTTATCAAAATCAGCGGCGTTCTCGATCGGTTTGCCGGGGTAGGTTTGAAACTGCATGGAGGCGATAAGCCGTCCGAGGGCTGGCCGGCGATGGTGCAATGGGTGACGCCGGAACTGATAGCGGCGCGGCTAGGTTATCGCCTGCTGCCTTATCAGGTATTATTGTCCGATCAGGATAAACAGGGTTTCGAGCGCGACTGGCGGCAGGCGGATTTGCACCCTGAAAAAAGTCTGGGTTATGCGTTCCAGTGGTTTTCCTTCGCGGTGGTACTGCTGTTTCTGTATATCCGGTACGGGTTCAAGCGTAATTCGATTCACAAATAATAATGAACACACGTGTCTTGACAAGCCGTTATCATCAGCTGGTTCCCGCACACGTTCGACTTTTTGGATATCAATGTGTCTAATGTTTCCCGCGGATCGGTCGCGCATCGCAACCGGCTGATTATATTTTCCATTATATTGATCTGTTTGGTTCCTTTCGGTGCAGCCTGGTATTTGGCCCGGCATACGGAGCTGGTTCAGGATCGTCAAAAGAGCAATTACGGCCATTTTGTGGTTCCTCCGTTGCCGTTGGATTATGCCGAACTGTTTCGGAGCCCGGTCAGCGCGGTGGAGACGCTTACCGAAATCAAGGGGCGCTGGGTGTTGGTGCAGTTGGCGACTTCTTCCGTTTGCGATAGCGCGTGTCTGGAAACCAATCATAAGACGGCGCAATTGCGATTGATGCTGAACAAGGAAATTTCGCGCGTCCGGCGTTTATTGCTGGTTTCCGCTTCTGTTGACGAAGGCGCTTTGAAAACGCTGACCGCCGAGGACCCAACCCTGGTTATTGCAAGGATGCCGGAAGCATTGTTGCAAAAGCTGAATGGCGCTGCCGGGGCGGCGCTGGCCGATGGAACGCTGTTGCTGCTCGATCCGTTTGCCAACGTGATGATGCGTTACGATGCGGGGTTCGATCCTTACGGCGTGCTCAGGGATTTGCAGAAGTTATTGAAAGCGTCGCAGATAGGGTAAGAGGCCCGAGTAGGAAATCGTTGCGTTAAAACCCGCGGATTAACCGTTTGTTCGGGACTGGCAGGGGTTCATTCAGCTTCTCCTTAACGGAAAATCAAAGGATCTGCCGGTTCACTGCGAACGGTAACTATTTTGATGACGCGCCGCCAACTTTGATTCTTTGAGTAAAAAGCATGTACAAAAAATTAAGCCTGTTTTCTGTTTTGCTGGTGCTGGGCGTGTTGCTGCTGAGTGCGTACATGCGGGCGTCGGATGCCGGACTGGGGTGTCCCGAATGGCCGGGGTGTTACGGGAGTAGCATTAGCGATTCCTTGCCGGCCGCGCATGGGTTGGAAAGCAGCGCAGCCGCCGAGGAACATGCGCGCTGGAAATCCGTTGCGCTGCGTTCGCTGGCGGCTGCGCTGGGCGTTTCCGTATCGTTGCTGGTACTCGCTTCCGCATGGGCGCGGCGGCGGAGCGAGGCGCTTGTGCTTTCGTTGATCGCCTTGCTGCTGGTCGGTTTGCAGTTTTCCCTGGGGTTTTGGGCGGCTCGCTGGTTGTCCGCGCCGTTGGTGCTGAGCCTGCACGGTTTGCTGGGCTTGCTGGCGCTCTCGGTGCTGTATGGGCTGCATTCGTTGCAGCGTCCGGCTACGCTGGAAAGCGGGCCCACCCGTGTCTCGGCATTGCATTGGCTGGCGCGGGCCGGTTTGTTGGCGCTACTGGTTGAAATTGCGCTGGGCGGATGGATGTCTATTCGGCATGCCGGTCTGGCGTGTCCGGATTTCCCAACCTGTATGGGGTCATACACTCCGCCTTTGGATTTTGCAGCGGCCTTTTCATTGCCCGATCCCGGCGCGCAGGGCGGCGTGCTTCCGCAAGTTGCGCGAGCGGCGATACATTGGGCGCATCGTATCGGCGCCGTGCTGGTATTTGTGCTGCTCAGTCTGCTGGCGCTGGCGATCAGCTCCAACCAGGCGGTAGGGCGTTTGAGCAAAGCGGGCGTGCTGCTTAACTTTTTGCTGCTGTTGCAGGTCTGTCTCGGCATTGCGGGCGTGGTGCTGCGTCTGCCGGTAGCGATAGTGGTGGCGCATAGCGCAGTCGCTTTGCTGCTGTGGCTGAATGTACTGCATATCGTTTTTTATCTGCGTCTGCGAGCGCCCGAGGCTGTAATTCCGCAGCCGGCGTTGCCGGAAGAAATAACTCCGATTCCCGCGCCGGTAACCGGCGACAATCTTTTTGCGCGTTTGCGCGGCGGTCTGGGCAAGACGCGCAACGGTCTGAGCGGTTTCCTGGGTGCGTTAGGGCAAAAAAAGATAGACCGCGACCTGCTTGACGATATCGAAGCGCAGTTGCTGATGTCGGACATGGGGGTGACCGTTACCAACGAAGTGGTCGCCGAGTTGACGCAAAGCCTGGAGCGCAGTCAATTGGGCGATGCCGAGGCGCTTGCCACCCGTTTGCGAGAACAGCTTTACCGGATGCTTTCGCCATGCAGCATCCCGCTGGAAATCGCGAAAACCGGCAAGCCTTTCGTAATCCTGGTGGTCGGCGTCAACGGCGTCGGCAAGACGACCACCATAGGCAAGCTGGCCAACCATCTCAAAACGCGTGGTTTACAGGTGATGCTGGCGGCTGGCGATACCTTTCGCGCCGCCGCGGTCGAGCAGTTGCAGAGCTGGGGCGAGCGCAATCAGATACCGGTCATATCCCAGGGTTCCGGCGCCGATTCCGCTTCGGTAATTTTCGACGGCGTGCAGGCGGCGCAGGCGCGCGGCGCGGACGTGCTGATTGCGGATACGGCGGGGCGCCTGCATACCAAATCCAACTTGATGGAGGAACTGAGCAAGATCAAGCGCATCATGGCGCGGCTCGATCCGGAAGCGCCGCACGAGGTGTTGCTGGTTCTGGATGCCGGAACCGGGCAGAACGCCATCTCGCAGGCGCGCTTGTTCAACGAGGCCGTGGGCTTGACCGGGCTGGTGATAACCAAGCTGGACGGCACCGCCAAAGGCGGCGTGGTGTTTGCGCTGGCGCGGCAGTTCGGCATTCCGATACGCTTTATCGGGGTTGGGGAAGGCATAGAAGACTTGCAGGACTTCGATGCGCGCAGCTTTATCGATGCCTTGTTCGATCGCCAGGCGGCATGCTCCGCTTGATATGAGCGCGCAGTGCTGACTTTTAGCGGCGTTACCAAGCGCTATTCTGAAGGGGGCGAAGTCCTCTCCGGGGTAGGCTTTGAGTTGCATGCAGGCGATCTCGCCTTTCTGACCGGCGCCTCAGGCGCCGGGAAAAGCACCCTGCTCAGATTGATTCCGGTGATAGACCGCCCCACGCGCGGCCAGATCATGCTGGATGGCGTGAATCTGTCCAAACTTCCGGAACACGATATCCCGGGCATACGCAGAAGGCTGGGGCTTATTTTTCAGGACTTCAAGCTGCTGCATGATCGTACCGTCTTTGACAACGTGGCGCTGCCGCTGGTGATCGCCGGGTTCGGCCATGCGGAAATAGCCCGGCGCGTGCGCGCGGCGCTTGATAAGGTGCATATGCTGAATCGCGAGAAGCGCTACCCGGTAAGCCTTTCCGGCGGCGAGCAGCAGCGCGTCGGCATTGCGCGCGCCATCGTTCATAAGCCGCAATTGATACTCGCGGATGAGCCGACCGGCAATCTGGACCCGGAACTTTCGGTTGAAATCATGAGCCTGTTTCACGAGTTTACCCAGGTCGGTGTCGCCGTGCTGATCGCCAGTCACGACCTGGGGCTGGTGTCGAGCATGGGCGGCCGTTTGCTGCATTTGAGCGAAGGCCGGCTGATCGAGGAGGCGCGCTGATGCACGGCGCTCAGCGGCGTAAGAGCGGCAGAACCCGCGGCAGACAACCTTTGGGCGTTGCCGAACGCTTTAACAGCGCCAATCTGCTTGCCCGGCTGGACAGCTACGCTTTCCAGCACGCCCATAACCTGATCGCCAGCCTGGGACGGCTGTACCGCTCTCCCGCCAGTCTGATGACCATAGGTGTGATCGCCATCGTGCTGTCGTTTCCGCTCAGTTTCTCTCTGGTGTTGAAAAACGCACAGCAGGCGATAGGCGGGCTGGAAGCGACCAGTCGCATGTCCGTCTTCCTTAAACCGGATATAAGCAATGAAAACGGACAGAAGCTGACCGGAAAACTGGCGCAAATGCCGCAAATCCTGGAGGCGCGCCTGATTACCCGCGAGGCCGGGCTGCTCGAGTTCGAACATTACAGCGGCTTGGGCGAGGCATTGAAGTCGCTCGATTTCAATCCGCTGCCGGTGGTTATTACCATACAGCCGCGCGATGCGTTATCGTCCCGCGCCGAGGTGCAAAAGTTGATTGCCGAACTCAGTGCGCTGCCCGAAGTCGATTTCGTACAGGCCGACATGGAATGGCTGCTTAAATTGCAAACCTTGCTGGGCATCATGCAGCGTACCTTGATTACGCTGGGGGTGTTGCTGTCCCTGTCCGTGCTGTTCGTGGTTGGAAACACCGTTCGTCTGGAGTTGCATCACCGCGACCATGAGATACTGGTAACCAAGCTGATGGGCGCCAGCAACGCTTTCGTCAGACGCCCGTTTCTATATACCGGACTGTGGTTTGGCCTGCTTGGCGGTTTGACGGCGCTGGTGCTGGTCGGCATACTGGCGGTAATCATACAGGTTCCGGTACATCAGTTGGCGACTTTGTTCGGGCATGAGCTGACGCTCGAGTTCGTCAGTTTTTCCGAGGCCATGCTGTTGCTGTCGCTGTCGGCGCTGATCGGCATACTGGGCGCGTGGATCGTGGTGGAAAGTCATTTACGCCGTTTGCGCGCATTGGGAACTTCATAAAGAGGTTAGCACTCTTAACATAAGAGTGCTAGAATTAAATCCAGCTTGTGACTATTGAGGTATTTTATGGCCTATGCATTAACGCTGCCTGGTAATTTTCCCGTCGGTTCGATAGACGATTACGTCACCGCCGTTAACAAGGTTCCACGCTTGGAAGCCGAGGAGGAGCGGGCGCTGGCGCGCCGTTTTCGCGATGAAAACGATCTTGATGCGGCGCGTCAGCTCGTCTTGTCCAACCTGCGTTTTGTGGTTCATATCGCGCGCGGTTACATGGGCTACGGATTGCCGTTGCAGGATCTGATTCAGGAAGGCAACATCGGCTTGATGAAGGCCGTGAAGCATTACGACCCGGAAGTGGGGGTGCGGCTGGTGTCGTTCGGCGTGCATTGGATCAGGGCCGAAATACACGAATACATTATCCAGAACTGGCGTATCGTCAAAGTGGCGACCACCAAGGCGCAACGCAAGCTGTTCTTCAATTTGCGCAAATTCAAGAACCGGCTTGGCTGGTTTACCCATGACGAAGCCAGCCGGGTTGCGGAAGAGCTGGGCGTCGATGTATCGGCGGTATACGAAATGGAAGGCCGGTTGAGCGGTCAGGACACATCGTTCGATGCGCACGACGATGATGACGAGCACGAGAGCAGCGCGCCTGCTTATTATCTACAGCAGAGCAATGCCGATCCGGCAGAATTTCTGGCTGACGATCAGGCCGGCGAACACGCTCAGGCGCGCCTGCTGGATGCGATGGATACGCTGGACGAGCGCAGCCGCGACATCGTGGCTTGCCGCTGGTTGAACGAGAAAAAGCTGACCTTGCACGACCTTGCCGATCGTTACAGCGTTTCGGCCGAGCGTATACGTCAGTTGGAAAATAATGCGATGAAGAAGCTGCGTCTGGCTTTGCTGGAGGCTTAAGGCTGAGCCGTTTTTCGTTCTGTTTCGACCTTTTGCATTGTCGAAGAGGGCGAGAGTAAAAGCGCCGATTCGACCCGGGCTTTTCAGTTTCAGGTATCGAAAGGCTTGGGACGAATGGCGTAACATCCGGTTTTCACAGCCTGATAATCGTGTCGCTATAAAGGGATACCAGCGGGTCATTCGTCATTAAGCGCATAGGTTCCACGAGCGCCTGGGCGACGAGAATGCGGTCGAAAGGGTCTTGATGGTGCGAAGACAAGGTTTCAACGGCAACGGCATGCTCCGCTTCTACAGAGAGGAAGCGATACCCGGATTCCTGGAAATAGCGTACGGCATCCTCGCTCGATACGGGCATATCGCCGCGCCCCAGCGCATGTTTGATCGCAATTTCCCAGATGTTCGCGGCGCTAACCCAGACGGTTGTTTTGGGCGACCGGATCAGCTCGCGCGCTTTCTGGGGCAATTTCGGACTGTCGGTGATGGCCCACAGAGCGACGTGAGTGTCCAGCAGCAGGTTCAAGGCTGCATCCCGCCCATGAATAGCCGAGCCACCTCGTCGTTATGGGAGTCAATCGTATCAGGCGCTTCAAATAAACCTTTCGCCACGCCAATCCGCTTCCCGGAAGGAGGCGCATCTATCGGCACCAGCTTTGCTGCGGGACGGCCATTTCTGGCAATCACGATTTCGCGCTCCAGTCCTTGCTCAACGGCTTCTACCAGGCGCGACAGCGAGGACTTGGCTTGCAACATATTGACCGTGTGCATTGCTTTCTCCGTAAAACATATAGCTTAGTCTAGTCTGGCTAATCAAGTAAGTCAAGGTAGCAGTTCCTAAATAGGCCTGCCCGTTTGAGCATGTATCGCCGCCAAAACTTCGGGGCTAACTTCGGGAAAGCGGAAAGCCTGTCGCTATCCGCATTCTAACGGGGCAGTGTTGAGTCAACACCGCCATTCACCAACCGATTAATGCCGCTTATCAATGCTTTGATTGACGCGGTGACAATATTGCTATCCATGCCAACTCCATAATAATGGCCGCGACTGTTTGACGGTATGATCTCGATAAAAGCGCAGGCGCGGGCTTCTCCGCCATCGGCGCTGCAACCCATGGAACGTTCTTCAAAGCTACGAACGTTTATGTACATGCCGATGCCGCTCAAGGCATGTACGGCGGCATCAATTGGGCCATTGCCTTGACCGGCCAGCACATGCACCGTTCCATTCATTGCCACAACAAGGCGTACACCCTGACCGATGTCATGTTCGTAAAGATGGTGTTCGACATAGCGCATCGGATCGACGGTATCGAGATAAGTTTGCGAAAACAGTTGCCACAAATCGGCGGCACTCATTTCCCCTCCATGGATGTCGGTCTGTTTTTGCACCACCCCGGAGAACTCGACCTGCAAACGGCGCGGTAAAGCCACTGCATACTGCGATTCCAGCAAATGTGCAATGCCGCCCTTGCCGGACTGGCTATTGATTCTGATCATTGAGTCATAGCTGCGGCCAAGGTCGGCCGGGTCAAACGGCAAGTAGGGTACATTCCAAAAATCAACCGGGTTTTGTGCGGCAAAACCCTTTTTGATCGCATCCTGATGCGAACCGGAAAAGGCAGTGAACACAAGGTCGCCGACATAAGGGTGGCGCGGATGAATAGGCAGTTGGGTACAGTCCTCAAAGGTACGCGCCACTGCATTGATGTCCGAAAAATCCAGGCCAGGCGAAATGCCTTGGGTATATAGATTTAACGCCAGCGTGACCAGATCGACATTGCCCGTGCGTTCACCATTACCGAACAGACAGCCTTCGACCCGGTCGGCCCCTGCCATCACCGCCAATTCGGCGGCAGCGACCGCCGTGCCGCGATCATTATGTGGATGCACACTGAGGATGACGCTGTCGCGGCGAGCGATGTGACGATGCATCCATTCGATTTGATCGGCATAGATATTCGGTGTCGTCACTTCCACCGACGACGGCAAATTGAGAATGATTTTGTGATCCGGCGTCGCCCCCCATGCTTTGCTTACCTCATCGCAGACTGCAATAGCGAAATCCAGCTCGGTTGCAGTGAAGGTTTCCAGGCTATATTCCAGCACCCACTCGGTTTCCGGGCAATCGGCGATCAACTGTTTCGTCAACTTCACGGAGGATACCGCCATTGCGATGATTTCGTTCTTGCTCATTCCCAATACCAGTTCACGAAACGGTTTCGACGTAGCGTTAACAATATGCACGATTACGCGACGTGCTCCTTTCAGCGATGCGACAGTACGCCGGATCAAATGTTCGCGGGCATGGGTAAGCACTTCAATAGTCACATCGTCCGGTATGTGCTGCTCATCAATCAATTGGCGTACGAAATCGAAATCGGTTTGCGATGCCGACGGAAAAGCGACTTCGATCTCCTTGAAGCCAATGTCGCAAAGGGTTTGGAATAAACGCAATTTACGCTCGGCGTTCATCGGCTCAAACAGCGCTTGATTGCCATCGCGCAAATCGGTGCTCATCCAGATCGGTGGCGCTGTTAGCGTTTGGTTGGGCCATTGCCGGTCGGTAAGCCTGACAGGCCGGAACGATCGGTATTTTGTGGACGGATTTTGTAACATATGGGCGGGCTTCTGAAAGTTTTCGGGAAGCCCATAGTTTATGCCAACCCTTGAGATATTCGATTGCTATTATGCTTTAACAATGCCTTGTTCCTGGCATATAATTGCGCTATCCATGGTAAATGTTAATTTATGTTTCAATTTCTTTAATCTTGTCGGCAAATAATGGAACTCGATCGCTTCGACCGGCAAATATTGCAGATACTTCAAACCGATGCACGCATTAGTAATCAGGAACTGGCGGACCGCATTGGCTTGTCGCCGTCCCCATGTCTGCGCCGGGTGCGGGTGCTGGAAGAATCTGGTCTTATTACCGATTATCGAGCCCTGTTGGACGCAAAGGCATTGGGTCTAACGCTGATGGCCTTGATCCACATTTCGATGGACCGGCACACACCGGAGCGTTTCAATGATTTTGAAACGGCCGTCGCTAAAATTCCTGAAGTATTGGAATGTCTGTTGATCACCGGTCAGGCGGCCGACTATCAACTTAAGGTGGTGGTAAAGGATTTGGATGCTTATCAGGAACTGCTGCTCAAACGCATCACAGGAATCAAAGGCGTGAGCGGTGTGCATTCAAGTTTTGTGCTGCGCCGGGTTGTCGATAAAACGGCATTTTGTGTTACAGGGTAGCCGTTTTTGTGTACCAGCTTGTTTACAATAATTCAGTCCTAAAACGATTGGAAACGCGCCTAAAGACGATCGGCTAGTTGGTTCCACCCCATAGATTCAAATATTTTCACCTTTATTGCCAATTCTATGTGCGATTGCGCGTCATGCTCTGCTTCGGTCATGATGTTACCCATTGTTTACCGTGGAATCGGGGGTGCGAAACGCAGGGCAACCGCGATCCGGCTCCATTGGTTGGTCGTTCCTATTAAATACTCAGTAGGCGTCCTAGGTTCTGTTGACATTAGCACGCGCCACCAGTGAAGCTGGAACCATTTCGAAAATGGCTGACCGACTCGAAATTAGCGCCGAAGACTGGAACGTTATCTATCCCATACTGGTGAAACATCGGCATGTCCGATCGACGTCCGAGGAACAGTGCCGGGCCTTTCTGGTTGCCGTTCTGCAAATTCTTCGATCGGGATCGCAATGGCGTTTGCTGCCGGAAGCGCATGGCAAGTGGAACTCCGTGTTCAAGCGTTTTTCCCGCTGGAGCAAGCATGGGGTTTGGCAGTCGCTGTTCGCCGGATGCATCCATCATCCTGATTTGCAAAGCGTGTTTATCGATTCCACCATCAACCGGGCTCATCCCTGCGCTGGTGGCGCGGCGGGCAGCAATGCCGAGGATGAAGCCTTGGGACGATCGAAGGGCGGCTTTACTACCAGGATTCACGCCATCACCGATGCCTTGGGGAATCCCCTCGAATTCTTACTGACCGGAGGGCAGGCCAGCGACATTGGACAGGCTGAAACCTTGCCGGCGCTGACGCCGGCGGGTGCGCGTGCGTTTGTCGGTGACAAAGGCTATGACAGCGATGCGCTCGTCCAGGCCATCGTAGCGAGAGATATGAAAGCCGTCATTCCTCCGCGCTGCAATCGAAACAAGGTACGCGAGTGCGATTGGTTTATTTACAAGGAACGCCATCTGATTGAATGCTTCTTCAACAAAATCAAACATTACCGACGAATATTTTCGCGTTTTGAAAAAACAGCTCGCAACTACATGGCCTTCCTTCACTTCGTCTCAGCTCTCATTTGGTTGCGGTGATACGTCAACAGAACCTAATCCTTTAATATCGGCCAGTTGCAACATTCGCTCGCGTATCCAGCCGCGCCGGTGTGTTTTCCAGGGAAACCAAAGTATGTTGGGGATTGGTCATGGCGTGGGCTCCGCTTTTAAACGGCGAGGAGAGAAAAAAGCATAGCGTAGTATCTTGCTGGTGTAAATATTCAATGGGTGCGAATCCCGCCCGGCAACTTTCAAGAGGAAGGCAGACGCAACACGGGAAGCCCCATGATGTGGTTGAACGCAAGACTAACCGGAAGCCCGCGATGGCCAGACCGGGCGTGATGGGGTGGCGGAGAGGCCCGTACTCCCTTTGAAGTCGAGTAATGCCGATGGATGGAAGGGGCCTCAGTTCAAAACCAATACAAATGGCCGAACCTATATGGATGCCGAGTATGTTGTGGGAAGGCTGAACCGGAAGCTGACGGGCTGGGCAAACTATTTCTGCCTCGGACCGGTTAGTCCCGCGTACAGAGCCAAATACCCATGTCACACGACGGCTCCGCCGGTGGTAATGCAAGAAGCACAAGGTTCATGGCAATGGAGGAAGGCGCTACCCCGACCAATACCTATACGAGCAGTTGGGACTGGTTAATCTGCCGACAGGAACTCATAGCTTTCCGTGGGCGAAAGCGTAATGTTTTGTCCGAGAGCCCATAGCCTGAGATAGGCCCGATGGGTTCGATGAGGGGGTGGGGAAACGGAGTTAAGGTTCAGCTATTGAGGCAGCGCCAGACGAAAGAGGCGGCAACAGATAGGCTTGACCTACTATCACCGCGCCACATCTCTACTCTACCGAAAGTACGGATTCGACCAATGGAAGCGTTGGAATTATAAGGACAAGCTGATTTCCGCCCTGCACCAGTAATCGATGGCTTGTGAACATTAGTGCTAATCACCTTCCAGTTTGTCACAACGGATCGAACTGCAACACTGTTTCTTAGGCGCGATTTGCGGCACGAGCTGATTGTTACGCAAGCAAGGCGCTCCAGGCGAGCGCGGCCCTTCGCTTCTTTGGGCTTTCGCGGTGGTTTTCGGCCTCCGTTCCTTTTTCGGCTCCGGGGGCCGCGCCGCCTGAGCTTGGTCGTTAGTGTTTTTGGCAAAACCATAGCAATATGCTATTTTCACCACATCAAAGTAAACGAAACTTTGGCAGCTATGCTAAATATGGATGGCTGGTACCTTGCCACAACACGAGGCAGCCACCGTCAGTTCAAGCACCCCATAAAAAGTGGTCGCGTCACTGTACCCGGAAAACCAAACGATGATTTAGCTCCCGGCACTTTGAATAGCATTCTTAAACAAGCACAGTGAAAGGGCTAACGTATGCGTTACGCAATTGTTGTCGAAAAAACAGAAAATAATTATTCAGCCTACGTTCCAGATTTACCTGGCTGCGTCGCTACTGGTTTCACCGTCGAAGAAATTGAACGAGAAATACGGGAAGCAATCCAATTTCACATCGAAGGCCTTATTGAAGATGGCTTACCTGTTCCCCGCCGGTAAGCATTGTTGAATATATGGAAATCGCAGCCTAAGTTTCAAGCGGAATATTGCTGGATCATTAGGCGGGAATGATTCTGTCTTCCAGGTGTTGGGCAATTTCACGAATCACCTCATCCCAGTCGTCGTGCGTTTTCTGCCGGAAAATACGCGCGGTGGGATACCAGGGAGAATCGCTGCGCTTATGCAGCCAGCGCCAATCGTTTATATAACTGACCATGATCCATACCGGTTTGCCCAGCCCTCCCGCAAGATGAGCGATTACGGTATCGACGCAGATTACCATGTCAAGGTTCGCTATCAACGCGGCGGTATCGGCAAAATCGCCCGAAGATTCGATCAGACGGTTCAGGTACGGCATGGCTGCTATGGTTTCCCTGTCGTGAGCCGGCACTTCCTTTTGCAGGCTGATCAATTCGATATCCATATCCATTAAGGGCGCTATGGCAGACAGCCGCATATCGCGTCTATGATTGAGAGGCGGATACTGACGGCCTGCCCAGGCGATGCCCACCCGAGGCCTGTTTCCCGGACCGAGCAACGCTCGCCATTTCTCCGTTTGCGCTGACGGTGCGCTGATGTATGGTATATCATTGGGTACAGTTTCCAGCTCGGTTCCGAATGCGAGCGGCAGGCTCATTAACGGACAATGGACATCGTGAGGCGGAAATGGTTCTTCCGTGCCGATAATCCGTACCCCGGTTAGCGTGTCTTCAATCAGGGTTTTCAAGGGAGCCGGTATGCGTAGTATGGTTTGTTTGGCCTGCTGCGCTACCAAAGGGATAAAACGTAAAAACTGTATCGTGTCGCCGAAGCCTTGTTCGCATAAGAGCAGTATTGTTTTATCGGCTAGCTGTTCCTTGCCGAGCCATAGCGGCTGTGGGGATAGCGGCAGATAAACCCTGAGTTGCTCGGTGAGCCATCGATATTCGTACTGCGGCCAGCCTTGACCATACTCTCCCAGCAGCAGGTGGCAGTGGCTTTGTTCGATAAACGCCTCGGCCATTCCTGGGGCGATGGTCGAGGCTGCGCGATAACTCGCTAAAGCCTCGGCTATGCGATCAATCCCTCTGAGCGCATTGCCGCGATTGAATAAGGCGATGGCACTGTTTTCGGATAGTTCGAGCATGTGGTTGTAACAGGCGACGGCGTCTTCGTATCGATTCAGCAGGATTAACGCATTGCCGCGCTCATTTAGCGCATCCGGATAGTCCGGTTTTAATTCCAGGGCGCGATCATAGCTGCCGATCGCTTCTTCGTAACGATGCAATCGTCTGAGTATGTTGGCTCGTTTGTAAAACGCTTCCGCATCACACGTATTGCCGGACAGGTGTTGTTCATACTTTTGCAGTGCGTCTTCGAGGCTTTTATTGAGCAATTCCAGCGTATTCGTGTCGCCGGGTGTGAAGTTCAGCACGCGTTCGAAGCACTCGGAAGCTTCCTCGTAACGGGACAGGGAGTCCAGCAGGATCCCTTTATCGAACAAGGCAGGAAAAAAAATCGGATTTAGCGCTACGGCTTCACCAAGGCATGCCAAGGCTTCTTCGTAGCGATGGTCGTTCTTGAAAGAAATGCTGCGGATCATCAGATCGACAACTTTTCCCACTTCCGAATATGCCGTGTAAGTCATGGCCCTGCCTGTGCTACCCCTGCTTTTTAGCAAGGGTAGCCAATTATCCAGGAACGCGCAATCTCAAGCGGTGGTGTCAATTGAGCCGGCAGTACCGGTGGCGCTGCTGGAGCTGGTGGTGTTGCCACCGCTGGCGGTATTGTTTGAAACGGCAGCGTTGCTTGTGGACTGCTGCCTGGCTTGCAGCTCGAGCTGCTGAAGCTGTTGCTGAAGTAATTGAATTTTTTGTGCCTTGGTTTTGGCATCGTCAGCCTTGTTTGCCTGTTCCTTGATAATTTCCTGTTGAATTTTAGCTATTTGTTTGTCCAGTTGCGATGAACTGCTGCTGGTGGCCGGCGAGTACGAGGCGCTGCCGGATGAAACGGATGAAATGCTCATGGGTATATGCTCCTGTCTAAAATGATAAGAACCTTTTTCAAGGATGGGGGCGCACTGACCTTTCTTAAAGTAGCTTTTCTTTCGTTGCGTATAAATATTATTTACTTATATTTACACCTCGTTACCTGGTTTTGCAATTAGCAGGCGAGCTGTTTGCAAGAATTTTTCCAGATCGCAGTTCAGTCCATCCGGTTTTCGACCACCATAAACCAGGAGCGTCTGGCGGTAGGCTGCAGATAGCCTTGCGGACTCAGTTGAAGAACGCTTTTGGAAACGGAATTCCTGACATTGCCGCCGATGGCTTCCAGCGTTTTGCCTTTCACTGCGGTGACTATGTCGCAGTGCAGCTTGGCATTTTCGATCTGGCTGGATGCAGGCAGGAAGTTGGGGTTGACATCGACGCGGACGTCGCGGCTTGCGCAAATCAAATCGCCGGGTTTGGGCGGGTAATCGGCGACGCTGCGCGGAACAAAGTTTGCCGTTTGCGATCCGGCATTGTCGAGAAAGCGCGCCAGATAAACCCAATGCGCCGAAGCATAAGGGAACTCATCCTCGCCGATGCCCGCGACTGACATAACCCAGCTGATAAAAGCCGCCGACCACGGTTGTTGGCAATCGTAGCCCGACAACCCGTACTTGCCCGCCGTCCGCCAATAATTTCTGATGCGATCGCTGTGCGATGCATCGTCGTCTTCCCAAACGCCTACGCGTGGGATACTTTCCATATCGCTCTTGATAATAATTTCCTGTTCGCCGAAATAATTCCATTCTTCCAGCAGTATCGACAGTATCCGATACTTTGTAGACGTTACAGGGAAGTCGCGGATGGACAACTCGCGTTCGGGCGGCTTGGGCTGAACTGTTACAGCAGCAGGCTGTACCACGCTCGGCTTCCTGTGCGCGGGCGCGCATGCGCTCAGTAATAAACAAGCGGTAATGAATGTAAGTTTCAAATGCATGCGCGCTTTCCTGTTAGATGTATGCATTCCTGGGCGTCTGCTATGGAACTGGGCTATTCAGTGAGGCTTAACATGGCTCAAAGGAAGCTGAATCATTACAAAAATATTGACAATATGACAATACGTTTATCGCGAAGGCCGCCGCGCTTCGTGGAACCATATGCGATAACGTTCCATGCGCGCGCGTTGATCCTGCGGCGCATGCCGGTGGCAACCGGCGTACTCGGGCGATCCGGGCGTCGCGCCCCAGCGCGCTTCGGCGCAATCGTTCGGATTGTACGCCATTTCGAACGACGGTTTGCGCGCCAATACATCGGCAACCGTCAAGGTCCAGCGGCTGCCGTCTTCTCTCAGGTAGTTAAACTGGCGCTCGTTGATACGCTGGCGGTGATACTGTTCAAGTTCCATTTTGGCCTGTTGCGGTGAAACAACGCCGTGCAGCAGGAATAGTTCCGGGTGGCGCACGATGCGGTCGGGCATGTCGAGCAGCGCATTCATCGCGATGATCAGGCGCATATCGCGCGACGGCGTCGAATAATCTTCCCAGCCGCCCAGCGTTTCGAACAGCGCCGCGCCGTCGGGCATGGGAATAACTCCTGCGTGTTTACGAAAGTAGTCCACGCCGTTTTCCACCGAGGCGACGCGCGTTTCCAGTTGCTCCAGCAAGGAATCCAGCGTGGCTTCATAAGCATGCTTCGGCTCGAGTCCTTGCGGATTGATGAGTTTGCCCAGGCTGGCGTAGAAGGCTTCGGGGCTCAACTCGCCCTGTTCCGTTGAAAATGCCGGAAGGCCGGTCTGCGCATCGGCCAATTCCTCGTTGTTCGCCAGACCCAGGCGTCCGGACGGACTCAGGCGCAATGGGCGGAAGGCCTTGAATCCTGGCCCGGCGCTGGCGACATCGTCCGCAAACAAAAAAGTGCCTTCCCAGAAGCGCTTGCGGCTGACCGAGTTATCGGGCTGCGCGTCGACCGCCAACAGCAGGCCCGGGGCTGTCGCCGTCTGCGGCACCCATTTGACCAGCATCAGCACATGGCCGTATGGGTCGGCGTAAACCGTGCCGGGTTTGAGCGCGGCGCGTGTCAACCCGACCGGATAGAAGTCGGTGGCGTTGTCGTTCAGACCGGTGCGCGCGCTACCGGAATGGACGGCGTTCTGCAATGTGTTTATCAACCCTCTGAACGTCGATTGCGAGACATTGCCGTGGCTGAATTCCTGTCGCGTGACCGCGCTTCCGCAGCGCGGCGGCGAATTCGAGCTGCCGCGGCTGCACACGCGATAGTTGACCGGTAGGCCCGTTTTCCATGCAAAATAGGCGCGTAAATAATAGGGCAGGTCGGCGCAATCCGGCGTTGCCGGTAGACTGCGATCTTCCGCAACGCCAAAGTAGTTGTAAAGAAAGTTTTTATCGGCATTACGCAGCACAGGTTCCAGCGAAGGGTAGTTAATGTTTTCGTCTGCGGGCGCATCGAACAGTTGTTCGATCCAGGCCGAATAAAAGGCTTCGGTATCGGCATTCCAGTCCTGCCCTATTCCATGGTTGTCCAATACCTCGGCTACCGTCGCTTCCCGTTGAGGCTGCACTGTCCGGCAGGCGGCTACCGAGCCGTTTTGCCTCAGCACCTCCAGTTGCAGCCCGCCGGAGGGAAGCCGGGCTATGGTTGCCGATAAACTCCAGGGCGGCCCGCCGCGGGTAATCGGATCGAGAGTCTGCCGCTGTCCGTCTGCTTCGGCCGAAACAAGAGCGGCTATTGTTTCCTCGGAGGAGACAGCCATGACGCGTAGCGGTTTTCCCGCTTCCGGCTGCAGCGGCGACGTCCAGATATGCACAGCGCCATTTTCCCGGCATGCGGGTGGGTTATCGGCGGCTTGGACACGAGCAGCCGATAGTCCAAGTACGAGTGCGGTCGACGTGATGATGCAGAAAATTCCGGCTGATATACGCATGGCTTCCCGGTACGGTTATAAAGGGCGGATTGAAATAGCGCATCAGGCGCATCCCATTATATTAACGTAGAAGAGCGCGAGAATCCGCATCGGTTTGGGCATAGACCGTGAGAGTGTTACCGAGCAATTGGCCAGAGGGGCTTGCGGCCTGTCCCCCAGGCACGGAATTTTCACTATACTTGACTGTCTTAAACGCAGCAGCAACTTCCAGCACTCAACACCAGGAGAAAAGCAACATGGCCGTTTTGTTTTTAGCGTGCAAGCTCAGATGATATTCCCGCGCTCCTTAATAATGTCGATAAAATCGAATGTCTTCGCAGGCCTGAGACCTTTAAGCCGTGACGGAGCGATGCGCGACGCCATTGCCGGATTGGCTTTGGCTTCGATGAATATTCCGCAGTTGCTCGGTTATACCCGCATTGCCGGCACGCCGGCGGTAACCGGGCTATACACTGCGTTGCTGCCGCTGCTGATGTTTGCAGTTTTCGGTTCATCGCGTCATCTGGTGGTAGCGGCGGACTCGGCTACTGCGGCCATTTTCTCCAGCGGATTGTCCGGCATGGCGGCGCAGGCGGACGGAAAATACATGGCTTTGGTGGGCATGGTCGCGCTGCTTACCGCCGCGTTGCTGTTGCTGGCGCGGATTTTCAAACTCGGCTTCTTCGCCGATTTTCTTTCGCGTACGGTGCTGGTAGGGTTTTTGACCGGCGTCGGATTGCAGATCGGCATCGCCATGCTGGGGGAAATGTCCGGCATTCAGGTCAGCGCGCATAAAACCGTCGATCAACTACAACAGCTTGCCGGCGCGCTGGCTGCGGTAAATCTGCCCACGCTGGCGGTATCGCTGCTGGTGGTGAGCTTCATATTGGTCTTCCGGCACTTTCTGCCCAAGCTGCCTATCCCATTGTTTGCGGTGTTGACCGGCATCGCCGCCAGTTATGCATACGATTTTGCCGGTCATGGTATTGCCGTCATCGGCCCCATACCCGGTGGTTTGCCGACACTCGGTTTTCCGGCGGTGAGCTGGGACGATACGCTTAAATTAATTCCGGTCGCATTATCCTGCTTTGTGATTATTATCGCTCAAAGTGCGGCTACCTCCCGCGTCTTTGCTGTACGGCATCACGAACGCCTGGATGAGAATGCCGACATACTCGGTTTGTCGGCAGCGAATGCCGCCGCCGCGTTGTCCGGCGCTTTCGTGGTGAATGGCAGTCCCACCCAGACCGCGATGGCCGACTCGGTGGGCAGCCGCAGTCAGTTTTCGCAGCTGGTGTTCGCAGGCGTGGTATTGCTGGTGCTGTTGTTATTTACCAAACCGCTGGAGTATCTGCCACGCAGCGTGCTCGCCGGCATCGTCTTCGTTATCGCCATAGGACTTATCGATTTTAAAAGCCTGGCGGACATACGGCGCGAGAGTCGGGGCGAGTTCATGCTCGCTATCGTCACGGCGGCGACCGTGGCGCTGGTGGGGTTGGAACAAGGCATCCTGCTGGCGGTTACCTTATCGTTGTTGCGGCATGTGCGTCACAGTTATCGTCCGCATACTTCAGTATTGACGCCCGATGAGACCGGGCGGTGGTTGCCTGCGCCTGTCGCCGCCGGGGTCGAGACCAAACCGGGGCTGGTCGTCTACCGGTTCGGAGCGGATTTGTTTTACGCCAACGAAGGCTGCTTTTGCGACGAGGTGCGCTTGCTGATAGACCATGCGCCGACGCCGGTACGCTGGTTGCTGATCGATGCCGGGGCGATGACCGATATGGATTATTCAGCAGCGCGATCCTTGCGCGAACTGTGTTGCGATTTGCAGCGTAGCAACATCAAACTGGTGTTCGGGCGGGTCAGCGCATACCTGCGCGAGGACATGAACAGGCATCGTATTACCGGGGTAATCGGTAAGGACTCTATTTTTTCGACTTTACACGAGGCGCTAGACGCTGTAGGTGGGAGACCCAGAGTAGTCGAGTAAGTAAAGTGTCTATATTTTACAATCCCCGACCAGGCAGAATAACCGATAACTGACCGGCGTAATCGCTGCCTCTTCCCTGAACCATTACGCTGAAAACACAAAACATGCGACCCTCACCCCGTGATATAGCCGCCCTAAACGATGTAGTCCATTCGGTTGCCGGATCGGGTGCGCGCATACGCGTCTTCGGATCGCGCCTGGATGACGGGGCAAAAGGCGGCGGTGTCGATATAATGGTGGAATCCGATACTCCAATAGAATCTCCTGCTGTGTTATCCGCGCGCATCTCCGTGCGCTCAACGGCCGCAATGTCGATGTGGCCTTGATCCGGCTTTCCAGCTCGGTCTTCTTCGCTTCCAGCGCTTCGATTTCGTCGATGAAGCGATTCATCTGCGCGATGCGCGGAACATGTAGCCGGGAACGCCCGCAGGGTTATCCGGGGCCGGAAAATCCGGCTGCTATCATTATGCGCTGAGCGTCGTCCGCCGGGGTTGATCAGGGGGATGCTGAAGTGTGGCCTGCATGGGAGCGTTGCTGGTATAAATTAAAACGAACATCTATACTTGAATCCTACTGTACATAGGGAGTAATCCATCAAGCAGGCTACGTTCACCGAGCATCGGCAATGAACTCTCCATAAATTTTTTAAGAGAACATCCATATGACGCAAGCCGAAAATAAAGAAACCGACCTGTTCGATCCTGTCGCGGTAGGCGCGTGGGTTTTACAGAATCGCATCGTCATGGCTCCGCTGACGCGCGCGCGCGTGGGCGAAAACGGGGTGCCGGGTGCGCTGCAGGCGCGATATTATGCTCAGCGCTCCAGCACCGGGTTGATTATCAGTGAAGCCGTCAATATTTCCCGGCAGGCGCGCGGTTATGCCTATACGCCCGGTATTTTCAACGAGCAGCAGGTGGAAGGCTGGCGTCAGGTTACTGAGGCGGTGCATGATGCCGGCGGCAAGATCGTCTGCCAGCTCTGGCACGTCGGCCGTTTTTCCCACCCGTCCCTGCAGCCGAGTAATGCGCTGCCGGTTGCGCCCTCTGCCATAGCGGCGGAAGGCGAAACCTTTACCCTGATCGGCATGCAGCCGGTGCCGACGCCGCGCGCGCTGGAAACCGGGGAAATCCCCGAAATCGTCGAGCAATACCGTCATGCCGCCGCATGTGCGCGCAGGGCCGGATTCGATGGCGTGGAAGTGCATGCCGCGAACTGCTATCTGCTGGAGCAGTTCATTCGCGATTCGACCAACCGTCGAACCGATGCTTACGGCGGCAGCAACGAAAACAGAACCAGACTGGTGCTCGATGTGGTGAAAGCCGTGGTTGATGAATGGGAGGGCGGCCAGCATGTCGGTATCCGTTTGTCGCCGGTTACTCCGAATGCCGGCAATACGCCGTTGGACAGCGATGTGATGGCGACCTATGGCTACCTGATCGAAAAGCTGAACTGGTTCGGACTGGCTTATCTGCATATGGTGGAAGGGGCCACAGGCATGTCGCGCGAAATTCCGGAAGGTGTGGACTTGCAGGCGCTGCGCGCGCATTTTGTCGGTCCGTATATAGCCAACAACCTGTATACGCGCGAGTTGGCGCTGGCGGCGCGGCGTGAACATCAGGCGGATCTGATTGCCTTCGGACGCCCGTTCATTGCCAATCCGGATCTGGTCGAACGCCTCAAGCGGAATGTGTTGCTGGCGGAAGCGCCCCAGACACTATGGTACGGCGGCGACGAACATGGTTATACCGATTGGCCGACATTCGCGGCCGACTGAACTTTTCCTGGAGTATTCGTATGTTAAAAAGCCACGGCTATGCCGCTTACGATGCGGCGACCCCTTTGCGTCCTTTCGGCTTCGAGCGCCGCGAGCCGCTTGCCGAAGATGTGCATATCGAAATTCTTTACTGCGGCGTCTGTCATTCGGATTTGCATCAGGTGCGTAACGAATGGGGCGGATCGCATTTTCCCTTGGTACCCGGACACGAGATCGTCGGGCGGGTTGCGGGCATCGGGGGAGCGGTAACACAATTCAAGCCGGGTGATCTGGTTGGGGTCGGCTGTCTGGTCGATTCCTGCAGAACCTGTCCAGAATGCGTGGATGATCAGGAACAGTATTGCGATCAACTTGTACTTACCTACAACAGCCATGACCGCCATAGCGGCGGCATGACCTATGGCGGTTACTCCAACCGGGTTGTCGTCGATCAGCGTTTCGTGCTGAAAATTTCCGAGCGGCTCGATCCTGCGGCGGCGGCGCCGTTGTTGTGCGCGGGCATTACCACCTGGTCGCCGTTGCGTCATTGGCGCGTCGGTCCGAGCCAGAAAGTCGGCGTGGTCGGGTTGGGCGGTCTGGGGCATATGGGCGTCAAGTTCGCGCATGCGTTTGGCGCCGAGGTGGTTTTGTTCACGACTTCGCCCGGCAAATCGGAAGATGCGCGCCGACTGGGCGCGGATGCGGTGGTTGTTTCAAAAAATGCAGAAGAAATGACGCGGCATTCCGGCAGTTTCGATTTCATACTCGATACGGTTGCCGCCGCGCATGATCTGGACCCTTATCTCACGCTGCTCAAACGCGACGGTACGCTTTGTCTACTGGGCGTTCCGGATCATCCTCATCCCGCGCCGAATGCCGCCAATCTGATATTCAAGCGCCGCAACCTGGCGGGTTCGCTGATAGGCGGGCTGCGCGAAACCCAGGAAATGCTGGATTTTTGCGCGGAGCATGGCATAGTTTCGGATATCGAGCAGATTCCGATGCAGCAAATCAATACCGCTTACCAGCGTATGTTGAAAGGCGATGTAAAATACCGTTTTGTCATAGATCTGGCTTCGTTGCAGGATGATCATTAATCCGATCAGACGGCCTTTGGCTTTTGTGCTTGCGGCTTCCGGACACGGAACATTGATAGTGAACCGGAATGACTGGATGATTGACGATAGCGGCGGCTATGGCGTCGGTTTCCAGATTATGCGCACCTCTTTTTTCGATCCGGAGGAGGTAAACGATGCGCTTACGCTGCTGAATTACCGGCGGCAGTTTTTCGGCGACGGCGTCGTTGCATTCGACTGCGGCGCCAACATCGGCGTGCATACCATAGAATGGGCCAAGTTCATGCATGGCTGGGGCGCGGCCGTGGCGATTGAGGCGCAGGAGCGGATTTATTATGCGCTGGCAGGGAATATCGCGATCAATAACTGTTTCAACGCTACGGCGATCAATGCCGCCGTGGGCAGCGCCGTCGGCGCCATGCATATTCCCAAACCGGATTATTTAAAACCGTCGAGTTTCGGTTCTCTCGAGCTGAAACAGCGTGAAAACAACGAATTTATCGGGCAGCCTGTCAGCTATGATCCGGAGCATTGCCATCAAGTTCCTGTGGTTTCCATAGACTCATTTCATCTTCCCAGGCTCGATTTAATCAAAATAGACGTCGAAGGCATGGAACAGGACGTGCTGGAAGGGGCCAGTCTGGCGATTGCGCAGCACAGACCGCAAATGCTGATCGAGTCGATCAAGTCGAACAGGGATGAAATTATCGCTTTTCTGGAAAGCAATGGTTATGAGTTCTTTGAAGCGGGAATCAATATACTTGCCGTTCACAGTTCCGATCCGACGCGCGAGCTGGTAAGGAAGCTTTGACTGTTCGCATCTTCAGTCAGCCATTGCCTTTTGGCGACAGCATTTCACACAAGGCTTTCAGAAATGCGATTTTTTCGTCGACCGTATCGAACGCCTGCAGGAAACGGATTTTATCCGGGCCGTCCATGCGGTAGATTCTGGATTGATTCTGGATCAGAAAAATAACTTGTACCGGGTCGATGTTGGCCTGGCTTCCGAACAGCATGCGTCCGCCGCTCGCTCCGGCTTCTATTTTACGCACGCCCAGTTTTTCAGCCGTCAGTTTTAACTCCGTTACCGCAAACAGCGTTTTGGTCGCCGGCGGCAGCAGGCCGAAACGATCTATCATTTCGATTTGCAGCGCGCGCAGGTCGCCGGCGTCGCGGGCACTGGCGATGCGCTTATACAATACCAGGCGCGTATGCACGTCCGGCAGGTAATCGTCCGGGATTAAAGCGGGCGATTGCAGATCGATTTCCGGGCCTGCGTCCATCGGCGCGTCCAGCTCGGGCTGCTTGCCGGACTTGAGCGCCTTGACCGCGCGCTCCAGCAGCTCCGAATACAGCGTGAAGCCGATTTCCTGAATTTGTCCGCTTTGCTCGTCGCCCAGCAACTCGCCGCAGCCGCGTATTTCCATGTCGTGCGTCGAAATCATGAAGCCCGCGCCCAGTTCGCCTGAGCTTTCTATCGCCTGCAGCCGTTTTGCGGCATCGGTAGAAATCAAGGCTTTGGGCGGCACGATCAGGTAGGCGTAGGCGCGGTGATGCGAGCGGCCGACGCGCCCGCGCAGCTGATGCAGTTGCGCCAGGCCGAGCTGATCGGCGCGGTTGATCAGCATGGTGTTGGCGCTCGGCACGTCGATGCCGCTTTCGATGATCGTGGTTGAAATCAGTAGATTGAAGCGCTGATGATAAAAATCCAGCATGATTTGTTCCAGCTCGCGTTCCGGCATCTGCCCGTGGGCGGTGCGAATGCGCGCTTCCGGCACCAGCGCGCCCAGTTCGCGCGCCATTTTTTCCATGGTCTCGATTTTATTGTGCAGAAAATAAGCCTGACCACCGCGCTTGATTTCGCGCGTAATCGCTTCCTGTATCAGGCTGTCGCTCCATTCATGCACGAAAGTTTGGATCGCATGGCGGTTGGCGGGTGGCGTTGCGATCAGGGAAATGTCGCGCAAGCCGCCCAAAGCCATATTCAGCGTGCGGGGAATCGGTGTCGCGGTGAGGGTCAGGAAGTCCAGTTCGCTGCGCAATTTTTTAAGATGCTCTTTCTGTGCGACGCCGAAGCGGTGCTCTTCGTCGATGATGGCGAGTCCCAGATTTTTGAAGCGAATGTCTTTCTGCAGTAGTTTGTGGGTGCCGATCATGATATCGATGCGCCCTTCCGCCAGCTCTTCGAGCAGCTGCGTCTGCTGCTTGCCTCCGACAAAGCGCGACAGCACGGCGATACGTATCGGCCAATCGGCGAAGCGGTCGCGGAAATTCTGGTAATGCTGCTGGGCGAGGAGCGTGGTTGGCACCAGTACCGCGACCTGACGGCTGTTCTGGGCGGCGATAAAGGCGGCCCGCATCGCCACTTCGGTTTTGCCGAAGCCGACATCGCCGCAAATGACGCGATCCATCGGGCGCGCCGCGCTCATATCTTCGATAACGCTCAGAATCGCATTTTCCTGGTCCGGCGTTTCCTCGAACGGGAAACTGGCGGCGAACGCCTGATACTCGTCGCTGAGACAGTTACAGGCATGACCTGGCATCGCCGCGCGGCGCGCATAAATATCCAGCAGTTCCGCCGCGACGTCGCGCGCGCGCTCGAATGCCTTGCGCTTGGCTTTTTGCCAGGTTTCGCTGCCCAGACGGTGCAGCGGCGCGGTATCTTCGCCGGCGCCGCTGTAGCGGTTGATCAAATGCAGCGACGAAACCGGCACGTAAAGCTTGTCGTGATTGGCGTATTCGAGCGCGAGGAATTCTCCTTCCATGCCTCCGACCGTAAGCCGTTGCAACCCCAGGTAGCGTCCCACTCCATGATCCTGATGCACCACCGGAGAACCTATTTCCAATTCTTCCAGGTTGCGCATCAGCGCGTCAAGATCGCGTTCATGGGTTTTTTTACGCCGTCGCCGCTGCTGGGCCTTTTCACCGGAAAGTTGCGTCTCGGTAACCAGCGCCATTCCGGCATCGGGCAGCCACAAACCGTTGCTCAGCGGCGCGACTACCAGAGCGAGTTTGTTGTCGCTTTCCAGAAAAGCGCGCCAGCCTTCCATTACGACGGGGCGCAGATCGTATTTGTGCAGGGTGTCCAGCAATGCTTCGCGATGCCCCGCCGTTTCTGCAATAAACAGCAGGCGCAGGTCGGCCTGATTTTCCCGGAAGGCATTCAGCGCGTGAAGCGGAAGTTTCTGGCGCGTATCCAGGGTCACATTGGGCAACTGCGGGCAGTTGAACACCTGTTGCCGGATATTGGAGTCCGGGGGCGCCGCGCCTATCAGAATTTTCTGAAACTCACTGAGCTTTTGTTCCAGCAGCATGGGATCGAGATAAAGCTTTTCGACCGGCAGCGCGGGGCGGTCGAGATTGGTTTTGCGGAGCTGGTATCGGTGCAGGGCCTCTTCATGAAAAGCGCCGGCCGCTTCCAGCACCGGGCCATGCATTATAAAAGTGGTTTGCGCAGGCAGATAATCGAACAGGGTTTCGGTATGGCTTACAAACAACGGAAGATAGCATTCTATGCCCCCCGGCAGGATGCTTTTGCTGACATCCTGGTACAGCGTATTAGCGCGGGTGTTGTCGGAAACCTGCTCGCGCCAGTTCTGCCGGAATAATTTGATAGCGGTTGCATCGAAGGGAAATTCGCGCGCCGGGTAGAGATTGATGGCTTCGACCTTGTCCAGCGAACGTTGATTTTCGGGGTCGAAGCTGCGTATCGAATCGACTTCCTCATCGAATAATTCGATGCGGTAGGGCAGGGTGCTGCCCATCGGAAACAGATCGACAATGGCGCCGCGCACTGCAAATTCGCCGTGCTCCAGGACTTGAGAAACGCATTGGTAACCGACGCTTTCCAGTGTCTGGCGCGTCGCTTCGATACTGAAACGGCTGCCGCGCTTCAAGGTGAAGGTGTTGGCCAGAATATGCGTGCGCGGCGCAAGCCGCTGCATCAGCGTCGATGCGGTCACCACCAGCACGCCCTGTCGCGTATCCGGCAGCAAGGCCAGTGTTTTTAAACGATGCGAGACGATTTCCGGGAGCGGCGAAAAAATATCGTAAGGCAGAATTTCCCAGTCGGGAAACTGCAGCACCTGAAAGTCGCCGTCGAGAAAAAACTTGAGTTCGTGCTCCAGACGCAGCAGGTTCGGCATGTCGAAAGTCACGACAATATTGAGTTGCCGGTTTTTTTGCGCCGCTCTGGCGATGGCGAGAGAGTCGCCGCAGCCGTGCAGACCGCTCCAGGCAATGCAATCGCCTCTTTGTCCGGGTAAGGTAGGATTGATAATAGGGTGCGAGGAGCGTGAGGCGGTCATTGCTGGGTGTTGTAGAGGTAGCCGGTTTTGTGTGTTTTGGTGAGAAGGCGCTGTTGCGTGTGCATGATACTATTTAAATGCCGTTTTGTGTGCGAGCGGAGTCATTCGTCCTAATTGACCCCAAAGGCATGATCTGTCATAGTTGCATTTCTGCAAGACCCAGTACCAGTCCGGCCGGGCTTCGATAGGGGAGTATATGCACCACCATGATAATAATAACTGGCAGCTTGTTCGCATTGAAACTGAACGGCAACGTGTTTTCCCATTGGAGTTTCGCGCTTTGCTGGCTGTTGCCGTATTGCTGCTTGCCAGCCTGATATTGCTGGCGACTGCCCGGCATCTGTTCGGGACGCTGGATGTTTCCCCCGCCTACGAATCGCCCGATAACGCCAAGTTGCGCCGTTATCAGAAACAGTTGAATACCCTCAAGGAGAATATGGCTGCCGCCGTATCCGGCAGTGTGGAAACACGAATGCGGCGTTTGGAGCAAATTGTCGCCGCCGGCACGGTAGGCAGTCAGGAAATACAGGCGCTGGAAGACCTCAGCCGCGATCTGCATGTGCTGGAAAACTATACTTCAGGCGGGAGCGGCCATGTGATGGATGCGGAGCGCCTGATGCATCCGCGTTTTCGTCCGCAAACCGCTGTTCTGTCCGATACCAGCCCAGATGCGAGGAACGATATCGCGCGCGAGCTGGCTCAGGTGAAACATCTGCTCTATTTCAGTTTTGCCTCTTGCGGAATGGCCCTGGTGCTGGTGGGCGGATACTGGTGGAGAAACGTGATCTTTGTGCGCCGGTTGCGTTTGGAGGCGGATACGCTCCGGCGCGTGGCTTTGCCTCGGCGGAATGATATTTGAAAGCGCTCTTGCGGCTGGAGAGCTTGTCGAACCATGAGCGGCCCTCCGATAGATTCAGGGCAATGCCCTTCGACAGGCGCAGGGCGAACGGAGTTTGATGGCTGATTCGGGATGTTATTTTTTACCATATCCTTACCAGCGGCCGCAAGAAAAGCGAGCCTGTCGATATACATAGACACGCCGGCGTGTCCTGTACAATAAACCACGCCGTATCCGTTCTTTCCTTTTCGAGTTGAGCCCATTCTGGGCCACAAACAGTGCCGACAGCCTTACTCCGGCACCAAAGCCTGTAGCTTTTGGAAGCGTTACCGGAATTTCTTTACTGAGCCGCACCTTAACTGGGTAGCCAGCCGCATTTAATGCGTATCCGGAGCCCTGTAATCTCTGGTGCAAAAACGCGTTTTGTGGAACAATGGCCTATCGGGTTTGTCTATCCGGTTATGCGCCGACGGTTATCGATCGTGGGAAAACTGCGCGTAGCAGCGTGGCAGACTAAATTTATAAATCGAGGGCGCTACCGGGCGGGCTGACGCAACCGAAGCCGGGGAGCGGAATCTTTGTTGTCGAGGACACCCTTCGGACTGGTAACATCACTATGATCGACCTTGAAGGATATCGCCTCAATGTAGGCATTGTCCTATGCAATCGTGACGGGCGCGTTTTCTGGGCTCGGCGGGCAGGGATGCGCTCATGGCAATTCCCACAAGGCGGCATCAAGTGCGATGAAGACCCTGAAACTGCAATGTACAGGGAGTTGTACGAAGAGGTCGGGTTGAAAAGCCACCATGTCAGGCTTATCGGCCGCACACAGGAGTGGCTGCGTTACGAGCTGCCGGATCGTTTTATCCGCAAAAACTCCCAGCCGCTGTGCATCGGTCAAAAACAGCTCTGGTTCATCCTTGCTCTGGAGGGCAATGAGTCCGATATTTGTCTAAATTACACGCCAAAACCGGAATTCGATGCCTGGCGCTGGATAGACTACTGGCAGCCCGTGAATGATGTAGTCTATTTCAAGCGCGAGGTATACCGGCAGGCGCTGCACGAGCTATCCTGCCATATGGAGCGAACCGTGGCGCCATCGATTATCAGCGCCGCCTGAGACTCCGTTTAGCCGATCATCCTACCCAGACTCTGGCGTTCCTGAATATTCTCATCCATGGACTGTACTCCTTCCAGTCCTGCGGGTGCCATGAATTCTGCACCGTTCTGAAACAACGCTCGGGGTGCGGCATCATGATGGTAAAGCGGCCATCCGGCACCGTCAGCGCGGTAACGCCATGCAGCGATCCGTTCGGGTTGTAGGGGTAACGCTCCGTAATCGCGCCGAGGTGATCGACATAGCGTATCGCAACGTAATCCTCCGTTTGCGCGGAATCGAATATTGCGCGTCCTTCGCCGTGCGAAACGACAACCGGCATGCGCGATCCTTCCATCCCGGTAAAGAAAATGGAGGGCGACGGCTGTACCTCGACCAGGCTGACGCGCGCTTCGAACTGTTCCGAGCCATTACGCGCAAAGAGCGGCCATGCGCCGGCGCCGGGGATCAACTCGCGCAGTTGCGACAGCATCTGGCAGCCGTTGCAAACGCCGAGCGCGAATGAATCGGAGCGCTCGAAAAATGCCTGAAACTGTTCGCGCAAATAGGTATTGAACAAAATCGATTTGGCCCAGCCTCCACCTGCGCCCAATACGTCGCCGTAGGAAAAACCGCCGCAAGCGGCCAGACCGGTAAAGTCGGTCAGGTCGACGCGGCGTTCCGCCAGATCGCTCATATGGACATCGATCGCCAAAAAACCCGCGCGTTCGAACGCCGCCGCCATTTCAGCGTGTCCGTTCACACCCTGTTCGCGCAAAATGGCGACAGCCGGGCGGGCGCGACCGATAAACGGTGCGGCCACATCTTCATTCAGGTCGAATGTCAAAGATGCGTGCAGGCCGGGATCGCCCATATCGAGCGCGGCGTTGAATTCGACGCGGGCGCTTTCTGGATTGTCTCGGAGCGTGCGCATACGATAACTGGTTTCCGACCAGGAATGGCGCAGGGAAGTTAAAATTTCGGCATACCAGATCACATTCTGGCGATAGACGACGATGCGCGCGTCCTCAATGGGGGCGCCTATATCATGGACATGGCCGACCAGTCCATGCTGCACGAAACACTCGCGCACGCTGTCCAGGTTATCCTGCTCAACCTGCAATACCAGCCCCAGCTCCTCGTTGAACAAGGCCGCGAACGGGTTTGTTCCCAGAGTATCGAGATGCAGCGCTACACCGCTATGCGAGGCGAACGCCATTTCACATATTGCGGCCCATAAACCGCCGTCCGAGCGGTCGTGACAAGCCAGCAGCAAGCTCCGGGCGTTGAGCGACTGCATCGCGGCGAAAAACTGCCGAAACAAGGCGGGGTCGTCCAGATCCGGGCAATCATTGCCCAGTTGACCATATACCTGCGCCAACACCGATCCGCCCAAGCGGTTTTTTCCTTGGCCGAGATCGACCAGCAATAATCGGGTGGGGCCCTTGTCCAGACGCAATTCGGGCGTCAGCGTCCTGGTGATATCGAGAACCGGCGCGAACGCCGAAACGATCAGCGACAAAGGCGATGTCATGGTTTTTTCCACGCTTCCCTGCCGCCATACCGCTTTCATGGACAAGGAGTCCTTGCCGACCGGTATTGCAATCCCCAGTGCCGGACACAACTCCAGCCCGACGGCGCGCACGGTATCGTAGAGCAACGCGTCTTCACCGGGACTGCCGGCAGCCGCCATCCAGTTCGCGGACAGCTTGACATCGCTCAATGAATCGATGGACGCTGAAATAATATTGGTCAAGGCCTCGCCTACGGCCATTCGGCCCGATGCCGGCGCGTTGATCAGCGCGAGCGGAGTACGCTCGCCTATGGCCATGGCTTCGCCGGTGAGCGCATGAAATCCTGAAGCGGTTACGCCGACGTTGGCAACCGGTACCTGCCATGGACCCACCAGCTGGTCGCGCGCGACCAGTCCGCCAACCGAGCGATCGCCGATGTGGATCAGAAAGCTCTTGTCGGCAACCGCCGGAAAGCGCAAGACACGGTGCGCAGCCTTGGAAATTTCGATCTGGGACAGGATCAACGGCTTAAGGTCGGGGGCAATATGCTCGGCCTTGCGCTCCATTTTCGGCGGTTTGCCGAACAGCAGGCTCATCGGAATTGCAATCGGCTGATTGTCAAAATGCCGGTCGGACAAGACCAGGTTTTCGTCTTCGGTCGCTTCGCCTATTACCGCATAAGGGCAACGTTCGCGATCGCAAAACTGCCTGAACAAATCGATACGGGCATGTTCTATCGCCAGAACATAGCGTTCCTGAGCCTCATTGCACCATATCTGCAGCGGCGACAGACCCGGTTCCGCCGTTGGCACATCGCGTAATTCGAAACGACCGCCACGGCCGGCATCGTGAATGATTTCCGGAACGGCATTGGATAATCCGCCCGCGCCGACATCGTGTATGGCCAGAATCGGGTTGGCTTCGCCCAGCGCTACGCATTGATTGATGACTTCCTGGCAGCGTCGTTCCATTTCCGGGTTGTCGCGCTGCACCGAAGCGAAATCGAGGTCTTCGCTGCACGCACCCGACGCCTGGGACGACGCCGCGCCGCCGCCCAGGCCGATCAGCATGGCCGGACCACCCAGCACGACGATAGGCGTTCCCGGCGTAATAACCCGCTTGCGGACATGCTCGGGCCGGATATGTCCCATGCCGCCGGCCAGCATGATTGGTTTATGATAACCGCGCAGGTTGTTCCTGCTGCCGCTTTCCTGTTCGAAGCTGCGGAAATAACCGGCAATATTGGGCCGACCGAATTCATTATTGAACGCCGCGCCGCCCAATGGTCCTTCCAGCATGATGCTCAGCGCGGATACCATGCGCTCCGGCTTGCCGGAGTCCAGTTCCCAAGGCTGAATAAAACCCGGTATGCGCAGGCTGGAAACGGAAAAGCCGGTTAAACCGGCTTTGCTCCAGGAGCCGCGCCCGGTGGCGCCTTCATCGCGTATCTCCCCGCCGGAGCCCGTTGCTGCGCCGGGGTAGGGCGATATCGCGGTAGGGTGGTTGTGCGTTTCCACCTTCATCAATATAGGCAGGCTCATGCGCTGATAGGCATACGCGCGCGTCTCTGCTTCACGCACCAAAAGCTCAGTCTCCGCTCCCTCGATAACCGAGGCGTTGTCGCTATAGGCCGTCACGATGCCTTGCGGGCTGCAGGCGCTGGTATGCCGTATCATACCGAACAGCGTATCCGGTTGCGGTGTATCGTCGATCTGCCAGCGCGCGTTAAAAATTTTGTGCCGGCAGTGCTCGGAGTTGGCCTGTGCGAACATCATCAATTCAACATCGGACGCGTCACGCCCCAGCGCGCTGAAGCTAACGTAGAGATAATCGAGCTCGTCGTCCGACAGCGCCAGACCGAGCGTATCGTTGGCGTTGGCCAGCGCACCGCGTCCCTCGGTCAGCAGCGGCACTGTAGACAGCGGAGCATCGGGCCTACGGCTGAAGACGAGATCGCTTTGTCCATGCTTCAGGGCGGCCTGGGTCATCCGGTCATGCAACAGTGCGGCTATTTTGCCTTTCGCGTCAAATTCTTCAACGCTGCCGGAGTATCGGAAGCGGTACTCGATACCGCGCTCGATACGCTGCACGGCAAACAATTCGCAGCGTCTCGCGATTTCGCTCGCTTTGCTGGACCATGGCGAAAGCGTACCCAGGCGCGGCGCAACCAGATACCCGGGCGCATTATCCTCGTTCAAAGGCGCTGCTTCATTGTCATTCCGTCCGTAATCGAGTATTCGCTCCAGCACGGCGCGTTCATGCGCCGTTAATTGGCCGGATAATTCGATCAGGTGCACGAAATGCGCGGAAACGGCGCTAATACCGCCGTCGATAGCGCTAACCGAGTCAAGCAGTCTGTTGAGACGAAAGCCGGAAAGGGCCTGGGCTCCGGGGACTGTCAGTATCATTTCGAAGCCGGTTTCGCGAGCTCGTCCAGGCCGTGCTGCAGCTGTGTAATCAATTTAAGCCCCAAACCATCGGAAACCGGTTTGTTGGATGCATCCAGCACATGAACGCGTGTAAGACCGCCGTACGGCTCCAGCTTCAGATGAAATGATTCCGTTGCCTCATTGGAGCCGCCCAGCGCGGTCGTGAAAGAAGACCACGCCCCGCCCTCTTGTTCCTTGCCGTTGTAATCAACGAAGTACAATTGACCCGAGCGGTTCTTGTCGGTTACCTTGACTTCCATCTGGCTCAAGGCGCGACCGACATAATTCCAGCTTTCCGCCGCCGGCGCCTGTATGTCGACGACGGGCGCGCCCCGATCGTCTTGTTTCAGGCTGGAGACCACCGTCGCTCCGGATTGCGGCTCACCCGGTAAGGCGCTCTTGATAAACTCCTGTTTTTCGAAACCGTCCAGAGTATCGCTCAGTTTTTTGAGTAGTCTGAGTCCCGCGCCCTGCAATACCGGTTTGCCTGCGTTGTCCAGCACGTAGATATGGGTGTGGCTGTCTTTCGGCTCCAGCTTCACATGGAATTGTTCGGCTTTTTCATCGGGCGCCGCGCTATCGTCGCCTCCGAGCAAGGATTGCCACCATCCCTGTTCATCATTGGTTTTGCCGCTTTTCTCGCCTCCGAAATAGACGAAATACTGCCGGTCGCTACGGCTCTGTTCGGTAACCTCGAGTTCCAGGCGTCCCATGGCGCGACCGACTAAATTCCAGGTTTCGGCAAACGGCGCGGCGACATCCACGAACGGCACATCGTCATCACCTTGAGCCAGGACGGCAACTATCGCCTTGGTTCGCTTGGCGGGCATCGCCAGTTCGGACGATTTGACATTCGATGTGTCGGCAATCTGCTCGTTCGATTGCGAAGCCAGAGCATCGCGTGCGCCTCCACCGTTTCCAGGCAGCCCCTTGATGGTGGATGAAGTCAGGTCCGGCGGAATTTCCAGCGGCGGGATATCCTCGCTGTAGCGATATGCTTTCTGTTTGTCCGGAAAAAGATCGGTAATGTAACTACATCCCGTCAACGCAACCATGAAGCCCAATGCAACTATCGTTCTAAACATGCTTTTCTGATCCGCTTCTTTCATATTATCCATCTTAAATCGGCACGTTCGCCTGATGCATCGCCGCGCGTATTACCGGCTCGCTTGCGTTGGTGAGCCGCGTCAGCGGCAAACGAATCCCTTTTCCGTATCCCATTGCAGATGCCGCCCATTTGACCGGAATCGGATTGGATTCGATAAACAGAGCCTTATGCAAACCCGAAAGCTTGCCGTCGATAGCAAGCGCGATTTCCCGGTCGCCGGATATCGCGGCGGCGCACATGCTGTGCATGAGCCCGGGCGCTACGTTGGCCGTCACCGAAATTACCCCTTTCCCGCCCTGCAGGCAGAATTCGCAAGCGCTGGCATCGTCTCCTGAATACAGTAAAAAGCCGGGTTTCGACAAACGTAGAATTTCATGCAGGCGGTCAAGATTTCCGGTCGCTTCCTTGATCCCGATAATATTCGGCACAAAGGACAGGCGCGCCGCCGTTTCCGGCAGCATGTCGCAGACTGTTCGTCCGGGTACGTTGTAGAGAATCTGGGGGATGTCGACTGCCTCGGCAATCGTCTTGTGATGGAGGTATAGACCCTCCTGGGTCGGCTTGTTGTAATAAGGTGTCACCAGTAAACAGGCATCGGCTCCTTCGCTCCAGGCGCGCCGGGTCAGGTTCACCGCCTCGCGCGTCGAATTTGACCCGGTTCCGGCTATCACCGGAATGCGTCCGGCAACCTGTTTCACTACTCGAGCGATAACCGCGCAATGTTCGTCTTCATCCAGCGTTGCTGATTCCCCCGTCGTTCCCACGGCAACGATGGCGTCGGTACCCTGTTCTATGTGAAACTCGACCAGCCGGTCAAGCGCGGATAAATCCAGCCCGCCCGCTTCGTCCATCGGCGTAACCAATGCCACGATGCTACCTTGTATCATGCGCCTTTCCCCAGCACCCAACAATAAAGTCCCATGTTACCGTGCAAGCTGTATTTCTGACAACCGGAAAGAATAAGGTTGCTTTGAATTATGGGACGGAAATGGCTCGTAAACTGTCATGGGGCAGATCATAAGCGGCTTTTGTGCTAGACTTGGGCCGTTAAGAAAGCGAGAACCTCTGTACGATGCGACTTGTTATTACGCTAGCCGGTGAAAATCGGCCGGAACTTATCATGGAATTGACGCGTCTGGTCAAGGAGTGCAAATGCACGATCCTGGAAAGCCGCATGACCGAGCTGGAAGACGACTTTGCCGCGCATATGATGGTCGAGGCCAACTGGAACCATATTGTCAGGCTGGAAGACAGTCTGGAAGCTTTCGGCAACCGCTACCCGCTCAAAATTCAGCATTTGCGTGGCAGGGAAACGCCTAAAAACGAAGAAGAGCAGGCTGCGCTTCCCTACGCCGTCGATATCGTCGCCGGCGACCAGCTCGAAAACATACATGAACTTGCCGAATTCTTTTTCAACCGGGATATCCGCGTTATCGATGTCAGCACCAGCCGCTATCCCGCCCCTTTCAGCGCCAGTCCGCTGTTTCTGGCTCATCTGATCGTGATCATCCCGAGCCAGTTGAAAATTGTGAGTTTGCGCGACGATTTTCTCGAGTTTTGTGATCAACAAAACCTCGACGCAATATTGGAACCCATCAAACGTTAACGATTATGAACACGCCCGTCGTAGGACAAACCGTAGCCGATTTTACCGCGCCAACCACGGACGAAACGCCCTTCGTCTTTTCATCATTGCGCGGACATCCAGTGGTGATCTACTTTTATCCCAAAGACAGCACGCCCGGCTGCACACAGGAAGGACAGGACTTCAATGCCCTGCTGCCGCAGTTTCAGGCGTTGAACTGCGAGATTGTGGGCGTTTCGCGTGATAGCCTGAAATCCCACCAGAATTTTCGCTGCAAACAGAACTTCGCATTCCATCTGCTGTCCGATCCGGAGGAAACGCTTTGCGCCTTGTTCGATGTTATCCGCATGAAGAACATGTATGGTAAACAGGTGCGGGGTATAGAGCGCAGTACCTTCCTGATCGACGCCAATGGCGTGCTGATCGCCGAATGGCGCAAACTCAGCGTCAACGGCCATGCGCAAATTGTGCTGGATACGCTGAGGGAACATGCTGTAAACCGTCCGTGAAGACTGCTGTTTTACCCAATGAGAACCAAATAATCCGGTGATTCCTTAACTATTAGCTTTCGCATGACCAAATACATATTTATCACCGGTGGCGTTGTTTCCTCGCTCGGTAAAGGCATCGCAGCGTCGTCTCTCGCCGCAATACTGGAAGCGCGCGGCCTGCGCGTAACCATGACCAAGCTGGACCCCTACATCAATGTAGACCCCGGCACCATGAGCCCCTACCAGCACGGCGAAGTCTTCGTAACCGAAGACGGCGCCGAAACCGATCTGGATCTGGGGCATTACGAACGCTTCCTGCGCACCACCATGCGCAAGGTCAACAACTTCACCACCGGGCAGATTTACGAAAACGTCATCCGCAAGGAACGCAGAGGCGAGTATCTCGGCGCTACCGTGCAAGTCATTCCGCATATTACCGATGAAATCAAGCGCGTCATCGGCTTGAGCGGGGACGGCTACGACATCGCGCTGATCGAAATCGGCGGTACCGTGGGCGATATAGAATCGCTGCCGTTCCTGGAAGCGATCCGGCAAATGCGCGTCGACCTGGGCGAAGACCATACCTTGTTCATACACCTGACTCTGGTACCGTACATCGCCAGCGCCGGAGAGTTGAAAACCAAGCCTACGCAGCACTCGGTAAAGGAATTGCGCACCATCGGCATCCAACCCGATATTTTGATCTGCCGTTCGGACCGTGCCATCCCGCAAGGCGAGCGCAAAAAAATTGCCTTGTTCACCAACGTACACGAGAGTGCGGTTTTTTCCGCCGTCGACGCCGACTCCATTTACCGCATACCCTCAATGCTGCATGAGCAGGGGCTGGATGAAGTCGTGATCAGAAAATTGCATCTCGACGCGCCGGCGGCCAACCTGAGCGAATGGAACAAGGTTATCGACAAACTGGCGTCGCCGCGCACCGCTGTCACCATCGCCATGGTCGGCAAGTATGTCGACCATCCGGACGCCTACAAGTCGCTGACCGAAGCGCTGATCCATGCGGGCATACACACCGGCATACAAGTCGATATCCGTTACATCGAAGCGGAAGAAATCGAAGCCCACGGCACAGCCAACCTCGAAACCGTGGACGCAATCCTGGTTCCCGGCGGTTTTGGCGAGCGAGGCATCGCAGGCATGATCGCGGCCGCGCAGTTTGCGCGCGAACGCCGCGTCCCTTATCTGGGCATCTGCCTGGGTATGCAGATAGCGGTTATCGAATTTGCCCGCCATGTCGCCGGTCTCGAAAAAGCGGACAGCACCGAGTTCGTAGCCGATACGCCTTATCCGGTTATCGCGTTGATCACAGAATGGATCGATTCGTCCGGCCAGGTCGAACAGCGCGAAGAGGGCGGAGATCTGGGCGGCACCATGCGTCTGGGCGCGCAGCAGTGCGCGCTGATTCCGGGTACGCTTGCGCACCGGCTTTATGACGCCGCCGACATTACCGAACGCCATCGCCACCGTTACGAGTTCAATAATCGTTACCTGGAACAGCTGGAAGCGGCGGGACTGCGCATATCCGGAAAATCCATGGACGGCAGCCTGGTTGAAATGATAGAACTCGCCGATCATCCCTGGTTTCTGGCCTGTCAGTTCCATCCGGAGTTCACTTCGCGTCCGCGCGACGGACATCCGTTGTTTACCGGTTTCGTGCAGGCGGCGCATCATTACAAGAAAGGACATGCAGCATCATGAAGCTTTGCGGTTACGAAATCGGTCCTGATCAACCCCTGTTTCTGATTGCAGGCACCTGCGTGATCGAAAGCGAAGCGCTGGCGCTGGATACCGCGGGCAAACTGAAAGAAATAACCGGCGCGCTCGGCATGCCTTTTATTTACAAATCTTCTTTCGATAAGGCCAACCGTTCCTCTCACCTAAGCTACCGCGGGCCGGGTCTGGAGCAGGGACTGAAAGTACTCGAAAAGGTGCGCGTGCAAATCGGCGTCCCGGTACTGACCGATGTGCACGAGGATACGCCGCTGGATGAAGTCGCCGCCGTGGTCGACGTATTGCAAACGCCGGCTTTTTTGTGCCGGCAAACCGATTTCATACAGCGTGTCGCCGCTGCCGGCAAGCCGGTCAATATCAAAAAGGGCCAGTTCATGGCGCCGCAGGACATGAAGCATGTTGCCGCCAAGGCTCAGGCGACCGGTAACCCGAACATCATGGTGTGCGAACGCGGCGTTTCCTTCGGGTATAACAACCTGGTTTCGGATATGCGTTCGCTGGTTATTATGCGCGAAACAGGGTGCCCGGTCGTTTTTGACGCCACGCATTCGGTGCAGCTCCCCGGCGGGCAAGGCACGGCATCCGGCGGCCAGCGCGAGTTTATCCCCGCGCTGGCGAAAGCTGCGGTGGCGGTAGGCATTTCCGGGCTGTTCATGGAAACTCATCCGAAGCCGGAAGAAGCCTTGAGCGACGGACCCAATTCGTGGCCGCTCGGTCAGATGCGGGCGTTGCTGGAACTACTGGTTGGCATCGACCGTATTGTTAAAAACAAGCCGCCGGCTCGATAGCGTCGTAATCACAATGTAACGTTATATTTATGTAATGTGTGATAGTTTTGTTTTGCAATACGAAACAACATCAACGGAGGAGGCACGGAATGCACTCCCGCACCAAGGTAGGAAAACCGCTCCCGTTTCGTCAAACACACAAATCATGGTGCAGAAATGAGCAAAATAGTAGACATCAGAGCGCGTGAAGTGCTCGATTCCAGAGGCAATCCAACCGTAGAAGCAGACGTCGTTCTCGATTCCGGCAGTATCGGCAGTGCGATTGTACCGTCAGGCGCATCCACAGGCACGCGCGAAGCCTTGGAACTGCGCGACGGCGACAAAACCCGTTTCCTGGGTAAAGGCGTACTCAAGGCGGTGGAAAATATCCATAATATCCTGCGTCCCCGGCTTATCGGCCACGACAGTCATGATCAGCAGGGTCTGGATGAACGTATGATCGAGCTGGACGGCACCGACAACAAGAGCAAGCTCGGCGCGAACGCCTTGTTGGCGGTTTCCCTCGCCAACGCGCATGCCGCCGCCAATAATCTCAAAAAACCCCTGTATGAATTGCTGAACGACTCAGGCCGGTTCGTGCTGCCGGTGCCGATGATGAACATCATCAATGGCGGCGCGCATGCCGACAACAGCCTGGATGTCCAGGAGTTCATGATCGTGCCGGCAGGCGCTCCGAGCTTCCGTGAAGCGCTGCGTTACGGCGCCGAAGTTTTCCATCATCTGAAAAAAGTGCTGCATGAGCGCGGATTCAGTACCGGCGTAGGCGATGAAGGCGGTTTTGCGCCCAACCTGCCCAATAACGAGGCCGCGGTCGGCATCATACTGGAAGCGATAAACAACGCAGGCTACACTGCGGGCAAGGATATCTTCCTGGCGCTTGACGTCGCCAGCTCCGAATTCTACAAGGATGGCGTCTACGAGTTATCGGCGGAGAATCGCAAGCTTAATAGCGCGGAACTGACCGACTACCTTTCCGCCTGGGTCGATAAATACCCGTTGATCAGCATCGAAGACGGGCTGGCCGAGGGCGACTGGGACGGCTGGAAATCGCACACCGAAAAGCTGGGCGGCAAAATCCAGCTGGTCGGCGACGATTTGTTCGTCACCAACACTGCGATCTTCAAGCAAGGCATAGACAAGGGCATCGCCAATGCCATCCTGATCAAGGTCAACCAGATCGGCACCTTGACCGAAACCTTGCAGGCAATTGCGATGGCGCGGGCGGCCGGTTATGGCGCGATAATTTCGCATCGCTCCGGCGAAACCGAGGACACCACCATTGCCGATCTGGCGGTCGCCAGCGGCGTGGGCCAGATCAAGACCGGTTCATTGAGCCGTTCCGATCGCGTCGCCAAATACAACCGCTTGTTGCGTATTGAAGAAGCATTGGGCGAGCGCGCGGTTTATGCGGGGAAAACCGTGCTCAGAACTGCGGGCTGACTGCCTGGGCGGCGATGCGTAAACTGCTTCTATTCCTGATTATTGTTCTGATTTTACTCCAGTTCCGGCTCTGGTTTGGCGACAGCAACCTGCTTGAACTGGAGGAGCTCAAACAACGAGCGGATGAGCTCACCCAGCGCGTCCACGAGCGCAAGGAGCGCAATGCAGCCCTGGAAGCTGAAATCATGGATCTGAAGCGCGGCACCGATGCCATAGAAGAACGCGCCCGCTTCGATCTCGGCATGATACGCGAGGGCGAGCACTTCATTCAGGTGCTGGAAAATCCGCAGCAGGAGCCTGAAACCGCTGTCCCGCAAAACAGTGCGCCTGAAATCAAAAAAGCTGCCCGCCCCGTAGCGCCAAAAGCAAAACCCAGGCACACAGCTCAACGTGCCGAAGCGGCAACGCCCGCAACAACGGCAGACCATGCTGCTTCCGAAAACTACACAATCAGCGATGAATAACAGCGTTACCCCGAAATTCTGGGGCATAGTGCCCGCAGCCGGGGCGGGAAAACGCATGGGCGCATCGATACCCAAGCAATATCTTTCCATACGCGGAAAACCGGTGTTGGCGCATACGCTGGAACGGCTGCTGGCGGTAATCGAAATCGAACAGCTGATCGTGGCGCTGAGTCCTGAAGATGAGTATTGGGAAACGCTTGCGCTGACCGCTCATCCACGTATCCGGAGAGTAAACGGTGGAAAGGAAAGAGCGGACTCCGTGCTCTCGGCGCTGCAATATCTTTCCGGTTTCGCCACGGCGGACGACTGGGTGCTGGTGCACGACGCGGCGCGTTTGTGCATCACCGTATCCGATGTCCGGCGCTTGATCGAGCAAATGCGCCACCACCCGGTGGGTGGCATACTCGCCGCGCCCAGCAGCGATACCCTCAAGGAAGTCAGCGGCAGCGACATCCTCGCCACGGCGGATCGCAGCCGGATCTGGCGCGCGCAAACGCCGCAAATGTTTCGTCTGCACGCGCTGAAAAATGCGCTGGAGCAGGCCGCCTGCTCCGGTATGGCCGTCACCGACGAAGCCAGCGCGCTGGAATTGCAAGGTCTGCAGCCCGCCATTGTCGAAGGACGCGCCGACAATATCAAAATCACCCGGCCGGAAGATCTTGCTCTGGCCGCTTTTTACCTGGAGCAACAATGTTCAGAATAGGCCAGGGCTACGACGCCCACAAATTCAAGGAAGGCGATCACATCGTACTCGGCGGTGTCGGCATACCGTTCACGCTGGGCATGGCCGCGCATTCCGACGGCGATGTCGCATTGCACGCGCTGTGCGACGCGCTGCTCGGTGCGGTGGCGCTGGGCGACATCGGCAAACACTTCCCCGATACCGACAATCGTTACAAGGGCATCGACAGCCGCATATTGCTGCGTGAAGTGGCTAAAAAGATTGCGGAGCAAGGCTATATCGTCGCCAATGTCGACCTCACCATCATCGCTCAGGCTCCGCGCATGGCCGCTCATATACCACAAATGCGCGTCTTTATCGCCGACGACCTCGGCATCGCCGTGGATCGCGTCAACGTCAAGGCGACCACAACCGAAGGCATGGGCTTCGAGGGACGCGGAGAGGGTATTTCGGCGATGGCGGTTACACTGTTGCAACGCAGTGACCGGCATTGATCTGCCTTACGCCTATGGCGGCGCTACGGGCAGCGGCATATTGAAACAAACGCCGGAAGACTTTGCGGTCGAAGAAATACTCGGCTTTGCTCCCTCGGGCGAGGGCGAGCATGTTTTCCTGGATGTGGAAAAAACCGGCGCAAATACCGATGATGTAGCCGTGCGCATCGCCGAATTCGCAGGCGTTACACGGATGTCGGTCAGTTATGCGGGGCTCAAGGACCGCCATGCGCGCACCCGCCAATGGTTCAGCGTGCATCTGCCCGGCAAACTGGACCCGGACTGGCAGGCACTGAACAGCCCGGAGCTGCGCGTGCTGGAAGCATGCCGTCATAATCGCAAACTGAAAAAGGGAACGCTCAAAGGCAACCGCTTTCACCTGCGCATCCGACGGCTGGAAGCTGACCGGGCGCTGCTGGAACAGCGTTTGCGGCAGATAGCGCGCGACGGCGCACCGAACTATTTCGGCCCTCAGCGCTTCGGACACGGCGGACAAAACATCGACAAGGCGAAAGCGCTGTTCGACGGCAGCCTGGCCACGCGCAACCGCCATCTGCGCGGCATTTATCTCTCCGCCGCGCGCAGCCATATTTTCAACCTGATTCTGGCCGAGCGCGTGCGCCGGCAAAACTGGAACCGGGCGCTGGAAGGCGACGCGTTTACCTTTCCCGATTCGCACAGTTTTTTTTGCGGCGCGCTGACGCCGGAAATATTGGAGCGCGTAGCCGCTTTCCAAATCCACCCGAGCGGGCCGCTCTGGGGCACAGGCGAACTGCCCACCCGCTCCGAAGCGCGTGAACTGGAAGCTGCGGTTGCGGAGCAGGAAGCAGAACTCTGTCGCGGACTGGAGCGTAACAACGTGGAAATGGCGCGCCGCGCCTTGCGCATTAATCCGGGCGAATTTGGCTGGGAGCTGGGTGGCAACGGCGAGGACGGCGAACAGTTGCTGGTCAGCTTTACGCTGCCGGCAGGCGCTTATGCCACGACCGCATTAAGAGAAGCATTGGTGTTTGACGCGGCATTTGATTAGTTCCACCCACCAATAAACTCTGTTAATAAACCAATCGCGGGCTGAAGCCCGCTCCTACAGCGCCGAAAACACACAGCATCTATGGAAGACAACCAGCTACTCCGCTACAGCCGCCAAATCATGCTGCCGCAAATCGACATCGCAGGCCAGCAAAAACTGCTGGATTCCCGCGTATTGATTATCGGTCTGGGCGGTCTCGGCTCTCCGGCAGCACTGTATTTGTGTGCGGCAGGCGTAGGACAACTGGCGCTGAACGATTTCGATAACGTCGATTTAAGCAACCTGCAACGGCAAGTCTTGCACAACAGCGCGGCTATCGGTCTGCCCAAAGTGGAATCGGCGCAAAAACAGCTTCATGAGTTGAACCCGGAAACGCAAATTATCGCCCTGAATCGCCGCTTTGAACCGGACGAACTGCTGGAACAGGTCGAACTGGCCGACATCGTGCTCGATTGCTCCGATAACTTTACCACGCGCTTTGCCGTCAACGCCGCCTGTGTCCAGACCTCCACGGCGCTGGTATCGGGCGCGGTAATCCGCTTCGAAGGCCAGTTGGCGGTATTCACGCCGGGATTAAACGATAGCCCTTGTTACAACTGCCTTTACAGCAAGAACGGCGAGCAGGAAGAAAGCTGCGCCCGCAACGGCATAGTCGCACCGCTGCCCGGCATCGTCGGCAGCATGCAGGCGCTGGAAGCAATTAAATGGCTGCTGAACATAGGGCGCTCCCCGGTGGGGAAGCTACAGATATTCGATGCGCTGAACAGCGAATGGCATCGCCTGACGCTACGGCGCGACCCGGCTTGTCCGAGCTGCGGACCCTGATTTTTTCGGATTTCCCCTCGCCAGACCTCGGATTGGTATGCCGTCATGCCCGATTGGGTATGCGTATGCCCTGACAGCAGAAAACTCGCGGACTCGTTGAAGAAAACATTGGAGATACACTACAGTGGTAAACCGGAATCTCATTCAAATTCCATCCGGCTTCAGGCCGTTTTCGCAGCTTTCCCATCCGCGGGAAGTCATACGCCAATTCACGCCGAACTGGTTTGCGGCAACGATGGGTACGGGCATCCTGGCGCTTGCTCTGGCGCTCGTGCCGATCCGTATTCCAGGCCTGATGAGCTTGGCCGAAGGGCTGTGGGTGTTTAATATCGGACTATTCAGTCTTTTTTTGGCGCTTTACGCCGCGCGCTGGATCTTTTTTTTCGATGGCGCGCGCCGGATATTCGGTCATTCCGTGGTTTCGATGTTTTTCGGCTGTATACCCATGGGGCTGGCCACCATCATCAACGGATTTCTGGTATTCGGTCCGCCGCATTGGGGGCATGCCGCTGTTGAGATTGCTCAAAGCCTGTGGTATCTGGATGCGGTTCTCGCTCTGATTTGCGGCGTTACGATTCCCTTCATGATGTTTACCCGTCAGAGCCATTCCATAGATCAGATGACAGCAGTCTGGCTGCTTCCGGTGGTAGCTGCCGAAGTTGCAGCCGTCAGCGGAGGACTGCTTGCGCCGCATCTGGCTGATACGACACATCAACTTACCGTTTTGATCGCCAGTTACGCCCTATGGGCTTGCTCTGTGCCTTTGGCCATGAGCATACTGGTGATTTTGTTGCTGCGCATGGCGATACACAAGCTGCCGCCCGCCAGCATGGCTGCTTCCAGTTGGCTCGCGCTGGGACCTATCGGCACCGGCGCGCTTGGTCTGCTGGTGCTGGGTGCGGCATCGCCTGAGATATTCAGCGCCAACGGTCTTGAAATCTACGCGCCCGGAATGCGCGGAGGCAGCCTGGTCGGAGGTATCCTGCTTTGGGGCTACGGTCTGTGGTGGGCGGCGCTGGCTGTACTCATCACGCTTCGCTACCTGCGCGAAGGTTTGCCGTTTAACCTTGGCTGGTGGGGATACACATTCCCGCTGGGCGTCTATGCCGTTGCGACCTTAAAGCTTTCCACCCTGTTGCCGATCCCCGCGTTAGCGGTTATGGGCGTGGCACTGGTGGCGGCATTGGCAACTCTCTGGTTGATAGTCGGTTCGCGGACAATCCGCGGTGCGTGGCAAGGCAGCCTATTCGTATCGCCTTGCCTGAAGGATAATTAGAACGAAGCGGAACTTACCGTTTTCCCCCGCAGGTTTCCCCCGGCATTGCAGGGAGATAGGCGGGCCAGCAATGCCATAATGTCGGCGTCGCAAGCGCCGCATCCCGAACAACCGCCGGTAGCTCTCGACAGGCTTTCCAGGTCGTCGATCCCATGATCGACCAGTTTACTGATTTGTTCTTCGGTCGTTCCGCTACAGCGGCAAACAATATTCCTGGTGATTAGCACCGAAATTCAGCGCGCCGTGCAAAGGCGCTGTTTTCCAGCAGGTGCGAATCCCGCCCGGCAACTTTGGCTCCGGCCGGTAGCAACTGGAGCAGTCGTGGAGGTAACGAAGCGGCTGAAGCCTCTGGTGTAGAGGGTTCTATAAAGCAACTCGGCGAGTATGTAGGCCGTAACATGAGTAAACGCTGAGCGGGCCTTGAAAAGTGCGATGCGGAAGCCGACTCGCCTGAATGACGGGGAAGGCTGTTACTGGGAGGGAAGCGAGCGAAATACGCACCGAACAGTTCCGCCGGGGTAGTGGCGACAGCATGCATACAAGAGGAAGGCAGACGCAACACGGGAAGCGGTTGAGCGCAAGACTAACCGGAAGCCCGCGATGGCCAGACCGGGCGTGATGGGGTGGCGGGGATGCCCGTACTCCCTTTGAAGTCGAGTAATGCCGATGGAGGGAAGGGCCTCAGTTCAAAACCAATACAAATGGCCGAACCTATATGGATGCCGAGTATGTTGTGGGAAGGCTGAACCGGAAGCTGACGGGCTGGGCAAACTATTTCTGCCTCGGACCGGTTAGTCCCGCGTACAGAGCCATAAATACCCATGTCACACGACGGCTCCGCCGGTGGTAATGCAAGAAGCACAAGGTTCATGGTTCATGGCAATGGAGGAAGGCGCTACCCCGACCAATACCTATATGAGCAGTTGGGACTGGTTAATCTGCCGACAGGAACTCATAGCTTTCCGTGGGCGAAAGCGTAATGTTTTGTCCGAGAGCCCATAGCCTGAGATAGGCCCGATGGGTTCGATGAGGGGGTGGGGAAACGGGGTTAAGGTTCAGCTATTGAGGCAGCGCCAGACGAAAGAGGCGGCAACAGATAGGCTTGACCTACTATCACCGCGCCGCATCTCTAAGTATGGATACCAATGGAAGCGTTGGAATTATAAGGACAAGCCGATTTCCACCCTGCACCAGTAATCAATGGCTTGTGAACATTAGTGCTAATCACCATATTCTTTTTCACATCTGACGAGGCGTCGTTCATTCCAATTAACTAAAAATGTACCAATAATGACGTGCTGAATATTGCGGCAGGCTCAGGGCGATAGGCAAGTAATTATTTTCGTTCGGCCTTGGACCCATAGGTTACGCTCAGGAGAGCCTTTTCCAGCCGGATTGCTGGTCCTGCCGCCGCGTCAGCGTTTACAGGAAGCAGGGGTTTTATTCATAACCTGTTCCTTCAATATGTCAAACGGGCATAAGTTGTTTATGCCGACTCCGCAATCGGCAAAAGGAATGGATATCGAGTGTCCGCCAGTCGGGGACAAATTTCGTAATTCTTCCAACGTGGCGTACCAGACGACTGCTTTAAGATAACGCTTCCGGGTTTCCTTATCGCGCCAGAGTTCGAGGGTTAATGCGCTTGCCGGTGCGGTTGCGTCCGGCTGTTCTTCCAATGTCCAGTCCAAACCAAAGACACCCGCCATATTGGACAGGTTGGTGTCGTGACCGGCCAGCGCCAAAATTTTGGTCTCCGCCGATATCTCGGGGCCGTATGGTCTCGCATCTCCATCCAATGTATCCAGAAATAAGCGCGCCATCAGGGAACCACGCCGCACAGCTACATAAGGCAGTTGCCGGGTCAATTTGTTTGCTCGTGTTTGAACGGGCATAAGCTTGCTCAGGGTATTCAGGTCAGGTATCTTTCCCCAAGCCACTTTTTTCCTAGCCATGCCTTCGGCATATTCGAGCAAAAAAATTTCAGACGCTGCGCTGCCGATCTGCATCGGGCCTTGAAGTTTAATGTCCGTCGTTGACGTCTCGACAGTGGATTCTCCTTCCAGACAAGCGCTCGAACCCCCTCTGCTGCATGCGTTCGGGGCTAAGATTTTTTGAATGGCGGTCAGCGCACGCCTGCTATCGGCATCAGTAATGCCCTCAGGTCCGGCAGCCTGATTTAAAGCAGCCTGCACTTCAGAAATATCCAGTAAACAAGGCCTATTCAGTGAATTAAAAATCGGGTCTGGGGGGCTTTTGTCATTTTCGGCGCGGATTAGATAGCCAGCCTGGATGCCGCAACCGGGAGCCAGGCTGTCGGCAAGTTCCTGACCGCTTTCATGCGTACGCTTATCCTTGCCGTCGGCCCAGACTACCAAATCCTTACTGGAAGGGCACTTTTCTTCGGACAATAGTCCGTGCGCGATAAAATGCTGCCGCATAGCCTTGGCTATGTAATTTACCGTCAAACGGCCATGCTCAGTTAACATACCTGTCTGTGCCGGCCAGTCGGTTCCCGGCCAGTCCGGCCATGGGAGATCAGACCATTGGTCCAGCTTGTCCTGGCCCTGGGTCGGCGTCCGGACTCCGTGGCGCTGAACCAGCGCCACACGCTCAAGCGTGAAATCTTGAGCCCGGACATCCGTTAACCCCGGTACGGGAAATGCTGTTGCAACAGCCAGCAGCCACAAAAAAACTCTTTTATTAATATTTTTGTGCGTAGTCATATGATTTCCATACATGATAATGTTTAGCTAAAGCGGAGTTTCTTTCAGCGAGCTAACAGCCTTGAGCGATGTGTCGCTCATCACGAATGGGAAAGTTGATTTGACCATGACCTATTCGGCAGTTTTCCGTGATTACCCTGAGCTATGGAACGAGGATATCGGTGAAATTTAAGGTTCTTTATACGCAAAATAGTTGCTCAGCGCTACGCCGTGCTGCCGTGATAGTAGTGTTACTCGCCGCCCACTCATTAGCGCTTGCCGAAACGGCGCTTGATAAAGTAAGTTTGCAGCTCAAGTGGTCGCACCAGTTCCAGTTTGCAGGCTATTACGCGGCAGCGGAAAAAGGCTTTTACCGCGAAGCCGGGCTGGATGTTGAAATCCGGGAAGCGCAGAGCAGCGATGAGCCCATACAGAACGTATTGAGCGGTAAAGCCGATTTTGGCGTTGGCACCACCGATTTACTGCTACTGCGCGGACAAGGCAAGCCGGTTGTAGCGCTGGCGGTCATTTTTCAGCATTCGCCCTTGGCGTTGCTCACGCGCAAGGACTCGGGGATCGATAATCTGCACGAATTGAGCGGGCGAAAACTGATGATAGAATCTCATTCCGCCGAGCTGATTGCCTATCTGCAAAGCGAAGGACTGGGTTTTGGCAAATATCTTGTGGCGCCCCATAGCTTCGACATCGACGATCTGCTCCATGGCAAAGCAGACGCCATGTCGGTCTATGTAACGGATGAACCGTTCTCCCTGAAAAAAGCGGGCGTCGCCTATAATTTATTCTCGCCACGCGCCGCGGGTATCGATTTTTATGGCGATAATTTGTTCACCACCGAAGCGCAGATACAGAATCACCCCGAGCGCGTGAAAGCGTTTCGGGCCGCCAGCCTGAAAGGTTGGGAATACGCCATGCAGCACCCCGAAGAGATCGTGCAACTGATTTACAGCGGTTACGGTCAAAAACACAGCATCGATCACCTGCGCTTCGAAGCGGAAAAAATGATTCCGCTGCTGCCGGAGCTGGTGGAAATCGGGCACATGAACCCCGGACGCTGGCGCCGTATCGCCGAGGTCTGCGCGGAACAGGGGATGATGCGGCCGGATTTTGATTTTAAAGGTTTCTTGTACGACCCGAACCAGCCGCCCGATTTTACCTGGCTTTATGCGACTCTGGGCGGAGTGCTGGTGTTTGCGTTGATGGCGGGTGGCGTGGCGTTCTATATTTTTCGTCTTAACCGCCATCTGCATATCAGCGAGGAACACTATCGCCTGCTGGCGGAAAACACTCACGACGTAATCTGGATTCTCGACATCAAGGCTCTGCATTTCACTTATGTCAGCCCATCTATTACCCGGTTGCGCGGTTACGGCGTCGAGGAGGCGCTGCGGCAAACCATAGCGGCTTCCTTTACCGCGAAATCGGCCAAACAGGTCGATCTGGCGCTCGCCTATCTCTGGCGCTATGGCGAAGTCATGCAGCATTCCATGGAGCTGGAGCAGCCATGCAAGGACGGCTCTATTATCTGGGTGGATGCAACGGTCAGCGTGATGCGCGATGCAAAACGGCGCCCGATCGGACTGCTCGGGATCACGCGCGACATTACCGAGCGCAAGCGGGTTGCAGAAGAGTTACGCCGCTCGGAAATCCTGCTCCGTACCCTTTACGACTCGACCAGCGACGCAGTCATGCTGCTGGATGAAAACGGCTTTTTCAAGTGCAACAAAGCGACGCTGACTATGTTTGGCGGCACTGAACTGGAATACTTCTACTCAAAACAGCTTGCCGATCTGTCTTCGCCGGAACAGCCGTGCGGAACCGATTCCGGGATACTGGCAAACCAGCATATCGCCGCGGCGATGAAAAACGGCAGCGTCCGTTTCGAATGGATGCATAAGCGGGTCGATAGCGATAAAACATTTCCCGCCGAGGTGTTGCTGAATGCGATGGAGCTGGACGGGAAAGCCGTTGTTCAGGCGGTTGTGCGTGATATCGCCGAGCGCAAGCAGTCCGAGGAAATCATACGCAAACTGGCTTTCTACGATGCATTGACCCAATTACCCAATCGCCGTTTGTTATACGATCGGCTGTCCCATGCGCTTTCCTTAAGTAAACGCAGCGGCCGATACGGTGCGCTGTTGTTTCTGGATCTGGATAACTTCAAAACGCTCAACGATCGATGCGGGCATGCGGCAGGCGATAGACTATTGGTGGAAGCGGCGCATCGTTTGAGTAGTTGCGTGCGCGCCATAGACACGGTGGCGCGCTATGGCGGCGATGAGTTCGTGGTCATACTTACGGAGCTGCTAGAATACCGAGAGGATTCTTCAACGCAAGCCGGCATGGTTGCGGAAAAAATTCGCGCCATGCTGGCCGAGCCATTTGTACTGAATGTCGAGTGGGAAGACCGTATCACGAGCGCACTCGAGCATTATTGCAGCGCCAGTATCGGCGTAGCGATGTTTAACGATCAGGACATCGACCTGGACAGCATTATCAATCGCGCCGACCGGGCGATGTATCAGGCAAAAGCGGCAGGGCGCAATATGATACGGTTTTACTCTGCATGACGATCGGACGGCGGCAACCCTGTCCATTTGCGGCTGATAATTGATCATGTATAACATATATGGAATTTTGTGCCGAAGTCATTCAGAAGTCCCTGAACATTCTGAATCAACGTATCTCGCGTCCAGGAAGTGAAGTCACGCCAATGGTATTTGGCATGCTTCCAAAGTATTTCGATCAAATTAAGTTCCGGGCTGTAGATTCTGTTGACATTAGCACGCGCCATCAGTGAAGCTGGAACCATTTCGAAAATGGCTAACCGACTTGACATTAGCGCCGAAGACTGGAGTGATGTGTCAACACTTTTCCGGACACAAAGTTAAGCAGTTTTAAACTGCAATTCGTAGTCCACTGGCGACATATACTCGTTGGCCGAATGAAGCCGCTCCCGGTTATAAAAGACTTCAATATATTCAAATATGCTTGGCTTGCTCCCGAGTTTTGTAGTTTTCCTGATAAATCAGCTCTGTTTTGAGCGTATGAAAAAAACTTTCCGCAACGGCATTGTCCCGGCAATTCCCCTTACGGCTCATACTTTGCCGAACACCGTATTGCTTCAATAACATCCGATGACTTTCCGATGCGTATTGACTGCCGCGGTCGGTATGCCAGATCAGGCCTTTTTCCGGCTTACGCTTCCAAGCCGCCATCAAAAAGGCACCGTTGACCAACGCAGTGCGCATATGTTCAGCCATAGACCAGCCTACGACTTGGCGAGAATATAAGTTGATTGTCAACCGGCTTCGAAAAGTTTCCACTAATGGGCGTGGAAAAGTTTCCAGTTAACGCTTAGGTTCTGTTGACGTATCACCGCAACCAAATGAGAGCTGAGACGAAGTGAAGGAAGGCCATGTAGTTGCGAGCTGTTTTTTCAAAACGCGAAAATATTCGTCGGTAATGTCTGATTTTGTTGAAGAAGCATTCAATCAGATGGCGTTCTTTGTAAATAAACCAATCGCACTCGCGTACCTTGTTTCGATTGCAGCGCGGAGGAATGACGGCTTTCATATCTCTCGCTACGATGGCCTGGACGAGCGCATCGCTGTCATAGCCTTTGTCACCGACAAACGCACGCGCACCCGCCGGCGTCAGCGCCGGCAAGGTTTCAGCCTGTCCAATGTCGCTGGCCTGCCCTCCGGTCAGTAAGAATTCGAGGGGATTCCCCAAGGCATCGGTGATGGCGTGAATCCTGGTAGTAAAGCCGCCCTTCGATCGTCCCAAGGCTTCATCCTCGGCATTGCTGCCCGCCGCGCCACCAGCGCAGGGATGAGCCCGGTTGATGGTGGAATCGATAAACACGCTTTGCAAATCAGGATGATGGATGCATCCGGCGAACAGCGACTGCCAAACCCCATGCTTGCTCCAGCGGGAAAAACGCTTGAACACGGAGTTCCACTTGCCATGCGCTTCCGGCAGCAAACGCCATTGCGATCCCGATCGAAGAATTTGCAGAACGGCAACCAGAAAGGCCCGGCACTGTTCCTCGGACGTCGATCGGACATGCCGATGTTTCACCAGTATGGGATAGATAACGTTCCAGTCTTCGGCGCTAATTTCGAGTCGGTCAGCCATTTTCGAAATGGTTCCAGCTTCACTGGTGGCGCGTGCTAATGTCAACAGAACCTAGCGCGGAAAGAACCGGACTGGAAGCCTGCCATCGAAATAATGTAGCCAACGTTGGCACCGATCTCGGATACGACCGTGCGGAAGGCATGCACCACGGTTTGGGGAATCGGGCGCTGCCAATGTTTGCATTCGCATGCAATCGAGTATCTGCGTCTTCGCACATTCTCAACGGCGTAGACGTCTATCTCAATTTCGCCGCGAGCGGAAGCCATCGTCTTCTCAACCTCAACAGCAAAGCCACGCTCAGTAAGCAATTTTCCAACTTCCGTTTGGAGTGCCTGCCAAGTGTCAGGAACAACTGAGGTAATCATGAGGCATAACGTTTGAATTCAGCAGCGAGCGTCAGCGAAGTTCGCTGGAATGAGGGGTTAGGCCAGCAATAGTCAGCAACGCTGAATTTTGCAACGAGTCAAAATACAAAAAACTACGCTACAAGCTCCCTAAGTACGTCTGGGTGCCGTTCCACGACACGCAAAAGCGTTTTGGCCGCCCCGGTTGGTGTGCGCCTCCCCTGTTCCCACTCTTGCAAGGTGCGCTTGGAGACCCCTAAAAGTTCAGCGAACCTGGATTGTGACAACCCCAAGGCGTTTCGGGCCGTAACGATAGGAGATATATCTATTTTTGTTATGCGCGCGGCTTCACCCGCCTTCATCTGTCTGACAGACGCCAGCAAATCGTTTTGAAACTGCTCCAGCTCCTTATCCATGTTCCACCTCGATTTTAAGTTTGGCAAGAAATTCAGTTGGCAAGTTGTCGAACTTTGCCTTGGCATAAGCAATTAACAACCAGATGCAGCCATCTTTATCGTTGAAATAAATCACTCGCGCCCCGCCACGTTTACCCATACCGGAGCGCGTCCAGCGCACTTTGCGGCAACCGCCGGAGCCGGGAATGACATCACCCGATAGATGATTGGCGGCAATCCAGTTGATGAACTTGATGCGTTCGTCATCCCTCCAGATTGAGGCTGCGTAATGTCGGAAAATTTCGGTTTCGGCAACTGTATGCATGAGAGTATTATACGTCACTGCCGGACAAAAGTCTAATCGGGATAGGAAGAAGCCTCGCGGCCCCTCCCTCCCACAACACCGGACATACGGGTCACGTATCCGGCGTTTCGATGATCGACAATTCTGCCATGCTTTAGCGCGTAACGCATAAAGATGGCAGCCCCATGTTGCTGAACGTTTTCGCCGGCAGCGCAAGATTCAACGCCGGTGTTTTCGATGGCCGCCATGGTCCGTGCGCGGATTTGCTGGTATTCCAGGCTTCCCGCACCGTTACGCCGCGTTTGCGCAACTCCCGATATCCGGCGCTCCCCCATTGTTTCCACTGGTAGCATCTCAGTCGGCGTCGTATCCACTTGTCGATCTCCCGCAGAGGGCTCAGTACTTCGGCGATGCCGAAATACGCTTTCCAACCAAGCAGGGCGATTCTTAGCTCGGCGATGATGTCGATCAAGCGGCGGCCTCGGGTTCGACGCGTCAGGTCGCGAATCCGGTTTTTGAGTTTCGCCAGTGACGGTTCCGACACTTTGAGCCGGGCATCTCCCCGGCTTAGCGTAAACCCTAAAAATTTCCGGTTCCATGGCCTGTCCACCGCACTTTTTCGTTCATTCACTGTGAGCCGCAGTGTTTTGTCGATCCAGTGCGTCAGGCTGAGCATGAGGCGTTCACCGGCTCGCCGACTTTTGACGACGATATTACAATCATCGGCATAGCGGGCGAAACGGTGGCCGCGGCGCTCCAGTTCCCAGTCCAGTTCATCGAGCACCACGTTGGCCAGTACCGGCGATAGGGGCCCGCCTTGCGGCACGCCCTGCGTTGTCGGTACGGTAAGGGTGTCGATGCGCACGCCCGCTTTCAGGTAGGTGTTGATCAGGCGCAACAGCGCTCGATCCGGTACGTGACGTTGAAGACGGTTCATCAGCCGGTCATGGTTGACGCGGTCGAAGAAGGCCTCCAGGTCCATGTCCACCACCCAGCGGTAGCTGTCGCGGACTTGCTTCTGTATTTCGCGCACGGCCTGATGGGCCGAGCGTTCGGGACGAAAGCCGTAACTGTGACGGTGAAAGTGCGGTTCCCATTGCGCGCTGACAACTTGCGCAATGGCTTGCTGGATAAAGCGGTCCACTGCCGTTGTATACCCAGCGGTCGGGTTTTTCCATCGGCTTTGGGTATCTCCACGCGCAATACCGGCTTGGGGCGATACACGCCTGCTACCAGTTGCGCGCGGATTTCCAGCCAGTGCTGTTTGAGGTAGACCGGGAGTTCTTCGACGGTCATGCCGTCGATTCCCGGCGCGCCTTTGTTCTGGCGGACTCGCTTGAGGGCGTGCTGCAGGTTGTCGCGTGCAAGCACGCGTTCCAGCAATCCGACAGGGTTTGCGGACTCGGATATTCCAGACTCTCCAACACCGGGTTCATCGCACGGCTGGGCCGCGCCCGGCTCAGGCCGGTTGTCAGATGCTATCCCGTTGTTCTTCATCTCGATACCCTCGTCGTTCATCGTTCGGGCCTTCGACTGGGGCCAACCAGCCTACTATGCCCTCGGCTGACTCCTGCCCGGCGGTCAGAATCGCTTGCGCGTTTCTCAGTGCAGCTTTGCCGCACACCGGGCAGGCCTCCCGCGGTAAGACACGAAACTTTCCTCGCGTAGACGCCGGATTTACAAAATACATCCCTATCGCAGATGGAGGGCTTTATGGTCACGTGCCCATTTGCCCCGAATGTATCACGCGTCATCTCCGGTTTTTGTTCATCGTCCCGCGATTTCGCCTTGGACTTCCTCCAGACCCCGCCTCGCGACGACGCCCTTGCCCTTTGGCTAACCTTCGGCTCTGCGTAAACCTGGTATCGGGACTTTCACCCGACTAGTTTCGTGCCATGCACGGCACACACGTTTGAATTCACCGGCGCTGCGCGGCTTTATCGCGCAGCGTCCGGTGGAATGATGGGTTAGCCGCGAAGTCTGCGGAGCCGAAAGATCGTGCCGTCGGAAAATTGGCTAAAGGCATTATCTGGCTCGCTGTAGCTGACTGACTCAATCTTTTCAAACTCGACGTCCTCTGAAATGGCGGCAATGACTTGGGAATCTATTCCCGCAACGCACTCGTACTTCGCGTCCTCAATAGTGACGATGCGGCGTTGTACTTGGTAGCGGCGATTCCCCTCGGAAACCGTCTCTAGCGAACTTGTTTCGCGTTCAAAACTCCCTCTAAATTCATCGAAGGCCGCCTCAATCTTGCTATCCCCACGAGTTGGAGGAGCGTAACGAGCAATCATGTCGGGGTACTCAGATGCAATCTTTCTCTCAAGCGTGAACTTAGCTGCCAAATACTTCAGGTAAGAACTTGCTGAGCTTTTGCAGCCAGCGAACTCAAGGACTTTCTCAAGGTGCAGCTGTTGCGCGTGATCTCTATCTGGCGGGACGATGTCTGGGAGTTCAGGATCAACGAAGAATGAGAAGCTGGGAAACGCCCTCGGATTGTTACAGAAATATGAGGCAATTGCGATTTTTCGTAATGCTGGCTCAGGGTAGTTCTTCACCTGGCCGATTGCTTTCTCAATGGTAGGAATTACTGTTTCGAGTCGGCACGTACCTTTTGCTTCATACAGAAATCGCTCTTCGTTGCTATTGAACCCCTCAAAATCTGGACGCTTTTTCGATAGCTTTCGATTTTCTTGTCACTGCCGGATGTAAATTGATACAGCGTGCCGATTGAAAACTGATACACCGAATTGAGAAGATCGGCTGCATTTGGAACGCAGCCGTGATCACTGACGAGGTGTATGTGGAAATTGAATTATTGAGAAAACACGGCTTGAGTTTACGCAAGATTGCCGAAGAGACCGGATGCGCGGTCAACACGGTACGCCGTCATCTTGCAAGCGATAGCCTGCCCCGATACGAACGCAAAAAGCAGCGCCCTACCAAGCTTTCGCCATTTGAAGCGTATTTACAGGAACGGCAGGCTGCGGCGCAACCGGCCTGGATACCGGCGACGGTGTTGTATCGAGAGATAGCCGCATTGGGTTATAGCGGCGGACAAAGTCAGCTACGTGCCTACCTGCATAGCCTCAAGCCCACATGCGCGGCAGAGCCGGTGGTGCGCTTTGAGACGGTGCCGGGCGAGCAGATGCAGGTCGATTGGGTCGAATTTCGTAAAGGCAGTAACCCGCTCTACGCCTTCTGCGCAACGCTGGGCTACAGTCGAGCCAGCTTTGTCGAGTTCGTCACGGACATGAAAGTGGAGACGCTGATCGCGTGCCATAACCATGCGTTCGACTCTTTTGGCGGTATTCCGCAACGGGCTCTTTACGACAACATGAAGACGGTGGTGTTGGAGCGCGACGCATCGGGTGAAGGTGAGCATCGTTTCCACGCTGGATTTCTCGATTATGCGCGGCATTGCGGTTTCGTTATAAAACTGTGTCGCCCTTATCGCGCCAGGACCAAGGGTAAAGTCGAGCGTTTCAACGGCTATCTGCGCCGCTCTTTTTATGTTCCGCTGGTGGCACAGCTCAAGCAGTCCGGGCTGACGCTGGACGTGGTCACTGCCAATGCTGAAGTGCGACGCTGGCTAAAAGACGTAGCCAATGAACGCATACATGGCACCACGCAAGTGCGTCCCTCGGAGCGCCTGGGAGAGGAACGCCTGCAAGAACTGCCCGCTCCCTGGCGCGGAGATATCCGCGCGGCGCGCCCGCAATCTGAGGCGGTGGTAACGGCGGCAGATCGTCCGGTCGTTGTTATCGAACGGATGGTGTAATGGTCAACAAAAACCGGACACCTGTTCAGGCAGCGTTTCTATAAAATTCCCGCTCGAATTCGAGTGGGGACTGGTAGCCCAATGTTGAGTGTGGTCGAAGGCCATTATAAAAAGCCAAATAATCGATCACACTCAGTTTTGCCGCCGCTTGGGTCTTGAATTTTTCGTAGTTGAGCTGCTCATGCTTCAAGCTGCGAAAAAAACGTTCGGTCGGCGAGTTGTCCCAGCAGTTCCCTTTGCGGCTCATACTCTGTTCCATCTTCATCACGTCTAAATGCCGGCGATATTCCCTGCTCGCATACTGGCTGCCACGATCCGAGTGATGCAACAGACCGGGTGGCGGTTTGCGGCGCCAGAAGGCCATTTGCAAGGCCTTGACGCACAGCGAGGCCCGCATGTGATCATCAATCGCCCAGCCCACGACTTGCCGGGAAAACAGATCGATGACCACCGCGACATAAAGCCAGCCTTCTAGGGTCCACACGTAGGTGATATCTGTCGTCCATACTTGATTGGGCTTGCCAACCTGGAATTGCCGGTCCAAGCGGTTGGGCGAAATGGCCTCGTTATGGTTACTATCGGTGGTGACCTTAACTCGCCTGGGATAGCGCACCTTCAAGTTTAAATCTCGCATGATGCGCCGCGTTTTAAAACGCCCAACGACAAAACCTTGTTTTTGCAGTCGATCCGCTAAACGACGCGAACCAAAGCACTGTTTATTGTCGATGAAAATCTGCCTCGCCTTCTCGGCAAGCTTTTGATCTTGTTGATCCTTATCGCTGTCCTGTCGGGCTTTTAACCACTCATAATACGCACTGGTACTCACCTGCATCACTCGACAGAGCACGGTCACTGGATACGTCTTCTGTTGCACCTGAATAAACCCGTACTTTATTCGGCTTCTTTCGCAAAGAAGACTGCGGCCTTTTTTAATATCTCGCGCTCCATTCGCAACTGTTCATTTTCCTTGCGCAAGCGAATCAATTCATCGTGATCCCCCAGATTCAAGCCTGGCTTTTTCGTCGCGGAGTCATTGCCGGAAGGCTTGCGTTCCGCACGAACCCAGCGCCCGAGGGCACTTAATGATATGCCCAAATGGTCCGCAGCCTGGTTCAGGCTGTAGCCTTTTTCAAGAACCAGCTGGGCGGCATCTTGCTTAAATTCCAGACTGTATTTGGGGCGCTTGTGTTTTTTCTCGTTTGTCTTCATGCTCACCTCTGCTGACAGTATAAAATCTGCCTTTCGAAGTGTCCGGCTTCATTAAACCATTACAGGCCAGTTGTCAAGCGCGTCCGCCTCGAACGCTCCGTTAGGCCGAAATGTCCAGCAACTTTGAAAGCCAGCATAATTTCTAACGCCCAAACAACCGAAACAAAAACTCCTTGAGGAGAAATAAACAAGGAGTTTTTATTGCCATTTTTCTTGTGCTTGTGCTGCTTTTTCTAAGTTCTACGCCTTTAATCCGCTTTTCGACTAGTTTGTCGCAATAATTTTCATAGTTGCGCGTGTTCAAATTGTTACGAGTATTGCTAATACGCTTATAGTTCTTGTCAAAGTCTCGTTCAAAGGTTGCAGGCGATACAACCAAGTCATGAATAATATCGGTTAAGCTGGTTATTAATGACTTTTTATACTGTAATGAGGGTAAGTTTTCTTTTCTTAATAGATTAAATTTATCTGCCTCAACCCCTGTTTCTTCACTATTTAGGGGATAAAACCATTGTCCGTGCGCAAGTTTATTTCTTAGCTCTATTACGCTTCTCAAGTCATTGCCTAATATTTCATTCAATACTTTGTAGCGTGCAGCGGCAGTAAACGGAAGGTTTGATTCATTAAGCTCTGCGTGAGGGATCGTGTAGTGTTTGCGAAATGCTACCTCAATAAGTTTTTTCCACTTTTCAAGCTGAGATGATTCCGCTTTGACTAATGCTCTTTCTGCGTCAGAAAGGCCCGGTTCTTCATGGAGCAACTTACGCAGACGGTTTTCAGTCCATGCGCCGAGCAGAAACGAGTTAAGGCTAACGAATGATTCAATCGCGGGCTTATTCTGCTCTGCAATTGCCTTTCTTGCCGCTAATGCTGAGTTATTAAGCGCAATTTCAATTGAATGGATATTTTTTACATGAAACCGATATAGTTTATGATTACTCGTAGCCATAATTACCCCGCACCGCCAAAAGGCACTTTTTGCGAATGCCTTTTGGCGGTAAGGAATCGAACCTTACTAGACCCTTACCTCACGGTAAGGTGAGTTTCCATTACTCCATCGCCCAAAAGAAGTTTACCCTATTCAATGATTGATTTCACGCGACTAGCCGTTGCCTAACGTAGAAGTAACCGGCCTGCGCGGCTTTTTGCGCAGGTCCGGTTGACTGCCGGGTTGGGCGCGTTATGGAACATCGACGCCTGTGTGAAACTTGACGAATCTTTTCGCAAGATCAATGCGCCCCCATAACTCAGAAATGAACATTCTGAACATGCCGACTTGAAGCCAATACTGGTCTGGAACGGTTTCTGTTTTGTTGGTCGGTGAGAAGACAACGGCGCTCACAAGCCCCCAAATCAACCCGTTATTCAGAACAAGATTGCCTTCTTGATCTAGCCCGAGAGCAATGGCGTCGTTCCATCTGATTTTCGAATCCTTCTCATCGGAGTGAATGAGGGAGCATCGTATGACGTGGTAAATAATGTCTTCAATGCCTACACAGCCAGCCGCATCTGGCTTAACGTCAGGGTGAACAAAGGGAACTCGCACCGTTGAAGCCATGAGGCCTGGGAATCCAACATAGGTGATCAACCACAAATTGTCTTGAACGAACCGTTTGAAGCTTGAGCGGCTTGATCGTTTCAGGCCAGCATGGCGCTGGGACGTGACGTCCAGAGCAATGCATGCAGGGGTGAGAGCGAGCATCGTTTCGCCTTTACCCATATGGTCGATTGCTTCCTGAATACGGCGACCAACGGAGATCATGGTTTTAGCGCCCAACGTAAAGTAGCAGGCCGATATGACGCAATCCGACGCGTAAATATACTGTCTATCACGCCTGTTATCATGTAAAGTATGCCTGTCTTCAATGGTTTAACCGAATTTAGCACACCCTAAATAGAAATGCAAAATGCGTCAATTCCGCCCATGCCTGCAGAGCCAAAACTGCTGGATCAAGTGCGGAATAAAATCCGTCTGAAGCACTACAGCATACGTACCGAGCAGGCATATACCGACTGGGTCAGGCGTTTTATCCTGTTCCACGGTAAAAGGCATCCCGCCGAGATGGGCGCGGTTGATGTAGAACAGTTTTTAACGCATCTGGCGGTCGCCGGAAAGGTGGCGGCTTCAACGCAGAATCAGGCAAAAAGCGCGATTCTGTTTCTGTACAAGGAGGTTTTGGCGCTGGAACTGCCGTGGCTGAACAAAGTGGAGCGCGCCAAAACGCCCCGGCGTTTGCCGGTAGTATTAAATCGCGAAGAGGTTCAGGCTGTGCTGTCGCGTTTGGATGGAACCTACTGGCTGATTGCCAGCATGCTTTATGGTACTGGCATGCGCATTATGGAATGTCTGCGTCTACGAGTGAAGGATATCGATTTTCAACGGCGCGAAATTTTGATCCGTGACGGCAAGGGCGGGAAAGATCGCGTGACCATGCTGCCGGCGACTTTATGCGATGCATTGAAGACGCATCTGGCAAAAGTGCACCGGTTGCACGATGACGATATCCGGCAGGGATACGGCACGGTGTATCTGCCGTTTGCACTGGCGCGCAAATACACCGGCGCAAACCGGGAATGGGGGTGGCAATATGCGTTTCCGGCGCGTCATTTTTCGACCGATCCGCGCAGTGGGGAAACTCGCCGCCATCATGTGCAGGAGCAGGCCGTGCAACGCGCAGTCAAGCAGGCGGTACGCGACGCCGGTCTGTCCAAACCGGCTACGCCGCATACCTTCCGTCATTCGTTTGCCACGCATCTGCTGGAAAGCGGCTATGATATACGCACCGTGCAGGAATTATTGGGGCATAGCGATGTATCGACAACCATGATATACACCCACGTATTGAACAAGGGCGGCAGGGGCGTAAGCAGTCCGCTCGATAGTTTGTAGCCGGATTCACACCCATAAAGGTAGCGTCATGACTTTTTCTCGAAAACTGGTGGTTGCGATTTCATCGCGGACGCTGTTCGATCTCGATGACTCTCACCGTTTATTCGAGACGGAGGGTAAGGAGGCATTTTGCCGCTATCAGGTTGAGCACGAAAACGAACCGCTGGAGCCGGGTGTGGCTTTCCCGCTGGTGCAAAAGCTGTTGGCCATCAATCAGGCCTCGCTGGAGCCGCTGGTCGAAGTGATCCTGCTGTCCAGGAACAGCGCCGATACCGGACTGCGCGTTTTCAATTCCATACAACAGCATCAGCTCGGAATTACGCGCGCGGCGTTTACCAGCGGGGAACCGCCTTTTTCCTATATCCCCGCGTTTGGCGCGCATCTGTTTCTTTCCGCGAATGCCGAAGATGTTGCAAAAACCCTTAACGCCGGTTACGCCGCAGCGACTTTGCTGACATCGGCCGCAGGCAGTCATAGAGGAAACTCTCCGCAGTTACGCATTGCGTTCGATGGCGACGCCGTGCTTTTTTCAGATGAAGCCGAGCGTATTTTTCAATTCCAGGGATTGGAGGCATTTACCGCCAATGAAAAAGCCGAAGCGCATCGTCCGCTCAGTGGAGGACCGTTCATGGGTTTTCTGGCGGCGCTGCATCATATTCAGCAATGTTTCGGGGAGGATAACGCGCCGATACGCACGGCGTTGGTGACGGCCAGAGGCGCGCCGTCGCACGAACGGGTGGTGCGTACCCTGCGCGCCTGGAATATACGTATCGACGAAGCGATGTTTTTGGGCGGGATGGACAAGGGAGAGTTCCTGCAAGCCTTCGGCGCCGATATTTTCTTCGACGACCAGACCCGGCATTGCGAGTCGGCCAGCCGCCATGTCGCGACCGGTCATGTGCCGCACGGTATTGCCAATCAAGCTTCGGAATAGCTGCAGCGCTGAAAAGGCGATCAGCGCTTCAGCTTCGGGCCGGTTTGCTTTTCCTGCGGTCAAGGTTTATTTGCTCAGTTCCGTCTATGGGGTGACTTCAATTACAACCTTGCCGAAATGGCCCGCATTTTTCAGGTGCGTGTAGGCTTCGCGCGCCTGGGAGAAAGGAAAAATACGATCCACGGCCGGGTGTATTTCCGTTATACCCAGAAACCTGTTGAGATCTTCGAACATGCTGCGGCTGCCGACAAAAATGCCGGACAAGTGTTTTGCGCCGCCTATTAGCGCGAAAGGATTGAATTCGCCGCCGAAGCCGCTGACGCCGCCGATAATGGCAACCGTACCGCCGGTTCTGGCGCTCGCAATTGAACGGTTCAGCGTGTCCTGGCCTCCGACCTCCAGTACAAGATCGACACCGCGTCCTGCGGTTAGCTGTAAAACCTCCTTATGCCATTCGGGCGTTTTCTTGTAGTTGATTGCTGCGAAAGCGCCCAAGGCGCAGGCTCGGTCCAGTTTCTCGTCGCTGGAGGACGTAATGATGGTCTGCAGGCCCGCTGCTCTGGCTAGCTGCAGCGCCCAGATCGATACGCCGCCGGTTCCGAGCAGCAACACGCTATCCCCCGGTTTGATATCGCCGGCGGCGAACAGCGCGTTCCACGCAGTGACCCCGGCGCAAGGTATGGCGGCGGCTTCAACATAGCTGAGATACTCCGGAATCGCAACCAGCGCATCTTCATGCAGTACGGTTTCTTCCGCCAGCATGCCGTCTATCGCGGCGCCGAGCGAGCCAGCCGTGTTTTGCCGGGTTGGCGGACCCTCGATCCAGTCCGGGAAAAATGATGCCGCAACGCGGTCGCCGACGCGGAAGCGCGTTACCTGCTCGCCGACGGCGATGACCTCTCCGGCGCCGTCGGAGCAAGGAATCACTGCCTTGTCGGCTGTGCTGAGGTATTTGCCGTCCGCGACCATCAAGTCCCGATAATTGAGCGATACGGCATGTATGCGTACGCGTACTTCGCGTGCTGCGGGCGCAGCGGCATTACGTTCGGCCAACTCCAGCCCGGCTATTTGCTGTCCTGCCTTGATTTGATAAGCGTGCATTTAAATCTCCCGTTCGATTAGTAAAATATCTGTACCTGCAATGAGTGCGACGCATCGGTCTTCGCTGTCGCAGGTCCTGCATAGACATTGGCTGTTATCATATCGGAGCTTTATGGTCGGCGGTGGCGGAATTATTTACCAGGTATGTAGCGTGTATGGAACCAATCAATGACTAATCGACTAAACGGTATCAGCGCTTTCGTCGAAGCGGCGGAGGCCGGCAGCTTTGCTCTGGCAGCGGAGCGCATGCGGCTAACCCGTTCCGCGGTGGGGAAGAGTATTTCGCGGCTGGAGCAGCGCCTGGGCGTCCGTTTGTTTCAAAGAACGACGCGCAGCCAGAGTTTGACCGATGAAGGACAGGCGTATTACGAACGTTGCGTGCGGGCGTTGGCTGAGCTGGATGCAGGCGCATTGGCGCTTGATAGCGGAAAAGGCGAACCAGTGGGGCGTTTGCGGATCAGCGTGCCGGTGCTGTTCGGCCGCCATTGCGTCGCGCCCGTATTGCTCGCGCTGGGACGCCGTTATCCCAGGCTGGTGATGGAAATGTCGTTCAACGACCGTGTGGTTGATCTGGTTGAGGAGGGGTATGACCTTGCTGTGCGCATTGGCAACCTGCCCGATAGCAGCTCCCTGGCCGCACGAAGGCTGGCAGCTCAACGAATGGTGATCTGCGCGGCTCCCCGTTACCTGGACGCATGCGGTAAACCGGCCGGCTTAGATGAGCTGTCCGGCCATATCGGCATAGCTTATGGGCGCTCGGGCCGTATACAGCCGTGGCGCGTAAGTGATGCAGGCGGTCAGGCGCTCAAGCCCCAGGTCGATATCCGTTACGTGTTCGACGATTTGCAGGCAATCGCCGATGCCGCCGTGGCGGGTATGGGGCTGGCCTGGCTGCCGTGCTGGTTGATGGCGAACAGTGCGCGGGCAGGCGAGCTGGCAATAGTGATGGACTGCGACACTATGCAGGCGGCGGACATCTACGCTGTGTGGCCCCGCTCGCATTATTTGCCAACTAAAACGCGAGCGGCAATCGATGCGCTGGTGGCTGAAATCCCTGGAAGGATCGGGCATTTTGAACAAGTCTTAGGAGGCGCAAGCCAGAATTAAGACCGGTTTCGGTTTCTCAGAGCGCCCGCATGCGCGCCAGCCGGTTGATTTCCACTTTTGCGTTTTTACGCGCCTGTTCGCGGCGGCGCAGTTCTTTTTGTCGGTTCAGGTGAGCTTGCAGTTGTTCAAGTCGTATGATGATTTTTTCAAGCATGATGCCATCTCCTGTTGGTTGTGCGTTCTGACTAATTTTGTGGTTGGTTGTAGTCGAAATTCATCAGCATTTGCCGTACGACGCCGCATACGGTTACGCTTTGCCGTATCGGCATCAGCGGATATCTGGGATTGAGCGGTTTCAGGTAGCGTTCGCTGCCGTCTATAACAAGCTGTTTAAAGGTGGCTTGCTCCGCATCGTCCATCCGCATCACGACATAGCTGCCATGATGCGCTTCCAGCGCCGGATCGACGATGATGTAGCTGCCGTTGGGGAAAACCGGCTCCATGCTGTCGCCTTGTACGCGCAGCGCAAAGGCGTTGCGGCTGACGCGGCAACTGACCGGCACCAATTCCTCGTGGCTGCCGGGTTGCAAGTGGTTTTCCATTTCTCGCCACAGGCCTGCGGCTACCCAGGAAACGAGGGGAACAAACGCGGTCGCTGCCGCATTTTGCGTATCCGGGCCGGCTGATGTTTCTTTGCCTGTCGCCAGCCACACCGCATCCACATGCAAGGTTTCCGCCAGTTTGAATACTTCTGTGGTTGACTCGACCAGCCCGTTTTCCAGTTTCGAAATGAGTTGCTGGCTCAGTCCTGAGCGTTTGGCCAAGGCCCGCTGGCTCATGCCTGCCTGCATTCTGGCGTTTTTTATACGGCTAGCTATTGACATAAAATCGGGTTTGGTTTTGATTTATGACTACTATGGTAGTCGTTTTGCGTTTCATGTCAAGATTTTTCGGGCGCCGGTATTCTGTTTCGTCATGAATGTTCATGGTGGAGGCCGGTTCATGGAGATGCCGTGCGTCGCCGTGTCGGAAACTCCTTCTATCTTTATCAGTTAATGCTTGAATGACCCATGAATATCAAATATTATTTATATTTGACATTCTGAGTATTGGTGCTCTTGGCGGATGTTGGTAAAGCAACGGTTATCTCTGTTCCCGCCTTTTTCTTCACTCCTTTTCTACCGGAAAATTACGGCTCAGCCTTGGCGTTTCGTAAATTTCCACGCGTTTTTTTCAGTTGCTGCTTGCCTGTTGGCGGGTATGGAACGCATCTTCATAATCAGCGTTTTTTCAGTATGCATGAAAAGTTTGTTCCCGCCGGACGTTACGGGTTTAACGAGCCGTTCGTTCGTTTAATCGATATCGCTACGCGCGATGTCGCCGGTCTCCCGGTCACTGCGCAGCTTGGTAAAGCCGCGAGTATCATGGCGGAACGCCAGATATCGTCCATCGTGGTGCTGGATGCCGCAGGATATCCCGAAGGTATTGTTACCGAACGCAATGTCCTGCTGGCAATGCACTCTGCTACTCCCCGTGAAACGGAGTTGCGGAATATCATGTCTTCGCCGGTAATTTGCGCGCCGCCGGCCATGGCTTGTCTGGACGCCTATCAGCTTTGTTTACGCGAAAGCATACGGCATCTGGTTATCGTGGACGGCGATGGCGCGCTGCTTGGCGTTATCACCGAAACCGATTTCCGTTTGCATATGAATCTCACGGCGCTGGCCGGGCGTCGCCAGGTGGCTTCCATCATGTGCCGTTCGGTATGCAGCCTGCCGCCCGAGGCCGGTCTGCGCGACGCCGTTGAGATGATGCAGTCGCATCACGATACCAGTGTGGTGGTGGTTGAAGGCTATCGTCCGGTCGGTATCGTCACCGAGCGCAATATCGTGCGTTTTTATTGTAATGATCACGAAAACGGCACGGCGGTATTGCGGGATGTCATGAGCGCGCCGGTATTGACGGTCACTGTCGACAGCACCATCAATGAAGCCGCCGATCTTATGCTGAAGGCGGGGGTGCGCCATCTGGTGGTACTCGATCAGGCCGGTCAATTGGCCGGGTTTCTCGACGAACACGATCTGACCCGCACCATGATACTCGGTTTGATGGAGGACGAGTCGATTGCCGACGCCGCCTTTCTGCGCACATTGATTAAAACCATTCCCGATCTGGTTTGGCTGAAGAATGAGGCAGGGGCGTATCTTGCCTGCAATCAACGTTTCGAAAATTTCCTTGGCGCACCGGAAGCGGAAATTGTCGGCAAGACCGATTACGATTTTCTGGATAAATCCCAGGCAGATGCGTTCCGCGAGCACGATGTCAGGGTAATAGCCTCCGGTACGCCTGCCGTCAAGGAAGTAAGCTTGACGTTTGCAAGCGACGGCTACCATGGCCGGTTCGAAACCGTCAAAACGCCGATGCACGACGGCGACGGACGCCTGATCGGCGTTTTGGGCGTTGCGCGCGACATTACCGAACGCGCGCGTATGCAGCGGCAGCTGGACGATTACCGTAAACGCCTGGAAGGGCAGGTGGCGGAGGAGTCCACCAAGTTCAGCGCTTTGATCGAACAGTCGCTGGTAGGGCATTACATAATCCAGGACGAGGTTTTTCATTACGTCAACAGCGGGTTTGCCGCGCTGTTCGGATACGATGCGCCGGAAGAGATAATCGATCGCATTCCTTATCTCGATCTGGTTGCCGATCAGGATAGAGGCCGGGTTGCCGGCAATATCCGGCGTCAGCTTGCCGGTGTATCGACATCAATACGCTACAGTTTTTCCGCGCTCAAGCGCGACGGCGCGCGCATCATGGTGGAGGTGCACGGCAGCGTGATCGATTACCAGGGACGGCCGGCGATTATCGGCACTGTGGTGGATGTCAGCGATGCCTATCGCACCCGAGCCGAACTGGAGTCCCTTGTCGAACAAAAAAACGCCGAACTGTATCGCAGCGAAAAGCTGTTCCGCACTATTTTCGAACAGGCCGGTAGCGGTATCGAACTGATCGATCCGGCGACTTTGCGTTTCCTTGATGTCAACGACGCGGCGTGTACCAAGCTGGGTTATACCCGCGATGAATATTTAAAGCTGCGCCTTGCCGATACGCAAGCCGAGTTGAGCGAGCAGGAGCTGCGGCAGGTGGTTAACAGGCTGGACGAAACGAAAGGGGGTGCCAGGTTCGAGAACCGCCATCGTTGCAGGAATGGCGATGTGCTTGATATCGAAATCCATGCGCGCATGCTTGATATGGGCGAGCAGCGATTGCTGGTCGGTATCTGGCACGATATTACCGAACGCAAGCGCAACGAGGCCGCAATGGTGGCGCGTGAACGCGAGTTTCGCACGCTGGCGGAAAATACGCCGGATAATATCGCCCGTCACGATAGCAATGCGCGTCTGCTCTATATCAATCCGGCGCTGGAGCGCACCTTGGGGCGCCGGCGTGATGAGTTGCTGGGGAAAATACCGCAGGAAGTGGCGCCTGGCGATATCTATGCCAATTATCAACAAACCATCCTGCAGGTTGCCGCAACCGGAGAGAGCGCCAGTTTCGAGCTGGTTCACCCTGATGAGCAAGGTTTGCCTTCCCGCGTGCATCTGATCAAGGCGGTAGCCGAGCCGGGAAGCGGTAATAAGCGTAACGTGTTGGCTGTCGGGCGCGATATCACCGATCTCAAGCGCGCGGAGGAAAACATGCGTTTGCTGGCCAGCATATTCGAGACCTGCCAGGAAGCGATTCTGGTTACCAACGCAGATAATATCATTGTCGTGGTCAACCCGGCGTTTAGCCGGATTACCGGTTACCGGCGTGATGAGGTGCTGGGAAAAAATCCGAAAATTCTAAGTTCGGGGCGCCAGGACAAAGTTTTTTATGCACACATGTGGCAGGCCATTAAAACGAAAATGGAATGGCGCGGCGAAGTATGGAATCGTCGTAAATCAGGCGAAGTTTATGCCGAATTGCTCTCGATCGCGGTCATCAGCGATGAGCGGGGCAGGGCGTTGCGTCATGTCGGGGTTTTTTCGGATATTACCGCTCTTAAATCTCACGAAGCCGAGTTGAACCAGATAGCCAATTACGACGCGCTGACCGCATTACCGAACAGGCGTCTGCTGACGGATCGACTGCAGCAGGCGATCGCGCGCGCGCAGCGCAGCAGCAAGGTGTTGGCGGTATGTTATCTCGACCTTGACGGCTTCAAGCAGGTCAACGACCGTTTTGGTCATGAAGCCGGCGATCAATTGCTGGTGGATATGACCTACCGGTTGCAGGCGGCGCTGCGGGCCGAAGATACGCTGGCCCGGCTGGGAGGGGACGAGTTCGTGATTTTGCTTGGCGATCTGGCCGATGAGCACGATTATTTTCCGGTACTGGATCGCATGCTGGCGATCGTCGCGGCTCCGGTGATCCGCGACGGCCGAGAAATGACGGTGTCGGCCAGTATCGGTGTGACATTCTATCCGCATGATAACGAGGATGGCGATACCCTGCTGCGCCATGCCGATCAGGCCATGTACGCCGCAAAACAAACCGGAAAGCGCCGCTACCAGGTTTACGACGCCGGGCACGATCAACGCTTGCGGCGTGTTTATGAGTTTAAACTCGAGATCGAGCGGGGCTTGAATGAAGGAGAGTTCGAACTTTACTATCAGCCCAAAATGGAACTGGCTTCCGGTCGCATTCTTGCCGTGGAGGCTTTGATCCGCTGGCGGCATCCCGAACGTGGACTGCTGCTTCCCGCCGATTTTTTACCGGTAATAGAAAACTCGGAACTGGAAATTCGCCTGGGGGCATGGGTTATCGATGCCGCTCTCGCCCAGCTTGCCGTTTGGCAGGAAACGGGTATTGATTTGGGCGTCAGTATCAATATTTCCGCGCGCCATCTCCAGTCCGAAGATTTTGTTTCCGGTCTGGAGCTGACGCTGAGCCGGTATCCGTCCGTACCCAGGGACAAATTGCAAATCGAGATATTGGAAACGGCCGCGCTCGAGGATTTCGATCTGTCGACGGAGACGATACAGGCGTGCCGCAAGCTCGGAGTCGATTTTGCGCTGGACGATTTCGGCACCGGCTACTCTTCGCTGGCTTATCTGCGCAGGCTTCCAGCGGATACGCTGAAAATAGACGCGTCGTTTATCCGCAATCTGCTGGAGGATAGCGGCGATCAGGCCATCGTGCAGGGCGTGATTGCATTGGCGAAAGCCTTTAATCGCAGCACGGTGGCGGAAGGCGTCGAGGTGCCGGAATTGATTCCAATATTGATTAATATCGGGTGTACCCATGCGCAGGGTTATGGTATAGCTTATCCCATGCCGGTGGAAGAGTTGTTGTTATGGCTGAACGAGCGAGTCTCAAGGATCTGATTTTTCCTGAAACTGCCACTGAGGAGTGTGGAAAATGCTGAATTACAAAAGCGGCAGGCTGCCGTCCCTGCCTATGGTGGCGCAGAAAATTTTAGCGCTGAATATGGACAACGACCGCGATCAGGATGCGCTGGTTCCCGCCATTTGCCAATGTCCGGTCACTACCGCGCGCATAGTTGCGATGGCCAATTCCGCTGGTTACGGCGTGCCGGGACATACGGTGACTTCGGTCAAGGAGGCCGTTCAGCGTATCGGTCTGCGCAAGGCTTACAACTCTGCATTGGCAAGCGCATTGTTTTCCATGGGGAAACAGACCGGTAAAAACCGCTTGAACCGTGACCGGCTATGGGCTCATAACACCGAGGTAACCCGGGTGATGCGCGAAATAGCGCTCTGCCTGCCTGCTGTCGCGCGGCCAACGGAAGCGGATATTGCGCTGACAGGCTTGCTGCACGACATGGGTTTTATTATCTATGACGCGCTGGAGCCGACGGCCAGCACCGATTTCTTTAAGGAATTAAGCAAGGAAACCGGTGATCTAAAAGCGCTGTCGTTGCAGATATTCGAGATTACCCATGAAGAAGTGGGCGCCGAGGTGCTGAAGTTATGGGGCATCCCTGAAAACATAGTGGAAGCGGTGCGTCACCATCACGATGTGCATTCAAAACGCGGCAAGTTGTCTGCGCTCGTCGTAGTCGCCGAGGCGCTGTTGCGGTTTTCTGACTTTGGCTACGAGAGGCATGCGCAGGCTATCTCCGATGCGGATGTGGCGCGCTTGCTGGATATCGACATTGCCCAGGTTGTTGTCATTGTCGGCGAGTTAAGGAAAAAAGGCTTGCCGGTCATCATGTAAATCGGGTTTGCTGCTATTTCGGCGCGGCAATTCCAAGTTGTTGCGCCAGAGCCGAATCGGGAATATCGAGCCGCATGCTGCCGTTTTTCCAGGTAACGGCGCCGAGATCGGTCCAGGGTTGCTGCAGATTGTAATGGCGCAGATCGTATTCCCAGTCCATCGGCACGCGGATTTCCTTGACCTTGAGTTTGAAACGGGTTTTTTCCAGGTTCAGGCCGGTTTCCGTACCCCAGAACGCGGTTACGCGCATCAGGCCTTTTTCCAGCCGTTTCAGGTCGATATGGCGCGTGACCGCCACGTTCGCCCACATCGATTGTATACGCCCCCAGTTCGGCGTGACGATGCGTCCTTCTTCGTTGACGAACGGCAGCCAGCGCTCTGCGCCCTGTTCGTCGATGTAGGTGATGCCGAGGATATGGTTGTAGCCCTGGAAGTGGTCGTGCATATACAGGGCGTGCGGCGTGATGCCGGTGAAACTGTGCGACAGCAACAGAATCGCATTGCTGGCCGCTTCGACGATTTGCCCCGCTTCGCTGCTCGCATGGCCGTCGTTGAGACGGTAAAACAGGCCGAAGTGCAGGGTGCTGTTGATTTGCAACAGGCAGGCGACGATCATCAGGCGGCTCAGGCGTCCGGCTATGCGCGCCTGGGTCTGGGAGACGGGCGGCGGGTCGTTTGCGCCGGATAGCGCAGGCAGGCAGAGGTCAGTGCAGCCGGTGCGGCTACGGTTGTCGGCAACACGCCGATAAAAGAGGCGAGCCAGTTGCAGGATGCCCGGCAATCCCAGTACCGCGCCGAACGGCGCCGTGCTGCGCATCGCCAGCAGAATCCCGATATAGGTGTCTACTCCGGCATAAAGGCGGTTATTCCGGTCGAGTGCATAGATATCGGTGAGCAGCGTTTGTTCCGGGATGGCGTCGAGCGCCGGGTAATGGCGCGCATGTTCCTGTAACCCCTTGAAGTCCACAGCATCCAGTATATCGAAGTGATTGATTATTATGACGGTGCGTTGACAAAGCGGACACTCCTGGTCGTAGAACACAGTCAGAACCGGGTTTTTAAAGGCCAAAAAAGCGTGGATGCTGCGCCACCAGGCGAACGGGACCAGCAGCGCGTAATGCACCAGCATGCCAAACCCGAACGGATAGATGTTCAGCGACAGCACGATGCCGGTATGAAAGCTCAAGCCGATTAATAGCAATGGCGCTCGTGCGCGTTTAAACCAGAACAGCGGCAGAAACGCGAATTGGAACACGATCAGCGTATAGCCGATAATGCTCTCCGCACTATGCTGGTTGAGCAGCCAGCTCATATCGAGCGGCGACATGTAATACGGCATGGTGGGCGGAAGCCAGGAACCCATGCCGTTCAGCCAGAACGGCGCGGAAAGCTTGTGTATCGCGGCGTCGAAGTACAGGAAGCCCATCAATACGGCCAGCGGCAGATAGTAGGCCAGCACCGATACCTCTGTCGGCGGCGTATAGCCATGTCCCGGGCGCGAAAACTTCAGTTTGTCCCTGAGCGCGTCTAATGACAGCGCGCGATTTACCGGTAAAAATATCAGAAACAGGCTGGAGCCGATCATGAACTGGTCGAAACCGCCGTCGAAGTCCTGCCACATTGCGGTAAAACCGACGAAAGTAACCCAGAACAGATAGTTGGCGACGGCGGCGATACGCGTATGGTAGCCGAACGTGATGCAGCCTGCCGCCATTGCCCAGAACCCCAGGTATAAATGCACCACCGGCGACGCCTGATCCAGGAAAGGGATCGGGTCGTATATGAAATGACGGAAATAGATCAGGAAAAAAATTTCCTGCAGTACCACCAGGCCGAACAGTATGCGAAATATACCGAGACCGGTTGCGGGAACCTGTTTTTCAAGGCCGGCGCGTATGTAGGCGCGGGCCAGGCCAGTCAGTGTGGTGCGCATGGATATTCTGCTGTTTTCGCTCCGACCCTCTCCCCTTGGGCATAGGTATCTACACAAGCTCCCTCTCCTGTGGGACAAATACGTCAGGAACGCATTTGGTCGAGCGCGGCTCGCCCGCAGGGTTCCGGGCAGGATAGCCCGGAAACACTGGGCCAGGGTGAGGGTAAAAGCGTTTGAGCTATCACAAGCCTTGACGCAGGCAACAAGCGCTTTACATCCTCACCCCTGCCCTTCTTCCATAGGGAGGTAGGCTTAAAAACAATGACCTATTGACTTGTGTAGATACCCATGCTCTTGAGGGGGAGGATTAGAGTGAGGGTTAAATGTGTTTGATTGATTGACGGCCTGATCGCGGACAGTCGCGTTCTGAACCCTCGCCCCTGTTGTGGCCTGCGCTACTGAATTTTATTCAGCGCCTTGCCTTCGCTGTCGAAGCGGCAGATACCGCCGGCAAAATATTTGATGCAGTCTTCGGTTTCTTCGATGACAGCCTTCTCCTGGCTGAGATGGATTTTCAGTTCGCAATAATGTGCTTCGCCGCGCGCCTGTTTTTTCAGCGTCAGCTCGGTGGCGCTGACGACGGTCGCCTCACCGGAAATCTCTGCTGAACAGGATTTTGCATTGGTTTCGTTCGCGCCGGGTTCGAAGTCCACGTCGACCAGCACATTGGTTTCGCCCTTTTGCTGACTGATTTTCAGATGCTGGACGTGGTTGCCGTCCTTGCGCACATAGTGGTCGGCGCCGGCGAGCGCGGTGCCGGAAAGCAGCGCGCCAAGAATAAACAATGCAGTTTTTTTCATCATGATGTATTCCTCGAATTATGAGTTATGAATTATGAGGCGGCGTTAACCCGCGTCCGCTGCGCCGTTTTGCCGGCGCGTAGCCTTCGGTTAAGAATATCAATCGCGCAGTAGTTCGTTAATGCCTACCTTTCCACGGGTTTTTTCATCGACCTGTTTAATGATAACAGCACAGTACAGGCTGTGGCTGCCATCTTTTGCCGGCAGGTTGCCGGAAACGACGACAGAGCCGGCCGGGATGCGTCCGTAGCTGATCTCGCCGGTCATGCGATTGTAGATTTTGGTGCTTTGGCCGATGTAAACACCCATGGAAATCACCGATCCTTCTTCTACGATCACGCCTTCGACGACTTCGGAGCGCGCGCCGATGAAGCAGTTGTCTTCGATGATGGTGGGCCCCGCCTGCAATGGTTCCAATACGCCGCCGATGCCGACGCCGCCGGAGAGGTGCACATTTTTACCGATTTGCGCGCAGGAGCCGACCGTTGCCCAGGTATCGACCATGGTGCCGCTGTCGACATAAGCTCCGATATTGACGAACGACGGCATCAGCACCACATTGGCGCCGATAAACGCGCCTTTGCGCACTGCGGCCGGCGGTACGATGCGCGCGCCGGTTTGCCGGAAATCTTCCGGGCCGTAACTGCCGAACTTGGGTTCCACCTTGTCGAAGTACTTGGTTTCGCCGCCTTCCATGATGCGGTTGTCGGCGATGCGGAACGACAGTAATACCGCTTTTTTCAGCCACTGGTTGACTAGCCATGCGCCTGATGTTTTTTCAGCTACCCGGCGCTCTCCGCTGTCGAGCAGATGCAGAGCTTCATGTATCGCGGCGCGCACTTCGGAGCTGACCGTGGCGGGAGAGATTTCGTTGCGGTTTTCAAATGCCTGATTGATGGTGGCTTCGAGCGACATGGGCAAAATTCCTGGTTAGAGAGTGTGAATAAACGATTTAATGCGGTGCGCGGCTTCGAGACAGCTTTCCGGCTGCGCGACCAGCGCGATGCGCACGTAGTCGCGGCCGGGGTCCATGCCCGATTGCTGCCGGGACAGATAGCTGCCGGGAAGTACGGTAATATTTTCCTTTTCGAACAGGCCGCGGGCAAATGCAACGCCAGGCACAGGCGTTTTTGCCCAAAGGTAAAATCCGGCGTCGGGGGTGTCGAGCGCCAGCTCGCTGCCGAGAACCGCGAGCACCTGATCGAATTTTAAATTGTACAGTGCGCGGTTGTCCTTGACGTGCGCTTCGTCCGACCAGGCCGCCACACTGGCGGCCTGGACCGGCAGCGACAGCGCGCAGCCGTGATAGGTGCGGTAGAGCAGGTATTTTTTTAATATCGCCGCATCGCCGGCGACAAAGCCCGATCTCAATCCCGGCGCATTTGAGCGCTTGGAGAGGCTGTGAAAAACCACGCAATTTTTGAAAGTGCTGTTTCCCATGTCCCAGGCCGATTGCAGCAGGCCGGGCGGAGGGTTGTTTTCATCGCGATAAAGTTCCGAATAGCATTCGTCGGAAGCGATCACGAAGTTGTAACGGTCGGCCAGATTGATCAGTTTTTCATGCGTAGCCGCATTCATGACCGCGCCGGTCGGATTGCCTGGCGAACATACATACAGCAACCGGCAGTTCGCCCAGGTTGCATCGTCTATCTCGTCGAAGCTCGGGATAAATTGATTGCCCGCCGTGGTGTTCAGATAAACAGGCGTTGCGCCGGCCAGTAGCGCCGCGCCTTCGTAAATCTGATAGAACGGATTGGGCATTAACACCAGGGCCGGGCGCGTCGCGTCGATCAGGCATTGTGCGAACGAAAACAGCGCTTCGCGCGTGCCGGCTACCGGCAAAATGTGCGACTCCGGGTCCAGGGCCTGTTGCGGCAGGCGGTAACGCGTCTGCAGCCATTGCGCGACGCGCCGGCGCAGATCCTGCGTTCCCCTGGTGGTCGGATAGCTGTTGAGTTGGTCCATGTGCGCGGTCAACGCATCGCGTATCAGTTGCGGCGTCGGGTGCTGAGGCTCTCCGATCGATAGCGCGATATGGCGTTTGTGCGCGGGCGGATGCAACCCTTCTTTGAGAGCCGCCAGTTTTTCAAACGGATAGGACTGCAGGTTTTCCAGCAAAGGATTCATTCGGAGACGATATTTTAAGGCTGACAGGCGTAATTTTTAGGCGCGCGAACCATACATCGGGTAGTATAGTCGATATATTTTAACAGGACGGGGCTGTTATTTCGATTGCTTTGCTTTCAACCGGGGCAATGAGTTGGTAGAATCGATCCATATACTTTGGATAGCCGCATCTCAGGAAGTTGATAATTATGAGCGAAACTGACGTTTTTCAGCAGCATATATCCAGGCAATATGACCATGAGTTGCTGGATGTCCGCGGGCGCATCATGACTTTGGGGGGCTTGGTGGAAGCGCAGGTCGAGTCCGCGGTGGCGGCGCTTTCCAGCGGCGACGTCGAGCTGGCGCGTAAAGTCATTGAAGACGACTACAAAGTGAACTCTTTGGAAGTGGCGATAGACGAGGAGTGCACCCAGATATTGGCGTTGCGCCAGCCCACTGCGCGCGATTTGCGACTGATCGTTGGAATTATCAAGGCAATAGCCGATCTTGAGCGTATTGGCGATGAAGCCAAGCGCATCGCTTATCAGGCGATTGATTTGGCCGGGCATTTCCCTAAACGCAATCAGTTGAGCGAGCTGGAAAGGCTGGCGGAATCGGTGCGCGCCATGCTGCGCAAGGCGCTGGATGCGTTCGCCCGCATGGATGTGGATGCGTCCATACAGGTGGTGAAGGATGATCGGCAGATCGATCGTCAATATGAAGGTATCATGCGTCAGCAGATCACCTATATGATGGAAGATGCGCGGTCTATCCCTACCAGTCTGGATATTATGTGGTCGGCGCGCTCATTGGAGCGTATCGGCGACCGTTCCTGCAATTTGTGCGAGTATGTGATCTACTACACGACCGGGAAAAACATACGTCATGTCAGTATCGAACAGATCGCTCAGGAACTGCAGGAAAGTTGATGGCCGGGTTCGATAAGGGATGCCGTCCGGAAAGCGCCGGTTTAATCGTGAATTCGTATGTCTTCATCGTATTGTTGGCTATAAGGATGAAGAGTCTGCGGTTGTTCGATAAAACAGTGTTTTCCCTGCTGTTTAGTAGTCGCAGTGCATCGTGGTGCGCTTTTCCGTATTCAGTGTTGGCGGCGCGAAGGCCGTCAATGTCTTTCTGATTTCTGTCGTTCATTCATAATGAAGTTACGCTCGTATTTCGTTTTGTTGATGTTTCTGCTGTGCTCTTTTGGAGGCGTCTCCGTTCGTGGAGAAAGCGGTTTCGTAATTGAAGATATTCGTATCGAGGGGCTGGAGCGCATCTCGGCGGGTACGGTGTTTAACTATTTGCCTGTCAAGGTCGGCGACACCTTTACCCAGAGGCAGGCCACAGAATCGATCAAAGCCTTGTTTAAAACCGGTTTTTTCAAGGATGTGCGTCTTGATCAGGACGGCGACGTGCTGGTGGTGCATGTCGAGGAAAGGCCTTCGATATCCAGCGTAAAGATCGAAGGAAACAAGGATATTTCCACCGAAGATCTGATGAAGGGGCTCAAGGGGATAGGGCTCAGCGAGGGGCGCGTTTTCGATCGCCAGGTCCTGGACAAGGTTGAGCAGGAACTGCGCAGGCAATATTACAGCCGCGGCAAATACGGGCTTAAAATCGACTCCGAGGTGACGGAACAGTCGCGGAACAGGGTATCGGTAACGATCAGCATTTCGGAAGGAAAGATCGCCAAGATACGTCAAATCAATCTCGTCGGCAATAATGCGTTTACCGACGACGAATTGCTGAAGACGTTTGAACTGAGCACCGGGAATCTGCTTTCCTTTTATACCAAGGATAACCAATATTCGAAGCAAAAATTGTCCGCCGATCTGGAACGCTTGCGCTCCTTTTATCTGGATCGCGGTTACATCAAGTTCGATATCGAATCGACCCAGGTGTCGATTACACCGGACAAGAAGGAAATCTATCTGAACATCAACCTCAAGGAAGGCGAAGTTTATACCGTCAAGGAAGTCAAACTGACCGGAAAGACCATCGTGCCTCCCGAAGAACTGGTGCCGCTGGTGCAGATCGGCCCGACAGATACCTTTTCGCGCAAATTGTCGACAGAGACATCCAAGGCCGTTTCGGATCGCCTGGGCGATGAGGGTTATATCTTCGCCAACGTCAATATGGTTCCCGATATTGATGACGCGGCCAGGACGGTCAATATCACATTTTTTGTCGACCCAGGAAAGCAGGTGTACGTTCGCCGCATCAATGTGACCGGCAATACCAAAACGCGTGACGAAGTATTGAGGCGCGAGATGCGCCAGATGGAAGGCGCCTGGGCTTCGACCACGAAAATCGAGCGTTCCAAGATGCGCCTGTCGCGTCTGGGTTATTTTCAGGATGTCAACGTTGAAACGCCGTCCGTACCGGGTACTGCGGATCAAATTGACGTCAATTACGCGATCACGGAGAAATCGTCCGGCAACATGATGGCCGGCGTGGGTTACTCGCAGTACCAGGGCATCATTTTCAATGCCAGTATTACCCAGGACAACATATTCGGTTCGGGCAAGCGCGTCAGCTTCAATTTCAACAACAGTCAGTACAATCGCATCTACAAGATCGGCTACCTTAACCCGTACACGACGCTGGACGGTTTGAGTACCGGCTGGGATGCGCAGTACACCAGCACCAACACGCAGAACATCTCTTATCAGCAATTGGCCAGCTATAGCAGCACCAACCTGACGGTGGGCGCCAATATGGGGATACCGCTGGGCGAATTCATGAGCGCGGGCGGCAACGCGGATTTTCAGTACTGGTCGCTTTCCACCAACCAGTATACTTCGGAAAATATCATGAATTACCTGAATAGCTGCGGTAAAAGTTATGGTAATGGGCTGAATAACGGCAATCTTGGCAGCCTGACGCAACAGGCGGGAAGCTGTAACGCATTCAGTAACTATCTGGTGGCCGGTTCTTTTGCGCACGACACTCTTAACCGCTCGGTATTCGCCACTAGCGGAGGCATGCAGCGCCTATCGCTGCAGGCGGCGATACCGGGCAGCAGTTTGCCCTTCTATAAGGTTTCCGCCAGAGTGCAGCATTATTTTCCGATAGCCAGCGATGTGACGCTGATGCTGAATGCCGATCTCGGTTATGCCAACGGCTACAATGGCAAGGAACTGCCGTTTTTCCAGAATTTCTACGCAGGCGGGCCGCAGTCCGTGCGCGGCTTTTATCCGAGTTCTCTCGGCCCCAGAACGGTGACAACGACTTGTACGAATAGCGCCGGCACGGTTACAGCCACCAATGTGGTAGGCGATCAGTGTCCTTCCGGTTCTACGATAAGTTACACGGATAGAGCATTCGGCGGCACCGCAAAACTGGTATTCAATGCCGAGCTGTTGTTTCCGTTGCCGTTCATGTCGGACAACAAGAGTATCCGGCTCGGTCCGTTCTTCGATGCGGGTAATGTGTTCGATCCTACCAGTTATGGGCTGAATTATTCGCTTAAACAGTTGAAATATTCGGTAGGTTTGGGCGCAAAATGGCTGTCTCCATTCGGCGCGCTGTCGTTCAGTATCGCGCAGCCGTTGAACGCCGACCCGGTTTGTCAGGCGAATGCAGAAGGCATCGTTGTCCCGACCGGGAATTGCGTGATGAGTTCAACTACTCAGCGCTTCCAGTTTACTTTTGGTCAGGGATTCTGATTCGGAGGGGGAAAGGATCGCCGCCGGTATGGGGTTTATCTCAGGTTTGTGTTGTGTAGCTATTCGAAACTATAAGTCCGTGCGGGGATAGGCTGGTTTCCGGCAAGTCAGCGCTTATCTGACGGTTGGGCAGTTTTTGCGGCAGTTCTTGTATAATGTGAAATTGGAGCTGTATTAATGCGGTTCTTATGGAATAACGATCTTTTTCTGGAGCGAGATTAAACATGTTTAATAAAAGTCTTACCTTGTTTGTGATTGGCTTGTTGGCGAGCGGCAGCGTATTCGCGGCCGACCTCAAGATAGGCGCCGTTAATGTCATGGCGTTGATGCAGCAGTCTCCTCAAGGCGAAAGAGCAAAAAAGGAAATGAAGGATATGGAAGGCGAGTTCGGCAAGCGGGGTAAAAAACTCGAAGCCGAACAAAAGGAAATCATCACTTTACAGGAGCGTTTGCAGAAAGACGGTTCCGTGATGAGCGAATCCGAACGCGATAAGCTGGAAAAGGACATCATCAGTAAAAATCGTGAATTAAGGCGGGCTTTCGATGAAGCCCAGCAGGATGCCAATCTGCGCAAGAATGAAGTGTTGGGGCGTTTGCAGAAAGAGATCATGGAAGCCGTGCAGTCGCTGGCCAAGGACGAAGGCTATGATCTTATCGTAGGCGATGGTGTGCTCTACGCTACATCGGCCATAGATCTTACCAGCAAGGTCGAAAGCCGCCTCGGCGGGGTGAGCGGCGGTGGAGCGCCAGCCAGGTCATCCAGCAAGAGAAGCGGTGGTTCAGCAGCAACGGCCAAAGAAGAATAGCGGGGATTGATAAGGTACAGCGGTTTTCGTGCCGGTTTTATACGCAACCGGCACTGCGGGCTCAGGGAGAGTGCTACGAAAGCTGCGTGCACGAAGGGTAGAGCGCGGGCACGGCTCATACGATTGGCGCCTGAGCCCCATCTGAATCTGCAAGGCCATGAAGCCGAATTGCAGATCATTTAAAAATATCAAGGAGCACGTTTGGATATTCAACAAATCAAGGAGTATCTTCCGCACAGGTATCCCTTTCTGCTGGTCGATCGCGTTGTTGAGTGTGAACCGGGAAAGCGCCTGCTCGCCATCAAAAACGTTACTTTTAACGAGCCTTTTTTTCAGGGCCATTTTCCGGGTTTGCCGATCATGCCGGGTGTATTGATCATTGAGGCTTTGGCCCAGGCGACGGGTCTGCTGGCGGGCAACTCGGCACCCGAGGTGCTGGGGAAAGGAAAAACCTATTATCTGGTCGGCTTGGACAAGGTGCGTTTCAAACGTCCTGTGGTGCCGGGCGATCAATTGCGCCTCGAAGTCGGTTATTTGCGCCATAAACGCAATATCTGGGCGTTTGCCTGTCAGGCCGACGTCGACGGCGAGTTGGTTGCAAGCGCTGAAATCATGTGTGCGGCTGCGGAGCAAAGTGCTTGATACATCCGAGTGCGATTATTGATCCGGCGGCGTTGGTGGACGAAGGGGTCGATATAGGTCCTTTCAGCATTGTCGGCGCCGGAGTTGAAATAGGGGCAGGTACCAGGATAGGGCCGCATGTGGTTCTGAAAGGTCCTACCCGCATAGGGAAGGACAATCAGATTTTCCAGTTTTCCTCAGTGGGCGAGGATCCCCAGGATAAAAAATATCACGGCGAGGTTACGCGCCTGGAAATCGGCGAACGCAATGTGATACGCGAATATTGCACGATACATCGCGGAACGGTTCAGGATCAGGGCGTGACACATATCGGCAGCGACAATCTGTTCATGGCCTATACCCATATCGCGCATGACTGTGTCATCGGCAACCATGTCATCATGGCAAACGCGGCGTCGCTGGCGGGTCATGTGCATATGGCCGACCATGTTATTCTGGGCGGTTTTTCTCTGGTGCATCAATTCTGCAAGTTAGGTGTACATAGCTTTTCCGCCATGGGCAGCGTAATCTCGCGCGATATACCGCCTTATGTCATGGTTGGCGGCCGGCCGACGCGGCCGCACGGCATCAACAGCGTCGGGCTGGAGCGTAAAGGCTACGATGCCGATGCGCTGCGCGCTATTCGCAAGGCGTACAAGCTGATTTACAAGTCGGGACTCACTTTGGACGACGCCATTAAAAGCCTGGACGACATGGCCCCGGAAACGCCGGCCGTGTCGGTAATGGCGGATTTCCTGAAGAATACCGAGCGCAGCATCATCCGCTGATTGATTTTCCGGATCAACGCAGCCTGTGGCAGCCCGAACGATGGCCTTGGATGACAGAGCAGATCACTGACGTAGCCGGGACGGATGAGGTCGGGCGTGGCTGTCTGGCTGGGCCGGTAGTAGCCGCTATGGTGATTTTGGATCCTGAAAAAGCCATCCCCGGACTCGCTGATTCCAAGACGCTCTCCCCGGCGCGGCGCGAGCAACTGGCGTTGCAAATCAAATTGAAGGCCAGCGCTTGGTCTATTGGCCGCGCGGAAGCGAGCGAAATCGACCGGATCAATATTTTCCATGCATCGCTGCTGGCAATGCGCCGAGCTTATGAAGCCTTGCCGATAAAGCCTGGAAAAGTGCTGGTTGATGGGAAATATTGCCCGGACCTTTCCTGCGCTTGCGAATCTGTTATTGGCGGCGACCGGACTGTGGCGGCAATTTCTGCGGCCTCGATACTGGCAAAAGTGGCGAGAGACAGTGAAATGGCTATTCTCGATGTATTATACCCCGGTTATGTCTTCTCCCGGCATAAGGCATACTTGACGGAACTGCATCAATCCAGACTGCTGGAATTAGGCCCGTCCCCCATACACCGTTATACCTTTTCCCCTATAGCAAAGGCGCGCCTTGAAACTGCTGTCAATCAACCTGGGACATCTGCAAACGATACGGTACGGTAAACGCGACGTCGAGACCGGGATATTCAAGAATCCGGTCGATGGCGTTCACAGCATTGGTTTGCTGGGACTGGAAGGAGACCGTCAGGCCGATCCTGAAAATCACGGAGGGGTTGATAAAGCCCTTTATTTCTACACGATGGAAAATTTCCGCGTCTGGGAGCAGGAGCTGGGCAGAACGCTGCCGTCCGGCGCTTTTGGCGAAAACTTTACCGTCAGCGGCATGCCGGACGAAGCGGTGCATATCGGCGATATTTTCAGGGTGGGCGGTATTACCGTTCAAGTGACGCAGCCGCGCGTTCCATGCTTTAAGCTGGGGATTAAAATGCAGGATATGCAGTTTGTAACGCGTTTTCTGCATTCCGGTCGCGCCGGTTTTTACGCACGCATACTCGAGCCGGGCGTAGCGGCCGCAGGTGACAGCATAGCACTGCGGGTAATCGATCCTCATGGCCTGTCCGTCAAGGAGGCGATGCTGGCGCTGATCAAGGGCGATCGCCAGCAGGAAATTATCAAACGCGCATTGAAAATACCGGCCTTGTCTCTCGCGTGGCAAACGGATTTACGCAAACGTTTGCAGTCTTGACGCCGTGTATTTCGAGCAAGCGCTTCCGGTATTGCTGTTGCTGCTTTTAACGCAGCAGTTAGCTTTTCATAAGCACTCCGGCGCGTTGCAAGGCGGGTTATTCGATGCGGCTGGATAAAATCAGGCTGGCGGGATTTAAATCCTTCGTCGATCCGACGACGATACCGCTGGCGGCAAACCTGATCGGCATCGTCGGGCCGAACGGCTGCGGGAAGTCAAATATCATTGATGCGGTGCGCTGGGTGATGGGCGAAAGTTCGGCGAAGCACTTGCGCGGTGAGTCGATGGCCGATGTCATTTTCAACGGGTCGACATCGCGCAAGCCGGTCAGCCAGGCTTCAGTGGAGCTGGTATTCGACAACTCGGAAGGCGACGCGCCGGGCGAGTATTCGGCTTATCGTGAAATTTCGGTTAAGCGTCTGGTGACTCGCGACGGGCAATCCGGCTATTTTTTAAACGGAACGCGCTGCCGCCGCAAGGATATTACCGATATTTTTCTTGGCACCGGCCTGGGCGCGCGCAGCTATGCCATTATCGAGCAAGGCACCATTTCACGCTTGATCGAAGCCAAGCCGGACGAAATGCGCGCAGTGATAGAGGAGGCCGCAGGCATTTCCCGCTACAAGGAGCGTCGGCATGAAACCGAAATCAGAATGCGTCATACGGTGGAAAACATGGAGCGTCTCCACGACGTGCGCGAAGAAATCGCCAAGCAATTGGGCAGCCTGCAACGGCAGGCCAAAAAAGCGGAAAAATATATCGCGCTAAAGGAAGAAGAGCGCCGCTACCGCGAACAATTGCTGGGCTTGCGCTGGCGTAAATATGAGCAGGCGGGCGAAGAAAACCGGCTGGCATTGGCGCAGTGCGAGCAGCAATTCAGGCAACTGGTTGCTGAAGAAACCCGGCTTGCCGAGGAGCAGCAGATAGCCCAGGCGGTTTATGAACAACTGCAAAAAAAACTGCAGGATCGGCAGGCGGCATTTTACGAAGTTAATGCCGAGAGCGGACGCATGGAGCAAGCGATAAAACATGCCCGGCAGGCGCAGGATGAAAGGCAGCGCGAGTGCGCGCGCTTGCGGGACGAGCAGCTTCAGGCGCAGGTTGACCTGGCGCAGGATCGCGAGCAACTCGAAACAATACGTGAAGAAAACCGGCTGATACTGATGAGGCTGGAACAGACTCAGGATGATGAAGCCGGCGCGCAGGAAAATGCATTGGCTTTGGACAAGACCTTACTGTCGAATCTGGAAGCAAGAGATATGGTTCGCGGCAATATGCTGACGCTGAAAAATCAAAAGGAATTACAGCGAGCCCGAATGCAGCAGTTGCATGAGCGCAAGCAACATATTCAGGCGCGCAGCGAGCGATTGCTTCAGGAGCAAGACCAGGTGGAGGCGATGCTGAACGACGCAGCCATGGAAGCTTTACAGGAAATGCTGGACGCAGGAGAAGAAAAAAAAAGAGAAATCAGTCTGCGCCATGATGAATTGACTCAGCGCATGCAGCATGAGCGTGCTACGCTACAGAAAAAACAGACTGCGCTGCATGAATTGCGCGCGGAATTACATGAAGTTCAGGGAAAAATCAGTTCGCTGGAATTATTGCAACAGCATGCCATGGGCAAAGACAAGGAAAAGTTGAATGTCTGGCTGGATAGTCTGGCGTGGGAGGGCGAACCTGTGCGTCTGGCCGAAGGGCTGGAGGTGGAATCGGGGTGGGAGTCCGCGATAGAAACGGTTTTGGGCATTCAGCTCGAATCTTTATGTGTGGAAAATATTCAACTGCTTTTCCAGGGAGTTGCCATGGATACATGTCCGGAATCCGTGGCTTTCCTGGAAGCGGATAAATCGGACAGTGCGCGTGAAGCGCCCGCTTCTGATTTGTCGTTGCCTCGTCTGGTGGATTTTGTGCGCTCGCCCTGGCGTCTCCATTCGGTGCTCGGCACGGTTTATTGCGCGCTCAGCCTGGATGATGCGTGGGCTTCGCGCGCGGGGCTGGCGTCGCACGAGTCGATAATAACGCGCGATGGCAATTGGATAGGGCCAAATTGGCTGCTGGTGAAGCGGGCTGATGACGCCCATGCCGGCGTTCTGGCGCGTGAGCGCGATTTGCGTGAGTTGAAGCTGCGGCGCGAAGGTTGCGCGTTTCGACTTGAAAATGACAACGATCAGGCATGTCTGCTCGAAGAATCGTTGCTCGCGACGGAATTCGAGCGCGAGCAGCGGCAATCGGAGATCAACAATTTGATGGTCGAACTTTCGCAAATCAACAGTCGTTTTAGCGCCGCCGGCGCGCGCCGTGAAGAGGCGCGTAAACGCATGCGTCAAGTGCAGTCCGAGCTGGATGAGCTGGCACACGAACGGCAGCAATCCGAAGAAGCCTGGGTAGAGTCCGGGTTGGTTATGGAGCAATTCGAGCAGGCCTGGGAAGATAACCAGCTGCAGCTCGATACAGCGCAGGCAAAGGTAAGTGCGTTGGAGGAAAGATCCCGCGCCGCTACGGCAAGATGGAAAACGCTGCAGGATCAGGCGCATAAACTGACCAGCCGCCGGGAAAGCATACAGGCGTCCGAAGTGCTGATCGCCAAACATCTGGAACGCGTTGAAGCGCAGCATATGCAGGCGTCTTCACGTTTGGAGGAATTGATCCGGCGCGTGGATGACATGGATGCCCCTATGGACGAAGAGCGGCAAGCATTGCATCTGTTGCTGGAACAGCGCGCGGAAATAGAGCTGGAGCTCGGAGACATTCGCAAGAAAACGCAGGAAGCCGAGACCGGCAACCGTGCGCTGAGCGAAGCGCGCATGAGCGGCGGTCGCGAGCTGGAAACATTGAAAGCGCGTCTGGAGGCCGCCAAGCTGGAGTTGCAGGCCAACGAAATCAGGCGGCAGACGGTAGATGAGCAGCTTGCCGAGCTGGAAGCCGATGGCCCCGCAATATTGCGGACGCTGCCGGAAGACGCGGACGAAGGCGAGTGGCAGCGGCGCGCCAATGATTTGACCACGGAAATCAATGCGCTGGGCGCCGTTAACCTGATGGCGAAAGAGGAATACGAAGAGCAGTTGGAGCGTATGCGGATATTGGACGCCCAGTATCAGGATCTGGCGGAATCGCAAGCGACTCTGCAGCAGGCGATGGAAAAAATTGATCGCGAGTGCCGCGCGAGGTTCAGGGAAACCTTCGAGCGAATCAATATCGGCTTGCAGCGCATGTTCCCCAAGCTGTTCGGCGGCGGGCAGGCCTATCTCGAGTTGAACGAACGGGATTTACTGGAAACCGGTGTCAGCGTGATGGCGCGTCCGCCGGGAAAGCGCAACAGTTCCATCCACCTGCTGTCAGGAGGGGAAAAGGCGCTGACCGCCGTTGCGCTGGTATTTGCGATCTTCGAGCTGAATCCCGCTCCATTTTGTCTGCTGGATGAGGTCGATGCGCCGCTGGACGACGCCAACGTCGGGCGTTTCAGTCAATTGGTCAGAGAGATGTCGGAACAGGTACAATTCCTGTTTATATCCCATAACAAGGTTACCATGGAAATAGCCCGGCATCTTGCCGGCGTGACCATGAAAGAGCCGGGGGTATCGCGTATTGTTGCCGTGGATATAGCCGAAGCGGTAGAGTTGGCAGCACTTTCGTCATAAGGTTGAGCAATGGATAGAGATACTGTTCGGATTGTTTTGCTGATACTGGGTTTTATCGTAATCGTTTCCGTTTATGTCTGGGGCCGTTACAAGAGCCGTTTGATGGACTTTATCAATCGCCGCGGCGATTACGACGAACTCGATTATGGCGACGATGCGCCAATCGAGGAAGAGCGCGAAAGCGTAAATGACGGTCTGAATTTTTCTTCTCGCGAGTCCGAAGCGATGATCGCATCGCGGCGCACCGGCCCGTTGAATACGCCATCGTTCTCTGCCCATCAGGAAGATCCCCTTATTGACGAAAGCATCGCGTACGGGCGGCCGCAATCCCTTCATGAGCGCCAGGAAGAAGCTTTTGCACGCGAGGCGGTGGACGAACCGTCCAGAAGCCACGCGCCGCTCGGATCACCGTTTCTGATCCAGCTCAGCGTCGTGGCGGGCGACGATGCCTATTTCAACGGCGAAGCATTAAGGGATGCGCTGGTGGATCAGGGGCTGATATATGGAGATATGGGCATATACCATCGCTACGACCGCGAATATCGTGAGGTTTTGTTCAGCGTGGCCAGTCTGGTGGAGCCGGGCACTTTCCCTGTCGAGCATATGGAAACATTCGAGTGTCCGGGCGTGGTTCTGTTCTTTCAGCCGCCGCGCGTGAAAGACCCTCTGGCGATTTTCGAGGATCTGCTCGATACCTGCCACCGCTTGGCGCAACAGTTGGGCGGCGAAGAATGGGATGAGCGCCGTGAAGTGCTGACGCTGAAAAAAATAGAGCAAATGCGTGAACGCCTTGAATCCGCCTATTGATGGCGAGGCTCCTGATCGGGTCAGACAAAGAATGCAGGCATTGCGCGAGGAAATAGAAGCGCATAACCGGCGATATTATCAACACGACGAACCGATTATTTCCGATAGCGAATATGATAGGCTGCTGGTGGAACTGCAGACGCTGGAGCGCCGATACCGCGAATTCGCTTATCCCAATTCGCCGACGCAACGGATAGGAGCGCCCCCGAGTCAGGCTTTCGCCGAAGTCCTTCATGAAGTTCCGATGCTATCCCTGGAAAATGCGTTCACCGATGAGGCGGTGAACGCATTCGATCTGCGCATACGTGAAAAACTGGAGCGGGATCAAATCGAGTACGTTGTCGAGCCGAAACTGGACGGCCTCGCGGTCAGCCTGCTGTACGAAAACGGCCTGCTGGTGCGCGGGGCTACGCGAGGCGACGGGCGAAGCGGCGAGGATGTGACGCATAATGTGCTGACCATAGCCGACATTCCCCGGCGATTGGCCGGTTCCGGTTTTCCCGAACGCTTCGAGGTCCGCGGCGAAGTATTCATGCCCCATGCCGGTTTTGCCGCGTTGAATGAACGCGCTCTGGCCAACGGCGAAAAATTATTCGTGAATCCGCGTAACGCCGCGGCGGGCAGTCTGCGTCAGCTCGATCCGGCGGTAACAGCTACAAGACCTTTGCGTTTTTTATGTTACGGATACGGCAGCTTTCCCGAACGCACGTTGCCTGATACGCTTCAGCAGCTGATGGCCTGTTTCAGGCAGTGGGGATTGCCGGTTTCCGAGCACCTGCAGGCCGTGCTCGGCGCGGAAGGTTGTTTAAGCTACTACCGCCGCTTGCTTGCCGGCCGCCACGAACTGCCTTACGACATCGACGGCGTTGTGTACAAGGTCAGCCGTTTCGATGCGCAGGCGGAAATGGGCTTCGTATCGCGGGCGCCGCGCTGGGCGATCGCACATAAATTTCCGGCGGAAGAAGCGACCACCACGGTACTGGCGATAGACGTGCAGGTGGGGCGTACCGGGGCTTTGACCCCGGTAGCGCGTCTGCGTCCGGTATTTGTCGGCGGCGCGACCGTGACGAATGCCACCCTGCATAATGCCGATGAAATACGCCGTAAGGACATTCGTATCGGCGATACCGTCGTTGTTCGCCGTGCCGGCGACGTCATCCCTGAAGTAGTAAAACCGATATTGGAAAAACGTCCGGCGGCGGCGCGGGAATTTATCATGCCTGATCGCTGTCCGGTCTGCGCTTCCGTAGTCGAAATTTCCGGCGACGAAGCCATAGCGCGCTGCAGCGCCGAGCTGTCCTGCCCTGCGCAACGCCGCGAGGCAATCCTGCATTTCGCTTCACGGCGCGCGATGGATATCGACGGCCTGGGCGAAAAACTGGTCGATCAATTACTGGAGAGCGGGCGTATCGCCACAGTGGCGGATATTTACCGACTGCAGGCGGACGACGTTGCCGGCATGGAGCGCATGGGGCAAAAATCCGCCGTCAATCTGATCAACGCCATAGGTAAAAGCCGCGAAACCACGCTGGCGCGTTTTCTTTATGCACTGGGAATCAGGGAGGTGGGCGAGGTGACGGCGGCTAATCTGGCGCGCCATCTGCAGACCCTGGAAAATATCATGCAGGCCGAATCCGATGCTCTGCAGGATTTCCCGGATATAGGCCCGACCATGGCCGGCCATATTGCCACATTTTTCCGGCAGCCGCATAATCGTGAGGTTATTCAGGCTTTGCTGGACGCAGGCATAAGTTGGCCTGAGGTCGAAGCGCCTGCCGGCACGGCGTCCCTCCTGGCGGGTAAAACCTTTGTTTTGACCGGCACGCTGGAAAGCATGACGCGCGATGAAGCCAGGCAAAGGTTACAGCGTTTGGGCGCCAAGGTAACCGGCAGCGTTTCCGCTAAAACCAATTATGTCATAGCCGGAACCGATGCCGGTTCCAAACTGGATAAAGCTTTGGCGTTGGGCGTTCCTACGCTGGATGAAACTGCGTTTTTGGGACTTCTGAAAGGCGATGTTGACCAGGATTTGTGATTATTATCAAATTAATACATTTGTGGCATATAGCATTCCGTTTAAGCTTGAGATCATGGGGGCAGCCTGGAGGTTCCATGCCGCGTGCCGGATCTGAAACGACGGTATCGAATACCAGCGAACTTTCACCTTTTAGAGAGAACTCATGGAGTCGTTTCGTTGGGATAAGCATTTTGAAACCGGATTGAGCGATGTAGACGACCAACATCATCGTCTGGTTGATTTGATCAACCGCTTCGGCGATATACTGAACGAGTCGGGTTCCGTATTGTCGGAATCCATAGATGGCGTGCTGGATGAACTGGCGGCGTATACCGAATATCATTTTACGGAAGAAGAAACGATGATGGCCGAAGTCGGGGTCGACGAACGCCATGTCACAGCTCAAAGCAAGGCGCACGCGGCTTTTCTGGACGAGATCAGCGCAATGCGCGGAGGGGTTACGCATGATATCAAGGCGGCCGAAAATCTGCTCAAATTCTTAACCCACTGGCTGGCTTATCATATCCTTGGAACCGATCAGGCCATGGCGCGGCAGGTCGCCGCGATACAAGGCGGCATGCCGCCCGCCGAAGCCTATGATGCGGAGGAACGGTTCTCGACGGGAGCGATGGAGCCGATACTGGTCGCGATGGACGGGCTGTTCCATCAGGTTACCGAGCGCAATCGCAATCTGGCCGAACTGAATCTGACATTGGAAGCCAAGGTTCAGGAGCGCACCCAGGCGCTTTTCGAGGCCAATCAGCGTCTGGTCAGCGTGATCAGTAATCTTGAAGCGGAAAAAGAAGAGTCGCAACGATTAAGCCGCGAGCTTTCCGTGGCCAACCGGCAACTCGAAGCCATGGCGATGACGGATATTTTGACCGGTCTGCCAAATCGGCGCCATGCAGCGGCCTGTCTGGAGCAGGAGTGGGCGTCGGCTGTTTGGGAAAATATTCCCCTGGTTTGTATTATGATAGACGCCGACGGATTTAAGGACATCAACGACCTTTACGGACACGACGCCGGCGATGTCGTACTGACGGCGCTGGCGGAAGAACTTAAGAGCGCCGTTCGCAACGATGACATCGTTTGCCGTATCGGAGGAGACGAGTTTCTGATTATCTGTCCACGGACCGCATTGGAAGGCGGCATGCAGGTGGCGGCGCAGGTAAGGCTGGCGGTTGCGGCCATGCGCGTCAAAGCGGGGCTGGGAACCTGGTTGGGAAGTATCAGCGTTGGCGTCGCAGAATTCCGTAATAATATGGAAAGTTTTAATGCATTATTGAATATGGCCGATGACGGCCTGTATCAGGCCAAACGCGATGGGCGAAATCGTGTGGCCTCTGTACAGGTCTGAGTTACCGAATAGTTTCTACCAGGTTCTGTTGACGTTACCGTGAAAAGTGAAAAGACTATATCAATCAAATATGATTGATCAAAATAGAAAAATCGTCATCCCGGCATGGATTGCCGGAATCCGGACGCCAGGGAGATGTTCAGGGTAACATCCCTGCCGACTGGAGCCGGCACTCCGCCGGATCGAGTCCGGACAGGCTCTGACGGCATGACGCCAACTCATTGATTCATCTGTTGTGTAATATCAACAGAACCTGGTGATGTTGCAAAAAACAGCATAACTATTCAGCTACCGGAGCTGGGGCAGGGGGATAGTTACTACGCCGTGAATACGTCCTTGAGTGCCTGGATTTTGCTCTCCTGACTGCAGACGGTCTTGCTGCCCCTCTCCATCCCTTTTTCGCAGCGTCACATTAAGTGGTACTGAATAGCTAAAAACAGCATGAATGACACAACAGTCAACTACGAACGCATAGCGCTACATGAGTTTACCGAGAAGGCCTACCTGGATTATTCCATGTACGTCATACTCGACAGAGCCTTGCCGCATGTCGCCGACGGACTTAAACCGGTACAGCGTCGTATTGTTTACGCGATGTCCGAGTTGGGGTTATCGGCGCTTTCCAAACACAAAAAGTCGGCGCGCACCGTCGGCGACGTGCTGGGTAAATATCACCCCCATGGCGATTCGGCCTGTTATGAAGCCATGGTGCTGATGGCGCAACCGTTTTCCTATCGTTATCCGCTGATCGACGGTCAGGGCAACTGGGGGTCGCCGGACGATCCGAAATCCTTTGCCGCAATGCGTTACACCGAGGCGAGGTTGACGCCTTATGCGCAAACCCTGCTTGCTGAACTGGAGCAGGGTACGGTCGATTGGCTGCCAAATTTTGACGGCACGCTGGAGGAACCGGCGCTGCTGCCGGCGCGTTTGCCGAATTTATTGCTGAACGGCTCTACCGGGATTGCGGTCGGCATGGCGACCGACATACCCCCGCATAATCTGCGCGAAGTGGTAGCGGCCTGCATCCTGTTGCTGGACGAACCCGCTACCGAAGTCGAACAGCTCTGCGAGCTGGTCAAAGGGCCGGACTTTCCGACCGAAGCGGAAATCGTGACTCCGCGCGCCGACATCCTGCGCATGTATCAAAGCGGCAATGGCTCGATCCGCCTGCGCGCGCGTTACGAAGAGGACGATGACGGCATTATCATCACCGCGTTGCCTTATCAGGTATCCGGAGCCAGGATCATGGAGCAGATCGCCGCGCAGATGCAGGCCAAAAAATTGCCGATGGTGGAGGATTTGCGTGACGAGTCCGACCATGAAAATCCGACGCGGCTGCTGATCATTCCTCGTTCGCGTCGCATCGACGCCGGTCAGTTGATGTCGCATTTGTTCGCAACGACCGATCTGGAGCGCACCTATCGGGTGAACATGAACCTGATAGGTCTGGACGGCAAACCGCGTGTCAAGAATCTGCGCACCATTCTGTCGGAATGGCTGGATTACCGCGTGCGTACGGTGACGCGCCGTTTGCAGCACCGTTTGGACAAGGTGCTGGCGCGTTTGCATATCCTGGCCGGTTTGCTGATTGCTTTCCTGAATATCGACGAAGTGATCGCGATTATTCGCTCCGAAGACGAGCCGAAACCGGTATTGATGGCGCGTTTCGGTTTGACCGGCGAGCAGGCCGAGGCTGTGCTCGAGTTGAAATTGCGTCATTTGGCCAAACTGGAAGAAGTAAAAATTCGCGGCGAACAGGAAGCGCTGGAGCTGGAGCGCGAACAATTGCAGGAAACGTTGGGCTCCAAGTCCAGATTGAACGCATTGATCAAGCAGGAGCTGATCCAGGATGCCGAAAAACATGGCGATGCCCGGCGTTCGCCGATAGTGGTGCGTCAAAGCGCGCAGGCAATAGATGAAACCGCATTGGCCGGCAACGAGCCGGTCACCGTCATTCTGTCGGAAAAGGGCTGGATACGCGCGGCTAAGGGCCATGATATCGATCCGCAGTCTCTCGCTTACCGCAGCGGCGATGCTTTTCTTTCGGCGGTGCAAACGCGCAGCAATCAGCTGGTGTGCGTGCTCGATTCCAGCGGGCGCAGCTACGCGGTATCGGCGCACGATCTGCCTTCGGCGCGCACCCAGGGCGAACCGTTGACCGGCAGGCTCAACCCGCCGGCCGGTGCGGTTTTCACAGCGCTGCTGACCGGCAGCGAACAGGATCATTATTTGATGGCGTCTGACGCCGGTTACGGTTTTGTAACGGCTCTGGGCGATTTGTTGACGCGCAATCGTGCCGGCAAAGCGGTGTTATCGCTAGCCGGGCAAAGCCGGCTGCTGTTGCCGGTGCATCTGGCCAACCCGGAAACCGATGCGCTGGCGTTGGTTACCGCCCAGGGACGGTTGCTGATCGTTAACGTGAGCGATATACCCGTGTTGAGCAAAGGCAAGGGAAACAAGCTGGTTGCCATCAAGAGCGAAGAGCTGGAAAAGCGCGAGGATTATGTGATTGCGATGTCGAGCCTTGCTCCCGGTCAAATACTTAAAATTACCGCAGGCAAGCGTCATGTTTCGTTGCAGGGCAACGATCTGGAGCACTATCGCGGCGCGCGCGGACGCCGGGGCAATCCGTTGCCGCGCGGATTTCAACGTGTGGACGGTTTGGAGGCGGTGATGCGTTAGATCGAAGCCGTATCGCAACAGTTGGCGGTGACCATCCGGAGCATGGCATTTACAAGGAATTGTAACCGTTTTGAAGTCAAGTTGATTTTTATGGTCGCATAATGCGAAAACACTTATGAAAAGTACTATGTCCAGGCCGGGCTCACAAACACCCTTGTGGCAGCGTTTTTCATTCAGGGTCGCTCTTTCGGTGCTGGCAACTACATTGCTGGCGCTGGTAATAGTCGGCTGGCTGCTTAATAAATATACGCAAAGCCAGGAGCAGGAGCAGCGCCTGCATAACAGCATCACCATCGTCAATGCGCTGGAGCGCGAGGTGAGTGAACTGATGCTGCAGGGGAACGGCGCAGAAGTCTGGCAAAAGGTTCTCGATACCGCCGGGCTGCTGGTCGATGCCGGCAATGTTTCCCGCGTTACCCTGCTTAACCGGCAAGGCCGGATCAGGGTTGCGACCGACAGCGCCATGCAGGGCAAGAGCATCAAATTGGCGGGTAATCCCGATTGTCCGGCGTGCGGCAGTACCAACACGGCCGATTTCCCTTCGATAAAAACCATTACCGATAAAAACGGAAAAGATTGGCTGCGCGTGATCAGTCCTGTTTCAGCAAAACCGGAATGCAACAGCTGCCATGGCGCGAACAATCCGGCCTGGGGGTTGATCATTACCGATTTCGAGCTCAGCGCAGCCGAGAAACTGGCAGTGGAACGCGGTCTGGTTTCATTTGCGATTGCTATCGTTTGCGGACTGATACTTTCCGGAGTCACCACGTTTCTGATTGGCAGGACCATAAACCGGCAATTGGGCTGTGAACCCGCCGAAGCGGCTTTATACGCGCGCAAGATTGCTACCGGCGATTACAGCTTTCGGATCGAAAGCGACGGACGCGATCCCGGCAGTCTGATTGTGGCGTTGAAAAACATGGTGGTAGCGATCGGCGAATTGTTGGCCGACATAGGCCGGCTTTCCAGCGCCGCTACGCAGGGCGATTTGTCGGCGCGCGTGGATGTATCGCGGCATCAGGGCGATTACCGGCGCATCGTGCAAGGTCTCAACGAAACCCTTGATGCGGTGATTGTGCCGATGAACGCGGCAGCACAGACCGTGGAGCGGATTGCGCAGGGCGATATACCGGCGCCGATAACCAATGGTTTCCCCGGTGATTTTAACGCGCTCAGGAACAACCTCAATCTGGCAATCAACAATATCAATGCACTGATAGCGGATTCCGCGCAGTTATCCCAGGCAGCGATGGCGGGGAAATTGTCAACGCGCGCCGATGCTTCGCGCCATCAAGGCGATTACCGGCGCATCGTGCAAGGCGTCAACCAGACGCTGGATGCGATTATCGAACCGATAGAACAGACGGTACGCGTGCTTTCGGCGCTGGCAAAAGCCGATTTGACCGAAAAAATCAACCAGCAGTACCAGGGTACATTCGCCACCTTGCGCAACGACGCCAATACGACCGTCGACAATCTGGCGCGTCATGTCTTGTTGATCAAGGACGCGGTTGATGCGACCGGCGCAGCGGCCAGAGAAATAGCCGCGGGCAATGCCGATCTTTCACATCGCACCGAGCAGCAGGCGGCCGGTTTGGCGGAAACCGCATCAAGCATGGAACAGCTGGCGTCCACTGTGAAATTGAATGCGGACAGCGCGCGTCAGGCCAGCGAGCTGGCGAGCGAAACCTCAGTTGTCGCCATCAAGGGCGGCAGTGTAGTGCGTGACGTAGTCAACACGATGAATGCCATCAATGAAAGCTCGCAAAGAATCGTCGATATTATCGGTGTTATTGACGGCATTGCATTTCAAACCAATATTCTCGCACTGAACGCCGCAGTTGAAGCGGCGCGGGCCGGTGAGCAGGGTCGCGGTTTTGCCGTGGTGGCGAGCGAAGTCCGTACCCTGGCGCAGCGTTCGGCGGCGGCGGCCAGGGAAATAAAGCAATTGATTTCCGATTCGGTTGAAAAAGTTGAAGATGGCAGCCGTCAGGTCGAATTTGCCGGACGGACGATGCAGGAAATCGTATTTTCGGTTCAGCGCGTAACGGAACTGGTGTCGGAAATTTCGACGGCCTCCACGGAGCAGAGTGCGGGCATCGATCTGGTCAACAAGGCGGTTTCGGAAATGGATGCGTCCACGCAGCAGAATGCGGCGCTGGTGGAGCAGGCGGCGGCATCCGCGGAGTCGCTGGAGGATCAGGCGCGCCAACTACAGGCGATGACTGCCGTGTTTCGTTTACCTTGATGCGGTCATTATCTGCAAACCGCGTAAGCGAATGCGTTTTTAGCTCTTTTCTCAGGGGTGGTATCTGACAGCATCACAGCGAATACTCCTCTTTCCCGCTGGGAGAGAAGAATAATGTTGAAAGAATCCGGATTTTTAGACAGGTTGGTGGGTTAAACGGATGCGTCGCTTTATTGTTGGGGTCATGGGGCAGGGCGAAGGCGCCGATGAGCCGGCGCTCGCTCAGGCGCGCGAACTCGGCGCGCTGATCGCCGGGGAAGGCTGGATAGTGCTCAGCGGCGGGCGCGACAGCGGCGTGATGAGAGCGGTTAATCAGGGCGCCAAACAGATACCTGGCAGTCTGACCCTGGGTATTCTGCCTTCGTCCGTGGTTGCGCCGAGTCCTGATATTGATATCGTCGTCGTCACCGATATGCACAACGCCCGCAACAATATCAACGTGCTGAGCAGCGATGTCGTGGTAGCCTGCGGCCCCGCAGGCGCCGGCACGGCTTCGGAAATCGCGTTGGCGTTGAAGGCGGAGAAACCGGTTATTCTGTTGTCGCCCGATGCCGAGGCTAAGGCTTTGTTCCTGAAGCTGGGGCAGGGCCGGGTTTACATCAGCGATACGCCTGTAGAAACCATTGCCGTCATCAAAACTTTGGTAACAATTTAGCGCATCAGCACTGTTTGCGGAAAATACGCGCTTATATCGGACTGAGTACAAAGCTTCAGATGAAGTGCATTTGAAACGCTTTGGATATGGTAAAAAATAACATCCCGAATCAGCCATCAACTCCGTTCGTCCTGAGCGAGTGTGATCAAGTAATTTGATGGGCTGATGATCACGTTCAGTGATGGCAGCGGTCGCGCGCTTCGTTACGCGCCCTTGACCGCCGCCAGCAGGTTTTCTATCTCGCGCCCTGTCAGGTGTTTTCGCTCGTCGTTCATTTTGACTCATGTTTGAAAAAAAAGGCGCTACAACCCGCGCCGCGCCTGAAGCGCCGATTTTAAAATGAGAAAAAAACGGCTCATTTTGTCCAATCATATGAATGGATTGAAACCAGAAACGTAATACGTTACAATAAGCCATGATTAATAGCTTCAGACACAAGGGCTTAAAAGCCTGCTACGAGGAAGACAGCACGCGCGGCATCCGGCAGGATCAGGTGAAGCGTCTTCGTGTTTTGCTGGCGCGTCTGGAAGTAAGCCGGTGTCCAGATGATATGGATTTTCCCGGCTTGCGTCTGCATCCACTGAAAGGTGACATGGCCGGTTTTTTTTCCGTTGACGTGTCGGGTAACTGGCGGTTGATTTTCCGCTTTGATGACAGCGGCAATGCCGCTGATGTTGATTTAGTTGATTACCATTAGGAGGTGTTTATGGCTATGTTGAATCCACCACATCCGGGCGCAGTTATCAGGGAACTATGCCTGGAACCGCTAGGGCTTAGCGTGACCGCAGCAGCCGAAGGTTTGGGCGTGACGCGCAAGGCGTTTTCAGAACTGTTAAACGGTCATTCTGGAATTTCTCCAGAAATGGCCTTGCGCTTGTCTCTTGGCTTTGGTGGCACGGCTGAAAGCTGGATACAGCAGCAAGCTCTGTATGAGCTTGCTCAAGTACGCAAAAAGGCAAACCTTACCGTTAAACGATTTGCGGCTTAATTAGTGTCTGAACGGAAATGCATATTGTTATTTAAAATCAATTCGATAAACTACTTATTTCAAACGAGGATTTTTTCAGTAAAGTGTGAGTATGCATATAATTCACGATATTTCATGATCATGGGATATAGATATGCGATTATATTAGAGGGGTATAATCTTGTTTTTTCGAAAATCTTCGCGCTTGGAAAAACGTTGCAGGCCATACGCTGTGCGGCATGTGGCTTTTCCGTTCAGACACTACAATAGAAAAGACGAGGCTACCGCCACAGCTTCTAAACCTTGCCGGATTGGTCGCCGTATAGCGTACCGTATGCTGTATGTTCCGGTGTCCCAGGTAATCCCGAATCAGTCGCGTATCCGCGCGCCCTGGTCGGCCAGCGCAAAGGCGCAGGCGTGGCGCAGCATGTTGCAGCAATATCCCAAGCCCGGCAGCGTCGCTATAGCGCCGCATCAGCGCCCATACCGTTTTCCGCGACAACACCCCGCGCCGTTCGCTGATGAACAGCGCCGCCGTTTCCGGCTGCATCTTCACACGCACCGCCAGCCAGCCAGACGCGCAACAATCGCAGCTCGTCGCCGCGCAGCGGGTGTGTGGTCGATAAGCCTTTGTTCAGGCGCGTCACATGCAGGGTGCGCCCGTCCAAGATCGGCCGTGTTCAGTTTCAGCGCCGGCGCTTCCGAGACGCGCAATCCATGCCGGAACAGCATCACCAACAGGCAGCGGTCGCGCGCTTCGTTACGCGCGCCCTAGACCCCCGCCGCCAGCAGCTTTTGAGCTCGCGCCCGGTCAGGTGTTTTCGCTCGTCGTTCATTTTGTCTGGTTTTGCTTTTTGATTTAACTTGACAATACGTAATCGAGCGATTACTTTTTATCTATGTATATCATCAAACCTCTTCCCAATTTTACCGAATGGCTTGACGGTCTGGCTGACGAAAAAACACGCGGAATCATTTCCGCCCGCATCAAACGCTTAGAACGTGGGTTGATGGGAGACGTTGAACCCGTAGGGGAAGGCGTTTCAGAATTACGGATTCATGTTGGCTCAGGCTTGCGGGTATATTTTACAAAACGCGGCGCACGACTGATTATTTTGCTTGTTGGCGGTTCTAAAAGCACCCAGAAAAATGACTTCAAACGAGCCAAACAACTTGCCACCCTATTGGATTGAGAGGAATAGAAACCATGACAAAACGTATTAAAATTGACGATTTACCAGAATTTGACGCCGCCCCCTACCTGAGCAGTGAAGAGGCTGTAGCGGCTTATCTTACTGACATTTTAGAAGCCAACGACGCGGGGCTTTTAGCCGCCGCCCTTGGCGATATTGCCCGCGCTCGTGGCATGACCGAAATTTCAAAATTAGCGGGCATTACCCGCGAAGCCCTTTACAAAGCACTACGCCCAGACAGTGAACCGCGCATTGATACAATTAACCGTGTTTGCTCAGCCTTGGGCGTTCGCCTTGTCGTTCAACCAACACACCTACACCCTAACTAGGGTCAGGGCAAACTAGAGAAAAGGGCTCAAAATGTCCAATCGCATATCAAGAGCGGTTACAGTTACATGTCAACGGTTTTTACGTAAAAATCCAGAGTGGACAATGTTGTGTAGCCCTCAAAGGAAACACGTACCGGACATGTAGAGCTGGATAATACGATGCAAACCTCACTGTGGGGAATAACAAAAGATATATGCGAAGTGAACAACATTGAAAAGCCCGGTGCGGTAATTCCGCACGCCGGGATTTGTGAGGGGGCAGTTGGGTAACTGGCTGTCCTACCTTGATGGCATCACAATGGATGCTCCAGATTTGCGCCACGTTGCTCTTCTAAAGAAGAGGATGAGTTCATGATCGAAGAGCGAATTCGGCAATCAGTTCACCCCGGAACAGCAATTCCGAAACCGGAAGCGAAGGTGGATTTTGTCGTGAAGGGGTGGGGAATGTTAACGCTGATTGAATAATGCCCCAGAGTGCTGATTGAATTTTGACCCAGGACCTGTTGCTGTTTTGTGTTGCAGCAACTGTGGATAAGTCTACCAGATTGTTGATTTGAAGTTTTTAGATGCGCGGGAAGTTCACGAAGTTTGGAGACCGTAGTGAACTCCCCGCGCGTGCCTGGTTAGAACGGCTCTTCTACTGCTGCGTTTTTGCCTCCTCTTCGTGTTTGCTCTCTCGATTTGATGCGGGCCTTCGCGGCCATGCTGCTGTGCTGAAACCGGTATGACTCATTCCCGGTTTCAACAATGTGGCAGTGATGCATCAGCCGATCCAGCAACGCCGTCGTCATCTTGGCATCACCGAATACACCCGACCATTCCGAGAAGCTCAGGTTCGTCGTGATGATCACACTGGTGTGCTCATACAGTTTCGAGAGCAGGTGAAACAGCAAGGCTCCTCCCGTTTGGCTGAACGGCAGATAGCCAAGCTCGTCGAGTATGAGCACATCCATGCGCATCAACGATGCGGCGATTCGCCCGGCACGGCCATCCTGTTTCTCGCGTTCGAGTGCATTGACCAGATCGACCGTCGAATAGAATCGCGCCCGCTTACTCTGCGTGGTGATACCCGACACCGCGATGGCGGTCGCCAAATGCGTCTTGCCTGTCCCGGGCCCGCCGATAAGCACCACGTTCTGCGCTGTCTCGGTGAATGATAGCGTTGCCAATTGCTCTACCAGCGGCCGATCAGCCTTGGAGGCGGCGAAGTCGAATCTGGCCAGGTCGCGATGTACCGGAAACCTGGCCGCATTCAATTGGTTTCTCACTGAGCGCATGTGCCGGTCCGTTGCTTCGGCTTGCAGCAGGTGTTCGATCAGCCATTTCGACGAATCGGTCGATGCAGACCCTTGTGCGATCAGGTCTGTCCAAGCACCGGCCATGCCATGTAGCCGCAAATCCTTGAGTTCAGCAGTGACATCACAGCGCATGATCAATCTCCTCCGCATTGAGGTGAGCTTCAGCGTCATGCCTCAGCTCATCATATCGGCGGGTATTGGCCAGCGGCACATCCTTGAGCTGCAAATTCGTTTCCACATTCGGTGGAAGGGGCGGCGCATTCAGCCGTCCCAGTACGTTGAGGACGTGTTCCACACTCAACACGCCGGACTCGATGACCAGTTCCACCGCAACAATAACGGCTTCAAGCCCCGCCCGTGGTACGGCGGCCAGCACCTGCGCCATGCAGCGATCTCCGCCCGGATCGCGCATCAGCCCCTGCCTGAGCTGTCTGAGTGGTACAGGCATGTCTGCGAACGGGGCGCCATTGCGCAGCGCTCCCGGTTTGCGTTCGATCAGCGTGATGTAGTGTTGCCAGTCGTAGCGAACATGTCCGCGTTCTGTCAGGCGCTCGTGGCAGGCGACAAACGCGTCACCCGACACAACGATGACTTGATTGGGATAGAGCCGGACGCTGACCATCTTGCCCGCCAGCTCGCATGGCACGGAGTAGTGGTTGCGCTGTACATTGATCAGGCACGTGCTCGATACACGAGCCGGATTTTCAACATACCCATCAAATTGAACCGGCATGGGCATCATGTGCGCGCGCTCCTGCTCCAGCATGTCGGCTACGCTAAGCTCCTTGTACTCGGGATGGTGCAGCTCGCCCCATAATGCCCGGCAGCGATCACCCAGCCACACATTGAGTTCGACGAATGAACCGAACCGCTGGTTCTGCGCTTCCAGCCAGATGCGCCGCCGACTGTCCTGTACGTTCTTCTCGACAACGCCTTTCTCCCAGCCGGATGTCACGTTGCAGAAATCGGCATCGAACAGGTAGTGCGCGCACATCACGGCAAAGCGCGCATTGACCACGCGTCCCTTACCTTTGTTGACGCGATCAACGGCAGTCTTCATGTTGTCGTAAATGCCACGGCGAGGAATGCCACCCAGCGCCGCAAAGGAGCGCGTATGGGCATCGAATAGCATCTCGTGCCCTTGGCCCGGATACGCCACCAGCCAGAATGCCCGACTGGCGCACAGCTTCAGGTGCGATACCTGTATGCGCCGGTAAATGCCTCCAATTACCAACCCTTCTTCGCTCCAGTCAAACTGGAAGGCTTCGCCAAACTCAAATTTCAACGGCACAAAGGCGTGGGGCTTCTTGCCTGAGTCAGCACGCCAGTTGCGAATGAACGCAGTCACCTGGCTGTAACCGCCCGTGTAACCATCCGTCCTGATTTGTGCAAACAGATTTTTGGCGGTGCGCCGATTCTGTTTGGGCGATGGGAATCCGCTTTGAGGGCTTGTTCCAGTGTGGGGTGAAACGCGCTGAGCTTGCAGTCCGCCTTTATCCTGCGGTATTTCGGCGGTACTGCTTTCTCTTCCGCCCTTAGCCATTTGCGTATCGTGTTGCGCGATAAGCTCGTGCGCTTTGCTATCGCATGCAGCGACATTTTGTCGCGTAAATACATCCGCCGTATCTTGCCTATCATTTCCATAGTGATCACCTTTATCTCCTGCCCAAAAATTGGACAGGGCAAGTAGAACACCTGGGTCACTTTTGAATCAGCAAACCACCTCTACATGGGTCAGTTTTCGGTCAGCGACAACATGCTTGGTGTCTATCTGGACACATAAGCGCCTTTTTTCGCCGCAGGTAATGAGCTTCGCCCATCCACCGCGTTTCTCCCAATCTTCGGCCTGCGCCTGCAATGTTGCCACCTCGGCGCTTAAGGTCGCCGCCTGTTCCCGCATGGTGGGGGTCTAAGCCCAAACCGCCGAAAATTCCGCAGTTATCGTAAGTAATAGAAAAATAGAATGTATCGTCAAAACGATCATTAACTGGCAAACATCCTGGTTATGACAAATACTTGTCAAACCGTAACTATTCAGCACCACCTAGCGTAACGATGGAAAAGGAGCTACGGGTAAGGTTGGCGAGACCGTCTGCGGCAAGGATGCCGCAGTCGAGCCTCCATGGATGGATTCACGGCGTGTCTCGACAGCCTTACCCGTAGACCCAGAGCCAGTAGCTGAACAGTTACGTCAAACCATGGACAAACTGTATGTCTTTCAAGCTAAGATCAGGTTAAGACCTAACCGGTCGTGGCGCAAGCGTCGCCCTTATCATGCAAACGCGTGCGCCACGCCCGATTTCCATCACCCGGCAGAGGAGGGGGGGCGCTTCGCGATTTGCACGGTAACGCTCGTGTAGCCGACAGAATTTTCGGCGGTTTGGGCTTGGCCCCCCTTGCAGGGGCGGGCAACGGCAGCAGAGTAGTTGCAACCTTTTGTACGTTAGGACATGGCAGAAAATAACTTCCCGAATTTACAACATCCCCCGTTCGCCCTGAGCTTGTCGAAGGGCCGTTCATGGTTTTCGACAAGCTCTCCAGCCGCATTCGCGGCGCTACGCCCACGAACGGGAAGTTATTTATGACCATATCCTTAGCCCTAAAAATTTTCCGCCAGCCACAAGCGTAAGCGGATGCCCCAGGTCGTGGTAAAACCGGAAGTAGCGAAACGCAGCCTGCCTTGCGGGTCGAGGATAAAGATCGCGGGTACGCCTTTAATTCCGTAAGTCTTCGACAAACTGCCGCTTTCGTCCAGCAAAGTGTCCGGGTGAAAGTCATGTTCCGCCATATATTGCACCACTTCGGCGGCATCGCCCGACTGCATCGCCACGCTGATAAGCGGGGTGGTTTGCGCAATCTGTTTCATGCCGCTTTGCATCTGCCCGCAAATGCCGCACCAGCTTGCCCAGAAATAAATGACGGCGGAGCGCCCGTCGAAATCGGTGAGATTGAATGTTTTGCCGTCCAGCATCTGTCCGTTGAGCGGTGGAGGCGCGCCGGACGCCAGTCCGTGCGCGGCGTACCATTGCGTTCCGGCAAGCAGCGCCACGATCAACACTATATTGAGCAGGAGTTCGTGCTTGTTTTTCGATTTCTTTATAGGCATGGATCAGCAAAATCTCTGCAGTAAAGCCGAACCGTGGGTCTTCAGCCAGCGCCGCTGCTGCATATACTCGGGCAGATGCAGCGCGACCAGCTGCCAGAACGCCGGACCGTGATTGCGCTCGCGGATATGACATAATTCATGCACGACCACGTATTCCAGCACGCCGTCCGGTACAAACGCCAGCAGCAGGTTGATATTCAGATCGTTACGCGGGCCGCAGCTGCCCCAGCGCGACTTCATGCGCTTGATGCGGGTTGCGCGCGGGTATAAGCCGTAGCGCGCCGCATGCCGCTGTATCCAGTAGTCTATGCGTACGCCAAGCCGCTTTTGCGCCGCCGTCATCAACGCACGATCGAGCAACTGTTCCCGCGCCGCGCCCAGGGTAGTGGCCGGCAAACGGATGACGCAGGCCTCGTCGGATAACTCCACGCGCGCATTACGCCGAGGTTCATCCAATATGGTGAGCGGTATTTCCTTGCCGCGCCAGGGCAGACTGGTGGCGGCGGACAGCGATATGTGAGCGGCGCCGGTTTGATGCGCAGCCATTTCATGCAGTTTCTTTTCAGCCCAGCTACGATGGCGCGCCAGAAAATCCTGCGCCTGACGTTCGTTGGCCGCCAATGGAGCGACCAGTTCCACCAAGCCGGGTTTGACCACCAGACGCAGGCGTTTGGCGCGCGCACTGTGGCGTATTCTAAAGGCGTCTGCAAACGTTTGCGGCATGGCGACAGTCATGCGTCCGCTTTATGGATGGACAGCAACCGCAAGTCCAGGTCGCCGAGCGGGCGCGGCCATGTCACATGTTCTCCTACCCGGGCGTTAAGCAAAGCTTTTGCCAATGGTGAAATCCAGCTGATCTTGCCGATTTCGGCATCGGCTTCGTCCTCGCCGACGATGCTGAATGTCTGCTGCCTGTCTTCGGTATCGGCAACCACCACGACAGTTGCGCCGAAATGCACATGCGCGGCATCCTGAAGCGCCGGGTCGACCAGCTCGGCGCTTTCCTCGCGCGCTTCATAATAACGCAGATCGCGTTCTATCGCTGCGCGTTGCGTTTGTGCTGACAGGTCGCCGTCCTCTTTGTTCAACGCGGCTTTTTGCGCGAGCAGATCCTTGATGCGCTGCCGGATCTGCTCCAGACCGCTACGCGTCACATAGTTGGTGTAAGGGCTTTGCGGCCTTTCCGGCAAATCCGATACAGAGCTGTTGTTATCCGATTCTTTTACAAAAGCGCGGCTCATGGTTCTCTCCCGAAGTTTGCCGTATCCCTGTTTTAGCCATATTCCAGCATCCGACAGGCCAGACCGGCCAGATTGGCGGAACCGCCGCCCTCGCCGAGCATGCGGCTGACATCATCGAGATCTCGCCGCATTTGAGCGGCGTATTCCGTATCGTCCAGTAGTTGCCCCACCTCGCCGGCTATGGCCGGTCCGCTCGCTTCGTGCTGTATCAATTCGCGCACGATGGCGCGTCCGGCCAGTATATTCGGCATGCCGATGAACGGGATATTGATCAGCCAGCGTCCCAGCCAGTAGGTAAGCGGCGCGACTTTGTAGATAATCAGCATCGGCACGCGCGACAGCGCGACTTCCAGTGTGGCGGTCCCGGACACGGTAACTGCCACGTCGCAACAGGCCAGTACGTCATGGTTGCGCGCCTTGATGCGTCGTATTGCCGCCGGACATGACGCCAGCACCTCATCGAGCGCGCCGTCATCCACTGTCGGCGCCTGACTGAGCATGAATTGCGCCTGCGGATAGCGCGCCGCCAGCAACACTACGGCGTCGCGTATCACCGGCAGCAGACGCCTGATTTCGTTGGCGCGGCTGCCCGGCAGCAAACCGATCACCGGACGCAGCGGGTCCAACCCGAATTCGTTGATCAGTACGGATTTATCCGCGCTGGGCCTTACTTTTCCCGCCAGCGGATGCCCGACATAGGTTACCGGTATCCGGTAGGATTCGTAAAACGGCTGCTCGAACGGAAATATCACCGCCATGTGGTCGATGGCCTTGCCGTATTTTTTCACCCGCCACGGACGCGAAGCCCAAACCTGCGGACTCACATAGAATAACACCTTGATGCCGATCGACCTGGCATATTTGGCGAGCTGGAAGTTAAATGCCTGGTAATCGACGCAGATCAGCAGGTCGGGGCGCTCTGATGCTGCAAGCCGCTTCATTTGCTGCAGGACAGCGCGGATCTTGCCGTAATGCCTGATCACTTCTGTAACGCCGATAACGCCGATCGACGACGAGTCGAAACGGATATCGACGCCCGCCGCCCGCATTTTCGAGCTGCCCATGCCGATGGCCCTGACTCCGGGTATGCGCCTTTTCAGCTCCAGGAACAGGCTGGCGGCATGCTGATCGCCGGAGGCTTCCCCGGCAACCAGCATCACCAGCGGGCTGCGCGACCGTTCGCTCAATGTGTCGTTCACAACAGCGTCAGGCCGGCACCGAGCGGATGACCGCGACTATCTCGCGGATTTGCGCTTCCGTAAGTTCCGGATAAATCGGCAGCGACAAACAGCGCGCCGCCACCGCTTCGGTAACCGGTAATACCTGTCCTTTACAGTTCTCGGCGAACACTTTTTGCTGGTGCAGCGGTACCGGGTAATACACCGCGCAGCCAATCTTTTGCTGCTGCAATGCCTGCATGATGGCGTCGCGGCGATCGCTCAGCAGCGTATATTGATGATAGACATGGGCGCCGATACCGTCTTCATGAGGCGTTTCCAGCGGCAGATCGGCCATCAGTTCGGAGTACAGATGCGCAGCGCGGCGTCTGCCTTCATTGAAGGCGTCGATGCGTTTCAGCTTGACGCGCAGGATGACGGCCTGCAGTTCGTCCAGGCGGCTGTTGTAGCCGATTTCGTCATGATAATAACGTACTTGCGAGCCATGGTTGCGCAGGCTTTTAATATGCAGGGCCATATCGTCGGAGTCGGTAGTGACCAGTCCACCGTCGCCGTAGCCGCCGAGGTTTTTGCTCGGGAAAAAGCTGAAACCGGCCGCAAGCCCGATGCTGCCGGTTTGCCTGCCTGCCTCCGTCGCGCCGAAGGACTGCGCGCAATCCTCAACCAGCTTCAAACCGTGGCGTTCGCAAAGAGCTTGAATAGCAGCCATGTCGCATGGCTGTCCGAACAGGTGCACCGGCATAACCGCCGTGGTGCGTTCGGTGATGGCTGCTTCTATCGCTGCCGGATCGATATTGAAGGTGCGCGGGTCGATATCGACGAAAACCGGTTTCGCGCCGATATAGCGTATCGCTTCTGCCGTGGCAATGAAGGTGAAGGCGGTGGTAATGACTTCATCTCCGGCCTTGACGCCGGCGGCGAGCAGCGCAAAATGCAGCGCATCGGTGCCTGATGCGACGCCTATCGCATGTTTGACGCCCAGGTATTGCGCGGATTCCTGCTCGAAAGCCTGCACATTCGGGCCCAGTATAAAGGCGCAGCTGTCCAGTGCGCTGTGCAAACCGGCATCGATTTCATCCTTCAAAAGCGCGTACTGGATTTTCAAATCAACCATGGGGATCATAAACAGCGACTCCAAAATTTTTAGATACTTGATAGATATTTTTTGTCCACGAAAGACACGAAAAGCACGAAAATAAAGCTGACGGCAGAGGGATAAACCCGGTCTCCGGTGAGCTAGCCGAACCGTGAACGGCCCTTCGACAGGCTCAGGACGAACGGCAGGTGGTTATTTCTGTTCGTGGGCGTAGCGCCGCGAATGCGACTGGAGAGCCCTTCGACTACGCTCAGGAGAGCCTTGTCGAGCCATGAAAAGAAACGCTTTATTCAGTATTTCCTTAAGCTTTCTCCACTTTTCGTGCCTTTCGTGCCTTTCGTGTTTTTCGTGGACAATTATTTTTTTCCTGTGGCGTTTGGTGGTTTACTCAATCCTGCTTCAATAACTCGGTAATCGCAATCGCGGTAGCCAGCGCGCGCCGTCCGGCGTGGCCGGAAACCAGTGGTTCGCGATCTTCGCGGATACAATCGACAAAGTGCTGAATTTCCGCAAGCAACGCGTCGCCGTTTTCATAAGCGGCTTCTTCGCTGACAATCTCCGGTACGCCGGGATACATTTCCTTTTCGCCCTTGCGATACTGCGCCAGTATGCGGTTCTGAAAATCGACCGAGACATAGCAATTCGGCATGAACAAACGCATTTTACGCTCGACCTTGAGGCTGGCGCGGCTGGCGGTGACATTCGCGACGCAGCCGCTTTTAAACACGATGCGAGCGTTGGCGATATCGGTATCCGAGGTCAGCACGGTAACGCCCTTGGCGTCGATGCGCTCCACTTCGGAATCGACGATGTCCAGAATGATGTCGATATCGTGGATCATCAAATCCAGCACTACGCTGACGTCGTTGGCGCGCGGATTGAACGGCGCCAGACGGTGCGATTCGATGAACAGCGGTTTCTGCTCGGTCAGGTTCATGCCGAGCAGCGCGGCGTTGAAGCGCTCCAGATGGCCGACCATCAGCTTGAGCCGTTTTTCATCAGCGATTTTTATCAGTTCATCCGCCTCTTCCACGGTCACGGTAATCGGTTTTTCTACCAGCACATGCGCGCCGTGCAGCAGAAAATCGCGGGCAACCTGATAATGCAGGCTGGTCGGCACCACGATGCTGACCGCATCCACCTTCCCCAGCAGTTCCTGATAATCGGTCAGTGCTCGAACGCCGTGTTTCCATGCTATGGCCTGCGCGGTTTCGGCGTTGTTATCTACCACGGCGACCAGTTCGCAGTCCGGCAATCCGGCATATTTTTCGGCATGGAATTTACCCAGATAGCCCGCGCCGATAACCGCACATTTCAATCTACTCATATCAGTTCCATGCCTTATCAATCTGTATCGCGACGTATGTCTATAAACGGCAGAACGCCGCGCTTGCCCGGTTCCGCCAGCCATGCGGCCAAATAAGCCAGCTCGGGGGTATCCGGCAGTCCTTCCAGCCCCGCGCCGCTGCGTATGCGGCGTATCGCGGCGGATACGGCTTTCAGCCGGTCGCCGTCGATGCCGGCGCGGCGCATGCCGACCAGATTGAGCCGGTAATGTTTGCCGGGCCGTCCGCCCACCATCATGAACGGCAATACATCTTTATTGATGCCGGCCAGTCCCTGCAGCATCGCATAACTGCCGATGCGGCAAAACTGGTGCGTCATCACGCCGCCGCCGAGAAACACCCTGTCCCCTACATGGACATGTCCGCCCAGCGTTGCGCCGCCGGCGAAAATCGTGTAGTCGCCCACCGTGCAGTCATGGCCGACATGGCTGTTGTTCATCAGGTAGCAATGGGAGCCGATGCGCGTTGCCTGTCCCGGTTGGGTTGCGCGGCTGATGGTAACGCCTTCGCGAAACACGTTGTTTTCGCCGATTTCGACCCATGTTTCCTGTTCCGGATCAAAGGCTAGATCCTGCGGCAAGCCGCCGATTACCGCCGTCGGATGAATCGTATTCCTTGCCCCCATGCGCACCCAGGGTTGGATGACGGCATGTGCGCCGATAACGCAATCGTCGCCGATTTCCACTCGGTCTTCAATTACCGCGAAAGGCCCTATCGTTACGCCCGCGCCCAGTTTGGCCTCAGGGGAAACCACGGCGCTTGGATGTATATTCACAGACATGTAAGCTCCAAATTCAACTGTTCGAGTTCCTTTCCCGCAGCTCATAAATACTGTAGGAGCGGGCTTCAGCCCGCGATTTGGCTTTTTCCCACGATTTACAGGTCAATCCGCGCCGAGGTTTCGCGGGCTGAAGCCAGCTCCTGCAAAGCGCTCAGCCGCGGGGATGACAGCGGGTATGCAACTCCTTCAAGCGCTGTTGGGCAATATGCGTATAAATCTGCGTACTGGATAAATCGCTATGGCCGAGCAGCATTTGCACCACGCGCAAATCCGCGCCGTGATTCAACAAATGCGTGGCAAAGGCGTGACGCAGGGTATGCGGAGAAAGGTGCTTGTGTATCCCCGCCCTGAACGCATACCGCTTGACAAGATGCCAGAAGGCCTGTCTCGTCATTGCGCTTCCGCGCTCGGTAACGAACAGATCATCGCTTTGCCGTCTTCCCAGCAGCGCAGGACGCCCATCAATCAGATGGCGCTCTATCCATGAAACGGCTTCTTCCCCCAAGGGTACCAATCGATCCTTGCTGCCTTTACCGGTTACCCTGACCACCCCTTGACGCAAGCTGACTTGATCGATACGCAAGGTTACCAGCTCGGTTACACGCAAACCGGTAGCATAAAGCAACTCCAGCATGGCCCGGTCGCGCTGTTCGCGCGCATCGCTTTCATCGGGGGCGAGCAGCAGCATTTCGACATCATTTTCGCTCAACGCTTGCGGCAACGGCTTGCCGATATGCGGCGCTTGAATCTGCAAACAGGGATTGAACTCCAGTTTTCCCTGACGCACCAGGGACGCATAAAACTTGCGTAACGATGATACCAGGCGCGCACTGCTGCGCAGGCTGGCATTTTCCTTGACGCGCTTGGAGAGATAGGCTTCGATATCCGCGCCATTGGCTTCCGGCAGCCATTTTTCGGCCTGCTGCTTCAACCATAGTGCGAAAAGGGTGAGATCGCTGACATAAGCCTTCTGCGTGTTTACGCTCAGGCCTTCTTCCAGCCATAAGCCATCCTGAAACGACTGAATCAGCTGATCGTTCTTTGATACAAGTTCCGAGATAACGCAAAACCTCTGCATGAGCCATTATAACGCCAAACTTCGGGGCGAATACTACGCAAGGCGCCGGGTGAATGCAACTCAAACCTGTCGACAGCGCTGCCCATACACTAAATGATTACCGGCTGTAGTCTTGTGCTTGCTTGATGGTTCCGATAGCGTTCACAATTTTTGCATTTTGTTTTTGTAAAGCGACATGAACCGCAACAGATAGCGTACCGATATTCGAAAACGTCGGAGGTGTTGAGTAGCCTCATCTCCCAATAAACACTCACATGCTATTTCCCGTCTTTCAACTGAGTAGAAAACACAGGTTTGGAAAAGCCGCGAACGGTTACGTGATTTCCTGCCAGCATAACCATCAGTAAGGTAAAGTCACTGCCCGGCCGCAGCCGCGAGCACGGTATGGGTACTTGCGTGACCTTGCCACAGTTTCCGCATCTTGCTTCGGGGCGGCAGCATGGAGAAAGGCTTGATACTGGAAAAATGCAGATGCTGACAGCTACGCGACTGAGGACCATCAACGGGCTGATTTTCATGGTCGCAACAACGCAATTCGAACGTCTGATTTTACAGAATAGATCGAAATGGATGGCTCCTGTTTCCGGATCGGAGCAGATAGCCTCTACTTCCCAAGGCTCCTTCACGTCCAAAACTGCAGTAAACAGATCATGTTATTTCCACGATCATATTCTCCAGGTAATCTGCTTTCGAAATCGGCAAGTTTAGGAATATTTCCCGATCTCGATACCATTCAAACCGCGCTACAGTTTGAGGTGGGGCAGGTGCTGTAGCTTTCCCAGCGACAATGCCCTGAAGGATAGACGTTGGCGCAACCGGATACGGGGTTGCGCCAAGGGGGCTATTTCTTGCTGGTTTTGCTGGTTTTGCTGGTTTTGCTGGTTTTGTTTGTTTTGTCCGTTTTATGGGTCTTGTCTGTCTTGTGATGAGCCTGGGGGTACAGTTTCACTTTGATGGCGTCAACTTTTTTGTTAATAGAGTCTAACGCATTGTTTATTTCCCTGAAGTTGTTTTGTGCTTTTGCGTGTATACTCAAGACATCATTTTTAACAACGGCCAGATTTTTGTCTACGTCGATCTCGAGTCTTTTTACATCGGAGCTGACATTGGCAATACTGCTTTCAACGGTAACCATTCTTTCTTCCAGTGCTTGCACGCTGGTCTGCAAAGCTTCGACTTTTCCCTGTGAGGCGCAGCCGCTGCTTAAAAGAAGAAGAAATACTAACGAAATCCTAAACATGTTCATTTATCCTAAATATTTATCACTAGTTGGTGACCCTTCTTGGTCGATATGAAAATGTATCGAAGTTTAAGAGGGTAACCATTAATATGCAGCAGAACGACGCTGCCCCGCTTTCTGCATCCATTCAGCGTGAGTTTTTTCTGACGCGCTTTATTCTCCGTAACGATTATGATACCTCCAACTCTTTCTTCGCGTCCATTCCGTTTACATGGAAGCTTTCCGTGGCGTCTGAACCCGGACCACCCTGTGTTGACTTCATGTTTTGTGAGGGGCTGATTTAATTGTTGCCTTTGGCAATTGGCAGGGTTTAAGTTGTCGATGTTCGTGTAATGATATTGAGCGATTGCAAGTAACCCTCGTACTTTCTTCGGACAGTGATGCTTCGCTGTGAGCGTAGTCCTATTTGTGTCGTGAATACGATTTCGCGTGTAAATAGAGTGTTGCGTGATTTGCAAAATACGAATCTATCTCTATTGTCTTTTATCAGGGCGCGCGCTTTCCGTTACAAGGCAGAAATCAATATCACTGCCCGGCATTTCGATGTGCGGCCAGGATTCGGTATGCCGCTTATTCGTCCGCAACGTTCCTGCCAGCACAATGATGCCGCAGGAAAGAGCGGCGATGGTGAGTGCGGCCATGCAGGTCGCGTGCATCCTGTCAGCAGAAAATACAGACGGAGCGCGCCTGTAAAACAATCGCGTCATGCCAGCGCCCGCAGCAGCGGACTCTTCAGACGCACCAGAAAAATGCCGCCCTGATGCCGCCTCGACTTTAGCATTTCCGGTTTAGCAGCAAGCGCATTATGCGATTTGTTAAAAACAAACTTAAACCTAGTGCCATGTCTCATCTAAATTACAGGGTATAGATGCTTGAGTTTAATGCGAGCATCGTCAATGGTGAACTGCCAGTCAGCTTTGGCGTTGTTTTTATTGCGATCAGCCTCCCAGGTAGCGATTTCATCCGTGAGCGTTTGCCTGTCGGGGATGCGACGATCAAGACATTGGGATGAAAGAACGCTGAGTTCGGATTCGGCCATATCAAGCCAGCTGCCGTGCCTAGGCGTGTGATGCACCTCAAAACGTTCAACGAGTCGTCGCGCTTCGACGGCTGGAAAGGCTTCGTAGACTGAAGCTGTCTTATGTGTATTGAGATTGTCTTGTACCAGCACAATTTTCTTTGCGTGTGGAAAGTGCGTGTTGGCCAGATATTTTAAAATATGCGCGTAGTCGACGGCTGTATGGCGTTCAGTCACTTTGACGTGACGCCAGTCTTCCAGCGGCGCAAACATCATAAACAGATTGGCCGTTACGTTACGTTCGTATTCATGGTCGTGGCGTGCACAGGGCAACCCGGTTTCAGAGGAGTTGGAACACGCGTTTCCCTGACGAGTTGTTTCATGCCTTCATCCAGACACACCATAGGGTTGATCCAGATCACATGGTCGGCAATAAACGGCCAGCACATCCTCTTTCGCGGCGACGAACGCCGTGTTCGCCTCCGGCGGAATGACCCATTGCCGGTTGCGGTGGGGCCAGGGCAATCGCGCTATGTCGATCAAAAAATCAATAACTTACGATAATGAAATTTTTAATTTGCTTGCTACGGAATGACTTTGCATTCTAATTGGGCTTAAAACGTCGTAATTTTTGAGATTAAATCTAAAAATTCGGTTTACTCATCATAAATAGCGAAATATTACAAGCGCAATGATTGCTACCAGTTTCTAAAAATCAATACGTTAGCGCTGCAATATAGCGCGATTGCCCTGGCGGTGGGGCTGGAGAATGTTTTTTTAAAAGCCGTCCTATCGTACTATGACTGGCCGACTCGATGATGTTCAATTCGACCACCTTTTTTTCCAATAGGCGTAGTGTCCAGCGCGCATAGCCGGCGGGTGGCTCCGAACAACGCAGCGCGATGAGTTTCGCTTCCGCTTCGCCATCGAAAATCGGCGCTGTCGGTGGAGTCATTCTTTAAAATCAGCAGCATGTCGATATGGTTCAGCAGTCAGTTGAACATAAAACTATCTTTGATCCTGATGTTATCGAGCATTACAGCCGCTTAATGCCAGACGCGCCCCGGCGTATTCTGGGCGTATTTGAAAAAACGCTGAATCGGAACGCCTCATTCGAGAGAACACATTAAAGCACCAAGCATCAGATAACCGCCGCCGTGACTGGGTGGCGTTTTTGATTATTGTTGTCGGTTTTTCGGCAACTGTTTTTCTGGCCTGGATAGACAAGCCCTACCTTTCAGATACAACGCTTGCCGCTATTATTGGTTATTCGGTAATGGGTTTCTTATGCTCTGGCCGTCTTCGAATTAACCTCTACAGACCGCGCTGTTTATGGGTTTTCTGTTTCCGCGTTTTGTCGATACCATCAATAATGCCATCATTTTGACCGCGCTTAGGTGATACAGGGTGCTACTCGATGAGACGCCGTCCCGCGATAAGCCAGTTATCCAGCCCTTGCCGGTAACTCCAGAACAACTCCCTCAACCTTCTTTCTTGTACGAACATAATCCAGCGCCGTCTTGGCCGACGAGAACAGATCGGCGCATCCATCAACCTTATCAGGGTGCGTCCGCTGCAGGAACGACTTCAGGGCATCGGTCAATAACCGGCGTTCCGCTTCCGACTTGGCCGGTTCATCCCAGGTCTTACCGAAAAAGCTGTTTGTGCAACCGTGCACAACACGCGCCCGCCGCATCAATCCGGCAAGTTCATTAAAAAGCCCGTTGTAAACTTCCAGGCCTGCTATCTGCCAGTGCCGTTGCCTGCGCGGAAGCCGTCCGGCGGCGCTGGCGTCGACCATCTTCATTTCAAAGGTAATGAGTCCTTCCCGGTGCAGGTCGTTCAGGATGCGATGCAGTGAGCACAAGGGTATCGGCTTACTCAGTTGGTAATATCCAAGAGCGCCGGCAGTGCCTATGCTGTCTTCAGTTCCCAGCATATAGGCGATAGCGCCAATATCGTAGGGCGGATGCCCGCAATCTGGATGCCCTTCCTCAATTGCCTGCAACACTGCCGCGCGTTGTTTGGTGTTGCGCTGTATCGCCATTATTGTTCACTCTCGCCAATGTACATTAATATTATTATGCACTGTCGCCAGTGTACAATAAGGCGTTACTTTCCGGCATGGAAACAAAAAGCCCGCAAGAGTGCGGGCTGTTACTGTGGGCGATAGGGTAGCGCTTCCATTCGGCTAAATCAAAACAGCAGCGCGAAATCTGCAAAGTCTGCGAAATGTGAGGACCGGCGCTGCTTTCCGAGAGTTCGCAAACGATTAATGTAATGGTCAACAAAAACCGGACACCTGTTCAGGCAGCGTTTCTATAAAATTCCCGCTCGAATTCGAGTGGGGACTGGTAGCCCAATGTTGAGTGTGGTCGGAGGCCATTATAAAAAGCCAAATAATCGATCACACTCAGTTTTGCCGCCGCTTGGGTCTTGAATTTTTCGTAGTTGAGCTGCTCATGCTTCAAGCTGCGAAAAAAACGTTCGGTCGGCGAGTTGTCCCAGCAGTTCCCTTTGCGGCTCATACTCTGTTCCATCTTCATCACGTCTAAATGCTGGCGATATTCCCTGCCCGCATACTGGCTGCCACGATCCGAGTGATGCAACAGACCGGGTGGCGGTTTACGGCGCCAGAAGGCCATTTGCAAGGCCTTGACGCACAGCGAGGCCCGCATGTGATCATCAATCGCCCAGCCCACGACTTGCCGGGAAAACAGATCGATGACCACCGCGACATAAAGCCAGCCTTCTAGGGTCCACACGTAGGTGATATCTGTCGTCCATACTTGATTGGGCTTGCCAACCTGGAATTGCCGGTCCAAGCGGTTGGGCGAAATGGCCTCGTTATGGTTGCTATCGGTAGTGACTTTAATTCGCCTGGGATAGCGCACCTTCAAGTTTAAATCTCGCATGATGCGCCGCGTTTTAAAACGCCCAACGACAAAACCTTGTTTTTGCAGTCGATCCGCTAAACGACGCGAACCAAAGCACTGTTTATTGTCGATGAAAATCTGCCTCGCCTTCTCGGCAAGCTTTTGATCTTGTTGATCCTTATCACTGTCCTGCGGGGCTTTTAACCACTCATAATATGCACTGCTACTCACCTGCATCACTCGACAGAGCACGGTCACTGGATACGTCTTCTGTTGCGCCTGAATAAATCCGTACTTTATTCGGCTTCTTTCGCAAAGAAGACTGCGGCCTTTTTTAATATCTCGCGCTCCATTCGCAACTGTTCATTTTCCTTGCGCAAGCGAATCAATTCATCGTGACCACCCAGATTCAAGCTTGGCTTTTTCGTCGCAGACTCATTGCCGGAAGGCTTGCGTTCCGCCCGCACCCAGCGTCCCAGGGCACTTAATGATATGCCCAAATGATCGGCAGCCTGGTTCAGGCTGTAGCCTTTTTCAAGAACCAGCTTGGCGGCATCCTGCTTAAATTCCAGACTGTATTTGGGGCGCTTGTGTTTTTTCTCGTTTGTCTTCATGCTCACCTCTGCTGACAGTATAAATTCTGCCTTTGGAAGTGTCCGGGTTCATTAAACCATTACACCTGCGATCAGGGTAACGCCATGCAAACCAAGAGGACCACTGATTAGTCCTACCCTGTCAAAGTTGACAGGGTGACATGCGTAGGTATCGGCATTAAAATCCGAGCGGCATCGACGCATTTTGTATTTCTACTTAGAGTGTGCCAAATTCTGTCAAACCGTTGAAGAAAGGTATGTTTAATGATTTCGGGCGCGATAGACAATATATTGACGTGGCGGATTACGTCATATTGGCCTGCTACTTCACGTTAGCTGCAATATTGAGAAATGAAATGTACGAGTACAAGATAGAACGATTAAGGTTCAATGATGGAACAGAAATAGTACCTGGACACTTAACCGTGGTTGTTGGCCCAAACAATTGCGGCAAAAGCAGGATTCTAAAAGATATAAAATCACTAACATCAGATCAAACAAGCAAGTCTGTAGTAGTAACTGAACTTGACTTTAATCTTCCTTCGTCCGTTACTGAATTAGTTGATTCATGTGAGATTACAACATTTACGGATGAAAATAATAACGTCTTTCTCAGAACTCTTTCCTCTAATCTAGTTAGCCAGCATAACGTGCCTGTCGGTCTAGGCTGGGAAACTAGTTTCCAAAACTTACTGAACCAAAATAACTCGAACACTAAAAGGCTTTTTAGTCATTGGTTTGGAAGTTTCTTTGTGTCATTCTTTGAAACCGAAGAGCGCCTAAAGCTAGCGAAAGAATCCGAAAGTTCGGAAAAAGGGATAATGACGAACTTGCTCCAAGCATTCTATCAAGAAGGAGCAGAGGTTGAACGAAAGCTCAGAAATATCGTCAAAGAAGCTTTCTCCATCGACATAAAGCTCGATTATTCATCGCTGCGAAAAATTCTATTTCGAATTGGTGAAAATTTTGATGATTGTCCGGAAGACCCTCGAAAGGCGTTATCGTATTTTGACGATTTTGAAAGGCTAGACACCCAGGGCGACGGCTTAAGGAGTTTTGTTGCTACACTGCTGGCAGTCCTAGTGGGGAAGAGGCCTGTATTGCTTTTAGATGAGCCTGAGTCCTTTCTCCATCCTCCACAAGCGTTTCGACTGGGAGAAGTTATTGCGGACCAAGCAGTCGGCGAAAGGCAAGTTGTAGTGTCAACACATAGCTCAGAATTTCTGAGAGGAATTTTGAGCAAGCGGCAAGATATAACAATAATACGTGTGGATCGAGCAGAAAATACCAATAGGATAAGATCGCTGGATAGCGCCCAAGTCGCTAGGATAGCTAACGACCCCCTTCTTTCTTCCACTAGAATTATGGAAGGGCTTTTCTACAAAGGGGCGATTATTGTAGAGGCAGATGCAGATGCTGTATTTTATCAGAGAATTGCAAGGCAACTAGAGAGAGCAGATAGCTTCCATATAGCGCATGCTCACAATAAACAAACCGTAGCTAAAGTCCTGCATCCATATCGAACTCTCAGCATTCCATTCTCAGCGATTGTAGATTTTGACGTAATACGTGTTAGAAACGAATTCAAATCGCTTCTTGAAGAATTAGACTTTCCTGGAGAAAGCATCGGAAAAGCTTTAGAACTGCAAGCGACTATCGTTGGGTATATTGAAAACGTAGATCAAGGCCAAATGTTGTCTGCCCAGCTTGTAGAGCTAGAAAGCGAAATATCTAGAATAAGAACCAATGAGCATGAAGTTGGCGCAGGGACATTACTTTCAGAGCTTGCCGGAAATTTGAAGCGCGTTAGGGAGAGCGGGAGCCCATGGAAGGAGTATAAGAAAAGTGGCGCTGCGGCTCTAAACGAAGAAACCAGACCTCTGTTCCACAGGTTAAGCGAAATCTGTGAGGAAAACGGACTATTTATAGTTCCTGTAGGTGAGCTAGAGGGCTGGCTGGTAGAGCACGGACTGCCACACTCTTCCAACAAATCAAAATGGATTGTTAGAGCGTTGGAAACTGTTCCTAGTCTCGACCCCGATAAAGAAAAGAAGCCCTGGTTATTTATGGAAAATGTATTTGCATATCTTTCCAGTTAGCAGCTAACAAACAGGTCAAGCCGACCGCCTACCCGTCCGCTACGCGACCAGGCAGGCGGCGGCTTACCTGTGGCGTTAGACGTTGTATGACCAATATAACTATTGAGGAGAACTAAAATGAGTTAATAAGTTTTTGTTCCTCAGCCCGGATCGCGTTCCTGGCGAGTAGCGACTTCGTTCAATTCTTGATTTAAAATCCTAAAGGACACTCCAATGAAAAAAAGAGCAAACTTTACCGGTGCCATTGGTGCCTGGCTGACTAGTGAATTGCATCCTACAGGAGCTACCTACAGCTCACCCAACAGCAATTTCAGTTCCATTAAGCTCAACGGGATTTACGGCACCCTCGATTATCTCAGCATCGGCTGGTTTGGTGTGGATATGAGCAACCCGACCAGTCCTACCCTGAGCACGAGTAACACGTATCTCGCCCAACAGGTGGCAGATGCCCGTGCACAAAACCCGGACATCATCATATTTGCTTTGCTGGCCTATACCGATGAAATCACCACCGATCTGCAAACGATCATCGCCGATCCCACCCTGCTGACCACCTTTGCGAACAATGTGGCCAACTTTCTGGGTAACAACGGCCTCAATGGTTTCGACATTGACTGGGAACAGCCTACCAGCACACTCACTCAGGAGCAATGTGGCGCTTGGCTCAACGCACTGGGTGCGGCTTTCGGGGATACGTATTATCTGGCCGTTTCGGCGAGTTCGAATCAGTACGGTAATGTCGAAAACCTGAATGCGGATGCTGTGAATGCCAATGTGGATGTGTTCAATTTGCAAAGTTACTGGGTTAGCGATCCGAGCGTATTTATCGCACACGGCATCAATGCCGATCTGTTGGGATTCGGCGCCTATTTCGAAAGTGGGGTCACTGCGCTTGAAGCCTATCAGCAATACGCGGCGGGGATTCAATACAATGGCCAGCAATACCCCTACCAATCTATGATCAGTTGGCGGCTTGATTCTTCCAACTGGCCTTTCGAGCAAAGTCAGCAACTATTGCTGCGACAATACATGACTGGCCAACCGAATGTTGTTCCGTTTAACGATGGAGCCATCTTGAATGTGCAAACCACGCCAACGCTTATCCAAAGTATCGTTATCCGCAGCGGCGATGTCGTGGATGCCATCCAATGTACCAATGCCAGCAGCGATGGCTCGTATGCGGTACAACTATTGCAACACGGCGGTGATGGTGGCAATGGGAACGATCCGATCAGCCTCACAAATGGCCTCACGGCTTTCAGTTACGTTACCGGCAACTGGTACGGGCAGCAGTTTATTGCGCAGATCACCATTAACGGCACCAGCTATCCGGCTGCGGTAAACCCTTCAGTATCCAACCCGCAAATGCATCAGGTTACAGCGCCCACCGGGAAAACCATTATTGCCTTCAGTGGGCAAACCCAATATGTGAACCTCGCGGGCGGCGGCTTCACTTGGGTGCTGGCGCAGATTAACCCTGTTTTTGAATAACACACCAGTCAAGACCATAAGGTACGCTAATAGTAAGAAATTTAGGGTCAGATACCGTCTTTTGCTAGTCGCTGTTTCTTTACGATACGGTGGGCTCGCGAATAGCAAAACTCAAGACCTGCCCCTTTTGTTTTGCGTCAGCATGGATAGCCGTTACCCATTTTAATCGAGACACTATCAGGATCGGTGTGAAACATTGATGACTTCCTTGGTGGCCAAACTGATTTCGCGGAGGAAGCACAGTAAACCGGAAATTAATGCCAGCATGGCGGCGACAAAAAGAATCGACACCGCCTTGGATAAATCCACTCCTAATTCAACGGAGAGAAAAAGTGAAGCGATCGACAGACAAACGCACAGTGCTGAAAAGGTACACAAACTTATCGCACGCCGAATCCAGCGTATCCGATGATAAATAATGTCGATTTCATAGCGGCAAGCTTCTGTCACGCGCTCGGCGGAAAGTTCATTAAAGCGCTGGTAACGATCCACCGACCGAACCAAACGATTGGTAAGAACCGCTAGAAATGAACCTATGCCGGTTAACAGGAATACCGGCGCCACTGCTTCGCGAATGGCAAGTGAAACTGTTGGAATATCAGTCATACTGATGATTTTAAATTTAATAATTGGTTTACGGATACGAGATACCGTCTTGTAAGTCAAGCCTGAGACTTGAATGATTGACATCAAACGGCTGCCCCGATTTGATTACCCCGTAAATTAAGATGTGCCAGTTTGCGCATCACTGCTCCCACCACCGCCTTCGGCGCCAATCCTGTCGTACTCAGTCTATCCCCGAAAGCGCGCAAAAGACGGTATCTGACCCCTTATTTCTTGAGTGAGTGTCATCTTGCCCGACATCTTGAATGTAGTCGGGCGTACCTCAGATATGAGAAAGCCCAGCCAGACGGCAGGACTAGGTTATGCCGCTCTTGAACTGCCCAGGGTAACGCGAATATCCACGCTGTCCCACGGTACATACACCCGGCCGTCGTCATCTTTTGCAATTATGTCGCGTTCGATCATGGCCTGCACATCACGGTGCACATTGCTGTAATTGCGCCTCAGTCGTTTAGCCAGTGCATAAATCGACTGCGCACCGGTAGCCGCCAGCACATCAAGCATACGGCAACGTTCTGCGGTAAATTCCGAGAAAAGCTGTCCGGCATCTTCGAACCCCAAGTGGTAGTCGGATTCCGTCGCAGGCGCGCCCGCATCGGCGCGCTTCGCTATTTCCAATGCGCGCGCCCGGTAATCGCCGGGTCGGCTTACTTCAATGATTGCTTTCATGTCAGCCTCTCAATATCGTTCCAAAAATCTTCAAGCAACGCCGCCAGACCGGTAAAAATATAGACTTCTTCCCGCCCATCCATGTGGCGGTGATCGCCCTTGCCGCGCTCGTTATCGTAACGTACCAGGCATTCATTGCCCCGTCCGCAATACAACCGGTACTTGAAAAGATGCCCACTGCCCGGAACCGGCTCAGAGAGTTGCCAAACGGCCTGCTTGTTAACGCTGATTGAATAATGCCCCAGAGTGCTGATTGAATTTTGACCCAGGACCTGTTGCTGTTTTGTGTTGCAGCAACTGTGGATAAGTCTACCAGATTGTTGATTTGAAGTTTTTAGATGCGCGGGAAGTTCACGAAGTTTGGAGACCGTAGTGAACTCCCCGCGCGTGCCTGGTTAGAACGGCTCTTCTACTGCTGCGTTTTTGCCTCCTCTTCGTGTTTGCTCTCTCGATTTGATGCGGGCCTTCGCGGCCATGCTGCTGTGCTGAAACCGGTATGACTCATTCCCGGTTTCAACAATGTGGCAGTGATGCGTCAGCCGATCCAGCAACGCCGTCGTCATCTTGGCATCACCGAATACACCCGACCATTCCGAGAAGCTCAGGTTCGTCGTGATGATCACACTGGTGTGCTCATACAGTTTCGAGAGCAGGTGAAACAGCAAGGCTCCTCCCGTTTGGCTGAACGGCAGATAGCCAAGCTCGTCGAGTATGAGCACATCCATGCGCATCAACGATGCGGCGATTCGCCCGGCACGGCCATCCTGTTTCTCGCGTTCGAGTGCATTGACCAGATCGACCGTCGAATGGAATCGCGCCCGCTTACTCTGCGTGGTGATACCCGACACCGCGATGGCGGTCGCCAAATGCGTCTTGCCTGTCCCGGGCCCGCCGATAAGCACCACGTTCTGCGCTGTCTCGGTGAATGATAGCGTTGCCAATTGCTCTACCAGCGGCCGATCAGCCTTGGAGGCGGCGAAGTCGAATCTGGCCAGGTCGCGATGTACCGGAAACCTGGCCGCATTCAATTGGTTTCTCACTGAGCGCATGTGCCGGTCCGTTGCTTCGGCTTGCAGCAGGTGTTCGATCAGCCATTTCGACGAATCGGTCGATGCAGACCCTTGTGCGATCAGGTCTGTCCAAGCACCGGCCATGCCATGTAGCCGCAAATCCTTGAGTTCAGCAGTGACATCACAGCGCATGATCAATCTCCTCCGCATTGAGGTGAGCTTCAGCGTCATGCCTCAGCTCATCATATCGGCGGGTATTGGCCAGCGGCACATCCTTGAGCTGCAAATTCGTTTCCACATTCGGTGGAAGGGGCGGCGCATTCAGCCGTCCCAGTACGTTGAGGACGTGTTCCACACTCAACACGCCGGACTCGATGACCAGTTCCACCGCAACAATAACGGCTTCAAGCCCCGCCCGTGGTACGGCGGCCAGCACCTGCGCCATGCAGCGATCTCCGCCCGGATCGCGCATCAGCCCCTGCCTGAGCTGTCTGAGTGGTACAGGCATGTCTGCGAACGGGGCGCCATTGCGCAGCGCTCCCGGTTTGCGTTCGATCAGCGTGATGTAGTGTTGCCAGTCGTAGCGAACATGTCCACGTTCTGTCTCAGGCGCTCGTGGCAGGCAACAAGTGTGTCGTCCGACACAACGATGACTTGATTGGGATAGAGCCGGACGCTGACCATCTTTCCCGCCAGCTCGCATGGCACGGAGTAGTGGTTGCGCTGTACATTGATCAGGCACGTGCTCGATACACGAGCCGGATTTTCAACATACCCATCAAATTGAACCGGCATGGGCATCATGTGCGCGCGCTCCTGCTCCAGCAGGTCGGCTACGCTAAGCTCCTTGTACTCGGGATGGTGCAACTCGCCCCATAATGCCCGGCAGCGATCACCCAGCCACACATTGAGTTCGACGAATGAACCGAACCGCTGGTTCTGCGCTTCCAGCCAGATGCGCCGCCGACTGTCCTGTACGTTCTTCTCGACAACGCCTTTCTCCCAGCCGGATGCCACGTTGCAGAAATCGGCATCGAACAGGTAGTGCGCGCGCATCACGGCAAAGCGCGCATTGACCACGCGTCCCTTACCTTTGTTGACGCGATCAACGGCAGTCTTCATGTTGTCGTAAATGCCACGGCGAGGAATGCCACCCAGCGCCGCAAAGGAGCGCGTATGGGCATCGAACAGCATCTCGTGCCCTTGGCCCGGATACGCCACCAGCCAGAATGCCCGACTGGCGCACAGCTTCAGGTGCGATACCTGTATGCGCCGGTAAATGCCTCCAATTACCAACCCTTCTTCGCTCCAGTCAAACTGGAAGGCTTCGCCAAACTCAAATTTCAACGGCACAAAGGCGTGGGGCTTCTTGCCTGAGTCAGCACGCCAGTTGCGAATGAACGCAGTCACCTGGCTGTAACCGCCCGTGTAACCATCCGTCCTGATTTGTGCAAACAGATTTTTGGCGGTGCGCCGATTCTGTTTGGGGCGATGGGAATCCGCTTTGAGGGCTTGTTCCAGTGTGGGGTGAAACGCGCTGAGCTTGCAGTCCGCCTTTATCCTGCGGTATTTCGGCGGTACTGCTTTCTCTTCCGCCCTTAGCCATTTGCGTATCGTGTTGCGCGATAAGCTCGTGCGCTTTGCTATCGCATGCAGCGACATTTTGTCGCGTAAATACATCCGCCGTATCTTGCCTATCATTTCCATAGTGATCACCTTTATCTCCTGCCCAAAAATTGGACAGGGCAAGTAGAACACCTGGGTCACTTTTGAATCAGCAAACCACCTCTACATGGGTCAGTTTTCGGTCAGCGACAACAGGTAAGTTTTTTCGTTGGAAGATATTCCCGCGATTCTATTGCGAGAAACGATGGGTCGTCATTGAGTCCTGCGGCCTTCGAACTGAGGCGTTCGAGTTTTTCTTTCCGATCATTCAGTGAATAAATGGTTTGCCTTAAAATATCGTGCATCGCTTTACCTTCAGGAAGCACCTTCAAGACTGGATGCGCCAGCGGGTGAAGGAATCCCGTTTTCGTCTGGCCGGACTAGGCGCGATGGAAAATCTACAACAGTTACGGTGTGGTGTATAGACGAACAGTCAAAAGATGCGTTCAGGCATGCATTATTCCCACTCCCCAGTTTTTGGATTCAGGATTTGCAGATTCAGCACTACACCGTCATCCGTATCAAAGCGCCCGGACTCAACGTATTCGATAGCCGTTTCGATGGTGTCGTCTTTATCCCAGCTATCAAGCCAAAAACATTCCGAGCCTTCTGGGTGATCTGGCGGCAGCACCGCTATGCGGCTGGGATCGTCACCCTTCCAGGCCATCCAATGCCCGGTTGATGCCTTGGCGAAGGTCGCTTGATTCAGCCAGCGCTTGATTTCATCATTTCCTGCGGCCATCCGCAGGGCTATCCGTGGGCGCCAATCGCTGAATATCATTGCCATGAAACCCTCCTGCGCTCTTTAAAGAGCAGTTGTAAACTGATCCCGGCTTTTATCCCAACGCCTGTAGGTTGAGCGTCATCCGGTTTTCTGGAGAAAAGGAATCACAACAGCGCCAGCCTTCAAGCCGTCCAGATAATCGGCCCAGGACTGCATCATCTTGCGGCGCTCAGGCAAGTGTTCGGCGTGGTTGTATGCAGCCTTGACCTTGTTTTTCTCGGAGTGCGCAAGCTGGCGCTCTATCATGTCGGACGGCCAGCCCTGCTCATGCAGCAGGGTGGACGCCATACCCCGGAAGCCGTGCGCCGTCATCGGCGTTTCACTGCTCGGCCCGTAACCCATACGCACCAGCGCCGCGCGCACGGTCTCCCGGCTCATGTGCTGGCCCTTGTTGCGGGCATGGGGGAATACGTAGCGCTGGTGGCCGGTCAGCGGGTGCAGATCGCGCAGAATTGCCACGGCCTGAGCGGACAAGGGGACGATGTGCCGCCCGTCCATCTTCATGCGTTCGCCGGGTATGCGCCACTCTCCGGCGTCAAGATCGAACTCACCCCATTCAGCCCCGGCCAACTCTCCCGGCCTGAGAAATACCAGCGGCGCAAGTTTCAGGGCCGCACGGACAACAGGCAAGCCGGTGTAACCATCCAGCGCGCGCAATAACTCGCCTACGGCCTTCGGTTCAACGATGGTTGACATGTGCGCGGTTTTGGCCGCTGGTAATGCCCCGGTAATATCCCGTGCGTGGTCACGGTCAGCGCGCCCGGTGGCAATGGCAAAGCGAAAGATGCGGCTTACATCGCTACGCAGGCGCGCGGCGGTATGGTTCGCCCCACGTTCAGCCACGCGGCGCAATGCGGTCAGCTGTTCCGGCGCTGTAATTTCGGCAATGGGACGCACGCCCAGATAGGGAAAAAGGTTTGATTCAAGGCGCGCCTGTATTTTTTCATGGGTGCCTGTATCCCACTTGCTGCGCTGGCTCTCCAGCCATTCGCGGGCTATGACTTCGAAGCTGTTTGCGGCGCGCTCCGCTGTTGCGGCCTTCGCTGATTTTCGCTGCGCACTAGGGTCTATGCCTTGCGCCATAAGCTGGCGGGCTTCGTCGCGCTTGGTGCGGGCATCGGACAGCGAAACATCAGGGTAAACCCCCAGCGCCAGCGTTTTTTGTTTCCCGGTGAATCGGTAATTCATGCGCCACAACTTCGCGCCGTTCGGATTCACCAACAGATAAAGGCCGCGTTCATCAGCCAGCTTGAAAGGCTTCTCTTGCGGCTTGGCTTTGCGTACCTGAATATCGCTCAACATACCCATTTCCCCGTGTTGATGGTATCGGTTTAATGGTATGAGCCAATACCATCAGATATACCAGCAAGATTGATGGTATTGCATGATACGGGGTGCTACGGCATGAGACAATAAAAAACCCGTTAAGCCTTACGGGGTGCGGGGTTCTGATACGGTATGCGACGGGGTGAAACAGAGATTTGGTGCCTCGGGCCGGAATCGAACCGGCACGCCGGTAAGGGCGAGGGATTTTAAGTCCCTTGTGTCTACCAGTTTCACCACCGAGGCTTGCTTGAGTTTGATTGATAATTATAGCGAAAAAACGGCTGATTTGGGAGAGAGTTGGCTGTAGAGTTTTATTTTTTGCCGCAAAAACTGATTTTTTATACTGTAATGGCTTCGGGGGGGGCGGGAAGCACCGATGCGTGCCGGCTTGGCTCGGGCTGGAATCAAGGGTATGCTGGCACGATTTTTCAAGTTAAGGCATTAGCGAATCCGATGAAAGACAAAATTTGTTTGGTAACCGGAGCAACGGCGGGCATAGGAAAGGAAACCGCTTTGGGGCTGGCGAAATTGGGCGCGCATGTGGCGATCGCCGGGCGCGATGAAGCGCGCACGCGCGCTACGGCCGCATGGCTGGCTAGAGAAAGCGCGAACAACCGGGTTGATTTCTTTGTTGCTGATTGTTCTTCGCTTGCCGATGTCCGGCGACTGGGCGGCGAAGTCAGGCGGAAATACCCGAAGCTGGATGTGCTGCTCAACAATGCAGGCGCGCTTTTTATGGAGCGCGAGTTGACGGTGGATGGGTTCGAACGCACCTGGGCGCTCAATCATCTCGCCTATGTCTTGCTGACGCATGAGCTGTTGCCGTCCTTGAAGGCCTCCGAATCCGCCCGCATCGTCAATGTCGCTTCGATAGCGCACCGTAGCGCAGTTCTGGATTTCGATAATCTGCAAGGCGAGAAAAGCTATGGTGGCATGCCCAATTACAGATTGTCCAAATTGGCGAATGTAATGTTCACTAATGCCTTGGCGCGCAGGCTGAAAGACAGCGGAGTAACCGTCAATAGCCTGCATCCGGGAGTGGTGTCGACCAACTTCGGGCAAAATAACAAAGGGTGGCTCAAGCTATTGATCCGTCTGATTCGCCCTTTTTTTATTTCCGCGGAAGAAGGCGCAAAAACATCCATCCATCTCGCCAGCTCGAAGGATGTGGAGGGGGTCAGCGGACAATACTTCTCCAATTGCAGGCAAGCTCCGTCTTCCGCTCTCAGTCTTGACGAAGCAAAGCAGGAGACGCTGTGGGAAATCAGTCTGCAGCAGGCGGGGCTCTCAACCTGGTAAAGTGACGCAACGAGATTGAGCATGCGCTGCAGTAAAAATTGCAGGGCCAGTCCATGCAAAAATATTGACACCCAGTCCTTTATAAAATACAATAGGCGATTATCAAAAGAATAATGCTTCGTGGAGCTTTACGTTATGTATGCGGTTATCAAAACGGGCGGCAAGCAGTACAGGGTGAAAGAAGGCGAAACGCTCAAAATTGAATCCCTGGCTGCCGAGATCGGCCAAACAATTGAGTTCGATCAGGTGTTGCTGATCCAATCGGATAAAGGTATCCAGATTGGCAAGCCGCTTGTGGAGGGTGGTAAGGTGGCTGCGACGGTGAAAACTCACGGTCGCCACGACAAGGTTCACATTATCAAGTTCAGACGCCGTAAGCATTACATGAAGCGTCAAGGGCATCGGCAGAATTATACGGAAATTCTGATCACTGCTATTTCAGATTAAAGGAGAGATTCATGGCTCATAAAAAGGCGGGCGGCAGTTCCAGAAACGGTCGCGACTCAGAGTCCAAGCGTTTGGGTGTAAAGCGGTTCGGTGGTCAGCTTGTTCCGGCCGGCAGTATTATCGTGCGTCAGCGCGGCACGCAGTTTCATCCCGGTGAAAATGTGGGTTGCGGCAAGGATCATACCTTGTTTGCCACGGCTGAGGGGCGCGTGCTTTTCCATGTCAAGGGTCCGCAAAAGCGCAAATACGTCAGTATTGTTCAGTCTGTCGAAGCTTGATTATTGAGTGAGCGAGGCTTTCGGCTGGGCCGGGGGTCGTTGACCGCTTTGCCGTTTGGCTGTTCTTTAAGCCCCGCTTTTGGCGGGGTTTTTTGTTTGTATTGTTTTTTGAGCATCGCGCGGACGGATTGCAGTCGTGAAATTTGTTGACGAAGCCAGTGTCAGAGTGGAGGCCGGGGACGGCGGGAACGGTTGCGTCGGTTTCCGGCGTGAAAAATATATTCCGTTGGGCGGGCCGGATGGCGGCGACGGCGGCGACGGCGGCAGCGTCTATCTGGTTGCTTCCAATAATCTGAATACCCTGGTGGATTTTCGTTATCACCCGACGCATCGCGCCGAGCGCGGCGAAAACGGTTCAGGTAACAACTGCACCGGAAAGAAAGGCGCGGATTGTTATGTCAAGGTGCCTACCGGCACGGTGATCTACGATGCCGAGAGCGATGAGGAGCTGGGTGATCTGACGGTTCCGGGGCAGACCTTGCTGGTTGCCCAGGGCGGATTTCATGGGATAGGTAATGCGCGTTTCAAGAGCAGCGTAAACCGCGCGCCGCAGAAGGCGACTCCGGGTACGCCGGGCGAAAGGCGTCTGCTTCGCCTTGAGCTTAAATTGATTGCCGATGTCGGTTTGCTGGGACTTCCGAATGCCGGTAAATCCAGTCTGATACGTAACGTTTCATCGGCGCGTCCCAAGGTGGCCGATTATCCGTTTACGACGTTGCATCCCAATTTGGGTGTCGTCAGTGTCGGCGAGGGGCGAAGTTTTGTGATGGCGGATATTCCCGGCGTCATTGAAGGCGCAGCCGACGGCGCCGGTCTGGGCGTGCAGTTTCTCAAGCATTTGAGCCGCACCGGGCTGTTGCTGCATGTGATTGATGCGCAGCCTTACGAAGGCGAAGATGCGCCGGCTGAAGCCGCGCACAAGGTGATAGGCGAGCTGGAGCAGTGGGGTGAGGGCCTGGATGAAAAGCCGCGCTGGCTGGTGTTGAACAAGATAGATCGTTTGCAGCCGGAGGAGGTTGATGCGCATTGTCAGGCTATTCGTGATGCGCTTGATTGGCAGGGGCCTTGTTTTGCTGTTTCCGCATTGAAAGGTGATGGTGTGCGCGAGTTGATGTTCGCGATTATGCAGTTTTTGGAGCAAGGCAGGCGGGAGCGGGATGTTTCAGAGGAGTGATTTTGCCGGTGCCGGGCGTGTTATCGTAAAAATAGGCAGCGCCTTGCTTACCGGTGGCGGGCGCGGTCTCGATCGCGAGTCGATCGCCGGGTGGGTGCGCCAGATCTCGGAGCTGCAGCAGCAGCGGCAAGCGGTGCTGGTATCTTCTGGTTCCGTGGTGGAGGGTATGAGTCGTTTGGGCTGGAGCGTGCGTCCGTCGTCCCTGCATGAGTTGCAGGCGGCTGCGTCGGTCGGGCAGATGGGTCTGGTCAGGGTTTACGAGTCGCTTTTTTTGAATCATGGCTTGCATAGCGCGCAGGTTTTGTTGACGCATGACGATCTGTCGAATCGGCAGAGATATTTAAACGCCAGAAGCACCTTGACCACCTTACTGGAATTGGGGGTGGTGCCGGTCATCAATGAAAATGACGCGGTTGCAACCGAGGAAATCCGTTTTGGCGATAACGATACTTTGGCTGCGCTGGTGGCGAACGCGCTGGAGGCCGATCTTCTGATTATTCTGACAGATCAGGCGGGTTTGTACGATAGTAACCCCAGTGTTTTTCCTGATGCGAAACTGATTCGTTCGGCGAGCATTACCGATCCCTCGCTTGGTGGTATGGTGGGTGAAAGCTTGAGCGGGCTGGGGCGCGGAGGCATGCTTACCAAGCTGCGCGCCGCACGGCTTGCTGCGCGTTCCGGCACGGCGACGGTGATTGCGAGCGGCAAGGAGTCCAATGTGATTCCGCGCATTGTTGGCGGTGAAGATATTGGTACTTTCCTGGTGCCGGATGTGTCGCCCATGGTCGCCCGTAAGCGCTGGCTGGCCGGGCAGCTTAAAACGAAAGGCGTACTGGAGCTGGATGAGGGCGCGGCGCGGGTGCTGCAGGATGAGGGTAAGAGTTTGTTGCCGGTTGGCGTGCGGCGTGTCGAGGGCGTGTTTGGTCGCGGCGATTTGGTGTTGTGTCTGGGTCCCCAGGGTAAGCGTGTCGCTTTGGGGCTGGTGAATTATGGTAGCGACGAAGTTGCCCGGATTATGGGTAAACCAAGCTCGCGTATCGTGGATCTTTTAGGCTATGTCGATGAACCGGAGCTGATTCATCGTGATAATCTGGTAGTAAATCCTTGAATACTTCGTCGAGCTTCAAGTGAGGGCGTAGCTACCGCGTCTCGGCACCCCTTAAAACCCTTTTTATTAGGGTTAGTGGGGTGCCTGCTTGCGCGGTATGCAGCAGTTAGGCTGCGTTTTTCAGCGCCAGTGTTTTGAGGTGAGCGCTTAGCCGGCTTTTGCTGCGTGCGGCCTTGTTTTTGTGGATTAATCCTTTGTTCACGGACGAGTCGATAACCGGCACGGCTTCGGCAAAGGCGTTGCGCGCCTTTTCAAGGTCGCCGGCGTCCACGGCCAGTATGACTTTTTTGATGAACGTACGCAGGCGGCTGCGTGCTGCGGCGTTGTGTGCGCGGTTCTTTTCGGACTGACGGGCGCGTTTTTTTGCGGAAGCGATGTTTGCCAAGTTAACCTCTCAATATGCGGCAAAGAGCCGGCACAAGCATGTGTGAATCGATACGAAACAGGCTGTGTTCCCAGGTCGAACACAACTAACCTGATGACAAGGGTGTACCTTGTGCAATATTTAGCACTTAATTATGGCGGGATGCATGTGTCGTTGTCAATAAAAACTTTTCTTTTCTGCTTTCTGCCGCACTGTTGGTATTATTGTTTGTCCCTAGATAGACAGTTAAAGGCGATAAGCCGCACACTTTAAATATCGATATTTCTTCGCTGCATTAATTTCTGGGCATAACCAGGTGTCAAAAGGTATTTTAAAACCGGAGCAGTACCGATACGCAGGTAAACTCCTGCTTGTTGCGCTGACATACGTTGTCTTTGGCTTGTTAGGGTTTTCAATGCCTTATGCAGGCTCCAATATCAGCCTGTTCTGGCTGCCCGCCGGTATCGCGGTAGCGGTTTTGTTGCGCTGGGGGCGAACATACTGGCCGGGCGTTTTTGTCGGCGCGTTCGTAGGCGATCTATTTATCGGCGTACCCGTTTTATCGGCGGCAGGACTGGCAACCGGGGGCACGCTTGCTCCGCTGCTGATCGCCGGCGTGCTGGGGCGTGCCGGGTTCCATGCCGAGTTTGACCGCCAAAAGGATATCCCTCTTTTTTGTCTGGCGGCAGCAGCGGGTACGCTGGTGTCGGCGTTGAGCGGCGCAATTATACTGTGGCTCGCGGGTCCGGCGCCCTCCGGCAGGTTTATCAATGCCGCGCTGGCATGGTGGATGGGGGATTTCATTGGCGTGCTGCTGGCCGGGCCGCTGCTTTTGACGCTGACGAGCAAGAACCTGACCGCCATGCGCCGGCATTCTCTGGAGTTCTTGTTGTGGAGCCTGTTGGCTGCTCTGCTGGGATGGGGGGCGCTTCATGCGGATAGCGGCGGGGTATTGCTGCCAATGGCGCTGTTGTCCCTGCCTATGGCGGTATGGGCTGCTTTACGTTTTGAGGCGACGGGCTCCGCATTTGCCGTGACGATGTTTTCTTTGGTCGCCGCCTGGCTTGCAGCAGGGCAGGCTACGCCGTTTTCTCAGCTTACCCTGGAACAGGGGATGCTGCTGCTCTGGGTTTATATTCTCACGCTGGTTTTGTCCGAGTTGGCGATTACCGCATTGCTGGCCGGGCGCGGGCAGGCTGAAGCCGAGCTGCGGCGAAACGAAGAAAAGCTGCGGGGGTTTTACGAGCTGGCGCCGCTCGGCATTGCGCTGAACAGTATGGATGGCCGCTACATGGAATTTAATGAGGCGTTCCGCAAAATATGCGGGTATTCGGAGCAGGAATTGAAGGCGCTGGATTACTGGATGCTGACGCCGAAGGAATATCATGATCAGGAAGCGATACAGCTGGAATTTCTGGCGCAGACCGGCCGTTATGGTCCGTATGAAAAAACATGCCGGCAGAAAAGCGGACGGCTGATTCCCGTCCAGCTTAACGGCATGCTGGTGACAGGGAAGGACGGCGAGCAGTATATCTGGTCCATCGTGCAGGACATTACCGAACGCAATCAAACCCGGCGTAATCAGGAGTTGATCCATGTCGCCATCAACAAGAGTTGTGCGGGTTTTTTCTGGTTGAGTCCCAGAGGGCGTGTTGTGTATGCAAACGAATATGCCTGCGAAAGCCTGGGGTACGCGCGCGAAGACCTGGTCGGCCTGTCCATTTGGGATATCGACCCCGATTCATCTCCCGGCATCTGGTTTGCCGCGTGGGAAAAACTCAAAAGTCTGGGTAGTTCGCAATCGGAGTCTCGTCAGCGCCGTAAGGACGGAGCGATTTTCCCTGTCGAAGTAACGTCCAGTTATATCGCCTACGCCGGTGAAGAATACAGTTTCGTATTCGCGCAGAATATCGCCGAGAAAAAGCGTAAGGACGCGTTGATATGGGAGCAGGCCAACTTTGATCCGCTCACCAATCTCCCCAACCGTCGACTGCTCGGCGACCGTGTTCATCAGGCCATGTCGGCCAGCGCTCGCAGCGGACGATATGGCGCGCTGGTGCTGCTCGATCTGGATCAATTCAAGCGCTTGAATGACAGCATGGGCCATAGTATAGGCGACAAAATGCTGATCGAAGTGGCGCGCCGCCTGAAAGAATGCGTGCGCGCGGAGGATAGCGTTGCTCGTTTGGGAGGCGACGAGTTTGTCGTGCTGCTGAGTCTAAGCTCCAACTCGGATGAGGCTGCGGTTCAGGCGGAAACCGTCGCGGAGAAGATACGCGGGGATCTTTGCCGCCCGTTCCGGCTGGGCGATGTTGAATACCACATTACTCCCAGCGTCGGGGTTGTCTTGTTCCGGGGGCATCAGGACAGTCTGGAAAATCTGCTGATTTATGCCGATACCGCCATGTATCAGGCCAAGTCCAACGGGCGCAACACCTGGTGTTTTTACGATCCGTCCATACAGGCTGCGCTGGAAGCGCGCAATCAGCTTGAAAGCGCGCTCCGCTCCGCGCTGGATCGTCAGGAGTTCAGACTGTTTTATCAGTTGCAGCAGGATATAAGCGGACACCCGCTGGGTGTTGAGGCGTTGTTGCGTTGGGTGCATCCGGCGCTGGGGCCGGTTACACCCGCCCAATTTATTCCTGTAGCGGAAGATACCGGTTTGATTCAGTCGATAGGCCGCTGGGTGATAGATGTGGCCTGTGCGCAATTGGCGAAATGGCGGAGCGAACCGGGGTTGAGCCGGCTAAGCATTGCGGTTAATGTCAGCGCGCGCCAATTTCGTGAAAAGGGCTTTGTCGACTATATCAGTCTGTGCATGAGGAAATACGCCATTGATCCGGTCAAGCTTGAGCTGGAGCTGACGGAAAGCATGGTTTTGGATGATGTAGAGGGCTGTATACTTAAAATGCGGCAACTGAGGACATTGGGTGTGCGCTTCTCCATGGATGATTTTGGTACGGGATACTCTTCGTTGCTCTATCTCAAACAGCTGCCTCTGGATCAAATCAAGATAGATCAATCCTTCGTGCGCGATATTATTATCGATCATAATGACGCCGCTATCGTGCAGGCTATTATTGCCATGTCGCACAGCCTGGGGCTGGATGTGATAGCCGAGGGGGTGGAAACCGATGCGCAGTACGCGTTTCTCAGGCAATATGGTTGCGATGCCTATCAGGGCTATTTTTTCGGCAGGCCCATGCCGGTTGATGAGCTGGAGGCTGCGATTCGTAAGCATCCAGCTACAGATTTCGGGTTTGGAGATGAGGCTGCCGAGACAGGCGGAAGCGTGTCGTTCGATTAACTGTGCAACGCATCCGTCGATGGATGCCCGGCTACGGAATCCCTGCCATGGCCGGTCTCGCATATCTAACCTTCGTTCCGTCAGACAAAGCCAAATTCAGTCATATAGAAAAATCGTCACGACTTTATAACCTGCGCTGTAACTACGATATTTCGCGATATCCTGATACGATAGCGGCTTTTTACGGTATTTGAGGCAAACGCTCTGAACGGCCATCTTGTAAAGTCGTCGTCCATTGTCAGTGGCTTGACAATGTTGTCGCGGCTGTTGGGGTTTGCGCGCGATGTGGTTATAGCGCGCTATTTCGGCGTCGGTCCGGCTACCGATGCGTTTCTGGTTGCATTCCGTATTCCCAATTTTTTACGCCGGCTGTTTTCCGACGGCAGTTTTTCTCTGGCGTTTTTACCTTTGCTGCGAGGAACGGACGGGAAAGGCGGCGTACAGGGGAGGCTTGAGGTCGATACGCTGTTCGGCGCGCTGATTCTCCTATTACTGCAGATATCTCTGGCGGGTACCCTGGCCGCGCCGTTGCTGATAGCCGTATTTGCGCCGGGTTTGTTTGCGCAACCCCTGGATAGCGCGCTATGTACGGACATGGTGCGCATAACCTTTCCCTATCTTTTTTTTATCGTGCTGACGGCGTTTGCCGGCGGCATACTGAATAGCCGTGGACATTTCGCCGTGCCTGCGTTTACGCCGGTCCTGTTGAACCTATGTATGATTATTGGGGCAATCTGGTTCGCGCCTTTGCTTGATCGGCCGATCATGGCGCTGGCCTGGGCGGTGTTGTTGGCCGGCCTGCTGCAGTTTGCGCTGCAAATTCCCGCGCTTGCTTATACCGGCCATGTTCCGCGCCCGCATTTCAGCTTGCGGCGCTTCCGGCAGTCCTGGCCGCTTTTGCGTGGCGTCATGCCGTCTCTGCTTGGGGTATCGGTACCCCAGTTGAATATTCTCGTCGACACCTTTTTTGCCTCTTTTTTAATGTCGGGCAGCATATCCTGGCTGTATTACTCCGACCGTTATATCGAATTGCCTGTGGCCATGGTAGGCGTGGCGCTGGGAACGGCTATCCTGCCGCGTTTGGCCAATTTGCATCTGCAAGGCGACGGCGCGCATTTTTCCGAAGTGTTGGATTGGGGGCTGCGCTGGGTTACATTGATAAGCCTTCCTGCTGCGCTCGGCCTTGGAATGTTGTCGACTCCGCTGATGGCTTGCGTATTTGGAACGGATGCCGCGAGAGAAACCGATATAGTCATGGCGGCGCGGAGTTTGATGGCCTATGCGCCGGCATTGCCGGGTCTGATTGCGGTTCGCGTGCTATCTTCGGCCTATGCGGCCCGGCATGACAGTGGAGCCCTCTTAACGAGCGGTTTGCTGGCGGTACTGGTCAATGGCGGATTGGGTGTGGCGCTGGCGTTCATGGCAGCGCCTCAAGGCTGGAGACATGCGGCACTGACTTTATCGACAGCGCTGGCGGCATTGCTGCAGGGCGGGTTTTTGCTGCATAAGCTGTTACGAACCGGTATATATTGTCCGCGACCGGGCTGGGGTTTGTTTTTATTGAGAACCGGATTTGCAGCGCTGATTATGGCGGTTGGGTTGCTGTACGGGGACAAGCAAAGCTTGAGATTGATCATGCCTATCGAAAATAGTTATCTGCGCTTGTGCGTGCTGGTCGCGGGCGGGACGGGCGTTTATTTTTCCGTGCTCTGGCTTGGCGGGGTGCGCCGGCGTCATTTACATGCGCCGCTACGCCCGGTTGCAGCAGCGGCGGGAATTCAGCGATGCGATTGATCCGGGGGGTCTGGGCATTGCCCCAATTTGCCGATGGATGCGTGGCGACTATCGGGAATTTCGACGGCGTGCATTTGGGACATCGCTCCATCATTTGCGAGCTGGCCGATGAGGGCGCTCGGCGCGGCTTGCCGGTTGTCGTCGTGCTGTTCGAGCCGCAGCCGCTGGAGTATTTCAGGCCGGAGGATGCGCCGCCGCGTTTGACTCGCTTACGCGAAAAACTGGCCTGCATGTGCGATCTTCCGGTCGATGCGGTACTGTTGCTGCGCTTTACTTCCGCGTTTGCCGCAATGCCGCCGGAAACCTTTATTCAGCGGGTTCTGGTGGAAGGGTTGCGCGTCAGGCATTTATTGATAGGAGACGATTTTCGCTTCGGCAACCGGCGCAGCGGCGATTATTCCTTGCTGCGCGCCGTATCCGCAGCGGCGGGTTTTGATGTTGCGGATACGCGATCCATACAATTCGACGGGGTGCGCGTCAGCAGTACGCTGATACGCGAAACCCTGAGCGCGTCCAATATGGCGCTGGCTACGCGCTTGCTAGGGCGGCCTTTCTTCCTGTGCGGGCGGGTGATCGAGGGGAACAGGCTGGGGCGCAGTATCGGTTTTCCCACCGCCAATATGAGCGTCTTTGGTAAAACAGCGCCAATTTCGGGGGTTTTTGCCGTTACAATGGGCGGCATAGCCGCCCAACCCATACCAGGCGTCGCCAACATCGGCGTCAGGCCGACGCTGGGTGGCAGGGATGATATTCGACTCGAAACTCATCTTTTTGATTTCGATGCTAGTATATACGGAAAAAGAGTCTCGGTTTATTTTCATCATAAAATTCGCGACGAGCAGCTTTTTCAGGACATATCCGCCCTCAAAAAACAGATAACACAGGATGTATTATCCGCCAGGGCTTATTTCGAGCACCATGCAACGAACCCGCTTTTGACTGTTACAACATGACTATTGACTATAAGGCTACACTCAATCTTCCCAGCACCGATTTTCCGATGAAGGGGAATCTTGCCCAGCGCGAGCCCGAGCAACTGCAGGCCTGGAAGGAAAAAAAACTTTACCGCAGGATCAGGGAGGCGTTCGCCGGGCGTCCCAAATTTATCCTGCACGACGGTCCTCCCTATGCCAACGGCGAGATTCATATTGGTCATGCGGTCAATAAGGTGTTGAAGGATATTATCGTCAAGAGCAAGAGCCTGAGCGGTTTCGATGCTCCGTATGTGCCGGGCTGGGATTGCCACGGATTGCCGATAGAGCTGATGGTTGAAAAAAGGATCGGCAAGGCCGGTGTCAAGGTCGATGAGCGCACGTTTCGCGCCGCCTGCCGCGATTACGCCGCGCAACAAGTGGTGTTGCAGCGTGACGAATTTGTGCGTCTCGGTGTTTTCGGCGATTGGGAGCAACCGTATCTGAGTATGGACTATGCCTTCGAGGCGAATGTCATTCGCTCGTTGGCGCGTATTTACGCCAACGGGCATTTGATCCGGGGCGCCAAACCGGTTCACTGGTGTACCGATTGCGGCTCGGCACTGGCCGAAGCCGAGGTCGAGTACGAGAACAAACGGTCATTGGCTATCGATGTGCGTTTCCGCGTGGTACATGAGGACGATGTGATCGAGCTTTGTCATTCAGTACCCGGTCAGTCGGGGCAGGGGCCTATGTCAGTGGCGATTTGGACGACTACGCCGTGGACCTTGCCTGCCAATCAGGCGGTCGCATTGAATCCTGAACTGGAATATGTCGTCGTACAGCTCGAAGGCGAGAGGCTGTTGCTGGCCGAAGGGTTGATGAAGGACGCCATGCAACGCTATGGCGTCGATCAGTATCGCGTTGTCGCCTACTGCAAGGGCGAGGCCCTGGAAGGCGTCCGGCTTTTGCATCCGTTCCTGGGCAGGGAGGTGCCGGTCATCCTGGGCGATCATGTCACGCTGGATGCGGGAACCGGCGCGGTTCATACCGCACCGGGACATGGTCAGGAAGACTATGTCGCCGGTTTGAAGTATGGGCTGCCTGTGGACAACCCGGTTGACGGTGAAGGCTGCTTCGTACACGGCACGCCGTTCTTTGCCGGCCAGCATGTGCTGTCCGCGAACGCCAAGGTGGTGGAATGTTTGCAGGAACACGGCGCGCTGTTGCATGAAGCGAGTATCGAGCACAGTTATCCGCATTGCTGGCGTCACAAAACCCCGGTTATTTTCAGGGCCACGCCGCAGTGGTTTATTGGGATGGACCACAAAGGCCTGCGCGAGCAGGCCTTGCGTGAAATCTCCGATGTTGCCTGGATACCCGACTGGGGGCAGGCGCGTATCGAAGGCATGGTGATGAACCGTCCCGACTGGTGCGTTTCGCGTCAACGCAACTGGGGTGTGCCGATTCCGCTGTTCGTGCATAAGCAAAGCGGCGAAATTCACCCCGATATGGCGAGTTTGTTCGAGGCGGTAGCGCAGCGCGTCGAACAGTGCGGCATAGACGCCTGGTTCGACCTGGATGCTCGTGAACTGCTTGGCGACGATGTCGAGTTTTATGAACGCACGCGTGACACGCTGGATGTCTGGTTCGATTCCGGCGTTACCCATGCCTGCGTATTGTCGCGCCGCGACGATCTGCAATTCCCCGCCGATCTTTACCTGGAGGGTTCCGATCAGCATCGCGGCTGGTTCCAGTCTTCCCTGCTGGCTTCGGTGGCGATGCAAGGCTGCGCCCCTTACCGCTCGGTGCTGACGCACGGATTTACCGTCGATGCGCAAGGCAGAAAAATGTCGAAGTCGCGCGGCAACGTGGTTGCGCCGCAGAAGGTGATGAAGACTCTGGGCGCCGATATTCTGCGCCTATGGGTGGCGGCGACCGACTATCGCGCCGAGATGAGCGTTTCCGACGAAATTCTGAAGCGCACTGCGGATGTCTACCGGCGTCTCAGAAATACCGCGCGTTATCTGCTTTCCAACCTGAACGGATTCGACCCGGAAATCGATCTGCTCGATTCGCATCGTTTACTGCCGCTGGATGTCTGGGCGGTCGATAGGGCGGCGCAGTTGCAGCAGGAAGTAATACAGGCTTATAACGATTACAGCTTCCATCTCGTATACCAGAAGGTGCATCATTTCTGTTCGGTGGATCTGGGCAGTTTTTATCTCGATATCACCAAGGACAGGCAATATACCTGCCAACCCGGCAGTCTGGCGCGCCGTTCGACGCAGACGGCGATGTACCATATCGTCGAAGCGCTGGTGCGCTGGCTGGCGCCGATATTGAGTTTTACCGCCGAGGAAATATGGCGTTTTTTGCCCGGCAGACACGCGGATTCGGTTTTTCTGGCGACCTGGTACGAGGGCCTGTTCGGGTTTGACGGCAGCCATGCTCTTGCCCGCGATGAATGGGATTTCGTGCGCGCCGTGCGCGAAGCGATCGGTAAGGAACTGGAAGTCCTGCGTGTGCGCGAAGAGATCGGTTCGTCGCTGGATGCCGAAGTCGAGTTGTATTGCTCGCCTGACGTTCATTACCGTTTGAGTCTGTTGGGTGATGAATTGCGATTTGTGCTGATTACATCGGAGGCCGTCATATGGCCTGCCGATCAGGCTCCGGCGGATGCGTTGCCGACCGAGATCGAAGGTTTGCAGTTGCGTGTCGCACCGAGTCCGCATTCGAAATGTATCCGCTGCTGGCACCACCGTGCCGATGTCGGCGCGCATGAGGAGCATCCCGAGTTATGCGGGCGTTGCGTGGAAAATGTGGCGGGTCCGGGTGAACAGCGTTGCTGCGCATGAGAATACTATGTTGAAATGGCTTTGGCTGGCTGTGCTGGTGGTGGTGCTGGATCAACTCAGCAAACGGATGGTGGACGGCAGCATGCAGCTCTATCAAACGATAGAACTGCTGCCTTTTTTTCAATTTACCTATTTGCGCAACCATGGCGCCGCATTCAGTTTTCTCAGTGATGCGGGCGGCTGGCAGCGCTGGTTTTTCATCGCGCTTTCTGTTGCTGCCAGCATAGGCATATCCGTCTGGCTGAAAAAACTCAATGCAGGGCGGCAACGTGAAGCCATAGCCTGGTCGCTGGTGCTGGGCGGCGCATTGGGCAATTTGATCGATCGCGTCGCCTACGGTTACGTCATTGACTTTCTCGACGTATTTTATCAAAACTGGCATTGGCCGGCATTCAACGTGGCCGATTCAGCGATTACCGTAGGCGTGATGTATCTGCTATATGACGGATTCGTCACTTCGCGCCGCGGCTCCGTAGTAGCGTAATCGCGCCTGATCGACGTATGTTTGGCGGCGCGTTCGATTATTCCGGGTTGCTGGCATCCCGCTACCCTTCCGAATTGAGGCCGTGGCTGGATGTTCTGCCGGAGCAGCTTTCCTCCGTTCTGGATGCGAAGCGCCACGGAGAAGCCGGCACCTGGCAAAATCTGCTGGCTCAGCTGCCGCACGTCGAATCTGCCGCGCCTGCGTTCGATGCCGATATCGTATCGGTTTCTGCCGCGCAGCCTGTCGATTGCGGACAGCGTAACGAAATCGAAGCTTTATTACGGCAACTGCACCCCTGGCGCAAAGGGCCATACAGCATACACGGGGTGCATGTCGATACCGAATGGCGCTCGGATATGAAGTGGAGGCGCCTGAGCGGCGCGATACAGCCCCTGGCAGGCAAAACCGTACTTGATGTCGGCTGCGGCAACGGCTATCACGTCTGGCGTATGCTGGGCGCGGGCGCGGATCTGGTTGTCGGCATAGATCCAACGCTGCTCAGCGTAGTTCAGTTTTACGCAATCAAGCATTTTCTAGGGCGGCAATGGCCTGCGCATGTGCTGCCCCTGGGCATCGAACAGGCGCCGGCAGGCCTGGCCGCGTTCGACAGCGTATTTTCCATGGGCATACTTTATCATCGTCGCTCGCCGCTCGATCATTTGCTGGAGTTGCGCGGCTTGCTGAAACCCGGCGGCGAACTGGTGCTGGAGACGCTGGTGATCGAGGGCGAGGAAGGGCAGGTGCTACTGCCGGAAAATCGTTATGCCCAGATGCGCAATGTCTGGTTTATTCCCTCCCCCGCAACCCTGATCGGCTGGTTGAATCGCTGCGGCTTTGGTAATCCGCGTCTGCTGGACGTATCCCCGACCACAAGCGAAGAGCAGCGCAGCACTGGCTGGATGCGTTTTCAATCATTGCCGGATTTTCTCGATCCGGGTAATCCTCAAAAAACCCGTGAAGGCTATCCCGCGCCCAGGCGAGCAATATTCCTGGCCGGGCAAGCATAGTCTCTGATTGCGATATCCGTACTGACGCCCGATAAGGCTGGCCGCGAGCTGCCGCAACTAACAAGTTGTGTATGCGTGATTTTTGTAATAAACCTGAAATATTTTAAAAAAAGAACGTAGATTAGGGTTGACAGTCAGAGGGGGGTGTGACAAAGTGTCGCGCACTTGGCTCTGTCGGTGAAAAGCGCAGCAAGACGCAAAAACCGTCGCATCCAGGTAACCCAAGAACGTGGCCCGGGAGCTATCCCGGGAATAAACTCAACAAAGAGGTATTTGAAATGGCTGCAACGACAATTGATGGCGTAGCTGCAAACGACAAGCCGATTCTTGATATCAAGTGGCTGGCATTTGCATTTACAATCTACACCGTGTTTTACATGTGGGTACGCTGGTACGAAGGCGTCTATGGCTGGTCAGCCGGTCTGGACTCATTTGCACCGGAATTCGAAACCTACTGGATGAACTTCCTGTACATCGAAATCGTGGCTGAAATCAGCACCGCATCGCTGCTGTGGGGCTACATCTGGAAAACCCGCGATCGCAACCTGGCTGCGATCACCCCGCGCGAAGAACTGCGCCGCAACATGACCCACGTGGTATGGGTATTTGCGTACGCATGGGCCATCTACTGGGGCGCCAGCTACTTCACCGAGCAGGACGGCACCTGGCATCAGACGATCGTGCGCGACACCGACTTCACCCCGTCGCACATCATCGAGTTCTACCTGAGCTACCCGATCTACATCATCACCGGCTTTGCATCGTTCCTGTACGCCAAGACCCGTCTGCCGTACTTTGCGACGGACCTGTCCCTGCCGTACCTGGTCACCGTAGTCGGTCCGTTCATGATCCTGCCGAACGTAGGTCTGAACGAATGGGGTCACACCTTCTGGTTCATGGAAGAGTTGTTCGTAGCGCCGCTGCACTACGGCTTCGTATTCTTCGGCTGGATGGCGCTGTCGATAATGGGCGTACTGACCCAGATATTCAACAGCTTCAACAACCTGATCGGCAAACAGCTGTGCGAAGCAGTTGATCAGGGTTTGATTTCAAAATAAGAAGGCGGGCCGGAAGCGGGGATGGCTGAACTGAAAAACAGCGAAAAGCGCCGATGGCAAACCCTCGAAAACCAAGAGCGTAGGGCGGACCGCGCGACAAGCGCGAGCGAGGGGCGCGGTCCCGCACTACACAACCAAACGTGTAAAATTGGAGGTAACTCATGAGCACACTACAAACTGCGGTTCGGTCACATGCCGAAGCAGTGTCAGTCTCACGTACAGTCGACTACCTGGGCCTGTTCATATTCTTCTTTGTAATTTGCGGTTCCTACCACATTCACGCCATGTTGACCATGGGTGACTGGGACTTCTGGATCGACTGGAAAGATCGCCGTCTATGGGTAACCGTAGTACCGATCGTACTGGTCACTTTCCCTGCGGCGGTACAATCGTGGATGTGGGAGCGCCTGCGTCTGCCATGGGGCGCCACCGTATGCGTACTGGCGCTGCTGTTCGGCGAATGGGTCAACCGCTACTTCAACTTCTGGGGTTGGACCTACTTCCCGATCACCATGTGCTTCCCGTCGCAGATCGTACCGGGCGCCATCCTGCTCGACTCCGTACTGTTGCTGAGCGGCAGCTACCTGTTCACCGCAGTCGTAGGGGCAATGGGCTGGGGCTTGATCTTCTATCCGGGCAACTGGCCGATCATCGCACCGTACCACGTACCTGTTGAATACAACGGCATGCTGCTGTCCGTAGCCGACCTGATCGGATACAACTACGTACGTACCGGCACACCCGAGTACATCCGCATGGTGGAAAAAGGCACCCTGCGTACTTTCGGTAAAGACGTAGCGCCGGTATCAGCGTTCTTCTCAGCGTTCATGTCCATCCTGATCTACTTCATCTGGCACTTTGTAGGTCGCTGGTTTGCAACCGTCAGATTCATCAAGTCGACCTAGTCGTTTGACGAAGACTTGAAGACATGAGATGCGAGAGCACAAGGGCGACCTGAACGCTCTCAAGTCGGGAAAGACAAAACATTAGCGTCGGCGCGAAGCGCGCAAGCGCGTAGCAGCCGAAACACGAACATTCTCGAAAGAGGAGGAACATATGAAACAAATCAGAACCCGGATCGCCAACTGGTCCCTGCTGGGCCTGTTGCTGGCGGTTGCAGCCACCAGCCTGTACGCGCCGAGCGCCTCTGCCCACGGAGAAAAATCCCAGGCAGCGTTCATGCGTATGCGCACCATCCACTGGTTTGACCTGAAATGGTCAAAAGAAAAAGTGGCGGTCAACGAAGACGTGGAAATCACTGGTAAATTCCACGTATTCGAAGGCTGGCCTGAAACCGTAGCCGAACCCGATGTCGCGTTCCTGAACATCGGTATCCCCGGCCCGGTCTTCATCCGCAAGGAGTCGTACATCGGCGGTCAGCTGGTGCCGCGTTCCGTACGTCTTGAAATTGGCAAGACCTACGAATTCCGCGTCGTACTGAGAGCGCGTCGTCCTGGCGACTGGCACGTCCACACCATGATGAGCGTCCAGGGCGGCGGTCCGATCATCGGGCCGGGTAAATGGATCTCCATCGAAGGCGGTTCCTTCTCCGACTTCAAGAATCCTGTAACCACGCTGACCGGTCAGACCGTAGACCTCGAAGTTTACCAGGAAAGCAACATTGCATTCTGGCACATCTTCTGGGCGGTATTTGGCCTGGCATGGATCCTGTACTGGGTACGTCGTCCGGTATTCCTGCCGCGTCTTCTGCTGGTTGACGCAGGGCGTGCAGACGAAATCGTCACTCCGCTGGATCGTAAAGTAGGCGCAGCATTCGCCGCGGCGACCATACTGATCGTCGTCGTAGCGATGAGCAGCGCGAACGGCAAATACCCGATCACCATCCCGTTGCAGGCTGGTACGATGCGCGGTATCAAACCGATCGATCTGCCGAAGCCGACGGTATCCGTCAAGGTTGAAGATGCAACCTACCGCGTACCTGGCCGTGCAATGCGCATGAAGCTGACCATCACCAACAGCGGCAACAGCCCGATCCGTCTGGGCGAGTTCTACACCGCATCGGTACGCTTCCTGGATTCCGACGTCTACAGAGACACCACCGGCTATCCTGAAGACCTGCTGGCGGAAGACGGCCTGACCGTAAGCGACAATTCACCGATCGCTCCGGGCGAAAGCCGCACTGTAGAAGTACAGGCGTCCGACGCAGCATGGGAAGTATATCGTCTGGCCGACATCATCTACGATCCGGACAGCCGTTTCGCCGGCTTGCTGTTCTTCTTCGATGCATCGGGCACCCGTCAGATCGTACAGATCGACGCGCCTCTGATCCCATCGTTCATTTAATCGGAAGCGGGCCGCCGGTGACGGCGGCCTGAAGCTGAGAGATTGAAAGAGGAATCGAACCCTCTCCGAGTTGATCGGAGAGGGTTTTTTTATGCGTATTAGATAGGGAAAAAGCAGGCGAACGTAGAGAGGGGGCTTGCCCCGTGGGATACTAGTTGGCAGTATGCGATTTAGTGGCTGATATGCGCGCCGAATAACGAGGGTCTTCTAAATACATCAGCTTGAGGTAGCGATAATACACGCCCTCCGCATTCGAAACCGCCAGGATGAAACCTTCCCGCCCATCCAGGAACCCGGCTTTGATAAAATAAGTACGGAAAAAAGTCCATAAGCCGTGGAATACGGCTTTGGTCAAACTGCTGCGATGACCTTGCTGGTAACGCTGCTCGGCGCCTGCGCTGGAATAACGGTTGATTTTATCAAGTACTTCTTCCACAGTGTGGAAGCATTCATGCAGTAAAGCGTTCCGTAGCTTTCCTGCCTTGCCTTGCGCGATCAGGCGCTCATGAACGAGGTGATCGGAAAAGCGCGCCGTACCGCGTTTGAACAGACGCGCGACATAGTCGGGATACCAGCCGGAATGCTTCATATAGCGTCCGCAATACCAGGATAAACGGGGTATCGCGAAACAGGTGTTTTCGTTGGCGTAGGCTAACGCGTGCCGGATTTCAATTCTGAGCTCAGGCGTAAGCCGTTCATCGGCATCCAGCGATAACACCCATTCGCTGGTGGCGAGATCCAATGCCCGGTTTTTCTGGGTGCCGAATCCCGGCCAATCCTCGGGCTGGGAGACGATGGCGCCATAGCGCTGGGCGATGGCAAGCGTATCATCGTTGCTGTTGCTGTCAACAATAATGATTTCATCGGCAATGTCGGCTAATGAAGCAAGGCAATCGTTCAGATTATGCCCTTCATTTTTAGTGATTAAAATGGCAGACAGTGAAGGCATGGGCAGTACTCAATGAATAACAGGCATACAATTCTAACGCTTTGCGAGCTTAAATAGTGTCCGAGGGTGTCAAAAAGCGGAGGTAAAGTTGATCATGGGCAGATAAGCGTCAAAGGCAGGAGACACCAAAAACAGGCCGAGCGGCTAAAAGCAGTGTTCGCATCTACTTCCAGCCGCTGGGCAGGCCGAGACTCGGGCATGTAAATTCGAGATACCTTAAAATGAAACAACGGCCTCCAAAAATGCATAGTTGCCCTGATTGCCGGCGTAGTTTGCGCTTAGGATGCTTTGCCCGAACGCGTGTGCGTAAAAGGCATTAAACTGTAAAAAATCCAGAGGCTTAAAATTTACAGACGCGTGAGCCAGATAGGCAAGGTCGAGGTATCCTCCGGTTTTCATGCCTGAATAGCCGAATAGCGTATTATTGGTCGCACCGCTACCCGAATAGACCAGGTCGCTACTGGCATTTACACTGAGAGAGTGGAAATCTATGCGAGTGGTGATCATAGGATGCGGTTTTAGAACGGCTTGAACAAAAACATCCTGATTATTCATCATGTTGTAAAATGGGAACTGAGCATACAGCCAAGCCGTTGGAAGCATTTGAAAAAAAGTCCCATGTGTGTTGTCGTGGGGATTCGAATCGCCAGATCCGCTATTGACGCCTACACGCAGCCAGGGACTGGCCCATACATCCATGAATTGATAGCCGAATTCGGCGCCATAAGCCCAGGCGGCCTGATTCAAAGCTCGCCATTTTCCAACTTGCCCGAACGCATAAAGCATGCCGTCTAAATTGCCGGGTCCAATCCGGATGACATGTGCAATCGATCCTCCTAGGGTGTGAATATTGATAGGGAGACCATTAGCTTGTGTAGCGGCAATACTGTTGTCGACTGCTGCTATGTTTCTATTGTCGCCGTAATAATAGTATGAAAGGCGTGCCAGCACATTCGGCAGGAAACCGGTATCGCGCAGGTTTAATGAGGCGCCCGCTACATCGACGCCGCTGATTTCAGGCATGCCGTCGGTTTCGAAGCCGCCCCAGGTAGGAACAAAGCCGAAGCCAGACACTTCGATGCTATCCGAACTGTACCCCAGCGCGCCGCCGTCGAAACTTCTTCCCGTATGAGTGTAGTCGAAGGGACCGATCAAACGTTGAGCGATGCGCGTATCCTGTATCCACTTGAGGCTTGTGTTCCTGGCAGTTCCTTGTGCGCCGTCGGAGTAGAGTTGACGCCCTCCGGAGAGGAAGAAGCCGTTGTATTTTAATTTTGACCACCCCTGTCTTAAGAATACCGAGTTTTGCGTGGTTTCGGGTGGCCTGTTTTGATAATAAGCCGCCCCGACGCCTAAACCGTTAGTGGGCAATGCGGCAACCAGGGTGTCCTGCAGTTGAGCAAAGCTTTCTGAGAAGCTGTTGGTCAATCGCGCACCCAACTGGAATTTGTTGCCGACAAAATTATAGGAATATTCTTTTGGAGTCACCTTCCCATTGGCCTGCTGATTTCCGAACCAATCAGCAAATTCGCCACGTATTCGCTCATTCATTTCAAGTTTGAGCCTGGTTTCATCACCCAGATTGAATTCGGTTGGAAATGGCAATAGGTTCTCGTCGGCGATGCAGGCGGTTGGTATGTAACCAAGAAAAAGACAGGCGGTTACCGTAGCGGCGAATTTTTTGAGGTAGCGGATGGGTATTTGTTTATTGTCGAGCCGGCAATAATTACCGGCGGCGGTCTTTAAAAACTGCTGGGAGAGATATGTCATGGTTTTTTCTCGAAAGTCGGAGTTTGCGTTCGGTCCGAAAGCTGCCCGGGTTCGAGAAAAAAAGGCGTCTAGCCACCTGATCTCAGGGCAGCTGGACGCCAATGTCCAAATATACCTTGCCATCGCTGCAAGGTATAAACTCATAAAGCACTTATCATGCCGTATACGATATTCCATATTATTTTTATAAAAACCAATAAAATGGGATTAGTCCGCAAGTATTAAAAGATATGGTTAATGAATAAAACCGACGCCAGAATAGGGCGAAACACGACAGAACGCACCAAATATGCAATAACCGGTTTGACGATAAAATAGGCGAAACCTTCAGGGTCCTAATAAGGACAGGATTTGGTGATATCTCGCGTGGCATTGCCGATCATTTGTTCTATCCCGTCAAAACATTCGAGAATATTTGGTGGTGGTAAGCGGGCCATATGCAGGCCGCAAGACAGGTCAGCGGCGATTAATAAAAGAAGGATCGGTGTTATTGTGTTAATGCAGCATAGTTATATCCGGAACAACTATTCAGCGAATGCTGTTGAGCCATGGTCAAAGACGACGGACTAGCGTTCCAATGAAATAAGCATGCGCGCGACTTCTACAAGTTTAGTGTTGTGGCTCATTGCGGTATTGCGCAAAAACTGATACGCCTGATCTTCGTTCATATGCTTTTTCTGTATTAATATGCCTTTGGCCTTTTCGATGATCTTGCGGTCGGCGAGCTGGATTTTGGTTTCGTCCAGTTCGCGCTTGAGGGTTTGGAATGCAGCGAAGCGGGCGACGGCGACTTCAACGATGGGCATGACCCGTTCGCGTTGCAAACCGTCTACTACATAGGCGCTGACGCCCGCCTGTACCGCCTGTCTAATGTAATCCGAGTCGCGCTGATCGGAAAATAGTATGATGGGTTTGGGATGATTGCGGCCAATTTCGCGCATTTGCTCCAGGGTATCGCGGCCAGGCGCTTCCATATCGATGACGATGACGTCGGGTTGATGTTTGGCGACATCGGCAATCAGATTGCTGTCGTCGCTAGTGCGCAGGATTATGCGGTAACCCGCATCGGCGAGCGCTTGTTCCAATAGCTGTCCGCGTTCGGCATTGCGGTCTACCAGCATCACGCCCAAACTCATAGCGACCTCCTCGTGTTCTCCAACAGCGTACGCAATTCCGGTAGACAGGAGCCGCAGCCCGTGCCGGCATTTAGGGCTTGCCCCAATTGTTCGGTGCTGGAATAACCGAATTCACGGATGGCTTTGCTCAAGGTATTGGCGCCGATACTATAGCAGGCGCAGACTATCCGGCCGGGGTCTTCACGCGCCACAGGCGATTTTCCGGCCAATACCGCCATGCGAGCCGTAGATGTCAGCGTGGTTTCGGTTGTTAACAAGCCGATGAGCCAGGCCCGGTCCGGTAACTGGCGTCCGCAACTGATAAACAAGCATGCCATCAGTATATTATTATGCAGTGTTGCGCAGCGGTAACGGCCGGCAGTCATATCGGCGTACTCCAGGTATTCATGCCCGGTGCGGCAAAACGCCGGTTTTGCCCACCCGGCAGTATCCGCGATTAGAGTATTTCCGGCCAGTTCGTACAGAAAGTAGCCGTCGCCGCGTTGTTGCGCGCAATACTCGGCTGCGTCGATGCTGAGCGCTTCGCGGGCGATCGCGAACCCGTGCCAGGCGGGACGGTAGACTTCGATGGATACCGGCGTATGTTTGAACTCCGGCTCTCCGGAAGCCGGGTCCACAACCGGATTGACCAGTGCATTAACCAGTCCATGGCGGGCAAACCGGTCGCTCCAGTGCATGGGCATGAATACCGATCCACGTTGCTGATCGGCGCTGACCCTGACGCGCGCCAGAGCATCGCCCCAACGGCTTTTCAAATGTGCAAGTTCCCCGTCTTTCAAGCCTGCATGCTCGGCATCATCCGGGTGAAGTTCTGCATAAGGTTCGCTCATGTGTTGATTAAGACGAGGGCTGCGCGCGGTCCTGGTCATGGTATGCCACTGGTCGCGAATTCGGCCCGTATTCAAAACAAAGGGAAAAGCGGCGCAGGTCGGATTGCCTGCCGGTTGCGGAGTAAGCCCGAGCATGCGCGCTTTGCTGTCGTCGTGACTGAAAAGTCCGTCGTGAAACAAACGCCGGCAGCCACGACCGTTTGGCTGTTTTATAGGCCATTGAATCGGCTGCAACGTGTTGTAAGCCGGTACGTCGAGGTTTTGTAAACCGGACAGATTGAACAAGCGCATCCCGTCGTTGCGGTAGCCTGATAACCGGGCAAATTCGACGAAAATCTGCTGAGGATGTTGATAAGCAAAGGCTTGCTCGAAACCCATGCGATGAGCAACCTGGGTCAGCGCCCACCAGTCCGGCCTTGCTTCGCCAGGCGCAGGCAGAAAAGAGCGTTGTCTCGAAATGCGGCGCTCGGAGTTGGTTACGGTGCCGTCTTTTTCGCCCCAGCCCAGCGCAGGCAAACGGACATGGGCGTACGCTTTGAGGTCGGTGTTGTCTTCGCAGTCGGATACGACAACGAATGGGCATGCGCCGAGCGCCCGGCGCACATGCCTCACATCGGGCAGACTCACGACCGGGTTGGTTGCGATGATCCATAACGCCTTAATGCGCCCATCGGCCACCGCGTTGAATAGATCGACCGCTTTAAATCCCGGCCGCCTGGCGAGATTGGGCGCTTTCCAGAACGTGCTGACTATATCCCAATGACCGGGACTATCGAAATCCATATGTGCGGCCAATTGGTTGGCGAGCCCTCCAACCTCGCGTCCGCCCATCGCGTTGGGTTGGCCGGTCAGCGAGAACGGCCCCATGCCGGGTTTGCCGATGCGTCCGGTGGCCAGATGCACATTGATGATGGCGTTGACCTTGTCGCTGCCGCTGGACGATTGGTTGACGCCTTGGGACCAGGCCGTGACCGTTTTTTCGGTACGGCCGAACCAATGATAAAACCTGGACAAATCTTCTTCTTTCAGGCCGCAGGCCGAGGCTGTTTCCGGTAGAGAGGCGCCGGTGACTTTAGCTGCGTCCAGCGCGGCGGCAAACCCCGAAACATGTTGTTCCAGATAAGCGAAATCGAGCTGGCCGTGTTTACGCAAAGCATGCAGCAACCCATTGAACAGTAAGACATCGGTGCCGGGTTTCAATGCCAGATGAAGGTCGGCAATATCGCAGCTTGCAGTACGGCGCGGATCGATACTGACGACTTTCAGGCGGGGGTTGTTTTGCTTCGCGGCAGCAATGCGCTGGAATAAAACCGGATGGCACCATGCCAGATTCGATCCGACCAGTACGATCAGCTCGGCCATTTCGAAGTCCTGGTAACAGCCGGGAACGATGTCTTCACCGAATGCGCGCTTGTGTCCGGCTACCGAAGACGACATGCATAATCTGGAGTTGGTATCGATATTGCCGGAACCGATGTAGCCTTTCATCAGTTTGTTGGCGACATAGTAATCTTCGGTCAGCAATTGTCCGGATACATAGAAAGCGACGGAATCCGGCCCATGTTCGGCGATCGTGTTCCTGAATTGCGCGGCGACATGATCCAGCGCCTGATCCCAGCTGGCCGGTATTCCAGCGATTTCAGGAGCAAGCAAGCGGCCGTCCAGTCCCAGTGTCTCCGCAAGCGCCGATCCTTTAGAGCACAGACGCCCCAAATTGGCCGGATGCTCCGGGTCGCCTTTTACGCGTATATTATTGGCGGAGTCATATTCGATTACGACGCCGCAGCCTACGCCGCAATAAGGGCAGGTTGTTTTAATCGGAAGAGCGTTAGTCGTCGTCATGGCGGGGCGCGCACTACAAAGCGACGAATACTTGCATATGCTCCACCTTTACCGCATAGCGTTGCGCACATCCTTCATCCGGCGCAACCGCTACGCCCGAGTTCAATTCGATCACCCAGTTGTGCAGCGGACAGGTCACTTTTTCGCCATGCACTATCCCTTGCGATAGAGGGCCTCCTTGATGCGGACAGTGATCCCGCAATGCAAACACCTGATCGGACAGTGTGCGAAACACCGCGATGTCGCCATGGCCGGTTTCAATCACCCGCGCGCCTTGTCTGGGAATTTCATCGAGCGCTGCTATATAAATCCATTCGTTGTTCATGAGCTTAAACCGGGAGAGTTAAAGGCGCCAGTTGCCGGCAGTATTCGGTATTTCCGGCCAGTTCGGCCCATGGGTCGATTTGAGCGTTTTGCTGCGCCGCGACAAAGCCTTGATACAATGCTTCGCGTCCCCGTCGATCGTCGACGATGCGATGTTTGACGTAGGCCAGTCCCACCCTTTCGATCCACGGCGCGGTACGTTCCAGATACCGTGCTTCCTCCCGGTAAAGCTGCATGAAAGCGCCGGTGTATTCGAGCACTTCCGCTTCGGTCGCGACTTTTACCAGTAAATCGGTCACGCGCACCTTGATGCCGCCATTACCGCCAACGTGTATTTCGTATCCTGAATCCACACAGACTACCCCCAGATCCTTGATCGTTGCCTCTGCGCAGTTGCGCGGGCAACCGGATACCGCGATTTTGAATTTATGCGGCGTCCAGCTGCCCCAGGTCATTTTTTCGACCTGAATGCCGAGTCCGGTAGAGTCCTGGGTTCCAAACCGGCACCAATCCTTGCCGACGCAGGTTTTTACCGTGCGCAGCGATTTGCCGTAGGCGTGACCGGATACGAAGCCGGCTTGGTTCAGATCGCGCCATATCCCCGGCAAGTCCTGCTTTTTGATGCCGAGCAGATCGATGCGCTGCCCGCCGGTGATCTTGACGGTAGGTACTTCATATTTATCGGCGACATCGGCAATGGCGCGCAGCTCATGCGAATTGGTGACGCCGCCCCAGATACGCGGAACTACCGAATAGGTGCCATCCTTCTGGATGTTGGCGTGCGTTCTTTCATTGATAAACCGGGATTGCGCATCGTCCCGGTATTCTCCGGGCCAGCGGCACAACAGATAATAGTTCAACGCCGGACGACAGGAAGAACAGCCGTCCGGCGTTTTCCATTCCATTCCCGCCATAGCGTCCCGAATTGTTTGGTATGCGGCGCTACTGATGGCGGCCCGGACTTCATCGTGCGTGAGCGCGGTACAGGCGCATAAGGCCTGCTTCGATGGCGCGGTCGAGTAATCGCCGCCCAGCGTGCTGGCCAGTATCTGCTCGACCAGTCCGGTACAGGAGCCGCAGGAAGATGAAGCCTTGGTGTGGGCGCGCACTTCTTCCAATGTATAGAGCTTCTTTTCGACTATGGCCTTGACGACATCGCCCTTGCAAACGCCATTGCAACCGCAGATTTCCGCGCTATCGGGCAGATTGACCGCCTTGTTTTCATTACCGTACCCGGAATCCCCCACATGGGCCTGCCCAAACAGTATCGATTCGCGAAATGCTGAAATATCGGCGGATTCGCGCATCAACTGAAAATACCAGGCGCCATCGACGGTATCGCCATACAGCACGGCGCCCTTGATGCGGTTGTCCTGAAGCACCAGTTTTTTATAGATACCGCGCGCCGGGTCCTGCAGAGTCAACGTTTCATGGTTTTCACCGCCTTGAAATTCACCGGCGGAAAAAAGGTCGATACCGGTAACCTTGAGTTTGGTCGATGTGATCGAGCCTTGATACCGGGCGATACCGTACTCGGCCAAATGGTTGGAGCAAACCCTGGCTTGCTCGAACAGGGGGGCGACCAGTCCGAACAGGCTGCCGCGATGTTGCACGCATTCGCCGACCGCATAAATGGCGGGGTCGAAAGTCTGCAGCGTATCACTGACGATAATGCCGCGTTCGCAATAAATACCGCAGGATTTGGCCAGTTCGATGTTGGGTTTGATGCCTACCGACATGACCACCAGATCGGCCGTGAGTTCGATGCCGTCCTTGAAGCGAATTCCGGTTACGCAAGGTTCGCCCAGTATGGCTTCGGTTTGCGCGGGCATGTGGAATCGCAGCCCGGTCGACTCCAGTTCATGCTTGAGCAGATCGGCGGCGGCTTTGTCCAGCTGGCGTTCCATCAACGTATCCAGCAGATGTACCACGGTAACCGTCATCCCGCGCTTTTTCAGTCCGTTGGCGGCTTCCAGGCCCAACAGGCCGCCGCCGATAACGACGGCATGTTTGCCGGGCGCTGCGGCCTGCAGCATCCGGTTTACATCGTGGATGTCGCGAAAGCCGATTACGCCGTCCAGATCATGACCGGGGATCGGCAGTATAAAGGGTTTGGAGCCGGTTGCCAGCAGCAGCCTGTCATATTCCAGTTCGACGCCGTTTTCAGATTGCACGCGCCGTTTTTTACGATCAATGGCGACGATCTTGTCGCCTTTATACAGCGTGATGCCGTTTTTACGGTACCAGTCCGCATCGTGGGTGACGATTTCGGCAAAACTCTTGTCGCCGGCCAACACCGGCGACAACAGAATGCGGTTGTAATTACCGTGAGGCTCCTCGCCGAATACGCTGATATCGTATTTATCGGGCGCCAGCTTTAACAGCTCTTCCAGCGTTCGCACGCCGGCCATGCCGTTGCCGACCAGGACGAGTTTTTCTTTCATTGGCATACCGTTTACAAGTTTCATCGCTCAGGCCGCCTCTTGTTTTCTGTGACGTTCGTATAAAAACCTTAATACTTCGGCCCGATAGGCGTTGTAAACCGGGTCGTCCGCCAGTTTCAACCGGTTGCGCGGACGCGATAGTTCGACGCGCAGAATTTCTCCGACGGTGGCGGCCGGACCATTGGTCATCATCACGATGCGGTCCGATAGCAGGACGGCTTCATCGACATCATGAGTGACCATGACTACCGTGCTGCCGGTAGCGGCGGTAATGCGCATTAGTTCATCCTGCAGGTGGGCGCGGGTCAGGGCGTCGAGCGCGCCGAAGGGCTCGTCCAGCAGCAGTACGCCGGGATTCATCGATAATGCCCGTGCAATGCCTACGCGCTGCTTCATCCCGCCTGAAATTTCATGGGGATATTTTTGTTCGGCATGAGTCAGTCCAACCAGGTTCAGCGCGTCCAACGCGCGTTGTTTGAGCTGCGCCTTGTTTTCCTTGCCGCCGTAAACACGTTCTACTGCCAGATGGACGTTTTCCAGGCAGGTCATCCAGGGCAGCAATGAGTGATTCTGAAATACCACTGCCCGCTCCGGTCCGGGGCCTTTGATTTCCCGGTCGCCACACAGCGCGACGCCGCGGGTAGCGTCCAACAGCCCGGCGATGACATTGAGTACGGTCGATTTGCCGCAGCCCGAGTGCCCGATCACGCTGACGAATTCTCCCTGGCCGATATTCAGATTGACGTTCTGTAACGCGACAAAGCGGCCTTGCTTCGTATTGAAAATAACGTCGATCTGTTCGAGTTGTACGTAACGGTTTTTCATGCGTGTTGCTCTCTCAATTGCCCGCAGTTGATTTGTAGATCCATGGCCGCCGAGTTTTTAAGCGCCATGCGTCATGTATCCGGCCAGCCAGATCAACGTTTGCTCCAGTATCAATCCGATAATTCCGACTATGAAAATGGCAATCAGGATATGTTCCACGTTGAGGTTGTTCCATTCGTCCCATACCCAGAAGCCGATGCCGACGCCGCCCGTCAACATTTCCGCCGCGACGATCACCAGCCACGCCACGCCGATGGAGAGCCGTACGCCGGTCATCATGTAGGGCAGCACGGCGGGAAACAGGATTTTGGTGAAAACCTTCCATTCGGACAGGTTCAACACCCTGGCGACGTTGAGATAATCCGCGGGTATGCTGCGTACGCCCATGGCGGTATTGATGATCATCGGCCAGATGCTGGAAATGAAGATGACCCAGATTGCCGCCGGATGCGCCGCGTTGAAAACCAGCAGGCCGATCGGCAGCCATACAAGGGGACTGATCGGACGCATCAGGCCGATAATGGGGGCGCTCATTCGCGCCAGAAACCGGAATCGGCCGATCAGAAAACCTAAAGGAATGCCGGTCAGCGCAGCCAGACCAAAGCCGATACCGACGCGTTGCAGCGAACTCAGAATATTCCAGCCTATGCCCTTGTCGTTGGGACCGTTGTCATAAAACGGGTCGGAAAATAGTTCCTGCGCCGATAACCAGGTACTGACGGGACCGGGTAGCCTGCCGTCGCTGTTTTGTGCCAGTATCGACCATGCAAGGATAAACAGCCCGAGTCCCAGCAGGGGAGGGAATAGCGTTTCAAATACAAAACCCGTATATTTCGCGGCCGGGTTTTCCGATTGTTCCGCAGGCGCATCCATCGTTGCGGCATGCGGTTCCGAAGGGGCCGCCGTGAGTTTGCTGGTATTGATCATTCCCGGTTTTTTGATTGACAGGCTGCTCATGGCGTACTCTCTATTCGTATGTAGCGTTGTAGTAAAAGATCGACGGTCATGCCCTGATTGCAAAGCTTGCCGCATAAGCGGCCGGGTTGCCGCCGTCCCAGACGACGCCATCCATCAGTTTCGACGAACGCATCGAGTTTGCGGGCAGCGGAACCTTCACCTGGCTGGCGGCCTGCTTATAAAGTTCGATCTGGTTTACCTGTCCGGCAATGGCCGGATAATCCGGCTCATCCTTCAGTAATCCCCAGCGTTGGTGCTGGGTAAGGAACCACATGCCGTCGGAGAGGTAAGGGAAGTTCACCAGACCATTGTCATGAAATTTCATGTAATCGGGATCTTTCCAGCTTTTGCCTATGCCGTTGTCGTACTCTCCCTGCAGGCGTCCCAGAATGACGTGCGAAGCCGTGTTAACATAGGCTTTGCCTGCGATGGTCAGGGCAACCTTTTCGCGATTTTTGATGTCGTCGATGTATCGGGAAGCCTCAAGCACCGCCATCATCAGCGCGCGCGCGGTGTTGGGGTTTTTCCGGGCGAACTCGAGCGTGCTGCCCAGCACTTTTTCCGGGTGATTTTTCCATATGCCCTGGCTGGTTATGGCGGTGAAACCGATTTTGTCGGCGATGGCTCGCTCATTCCATGGTTCGCCGACACAGAAACCGTCCATACTGCCGACGCGCATGTTCGCGACCATTTGCGGCGGCGGCACGGTAATGGTTTTGACATCCTTGAGCGGATTGACGCCATTGGCTGCAAGCCAGTAATACAGCCACATGGCATGCGTGCCGGAGGGAAACGTATGGGCAAACGTGTATTCGCGCGGTTCCGCTTTTATCAACCGGCTTAAACTTTCGCCATCGGTGACGCCTTTTCTGTGCAGCTTGTTGGATAAGGTGATGGCCTGACCGTTGTTGTTGAGCGTCATCAATACCGCCATATCCTTTTTGGGGCCGCCGACGCCCAGCTGCACGCCATAAATTAATCCGTACAGCACATGGGCGGCATCCAGCTCGCCGTTGATCAACTTGTCTCTGACGGCAGCCCATGAAGCTTCCTTGCTGGGTACGATTTTGATACCGTATTTTTTATCCAGGCCCAGCTCGGCGGCCATGACAACCGAGGCGCAATCGGTTAGAGGAATGAAGCCGATTTTGACCTCGGTTTTTTCCGGAGCATCGGAACCGGCAGCCCATGCCGACCGGCTCAGGCATAATGGCCCGGTCACGCTTAAGGCTGCCCCGGTTCCCAATAGAAGCCCGCTGTTTTTCAGAAAATTACGGCGGGAAGCCGATTCCGGAGCACCGTCAGGCTGGATCGTGTCGTTTGCGTCGCTGTTCATGGTTAACCTTTTGATTGCAGTGGTTGTCGTGGTAATGTCATTGCTTTTGTTGCGCCAAACCAGCGAGGCAGGTGTTTGAGCGTTCGCGGTCGAACGGGCCGCGATCGAAAAAACAGTCGGCGCCCATCGTAAAAGTGTCCGATGGCGTGGTCAGCAGCCAGTTTTGTGTATGGGCGCCTTCCGGCTTGATATTTTCCGGCGGCGTGGCAATCCCCATGGCGCTTGCCGCTTCGCGATAAATGTCGGGACGAAAAACTTCCGCAGCCGCTTCCTTGACGTCCAGCGTCGATGGCAGCTGTCCCCAGCGTATCATTTGGGTAACGATCCATTCGGCATGGGATAACCAGGGGAGATTGGCGGCATAGCGATGAAATACATGGAAGTCGGGCAGGGCGGCCGGCTCGTCCCCCAGCGAATAGCGGAATGCGCCCTCCAGACCGTTACGCAACAGTCTGGCATCCACGTTCAGATAGGCGCGCCGGCTAAGAATTTCGCTTGCTTCGCGACGGTTTTCAGGCACATCGAGCCAGCGAGTCGCTTCGAGCAATGCCATGATCAGCGTGCGGTGTACTTCTGGGTGCCGGTGCGACCATTGCCGGGTAACCGCAAAAACCTTCTCCGGGTGGTTGTTCCAGATTTCGTAACTGGCGATCAGCACATGACCGATACCTTCAGCGACTGCGCGCGTGTTCCACGGTTCGCCGACGCAACACATGTCAATACGCCCATCGCGCAGCTGGCCTGTCATATGCGGTGGAGGAACCACCACCAGTTCCATGTCGCGGTCGGGATCGATTCCGGAAGAGGCCAGCCAATAACGCAACAGATAATTATGGGTCGATGATGGATATACGATTGCTGCGCGCAACGGCGGCCGTCCATCCGCTTTATCCTGTACGACCAGTCGATGCAGCGTCGTTGCGCTGAGCGGGCGGACGGCAAGCGCTTCCGCATCCAGTTGTTGCAGCCGGGCGTAGAGGGCGTTGGATACTGTGACGGCGTTACCGTTCAGGCTCATGGTGAAGCCGGTAATCATGGCCTGCCCCATGGCTTCCATGCCCAACGTTGCAGCCAGGGGCATGCCCGCCAGCATTTGCGCGCCATCCAGCATGCCGACGCTGACCTTGTCCCGGATATTGGCCCATGAGGCTTCCTTGACCAGGGAGACATCCAGCCCATGGTTTCTGAAAAACCCCTTTTCCAGCGCGATAACCAGGGGTGCGCAATCATTCAGTGGCACAAAGCCCAGTTTTAACTTTAATCCGTCAATATTCATCCGACGCCCCGATCAAAAAGACTCTGTATCACAAAAAAACGGCGCAAAAAAAAAAGGCCTCCATGCGTAATCCCCATCGAAAACGATGTGAATTACTGCAGGACGCCTTTGCCCGTGTTCATCTCGCCAACATTGGCGGGAGAACTTGGTTAACCTGACGCACTTACTATGCCAAAAGATGGCATTGCTTCAATATATTGTAATGTATGTGAAAAATATTTTATTGTCGTTATGGCGCAGACGTTTTAGCCGGTTGGCAATGCACCATTAGGATATGAATGTGCACTGGATTGGTTCATGGTATGCGTATATCCTGGCAGAGAGCAGCCGGCATCTTCAACCGCCTGTTGCCGGTCCGGTCGGTGGAGCTAACGGCGGTCGGTTCTAGCCGGACGCAATGCGCCCGCATTGAAAAAACTGTTCCATAACCCGGATCATGGCGCTGTGATCCAGCACGCCTGCGCTTTCGCGCAGGCTGTGCATGGCCCATAGCGGATTGCCCACATCTACTGTTCGCATACCCAGCGAAGCCGCCAGCGTAGAGCCGATGGTGCCGCCGCAACGCAGATCGTTGCAATGGACATAGCGTTGGTATTCGACTCCGGCTGCTTCGCACCAACCGATAAAACAGGCTTCGGATACGGCGCTGGTCGCATAGCTTTGATTGGCGTTGTGTTTGATGACCGGGCCCTTGTTGACGAAAATACGATGCTGCTCGTCGTAAACGGCGGGGAAGTTCGGGTGCCAGGCATGCGCCATGTCGGCGCTGACGAAAAAGCTCGATGCAATGGCCCGGTTGTGGTCTTCATCGCTTAAGCCCGATGCTTGCGCAATGCGCTCCAGCAGCACCGAAAGAAAATTGCCTCCTGCCCCCTGGTAGCTGACGCTGCCGACTTCTTCATGGTCGAAAAATCCGCATACGCTGGTGGCTGCGCTGCTTTCCTGCGCGGTTAATGCGGTCAGCGCGGCGTGGCAGGAAGCCAGATTGTCGAGCTGGCTATTGGCGATGAATTCGTTGCTAGAACCCCAAAACGAGCCGCATTGCGTGTCGCATACGCTCAGTTCCGTGCTGACTATCGCGTCGGCGTCGATTGCGGCCTGTTCCGCCAGCAGCGCCAACAGCGCCCGGCTATTGTCGTCGGACGATTCGATATTGCCGAACAGCAGCGGCAGTTCATTCTGCTTGTGGAGTTTGAGTCCGTCCTCATTGACGTTGCGATTCAGATGTATCGGCAGATTGGGCAGCCTGACCAGTGGCTGGGCGAAGCGGATTAAGCGCATTTCAAGGCTGCCGCCGTCGTTTCTGATGATCAGCCTGCCGGCCAGACTCAGATCGCGATCGGTAAAAGTGGCCAGGATCGGGCCGCCGTATATTTCAACGCCCAGGCGCAGCATGTTGCCGGAAGCAATCACCGGCCTGGGTTTTACGCGCAATCCCGGCGAATCGGTATGCGCGCCGATGACACGAAAGCCGGTTTGCCGTAAAGGTTCGTTGCCGATACGAAAGCAGATCAGCGAAGCGTCGGCGCGCAATACATAGCCCTTGTCGCCGGATTTCAGGCGCCAGCCTTGCTGTTCGCTGTAGCGACGGTAACCGGCTTGTTCCAATTGTGCGGCAATGGACGCCGCCGCATGCCAGGGGCTGGGGCTGTTGTCGATAAAACGGAGCAGCCTGCTTGCGTTGAGCTGTTGTTCCTCTTCGATTTTTAATGGATATGTCATAGTTACCTCGTCAATGCCATGAACAGCAACGGCAAGCGTTCCGGCAGGCGCTCGACATTGTCGATTACCATGTAATGGGAGCCGAAAATATCGCCGACATAGTTGTCGGCGCGTGCGTCCAGGTTAATACAATAGCTATAAATACCACGCAGCTCCAGTTCCTGCACAGCCTTGTGCGCATCGGCAATCAGCATCTTCGGGTCGTGCGCGTCGATATCCGCCGGTTCGCCGTCGGTCAGTATCAACATCAGCTTCTTGTCCTCTTTCCGGTTATCCAGGTAATGCGCGGCGTGCCGCATCGCCGCGCCCATGCGCGTCGAGTAGCCTGCTTCCAGCCCGGCGAGCCTGCTTTTAACGTTATCGTCCCAGTTTTCGCTGTATCCCTTGATGTGCCGGTAATGCACTTCATGGCGCGTATTGGATTGAAATCCGGCAATCGCCAGCGCGTCGCCGAGGCGATCGGTGGCCCAGCCCAGCAGCGAAACCGCTTCCTGACTCAGCGCCAGCAGCGAACGTTCGTGACCGGCGCTTTTTTCGTTCAGCGATGCCGATAAATCCAGCAGCAGCAGTACCGCGATGTCGCGGCTGTCGCTTTCGTGGCTCATATTGATGCGTGGATCGGGGGTGTTGCCGCTACGGTAATCGACCAGCGCGCGCAACGCGATGTCCAGGTCCAGCTCGCTGCCGTCTTCCTGATAGCGGATGCGCGTCTTGTTCTGCGGTTTCAACTGTTCCAGCAGGCGCTGCAGGCGTTTGGCCAGCGTTGCATGTTTCTCCAGCAAGTGATCAATGTAAGAGGCATTGCCCGCCGGTTGCAGCGATTCGTACACGCTGACCCAATCCGGGCGATAGGACTGGCTGGCGTAATCCCATTCGGGATAAAGTCTTGGCGGCAGGCCCGCTGCTTCCGCGGTTTGTGTCGGCTGCGGCTGATGATCGAATGCGGTTTCTTCGTCGCCTTCTTCTATGAATATCCATAAGTGTCGATTATCGTCGCGGTAGTCGATATGGGTATCGTCGAAATGCACGTTGGGCAGTTGATCGGATTGCCGCCGCGTTTTGGCGACGAAACGGATAGCCAGATCGGCCATATCGCGGGTGCCGGACACGCCCTGCGCCAGCGCCGCGCGAAATTGCGCGGCAAAATCCAGAATATCGGCATTCCGGTAGCCATGGTTCGGATCGAGCAGCGCACGAGACAGCAATGCCAGACGATGGCGTACCGCCGACTGCTGTTTTTCATCGCAGGCATTCTCGCGCGGTTTGGGATGCAGCGCCAATAACAGCGGGCGCAGGCCGGGGTAGGTCTGTATCGTCAGGCAATCGACGCGCGCGTCTTCGAAAGTTTCGATGGCGTAGCGTTGCGCGGGGCTGAAGTTGTCGGCGATGATCGCCCGGCTCCAGCGCCGGTGCGCGGCCATATGCGCGAGCGCGATTCTATAGCGGTCCATGCCGCCGATACCGGTGCGGTCGCGGTACAAGTCGGGCAGGTGGAGACCGTTGCCGTCGTAATAGGGCTGCAAAGGCGCGAGCGCATCGTGTTCGCCGTTGTTCAGCGTCGAAAACGCATAAATCGGACATTCATCCCGCCAAAGCGCCTGCAGCGTTCCAGCAAAAGCGCGTTCATGTTCCGCGAAGCGCGTGCCGGGGCGTTCACGCTGAAAAACCGCGCGGCTGTCCGGCGTCAGCAGGTTGAAATACTCGCGCTGGCGTTCCGGGTGAGTGCCGTAGTTGCGTATGCCGTAATCCACCCAGCGGCTGACGCCTTCCTGAGACAGTTCGTTGTACAGCAGCGGCGTCTGCCTGAAAAATTCCGGCAGGCCGGGGCTGGCAAAAGTGGTGTGGATACCGTGTATCGAACCGGTGGTGCGCTGCAGGAAGTCGCCGACCAGCGCCAGGTATTGAGCCAGCCCGCTACGGTCGCGCAATGATGTGGCGATCGGGGCAAGCGAAGCAATGAACGGCGCGATGGCCTTGCCGTTGGGCGAGCGGTTGATGGTCTGGGCGCAGGCCATGACGTCCGGCAGCGCGTCTTCGCCCACTACGCGTGCAATATCGGGCCAATCCTGCAGAAACGCCAGCATCGGCTCCGCGCCGCGTCCCATTTTGCCGAGAAAGCGCGCTGCGGCAAGATAGGCGCTGACGCCGTCCGGAGTCAAACAGGCCAGCGCCGAGGACATGCAGGCGGCAAAACCGGTTTTAGCGTCGGCAAAGCCGGTATCGAGCTGCGTCCAGTAAGCCGCCAGTGCTTCGGGTATGTCCGCGCTGGTCACGGTTACCCGAAAATCGCCTGAATGGCGTGTTCCAGCGTCGAACGGATTTCCGCGTCGTCGGTAATCGGACGAATCAGCGCCAGTTGGCAGGCATCGTCGGCGGAAACGCCGGATACCATCAGTGTGGCCGCATAAACCAGCAGGCGTGTGGATACGCCTTCATCCAGCCCATGGCCTTTCAGGTTGCGAGCGGCATGACCGACGCGCACCAATAGATGCGCGCGTTCGGCGTCGAGGCCGGTTTCCCTGGCGACGATCGCGGTTTCGGTTTCCTGCGACGGATAGTCGAAATCGAAAGCGATAAAGCGCTGTTTGGTCGATTGCTTCAGGTCTTTCATCAGGCTTTGATAGCCGGGATTATACGAAATGACCATCTGAAAGTCGGCATGGGCCGCAATCAGTTCGCCTTTCTTGTCGAGTGGTAAACAGCGGCGGTGATCGGTTAGGGGGTGAATCACCACCGTGGTGTCCTGCCGCGCTTCGACGATCTCGTCCAGGTAGCAAATCGCGCCATGACGCGCCGCCAGCGTCAGCGGGCCGTCGAGCCAGCGCGTGCCGTTGCTGTCGAGCAGATAGCGCCCGACCAGATCGGAAGCGGTCATGTCCTCGTTGCAGGCCACGGTAATCAGCGGCTTGCCGAGCTTCCACGCCATGTATTCGACAAACCGCGACTTGCCGCAACCGGTCGGGCCTTTCAGCATCACCGGCAGGCGCGCCGCATAAGCGGCTTCATACAGCGCAACCTCGTTTTGCTGGGCCTGATAATAGGGTTCCTGCTCGATTCGATAGTGGTTGATATCGAAATGTGTGGTCATGGGCTGAGCTATTCCTGATTAAAATAGTATGTAATTGTGGGTAATATTATCAAAAATAATGACACAGTGAACAGGGTTCTGGAAGCGCGGAAAGCGATTGTTTTCGGCTGGCTTGGGGCTTTAAAGTGCCGGATATTAGAAAAGGCAGCAGGAGGCATGTGTCATCCATAGCCTTTCAGGTATCTCAAGGTGGGCAAATTGTCATCCCCGCGGAAATATGCCGGAAAATGGGCTTAAGCAGCGGGGACCAGGTGTTGTTACGCTGGTCGGACGAAGCTTGCCAGTCCGCCAGAGTAAGGTGCGGTGACTGGAATGCCTGCAATGAGTTTTTTGCGACAACCGTTGACGTAATAAGAGGGTATGATACGATATGCTAAAATTATGAATATAAAGACTATTGAACAACAAATCGAACAAAGCTTCATCGAAAAACTGACGGGGCTCAAATACGAATACCGCTCGGACATCACTGACCGCGCCGCACTGGAGAAGAACTTCCGGGAAAGGTTCGAAGCCCTCAACCGGGTCAAGCTGACCGAAGCCGAGTTCGCCAGGCTGCTGGATGAAATCGTCACCCCGGATGTCTTCGCCGCCGCCAGGACCCTGCGCAGCATCAATGCCTTCACCCGCGACGATGACACGCCGCTGAACTACACCCTCGTCAACCTCAAGGACTGGTGCAAAAACCACTTCGAGGTCATCAACCAGCTCCGCATCAACACGGACAACAGCCACCACCGCTACGATGTGATTCTTCTCATCAACGGCGTGCCGGTAGTGCAGATCGAGTTGAAGACGCTCGGCGTCAATCCTCGCCGGGCCATGGAGCAGATCGTCGAATACAAGCACGACCCCGGCAACGGCTACAGTAAGACGCTGCTCTGCTTCATGCAGCTTTTCATCGTCAGCAATCGCGACCGCACCTACTACTTCGCCAACAACAATGCCCGTCACTTCGCCTTCAATGCCGACGAGCGCTTCCTGCCCATCTATGAGTTCGCAGACGAGGACAACCGCAAGATCACCCAACTCGACGAGTTCGCCGAGCGCTTCCTGAAAAAGTGCGACCTCGGCCGGACCATCAGCCGCTACATGGTGCTGCTCGCCGGGGAGCAAAAGCTCATGATCATGCGGCCCTACCAAGTCTATGCCGTGCAGCACATGGTGAAGTGCATTGATGACGACAACGGCAACGGCTACATCTGGCACACCACCGGCAGCGGCAAGACGCTTACCTCCTTCAAGGCTGCCACCCTGCTGAAGGAAAACGACCGCATCCACAAGTGCGTCTTCGTCGTGGATCGCAAAGACCTCGACCGCCAGACGCGGGAGGAATTCAACCGGTTCCAGGAAGGCTGCGTCGAAGAAAACACCAACACCGCCGCCCTCGTGCGCCGCCTGCTTTCAGAGGACTACGCGGACAAGGTCATCGTCACCACCATCCAGAAGCTCGGCCTTGCGCTGGACGAAAACAGCAAGCGCAACAAGCAGCGCAGCAAAAACGGCCAGGCCACCTACAAGGAGCAGCTCGAAGCACTGACGGACAAACGCATCGTCTTCATCTTCGACGAGTGCCACCGCTCGCAGTTTGGCGAAAATCACAAGGCCATCAAAGCCTTCTTCCCCAAGGCGCAACTCTTCGGCTTCACCGGCACGCCCATCTTCGAGGCCAATGCCGCCTTGCAGAAGATCGAGGACACCCAGGCCTCCATGCGCACCACGGAAGACCTCTTTCAGAAGCAGCTCCACGCCTACACCATCACCCATGCCATTGAGGACGGCAACGTCCTGCGCTTCCACATCGACTACTTCAAGCCGGAAGAACCACCCCGCCCCTTCGGGGCACCCCTCCAAGGGAGGGGAATTGGTGAGGCTATCGCCAAGAAGGCCGTCATCGAAGCCATTCTTGCCAAGCACAATGCCGCCACCGGCGGACGCCGCTTCAATGCCATCCTCGCCACCGCGTCAATTAACGACGCCATCGAATACCACGCGCTGTTCAAGACCATGCAGGCGGACAAACAAGCCGCCGATCCCGACTTCAAGCCGCTGAACATCGCCTGCGTTTTTTCCCCGCCCGCCGAGGGCGATCCCGATGTGAGGCAGATTCAGGAAGACCTGCCGCAGGAGCAGGCGGACAACGAAGAAGACCCCGAGGGCAAGAAAGCCGCGCTCAAGGCCATCCTCGCCGACTACAACGCCCGCTACGGCGCCAATCACCGCCTCGGCGAGTTCGATCTCTACTACCAGGACGTGCAGAAGCGCATCAAAGACCAGCAGTGGCCGAATGCCGACTACCCTCCGGCGCAGAAGATCGACATCACCATCGTGGTGGACATGCTGCTCACCGGCTTCGATTCCAAATTCCTGAACACGCTCTACGTGGACAAAAACCTCAAGCATCACGGCTTGATTCAGGCCTTCTCCCGCACCAACCGCGTACTTAACGGCGCCAAGCCCTACGGCAACATCCTCGACTTCCGCCAGCAGCAGGACGCCGTGGATGCCGCCATCGCCCTTTTTTCCGGCGAGAAAACCGGCGAGCAGGCGCGGGAAATCTGGCTGGTGGACAAGGCGCCTGTCGTGATCAAAAAGCTGGAGACCGCTGTGCAGAAGCTCGACGACTTCATGAAGTCCCAGGGACTTGATTGCACGCCCTCCGCCGTGGCCAATCTGAAGGGCGACGATGCCCGCGCCGCCTTCATCACCCACTTCAAGGAAGTCCAGCGCCTCAAGACCCAGCTCGACCAATACACCGATCTCACCGGGGAAAACAAAGCCGCCATCGAGCAGGTGCTGCCCGAGGAAAACCTGCGCGGCTTTAAGGGCCAGTATCTGGAAACCGCCAAAAAGCTCAGAGAGCAGCGGGGCAGGGGCGGCGACAAACCCGGCTCCGACGACCCCGTGGATCAGCTCGACTTCGAGTTCGTCCTCTTCGCCTCCGCCGTCATCGATTACGACTACATCATGGGCCTCATCGCCAGGTTCTCGGAAAAAGGGCCGGGCAAGTCGAAGATGAGCCGCGAGGAACTCATCGGCCTCATCGGCGCCGATGCCAAGTTCATGAACGAGCGCGAGACAATAGCCGAATACATCGGCACGCTCAAGGCCGGCGAGGGCCTCTCCGAGGCCGCCATCCGCGACGGCTACACCCGCTTCAAGGCCGAAATAAACGCAAAGGAACTTGCCGCCATCGCTGTGCGGCACGGCCTCGCCACCGCCGCCCTGCAAACCTTCGTGGACGGCATCCTCGACCGCATGATCTTCGATGGCGAGCAGCTCAGCGACCTCATGGCCCCGCTCGACCTCGGCTGGAAAGCCCGCACCCAGGCCGAACTCGCCCTGATGGAAGACCTTCATCCCCTCCTCACCAAACGCGCCGGGGGGCGCGATATTTCAGGCCTTTCGGCCTATGAGCAGTGAAAAATCCGCATAAAACGACACGAGGAAAATTATGGATACCTGCCAGATACAATCACTGACCGACACCTTTGAGGGCCATGCCCGGCAGACCGAAACCGGCGTCGAATATTGGCTTGCCCGCGATCTCCAGCAGCTTCTCGGCTATTCCAAGTGGGAGAATTTTCAGACAGTGATCGCCAAAGCCAGAACCGCCTGCGAGGTGTCTGGCCACGCGGTGGAGAACCATTTTCCTGACGTCAGGAAAATGGTCATCATCGGCTCCGGGACAGAGCGGTGGATCGACGACATCATGCTCACCCGCTACGCCTGCTACCTGATCGCCCAGAACGGCGATCCGCGGAAGCAGGAAATCGCTTTCGCCCAGACTTATTTCGCCATCCAAACCCGCCGCGCGGAACTGATCGAGCAGCGCCTGCTCGAAATCGAGCGCGTTTCCGCTCGCAAAAAACTTTCCGACACCGAAAAAGAACTCTCCTCTGTTATCTTCGAGCAAACTGGCGGCAACCAGGACTTCGCGCTCATCCGCAGCAAGGGCGACCAAGCGCTATTCGGGAAGAGCACCCAAGCCATGAAAGTCCAGTGGCGCGTGCCAGATAGTCGCCCGCTCGCCGACTTTGCTCCCACCATTGTTCTCAAAGCCAAAGATTTTGCCACCGAGATCACCATCCACAACGCCCGCACCCACGGCATGTCCAGCGAGTCCCGGATTTCCCGCGAACACGTCACCAACAACCAGGCCGTCCGCGAAACCCTCCTCAACCGTGGCATCCGCCCCGAAAGCCTGCCCCCGGCGGAGGATGTCAAAAAAGTCGAACGCCGCCTGACCTCCGACGAGAAAAAGGTACTGAAGAACCCCGTCACCCTGGACGGCGAATGAAGGACTCAGCGCCTATGAGCAGTAAGACGAAGACCACGGCGACGAAGGAAGAGGCAAGACCCGCGCTGGTGCCGAAGCTGCGGTTTCCTGAATTTCGTGGGGGCGACGCGTGGGAGCCAACGACAATCGGAGCACTGGGACGTTTCTACTACGGCAAGAGTGCTCCAAAATGGTCTTTGGCAGAGGATGCTCCCACTCCATGCGTCAGATACGGGGAGCTTTATACCAAGTTTGGCCCGGCTATTACTGAGACCTACTCCCGGACCAATACCGACCCAGAAACGCTACGATTCAGCAAGGGTGGAGAAATATTGATCCCGCGCGTCGGTGAGAAGCCCGAGGATTTTGGGAAGTGCTGTGCCTACCTACCTCTAAAAGGCATTGCTATTGGAGAAATGATCAGCGTTCTCGAAACCAAACAACACCCGCTGTTCTACACGTACTATTTTCGGCACTTGTATAAGCAGTTCGCAAAGGTTGTTGAGGGACAGAACGTCAAAAATCTCTACTTTACTGAACTGGAGCCGCTTCCAATTCATCGCCCGTCTATCCCCGAACAACAAAAAATCGCCGAGTGCCTGAGTTCGGTGGACGAGCTGATGGTCGCGCAAGCGCGGAAAGTGGATGCGCTCAAGACCCATAAAAAAGGGCTGATGCAGCAGCTTTTCCCCCGCGAAGGCGAAACTCAACCCCGCCTCCGCTTCCCCGAATTTCAAAACGCCGGGGAGTGGGAGATGCAACCCTTGAAGGAAGTATTCTCGATTTTCCAAGGCTTTGCCTTTTCGAGCAATGATAGCGTCGAACGAGGATGTCGATGGCTGAAAATTGCAGATGTCGGAATCCAACTGATGAACCACGAAGCACCATCTTTTTTACCCGATGTCTACAAGGAATGCTTTGCGAAGTTTTTAGTCAGAGAGGGCGACTATGTGATTGCTCTAACTCGTCCGATATTGAGCGGGCAACTCAAGGTAGCTGAAGTTGATGACATCTTTGATGGTGCCCTTTTGAACCAACGTGTTGGCAAACTCATAACCTCCCAACACCCCGCTTTTGTTTTTTTCTTGCTTCAAACTTGGAAATTAATCAGTGACATCGAGAAGAGCATTTCAGGTAACGACCCACCGAATCTGTCAGCGCAACAAATCGAAGGAATCATGACTTATGTTCCGCGACTTCGCGAACAACAACGCATCGCCTCGTGCCTGAGCAGCCTCGACACACTGATTACCTTGGAGACCCAAAAACTCGAAGCCCTCAAGACCCACAAGAAAGGGCTGATGCAGCAGCTTTTCCCATCCCTGGAGGAAGTTGAGGCATGAGCAACAAGCCAAAGATCAACACATATGCCAATCTGCGGACGCTCGCGAGAAAGCTGCGCGATGATCTCGGCGGCGTAGAACTCATCCTCCTCTATGCCTACAACCGCACCGGCAAGACGCGGCTCTCGATGGAGTTCAAGGACGCTGGTAAGCGTAAGACGAAAAAGAATCCGGGTGGCATCGCGGATACCCTCTACTTCAACGCCTACACCGAAGACCTCTTCACCTGGGACAATGACATTGAAAACGACACCGCTCGCGGCCTGAAAATAAACCAGGCGTCGCGGTTCTTTGATGGATTCAAGAACGAGCCTCTGGAGCCGACCATTGATGAATACTTGAAGCGCTACGCAGACTTTGACTTTGATTTCACGTTCCAGGAAGTGCCGCTGGGCAACGAATCATTTTCCAGACCTGTGTTCGTTAGCTTCCGCAAAGACGATGAGTCGCACATCAAGATATCTCGTGGTGAACAGAACATTTTCATCTGGTGCGTCTTCATGGCCATCTGTGAACAGGTTTTGAAATATCCCGGCGCTTATCCGGCGGTGAAGCATGTCTATATTGACGACCCGATTTCATCACTGGACGACAACAACGCCATCGCCGTCGCCTGCGACCTCGCCAAACTCCTTCGTCGTGCAGCGAGCAGGACCGACCAGAATGGCGCAGCGGCTCCTATGAGGATCGTTTTTTCCTCCCACCACGCCCTGTTCTTCAACGTGATGTGCAACGAAATCGGCAGGGCGAAAGAGGGGGAGCCGAAAGTGACTCACAAGCGCTACTTTCTGCACCGCCCCAATGGCGACGGGGCATATACCCTGCGCGCCACCGAGGACACGCCGTTTTTCCACCACGTCGCGTCTCTATCCGAACTCCAACTGGCCGCCGACCCCGGCACCGGCAAGCTCTACACTTTCCATTTCAACGCCCTGCGCAGCATCATGGAGAAGACTGCTTCCTTCTTCGGGCACGCGGACATCTCGTTCTGCCTCAAGGTGCTGGATAACGAGGAAGACAGGGCGCTCTACAACCGCGCCCTCAATCTCCTCAGCCACGGCAAATACGCTATCCACGAACCGACCGAAATGGGCGAGGACAACAAAGAGCTGTTCCGGCGCATTCTGGAAGACTTCACCACCAAATTCCAGTTTGACCTGCCAGATATTTTGGCGGCAGCGCCTGTTGCAGCCGCCCCCGTATCTGTCTCCACACCATGAACGACCTGATTATCTACACCACCGAAGACGGACGCACCCAGATCAAGCTGCGGGCCAAGGATCAAACCGTCTGGCTGACGCAGCGGGAGATGGCTCAGCTTTTTGATGTGACCACCGACAACGTGGGGCTGCATCTCAAGAATATTTTTACGGATGGGGAGCTGGAGGAGAAGTCAGTTACCGAGGAATCCTCGGTAACTGCCCCTGACGGCAAAAACTACCTCACCAAGCTCTACAGCCTCGACGCCATTCTGGCTGTGGGCTACCGCGTGAGATCTAAGCGCGGGGTGCAGTTCCGCCGCTGGGCGTCCACCGTGCTCAAGGAGTTCCTGCTCAAGGGCTTCGTGATGGACGACGAGCGGCTGAAGAACCCGGATGGCCGCCCGGATTACTTCGACGAGATGCTGGCGCGCATCCGAGACATCCGTGCCTCCGAAAAGCGTTTCTATCAGAAAGTGCGCGACCTCTTTGCCCTTTCCAGCGACTACGACAAGACGGACAAGGCCACGCAGGTCTTCTTCGCCACCGTGCAGAACCTGTTGATCTTTGCCGTGACGCGGCAGACCGCCGCCGAACTCATCACCGCCCGGGCGAATCCTGCCGATCCGCATTTCGGCCTGCTCGCCTGGAAGGGCGACAAGGTGCGCAAGGCGGACATCGTCGTGGCCAAGAACTACCTGACCGAGGATGAGATCGACACGCTGAACCGGCTGGTGGTCATCTTCCTGGAAACCGCCGAACTGCGGGCCAAGAGCAAGCAGGAGACGCGCATGGCCTTCTGGAAGCAGAACGTGGATCAGATCATCACCTCCAACGGCTTCCCGCTGCTCGCCCACGCCGGTTCCATCAGCCATGAGCAGATGGAAGCGCGCACGGGCGAGCTTTACCTCAAGTTCGACCAGGACCGCAAAAGGCAGGAAGCCATTCAAGCCGACCAGCAGGACGAGGCCGACCTCAAAGCGCTGGAAACCAAAATCAAACGACGCCCGAAGAAATGACCGACACCAACCAAAAGCAACTGGGCAACACCCTCTGGAGCATCGCCGACCAACTGCGCGGGGCGATGAATGCAAACGACTTCCAGGACTACATGCTGTCCTTCCTCTTCCTGCGTTACCTCTCCGACAACTACGAGACAGCGGCGAGGAAGGAGCTGGGGCGGGATTACCCCGATGTGGGCGGCGACGCCCGCAAGGTGCCGTTGGCGCTCTGGTATGCCAACAACGTGGACGACATCCCGGAGTTCGAGAAACAGATGCGCCGCAAGGTGCATTACGTCATCCAGCCCGCGCATCTGTGGAACAGCATCGCCAACCTGGCCCGTACCCAGAACGCGGAGCTGCTGAACACGCTGCAAGCGGGCTTCAAATACATCGAGACAGAATCCTTTGCGAGCACCTTCCAGGGCCTATTCTCCGAGATCAATCTCGGTTCTGACAAGTTGGGCAAGACCTACGCTGATCGAAACGCCAAGCTCTGCACCATCATCCAGAAGATCGCCGAAGGTCTGTCGGAGTTTTCCACGGACATCGACACCTTGGGCGACGCCTATGAATACCTGATCGGCCAGTTTGCCGCTGGGGCTGGCAAGAAAGCGGGAGAGTTCTACACCCCGCAGCAGATTTCCGACATCCTCTCCGCCATCGTCACGCTGGACAGCCAGGAACCGAAAACCGGGACCAAGAAGCGGCTGGAAAGCGTGATGGACTTTGCCTGCGGCTCCGGCTCGCTGCTGCTCAACGTCCGCAAGAAGGTGAACAAGGCGGGCGGCACCATCGGCAAAATCTTCGGGCAGGAAAAGAACATCACCACCTACAACCTCGCGCGCATGAACATGCTGCTGCACGGGGTGAAGGACACGGAGTTCGACATCTTCCACGGCGACACCCTGCTCAACGAGTGGGACATGATGCGGGAGCAGAATCCGGCGAAGAAGCCGGGTTTCGACGCCGTCGTCGCCAATCCACCGTTCAGCTACCGCTGGGAGCCGAGCGACGCGCTGGCTGATGACGTGCGCTTCAAAAGCCACGGCCTCGCACCCAAATCCGCCGCCGACTTCGCCTTCCTGCTGCACGGCTTCCACTTCCTGAAAGACGAAGGCGTGATGGCGATCATCCTGCCGCACGGCGTGCTCTTCCGTGGCGGCGCCGAGGAACGCATCCGCACCAAGCTGCTCAAGGACGGCCACATCGACACCGTCATCGGCCTGCCCGCCAATCTCTTCTACTCTACCGGCATTCCCGTCTGCATCCTCGTGCTGAAGAAGTGCAAGAAGCCCGACGACGTGCTGTTCATCAACGCCGCCGAGCACTTCGTAAAAGGCAAACGCCAGAACCAACTGAGCGAGGAGCATATCCAGACGATCATCGACACTTACCAGCAACGCCCGGCACGAATCGAGCGCTATGCCCGCTGCGTGGAGATGGCGGAGATCGAGAAGAACGATTTCAACCTCAACATTTCCCGCTACATCAGCACGGCGGTGGGCGAGGCCGAAGTCGATTTGCAGGAAATCAATACCGAGCTGGTCGCCCTGGAGCAGAACATTAAGGATGCACGGGACAAACTCAATACCTTCCTCAAAGAGCTGGGCCTGCCAGCCTTGCCGTGAATCTCAAAGCGCTCCAATGAGCTCGCATAACAAGGCGCCGCACCGGACGACAATTCCGCTCTGAACAAAGGATCAGATACCGTCTTGTAAGTCAAGTCTGAGACTTGAATGATTGACATCAAACGGCTGCCCCGATTTGATTACCCCGTAAATGAGATGTGCCAGCTTGCGCATCACTGCTCCCACCACCGCCTTCGGCGCCAATCCTGTTCGGCATCGTCATTTGTGCAATGCAGGTTTTGCCATTCCGCCTGTAGTCGCGCTACGCGCGGCCAGCGTTTCCCTTGCCGTCATTTGATCATTGCCAATCAATGCGCTTTACTGCCCGAAACAAAGCCCAGGCTAATGCCGGAACCATCAGCGTTATCGCGAGACCTAAAAAGAGTTTGCTGTTCAGCAGCGCGGCAAAATCATATCCTGCGTTGACCGTCACTGCGGCGGATTCGGCGGGCGGCCCAAGCGCAACATCCGTCGCATGAAATCCCTGGCGCAGCAATTCGAGGACGGGAGCCACTTCGTAATGAGGTGGCGCAGCTTTGTCCGAGCCATAATACACACGGTACGCTGCACCCTTGACCGGTAAAAATTTCAGCACATACTCATTACCTGTCGCGCGAATGCCTGTGATCGGCAAGGGCGGGTTGTCCTGATTGTTTATCACGATGCGATAGGCCGTATGGCGCTGTTCGGGAAACGGGATCGTGGTTTGTTCCCGACTTACGTCCCTGAAATTCAAGGCTTGCAGCGTTGTGCTCGCTATGGGCTGCATGGATTCCTCTATTCCCTTGCGCACCATGATCCGTACTTCAGCCTTACGCGCGAAGTTGCGCGCCGAAGTCAGCAGCGATAAGCCGGTCAACGGCTCGCGCCGGGTCGTCACGTCTATCTGTGTGATGTGTTTTTTACTATCCTCCTGTAGCTGGAAGCTTACATCGGGATAATCGAACTTTTTATCTATTCCCTGCACCACTTGAGAGGTATTGCGCCAGAACGCTATGCGGTCGATACGCAACGGCACTTTTTGCAGGTCGGATGCTTCCGCGCGTTCGCTTTCCTGGCCGTCGTTCAACGTGCGCGTCAATTCCAGGCGTTGGGATTCCTGCACTTGCGTTGCCTCATCCACTACTATCCTGAACTGGCGATATTTATTGGGCGGCAGCGCGACATCGCGATTCTGTATATCCATGAAGCGCGTATAGTCGAATATCAATGCATCCTTGACCAGCGGCGACCATTGAGCGCCGTCATCGGTTCCGAAAACCTGTATCCGGTGTTCGTAGTTGGACAGCGGCGTGATCAGCGTCAGTCCATCCGCAGCAGGCGCATTCTTTTCCAGCCGTAATACCAGCTCGATACTGTTGGCCGCTGTTTTTTGCAGCGATAGCAGCTCGCTATTGCAGTTTTCGCGATGGCTTTCGCTGCGCGATTCAGTAACCCTTTCCAGCACGTAAGGCGTTTCATCTCCCTGCGCGTTCAATATACGCACATCGGGATAGCCATCACGCGTCGCGGCGCTGATTGAGGCATCCAGCGGCACGGCCAATATTTCTTCCTGGGCGGCTTCTTTCCACAGAATCTCCCGGGAATAACGATACGATGCCGTCGTCTCAGCAAAGGCGGAAATCGACGGGAACGCACAGCACAGCAGCAATAGGATTTTGCTCATCACAGCTCTTCCGCTCCTTGCCCGGAAATGAATGATTGCCGGTACTTCATATAGGCAAAAGAACCGGCAAGCGCCAACAGACCGAGGGAAATAAACGCTACTATGCGATAAACCTGTTCCAGACGGGCAAGATCGATGAAAAAAACCTTCCAGGCCACCAGCGCAAACAACCCCAGCCCGGTCAGCCGCAAAGCGCGCAGATCATAGCGGATACCGGCAAACACCAGCCCCAAACCGAACAGCGACCAGAGCATGGAAACGCCGCCTGAGCGCAATCCGCTTATATAATGATAAAGCAAGGTGTTCAATTCCAGCGTCAGATAGATAAACAGCAAGGCCAGCGCCGAGCTTCCGAGAAAGACTCTGAAAATTCCGGCATCCAACCTGTGTTGCGACAGGCGTAAAAATGCAAATGCAAAAAAGCCGATCACTACTGAAAAGTCCAGTAAGCGCATAAACGCATCCAGGAAAGAGTATTCGCCCTGATACAACAAGGTCGTTTCCCCGCCAGCGTCAGGGAAATTCCGCGCATGCAAATCCCAATCGTCCAGATCGAAAAAAAACAGCTTGATCAATACGGCGGCAATGAAAAATTTGAGCAGCGTTAATAGTCCTGACCCGGCGGGGTCTGCGAGATAGCGCAGCAACAGCACGAAACTCATCGCCAGCCAGACGCAAGTCAAAATCGGCATCTGTAGTGGTGGATACAGATAGCCGACCGTCCGGCTCATTTCCAGTTGCAGGAAGATAAACAACATGCCTGCCGTGGTAACAAATCCCAATCCTGGCAGCCGGTTACGCTGTACCCACTGTCCAATATCGTTTCCCGGCGCGCATGCCGGAGCCGATGATGATTCCGGTTCGCGCAGTAAACGAAAACCCAGCCCCATCGACGCAATCGGCACGCCCAAACTGAGCGCGCGCTGTAATAAACCATACAGGAATGAAGAAAACGGCAGGTTCTCTATAAACTTCGCGGCATATTGATCTGGCAAATCGAGAAAGCAAAAACGCAGCAGCACCAAGGCATAAAGCAGGCAGGCGCATAAGCGCAGAAATTCGCTGCCCAGCTTGGCGGCAAGCCATATCATCATCAACGCCTGTAACGACCAGCTCAACGTGATCCATTGATCGGACAATATCAACGGCAGGCTTAAGCTTAGAAAAAATGCCGATAATGCGATGAAACTCAATAGCAGTTCACGATCCAGTACGCGGCGCAACAGGCAATAGTAAACATGGGCGACATAAAAAATCGAGAGTCCCAGGGTAATCGCCGCTACCCAAATCGACCCGTAAACCGGTTCCACCAAACGATAACCGGCGACAAAGAAAATTCCGGCGTTCACTATCAGCGCCAGCAGGTCAAGCAGACTGGATTTGCTGCGGCGTACCAGGCAGAACAAAAACACCATGGTTGAATACAGCACGAAAAACGCTATCAGGAACGGCATTACTTCCCAAAAATGCCCGGTATCGTAGCGCTGCATTGCGCCGATAAACAGCAAATAGTTGAAGAGAAAACTAAGGAAATTGAGCAAATGCCATTTTTTATAATAGTTGGTGCCGAGTATGCCCAGCCCTAACAGCAGCAGATAGGAAAACAGACCGGCAAAATTAGCTTCGCCCGTGGACAACAAGATCGGCGTGGTATAAGCGCCGATAATGCCGAAGACTTCGACCAGCATGGAGTTCAGTCGCACCGCCAGCACACCGGCGCAAATCGTCACCAGTACCATCAGCAGAAAGGCCGGCGTCGCGGCTATCAGATGATAAAAATTGCATGCGGCGAAGACGCTGAAGTATAAAGTCGCGAGACCGCCGCCCAGCATGCCTTGACCGAGCAGGCGATATTTCCCGCCCAACATCTGTGTACCGCCCATCAGCATGCCGATGCCGGTCAGCAGCGACAGCGCAACGCGCGCGCGTTCGCCCAGCAAACCGGCATCAATGGAGTATTTCAGGAAAAAAGCGATGCCGGTTACCAGGATTACCACGCCGATACGCAGCAGCCAGTTGCTGGCTACGGCGTATTCCATGGAAACTCCTTCCGGGCGCTTCTCCTCGCCGACGATAATCCAGTTCCAGGTTTCGCGCAGAATCTGCTTCGCCGCCAATTCAAAACGGCCGGGAGGTAATGCTTGCGCCCAGTCCGAATCCGACAACCGGTTGTCCTGCGCTTGCATGGCCGGAGGTTCGTTCGGCTCGGGGCCGGGTTGTTCTGCAAGATCGTCGCTTGAAAGTTGACACGCGAGGTCCTCTTCCGGAACCGACGCTATCGTTTCGTTTATCGGCGGAGTTAAATCGAGCGCCTCAGTCTGCCCAGTCGAGAGCATCTTATCGGCCAACGCCTGTATTGCCTGCCGGTTTTGCTCCACTCCCGCCTGAATGCCGCGCAAAGCTACGGCAAGCTCCCGCCGATGCCGGTCATGTTGCGATAACGCCGTTATCAGCATCACGAATGAAGAAATCGCCAGTCCGATGAACATCAGCGAGACAAGAACCGCTACGACAGTGAGAAAATTGAACATGGTCAGAGTAACGAAAATGGTTGCATGGCTGGGCATCCTCTGCCGTCAGAAAGGGCTACTTTATCCCATTATCAAGCTGTTGCTAAGAAAACTCAGAATAAGTTCTGCGACAGGCCTGCTTCATCGGGTAGGGCGGCAGGCGTAGCGCATCCGCCCCTATCTGAAAGTTATTATGTCCGCGAAGCTGATTTTTAGCCAATTGCTCAAACGCCTATCAGGCTTTGCTGGCCAAACACCAACTGATTTGCAGCATGAGCAAGAAAGGTGATTGCTACGATAATGCCGCCATGGAAAGTTGGAATCACAGCTTTAAAGTCGAGGCGATCCACGGAGAGCGATTCCCGGCCAGGGACGATGCCAAACAACACGTCTTCGAATACATCGAAGCGTATTACAATAGGAAACGGCTTCATTCGAAACTGGACTATTTGTCCCCAGAGGCCTTTGAACTTAAAAATATCGCTTAGCAAAGTGTCTGCTGAAACTGGGCAGGATCAGTTGCTGTTGGCTATGAAAATAAAACAGCAACGGTTGCTTTTGATGATCAACTAACCGACACAGGTCGTCTTCTAAAAACTACGGAAAACGCAGGTTATCCTTCAGCTGTTCTAAACAAAGCCCCCTGAGTTTGAGGCGAACTATGTCTTTATGCTGCTCAAATCATTCAATTAAAATCATTACGGAAACTTGTCCGATGTGTGGAATATCCTGTAAAGATGTTGAAAATAAAACCCTTTGCCATCAGGTAAGGTTTCCGGAAAATTATGAGCTTAGTTCAGAAAAATATTATTTCTGTCCCTCTAAAGAATGTACGGTCGGCTATTTTTCAAGTACGGGGCATATTATACCTAAGCAGCGTTTAAGAACGTATCAGGAAATCAATGACGATAAGCTTTGTTATTGTTTTGATATAAATGCAGACCAGTATTTATCCGCATTACATGCTAATAATTCCGATGCTGTCAAAAGTTTTGTTATTCAGAAAACAAAATCTGGGGATTGTGCTTGTGATATTAAAAATCCATCAGGTCAATGCTGTTTAGCAAAATTTAAAATTCTTGAACGATTAGGGGCGCGCTGATTAAGTCCTTCGACAGGCTCAGGACGAACGGCAAGTGGTTGTTTCCGTTCGTGAGCGTAGCGCCGCGAATGCGGCTGGGGAGAGCCCTTCGACTAAGTTCAGGAGAGCCTTGTCGAGCGTAAGCGCGTAACGCCACCATCTATTCCTGCGCTTACGCCTGCGGTTTAATATCCATAACGGCAAAGGGCAGCAACTCATCAATACGGCTGTTGGGCCAGACCGGCAGTTTTTCCAGCGTGTCTTTCAACCAGCGCGCCGGGTTAAGTCCATTGAGTTTGGCTGTGCCCAATAAGGTCTGTATTGCGGCGGCGCGTTGACCGCCACGCTCGGAACCGGCGAACAGCCAGTTCTTTTTGCCGATGGCAATAGGACGAATGCTGTTTTCCACCGGGTTGTTGTCGATCGGCAGATGGCCGCTGTCGGCATAGCGGATCAGGGCAGGCCAGCGTTTGATTGCGTAATCCAGCGCTTTGGCGGAGCCGCCGCCGTTGGCAGTACGCGCGCGGGTTTCGATCAGCCAGTCATGCAGGGCTGTTAGTTCGGGCTTGCTTTTTTCCTGGCGCAGTTGCTTGCGTGCTTCGATGTCCATCGTTTTGCCTTCGCCTTCTATCGCGTACAGCCTGGCAATACGCTGCAGGGCTTCCAGCGCCATCGGGCAGCTATTGGCTTTATGCAAATCGAAGAATTTCCGGCGCGCATGCGCCATGCAGCCCAGTTCGATACAGGGCTGCGCGCCCTCGCGGTCGGCAGCAAACAGGGATTTGTAACCGCCATAGTCGTCGACCATGAGGTGACCGTGCCAGTTGCCGAGGAAGTGGCGCGCATGTGCGCCGCTACGTCCGGGCTGATAGTCGAAGACGATGATGCGAGGCCCCGGTTCCAGATCATTGCTGCGGTAGGCCCACAGGTAGGCCTTTTTGGTTTTGCCGTTGCCGGGATCGAGTTGCGCCACCGGCGTCTCATCGGCGTGTAGGGCGTTGCGCTGCAACAGATGCCAGGCAAGCCGGTCTACCAGCGGTTGTAACGCCACACCGACACGACCAACCCAGTCTGCCAGCGTCGAACGCGACAGGATCACGTCGTCGCGCGCGGCGATCTGTTCAAGACGATAGAGCGGGAGATGATCCTGGTATTTGCCGATCATCACCCAGGTGAGCAAGCCGACCGCCGCCATGCCGCCATCAATAATGGCGGGTGCAATCGGCGCAGCCTTGACCGTCTCGCAGGCCTTGCACGCGTATTGCGGGCGGATATGGCGGTGGACAAAGAATTTGGCCGGTTCGACATCCAGCTGTTCGGTGATGTCTTCGCCGATTTTGACCAAGTCTTTACCGCACTGTCCGCACAGGCAGGATTCCGGTTCGTGACGGTGTTCGATGCGCGGCAAATGTTCTGGCAGCGGTTGACGGCCTGCGCGCGGACGCCTGGGTCTGGCGACGGTGGTGCAGGGTTGTTCTTCGACCAGCTGTTCGACTTGCGCTTCAACGGCGGAGAGGTCTTCGTTCCAGGTGTCTTCGAACAGATCGCGCTGCACAGCGGGCAGTGCTTCGCTTTTGACGCTGAAGCGGGTGCGGCGCAGGATGCTGAGCTCCAGGGTCAGCGCCTCGATCTTGATGTCCTTGATACGAATTTCATCGTCCTTGGCTTTCAGCGTTGCGTCGAACTGCTGTTCAGTTTCCTGCCGCGCCTGTTCGATCAACGAATCGATCGCCGATGCCAGCTGTGTTTTGGCCGCTGCTTCCAGATTCAGTTGATCGAGTTTAGCTTGTAAATTCATGGTGTTATTATACCCGATGCTCGGTAGGGAGTCACGCTGAAACCCGCATGAATGCTGGGTTTCAGCAGGTTTTTACGGAAAATGCAGGCGCTGTTCAAGCCCGTAAATCCGCCGACGGGACAGACGACAAGCGCCGCCAATCGACCCCGGCAATCAGCCATTCCCATTGCGCGACTGTGAGAGAAACACAGGGCTCTCCCGCCTTCGGCCCAATAAAGCGGCCCTCGTGCAAACGGCGCTGACATAACCACACTCCGGTGCCGTCCCACAGCAATACTTTGATGCGATTACCCGCACGATTGCGAAACACGAAGGCCGACCCCGCGCAAGGCGCATGTCCCAGCACCTGCTGCACATGGCTTGATAAACCGTCGATGCCGCGACGCATATCCACCGCCGCGACACTGAACCAAATCTGGACGGGATGAGCGATCAATCCAGACATTGCAGCAGCTCCGCCAACCAGCGAGGAGAAGTCGACGTTGAGAGTTCCAGGGTGTACCCCTGTCTTGTCCGCAATAGCAGCGCATGCGCCGCCGGTTCAGCTACTTTATCAATCGATACCGGCAAAAAACCGGCGCGCGAAGGTGAAAGAGGGCGAACCGCGGATGCTTCGGCATCCAGATGCCGCACCCAGTAGTTGAAAGTAGCCGGCTTCAGCTCGTTCCGACGGCTATATTCGACCTGACTCAGGCCGCTGGCTCGCCACTGCTCGATATGGCGTATCTGCTCTGCTTGCTTGTTATTCATGCTATTCATGCTTCGACTCCTCAAGGAAAATGCAAAGCATGACGGAAGACTTATTTTTTATGTAGACGGGACGACTGGACGCTTACTGTCGAGCCATGAACGGAAACGATTTATTCAGCGTTTCCTTAGCTTTTTCCAGCTGAGATCGTCCAATACATCCAGCAACTGGCCCGCGATAGCCAGAATGCCTTCCATTCGCCCGCGTTGCTCCGCCCGACTCAAAACACCGCGCTGATCCGGGATGGAAATCTTCCTGCGCTCTTGGTCGTCCAGCTCTTCCGGCGTCAGCTCCGCCTTGTTGGTGATGCCGAAAAGCGTGCGCGATGGCCGGTTCCAATGTCGGAGGGGTCGCGCTCAGATCCGAGGCGGTTTTCTGGAAGTACAGCCACGTGTCCGGCGCGGTGTGACGAGCTGGCTTTCCGCCAGCGTGAATTTGGGCGGTTCGGCGAATAAATATCGGGATTGCTCTATGCGCGCTTTAGAAATCACGACAACCTATAATTAAGCGCACAACCCACCAATCTGAGGAAACGATGAAGCTGTACGATATGGAGCTTTCGGGCAATTGTTACAAAATCAGGCTGTTTTGCGCCCTTTTGGGGTTGCAGTACCAATCGGTGGCGGTCGATCTGACGCTCGGCGAACACAAGCAGCCAGCTTTTTTGCAATTGAATCCGCGGGGCCAGGTTCCTGTGCTCGACGATGGCGGCACTATTGTTTGGGACTCGCTGGCTATACTGACGTATCTGGCGCGGAAATACGGTAATGAACCGTGGCTGCCGTTGGCGGCGGAACCGCTGGCCAGGGTGATGCAATGGCTGGCGCTGTCGGAGAACGAACTGCTGTACGGACTGGCTCGGGCCAGAGCCGTGCAAAAATTCAAGCGTCCCTGGGATTTGTCCCAGTGTCAGGCGTTGGGAAAGCAGGGGTTGGCGGTACTGGAGCGGCGTTTAAGCGGCAGGCAATGGCTGGCCGATGACCATCCTACCTTGGCGGATATTGCCTGTTATCCTTATGTCGCGCTTTCGTCCGAGGGCGATATAGCGCTGGACGATTATCCGCACGTATGCGCATGGCTGTCGCGTATTCAGGCATTGCCGGGGTATATCGGCATGCCTGGAATTTAAGGGCAGGGGAGTTCGACGGCGCGTGTCGATGGCGTAGCGCCATCGACACATCTCTTGTATGACGCGTGCCGGCTTATTTATGCACGCCCAGCTTTTCGCGCCAGCCCGGATACAGCTTGTCGGCATCGCCGGGGAATGATTCGAAGGCGCGTGCGAATTCCCGATGCTCCTTGGCCCATTCGACAGGGTCGGCGCCGGCCTTCCAGCACTCATAGGATTGACGCAGAGAAATCGCCCCGGCAGCCGGGCTGTCGATGTGGCCGTAGGAACCGCCGCCGGCAGTATTGATGACGTTGCCGTGTCCCAGGTTCTGGAAAAATCCCGGCAGGCGCAACGCGTTCATGCCTCCCGAGATAATCGGCGTGGTCGGTTTCATCCCATGCCATTCCTGATGGTAGGCCGGACCGGTATAGCTGTCGCGTTCGATGATGTAGGCAATGGCGCGGTCGTCCTTTTCGCCCTCCATCTTGCCGTAGCCCATGGTGCCGACATGGATGCCGGACGCGCCTTGCAGCCTCGACATTTTTGCCAGTACATACGCGGTGTAGCCGCGTTTGGCCGACGGCGAAGTCACCGCGCCGTGACCGGCGCGGTGATAGTGCAGATACTGTTTCGGGAAGTATCTGCGCGCGGTGGTCACCATGCCGGGGCCGCCGACATAACCGTCGACCAGGAACGCGACATGGTCGGCGAATTCGCCGAATTGTTCGAGGATGAATTCACCGCGCGCGATCATTTCGTAATGATCGTCGGCGGTAATGTTGGCGGAGAACAACTTCGCTTCGCCGGTTTCGTCCTGGGCGCGTTTCATCGCGTCTGCGACCAGCGGGATGACTTTTTTCAGCGGCGCGAATACCTGGTTGCCCTGCGGTTCGTCGTTTTTGATAAAGTCGCCGCCGAGCCAGAACTGGTAAGCCGCGTGCGCGAACGGTTCCGGGCGCAGGCCGAGCTTCGGCTTGATGATGGTGCCGGAAATATAACCGCCGTTGACGATCGGGCGGCCGAGGATGCGCCACAGGTCGGAAATATCAACCGAAGGGCCGTCGAACAGTTGCACCGCGCGCGGAGGTACGTAGAAGTCGTACATCTTGGCGTGTTCGATATCGCCCATGCCCTGATTGTTGCCGATGGCCAGGGTCAGGAACGAAACGATCATCATGCGGCCGTCGGTAATGTTGCGGTCGAACAGTTCAAGCGGGTAGGCGATACGCATTTCTTCGGTGGATTCATCGATCAGATAAACCAGCGCGTCGACACCCTTGGTGAATTCGTCGGTCGTGGAAACTTCCACGTTGGTACCCGTGGATGATTCCGCTGCAAAATGCGCCGCGGCTCCAAGATAGTCGTATCCGCTTTTGGGCTTCATCTTGTAGGCAACCAGTATGTGTTTGCCGCCCTTGATCAGATCCTGCTCTTTGAGGCTGAGGTCCGCGTAGCGCGCTGACTGATCCATGGTGTTCTCCTTGTTATGGTGATGAGAAAGTGGTTTATAGTGAGTCCCACCGGACGCTGAAGCTTGCTGTCTAACGGATTGAGATTACCATTGCAGATTATCGCTCAGCAAAGTTGTTTTGTAACTATATCAGCGTCATCAATCGCAGGTTACTGGATGTTCGCTGTGATAACTATATTTAAATACAATGGATTGTTGCCTATGCCCACCTGTTCCGGATACTTGGAGCGAGAGTGTTTGCCGGCGGAAGCCGCCGTTGCGTCCGGGTTGGCAATACGACGCGTTTGATTGCCGTATGGTTTACGTAGTGACGGAAACGTGGTCAAATTGAGGCCCACGACGGATTATCCGATGACATCAGGTTGTCATATTTGTGTGTCAATATTTCAAAAAAACAATGACCGGTGATATATAAATGGCAGCACAACATCTACACCACCCCATCGTTTCAGATCGTCTTAAAGTAGTTCATCAGGGTGCGCCGGGACGCGTACGCATCAAGGTTTTCGGATTGCTGCGGTCGGACCCCTTGAAGCTGGAAATCGAAAAGACCCTCAGCCAATCCACCTTCGTGAAGAGCGTTTCGGTCAACATCCTGACCGGCAATGTGCTGATCCAGTATCAGCCTCATATCCCGGTGCAGACCGTGGTGAATACGCTGGAAGGCGCTTTGGTGGATTACCCGGCGGGTTACAAGGGCACGCTGCCGGCTGAAAAAATTCAAGTATCCAGCCCGGAGCGCGGCGGACTGTTCGACCGTTTCAAAAAAACCACGGTAGAGAACGGGCCATCGGTCGCCGTTACCGGTAACCTGCAGCCGCAGGGAAAATGGCATATTGAGTCAGCTGACTTTGCCGCGAAACAATTGGGCAGCACGGTGCAGGGTATTTCCAGCAGCGAAGCCGGAACGCGTCTGGCTTATTACGGGCCGAATGCGCTGAGCGTCAGTAAACCGCGTTCCAAGCTGGCGATGTTTGCCGGTCAGTTCATGAGTCCACCGGTTGCGCTGCTGGGCATCTCGGGCGCAATTTCCATCGCTACCGGCGGTTTTCTGGACGCGATTGTGATAGCCGGGGTGGTCATGCTGAACGCGGTGATCGGTTATATCACAGAAAGTCAGGCAGAAAAAACCATCAACGCGCTGGGTAAAATGACGCCTTTGCATACCCTGGTATTGCGCGACGGTGAAATTACCCAGGTAGCCATGGCGGATATCGTTTGCGGCGACGTAATGGTGCTGTCGCAAGGCACTTTTGTTGCTGCGGACGCGCGTATTATTTCCAGCAACAAGCTGACGGTCGACGAGTCCGCGCTGACCGGCGAAAGCATGCCGATCAGTAAAAATCATGAGTTCGTCGGGAACGACGATACTCCGCTGGCCGACCGTAAGAATATGGTTTACATGGGCACCATCGTTTCCGGCGGTAACGGATTGGCGATGGTGGTTTCTACCGGCAGCAACACTGAAATCGGTACTATCCAGTCTCTGGTCGGCAACGTTGAAACGCCTGATACCCCGATGCAGAAACAGCTTGATCAATTGGGCACCCAATTGGCGGTGGTCAGTGCCGGTTTATGTGCCGGAATGTTCTGTGTCGGTCTGCTGCGCGGCACTCCCTGGCTGCAGATGCTGACTTCGGCCATTTCGCTGGCTGTGGCCGCCGTGCCGGAAGGCCTGCCTGCCGTGGCGACTACCACGCTGGCCTTGGGCATAGGCAAGATGCAGCAGAAAAATGTACTGGTGCGCCAGTTGCCTGCGGTAGAAAGTCTGGGTTCGGTACAGGTAATCTGTCTGGATAAGACCGGCACGCTGACCATGAACATAATGAGCATGGTCACCATTAAAACGCCGATACATGATTTGATCATACAGAAAGACGTTCTATACAAGGAAGGTGTGCGCATTGAAGCCACGCGCTTTGATGAGGTTGCGAAGATATTGACCATGGTCAGTCTGTGCAGTGAAGTGGTGGTGAACGGAGAGGACTCATCGAAATGGGAGGGATCTCCTACGGAATGCGCGCTGGTGCGCACCGCGGTCGTCGGCGGCCTGGATGTCAACCAGCTCCGCGCAGCGAAGCCCTGGGTGAAAACCCTGCACCGCGCCGAAGGGCGCCCGTTCATGGCCACGGTGCATAAAGACGGCGATAAGTATCTGTATGCGGTAAAAGGCAGTCCGAGCGAAGTGCTGGCGCTATGCCGGCAGCAGGAAGTCAATGGCGTGCTGGAGGAGTTGGACGAGGACCGCCGTGCTTTGGTGGCGGAGCAGAACCACCAGCTGGCCAAGGACGCATTGCGCGTACTCGGGGTCGCCTACCGTTATGCGGATACCGACGAAATCGGTGAAACCCCGTCCGACCTGATCTGGCTGGGTTTGAGCGGCATGGAAGACGCGTTGCGTCCGGGCGTTGCCGAGCTGATGGATCAGTTCCACGCAGCAGGCATCGATACCGTCATGATTACCGGAGATCAGAGCGCGACTGCGGCTTCCGTCGGAACACGTTTACGGCTTGCCAACAACAGGCCGCTGGAAGTCATCGACTCCAGCCGCCTGGATAAGCTCGAACCGGAAATTTTGCAGAGTCTGGTAAAGGACACTACAGTATTTGCCCGCGTCAGTCCGGCGCACAAGGTAAAAATCGTTCAAGCCTTGCAGGCGACCGGGCGCATCGTGGCGATGACCGGCGACGGTGTGAACGATGGTCCGGCATTGAAAGCGTCGAACGTCGGTGTGGCCATGGGCGACATGGGCAGCGACGTGGCGCGTGCAGCAGCCGATGTGGTGTTGAAAGACGACAATATCAGCACCATGATCACCGCCGTCGAACAGGGCAGAACTATATACAGCAATATTCGCAAGAGCCTGCGCTTTCTGTTGTCGTCCAACATGGGCGAAATCGAAATCATGTTCATCGGCACCGCGCTCGGCATGGGCGAGGTGTTGAGTCCGATACAAATCTTGTGGATCAACCTGCTGACCGATATTTTACCGGCAATGGCCTTGTCCATGGAGCCGCCGGAAAGCGATGTCCTGACGCAAAAACCACGCGATCCGAAGCGTTCGATAATCGAAAAAGACGACTTCAAAAAAATGTTCCGCGAATCGCTGGTCATGTCGGCGGGCGCGCTGGGTGTTTACGGTTTCAGCGGGCTGCGATACGGGTTCGGGCCTCAAGCCAGCACCAATCTATTTATGACGATAACCATCGGCCAATTGCTGAATGCAATCGGCGCCAGATCGGAAACCACGACCGTCTTTAATAGAGAAAGGCCGACGAATCCGTATCTGAATCAGGCGGTCATCGGCTCCATGATCGTGCAGGTGTTAACGCTCGCGGTTCCCCAGCTGCGGACGCTGTTGCGGTTGGCGCCGGTAGGTCCGATAGACATAGCGGCGATAGCGGCCGGCAGTATTTGCCCGATGCTCGTCAATGAAACACTCAAGAAAATTCAATCTCGCTAATGAGAGAGGTAAAGTGCGTGACCACGAAAAAAACTTATTTGTTTTCATCTGAAGCAGTAACCCAGGGCCATCCCGATCGCTTGTGCGATACGATCAGCGATGCGCTGGTCGATGAATTTCTAAAGCAGGATCCTTATTCGCGTATCGTTGCCGAGAGCGCCATTTCCAAAGGCGTAATCTTTGTCGCGGCGCGTTATGCTTCTCTGGGAAATGTCGATATTCCTGAAGTGGCGCGTTCCGTTATTAGCGGGGCGGGCTACACGCCGGAGGAATACGACGTGGCGGATTCGACCGTGGTGACCAGCCTGATCACGATGTCGCCCGATCAGCGTTGTCAGGTGGACGAAGCTGAGCTGAAGGATGGCGAGCTGGATAAGCTGACGGCACGTAATCAGATCACGCTGTTCGGGTATGCCTGCAACCATACCCCGGAATTGATGCCGTTGCCGATATCGCTTGCCAATCACCTGGCTGCGGAACTGGTGCTTGCTCGTCAGGACGGACGCATGCCCTATCTCTCTCCTGACTGTACGGTGCAGGCGGGTGTAATCTTTGACAAGGGACAGCCGGTAGGTATTTCCAATATTACGCTGATAGCCGGATTGCAGCGCCCCAAGGGCGCGGATGAGCATACGCTGATCCAGGACTTTAAAAATCGCGTAGTGCAGAACGTTTTCGCATCAGCGGCCGTGGTGCCGGATGCGAAGACCGAGTATTTTGTCAATCCGGCCGGCGTATTTCCGAAAAGCGGCCCTTCCTCACATTCGGGCATGACTGGACGTAAAACCGATAGCAACACCTACGGCTGTTTCGCGCGCCATAGTGGTTCAGCCTTGAGCGGCAAGGATCCTTCCCGTATCGATCGCGTAGGCGCTTATGCCGCGCGCTATGCGGCCAAGAACGTGGTTGCCGCCGGATTGGCGGACGCCTGCGAAATTCAGCTCAGTTACTCGCTCGGTCATGCCGCGCCGGTCAGTATTCAGGTGCAGACTTTTGGAAGCAGCAAGGTGGCTGAAACGGTTATCCAGAAAAAGGTCGAAACTATTTTCGATTTCAGACTGGGTGCGATTGTCCGTGATTTCGGTTTGAGGCATTTGCCGTTGCGTTACAAGCAGGGTTTTTATCGCAAACTGGCTGCCCATGGTCATTTCGGCGACTCATTCCTGAAACTGCCTTGGGAAAAAATCGACAGAACGGACGATTTAATAAAATAGCAGGCGCGTGGTAATTTCTTTAGATTCGGTTTTTTTTGGTCGGGGAAGCAATCAGCATGGAAACGGAACCCATGACTAATCAGGATCAATCACAAGCGCCTGTTTTCTCAGGTAAAGAAGTGCATTTTCCTGCCGATCAAAAAAGACGGAAGGAGGATGATCAGTCGCAGTCGCATACGGTAGTTCATTTCGATCAAGAGCTTTTCCTGTTGCGCAATAGTGTCATGGCGATGGGCGGGCGCGTGCTTGATCAGCTGCTTCAGGCCCTGGAGGCACTGGAAAACCACGATACGGCTCAAGCGCGGGTGGTATTGGAGAAGGATCTGGTAATAGATAAGCTTGAAATCGACACCAACGCGTATATTTTCTCATTGCTGGCCCGACGCGCTCCGGTCGCCAAAGATTTGCGTGTAATTTTGGCATCATCCAAGATTATCAATAATCTGGAGCGTATTGGCGATGAAACTCTGAAACTGGCGCGATTCACGCTTGAGCTGGCGGCTGTGGGACACCAGGACAATACCGCGCTGGAAGGTGTATTTCTTATGGGAGAAATGGCGATTGCGATGCTGCGAAAAGCATTAAATGTATTCGATTCGCAGGATCGCGGTTTGGCTATCCGCGTGGCGGAAGACGATCTGGAATTGGATAGCGAATTTCGCAAGACCTTGCATAGCCTGATTGATTCAGCCTCACGTAATCCAAGCGGGATTGGCGATACAATCGGAATTGCGCTTTTAATCAAAGCTTTGGAGCGTATCGGCGACCATGCGCACAATATTGCCGAATATGTGGTTTTTCAGATCGAGGGTGGTAATATCGCATAAAACCGGATGGTCTTCAGGGTGTAGGCTTGACAGTGCGATTATTTGGCGGGGATAGCCGGGGGGAGGATATGCCAATATCCGGGAAGTGTACCACATGCGGGTTTACCATAATTACAGCGTGACGGTTTTCGCCGCAGTCCCGAAGCCTTCCTGCAGACTAAATTCGAAAGAGCGCATCCGTAAAGCCTGGACAATACGTTTTTTTACTGCATGATGTTGGAATTTTATTTTGGTATGGAGCATCATGCAGGCTACAATGTTTCGCTGTGGCGTCCTTACTCAGTACAGGCGCAGGTCGCACCGTTTCGGTGTCTGGAATGCAGAGTTACAAATCCCCTCTATGTAGATTAAAGCTGCGCAAGCGGCCAAAACTTTCTGTTAATGTTAAAAACTAAATTTGAATAAGTTAGGAGTGTTGTAATGCCTATAAATTTACCACCTGAGATTCAAAACCTGCTCAGAAACCCCTTGCACCGGAATATTATCATCGGAGTCGGAATCGCGGCTTTGTTGCCTGCGGTAGTGCCGACGCTGGTGCGAACGGGGCGGCCTTTGATTCGTTCGGCGGTAAAATCGGGTGTGCTGTTGCTTGAAGCAAGCCGTGAGGCTGTTGCCGAGGCCGGTGAAACGTTTGAGGACATAGTCGCCGAAGTGAAGGCGGAACTGTCCAGCCGCCATGATGCCGCTGCCTCCGCCGCTGCAGCAGCAGTCAACGAGGCCGAAACAGGTACCGAAGCATGACTCTGGCACTCGCGCAGGCTTATTTGATTCATCAGATACCTGGGCGCGTTAGGCTGAGGATTGCTTCCAGGAAAAATCAGAGCGATTATTTTGCCGGCCTGTCAGCCGCATTTCAGTCATGCCCAGGGGTTGAACTCTGCCGGTTCAAGGTGGAGACCGGTAGTTTGCTGATACAATACGCTCCGGATATCACTTCATGGGATGAAATCTGTGAATATGCAGAGGATCACGATCTTTTCGTATGCAGTGACGTCGGCCCGGAAGCGCTTGCGGAAGAACTGAAAAAAGCCGCCCGCCCTTTACCCAGCGTTGCTCAACTTGCCGGGGAAGGTCTGATGTTCGTTGACGATACGCTGAGTGCAGTAACCAAGGGACTGGTGGATTTGAAGTCCATCTATCTACTGACCCATTTGGGCTTTGGCGTTCGAGAATACACCCGTGGTCATATCATGTCGCCCGCCTTTACGTTGCTATGGCGCGCGCTGGAACTGGCGAAGAAAAAATAAACCCTTTAGAACCTCTGTTGCCGCCGCCTATCTGTGTAGGGTCGCCCTAGCCCTCGAGCTCTCTGTTGTTTGCGGGCTGGGGCCGCCCCAGCTAAATATTTCCACCGCCGGTTTTTGAGCACGATTCATTTGAGCTCAACTACCATTCCTATGTCGTTCTAGCTGAATAGCTGTTAAAAATCCTTAACTATTCAGCCTACCCGCTGGAGAGGAAGCTAGGTGAGCCAGGCGAAGATCTTCTGCGCCCCACGGATGTTCGAAGAGGGCTTCCTGGGGCGGACTTGCGGCGTGATTAATATTACCGTCGCGCTTCTGCGCGCCTCGACTGGCTTATCTCTATTCCGAAGCTTCGGCCATGACTCAAAAGCAGTCACTGGATACCGGTCTTGATTGTTGCTTCCCGTATAGCGGGTATATAAGAATGCCTGCAAAGAAGATATGATAAATCACTCTGACGGCATTAGCCGGTTGATGGGGAGATTCCGCAATGATTGAACTGGGAGCGACAGCACGCGTAACAAAGGTTTCCAAAGAAAATTTCATTCTTCATTATAAAACGCCTCAAATACCGGTCGTTATCGAGCAGCTCAGCGAGGCATGGCCTGCCCGGGAAAAATGGGATCTGGATTATATTTGCGCTGTGATAGGTGAAAACAGGGTCCCACTCTACGGTGGCGGCGACCGTGCGCGTGGCAGGCGGCATCAACATGCCGCGCTTACCGAAATGAAATTGCAGGACTTTGTCGCGTCGTTACGGAGCGGCGAAAACAAGCTGCGCATTTTTTTCTACAATATTTTGTCTTATGCTCCAAAACTGGCCGATGATTTCAGTTATCCCGATATAGGGCTGAAATTGTTTACCAAGCTGCCGGTGCTGTTCTTCGGAGGTAAAGGTGCGAAAGTGCAGATGCACTTCGATATCGACCTGGCGAATATTCTATTGTGCCATTTCGGCGGGAAGAAGCGGGTGTATCTATTCCCGCCCGAACAGGCAAAATACCTCTATCATGTGCCGTTTTCGTTCAGCAGTTTATTCGATATTGATGTCGAGGTCCCGGACTATGAAAAATACCCTGCGTTGAAGTATTTGAAGGGAACGGTCGCGGAGCTGGAGCATGGCGATGTTTTGTTCATTCCGTCAGGTTACTGGCATTATATCGTATATGAGGATATCGGCTTCTCCATGGCCTTGCGCGCCTTTCCCAGGCGGCCCAGGGAGATTTTACAGCTCGCAAACAACATACTGGTAATCCGTACTATCGATGGCTTGATGCGAAAAATCGTCGGCCAGCCATGGAACGAAAGAAATGAGCGGAAGGCATTATCAAATACGCATAAAAATCTGGACTGACTATTTTCTGCATCCGGGTGGCTTGATCGAGTCGATTGGTTGAGGTACGCATAGCGCATCCTTCAAGGCAACAGGATTTAATCGCATGGCCGCAATGATATTCAGCAGTTTGGGCAAAAGCTCCAGGATGACAGGCTGTCCATTGACGCCGATTGCGCTATTGCCATCGTGCAGCAGTACAATATCTCCGGCGCCCAGTTTGCTTGTCAGTCGTGCCAGGAGTGTTTTGCAGTCCGCGCAGCGCGTATCGTAGCCTCTTCGGTTCCAGGTAATCAGTGGCAACCCGAGGCACGAAAGCACAGGGTCCAGAATCGGGTTGCGCATGCCCATCGGCGCGCGAAAAAACCTTGGTTCCTGGCCGGTTATGCGTTTAATGGTTTGTTGCGCCATAACGATTTGCTGCATCTGCCCACTCCAGCCCAGGCAGGCAAAGGTGTTTTTGTGGTGTTGGGTATGATTGGCAAGGGTATGGCCGCGCCGTGCGATTTCGCGGCATAATCCGGGGAATCGCATGGCGCGCGCGCCGACCACGAAAAAAGTCGCTTTCGCCTGATAGCGGTCGAGAATTTCAAGAACCAGAGGCGTAACCTCCGGATCGGGGCCGTCATCAAAGGTCAGCGCTACTTCGTTGCGCCGGCGCGCCGCTTCGGGTAGGCAGGTAAGATTGGGACCCAGGTAGCGGCATGTGGGCCAGAGGCCGAAAATTGTCAGGGCCAGATGATTTATGAGCGTGGCCGAGATAGCCCATACCCAGAGCTTGGGTAGGACGATTACTGTGAATAATGCCAGTCCATGCACCGCGAAGGACGCGCGCAAAAAAAAACTGGGTTTCCAGCCAGAAATGATTCTGGGTGGGATCAGGTGCTGAAACAACGAAAAATAATCCGCGGGTTAATCCATAGGTTCTTTCCAGAAATCATGGAAGTTGAACCAGTTATAGGGCGCGAGCCGACAATATTTTTCCAGAAAACGCACATAATTATCCATCGCAGCGATCAGGTACTGTTCTTTGTCTTCATGACTCGTTTCCGAGAAGTCCGCCAGCGCGTCAAAGTGGAGGCTGTAACGGTTGCCTCCTCGATAAAGACCGGCCATGAAAATCACCGGGCAACGCAGCAGGGCGGCGAGCCGGAACGGCCCGTAGGGAAAATGGGCTATAGATCCCAAAAAGCAAATGTTCCTGCTCGGCTCTTCGCGCAAGGTTCTGTCGGCCAGGATTCCGACCAGATAACCGTTTTTCAGCCGGTCTCGTATCCTGATCATGGTGTCAATCTGGCCGAGCGAAATAATGTCGTGCCGCAAGGCAGGATTGATCGTGGCCAGTATCTGGTTCAATTTACGCGCATTTTCTTCATACATCACCAGACTTACCTTGAGATCGGGGCGGGTGCGTCCGAGTGCGTAAAGCGCTTCGAAGCTTCCCATGTGCGCTCCCATCAGGATTGCGCCGCGCCTGCATGTATATTCCGGCAAATTTATATGATCGTCCAGGGCGATGTCGAATTGTTCCATGCGGTTGGCGGTCAGGTATATGCGATCATGTATGGTGCTGGCAAAACAGAAAAAGTGCCGGTAGAGCTGTTTCCAGCCGATAGTGCGACCGAGCGCGCGCTCAAGGTAGTTGCGGGAGGCTGTTCTTGCCGTGGGCGAAAACAGCAGGAAATAGAGCGCTATGCCTCTTAGCAGTATGCGGCTGGCGCTGCGTCCGCAGGTCAGCGATATCCAGCGCATGAATTTCATGATGCAGAGATTGCTGCGTTCTCGTTGTTCTCTCCATGCGGCACGAGCATGGGATGCTTTGCGCGCTGTTTTCATGACGGCGGTTGTTCGTGGTGGAGAAAGGGAATGTCGGCCTGCCACTGTTCAATATGTACTTGGCCTTTGGCGATAATGCGATCGTTTACGCTGAGGCTAAAGTTAATCAGCGCATCCTTTCTCTCATGGTGTAAGGTAATGTGCTCGCCGGGTCGTAGCGGGCTGATGAATTTTGCTGCGCTGATTTGCGTGACCCGGAAATTCGGTTCGAGTGTCGACTCGATAGCCAGGATGATGTGGTCCAGCAGCAGCGCGCCCGGAAACACCGGGTTATTGGGGAAATGTCCGTTATATGCCGGATGATGGTCAGCAATTGCCGGATGGGTATCGACTGATTCGCATTGTTTCATGACAGTTGCCGTGAGTTCCTGCCGACCCGCTTCCCGAAGCCGTAGCTGCAGCGCGACCAGCGCTTGCGCCGGTAGTTTGCCGGTTTCGTTACGTGGCAGGGAATCGACCAGCAGCAGCGGACGAGGAAGGAAAATGGGGTCGATGCGTTCTCTGAGTTGGTTCAACACTGTCGTTTTATCCAGCGTGGGGGCGACGATCAGGGCAGCGGGACGGGTGATGCTATCGCAGCGTTCGCTTTCGGGGATCAGGAAAACGCCGTCCTCCACTCCGGGCAGAGAGTTGAGTTGTTGATTAAGATAGGCTAGCGAGGTGCGCTTGCCGGCGATATTGAGCGTATCGCCAGACCTGCCCAGCAACATGAAATGCGTCGTATCTAGGAGTTGTAAGTGGTCGTCCAGCGCCGTTACGGCGTCGAGATGCCCGCCTTCGGCGTAAACTAAGCCGTTATGCTGATGTAAGCTGACTCCTGAAAACGTGGTCCATAACTCGGATAGAGTTGGACGCCGGCTAGCCAGCTGCCCTGTTTCCGTGCATCCGTATATTTCTATCAACGGCGCCGTGCTTAAGTTTTCGATAGTCCGCGCGAGATCGATCGAAAGAGGCGCTGTTGCCGAAATCACTTGCTCGATCTCAGGTATCGATACGCCCGACTTCATCAGTGTACGCAAATGGAACGGTGTCGAAACCAATAGCCGCGGGCATGGTAAGCGCTCAATGGCTGTGCGGATATCGGCGGGATAAAAAGCCTGTTCGGCGCAGAGGGCAAAACCGCCCAGCATTGCCAGCAACACGGTCGATTCAAATCCGTACATGTGCTGAGGCGGCACGGTGCTTACGATGACAGTCTGTTCTTTCAAAGCCAGCCTTAAGGCTTCCGCGCGTATATTGCGCACCAGCGATCCCCAGTTTTTGTGGTGAGGAACCGGTGTGCCGGCGCTGCCGGAGGTGAATATCGTGGCTACATGGCGCTGGGATTCGACTGCGGGGATTTCTTCTGTTTGCATGCCGCTCGCATTGAGTGAGGGAAAGTCGACGATGGGCAGATCGGGGGTTTTATCCGTCCTGTCCGTCAGGCAAAAAAGATCGGGGGCGTAATTCAGCAGCCGGCGCGAGGTTTCGGCGGTGCAGGTTGGCTGCAGGATGGAGATTTTGTTTTGAAGCAACGCGGCAACGAATCCGACCATGAAATGGTAACGATTCGTACACAAATTCAGCATATGCCTGCCAGGAGCCAGCATGGCTGCAACCTGTCTTGCGTCGTTCAGACACCGCTGGAGCGTAACGGCTTGCCCATTTCGCCAGGCGACGATGGAATCAAGGCCGGGATGACAGAAAACGGAATGACTTGCCATGTTTTGTATATATTTTCCGGTAACCATTCAGTTACCGTGCTGAATTAAAAAATTGTCGTTTCGGCAGGGAATGCCGGAATTTGGGCTCCATTGCCTGCCCTGAGCATAGCAGAAGGGATGGCATAGAAGTGTTAACACCCTGTCGGCTGGATACCGGCAATCCGTGCCGGCAAGACGGCCTTTCCCGCTGTATCGGGATGAATAGTTACTTTTCCCGCTCAGGTGCGTGAAAGTAACGTTTGTAGCATCGATATGATTCCATCATGCTTTATCCGCGGCAGCTGACGCAAACGGATCAGGTATTCGATAGCAAACATCAGGCATACCAGTGCCGGGGTTAAGGTCGTTGCAAATAACGACCAGTTGTAGTGTGAGCCCAACAGAAACAGCATCAACGAAACCAGTACCAGTATCCCGAAAAAAACCGTCCAGGCCAAAGTTACAGCGCGCGTATAAACAGCTATGTCGGGTGTAACGGCGCCGCGTATTCGTGTGGCGAACTGCGTAACCATCGGTGTCTGTCCTGCCGTCAATGTGCGGCCGAATCCAAGGCATAAAATGCTGTTGAAGGCGCTGTATTCAAGCAGATAAAACCAGTCGATATGCTTGATGAGCCATGCCTGATGGCCGTAGAAAAAAAAGCCGAGAGTAAAACCGCCGCAAAGAATAGGCAGACGGTAACGGCTTCGCCAGCCGAGTAAGACGGCCGGCAGGGTCATTGATATGACAGAAGCATAGCCATAAAGCGGACGTAGCGTTAAAGGTCCGGTCAATGTCTGGTGCACCAGCCAGGGATAAGCTATTGCACCCAGGAACAAGCTGATCGTGGATAGTGAGCCGGCGCCGGAAGATGCTGAGCGCATTACTGGGTTCGATTTTTCTCGATATGAGCGCTAAGACTGCGTAATGAACTGAAAATACTGACGTTGTCTTCGTTGTCCGCCCGTAATTGAAAGCCGTAGCGCTTGGAAATCTCAAGGGCTATTTCAAGCACGTCTATTGAGTCCAGCCCCAGACCGGCGCCGTAAAGCGGGGCTTCCGGGGCGATGTCGTCGGACGATGCTTCAAGGTTTAATGCGCTTACCATAAGTGCGGCAACTTCGCGCTCGAGGTCGCTTTGCGCGGATGAGCTGTCAGGTTGTTTGTCCATTTCTGTTATGCCGGAAAGATCGGGGCGATTTTCAATTGAAAGATATATGTTTGAGTATATCGACAAGTGCGAATTTTCGCCATGCCCAGCTGCCTCTCGTTTGTCTCAAGATTTATCCAGTTTGCTGTTGCGTATGGAATAGCTGAAATAGATTATCAGCCCCAACCCCAGCCAGACGATGAAACGATACCAGGTGAGACTGGGCAGAAAAGCCATCAGCGCGCCGCATGAAAAAACGCCCGCCAGCGGCAGCAGGGGCGATGCAGGCGTTTTGAAGGGGCGCATCATTTCCGGTACCCGGTACCTCAAGGCGATAACCCCTGCGCTAACCAGCATGAACGCAAACAGAGTGCCGATGTTGACCATTTCCGCCAGCTCTCCAAGCGGGACGAGTCCGGCAATCGCGGCGATGAATAAACCGCAGGTTACAATTATTTTTACCGGTGTTTGCGTCCTGGCGTTGACGCCGGCGAAATTCGCCGAAAGCAGACCGTCGCGCGCCATCGCGAATATGATCCTGGTCAATCCGTAGTACAGCACCAGCATGACCGTGGTCAGGCCGGCTATGACGCCGGTGGATACCAGCGCCGATGCCCACTTGAAGCCGATCAGGCCGAGCGCATGCGCGACCGGAGACGAAACGTTCAGTTCATTATAGTGAACGATGCCTGTGAGCAGCCCGGCCACCAGTATATACACCAATGTGCAAAAGCACAGAGAGCCGATGATGCCGACAGGTATATCTTTCCTTGGATTTTTAGCTTCTTCCGCAGCAGTGGATACCGCATCGAATCCGACATAGGCAAAAAACACGATGGATGCGCCGGCCAGTATGCCGACAGGCTTCCCGGTTTCATCATGGCCGAACCAGCCGAACGGCATGAAAGGGCTCCAGTTGCCGGGCTGGACGTGAAAAGAGGCAATGCCGATAAAAACCGCAATGGTGATGATCTTGATGGTTACCATGACGGTATTCAGCCGCGCGCTTTCCTTGGCGCCGAGTATCAGCATGCCCATCAACAACAGGATGATGGCCGATGCCGGCAGATTGATAATGCCTCCGGCTTGCGGCGCATGAGTGAGCGAATCGGGAAGAGGCAGCCCCACCGCAACCAGGGCGTTGTTCAGATAACCGGACCAGCCATTGGCGACGGCGGCAACCGAGATGCCGTATTCGAGTATCAAATCCCAACCGATTATCCAGGCGATCAGTTCGCCGAAAGCCGCATAGCTGTACCCGTAAGCGCTGCCGCAACCCCCTACGCTTGAGGCGAGTTCGGCATAGGACAGCGCTGCGAGGGCGCAGACCAGACCGGCAATGACAAAGGAAATGATGACGGCAGGACCAGACTGGGTGGCCGCGGCAATGCCGGTCAGTACAAATATGCCGGTGCCTATGATCGCGCCTACACCCAGCAGCGTCAGGTCGGAAGCATCGAGACAGCGGCGCAGTCCGCTTTCCTGGAAGTCGTCAGGTGTCGAACGTTTGGTTCGTAGTATCCGCATGTGCCAGCCTCTATGCCATAACCTGCAAAATTTCAATGGGTTTATTATGACAGATTTGTGGCGTTTGCGAATAAACCCGCCGTTGGCTTGAGTGCGGTCATGCTTCTCTATTAATATGCACCTGATACACGTAAGCTGCTTATTGCGTATGATCAATCACACTAATAAATCGGAGGAGAAATGAAAAAGAAAGCTTTATGGGGCGGAGCGCTGATGTTGACAAGCGTCATCGGTATTGCCCAGGCCGCCGAATGGCAGGCTTTACCGCTTAAAGCGCCGGAACCGGCCGGCAATCCGTCGACGCCGGCCAAGGTGGAGCTGGGTAAAATACTCTATCATGACCCGCGTTTGTCATCCACGGGTACGATCTCCTGCGCTTCCTGTCACAATACCATGTATGGCGGTGAAGACAATCGGGGCGGTTCTGTCGGCGTTCATGGAAAAGTCGGCGGGCGGAGTTCACCTACCGTATGGAACTCGGCATTCAATTCCGTGCAGTTCTGGGACGGCCGTGCGGCCAGTCTGGAGGCGCAAGCCAAGGGCCCGGTGACCAACCCGATCGAAATGGGCATGAAAAGCTGGGATGATGTGGTAGCGCGTCTGAAACAGATACCCGGATATACGCAGGCTTTCGCAACCGCTTTCGGGGGGGCTGCGGATGCAGCGCTTACCGCGGATAATGCGGCAAATGCGATAGCGGCTTACGAACGTACCCTGATTACGCCGAACAGCGCTTACGACAAGTTCGCGACAGGGGACAAGACGGCATTAACCGAGCAGCAGCAACGCGGATTGCAGACCTTTGCCGAGGTCGGGTGCACGACCTGCCACAGCGGCCCGGTATTCAACGGACCGCAGCTGCCGGAAGGAACCGGTTTTTTCATGAAATTCCCGACCTACGAGAACGGCGCGCTGGAAGCCCAATATAACTTCTCCGCCGACCAGGGGCGTTATGAAGCCACTAAGAACGACGCGGACCGGCATATGTACAAAGTGCCGACTTTACGCAATATCGCGCTGACCGCGCCTTACTTCCATAACGGGAAAATCAGCACGCTGCAGGACGCCGTTGCGGTGATGGCGAAAGCGCAACTGGACAAAACGTTGACGCCCGAACAGATAAACGATATCGTTGCCTTCCTGAACGGCCTGACCGGCGAATTCCCGAAACAGGAAATGCCGCGTTTGCCGGCTTATCCGAACAAAACGTTTAGTTACGACTGAGCTGGTTATTTACGTAACAGGCTTTGAATCAATGTTAAGCGCATAGGGAGGTGCGCTTGGCAGGCATCTTGTAACCGTTCAGACACCCCTTGTAATTTTGTCCATTGTCGCAAAAATAATCCGTTCGTTGTGAGCTTGTCGAACCATGAACAGGTTAACTATCAATGCTATAGGATTATCATTCATCCTTCGATAAGCTCAGGACGAACGGAAAATAATTAAAATCGGTGGGTGTCTGAACGGTTACGGCATCTTGTGTTTCAATTCCCGGTGGCGATGTAATGGCCAACAAAAACCGGACACCTGTTCAGGCAGCGTTTCTATAAAACACCCGCTCGAATTCGAACGGGGACTGATAGTCTAATGTTGAGTGTGATCGGCGCGGCCACTATAAAAAAGCCAAATAATCGATCACGCTCAGTTTTGCGGCTCATACTCCAGGGCAACCGCGCTTAAATAACGCCGACTACCCGTAGCAAATAATCATTATCCCAGCCGGCTTTCAAGCGTTTAATCTTGACGCCAACCTTTGCTGATTTTTCTTTTTTATCAGATTCAACGCAATATGCCTGATAACGGCTAAATTGGCAGCGCTATGTCCTTTTCGAGTCCGATGGCTATCCTCATCGAGCGCGACATAATACCCAATGGAGGTTGTTTTCGATGCACCAGTGAGCGCGTACCGCCTGTGCCAGACGCATGGGGTCGGCGACATCCAGATTACTGATAAAATAGCGCGTCTTTTCGCTAACTCAATGAAGTAAGCCCCCGGCTCTGCCGGGGGACTCACAAAGGTTTGACCTATACAGCGGTCTTCGTGACGCTGAAGTTTCGACCAAGAGACGGAGAGTCACGATGAAAGAGTATCAGAGTTTGAGCCATACGCGTTGGGATTGTAAGTATCATGTGGTGTTTATCCCGAAGCGGCGCAAGAAGAAAATATTTGGTGAGTTACCACGAAATTTAGGTGCGATATTCCATGAGCTTGCTTCGCAGAAGGACTCGAATATCGTGGAAGGGCATGTGATGGCCGATCATGTGCACATGTGCATCAGTATCCCGCCGAAGTATGCGGTATCGAATGTGGTGGGGTATTTGAAAGGAAAGAGTGCCATTCAGATAGCCAGGCAGTTTGGCGGTCGGCAAAGGAATTTTACCGGGGAGAATTTCTGGGCGCGGGGTTATTTTGTGTCTACGGTCGGATTGGACGAAAACGTAGTAAGGGAGTACATAAGGCGCCAAGACGAAGAAGATGCCAGATACGAGCAGATGAAGTTGCGTCTGTAATTAGCCGCCTTGGGCGGCTCACGATTTTATAGCGCCTTTGAGGCGCTTGTAATGGTCAACAAAAACCGGACACCTGTTCAGGCAGCGTTTCGATAAAATTCCCGCTCGAATTCGAGAGGGGTCTGATAACCCAATATTGAGTGTGAACGACGGCCATTATAAAAAGCCAAATAATCGATCACACTCAGTTTTGCGGCCTCTTGGGTCTTGAATTTTTCGTAGTTGAGCTGCTCATGCTTCAAGCTGCGAAAAAAGCGTTCGGTCGGCGAGTTGTCCCAACAGTTCCCTTTACGGCTCATACTCTGTTCCATCTTCATCACTTCTAAATGCCGGCGATATTCCCGGCTCGCATACTGGCTGCCACGATCCGAGTGATGCAACAGACCGGGTGGCGGCTTACGGCGCCAGAAGGCCATTTGCAAGGCCTTGACGCACAGCGAGGTCCGCATGTGATCATCAATCGCCCAGCCCACGACTTGCCGGGAAAACAGATCGATGACCACCGCGACATAAAGCCAGCCTTGCAGGGTCCACACGTAGGTAATATCTGTCGTCCATACTTGATTGGGTTTGGCAACCTGGAATTGCCGGTCCAAGCGGTTGGGCGAAATGGCCTCGTTATGGTTACTATCAGTGGTGACCTTAACTCGCCTGGGATAGCGAACCTTCAACTTTAAATCTCGCATGATGCGCCGCGTTTTAAAACGCCCAACGGCATGACCTTGTTTTTGCAATCGATCCGCTAAACGACGCGAACCAAAGCACTGTTTATTGTCGATGAAAATCTGCCTCGCCTTCTCGGCAAGCTTTTGATCTTGTTGATCCTTATCGCTGTCCTGTCGGGCTTTTAACCACTCATAATACGCACTGGTACTCACCTGCATCACTCGACAGAGCACGGTCACTGGATACGTCTTCTGTTGCACCTGAATAAACCCGTACTTTATTCGGCTTCTTTCGCAAAGAAGACTGCGGCCTTTTTTAAGATTTCACGCTCCATGCGTAATTGTTCAATTTCCTTACGCAAACGAATCAATTCATCGTGATCCCCCAGATTCAAGCCTGGCTTTTTCGTCGCAGACTCATTGCCGGAAGGCTTGCGTTCCGCCCGGACCCAGCGTCCCAGGGCACTTAATGATATGCCCAAATGATCGGCAGCCTGGTTCAGGCTGTAGCCTTTTTCAAGAACCAGCTTGGCGGCATCCTGCTTGAATTCCAGACTGTATTTGGGGCGCTTGTATTTTGTCTCGTTTGTCTTCATGCTCACCTCTGCTGACAGTATAAATTCTGCCTTTGGAAGTGTCCGGGTTCATTAAACCATTACAGTGACCGCCGATGCACCGGAACAGGATGCTCATCTGATCGAGCTAAGCGGTAAGGCGGAAGTGCAAATTCCTGCGCTACCGGGACAGACCATCACCGGCACACTGGTTTACGTGGCCGATACCGTGAATCCCGTTAGCCGTACCGTAACGGTACGTATGGAAATAGAAAATCCGGATAAAAAAATCAAGCCGGAAATGCTGGCAACCATGATTATTCACCGAGCCTCAATCGAAGCAGTGACAATTCCTGCCAAGGCTGTTATCCGGCAAAGCGATCACGACTACGTATTCGTCCTGATTGCCCAGGATCGTTTCCAGTTGCGTTTGGTTGCGCTGGGACCGGAACAAAGGGTTGCGTCAGGTGTTTTCCGGGCTTGCCGTAGGCCAGCAAATCGTTGTGGATGGCGCGTTCCATCTCAATAATGAACGCATTCGCAAGGAACTGGAGTGAGCCATGATCAAGAGTCTGATCCGCGTTGCGCTCAAGCAGCGTGTGGTGGTCGTCGTGCTGGCGCTTTGCCTCATTGCCTTTGGCGTCAATGCAATGCGCGCGCTATCCGTCGATGCGTTTCCCGACGTGACCAACGTCCAGGTTCAGGTTGCCGCCAAAGCGCCAGGGCGTTCTCCGGAAGAGGTGGAACGTTTTGTCACAGCGCCGCTGGAAATCGCGATGACCGGGTTGCCGGGGCTCGTGGAAATGCGTTCGGTGAACCGCAATGCACTGTCCCAGATCACACTGGTATTTACCGATGGGACCGATATCTATTTCGCGCGACAGCTGGTGCTGGAGCGCATGATCGAGGGTGCGGACCGGTTACCCAAGGATGTAACGCCGATTTTAGGCCCGGTATCGTCCGGGCTGGGTGAAGTCTATCAATATACGCTGGAGCGCCCAGACGACGGTAATCGATCGCTGAGTGTCGATGAGCTGACGGAACGGCGCACCATTCAGGACTGGACGGTGCGCCCTCTACTGCGCGATATTCCGGGGGTTGCCGAAATCAACTCCGTCGGCGGTTTCGAGCGCCAGTACCAGGTGTTGGCCAACCCGGACCGCTTACGCCATCATGGCTTGAGCCTCAAGGATGTCTATTCCGCGCTCGCGCTGAACAATGCCAACAGCGGTGGCGGCAAACTTCCACAGTACGCCGAGCAGTATTTGATCCGTGGTGTCGGGCTTATTCAATGCGTGGCGGATATCGCCGATATCGTGCTCAGGGAGATAGACGGCACGCCGGTTTTCATCCGCGATGTGGCAGAGGTGCGCATCGGTCAGGCCGGCCGTTATGGCGCGGTGATCAAGAACGGCGATACTGAGGCGGTTGGCGGCATCGTCATGATGATCCGGGGCGGCAATGCCAAAGAAATTGTTGGTCGGGTCAAGGCGCGCATAAACGAAATCAACGCGCACGGTATGCTGCCCGGCGGTCTCAAGATTGTTCCGTTCTATGACCGCACCGATCTGGTGAACGCGGCTATCCATGGGGTAATCAAGGTGCTGATGGAGGGCATCGGTCTGGTTATTGTGACCCTGGTTCTGTATCTGGGCGATATCCGTTCCAGCCTGATTGTCGTTGCGACGCTGATCGTTACGCCGTTGGCTACGTTCATGGTGATGAATCATTACGGTATCTCCGCCAATCTGATGTCGCTGGGGGGGCTTGCCATTGCGATCGGCATCATGGTGGATGGTTCCGTGGTCGTTGTGGAAAACGCCTTCCGCCATCTTGGCGAGGCGCGGGAAAACGGCGAAAGCCGCGGTTTGATTGTGCAGCGCGCCGCCGCCGAAGTAGGTACGCCGGTGTTGTTCGGCGTAGGTATTATCTGCCTGGTATTTCTGCCGCTGATGACCATGACCGGGCTGGAAGGCAAAATGTTCGCTCCGCTCGCCATCACTATCGCTATCGCGTTGTTCATTTCGCTGATTGTATCGCTGACGCTGTCGCTGTCGCCGGTGCTCTGCTCGTATCTTCTCAAGGGAGGTGAGGAGCATGACACCCGCCTAATTGCGCTGATGAAACGTCCTTATCTGAAACTGCTCGGTTTTGCATTGCGGTATCCGGGCGCGGTGATTATCGCGTCTGTCGGCGTGCTGGCGTGCAGTCTGGCCTTGTTTCCCCATTTAGGCACTTCCTTTATTCCTGAAATGAAGGAGGGCGCCATCGTATCCGGCATTAACCGGGTACCCAGTATGTCCCTGGACGAATCCATCCGCCTGGAAACTGAGGCCATGCGTCTGGTCATGCAGGTGCCGGGAGTGGCCATGGCTGTTTCCCAGTTGGGGCGCAGCGAAAACTCTACCGATCCCCAGCCGGAGAACGAATCTAATCCCATCGTAACGCTCAAGCCGCGCGCACAGTTGCCGCCGGGCTGGAATCAGGACGATGTGGAGGACGCCATCCGCGAGAAACTCAGCGTGCTGCCCGGCGTGCAAATTGTCATGGCTCAACCCATTTCTGCCAGGGTAGCGGAAATGGTGACCGGGGTGCGCTCAGATATTGCGATCAAGTTGTTTGGCGATGAACTGGAGGTGTTGAAACATACAGCGGACGAAATCATCAAAGTGGTGAGCTCCATTAAGGGCGCTTCAGATATCCGCGTGGAGCGGGTAAGCGGGCAGCAATATCTCACTATCGCTATTGACCGGCGCGCGATCGCACGCCACGGCATCAACGTGACGGATATCAACGACATTATCGAAAGCGCCATCGGTGGACGTTTAAGCACTGAGGTTTACGAAGGCGAACGGCGCTTCTCCGCAAGCGTCCGGTTTCCTGAAGAGTTTCGCAATAGTCCCGAAGCGATCCGTCAGGTTTTGCTGCGTTCCCCGAACGGTGCGCTGGTGCCGCTGGACGATTTGGCTACGATCCGTGTCCTGGATGGCCCTGCTCAGATCAGCCGGGAGACCGGCAAGCGCCGCATCATCATCGGCGCCAATGTGCATGGCCGCGATCTTGGCGGTTTCGTCGCCGAGCTGCAAAAGGGGGTAGCCGAAAGAGTGGCGCTTCCCGATGGTTATTCCCTGAAATGGGGCGGCCAGTTCGAGAATCTGGACCGGGCGATGAAACGTCTGATGGTCATTATTCCGCTTACTTTCGCGGCCATCTTTTTTCTGCTGTTTTTATTATTCAATTCCTTGCGTTTTGCCGCGCTGATTATTCTTGTGTTACCCTTCGCCTCCATTGGGGGAATTTTCTCGCTGTTTCTGACCGGCGAATATCTCTCGGTTCCGGCATCAGTCGGATTTATCACGCTTTGGGGTATTGCGGTGCTGAATGGCGTGGTTCTGGTGTCCTATATCCGTAGTCTGCGCAAAAAAGGGATCGCCCAGCGGGATGCGATTATCCAGGGATGCACGCAGCGTTTCCGCCCGGTGATGATGACTGCGACGGTAGCCATGCTGGGCCTGATCCCGTTCATCTTTTCCAATGACCCAGGATCGGAGGTTCAACGCCCTCTGGCGATTGTGGTGATCGGTGGCTTGATTACTTCCACGTTGCTGACACTGGTGATGCTGCCGACCCTGTATCATTGGTTCGAGGAACGCCACGTTGAGGCCTGATCATATTCAGATGATTGGAGGCACGAGCATAAAGCCGGTAGTCAAGCTTCTTTAATAAAAAGAATAAAAAGGGGGCAGACCCATAAAAAAACAGGCATCAATTTTCATATAACAGCATGATATACTGAGGGATTTGCCATCAAACGTAATAACGAGGAGGTTACATGCGAACCACATTGAATCTCGACGAGCATATCCTCGTTTCCGCCAGGCGCCGGGCTGCCGACGAGGGGGTTTCTCTGGCGCGTGTGATTGAAAACGCGTTATGCGAGTCCCTGGCAAAGCCGAAGGCACGGTGCGAAACGGTACGGATGATAACCGCGTCCGGAAACGGCGTGAAACCCGGGGTCGACCTCGATAACGGACGTTCGTTGCTGGATATTATGGACGAACCGTCATGATGCTGATGGATGTAAACGTATTGGTGTATGCGCACAGGGAAGATGCGAAAGATCATCGGGCTTATCGTGACTGGCTGGAATCCGCGGTTAATTCCAATATGGCATTTGGGTTTTCAGAGCTGGTTTTGAGCGGATTTATCCGTGTGGTAACCCACCCGAAAGTTTTTGAAAGTCCAAGCCCTCCGGAAACGGCAATCGCCTTTGCGCAACAGCTCAGGTCGGCGGAATACGCGGTTTGTTTGAGCCCCGGCAGAAATCATTGGGATTTGTTTTTGCAGTGCGCGCGGTCGATTGCTGCGCAGGGCAACGATATTCCCGATGCTTACCATGCGGCGCTGGCGCTGGCGCTGGCGCTGGCGATGGAATGGGATTGCGATTGGATTACCACCGATAAAGGGTTTCGCCGTTTCAAGGGATTGCGCATTCGCCATCCGCTCAAAAAATAAGGGCCGCCATGCCGAGAAAACAGCGGTTTTACATACCTGGCGCGCCTGTTCATGCGGTTCAGCGCGGACATAACCGTTCTGCGGTTTTCTTCGACGATTTCGATTATCTGGAATATTTGCGCTGCCTCAAGCAGGCCGCCGATAGCTGTAGCTGTGCGGTTCATGCCTACGCGTTGATGACCAATCATGTGCATTTGCTGTTGACACCCGAGCGCGCCGACTCGCTGGGGCGTTTGTTTCAACATCTGGGCCGGTGTTACGTGCGATATGTAAACAAAACCTATCAACGTCATGGCGCTTTGTGGGAGGGACGCTATAAGTGCAGCGTTATTGAGTCGCAGTCTTATCTGCTGTCATGCATGCGTTATATCGAGATGAATCCGGTCAGGGCCGGGATGGTGGGGCGTCCCGCACAATACCGCTGGTCCAGCTATGCTGCCAATGCGCAGGGGATTGGCAATGCCATTCTGTCGGCGCACAGTGAGTATATGGTGTTGGGTTGCTCCCCGGAAGAACGATGCTCTGCATACCGCAGCCTGTTTGACAGGGCGCCGGCTGCAGATGAGTTGGAACTGTTAAGGTCGGCTTTGCAAACGGGGACGCCGATGGGTAATGAGAAGTTCAAAGCAGAAGTCGAGGCGACGCTGGGTATAAAAGTCGGATTTGCATGCAGGGGCAGGCCGAGAATAAAAAACACAGATTGATTTTAATAAATAAAGGTGTCGATTAGAAGAATCCGGCCCCTTTTCGAAAGGAGCCTGCCTCTTTGTTTGGTGGGGTGTGAGTTTGCCATTCTGTCAACTTTGACAGGTAAGGGTTCCCTGATGGTGATGTTGATGATATAGCCAATTCTCGGTATCATAAAAGGTCACCCCTGTGTGATGGGGAATATCCGGCCGGGTGCAGATCGCCCCGTCCTATTTTTGGGAGCAGGCTAACGTGGTTCTTAGCGGTGGAGACATACTGGTTCGGTGTCTGAGGGACGAAGGCGTCGAGTATATTTTCGGATATCCGGGCGGCGCCGTCCTGCATATTTATGACGCGCTGTTCAGACAGAACGACATCAAGCATATTCTGGTACGCCATGAGCAGGGGGCGACTCATGCTGCTGACGGATATGCGCGCGCGACCGGGCGTCCCGGCGTGGTGCTGGTCACTTCCGGGCCGGGCGCGACCAATGCGGTGACCGGTATCGCGACCGCTTATATGGACTCCATTCCGCTGGTGGTGATCACCGGGCAGGTGCCGACGCCGGTAATCGGCAGCGATGCGTTTCAGGAAGCCGATATTGTCGGAATCACCCGTCCGTGCGTGAAACATAATTTCCTGGTCAAGGACGTAACCAAACTGGCCGAGATCGTAAAAAAGGCGTTCTATATCGCCACCACCGGCCGTCCCGGCCCGGTATTGATCGATATTCCCAAAGACTTGACCGATCCCTCGGCCAGGGTGCCTTATTCGTACCCGAAAAGCGTGCACATCCGCTCCTACAACCCTTCGGTGAAGGGGCATCACGGGCAGATCAAGAAAGCGATGGCCTTGTTGTTGTCCGCCAAAAAGCCGATGATCTACAGCGGCGGCGGGGTGATACTCGGCAATGCGGCCGGACAGTTGACGCGTTTCACACGCGCGCTCGGCTTTCCGATTACCAATACCCTGATGGGCCTGGGCGGCTACCCGGCAACCGACAAACAGTTTCTCGGCATGCTCGGCATGCACGGTACTTATGAAGCCAATATGGCGATGCATGAGTGCGATGTGCTGTTGGCAGTTGGCGCGCGTTTCGACGATCGTGTGACCGGTAAACTCGCCGAATTCTGTCCGGCGGCCAAAATTATCCATATCGATGTCGATCCGGCTTCCATAGCCAAGACCGTGCGCGTGGACGTGCCTATAGTCGGCGAGGTTGGGCCGGTGCTTGATGAGATGCAGCACTTGCTGGGCGCAGGCGCAGAGAAACCCGATCAGGTTGCGCTTGAGCATTGGTGGAGTAAAATCGCGCGTTGGCAAGGAGTTCAGTGTCTGAGATATGACAAGAACAGCGACTTGATCAAACCGCAATATGTGATTGAGCAATTATACGAACTGACCGCAGGCGAGGCCTACATCACTTCGGATGTCGGCCAGCATCAGATGTGGGCCGCGCAGTATTACCGCTTCGACAAGCCGCGCCGCTGGATCAATTCCGGCGGTCTGGGGACCATGGGCTTCGGTCTGCCTGCTGCTATCGGCGTCAAGCTGGCGTTCCCGGAATCCACTGTCGCCTGCATCACCGGCGAGGCCAGCATACAGATGTGTATTCAGGAACTGGGGACTGCGGCGCAGTACCGGACGCCGATTAAAATCATAACCCTGAACAACGGTTACATGGGCATGGTTCGGCAGTGGCAGGAGTTCACTTACGAGAGCCGTTATTCACAGTCCTATCTGGAAACCATACCCGATTTCGTCAAGCTGGCGGAAAGCTACGGGCATGTCGGCATACGCGTCACACAGCCGTCGGAAGTCAGATCGGCGCTGGAGCAGGCGCTTGAGCTCAAGGACAGAACCGTGTTTTTGGATTTTCTGACCGATCCGACTGAAAATGTTTATCCTATGATCGAGGCTGGTAAGGCGCATCACGACATGCGCCTGGCTCCGGGGGTCGATGTCGACGGGGAGCTGGCCTGATATGCGGCATATTATTTCGATTTTGATTGAAAACGAAGCGGGCGCGCTGTCGCGCGTGGCCGGGCTGTTTTCCGCGCGCGGTTATAACATCGAGACCTTGACCGTCGCGGCGACTCAGGACCCTACGCTGTCGCGCATGACGCTGGTAACCTCCGGCAGCACCGAAATCATCGAGCAGATTACCAAGCAGCTCAATAAATTGATCGACGTGGTGAAACTGATTGATATTTCTGAGTTTCCGCATATCGAGCGCGAGTTGTTGCTGGTCAAGGCACATGCTGTTGAAAGCGGACGAGACGAACTCAAGCGTCTGGCCGATATTTTCCGCGGGCGCATACTCGACGTAACCGCAGGCACTTATGTTATCGAGCTGACCGGCGAAAAATCCAAACTTGACGCGTTTCTCGACGCCTTGGGCGAAGAGCGCATCATCGAAGTCGTGCGCTCGGGTACTACCGGCATCCTGCGTGGCGAGAAGGCGCTGAGTCTCTCCGTTGCGTGACGCGCGCACCTACCCGCCGCTTCGAAAGCGGCGGCACAAATAAATCATTATTGAACATTCGTAACGCAACAGAAATATAAGAGGAATATCATGCAGGTCTATTACGATAAAGATGCCGACCTTTCCGTCATTCAGGACAAAAAGGTCGCTATTGTTGGTTATGGCTCACAGGGACACGCGCACGCATTGAACCTGAAAGAGTCCGGCGTATCGGTGATTGTTGCGCTACGCCAGGGTTCCGCTTCGGCGGTAAAAGCCCAGAATGCCGGCCTGACCGTATTGAGCATAGAAGAAGCCGTGAAGGCGGCCGATGTGATCATGGTATTGGCGCCTGACGAGCATCAGTCGCGTCTGTACCGCGAGCAGATTGAACCGCATATCAAACAGGGAGCTGCGCTCGCGTTCGCTCATGGCTTTAACATCCATTTCGAGCAGATCGTGCCGCGCGCAGACCTGGACGTGATCATGATCGCGCCGAAAGGTCCGGGCCACCTGGTGCGTTCGACCTATACCCAGGGCGGCGGCGTGCCTTCGCTGATTGCTGTTTTCCAGGACGCCAGCGGCCGCGCCAAGGAAATTGCGCTCGCATACGCCTCGGCCAATGGCGGCGGACGCGCCGGTATTATTGAAACCTCTTTTCGCGAAGAGACCGAAACCGATCTGTTCGGCGAGCAGGCGGTATTATGCGGCGGCGCCACTGCGCTGGTTCAGGCCGGATTCGAAACGCTGGTCGAAGCCGGTTACGCACCGGAGATGGCGTATTTCGAGTGTCTGCACGAACTGAAACTGATCGTCGACCTGATGTATGAAGGCGGTATCGCCAACATGCGTTATTCCATTTCCAATACCGCCGAGTACGGCGATTTGACGCGTGGTCCGCGCGTGGTTACCGAAGAAACCAAGAAGGAAATGAAGAAAATACTGCGCGAAATCCAGAACGGCGAGTTTGCTCGCGAATTTATCCTGGAAAATCAGGGTGGAGCCGCGACGCTGAAAGCCAAGCGCCGTTTGGGGCGCGAACACCAGATCGAGCAGGTAGGCGCTCGTTTGCGTGATATGATGCCTTGGATCAAAGCCAACAAGATTGTGGATAAAACCAGGAACTAGCCGCTTCTGGCCTCTCTACCCAGGGAACAGTGTCGTTAAGTTAGAAAGAAGCGCCATACATTGTTTCACGGGGATGGGCCTGGATTTAACAGCATAAGCCTATACCGGAGGGTATTATGAGCGAACAGCCGCAGTTGTCCAAACGCCGGCGCGGGATTTACCTGCTGCCTAATCTTTTTACTACTGCGGCCATGTTCGCCGGGTTCTACGCAGTTACCGCGGCGATCAATCATCGCTTCGAACTGGCCGCTATTGCCGTGTTCGTTTCCATGGTGTTGGACGGCATGGACGGACGGGTGGCGCGCATGACCAATACCCAGAGCGAGTTCGGCGGCGAGTACGACAGCATGTCGGATCTGATCTCCTTTGGCGTTGCACCCGCCGTACTGATTTATATCTGGTCGCTGTCTGAGTTGGGCAAACTGGGCTGGGTTGCCGCTTTCGTACATTGCGCGGGCGGCGCATTGCGCCTTGCGCGTTTCAATACCCAGATCGGCACGGCGGACAAGCGCTATTTCCAGGGATTGGCCAGTCCGGCTGCCGCCGCCATAATTGCCGGTTTCGTCTGGCTGTCGATAGATCAGGGCTGGGACGGGCAGACGCTTGCTTATGTTTCTTCGGTGTTGGCGATTACTACCGGCTTGTTGATGGTAAGCAATATCCGCTACTATAGCTTTAAGGATATCGATTTTCATGGGCGTATGCCTTTTGTAAAGGCGATTATGATCATGCTGGCATTCGCCGTGATTTTCACGCATCCGCCGCTTACGCTGTTCGCCATGTTTGCGGGGTATGCCGTGTCCGGACCGATATTGACGCTTTTGGTATTAAGACAACATCGCATGGGTCGTAAGTCATAACATGGCCGAAACAAGGCCTTTCACCAGGAAAACCGTTCAAGCCCTCGGCCTGGACGCCGATTTTCTGTGCCTGCTGCTGCCCCGCCAGGGGCATACACGATTCTCTCATACAGACTGAAATACCCACAAATCCGAATCATCTTCCGGATAACGGCCCTGTGGCTGTCCGGTATTCATGGAGTTTGTTCATGAGCGAAAAACTGATAATTTTTGATACCACTCTCCGCGACGGAGAGCAAAGTCCCGGCGCGTCGATGACCCGCGAAGAAAAAGTGCGCATTGCGCGCGCGCTGGAACGGCTCAAGGTCGATATCATTGAAGCCGGCTTTCCCGCCGCCAGCCAGGGGGACTTCGAATCGGTGCAGGCGGTGGCCAAAGCGATAAGCGATTCCACCGTTTGCGGGCTGGCGCGCGCGCTGGACAAGGATATCGACTGCGCGGGGGCCGCGCTTGCCGGCGCGCGCAATTCGCGCATCCATACCTTTATAGCGACTTCTCCGATACATATGCAGCGCAAGTTGAATATGTCGCCCGAGCAGGTCATCGAATACGCGGTCAGGGCGGTCAAGCGCGCGCGTCAGTTTACCGATAACGTCGAGTTTTCTCCGGAAGACGCCGGGCGTTCGGAAGAAGACTTTTTATGCCGCATACTGGAGGCGGTAATCGACGCCGGAGCGGGAACGCTGAATATCCCGGACACTGTCGGCTATGCGATGCCGGAACAGTTCGGTTTGCTGATCGCAAAATTGCGGCAGCGTATTCCCAATTCCGACAAGGCCATCTTTTCCGTCCATTGTCACAACGATCTCGGGCTTGCGGTAGCCAATTCGCTGGCGGCGGTGTCCAATGGTGCGCGTCAGGTGGAATGCACCATCAACGGCCTGGGAGAGAGAGCCGGCAATGCCGCGCTGGAAGAAGTGGTCATGGCGGTGAAAACGCGCAAGGACTTTTTTTCCTGTCATACGGAAGTGGATACCCGTGAAATCGTCGCCTGTTCCAAACTGGTGTCGAGCATTACCGGCTTCCCTGTGCAGCCGAACAAGGCTATCGTTGGCGCCAATGCCTTTGCGCACGAGTCCGGCATCCATCAGGATGGCGTGCTGAAAAGCCGCGAAACCTATGAGATCATGAGCGCGGAAGAAGTCGGCTGGAGCGCCAATCGCATGGTGCTGGGCAAGCATTCCGGACGCAACGCCTTTCGCACCCGCATGCAGGAGCTCGGCGCCGGGTTTGCTTCGGAAGAAGAGTTGAATGCGGTTTTTTTCCGGTTCAAACAGCTTGCCGATAAAAAACACGAAATATTCGACGAAGATCTTCAGGCGTTGTTGAATGAGGCCGGCGGCGAATCCGACGATGAGCGCGTTAAATTGGTGGCTCTGAAAGTTTGTTCCGAAACCGGTGAAATACCGTGCGCTTCGGTGACCTTGAAGGTGGATGCCGATGAGCTGACCGGCGCAGCCAGCGGCGGCGGTGCGGTGGATGCCAGTCTCAAGGCCATAGAATCGCTGGTGAATACCGGAACCAGCTTAACCCTTTATTCGGTGAATAATATTACCAGCGGCACCGATGCGCAGGGCGAAGTCACGGTCAGGCTGGAAAAGGGCGGGCGTATCGTCAATGGGCTGGGCTCGGATACCGATATAGTCATCGCTTCGGCAAAGGCGTATATCAATGCCGTCAATAAGCTGTTGAGCGGGAAAGATCGCACGCACCCCCAGGTTGGGGAGGTTTGATTGAGGCCGATTGTTACTCCTCTGATAAATGATTAACTCCGAGCAACAACGGCTGGATTACCTGGATGCGATGGGCATACCGGTCTGGGTGCCTCGATTTCAGGTTTCTGACATTAATAAAGTAGACGTTTTGGCGGATAAGGCAGCATTGGAAACTGTGATGGCAGAGGACACCGGTTTGCATCTGCAGGCCGGCGTTGCTGCCGAGCCTGTTGTCGCACTCCCCGTAAATTCAAACGACACGGTTCCGCTGTCAGAGGCTGAACATCTCGCTGCTGAAATGGTGGAGTCATCGGCAGGAACATCGGCTTGGGATGATCTGGAAGCGCGCGTACGAGCCTGTACTGCATGCGGGTTGCATGGCAGCCGCACGCAAACCGTTTTTGGCGTCGGCAATCACGAAGCCGATTGGATGGTGATCGGTGAAGCGCCCGGCGAGCAGGAGGATCTGCAAGGCGAGCCTTTCGTCGGCCGCGCCGGCCAGCTATTGACGGAAATGCTGTTCGCGCTTGGCTTGCCGCGAACGCAGGTGTATATAGCGAACATACTCAAATGCCGTCCTCCGGGTAATCGCGATCCGCAGCCCGCAGAAGTGGCGGCTTGCGAAAGTTATCTAAAACAGCAGATCGCGCTGGTAAAACCGCGTATTATTCTCGCCGTGGGACGCATAGCGGCGCAGAATCTATTGAAAACGGCAACGCCGATCGGCAAGTTGCGCGGTAGCGTTCACCGTTATGCTGAAACCCCTTTGGTGGTTACCTACCATCCCGCCTATTTGCTGAGATCGCCGCTCGAAAAGCGCCGGGCATGGGATGATCTTTGTTTGGCGGCAAAAGTCTATCGGGAGCAATGTTAAGCGTTATGTCCGGTTTTTTTCAGGTGCTCAAGGATTGGATACAATACGATGCGGAAAGGGATTTCTATAGTAAATATAACCCGAGTCTGGTCGAAGCGGCCGAAGTGATTTATCGCCGCATGAAAAAATCGGATATCGATGCGGTACTGCAAATCGAAAATGCGGCCTACGAGTTTCCGTGGGAGCCGCAAACTTTCAGGGATTGTTTCAGAGTCAACTATATCTGCTGGGTTGCCGAAAAACTGGGCCGGATCCAGGCGTACGGCATCGCTTCGGTCGGCGCCGGCGAATCGCATGTGCTCAATGTTTGCGTATCGCCCGCCGCCCAGGGCAAAGGTTACGGACGCGCGATGATGGAAAATCTGATGCAGCTTGCGCGCGATAAAGGCGCGGAAATGATGATGCTGGAAGTCCGGCCTTCTAATCAAAAAGCCATTAATCTGTATCTCAGTCTGGGTTTTAATGAAATCGGTCAGCGCAAGGGCTATTATCCTGCCAGCAAGGGCAGGGAAGATGCGCTGGTGTTGGCGCGCACGCTTTAGTCATTGTGTGGGAGGGGAGGGGTGCGCTACCGGGAAAATGTAGAAGACAGCATTGCTCTGTTAAAAAAGGTCATGCCGTTGATGATCAGGCATGCCGCACCCATGAATCCTATCAGTTTTACGGTCTGGTACGAGTATGCGGCCGGAATGAACCCTGAACTGAACAGCGCGATTGACGAGCTGTTGAAAAATCAAATCGTTTTGGACGAACAGTCAATAACGTCGTTGTACAGCCGGTTCATTGCGGCCGGAAGCGCCAATGTAAGCGATGAACTTCCGTCTAACCTCCAGCGTATTATTTCGGCAACGGCGATGTCGGTTGCGGAAGCCGGAACGCAGGTGCAGCTTTACGATACTTCTCTGCAACAGTTCAGCCGGGAGTTGACAACAGAAGCCGCTGTTGCGCCTACCGAAAGCAACCGGAATCAAGGCTCGTTTCTCGGCCGCTTACGCAATTTGTTCCGCGAGTCCACGCCTGCAATCCTGATGCGGAGCGGCAGCATGGACCGGATGCTCCATAAAACGGATAAAATGCGTTTATCGACAGCTTCTCTCAGCGAACAGCTGGCGCAAAGCCATAAGGAAATAGAAACGTTGCGCGCCGAAGTGACGCGGGTTCGTCAAAAGGCAATGGAGGATGGTTTGACGGGGCTGGCCAATCGACGCAATTTTGATGAGAGCATGAGCGGACTGTTGGGTGCATGTAATGCAGGCGGGCCTCGTCCGAGTCTTTTGTTTTTGGATATCGATCATTTCAAAAAGGTCAACGACAGCTATGGCCACCTTTTTGGCGACAAAGTCATTCAGGTTGTCGCCGAAATACTCAAGCGTAATATTAAAGGTCAGGACCTGGCGGCCCGCTATGGTGGTGAAGAGTTTGCAGTGCTGTTGCCGATGACGCCGCTGGAAGGCGCTCGCGCGTTGGCGGAATCTATTCGTGTCGCAATCGCCGCATGCCAGATTCGCCGCCCGACGAGCGAAGCGCCTATTGGCTGCATTACCGTCTCATTGGGCGTCGCCACTTATCTTCCCGGCGAAACGGCTCATGGTTTTATCGAAAGGGCGGACAAGGCCTTGTATGTGTCGAAAAGCCAGGGAAGGAACCGGGTCACTGCTTATGGTATCGATCCGATACCCTGTTCCGGTTGAGATTGTTCGTCCGGCCACCAAGGACATGGCTCAACAAAGCTCTCCCGGAGCATTAGTTCATGTAATTGTGTCTGATGTTTTCAGTTTTCAGCAATTAAAAAAGTGAAGAAATCTGCACGCCGTTTTACATATTCATGTAACACAATCATGACACAATTCGATATAGCCGAGTGAAAGTTCCGATGCCTTTTTTCCGGAAACCCAAAGTACAAGCACCTAAAGTTTAAAAAAACTGCATCCGATAACCGATACGGGGCGTGGTTTATTTAAAACTAGATGAGCCCAGAGAACGGCGACACTCAACATTCGGTAATCGAAAACCGGGTTTTCCAGGAGACTAAAATGTCATTAATTATCAATACAAACGTAGGGTCACTCACTTCACAACGCTACCTAGGACAAACTCAGGCTGCCACGCAGAAACTGTCTGCTGGCGTGAGGATCAACAGCGCTCAGGATGATGCGGCAGGCTTAGCGATTTCTGATAAGTTGACCAGTCAAATCAATGGCATGACGCAAGCTTCGCAGAATGCCAATGATGGGGTTTCCGCAATCGCGAACCTGCAGTCGGCTATAGGAAATGGAAATCAGAGTGCGGCGCGCAGTCGCATTCAGGACGTCGATATGGCCACTGAAATGTCCAATATAAGTAAAAATCAGATCCTGCAACAATCGAGCGCGGCGATGCTGGCGCAAGCGAATGCCAGTAGCAGTCACGTGCTGAGTTTACTTCGTTAGCGTAAAGCAGCCTACAGCCGGAAATATGCGGCTGTAGGCTGCTTTTGTTTTCCATGCTCCGGATGGATTTGGAGTCGAATAGCAAGCGTACGGAAAGTCGGGTTAATGTCTTCATATTGCCCTATTGGCAGATTGAGCAATAGTTTGCTGTCCGTCCTGTCAATCAATGCAGAAGTGATCCTGCCCAGATTCAGCAGACACCTCGCTAAGCGATATTTTTAAGTTCAAAGGCCTCTGGGGACAAATAGCCCAGTTTCGAATGAAGCCGTTTCCTATTGTAATACACTTCGATGTAATCGAAGACGTGGTGTTTGGCATCATCCCTGGTCTGGAATCGCTCGCCGTGGATAGCCTCGACTTTAAAGCTGTGATTCCAGCTTTCCATGGCGGCATTATCGTAGCAGTCACCTTTCTTGCTCATGCTGCAAATCAGTTGGTGCCTGGCCAGCAAAGCCTGATAGGCATTTGAACAAGGCTCAATATGGGTTACTTCGGAGTCGAGGATACCGCGCTCCAATAACGGCTCGGCCCGCCTTTTTTGGTTCTTACATTCTCGACTTCCTTGCAGAACAAAACTTTGTTTTGCATGCTTTCAGCAACAATCAATCCGACATACACTCCGTAATACCCCATTAACTCTTTTTCGAATTGGGCCTGTTCTCCCGGGTTGTTTTTCTTTTGCATATCTGCCGATAAAAGGTTGAATTCTTTATCGAGCGTTTTTTCATCCACATCCAGCTTATCGCAAACGTCGGCGGCGACTGTGGCATAGGCCATATCGACTACTTCTCTCTGCTTCTGTTGGCCGACAAAGGCGGTAACCTTTTGTTCCATTACTCGCCAGGCAGGGTCCAGGAGGTGGTAGGAAGCGGGGGCGACAGCCGCTATATCGCCGGTATCTGAATTATTCGCCGCAATCGCAGCGCCGGACAACAATAAAATCAGGCTGAATGCAACAGCCGGCATGGTTCTGAACATAACAATAAATCCTCTAAGCTAGGAATTGGAGTTTCATCGTTTCGATAAGGCGCAGATGGAGCCGGTTAAATTCTTCCCGGATGGTAGAACCCGCCGCCCCGTTCCCAGCCTTGTTCGCGGTTGTCATAAACGCCGGCATTGTTACGCTCACGATTCCAGCCATTGTTGTTGTCCACCGCGACGGTTCTGTCTCGATTGCTGTCGACAATCACATCATTTTGCGTGCGTCCCCAACCGTAGGGACTGCCGAAAACGGTAGCGGGGCCGCGCCCCATACCATAACCCATTCCTCCCATGGCCATAGGATAACCGCCGCCGCCCATACCGCCGCCACAAGCGGACAGGCCGCTTGATACGATAACGGCAAGCAGGATCGATCTGAAATACATGAATTTTAATGAGCGCATTATTATTCACCTGTAAAGTTGATGGCTTAAAAAAACAAGAAATACCGATTTGTTCCGTTTTATTTCGACCGTATGTTCATAACTTCATATTGTTACGGTTCTTCGTTACGAAGGAGGCGGCAACAGACAGGCTTGACCTGCTATCCCCGCGCTAGATCTTTGCGCTACTAAGCCGCTTTTTCCGCGCCTCTTTCGGATCGGCAATCAGCGGCCTATAGATTTCCACGCGGTCGCCTGCTTGCAGTATCTGATCCAGTTTGCACGGCTTGCTGAAAATGCCGACACGGTTAACATTCAGGTCGATCTCCGGGAACTGCACTATAATGCCGGATTGTTCTATAGCCTGTTGCACCGTTGTTGCTGCGGGCACGTCCAGCGACAGCAGGCGCTGTCGCCCGGGTTTCGCGTAAGCGATTTCAATCAGCATATTCGTTGTTCGCAGTGGCATACAAGGCTTTGGCGCGATCGCTGAATGCATTGATCATGGTGTTGCCTATCTGATTGAAAATGGCTCCGAAAGTGAGGCTGAACAATGCGCCGCTCATTTCAAACTCCAGTTCAAGGCTGATTTTGCAGGCGTCGCTGCGTAGTGGGGTGAACTGCCATACGCCGTCCAGACGGTTAAACGGGCCTGCAATCAACGCCATGCGGATTTCTTTCTGTTCGATCAGCGTATTGCGCGTGCTGAAGCGGTGGTTGAAACCGGCTTGCGCAATTTCTAGCTCGGCCTCGACGATATTTTCCGTGCGGCTGAGAATGCGGCTGGAATTGCACCACGGCAAAAATTGCGGATAGGCGGGAATGTCGTCAACCAAGGCGAACATCTGATGCGCCGGAAATTTGAGCAGTGCGCTTTTGTGTATGATGGTCATTACAGGAGCCCCAGTGCGTCAAGCAAAATTAACACGACCCCTGCCGGCGCAATATAGCGGATAGATACCAGCCACGCACGCCAGGTTCGGCCCTGTTGCGGGTCGAATTCGCTGCGGCTGATCGTAGCGCTCAGTTTCCAGCCGCTGAAGATCGCAATCAGCACGCCGCTGATCGGCAGCAGCAGATCCGAAGTCACGAAATCGATCAGTTCGAAAAAGGTTTTTCCGTGCAACCAGCGCGCCGGGTTTTCACCGAAGGAATAAACGGTGCCAAAGCCGGCCAGCCAGCATGCGGCAACGACCAACAGGCTGGCGCGCGCGCGGTCCAGATCAAACTTTTCCGATAACAGCGCGATAGCCGGTTCGATCAGCGCAATGGCCGAAGTAATCGCGGCAAAGAAGACCAGAATAAAGAAAATCGCACCGAGCCATCCTCCGCCGGGCATGTGACCGAACGCAATCGGCAAGGTTTCGAAAATCAGGCCCGCGCCCATGGAGGGTTCGAGGCCATTGGCAAAAACGATGGGAAAGATCGCCATTCCGGCCATCAGCGCGACGATAGTATCGGTGACGCAAACAATCACGCTGGAGCGTGGAATCGATACATCGTCGGGCAGGTAGGAGCCGTAAACCATGATGGCGCCCATGCCGACGCCCAGTGAAAAAAAAGCCTGCCCCATGGCGGCGAGCAGGCCTTCCGTGGTCAGTTTGCTGAAGTCGGGGTGCAGCAGAAAGCGCAGTCCCTGAAGAAAACCACCGGAATTCAGCGCGTAAATATCCATCAACAGCAGCATGACCAGCAGGGCCGGCATCATGTAGCGCGTAGTGCGTTCCAGGCCGCGGCTTACTCCGCCGCTGACGACAAGATAAGTCAGACCCATGAACAGCGTGTGCCAGATAATCTGAAAATCGCTGGAGGATTTGAAGTCGTTAAAGCGGCTGATTGCGTTTGCAGGGCTGATATTGACATTGAGCGCGCCGCTGACCTTGAAAATATAAGCGAGGGACCAGCCAGCTATGACGCTATAGTACGACAGGATCAGAAAACCGATAATGATGCCTACCCAGCCCAGATATTGCCAGGCCGGATGGGTTTTGGCCTGTTGCGCCAGCGCCAGCATGGCATGTGCCGGGTTGCCTCGTCCGTGTTTGCCGAGCATGGTTTCGGCTATCATGATCGGCGCGCCGATGATTACTACGCAGGCGATATAAACCAGAACGAAAGCGCCGCCGCCATAGCTTCCGGCCAGATAGGGAAACTTCCATATATTGCCGAGGCCGACGGCGGAACCGCTGGCGGCGAGAATAAATGCAGCTCTGGAAGACCATAGCGCACGTGCTGTAACCTGATCGGACATTCTTCCTCCGCTATAAAACTCGATGATAGGGTAAAATACCAGAAACCGACAATTGAGTCAGGCAAATTCCGGATACATCGAAAAACAATGGCAAAGAAAAACAAAAGTCAGCCGGGCTCCGCCACGATTGCAGTCAACCGGATTGCAACGCATGATTACTTTATTTCAGAACGCTTCGAAGCGGGCATGGTGTTGCAGGGCTGGGAGGTCAAAAGTCTGCGCGAGGGCAGGGCCCAGCTCAAGGAAAGCTATGTGGTTCTGAAAGGCGGCGAAGCCTGGCTGCTGGGTTCGCACGTATCGCCTTTGCTGTCGGCATCCACGCATGTGCATCCTGACGCTGTTAGAACGCGCAAGCTGCTGTTGAATCGCGGCGAATTGAACCGGCTGATCGGCAGCGTGGAGCGCAAGGGGTTCACCTTGATCCCGTTATCGATGTACTGGAAGAAAGGCCGCGCCAAACTGGAAATCGGTTTGGGCAAAGGCAAGAAGCTGCACGATAAACGCGAAACGGAAAAGGGCAGGGACTGGCAGCGCGAAAAGGAGCGCGTCATGAAACAGCGCTGACCGCTTCCCGCCAGGTTTACGCGCATACATTACCTCTACAAACACACTCAAGCGCCTTATGGTTGTAATAAAAAATAGTTCACTGCTATTACGTTTCGTCGGAATAGCAGCCGGAGTTTTTCTGTTGATTCAGGCCGAAGCGAAAGCGGCGCCCTATTCGGCGCTGGTTGTGGATGTCGATTCGGAGCGGGTATTGTATTCGCAATCGCCCGATGAATTGCGGCACCCCGCTTCGTTGACGAAAATGATGACGCTCTACATGGTATTCGAAGCGTTGAGCCGTGGGGAATTGACGCTCGACTCGATGGTGATGGCTTCGTCGCATGCAACCTCGCGACCGCCATCCAGCCTCGGGTTGCGGACGGGGGAGAGTTTGACGGTCGAACAGGCCATCCTGGCGGTGGTAACGCAGTCGGCCAACGATGCGGCTACCACGCTTGCAGAACATCTGGGCAGAGGTTCCGAAGCGGAGTTTGCTGAAATGATGACGCAGAAAGCGCGGCAGCTCGGCATGACCGGATCGTCTTTCTACAATGCTTCCGGTCTGCCGCATCCCAATCAGTGGACGACCGCCTGGGATATGTACCGGCTGGGACGCGCGCTGCAAAAGAATTTTCCGCAATACTATCCCTATTTTTCCACGCAGAGTTTCGAATTTCGCGGGCGCTCTTATCATAATCACAATCACCTGCTCGAAACCTACCAGGGTACGGACGGCATCAAGACCGGCTTCGTCAACGCTTCCGGTTTTAACCTGGTTGCATCGGCGCGGCGTAACGGCCATCGTTTGATCGGTGTGGTATTCGGCGGCAATTCCTACAAGCGCCGCGACGCCCATATGCGTGAAATTCTCGATGACGGCTTCGATCAGCTGGATGGACGCGATGCGTTGACTCATAATCCGGGTTTTGGCGAGCGCGAAGACCGCGCATTGCTGCGCCGCCCTGAAAGCATCGCCAGGATGCTGTCCGCTGGCGGGATTAACGAATACCATGCCGAAGCCTTGCACAAGCCGAAATCTTCGGCCTCGACGCGGCTCAACGCGCATGTCAATAAAATGTTCCCGCAGAAACAGCTCTATACAGTCCAGGTGGGTGCTTTATTTTCTGTTGAATCGGATGCGGAGCGTGCGCTGAAATCAGCGATGAAAGCTTCCTCGGCGCTGGCGCACGGAAGATCGTTCGTATCGGTGCATAACAGCGGAAAGAACCGGCGATATACGGCCCGTATCAGCGGCTTGGAACGCGATGATGCGAACACGGCATGTAAAGCGCTGAGGAGCAGGAAATTGGCCTGCGCCGTAGTAACGGCAGGGTAGAATGTAGCGACGAGTGGTTTAAATGCGACTGCAAATCCGGCCTTGAGACAGAGCGCCGGATTTGCAGTAAACAGGGCGCTTTAACTTATTTCGCCACTTCCAGATCGCCGGCTGGAACGGTGCCGTCTGATCTGCCTTTCAGGTAGGCGTAAAGGCTGTCGATACCGTCGGCAACTTTCTTGTTGCCGCTGAATGCGGGCATATTGCCGCGTCCGTTCAGCACAACCGCCTTGAACTGCTCCTGATTCAGGTTTTTCAGGCCGGTTACCAGGTTAGGGAACGCAGGGCCGCCTTCTGCCGTCGCGCCATGGCAGGTTTCGCAACGTTCGCGTTTGTACAGCTTTGCGCCGTTGAAAATGGTTTCGCTGACTGCAGCGGCAGAGGCGAAAGGGACAACCGCACCGAACATCAAGGTAGCGCCCAGCAGGGTGCTTGCCAGTTTGACTTTATTCATAATGGTCTACGACTCCTAAAAAAGCTTTTTGTTTTGTGAGTGTGCCGGAGGGGGGAAGGTATGAGTTCCCTGCATGCAGGCACGCCCGCCAATCCTAGCATTAATCACGCTGCTGTGGGTAGAAGATTTTGTTCAGTGCGGAAGGTTCGCCACTTCGCCGGACTTGGGAAAGTCGGCCCCGACGCTGATGATGAAGCTGGTGACCTCTTCGATATTCAGTGAAGATTTGATGGTGTTCGACTCATGAACGACGACGGTAAAGCCGGAAGTCGGGTTGGGCGAGGTCGGCACGAACAGGACGTACCATTCGCCGCTGCGATTGGTTACATATGCAGGGACCCAGATGCCTTTGTTGGGATATTCGATGTATACCACTTCGCGTTTGTTGTCATTGTCGCCAGTCGCCGAAAACATGCTGATGACCTTCTTCGATACCCTGTAGATTGTGTTGAGTAACGGAATTTTCTCAACCAGCAGGTCAACAGAGGAGATGATCAGCGAGTTTCTGTTTTGAACTATGGTATAGCCTATATACGAAATACCGGCCATGGTCAAACCCAGCAGCAGCAGGGTAAACGAATAACTGTCGACGTAACCGTAGACATGAAAAAAGCTGCTTGCTATAAAGGTTTTGATCAGCATGACAACCTGTATGACGATCACGATCGGTAAAATGGCGAGAACGCCGATCAGCAGATACTGAAACAAATTTTTAATGGTAGCGCGCATACTGCCTCCTTAGATTTAAGTGGATAGAGCGACGAGAGGGACGGGTTCTGAATGTTTTTAGTGTTGTCAGGTGGCTTCATAACCCATGAGAGTAGCGCTTGCGTATGAACGGGCAAAGAGCGGCGCACTGAGTCCTTGCGGGATGCTTGTGCCTGTTTTCGTCCGCTCGGCTTCGGCGGGGCTGTAACTGCCTCAGCGCGCGTCAAGTTGCAGGGCGTTGCGCTGATCGTTCTCTCTCTCATCCTGCTGTTGATGGTGTTCGGCGGATAACTGTTTCGGGGTCAGCGTCAATTTGGCGATACCGGTCCATGTCGCCATGAAGGCGATGATGCAGATACTGGATAAGGTCAGGCGGTCGGGCGATTTCATCCAGAACAGCACCCAGCGCGGGTTGATTAATCCGACGATCAGTATCAGTACGATGAGTACGGCGAGAATTTTTAATGTAATAACCATGATGAGTCCGATAAACTAGAGAAAAAACCAAGTATGTGCCGATTAAACTACAGATTCGTTCCCGTTGCCATAGCCAAGGCCCGGTCGCGTAATGCGATTCAGATCGACTTTAGCACACCTACAGATTATCATGCGCCCAGTTTACATCACTGTCGAGCGTTGCGGATTGTGGAACCATCCTTAGGCGAACTTATACAACAGGGCTTAAAGCTCATGCTGATCGGCATGGGGATAGTTTATCTATTCCTGATGCTGCTGGTCTGGGTTATCAACGTCAGTTCACGTATCATCAGCCGGTTCGACCCCGAACCGTTACCCCTGCACGAACATTCGGCGTTGCCGGAGAGCGCGGTATCGGACGACGAGGCCTCTGACGCGATGGAGCTGGTCGCGGTAATATCGGCAGCGCTTCATCGTTATCGTAATCAGTAACAGCAAACATTTTCAAGGAGCTTGTTTATGGTCAAAGCACTAGGCATAACCGAGGTTGTGCTTCGAGATGCGCATCAGTCGCTGCTGGCAACGCGCCTGCGGCTGGATGACATGTTGCCGATATGCGCGAAACTCGATCAGATCGGTTTCTGGTCGATGGAGAGCTGGGGGGGTGCTACTTTCGACGCCTGTATCCGCTATCTGGGTGAAGATCCGTGGGAGCGCATCAGAGCCTTGAAAAAAGCCATGCCCAATACGCCGCAGCAAATGCTGCTGCGCGGGCAGAACATACTGGGATATCGCCATTATGCCGACGATGTGGTGCGGCGTTTTGTCGAACGCGCGGCGGTAAGCGGCATCGATATATTCCGCATTTTCGATGCACTGAACGATACGCGCAACTTCGAGTGCGCAATCAGGGCGGCCATTGACGTTGGCAAGCACGCACAGGCTGCGATTTCGTACACTGTGAGTCCTGTGCACGGACTGGAAACCTGGATCGATTTATCCAGAAAACTGGAGGACATGGGGGTTCACTCCATAGCCATCAAGGATATGGCCGGATTGCTGAAGCCTTATGTCGCCGGAGAACTGGTTGCCCGGCTGAAGCAGGCCGTGCAGGTGCCGATCCATCTGCACAGCCATGCCACCACCGGCCTGAGCACTGCGACCTTGCTGAAGGCGATAGAGGCCGGCGTGGACAACGTGGATACCGCCATTTCCTCCATGAGCGGCACTTACGGTCACAGCGCTACCGAATCTATTGTCGCCGCGCTCGAAGGCAGCGGACGCGAAGCTGGTTTGAATATCGAGTTGCTGGAGGAAATTGCCGTTTATTTCCGCGAGATCCGCAAAAAGTACGCCGATTTCGAAGGCAGCCTGAAAGGTATCGACAGCCGTATACTGGTAGCCCAGGTGCCGGGCGGCATGCTGACCAACATGGAAAGCCAGTTGAAGGAGCAGGGCGCGCTGGAGCGGATGGATGAAGTCATGGAGGAGATTCCGCGCGTGCGCGCGGATCTGGGCTTTATTCCGCTGGTAACGCCGACATCGCAAATCGTTGGTACGCAGGCGGTTATCAACGTGCTTTCCGGCGAACGTTATAAAACCGTAACCAAGGAAGCCTACGGCGTCATCAAGGGGGAATACGGCGCTACGCCGGCGCCGATAGACGCGGCGCTGCAGCAGCGCGTATTGGCCGGAGAGCAGCCGATAGTCTGCCGTCCCGCCGACCTGCTGGAACCGGAAATGGAGCGTTTGCAGAGCGAACTGCGCATGATGGCGGCAAAAGAGCAGGTAATTCTCGCCGCGGAAGAAATCGACGATGTATTGACCTACGCGCTGTTTCCGCAAATCGGCTGGAAGTTTTTGCAGAATCGCGGCAAGCCGCTGGCATTCGAGCCCGCGCCAGGCACGGACGCCTCGGTAAAGAATTCCACGCCGTTGCCTGCTGTTCCTGTCGATAACGGCCCATGTGCCTATAATGTAAAGGTTAATGGTAAATTCTATCATGTCGAGGTGGCCTCCGGCGGCGATGTCGTCTCGATTCAGGCAGCGGCTGCGCAGGTTTCCGCGCAGCCGGCAACGGCTTCCGGCGCCAGCGCCGTGATCGAGACTGTCAAAGCGCCAATGGCCGGTCATATTTTACGGATTAACGTCAAGCCGGGACAGCATGTACAGGCGGGACAAGTGGTTGTCGTCATGGAAGCGATGAAAATGGAAACGGAAGTGCGTGCGAGAAATGCCGGTGTTGTCAAACGTGTAGCTGTGTATGTCAACGATACCGTTACAGCCAATGATGTACTGGTCACCTTGGGATGATACGGAATGGGTAGTTTTTTCGATCTGTGGCTGAGTACCGGGCTTTCCAATTTTCAATGGGGGCAGCTGGTGATGATGGGGGTCGGCTTTCTGCTGATTTACCTGGCGATCAGAAAAGGGTTCGAACCACTGTTATTGCTGCCTATCGGTTTCGGAGCGATATTGAGCAACATACCGGTGGCCGGTATCGCGGAAGAGGGCGGTCTGCTGTCTTATCTGTATCTGGGCATCAAGTCCGGTGTGTTCCCGCTGTTGATATTCATGGGCGTCGGCGCGATGACCGATTTCGGCCCGATGCTGGCTAATCCCAAGACATTATTGCTGGGAGCGGCCGCCCAGTTCGGTATTTTCGGCACATTGATAGGCGCGCTGGCGCTCAATATCGTACCCGGCATGCATTTCACCTTCAAGGATGCGGCTGCGATTGCAATAATCGGCGGCGCCGACGGTCCGACCGCAATTTATGTGTCGTCGCGTCTGGCACCCGATCTGCTGGGCGCGATTGCGGTAGCCGCCTATTCCTATATGGCGCTGGTGCCGTTGATACAACCGCCGATCATGCGCGCGCTGACGACGCCGGAAGAGCGTTTGATCGAAATGACGCAGCTGCGGCATGTCGGCAAACAGGAAAAGGTGATTTTTCCGCTGATACTGCTGTCGCTCAGCGCCGCGCTGTTGCCTTCGGCCGCGCCGTTGATCGGCATGTTCTGCCTGGGCAATCTGATGCGCGAGAGCGGCGTGGTGGAAAGGCTGAGCAAGACCTCGCAAAACGAACTGATTAACGTGGTAACCATTTTTCTCGGGCTCGCGGTCGGTTCCAAACTGAGCGCACATGCTTTTTTACGTGCTGAAACCCTGGGTATTCTGATTCTGGGCGCCATCGCATTCAGTTTCGGTACGGCTTCGGGCGTGCTGATGGCGAAGGTGATGAACCGCTTCAGCGAACACAAGGTCAACCCGCTGATCGGGGCCGCCGGCGTTTCGGCGGTGCCGATGTCCGCGCGCGTCGCCAACAAGGTGGGTCAGGAAAGCAATCCTCATAATTTTCTGCTGATGCATGCCATGGGGCCCAATGTGGCGGGGGTGATCGGTTCCGCCGTCGCCGCAGGCGTGTTGCTGGCTCTGGTGCAATGAAGGACGCTTTATCGGTTCGATCTGTTGAATTGAGACCGCTAAACCCTGTCAGGCGTGTCATCCTCGTGCTGCTTGCCTGCGCGCTTTTTTTGCCGGCATACGAAGTCTCGGCGGGGAACATTGTTTTTTCGCCGGACAGCTTCATGGTGCTTTCGTATCATGATATCAAGGATGAAGTCGCACGCGACGCCAAAGCGGGGCAGACTGCGGTAAGCACCGCGCATTTGCTACTGCATTTCGAGTGGCTCCAACAGAACGGCTATCATCCGGTCAGCGTGCAGAACCTGATCGATGCCAGAGATAAAAAGCGTCATTTGCCGCACAAAGCGGTATTGATCACTTTTGACGACGGTTACGCCAGTTTTTACACAAAGGTTTTTCCATTGCTGCAGCGTTTTCATTATCCGGCCATGGTCGCCGTAGTCGGCAGCTGGATGGAAAACGTGGCGGGCAAGGCGAGGGTAGATGGCGCGCCGTCGATAGAAGAATTGTTGACCTGGGAACAGCTCAGGGAAATGCAACGGTCCGGGCTGGTGGAAATTGCGTCTCACAGTCATGATCTGCATAGAGGGCTTCTGGCCAATCCGCAAGGTAATCCCCTGCCTGCTGGCGTCAACCGGATATACGATCCGGCAGACAAAAGCTATGAAAGTGATGAACACTACCTGCAGCGCGTACGCCAAGACATACAGCGCAGCTCGAACGATATTTTTCAGCACATCGGGTTTCGCCCGCGGGTCATCGTCTGGCCGTACGGCGAATTCAATCAACCGCTGATACAGGCCGCGTCCGATGCGGGAATGGGGATTACCCTGGGATTGCGCGACGGCCTGAATACCCTGGCGGACTTGCCCGGTCTCAAGCGCCTGCTGGTTACCGAGAATCCGGATACTGCCGATTTTTCCAGGCTGCTGGGTTCATTGCGTATCGATGACCGCCCGCTGCATGTCGTGCATGTGGACTTGGATTATATCTACGACCCGGACCCCGAGCGGCAGGAGCAGAATCTGGGGCGATTGATAGACCGCATACAGGGGATGCGGGTCAATGCCGTGTACCTTCAGGCCTTTGCCGATCCCGACGGCGATGGCAATGCCGACGCGCTGTATTTCCCGAACCGGCATTTGCCTATGCGCGCCGATCTGTTTAACCGCGCGGCCTGGCAGCTGTTTACCCGGACGCGCGTCAAGGTTTACGCCTGGATGCCGACGCTGGCGTTCCGCATCAACGCCCCGGACGACTGGTTCGTTCATGAATGGCATGACGGCAAGCCGGTATTGGGGCGGCATATCTATAAGCGCCTGTCTCCGTTCAATCAAAATGCCAGGCGTGTAGTGGGCGAGATTTATGAGGATCTGGCGAAATACGCGCCGGTCAACGGGGTGCTGTACCATGACGACGCCATATTGTCGGATTTTGAGGATGTAACGCCCGAAGCGCTGTCTGTCGCTAAAAACTCCTGGAAATTAAGCGGCGACCCTGCACGCTTGCGCGCGAACGATGCGGTATTGATGAAATGGGCGCGCCATAAAACCGAAGCCCTGGACGAATGGACGGATTACCTGACCGCCAAAGTCCGCTACTATCGGCCCGGCATCAAAACCGCGCGCAATTATTACGCCTTGCCGTTATTGAGTCCGGAGAGCGAAGCGTGGTATGCGCAATCCTATGAAACCGCGTTTAAACATTACGATTATGTGGCCATAGAAGCGATGCCCTTCATGGAAAAGGCTGAAAACCCAGAAGCATGGCTGGAACAAGTGGTGCGCAAAATTGCAACCTACCCCGATGGTTTGAAGAAAACCGTGTTTGAATTGCAGACGGTCGACTGGAATACCCAAAAACCGATACCGATGTCGACGTTTCTTGCGCAAATACAGCAGGTGCAAAAGCTGGGAGCAGTGCATGTCGGCTATTATCCTGATAATTATATTGAAGATCAGCCGCGCCAAGCCGACATGGAACGTGAATTTTCGTTGCCTTATTACCCCTGATGAGTACAGTAAGCGGAAATCTGTCTGACCTGCTACACGTTCCGCGGCAGTTGATTTCAACGAATGAATTGTTGACTGTTCTGTGGCGTGGGTTGAGCGATCTGGTGTGCGACTATGTGTTTTATTACCCGCTGGTGATGGCTCATGTCTGGATGCTGGGGGCTATTTTATATTATCTGGCCTGGGAGCGCAAAGAAGGGGATACGGTAGACGACATGCCGGTCATGCGAGCTCCCGCGCCCGGCGTCTCAATATTGGTTCCCTGTTACAACGAAGCGGATAACATACAGGAAACCATAGAGTTTCTTCTGCAGCAACGCTACCCCAATTTTGAAATTCTGGCTATCAACGATGGCAGCCGTGATGAAACCTTATCGATTCTGAATGATCTGGCCAAAAAACGCAAGGAGCTGCGCGTGGTCAATCTGGCCAGCAATCAGGGGAAAGCCATGGCGCTACAGGCCGGTGCGTTGCTGTCGCGGCATGAATTTCTGGTCTGCATAGACGGCGACGCGCTATTGGCCCCGGAAGCGGTCTCCTGGATGGTGAGGCATTTCCTGAAAAATCCGCGTGTCGGTGCGGTGACCGGGAATCCGCGCATCCGCACCCGCTCCACTCTGCTCGGAAAAATCCAGGTAGGTGAGTTTTCCGCCATAGTCGGCCTGATCAAGCGTGCCCAGCGTTTTTACGGACGTTTGTTTACCGTTTCAGGCGTTATTGCGGCGTTTCGCAAGTCGGCGCTGCACAGCGTGGGTTACTGGAGCAACGACATGGTGACCGAGGATATCGACATCAGCTGGAAGCTGCAGCTCAAAGGCTGGGACATACGCTTCGAAACCAATGCCTTGTGCTGGGTGCTGATGCCGGAAACCTTGCGAGGACTGTGGAAGCAGCGCCTGCGCTGGTCTCAGGGCGGCGCGGAAGTCCTGCTGCGTTATTCCCGGGATATTCTGCGCTGGTCGGCGCGGCGCATGTGGCCTATTTACCTGGAATGCCTGCTGAGCATACTCTGGTCTTACTTGATGGTATTTGTGCTGTCGGGCTGGATAGTGAATCAATTCGTTCATCCGCATTACAATATAGCCGAGCTGATTCCCGATTGGCCGGGCATGTTGCTGAGCATGACCTGTCTGGCGCAGTTCGCCGTCAGTCTCGCCATAGACTCCCGCTATGAAGCGCGGATCGGCGGCGTCAGCCGTTATTATTACTGGATGATCTGGTATCCGCTGGTGTATTGGCTGAATAATGTGGGCACGACGGTGGTCGGTTTTATGAGGGCGCTAGCCAAGGAGAGAGGGCAGCGCGCGCTATGGGTGACTGTGGACAGGGGGCTGGGTAAAAAGTGACGCAACTGGTCATTGAGTCTTCGCATTTACAGTCTTCAGGGCAGCGTGTAGTTGCTTTTATCCTGATGCTGGCGGGCTGGTTGATGTGGGCTTATCTGCTGTTCCCGTTATTGGCGTTGAGCTGCTGGTTGTTGCAGAAGAATTTTTGCGCCGTTTGGGTGAGTTATTCAGGCGGCTACCCGGAGCTGCGCGATATGTTGAGCGTTTATGGACAGACGCTGCTGGCGCTTGCGTTGATGTGGGTGTTTTGGGGCGTTTATAACGGCGTGCGCCGTGAGTTGCGCAAGCGCAAGACCAAACCGGAAGCTGCTGCGGCGCTGGAGGTGAAGGAGTTGAGCCGGTTTTTCGGAGTCGACAGGGATGTGCTGGCGCGTAGTCGTAACAGTGCTTATACCACGGTGCATTTTGATAAGGATGGGAAGTTGGTGGGGTTGGAGTGCAGGGAGTAGGTCTATACTGTTAAGTTAAGCCGTCATACCGGCATGGATTGTCGGTATCCAGTCGACAAGGATGTTACTTCGCAAGTCCGTCCCGAATGTCTGGTTTCCGGCACTCCCCGAATCAAGCTCTGCCGGAGCGATGATTGTTCTCATAATTTAACGGCATTGGGGTAGGGTATCTCGCGCAGCGAAACAAAACCAAAAGACCTTGTTTCAACAATTGTAACTATTCAGCGTCCCGATTTTCCGTTCGTCCTGAGCCTGTCGAAGGATGAATGGAAAATCCTTCTGTCTTGATAGTTAATCCGTTCATGGTTCGACAGGCTCATCACGAACGGATTAACTTAACGGCTTCGGATAAAATATCAAAGGACGCTAAATAATTGCCAGCAATTAAACCTCAGTTAAACCTACGGATATCGAATCGCTGCAATATTGCGAAGCTGATCAATATCCCAATGCGCAACCCCCCAACGCAAGATCTCCATAGCCGAAGCATCCGATAATTCCAATGGCGGATTTTGTTTCAACAGCGCCAACAGCTGCAACAACAATTGCGCCGGATTTCCGCTATCGACAGCAGTTGCCCCCGTCTGTTTACTGTACTTGACCCCCTGTGCATCAACCAGAACCGGAATATGCAGATAATCGCCAACCGGCATGCCCAGCAGGTTTTTCAAATGAATCTGGCAGGCAGTAGAATCGAGCAGATCGATGCCGCGCAAGGTTTCAGTGATTTGCGCATGATAATCGTCAATAACGGTGGCGAGATGATAGGCGATGATGCCGTCCTTGCGCCGCAATATGAAGTCCCCGGTTGTGTCGGGCAGCGAATAGCTGAGCGGCCCTTGCAAGTGGTCGATAAACGAGATGGTATCACGCGCTTTGACGCGTAAAGCATGTGGTAAGTCGGGGTTTTGCTTTCGCAGTGCGCAAAAGCCGGGATAAGGGCGCGGACCGGTTTCCGGAGCGGACGAGTTTTCTTGCCGCACAGGCTGAGCTTCGCCCAGCGACTTTCTGGAGCAGGTGCAGGGATAGAGCAGACCCTTACTATCCAGTAGATCGAGGGCTTCCCGGTATAACGGCAAATGCTTGCTTTGATAGGCGACGGCGCCATCCCATTGCAATCCCAGCGCGTCCAGCGTTTGCAGTATGCCGTCGGCTGCGCCGGGAAAGGTTCGCGGCGCGTCGAGATCGTCTATCCTTAACAGCCATAGTCCGTTCTGCGAACGCGCCTGCAGAAAACCTGCGAGAGCCGTAAACATTGAGCCGATGTGCAGCGGCCCGGTCGGCGAGGGCGCGAACCGACCCCGATAGACCGGTGACTTCCGGTTTGCCGTGTTCTGCCCGGACAGAAGGGGGTCCCGAGTTGGATGCCGTCAGCCTAGCTGTTTTTCGCGCAACTCATCCAGCGTCTTGCAATCGATACACTGGGACGCAGTGGGTCTGGCCTCCAGACGGCGTATGCCGATTTCCACACCGCAGGTTTCGCAGAAGCCGTATTCGCCGTGCTCGAGCGTTTCGAGCGATTCTTCTATTTTTTTGATCAACTTCCGCTCGCGATCTCGCGTACGCAGTTCCAGGCTGAATTCGGATTCCTGCGTCGCGCGGTCGTTCGGGTCGGGAAAGTTTGCCGCTTCGTCCTGCATATGATGCACGGTACGGTCAACCTCCGCCATGAGATCGGCCTTCCATGTTTTCAGTATATTGCGAAAATGCTCAACCTGGGCCTCATTCATGTATTCCTCGCCCGCAACCAGCGGATAGGGCTCGAAACTGAACGGCGATGCCTGCTGCGGTGCTGTTTTTGTCTCAGTCATCCATTTGCTCCAAACACGCAATAACAAATCAACTAATGCTAGCACCGGAAGGCACAAGCCGCAAGGTTTTCTCTGTCGGTATCCGGATAGAAATCGCTGTCAAGGGTTGGGAGTTATCCGGTATTCGGTTTTGCTGCGGATTCAAGCCAGGTCATGGTCGATGGCATAGCGTATCAGTTCGGCATTATTGGTCAAAGAGAGCTTTTTTAGCAGTCTGCTGCGATAAGCGCTGACGGTTTTTACCGAAAGGTTGAGCTCGTCCGCAATGAGTCCGACGGTTTTCCCTCCCGCAATCAGGCAAAGCGTCTGCATCTCCCGCGCCGATAAGGTCTCATGCAGAATGGGCCGATGAGTGCCGTTCAGACGGCTTACCAGATCCTGCGCCAGCCATGGAGAAAGGTATTTGTTTCCGGTGGAGACCTGACTGACCGCCTTGATAAGGTCGTCAGGGCTGGTGTCCTTGCTTATAAAGCCGGAAACGCCGGCTTTTAATGCCGGAACAGCATATAACTTTTCCGAAAGTTGAGTGAGCACCAGAATTTGCACCATAGGGTACTCCTTTTTTATGTGTTCGAGCATGGCGACTCCGTTGCGTCCGCTTTGCCCGATATCGGTGATCAGTACGTCGCAGGTCAGATTTCTGAACAGATGTGCCGCATCAAGTGCGGTTCTGGCGTAACCGGTTATTTGAAAAAGCGGATTTTCAGACAGAATCTGGCTGACTCCTGCCCGGAAAATGGCATTTTCATCCGCCAAAACTACTTTTATCGGTCCTATATCCATCGTTAGCCGTGCTGAAAGTGCGGACGCCAACATTGACTGTGAGGCCGTGCCTACCTCGACAGGTTCAGCGCGGAGGACTTAAGTCAACAGTATATTTTTCTTTGCGGGAGAAGCTTGATCTTTAAGCATGGCTAATCCGGGCGGCCCCTTAAACTGAAAACACGGCTTTAAGGGGCGGTCCGGTTTCCGTTTTACTGTTGCGGCTGCTGGGGCGTCATGTTTTGCGCCGGCATGGTCTGCATGCCGGTGGAACCGGTGGAGTAGGTGTAACTGCCGGTACCGCATGCGTTATTAGTGGTGTAGGTCGGTGAAATCTCCTGGCAGTTTCTGCCGTTCGAAGGCGGGGCGCCGACTGTGACGGAGCCGTTCGCGCCGCCGTTCTGGATGGCACCGGCCCCGATCATGGCTCCTGCGGCCCAAGCGCCGCCAGCTGCTCCCGGACCCATTGGCACCGGCGGGCCGGCAAAGGCGTTGACGTTCAAAACGGCGTTGAAGCCGAGTATCAGTCCGCAGCAAACGGAAATGTTGAAAGCGCGTCGCTTGTTCATAATCAAGCTCCTGTAATGAGGTATTTTGTGAAGGTTTGCGCGCTCCCTGCGCTCGTCTAAAACGGCGCAACGCGCATTTCGAGAATTTAGCGCGTTTGGTTGCTTTGTGCAATGGCGCGTATGATAATTCAGCTTCGGTCAAATCGGAGTTACGTCATGCTGCGCACAAGGCTTGCTTGCACACTGTTGATACTGTCATTGCTTAACGGGTGCGCCACTGTATTCAGAGGCGGGGATGAGTCTTTGATGATTGAAACGCGCATGCAGGACGTGGACGTGTCTTCCGCGACCCTATGCAAGGCCCAGAACGGACAAGGGGTATGGACGAACGCTTCCAATGATCCGTTGAGCAATACCCTGTCGGTGCGCAGGAGTTGGAGCCCTTTACAGATTAATTGCCATAACGGTCTTCAGGAGGGCAGTAAACAGATCGAGTCGCAGTTCGACCCAGGCGCTTATCTGTTTCTGGATTTGTTGCTGGCTTGCCTGCCTTGTATCGTCGATGTTTCTACCGGCGCGTTCTTTACTTATGGACATTATTCGCAGGGAGAAAGGGGTTATGCCGAACCCCTCTCGATGAACAGAATTCACTACGATATGGGCCATTGATCCCTCGGCGCGCTTCAGTTATGCCGAATAATGCCGTAATAGTCAGTAAAAGCCGCAAACAGCATGACTGAATGGTCGAACGAATCGCTTGATCCGGCTGATTGGGATGAGGTGCGCTTGCAGGCGCACCTGATGCTGGATGACATGCTGGATTACCTGGAACATACCCGTGATCGTCCGGTATGGCAAGCGCCGCCCGAAGCCGTGCGCATGCAATTTCGCGAGCCGTTGCCCCAAACCGGCACGGAACTGGATGAAGTGCACCGCATTTTTATGACGGCGATAGCGCCATACGCGGTGGGGAACACGCACCCCGGTTTTTTCGGCTGGGTGCATGGCGGCGGCTCCGTAGTCGGCATGCTGGCGGAAATGCTGGCCGGGGGCTTGAATGCGAACCTTGGCGGACGCAACCAGATACCCGTAGAAGTGGAGCGCGAAGTCGTGCGCTGGGTATGCGGGCTGTTCGAGTTTCCCGAATCCGCCAGCGGTATTCTGGTGACCGGCACTTCAATGGCTACTTATCTTGCTGTGGTGGTGGCGCGTACCCGTGCGTTGGGGGTCGATGTTCGCTGCAACGGTTTGGGGGAAGCCGGGTCGCGTTTGGTGGCCTATACATCGGAAGCTGCGCACGCCAGTATTGCCCAGGCGCTGGATTTGGCCGGTATCGGCATCGAAGCCTTGCGTAAAATCGCGGTGGATGGCCGGTACCGCTTGCAGGCCGGCGCGCTGGAAGCCGCCATTATCGAAGACCGGAGAGCGGGGCTGCATCCGTTTTTGATCGTGGGAACAGCCGGTAGCGTCGATATTGGCGCCATAGACGATCTGGACGCGATAGCGGAAATAGCGGCACGCTACCGGCTTTGGTTTCATATAGACGGCGCCTTTGGCGCGCTGGCCAAAATGTCTGAGACGCTGGCGCCGTTGCTCAAGGGGATCGAACGCGCCGACTCCATAGCATTCGATTTTCACAAGTGGGCGCAGGTTCCTTATGACGCCGGTTGCCTGGTGGTTAGAAACGGCGATCTGCACTATAAAACATTTGCCGCGCCGGTTGCTTATTTAAAGCGCGAGACACAGGGCTTGGCCGCCGGCTCGCCCTGGCCTTGCGATTTCGGGCCAGACTTATCGCGCGGTTTCAGAGCGCTCAAGATATGGTTTACGCTTAAGGTCTACGGTACGCGTAAGTTGGCGGAAGTAATGGAGAATACATGCCATCTGGCGAATTATCTGGCATCCGCAATCGATGGGCATCCGGAGTTGGAGCTGCTTGCGCCGGTCGGCTTGAATATTGTTTGTTTCCGTTTTTGCACTGACGGGGACGGCAACGCCTTGAATAGCCGCATAGCTACTGCTTTGCAGGAGTCCGGGGTTGCAGCGCCGTCGACTACTGTGCTGCAGGGAAATGTAGCGATACGCGTAGCCATAGTAAATCACCGCACCCGCACCGACGATCTGGACGCGCTATTGTGTGCCACACTTCAGTTCGGGCGGGAGTTTTCTGGACAAACGACACTGAGGGAATCATGAGTGAAACCATGTTAAACGTAGTAGGTAACGCGTCTCAACCCACGCCGCTGATCGGGTTGGGAGGGTTGATGCGCCGTTTGTTTGCGGGAGACGATTTGCAGGCTCTGACGGTGCAGCTGATCGAGCGCGCCGTACAGAACGCCAACGATGCCAATGCGGTAATGGATGTAGCGACGCTGATGTTCATGATCGCCAACAGGGACTTGGGGCTGACCCTGCAGCAATCGGCGCTGGCTACCCAGTCGCTTTACCGGATACCCAGCGCGCGGCAGCCGGCGCGCCTGCGTTTGCTGGTGTTGTTGGGGCCGGGGGATTTGATGGCCAATACGCCGGTTGAGTTATTATTGGAAGACAGCGATATTTCGGTTGACCTGTTGTATTTAAATCCGGGAAAACACCTGACCGGTGACGATATTCCCTCCCATGATCTGGTTTTTGTCGCGATAGGCGAGTCCGGAGCCAATGTTCCGTTGCTGGAGGCGATAGGGCCGCTGTTGGCTGGCTGGATAAAACCGGTGATCAACCCTCCCGAACGCATTACACGCTTGTCGCGAGATAAAGTGTGCCGTTTGCTGGCTAACGCGCCGGGCGTGGAAATACCCTCATCGGTCCGCTGTAGCCGGCAGCAATTGCTTGAGGTGTCGAATGGGCAGGCCGCTCTTGCCGGTTTTGCCGGTGACATGACATGGCCGATTATTATCAGGCCGCTGGATTCACATGCCGGCCAATATTTGCAGCGTATTGACACCGCCGCCGCACTGCAAGCTTACCTGGATGAAGCGCCTGGCAATGAGTTTTATATTTCCCATTTTGTCGACTATGCAGGTAGCGACGGTTTGTACCGAAAATACCGCATTGCGCTGATTAATGGACATCCTTTTATTGCACATCTGGCAATTTCCGAAAATTGGATGGTTCATTACAACAACGCCGGTATGAAGGATAGCGAGGCGAAACGCAATGAGGAGGCCGCCGCTATGGAGACTTTCGGTGAAACTTTCGCCCAGAGGCATGCGCAAGCGTTTCAGGCCATAAATGCTCGCATGGGGCTGGATTATCTGGCGATGGATTGCGCGGAGACTGCCGGCGGGAAGTTGCTGCTGTTTGAGGTGGATACCGCCATGGTGGTGCATGCGTTGGACCCCGTCGACCTGTTTCCGTATAAACAGCCGGTCATGAGAAAGTTGTTCGATGCATTTCGCCAGATGCTTATCGACAGGCATGCCGGGCGATAAGCAAGCGATTATTCGTTGCATGCCTGCAAGATCCGGCAGCATGGTGCGTGCTCGGACTGCGCCGTTCAAGCATCCGGTGGCATCCTTGCTCCCGGCAACTGAGCAATTATTGCAGCAGGGAGGCGATGCGCGCGTGGTCGTCGATCCGGCAACAGGTTTTACGCGCTACGGTTGTACTTATCGCCCTGATGCGGAATTGCTGGCCTTCGGATCATCAACGGCGTCGATTATTTCAGACACCGCGTTCGCCGCCGCCGACGCATTACGCGAGCGGCTGGTTCAGGCACTGTATGCCGGAACCGATCCGGAGTTGCTTTATGGTGCGGAGCTGGAGCGCATACGCAAGGAGTTTTTGCGTATGAGTCGTCTGGACGATTTACCCGGTCTGGAGTGTATCTTTTCGGCTTCGGGTACGGACCTGCATTTGCTGGCATCCCTATGGCTATGCAGCGCGCAGCAAACGCCTTCGGTTATCATCATGGTGGATCCGACCGAGACCGGAAGCGGAGTCTCGACTGCATTGCGAGGCCGTCATTTCGGTAGTTGCGCGATTTTCGGCGCGCCGGTGCAGCCGGATACTGCGTTGGTCGCAACCGCAATTACGCCTGCAATAGTCCATATCGCCCTGCGCGACGTATCCGGTAATCTGCGTTCGCTGGATGAAATCGATGCGGAAATGACCGAGGCAACGGAGCAGGCCATCCGGGCCGGTTGCCGTGTGCTGCTGATTCCGATAGATGTTTCGAAAACCGGCATCATGGCGCCATCGCCGTCAGGCGTGATGGCGCTGTATCAGCACCATCGCGACCGGCTGGATGTGATGGTCGATGCTTGTCAGTTTCGGCTATCGAACGCCACGTTGCGCTTTTATCTCGAACAGGGATACATGGTGGCGCTGACCGGCTCCAAGTTTTTAAGCGGGCCTACGTTTTCGGCCATGCTGTTGCTGCCGCGCGCCGCAGCCGCGCGTCTGGCGCAGCATCCGGCTCCGCCGGAGCTGGCGGCATATTCAAGCCGGGTAGACTGGCCGGAAGGCTGGGTTGCCGCGCGTTACCTGAACAGGCTGCACAATTTCGGTTTGCTGCTCAGGCTGGAGGCGGCCCTGGAAGAGTTCAGGCGCTTTTGCGCCATTCCTGAAACGCTGGTCGCCGCATTTATCGATCGTTTTTCGGCGGCGATCAGCACCCACACCGAGCGTTGGGGCGAATGGCAATGGTTGCCGCCGCCGCCGCTGCAGCGCACGCCTTTGCTGAACGTCGATTCCTGGGATAGCCGGCAAACCATTTTCCCTTTTTTACTATTTCATCCCGGAGACGTCCAAAAAAAAGCACCGCTTTCGCGGGAGGAAACCGCCCAGGTTTATCGTCAACTGCGCTTACCGCAAGCGGGCGGTCGTCCGGCGGCAACGGCGCGTTGCGAATTGGGGCAGCCGGTACCCTGCGGTTTTATAAACGCAATCCCGGTGAGCGTGTTGCGTTTATGTTTGAGCGCGCGTTTGCTGGTTGAGGCGGCGCAAGATACTGACGGCCACGGGCAAGCCGTTATAGCGCGCGCAGTGACGGTTTTGGATAAGACGTATCAACTTTTGCTTGCCGGCGGTTCGGTAACGGATTGACTAAGCCGGTCACGCCTGTTGAACCCGCCTTGTTCGTCTTCGGGTAAGTCCAGTACCAGCGCGCCGCTATCCCCCGTGATTTTTTGCGGGGACTTGTCCATAACGTTCTCTATATCATCATCCAGCATCAGCATCATATCCTCCGGTTGATCGTCATGTTCTTCCTCGCCGAACAGCAGTTCCATTTCGTTTGAGTCCGGGATGACCAGATCGATATCCTCGTTGCCGAGCCCGGGGTTCTCCAATGATGTTACGCCATCGTTTTCAGTCTTATTGTCCTGCGGCGCATCTACGGACGTAGAAGGTTTCAGCATGGAGGCCAGCGCAATGAGCTGTTCCTCGTTGAATTGCCCGAACTCGATATGGATGCGGGACAGCCGCCGCATATCCCAATGGCTCAGCGTATGGGTAAGCGAGCTTAAAAACGCCTGCTCGTTTTCCAGCAGTTGGAGGCTTGCCTGCGCCGCTTTTTCCGGGCTGAAATGAAACAGATCCTCGATCTGTTGTTGCCGCAATTCCCGGCGAGTGTCTTTCCCGCGCGTATAAAGTTCGATCATTTGCGAAACGGCGGAGATTATTTGTTTTCTGCGAAGCCGGACCAGACGTATCGCGTATAGGCTGCCTCCTATACCCAAGAGCAGAAGTTCAGTCAGAAGTATCCACATCAGCGGCGTCAGACTGGTGCCGGAAGTCAGGTGCGTAAAGTACGAAAGCACGGTTTCGCTTAGCGTACCACTGTTATTCTGAACAACGGCTATCGTGCTTGCTGGTAGGTCTGCCATAGGTTTTCTCCAAGGGCGCCTTTATTTGAGGCGGCCGTTCAGTGCTTCCAATGCAGCCATGCGTCTGCGTTGAGAACGTTTGTATCCCCACCAGATGAAACCGGCTGCGCATAAATTGATGACAACGGCCAGCAAGCCGGAAATTTGCCAGCTCTGCTTTAAATTCTGGGGCGGCTGCTGGGGCGGCGGAGACGGTTCTGCGGGAAGCGCCGCTGCCAGTGGCTGCGGTGGTGGTTCGACCGGCGGTTTGCCGTCGATTTTCAAAGGCTTTACGGCAAGCGTGTTTTCCTTGCCGTCCGCGGATTTCTGCCTGACGTTGAAATTAATCAGCCAATGGTCGTTGGGTGCCGGCGCATGCAATTTGATTTGCCAGACGTTCCCGCTGCGTTCGATCACAGGATTCAGGCTTTGCTGGGTTTGCACCGTCAAATTGGCGGATATGTGCAGGCTGTCCGGATTAAGGCCGGGTTCGGGCGTCAATTCGACCAATAGCTTGGGAGCGCCGTTGTCGATGATGTCGCGGGTTTCTATTTTCAGAAAGTTTTCCAGGACACTGAACTTCTGTTCGACGGCGCGTTGAAAAGTCTTGCCGTCAGCCGAAATCATCAGGGTATATTCGCCGGGTGCAATCTCGCCGTTGAAACTCGCACTGAAGCGTCCGGCATTAATGTCTGTTTTGAGCAAATCCAGCGATTGGGCGGTAAAATCGCCCTTTTTTAGTTCCGCATGCACACTTATCAGCGAAAGGAAGCGGTCTTCGCGTATGGGCTGGTTTTTATCGGTGAAGCGCACCGCAATGTCGGGTACGTTGCCTGCGGGCGTGAAGTTGTCCAGCGCCGGCGCTTGTTCCATTTTGAGGTGGGTAACCACCATGACCTGATTGGCCGGGTCCATGTCGGCTTTAAGGGTCCAGACGCCGACTTCCGGATGTGCGATGGTTATCAGGTCGAAGCTCGGTTCATGCAGCCAGCGCACATTTTCCAGATGCTGGCGCAAACTTATTTTTTTGCCGCTGGGCGAAATCAACGCGCTTGCAGGCGCGTTGCGCCGCAACATCGCCAGTACCGTAAACTCTTCTATGCTGGCGTCGATGTTGAAATGATTGCCCTGGAGCGGCACGGTATCCCGCCTGCTGGTTTTGTTGAATAACTCCACGAATGCGCGCTGTAAATACTCGGCATTGTCCGCTATCTCAAACCAGCCGCCGGTTTTGACGGCGAGGTCGCGCATTAATGCCTGATCGGCAAGTTTTGATAGCGCAATGGTATAGACTTTGACGCCCGCATGCTGCAATTCCGGTATCAGCTTGTTGGCGATGCGCTCCTGCGATGCGACGCTTTCCTGGCTGTTTTTTGATACGTCGACCATGCCATCGGTCAACAGTATCAAGTGCCGATGACCGGGCGCTTCGGGCGTCTGTATCCATGTCTTGCTCGAAGAAGAGATAGCCGTTTCGATATCGGTAAACAGTCCTCGCGAATTTATGCTGTGCGCGTTGCGCGTTGCCTGCTGTTTCCACAGCTCGTCGATTACGCTGACCGGCATCAGTGCAACCTGTGTGGTATCGAACAGCCAGACTCCGGCGCGGCCGCCATTGGGCAATAGATTGACCAGCAGCTTGAGCGAAGGCACCCGCAGGTTTTTCGGGTCGGTTTTTTTCATGCTGCCCGAGGTGTCAATGACAATATGAACCTCATCGCCCTGCGATGCCGGGGGAGCGGGCGCAGTAGCGATCGTGTTATTGGCGGTTACACCCGGAAGCTGGGGAGGGTAGTCCGCGCCTGGCGCAATACAAGTTGCCAATCCCATTATCAGTAATAAAAAAAAACGAAGCGCCAACACATTTCCTCCTGATAATGCTGTAATCAACCCGGCAGCAGAATAGCTGCGAGAACAAATACTTTTGTCCGATTACGGACCGGGTGTTCAATGCTTGCTATTCTGCTTGCCGTCCTGCAAACCAAAATCCAAGCCTAAATCGTCATCCACATAGTTGTTATGGTCAACAGCAGAGACAGGCTTTTTTTGATCTGGCCGTTCTGCGACAACGGAGGTTCTGAGAGGCGGTGGATCGATATTTTCAGCCGCGTCATAAAACGCCGGTTTCTGATTCGCTTTTATCGCTGACTTGTCGTCGTGATATGGCGAATACTCCCGGTTTTTTTCGCCGATGGACGCAGCATTCGCGTAGCCCAATTCCGGGATGTCGGCATAGGGCGATAGCTCATCATCTGAAGATAGCACTACCGTTTCAAATCGTCCCGGAGACGGCCCGACAGGAAGCGGTTTTGTTTCTGGCGCCGCCGCGACTGCGCGTTGCTCGGGTGACGCCGAATTTTGCCCGGATTTTGGCGCAGTGTCCGGAGAGGTTGCAGTTGTTACGGCGCGTTTGCGTAGTGTAAGCGCCAGTTTAATCAAAGCACGCACTGCCATTTCCAATAAAACACCGACTGCAGCGATGCTTGCCAGCGTAACCGGGTCCAGCGCTTTTATGGATTTCCATATTTTTAACAAATGGTTAAAGCCGGTTACGGGCGCAGCCTCATCGTTTCCAGGGGTTTTTTCGTTAGCCGCTTCATGCGCTGTGCTTAAAGCGGCCTGGGACTGTTGCTGCGGCGTCAGTTTCGCATTCAGTTGCTGTATTTCGTTTTGTATCGCGATCAAACGGCTTTCCGCATCCCTGCTTAGCGCCAGTCGGCAATCTTCCGTGGTGCACGGCGGTGTGGTCTCCTTAACCTCCGGCGTTGCCTGGGCAGGCGTTGCTACTGTGGATACGGAGGGCGGAGCAGCGCTGATATTCTCCGCACTTTGCGGCGCCGGTACTGTCGTCGGTTCAGTCGTGCGCTGTTCTATCTGAATGACGGCTGTTTCATGTGTTAGCGAAGGAGCAGGCGGTGAAGCCGCTTTATCGGGCTGTATCTGCGGAGCAGCTTCTTGCGGCGTGGAAGGCTGCATTGTGTGTATTTCGATGACCGGGGTGGATTTGGAGTCGTCCGTAGACGCCGCGGCACTCCCTTCTCTGTTTGTTGCAGGTATCCTGGCTTCATTTTTGCTGGGATGACGTGGCGATGTCTGCCCGGATTGTTTGAAATGTAATATCCTGCCTGCATCGTAAGACGCGCCCGAACGAAGCTTGCGCAGCAATTCCTTGGCGTCTGCGGGTGATATTTGCGCAAACAGGATAGCCGGTGGGACGATCAGTTGCGATCCTGCCTTGAGCCGGCTGATGTTATGTTCGGCGAATGCTTCGGGGTTGGAAAAATAAAGCCCCAGCACCATTTGCTCGATTGTGGCCGATTGGGGGCGGTTCACGCGGGCAATACTCCAGATGGTGTTTCCCTGCATCACCTGAATTCTGTCGCGCTGATAGGGCGTCAAATCCGAGAATACGTCCTCATCCTTGACAGTTTCCGGGGGGGGCGCCTCTGCCGAGGCCATTCCGGGTAACCCGAGAAAAGTGCAGAGCGCCAGCGAGGTGCGGAACTTTACTAGCATACTGATTCCCTTATTCGGTGATGGCATGCCGAAAATACGAACGAGGAGGCGCGGGTACATTGATATATAGAAATATCATGACAATTGCATTAATAATACATGGTGGGTAGTATCCACTTTTAGGCGGCTACCGTCAAAAACTCTGTTCGACGTCCGGATTGGTGGACCAATGAAAACGTCGCGGCAACGAATAATAATTATAGAGAGTTGAGATGCGCAATATTCAGTTATTCAATGAAAATGGTCATCGTTTCGTTTTGCTCAACGAAAGCGAGCCGGGTGAAGAAGAGGGTGTGCGTTCCAATCAGTATCTGGTAATGCACGACGGAGCCGGTGTATTGTTCGATCCGGGCGGATTTGGCGTGATGCCGCGGGTGCTGGCGGAATTGTTGCGTTACCTGCGCCCGGAGCAGATACGCGGCATTGTCCTCTCGCATCAGGACCCGGATATCGTCGGCGGACTTTCCACCTGGATGGAGGTCACGCAGTGTCCGATTTATGTTTCCAATATCTGGATGCGGTTTCTACCTCACTACGGTCTCAAGGATATGGGGCGTTTCATCGGCGTGCCCGATACGGGTATGAAGCTGGAAGTTACGCGAGGCTTTGATTTGCAGATCATTCCCGCTCATTTTCTGCATTCGGAAGGACAGATCAATGCCTACGATCCCTTATCCGGAATTCTGTTTAGCGGTGATATAGGCGCGGCCATGCTGCCGTTGGACAAGGACGAAGCGTTTGTGGACGATTTTAAAGCCCACCTGCCCTTTGTCAGCGGCTTCCATCGCCGCTACATGTGCTCGAACAAGGCTATCCGCCTTTGGCTGGAAAATATTTCCGGGTTGGACATCTCCATGATCGCTTCCCAGCATGGGCCGGTTTATCGCGGCGCAGCCGTCAGCGATTTTCTGGAATGGCTTGCAGTACTCGAGTGCGGCATCGATATCCTGCAGGCGGGCGGTGTGTTTGCGGAACCGCGTACATGAGTGCCGCATTACCCGATGAAATAGAAGTATTGCGTTTGCGCGTACTGGACCGTCTCGCCGCATTACTGGAAAGTCAAACACGTTCCAGGTTTTTCAGTCACGGCGTTTTTGAGCTGGTGCGTAACATACATCAGGAAATCAGCCAGGATTTGCGTGCCGCGGTAGTACATGGAGACGAGGTGACACGCACCGAGTCCATGCTCAAGGCGGAAGACTTGTGTTCCAGGCTCGATAACAGCCTGCAATGGCTGTTTAACGAGCGTAACCGTCAATGGAACAAAAATGGCGAGTATGTCCGCGGCTTGATGAGTGAGTTCAACGAGACCATCAGCCGTTTGTCCCTAACGTTGATTGAAAAGGATTTGCTTGAGCGTCAGAGCCAGGTACTCGAGAGTATTATCCTGTCGCACGAAAACATTTCGCAATGGAAAGAGTTCGTACAGCATATTCTCGCCGATTTTCACGGCATATTTCCATTTAACTTTTTTTTTATAGCCTTTGCAGAAGAACACGGTCTCGCGCTCCATCTCTACTATTTCGGCAATTATTCTCCTGCGACGCGTAAGGCCGCGCAGCATAAGCTGGCGCGCCAGATGCTGGTCAGCCTGCAGCTTCCCGTCGATGCGCCGCTGGATATCGAAGAGTTTCTGATTGACCGGAAAGATATGCTGGGTTCCATGGACGCGATTGAAATGCTTACCGTCTCCATACCCAACCATGCGCTTAATCTGGCCGGTCTGCTGGGTGTCGCCTACGCTTCTGAACGCAATTTGACGCCACAGGAGCAAAGTGTCATCCGTTCGATTTTATCGGTGATGGTCATGGTGGTGGGTTCCAGCAAAGTGTTGTCGCGCACGCTTGGCGAACTGGAATATTACGCCGCGCACGATCCATTGACCGGACTCTACAACCGCCGTTATTTCAATAGCCTGGTGCAGTATGAAGTCGGACGTTCGGACCGGCACCATCACGAGTTTTCCATTCTGCTGCTGGATCTGGATGATTTCAAGGACGTAAACGATTCGTACGGTCATCCGGTTGGCGACGAAGCGTTACGCGCGGTTGCGCGTATCCTGCTGCAGCATACGCGTAAAGGCGATCTGGCAGCCCGGCTCGGCGGCGATGAGTTTGCCGTCATCCTGATGGAAACCGGGCGCTATGGCGCTGCGACCGTAGCCGAAATCCTGGGAAAATCATTGCGTGAAACCTCGCTTCAATCGACTGACGGCAAGCGTTATCATCTGACGGTTTCCATCGGTATCGTCACTTTTCCAATTGACGCGAACAACGAATCCGACTTGCTGGCCGGCGTCGACGTGGCGATGTACCGGGCAAAGCAAATGGGGAAGGACGGCATCTGTACTCTGGACGCCATGGATGAGGCGGTAAAGATAACGCGCGCCACGCGCGATTATGTCGAGCAATTGCGTGTAGCCCTGCAGCAGAACCGCATGGTTCCTTATTTTCAGCCTATAGTGGATTGTCAAAGTGGTGAGGTATTTGCTTATGAAACGCTGGCGCGTCTGTGTCAGGAAGATGGCGATACCGTATCTGCCGGTGTATTTATCGAAACCATAGAAAAGTATGGATTGGGGCGCGAGCTGGACCGTACCATCATCAGGCAGGCGCTGGAAGCGAGAAAAGCGTGTCTCAATGAAGACGCGGACAGCAAGTTGTTCATCAACCTTTCTTCGCAGGAAATCCAGGGGCGTAATGTGCTCGCTTTTGCAGAGGGTTTGTGTGAAAGACTGGAGATACCGCCGGATCGGGTCGTATTCGAAATCCTTGAACGGGATGCCATAGGCGATATGACCAATATGCGCAAATTTCTGAACGATCTGGGGAATAAAGGCTTTGCGTTTGCGCTGGACGATTTTGGCAGCGGCTACAATTCGTTTCATTATCTGCGAGAGTTGCGTTTTGATTATGTCAAAATAGACGGCGTCTTCGTGCGTAATATTTTAAATTCAAAAATAGATCGCGCCTTGGTCCACAATCTGTCCCGCTTGTGTCAGGATATTGGCATACGCACCGTGGCCGAGTTTGTAGAAGATGAAGATATATTGCTCATGCTGCGCGAAATGGGCATCAATTATGTGCAGGGTTACCATATCGGCATGCCGCGCCAGCGCATTTGATAGCGATGTTAAAGTGGGTAGCTATTCTGCTGAATTAAAACCGCGTCTTTCCGGAAAACCCCGGATTCCGGGTTGGTATCGGAGCAACGTCCTTAACGACCGGAGAACGACGCAATTCCGCCTGAAGCGGATTTGCATTTACCGCGAGCGTCGGGCAGGTCAGCCCGACGTGAGTCCCTGCCGGTATGACGGTCTTTTCAGGCTACAGGCTGACCGAATAAAATAGCTGCAATGATTGAAGCATTAACTACCGATGCTGGCATGGCTTATATCGGCCTTTTTATGAGCGCTTTCGTTTCCTCGACCGTCGCACCGGGCGGTTCCGAAGCTGTGCTTGCCTATATGGCCATTCAGGATTATTCGGCGCCGTGGTTGATTGTAGTCGCAACGCTGGGTAATACGCTGGGCGCGGTATCTACCTGGTATCTGGGGTTATGGGTCGCGCGCAAATATCCGGCCGATCGTGTAATGAACGATCGGCAACGCCAGGGTATAGCCTGGGTCAGGCGGTGGGGCGCGCCGGTGCTGTTGTTGTCATGGCTGCCCGTAGCGGGCGATGCCTTCTGCTTTGCCGCCGGATGGCTAAGGCTGCCGCTTCTATTGTCCGCCTTGCTGATTCTGGCCGGTAAGGCGGCGCGTTATGCCGTTGTTGTCCAGTTGGCGGGCATGGTTGGCGCATAATTTCAGACTGGTTCGGCAATACCGGCCGGCTTCGCGCAATGCCGTTAAGTTAAGCGGTTATACCGGCAGGGGTTGCCGGAGTCAGGTGGACAAGGACGTTACTTCACAAGCTGCCTTGAACGGAACGTCGGGGGCTGCTCACCTCATCCTTGCGGTTCTTCGGGCTTCGCCCCGCACTTCGTGCGTCCTTGTCGTTCCGGACGAGTTTGTCCGGCATTCCCTGCCGGAACGTTGAGTTGTATCTTTACTTAACGGCATTGCCGCTCGGCGCGGGCGTGCCCAGGAACGCCGTATCTGTCCGTCCGGCTATTGCGGACAGAGTCCGCAATGCGGACTGGTGAGCGCCTTTTTCTGTATCGCCGCCAGTTCGTTGACGATCTGCTCGCTGACATGCTCTACATCATGCCCCGTCGAATTTTTTTCCAGTATAAAACGCGCCGCCATGGCGTAGGGATTGGGGGTTGGAGGCTTATGCGCGGGGTCGCTGACGGTGGTAAACACAGCAAACGGCGCGTCGGGCTTCTGCAGGTCGCTGGCTGCGACATCGACATCGACCAGAGAACTGCCTTGCCCCATGCCGATAACCGCGCGCTGGGTACGATTGCCCTCATCCACCAGACTGAATTCGCCCGCAATCAGCCAGCCGCTGGCGGGTGGAGGGGTGTTGGCCGGTAGCCTTTGCGCGGTAAATCCTGCTTTGCGCAGATCGCTGACCAGCGACTCGGACATTTGATCGACGAGGCCGCGTGCCCGTTCCTGTGCGTCGCCGCGTCTGATATCCTGCAGACGGGAAGTTATGGCAATGGAATTAATGATGCCCTGCTCTGACTTGAAATTACTCAAATCCAGCGCAAAATCCTTGACCCAGACGACGCCGGCCGGATGAACCGGGACAACGGCTTGCGCTTGCGGAGTCTCTGTGTGGGCGCCGCCTCTAACGCCTCCCCGGCTGCAGGCGGAGCATGTCAATGCTGTCAATATCAAAGATAACAATAGTAAGCGCATCGTTGATTTCCTTGGTTAAAAGGGCTGCCGTCAAGTTGGGAGACATTCCTTCCTTGGGGAAACGCTGAATAAAGCGTTTCCGATCATGGTCCGATAAGGCTCTCTACGAACGGAAACAACAATTCTCCGTTCATGCCGAGCCGGTCGAAGAATTAAACCAGCATTTCCGCTGCGGCTCTCAGGCCGGCGCAGCCTCGTTGATCGGAGCGGATGCAATTTCCGTTTGATCCGCCCCCCGTTCATGTGCGGCCGACGCCGCGGCATAGCCGTCTTTACGTCCATCGCTGAGTCCGCGCACGATAGGGCGAGGCAAAAGTCGCGCGCCGACGGCGCCGATCGCCACGACAGGGAGCGCCACTATGAAAGCGGAGCCATAACTGCTTACATAGATCATTTCCTTGCCCAGGTAAAGGGCATCGCGCGTTATCGGATGACGATGCGGTGTTGCGGCGGGCATAATCCGTTTTACTTTACCCTGGGCGCGCAGGCGGCGTTCCTGAAATACGCGGCGCGCGGTGAAATCGAGACGATGCGTTTCCAGGCTGCTGATCGCGAAGGAAGCGAAATCGCCGTAAACAGGAACTGACTCCCACGCTATGTCTTCCGCTATGCCCTCGATCAGATTGCCGCGCAAATCGTCGACGCCGACATCCGGCTGGTTTTTTTGCAGGCGTTTGCGCTTTGCTTCGGACAGTTCATAAAGCCGTTGTCTCTGTCTCTGGCGTTGGTCCGGGTCGTCGATGGTCGCCAGCTCCATGATGCCCAGAATATAAAGATAGTCCTCCGTCGCATTCAAGCTGAAGCCATAGCAGTGCCCGATGCGCACCACGGAATGCAATGATGCGCGCAGCGTCAGCGGCAGCGCGGCGAGTTCGGTTGGCAATCCGCCGATACCGGTGGCGACGCCTTGTATCATGGCTTCACGCTCGGCTTTGACGCTGACGTTTTTTGCCAGGCTATCGCAGAACTCCAGCGGTTTATCGTACAGATCGGAAATATTGGCGACACCTGCGCGGCGTGCAATCTCGCGCGCGTCGTGTTCGGTATTCATGTGCTTCGCGAGCCGAATCAGCAGCGCCGGTATTTTTGCAGCATGCACTGTCGTGCTGGCGATTTTGCGGAATGGAAAACGTATTACCTCGAATACCTTGCCGGCATAGCTGGGCAGTTCCGCTTTCCAGGCGGCAATGTGCGCGACCTGGGTGGCTTCGTAGGGTGTAAGCTGGGTCATTTTAGTTCTCCATATCAAATTGCAGAAACCGTTAATCGATAAACCGTCGTATTGTTCCCTGGTAGGCGTCAATTCTGCGGTCGCGCAGAAACGGCCAAATTCTGCGCATCTGTTCCGAGCGTTCGCGGTCGATATTGACCATCAGCACTTGCGTATCGCTGGTATTGGCCTGCGCCAGGAATTCGCCTTGCGGTCCGACGGCAAAACTGCCGCCCCAGAACAGTATACCGCGACTGTTGGGGCCGGGGTCCGGTTCATGACCGATGCGATTGCAGGCCAGCACCGGCAAACCGTTGGCTACCGCATGGCCGCGCTGCACCGTGATCCACGCTTCGCGTTGACGTTGCCGTTCGTCTTCGCCGTCGTCGGGATTCCAGCCTATGGCGGTAGGGTAAAGCAGTAAATCCGCGCCGGCCAGCGCCATCAAACGCGCCGCTTCCGGGTACCATTGATCCCAGCATACCAACACCCCGAGGCGGCCGACGGAGGTATCGATAGGGGTGAAGCCCAGATCGCCGGGGGTAAAGTAAAATTTTTCATAGTAGCCGGGATCGTCCGGGATATGCATTTTGCGGTATTTACCCGCCAGACTGCCGTCTTTTTCCAGCACCACGGCGGTATTGTGATAGAGGCCGGCCGCCCGGCGCTCGAACAGCGAACCGACGATCACTACGCCCAGTCGTTTCGCCGTTGCGGCAAGAATTTCCGTAGTGGGTCCCGGTATCGTTTCGGCCAGATCGAAGTTATCGGTGTCTTCGGTTTGACAGAAATAGGGGCCGCAGTGCAATTCGGGCAACATTATCAGATCTGCGCCGTTGGCGGCTGCTTCCTCAATGCCGCGTATCGAAACGGCCAGGTTGGTTTCTCTGACGCTATTACAGGCCTGCTGAATAATACCTGCTTTCAGTAGCTTGCTCATTTTTTTTAGCCGTCCAGTTGAAAATCTGGGAACTGCATGGTCATGCAGTGTATGCTGCCGTATTGACGGATCAACGGCGTTGCCGGTATTGCAATGATTTCACGATCAGGGAAACAGCCGGCTATACGCTCCAGCGCCAGCTTGTCCGCCGGGTCGTCATCGTAGACCGGAACCAGCACCGCTTCGTTGATAATCAGGAAGTTCGCATAGGTTGCCGGCAGCCGCTCGCCGTTTTCGCTGGCAATCACGCCGGGTATCGGCAGCTCCACCAGATGGTAGGGGCAATTATCCTCGGTGCGTAGCGCCTGTAATTCCGCTTCCATGTACTTGAGTTCGATATACAAAGGGTCGTCATGCCGGTCGCATGCGGTATAGAGAATAGCGCCGTTCGGGGCGAATCTGGCCAGGGTATCGATATGCGCATCGGTATCGTCGCCTTCGGTATAGCCGTGCTGCAGCCAAAGGATGCGGTTCAGCCCAAGATAGTGTTTCAGTTTTTGTTCGATTTGCGCCTGATTGAGTCCCGGATTGCGATTCGGGTTCAACAGGCAGCGCGTTGTGGTCAGCAGCGTGCCGGTCCCGTCGGTTTCCAGACTGCCGCCTTCGAGAACGAAATCGATGTGCTGAATCGGGTGGCTGCCCAGGACTCCCGAAGCATGCAGGCGCCCCGCCAATGACGCATCGTCGGCATGTTCGTATTTACCGCCCCAGGCGTTGAAACGGAAATTCAGAAAGCGGACCGCATCGGTGGTGTCTACCGTTATCGGCGCGGTGTCTCTAACCCAAACATCGTTGTAGGGCAGCACCACTAACGCGATTCTGTCCGCCTGTATGCCGTGTTCGTCCAGTAGCCGCTCAACGCGCTGCTGCAGTTTTTCGTCATGGCAGGCTATGATCAGTCTCTGGCGTTGACTGACGGCTGCGGCAATCAGTAAATAAGTCTGCTCCACGTCCATGAGCCATGGGCTGAAATCGCCCTCCGCGTAAGGCCAGGCCAGCAGTACGGCGTATTGATGCGCCCATTCGGGCGGAAAAAAAACGGAGTCAGAGTCAGTCACGATTATGTTGCGGTCAAGTTGGCAAATGGGTAGGCGTATTGTTGCGCTTGCAGCAGTTTTCACTTCTAGCCACGCGGTATTCTAGTCGAAAACGCGGTGAGGTACAGCTGTCTCTTGCGCTATTGGAACACTGACAGGGTTCGATAGGGCTGGTGGACTAAACCATCCATGAGATGCGTAATTATCGTCCGAACTATGGCCTGCGGTGCTTGACATGGGTATACAATCAGGGCAATCGTGCTATGTTGCAGCGCTAACGTATTGATTTTTAGAAACTGGTAGCAATCATTGCGCTTGTAATGTTTCGCTATTTATGATGAGTAAACCGAATTTTTAGATTTAATCTCAAAAATTACGACGTTTTAAGCTCAATTAGAATGCAAAGTCATTCCGTAGCAAGCAAATTAAAAATTTCATTATCGTAAGTTATTGATTTTTTGATCAACATAGCGCGATTGCCCTGGGTATACAATCGGCTCTCGAATGGCCGCTGGGTGACTTTAACAAGCTTAACGGCGTCGTCTCTTGCCGGTTGCATGTTGACGAGAAAAGCATCAGGTTGGACGAAGACCGGTCAATTGCTGTATTTCGTATCGTCCATGAATCGCTCACCATTATCATTCGCTCTGCTTACGCGAGCAGTGTGGGAGTCATGATGCGACGGTGTGGGCGCGATTACCTGCTGGAAGTGAGCGATAATGGCTTGGGATTCGACTCTGACATTCCAAATAAAAAATCCTTCTGCTGGACCGGTATGCGCGAACGGGTGCTGATGCCGGCGGGTGAGGTAGGTATTGACGGTGCGCCCGGTCGAGAAGCTCCACTGTCTCTGCATGTATTCCCACCGAGGCAACCCCGAGCGGCCCAAGCTACGATGCCGCTTTGTATGAAGTTTTTCTTGCGAAAAATCCAGTGAATTACAACACTTCCGGTCCATAGCGTACAGTTGGCGGATCAAACAACTGATCGAAGAACGTGTAAATGTTTGCCCGTAGTATTCAGTAGCAATCAAGGTAAAAAAATCAATCGGGACACTCTTGCGTACCATCACGGAGTCCATTCATCTGCGGCGAAACTGCTTCCCGCCGGCGATTATAACGAACGGATCAGCAACAACTTATTGGGTGGCCGCTTTTTTAGTCGCTTTATTGTACGGTGTATACCCCCAGCAATCGACGCGTTCGGCAATATTAGCAGCAGATGTAAACTTTGATTCTGGCGGCGTCAGTTTGGAAGCGGCTGGAACTTCCCGCGTTTCTTCGGGATCGTTGTAATACAGGTAATAAGGCCCCCAGGGAACGGACTTTTTATCGTTGAAAAGATCCGCCAGCGGCGCGGTCATCCATAGAACCTCTCCCCAATCGCCGCTGGTCTTGGTTCTTCTTAAATAGATATTGTATTTTAAGTCGTCTACACTGTAGTTTTTCGGATCGGCGGCATTCGTTGCAAGCTTGGCGTCAGCGGGAATTTGATTTGTGACAGTGACACCTTTGATGTCGACGCCGAACCTCACCATCAGTTCAATATAGTTATTGAACCGGCCCAATTGTTTTACGCGCGTATCGTCCGATTCCACATTCGTCACGCACTCGACTCCGCCGTTGATGACGTTGATGGTTTGTCCGAACCCCCAATCCCCGACGTCATTGTTATAGTTCAAACCGGTAAAGGCTTGCTGGTTCACCGCTTGCGTCATAGTCGGCTTGGTATATGTGGTTCCCTGTTCGGTATATGAAACAAGCTGGTAGGCCAGACCTGCCTCCCAACCGATAACCGGATCGGCTATAATTTTATTCGGGTCATTAAGGAAGATATCCGGGGTAGCGGGATAAAGCGTCTTACCCGCCCAACCGTAATTGCCGGCGTAGGTTAATTGCTTCGGGCCTCTGCCGAAATAACCGCCGTTTTCTATGCCCATGCCGGGACAGGAACTCGCATATTGATCTTTCGTTGCATCATTTGTCGTCACAAACCACGCGGTTTTTCCGGGAGGCTCGGCGTCGCACGCCCACCAAGTGCTTTTTACCTCACCGTTCGAAGCCGTTATTTCCTGCTGAGTCGGACGCCTATAAACGGCGCCCTGCTTGCAAACCCCGAAACACGAGGCTTCGGAGTAGGAAAAAAAGAAAAGGCATAGGCGACTCCCGTATAGGCCGGAGAGTTGCTGCTGCCGCCCCCGGTCGTTTCCTGAGCGATATTGGCAAAAAACGCCGCCACTTCGCTCAAGCGCTCGGTTGTGGTGGTTCCCGGCTTGCAGGCAAATTCGCTAAAGGCTTTTTTGAGTTCCGCATTTTGATGCGTTTTGCCGAAATCCAGGGCTTTTTTGATGTTTTCGAAGCTAAAATACGACTCACAGCTCGGAAAATAACTGGTTTCCGTCGTTCCGATAATTTGAGTTTTTTTCTGCGTCGCATCGTAACCCGGACTCCCTTTGCTCGGCGCGGTACAGCGGTCACCGGCCAAAGTACCCGGCAATCTCGTCACTTGCGCCTCTGTGGGCGCTTGATTGGTCGGCGTATAAATTGGCGGGCGAATAAACAAGTTATAGAATGTTTTGGATGCTATTGCGTCGATCTCGTCCGGCGTCAACTCCTGCAGCGAGGTTTTTCCTGACGGTAGGGCAATCGTCGAAAGTTTCGACGCATTCGTTATTGCCGTAGCGGTATCGGCTACGGGCGGAAACTTCGCCGTCTGTTCGCCGGGGATTGTCTTTCCATCAGCAATTTTGGCGGGTGTTTTCCCCGCCAGCGCCGGCGTGGTCGTTCCGACATAGGCCAGCACTTCCGCCAGTCCGCAAGGCTTAAAGCCGGCAGCGCTGGCTTCATGCTGTCCGAGCATCAGTAAAACGCCTGCAACCCAAAAAAAACTAAAGCGATTATTCATATTCGTTGCTGTCCTGCCAAAAGCGGCAATGGGTTGATACGCTACGTTGATTCAGCCCTGCGCGTTGCGAACAAGCCGTTTCGGAAGGTTCGAAAAGCATAGCGTATTCGCCTATGCAGAGCAATCGCAGCCGTTTCGACGAAATAAAAGCGGATTCGGCGGAGCGGCCCCCGATCCTTTTGCGTGCGCTGCCAGAGCAGGTTTCAGGGTTTTGACCGTTACGCTGGTTTAACCAATGGGTTTCGATTTGTTTTTTGATGGCTTGTCGATGGATTAAATCAGCGCTTCCTTACTCGACCATAAAACATTACCTCTTAATTTTCCCGATCCGGTTGGGCAGATGCTGTCCTTGACCGGGGCGATATCCGCAGGAAAGCGCACGCCATGTGTAGTCTTGCGCCTGTTCGCAAGCCGCTTCGGCATCAAGACCCGTTGCCAGCCCCGCAGCAATTGCCGCTGCCAGCGTGCAACCGGAGCCGTGGTAGGAATGGGGCAGTCTGTCCCAGCGCCATGCAGTGTGTTCGTTGTCCGTCCGGGCGCTGCTGTACAGGCGATTGATCACCGCATTCGTGGGAGCATGGGTGCCGGTGATAAGCACATGGCGGCAACCGTGCGCCAATAGCCGGGCAGCGCAGGCGTTGCTATCCGGCGCCTTGCCAGTTAGCCCTGACAGGCGGGCGGCTTCGTACGTGTTGGGCGTGAGTACCGTTGTAAGCGGCAACAGTTGTTCAACCAGTGTGTTCTGTAGCGTTTCTCCGGCCAGTTCGTAGCCGCCGCCGGCCGCCAGTACCGGATCGAGCACTACGGGTATTTCAGGCAGCTCTCTCAGTAAAGATGCTACCGAAGCGGCCATGTCCGCGCTGCCCAGCAGGCCGATTTTGACCGCATCGGGGTGCATGTCCGCAATGACGCAGCGTGCCTGTTGAAGAAACAGCGTAGTATCCAGTGGAAGTATCGAATGCACATCGGCGCTATCCTGTACCGTCAGCGCGGTAATTACGGTGCAGGCATGGCAGCCTAAGCGGGAGATGGTTTCGATATCCGCCTGTACGCCTGCGCCGCCGACCGGATCATGGCCGGAAAAGCAGAGAACTATGGGGCGGGGAGCTGATAAGGGCATGACGAATTAACGGCTAAACCAAACGTTCCAATCGGGTATGGGAAGTTCGGTATGCACATGCCAGGCCGCGTAGAAGCCGAATCCCAGAAAAATCACGCCGCTGATCCGATGCAGCCAGCTCAGCGGCAGCCGGGTCAACAGCGAACGCCCTATCCAGACTCCCAGGCAGGTGCTGATCATCAATGCCAATGTGGCGCCGGTCCAGACCGGCGCCGCTGATAGATAAGTACTCATCCCGGCCACGGCAAGCTGGGTTTTGTCGCCGAATTCGGCGACCAGGATAAGAAAAAATACGGTCAGAAACAGACTGCGATAGCCGGTTTCCGGTTTGTCCGGCGTATTGTCTTCCTGGTCCAGGCTAAACAGCGAGCGCAATCCGAAAGCAATGAACAGCGCGGCGACCGCCATTCCCACCCAGACATGCGGAAGTGTTTCGGAAATGGCACTGCCGAAAACCACCGCGAGAAGATTCAGCACGGCAAATGCCGAAGCAGCGCCGGATAAAACCGGCAGCGCGCGAAATCTGGCGGCCAGGGTCATGCATACCAGCTGGCTTTTGTCGCCGATTTCAGCCAGTAATACCAGTGCGAAGCTGCTGCCGGCCGGCGCGGCCCAATGGCCGGCCGCCGCAAGCGTATTCGATGTCCAACCGGGCAGACTTTGCGGAAAAAGACAACTCACCGGTTAAACCAGCATGTTGTCGAGCATCATCATCACGACGAAACCGATCAGCAATGCAAAGGTAGCCGAACGCGATTTTCCCTGCGACTGCGTGCGCGGAATGATGTCGTCGCTGATTACAAACAGCATCGCTCCTGCGGCGAAGGCCATGCCGCCGGATAACAGCGGATAAAAGGCGGAAACTGCAGAAATGCCAAGGAATCCGCCGACCGGCTCGACCAGACCGGTCAGCGCCGCGATCGTTACCGCCTGGCGGCGCGGATAGCCGAGCCCGACCAGCGGGAGCGCCACGGCAAGACCTTCCGGGATGTTCTGCAAGGCGACCGCGATGGCAAGCGCAGTGCCGTTATGCCAATCGTTGGAGCCGAAGCTGATGCCTACTGCAGCGCCTTCCGGGAAATTGTGCAGCGCGATCGCGCCGATAAACAGCCAGATTTTGCGCAGCGAACCGTCCTGGTCTTCGCGCTGCAGCAGAAAGCGGTGCAGCGGAAGATAACGGTCGCTGAGCTCCAGGAACAGCGCGCCAACCAGGATGCCTGCGGCCATGATAACCACGCCCTTGCCGGGCCAGATTTCATTGCCGTAATGTATGCCAGGCACGATCAGAGAAAAAGAGGTGGCGGCCAGCATCACCCCGGCAGCGCCGCCCAGCATGGTGAGCAGCAGCTTTTGCTTGATCTCGCGGAATAACAACGCGGGCAGGGCCCCTACGCCGGTAGCCAGGCCGGCCAGTATGCTGGCGAGCGACGCATAGGCGACGATCGGATTAATAAAAAAATACAAATAACTCAGTATGGCTGTGCCGATAAACAGCACGGACGATACGACGATTAAAATTTGTATCAGGCTCGATTGCGAGCGGAAACGATCATACAGTGAAAATTTTCCAGCGGAAGTCATGGCAATGAAGCTCCAGGGTCGTAGGGGTCTTTTTCATCCGGGGCGCTGTTTTCGAGCGTAGGCGTGTCAGCGGGCGGCGTCTCGGCTTCCCGTACAAAAAACCGTGAAAATATCAGGCCTACTTCGAACAGCAGCCAGATCGGAATGGAAAGCAGCGTTTGCGAAACGACGTCGGGCGGCGTCAACACCATGCCGATTACAAACGCGCCGACGATGACGTAAGGGCGTTTTTCGGCCAGATCCTCGCGCGATACCACGCCGCTCCACACCAGCAGTATGGTGAAGATCGGCACTTCGAAAGCGACGCCGAACGCAAAAAAAATGGTCAGGATAAAGTCGAGGTATTGGGTGATATCCGTCATCACCACCACGCCTTGCGGCGCGGCGGCGGTCATGAAACCGAATATCAGCGGAAAGACCACATAGTAGGCGAAAGCCATGCCGCCGTAAAACAGCAGCGTGCTGGATACCAGCAGCGGCAAAATCAGCTTGCGCTCGTGCCGGTAGAGACCTGGCGCGACAAAGGCCCAGGCCTGATACAGTATCCATGGCACCGATGCAAAAAGCGCGACCATCAGCGTCAGCTTGAACGGCGTCAGAAACGGCGACGCGACCTCTATCGCGATCATTTGCGAGCCTGCGGGCATATGCTTCAACAAGGGCCCGGCCAGATACGTGTAAATCGGATTGGCCCAGTAGGCGAGTCCGAAAAACAGCAGCAGTACAATCCCTATCGAGCGCAGCAGGCGGTCGCGCAGTTCGACGAGATGCGCGATAAAGGGCTGGTCGTTGTCTTGATGGTCAGTCATGCGGTTCTTTTTCGGGAGCGGCTTCCCCGGGCTCGAATTGTTCGGCCAGAATTTCAGTCGCTTGTCTGCGTCTGAGAATGTTTTGATTCAGGTTGTCCGTTGCCGTATTCGGCAGTTTTTTTTGCTCGAGCAGACTTTGCTTCAAATCCTGCAAATCCAGTTCATGATTGATTTCTTCCTTGACTGAAGCCATCATCGTTCGCGCCTTGCGTACCCACAGAGCGGTTTCGCGCGCAACGCGCGGCAGGCGTTCGGGGCCGAACACCACTAATGCGACCACGCCGACCAGGGCCAGCTCCCAGAATCCAACTTCGAACATGTGCGTTCCGCTTGATTCGATTGATGCTTATTTCTTTTCGACGTGGGCTTCACCGTCTATGGTGTGAGCCTGCTGCGCAGGACTTTCTTCCTGCTTGCCCGGTTCTTCGTGCATGGCGCTGCGAAAGCTGCGTATGGCGCTGCCGAGATCGCCGCCCACGCTGCGCAGACGCTTGGTGCCGAAAACCAGCAGCACGATTAAAAAAAGTAGTACCAATTCCCAAATACCTATGCCCATGGTGTTTTCCTCCTATTAGAGACGTGTTGGCAAACGGATGCTTATAATTGTATGTCTTCCAGATTACTGATATGCGGTTCGATACGCCCGTAAGATTCGGTAAAAGTTAATGGCGTATCCTGCAATAACTGCAATATCTGATCCCTGATCTTTCGGACGGCATAGGCGTTCCTGAGATTGAAAAAGGCCAGCGGCAAGCCGGCGGCATCGCAAATGGTTTGCAGCTTTTCCTGTTTCGCGGAGTCGATTTTTTCCGCAGCCATAACTACACAGACTATTGTGAGGCTGTTCGGTTCCAGCAATATGAAATCGAAACACTGCGCAGCGATTACCGTGAATGCTTCTACCGTATCCTGCCCTGCAGAACCTCTTTTCGGGCTGATGATGTCCGCGATGCGTATTTTACTGAAAATGAGGTAATCGTTGGCGACGGCTTCCTGTAGCGCGCGAAAAAACCGTTGTTCTGCCTCGGTAAACAGCTCGACTTTTTTTTGGTATACCATCCGGGCCAGTTTATTTTTGCCGCTGCTGCGCAGCCAAAGCGCCAATACCAGTAAAAATACGCCGGCTACAGTCGCGATAGGCCAGATGCTGGCGGAAAATGTTTCCAAGTTGCTACTCCTGGCAGCCTAAACTGCCCAAATACTACCACTTTAAACTATAGTGTGTGGTTTATCCTTTGCCGTGGCAAGCCTTCATCGTGGTTTTTGGCCGAAGCCGGTGGTTAATGCGCAACGTGGTGAGATAGAATCACCGGGCGAGTATTTTAAGCAATAATCAATGACGTCGATTGTCCTCCTCCCTCAAATTAAAACAGCGCTTGCTGCATGCCGAAGCAGCGGTTGCTATAAAAACCTGGTCAGGCGCAGATCGAAGACATGAATCTGCAACAACGATTTTTTCGTTTCGCATGGTCGCGTTATGCCATCGCAATAGTGCTTGAGGCTTTGGCCGCCGCGCTGAGAGTATGGCCTCTACAGGCGCTTGGATCAACCCTGGTCTGGCTGACTTTCTACCCTGCGGTGATGGTTGTTGCGATCTACGGCGGACTTTCCGCCGGTTTGCTGGCAACGGCGCTCGCCTGCCTCACTGCGGTATTCTTATGGCCGCTGCTCGTTGTGCATCCCTTTATCGACCAGCCTGCCGACTGGCTTGGCGTGGCGGTGTTTGTTTGTACCGGCACCAGGATTTCCGGTGTTGCGGAAGCGATGCGCCGCGCTCAGGCACGCGCAATAAAAGCGCAGGAGCAGGCCAAGGCCGCCAACAGGGCAAAGAGCGTGTGTCTACCATGAGCCATGAACTGCGCACGCCGCTGAACGCCATACTCGGTTTTTCCGAGCTGATGCGCAACGACCCCGCCGTTACCGAGGGGGCAGCGCGAAAACCTCGATATTATCAATCGTAGCGGCGGACATTTGCTCAGCCTTATTAACGATGTGTTCGATATGGCCAAAATAGAGGCCGGTCGGGTAGCTTTGGAGGTCGTAGCATTTGACCGCGGCGCTTTGGTGCACGATATCATCGACATGCTGGGTAAACGCGCCGAGGAAGCCGCTCTGATATCTTCTGAGTCGGCGCAGGGCAAGGTGGTCGGGCTGGAGTCCGGCCAGGCCGACTATCGCATTCTGATTGTCGAAGACCAGTTGGAAAATCAATTGTTGTTGCAGCGGCTGCTGAAGGATGCGGGGTTTACGGTAAAGGTGGCTGAAAATGGCGCCGAGGGTGTGGCGTTATTTCAAAGCTTTCGACCGCATTTTATCTGGATGGACCGACGCATGCCTGTCATGGACGGACTCGAAGCGACGCAATGCATCCGCTCGCTGCCCGGCGGCAAGGATGTGAAGATAGCAGCCGTCACCGCTTCGGCGTTTGCCGAGCAACGCGAGGAAATGCTGTCGGCTGGCATGGATGACTTCGTACGCAAGCCTTACCGTCCTGCCGAGATATTCGACTGCATGACGCGGCAGCTCGGCGTACATTTCGTTCACGTTCAAGCCGTACAGGTCGAGGCCGATTCAGCGCTACCCTCTTCGTCACTCGCGAAACTGCCGGAAATTTTACGCCGCGAGCTGGGAGCTGGCCTGGTTTTGGGTAATACCCGACCAGCTTGCCCAGCTCCTGCTTCGCATAGAGCAGCAGGATGTCGCGCTCGCCAAAGTCCTCGCACGTCATGTGACGGCTTTTAATTACCTGCCTATTCTCAACTCGCTGGAAACTGCTGCCTCTTACCATCAGGACGCAAAACAAAACCATGATCGGTAACATTCTCATTGTCGACGACGAACCGGCCGCACTGAAGCTGCTGAAAGATATTCTAACGGCTGATGACCATGTTGTTCGCCCCTTTAACAACGGCGAACTGGCGTTGCGTTCCATAATGGTCGAGGCGCCGGAGCTGATCCTGCTGGATATTCGCATGCAGGGCATGAGCGGCTTCGAGGTTTGCCGGCGGATCAAGCAAGACGAGCGGCTGAAGGATATTCCCGTGATCTTTATCAGAGCGGCCTCCGATATGGACGAAAAAGTGAGAGCCTTTCTGGGTGGCGGCGTCGACTACATCACCAAGCCGTTTCAAAAAGAAGAAGTCATTGCGCGAGTTAAAACCCATATCGCGCTGAGCCATACCATACAGCGAATGAAAAGCATTGCAGAGTCTCTCCGGATGAGCGAGGAAAGCCTGAAGATGGCTCAGGCCCTTGCCCACCTGGGGCATTGGGAGTGGGATATAAAATCAGGCCGTTTCATTTGTTTCGAAGAGATGTGCCGCATTCTGGGTGTAGATCCTCACGGACTAATGGCGAACCAGGCCGCTTTTTTGCAGACCGTACGTCCTGACGACAGGGAGCGGGTTGCAAATCACCTCAGTTCGGTTCAGGCAGGAAACAGCTTTGATATTGAGTATAGAATCATTTTGAAAAGCGGCAAAGTGCGTGTGGTTCATGGAAAAGGCGAAGTATTTTCTTCTGTCGACAGCAGGCTGACGAAAATCATTGGTACTATTCAGGATATTCAAGAACGCGATTCAGCGAAAATACTGGTCTTTATTCAAGATATTACCGAGCGTAAGGAACTGCAAAGCAAACTTGAGGAGCAAGCCAATACCGATGTGCTCACCGGTTGCGATAGCCGGAGATATTTTCTGGCGCATGCCGCACAGGAGTTTATACGTCTTCGCCATTACGGCGGAGAAATGTCCATGCTCATGCTGGACCTGGATTATTTCAAAGGCGTCAATGATACCTACGGTCATCAGGTAGGCGATGCGGTTCTTAAAAAAACTGGTACAGGTTTGCCGGGGACTCATGCGCGAGGTAGATGTAATGGGCCTGCTCGGCGGAGAGGAGTTCGCCATCATGCTGCCGGAAACCGGGGACGACAAGGCTTTCGAAATCGCCGGGCGCTTGTGTCAGGCTGTCGCTGCCGCGGAAACTCCCATTGAGGGCGAGCCTATGCTTCACTTCACCACATCCATAGGCGTGACCAGTCTGGCTGCGGATGATCCCCATATTGATGCAATCCTGAATCGTGCGGATAACGCTTTGTATAATGCGAAGCATGCCGGACGTAACAGCGTCTGCGCGAGATTTCCTGAATAAGAATAGCGGTACTATTCAGCTTCCTTGCCGTTATACCGGCAGGGGTCCATGCCGGGCCGTCCTGTCGACGCCCTGCGGGTAAATGCAAATCCGCTCCGGGCGGGTTCGTGCCGGTATCCAGTCGACACTGATTTGAATTGCCAAGGGGATAACCCGCGCATGAAAAACCAGGGTGCGAACGGGCAAAAGCCGCCGCCCGCTCTACGACCATACGAAAGACAGTGAATACCGTTATTTTTCGATATAGAATACCCAAATCAGACAGTCGGTCGCTTTGCCCCCTCCCCCAAAAAACTGATCCATAAAAATAACTATATGATCAATAGTTTAAAGATTTCCTCGCGCCTGATCATAGGCTTCGGCTCCTTGCTGATGCTGGCGGGCATTGTGGGCGGATTGGCGCTGCAAAGCGCTACCGCCCTGACGACCCTGATGAACCTTCTCAGCGATCATCCGTTGCGGGTAGTCGACGAAACACAGCAGGCCAAAATCGATGTCGTATCCATACAGCGCGACATCCGGGATTTGACCCGGACCAACCCGCTGCAGGACCCCCAGGAGCTCAGGCGCAATATCGGCAACAGGGATCAGGATCTGGACGTTCATCTGCAAGTGATACGTTCTCAGTATCTCGGACCGCCGGAAGATGTTATCCAATTAACGCGCGCATTGCAGAACTGGCGGCGGCTGCTCGAAAAGACGCTGGAGATGGAGCGAACGGGAGACCAGCTTGAGGCCATCAGCCGGCTCGAACCCGAGCGGCGCGTGTACGCCAACGAAGTCGAAAAAAAGCTTCAGGATATCCTCACCTTTGCTCGCGCCAAGGCCAAATCGTTTCGCGAGTCCGCGGAAGCCGAAAAAAAACAGGCCTACACACGCATCGGCGCCGCAGTGCTGGGGCTCGCCGCGCTGGGCCTGTTGACTATCTGGGCCATCATTCGCAGCATTACCCGGCCGATCGAACAATTACGCTTATGCATGACCCGGTTGGCGGCGGGCGAATTATCGGTGGATATCCCCTTGCGCGAGGGCCGCTCCGAGTTGACCGCAATGGCGTGCGCGGTTCAGGTCTTCAAGGAGGCGGCAGTAAAGCTTAACGGCCAGCGCTGGATCAAGAGCACGATTGCTGAAATCAGTTCGAATCTGCAATCGGCAACCACCCCGCTCGATTTTGCCCGGCAAGCGACAGCTTTGCTGGTTCCCGCCGTCGGGGGCGGCGCCGGGGTTTTTTATTGTTGGAACGAAGCCCGTCAGCAGTTGGAGCTCCTGGGTAGCTACGGTCTGAAGAAGCGCCGCCATCTTGCGACCACGTTTAAGTTGGGCGAGGGTCTGGTCGGACAATGCGCGCTGGAACGCGCCAGTATCATACTCACCGAGGTGCCGGACGATTACGCCTGCATCACTTCGGGTATCGGCGAGGCGCCGCCGCGTGCCATACTGGTGGCGCCGGTGCTGTCCAAGGGGCAGGTGCTGGCGGTGCTCGAAATCGGCGCGTTCCAGCCCTACACCCCCGATCAGCAAACCCTGATCGACGAAGCGCTGCCGATGATAGCGCTCAACCTGGATATTCTCCAACGCAATTTTCGCACCCGGGAGCTGCTGGAGCAAACCCAGCAACAGGCGGAGGAATTGCGCGCTTCGGAAGAAGAATTGCGCGCCCAGAGCGATCAGCTCCAGCTTGTCAATGCAGAACTCCGGCGCAAGACCGATGGCCTGCAACAGCAAGCCGAGGAACTGCGCGCTTCGGAAGAGGAACTGAGAGCCCAGCGCGAGGAACTGCAGGCCACCAACGAGGAACTGGAAGAAAAAGGCCGAGGCCTGGAGGAACAGGCCAGGCTGCTGGAAGACGCGCGCGCCGAGGCCGACAAACGCGCGTTCGAACGCGATACCGCCAGCCGTTATAAATCCGAATTTTTGGCCAACATGTCGCATGAATTGCGCACTCCGCTGAATAGCCTGCTGATTCTCTCCCGATCGTTAAAGGACAACGAAGAAGGTAATCTGAGCGACGATCAGGTGGAGTCGGCGAGTATCATTCATGAAAGTGGAACCTCGTTGCTGCGTCTGATCAACGACATCCTCGATCTGTCCAAGGTGGAAGCCGGCAAGATGGAAGTTGCAGCCGTCGATATCGATCTGGATGGTTTCACCACGTCGCTGCTGCAACGTTTCCGGCTGCTGGCGGAGGTTAAAGGTTTGACTTTGACCGTAAAGGCGGATAGCGATCTTCCGAAAACGCTGTGCAGCGATCCCGGCAAGATCGATCAGATCGTCAATAATCTGCTCGGCAACGCGATCAAATTCACCGAAAACGGCGGCGTCGCCATACGCATCAAGCGAGCGCTCGCACCGGGCGCGTCCGCCTGCAACGGATTAGTTGTTGATGAAGCCATTGCGATCGAAATCGCCGACACCGGTATCGGTATCCCTGCCGGCAAGATCGACTCGATCTTCCAGGCCTTCGAGCAGGCGGATGGGAGCTCCAGCCGCCGCTATGGCGGCACCGGTCTGGGTTTGACCATCTCCCGCAGACTGGCGCAACTGCTGGGCGGAGATATCACCGTAGCCAGTGTTGAGGGCCAGGGCAGCAGCTTCACGCTGGTTCTGCCGTTGGTGCCGCCGGCGTCGGCCGGCCGGTCAGCGGTTACCCGTCCTCTCGCATCCCGGACCGCAACGCCGGACGCGATCGATAACCCTGTTCCGGTTACGCAGCAGAAAGTCACGGATGACCGCGACAGCATTACCCCCAGGGACGAAACGATACTGGTGGTCGAGGACGATGAAGCTTTTGCCAAAATCGTGCGCGACCTTTCCCGCAAGCGCGGTTTCAAATGTCTGGTCGCCGAGGACGGCGTCATCGGACTGGAACTGGCCAAACGATACCGGCCCACCGGCATCGTGCTGGACGTCGGTCTGCCGCGGATGGACGGCTGGACTGTGATGGAGCGGCTGAAACAGCAGTCCGAAACCCGCCATATCCCGGTGCATTTCATGTCGGCTGCCGACTCAAGGCTGCGCGGGATGGAGATGGGCGCGGTGGGCTATTTGACCAAACCGGTCAGCAAGGAACAGATCGAAATCGCCTTCGAACGCATACGCCACTTCGCGATTTCCAGCCACCGGCGGATACTGCTGGTCGACGACGACGCGGGTAGTCTCAAGGCCGTGGCCTCCCTGCTGGGCAACGTCGACGCCGAGATTGTGTCTGAAACGAGCGGTGAAGGCGCTCTGGCGCGTCTGGAAAAAGGCGAACTGTTCGACTGCATGATCCTGGATTTGGGGCTGCCGGATATCAGCGGCCTGGCCTTGCTGGAGCAGTGTGCCGGCAAGCGCCTGATTATGCCGCCCGTCATCGTCTATTCCGGCCATGACTTATCGGAAGAGGACACGCTTACATTGAGCGAATACACCGACAGTATCGTTATCAAGGGCGCCCGTTCCCCGGATCGTTTGCTGGACGAGGTGACGCTGTTCCTGCACAGCGTCCGGAGCAGCCTGCCGCCATCGCAGCAGCAGATGCATACTCTGAACGACAAAGAGAAAGACATTGCAGGCAGCACCGTGCTGATCGTCGACGACGACATGCGCAACACCTTTGCCCTTTCCAAGGTGCTGCGCGCCAAGGGACTGAATGTGCTGATGGCTCAGGATGGGGCCAAGGCGCTCGGTCAACTGGATGGAAGGCCTGATATAGACTTCGTGCTGATGGATATCATGATGCCGGTGATGGACGGCTATGCGACGATACGCGAAATACGCAAGCAGGCGCGCTTCCGGACGCTGCCGATTATCGCGCTCACAGCCAAGGCGATGATGGGGGATCGCGAAAAATGCCTGGACGCGGGCGCCAGCGACTACCTGTCGAAACCGGTCAACATCGATGATTTGCTCGAGATGATGCGACTACACCTGACCGCAAGTCCAGCCGATAAGCCATGATGGAAGAATCCAGAATTCAGGACATCGAAATTCATTTGTTTCTCGATGCCTTGTTTCGGCGCTACGGTTATGACTTCCGCCATTATGCGAAAGCTTCGTTAAAACGGCGCGTATTGGCGACGCTGGCCGCCACTCCGTACAGCACTCTGGCGGAACTCATTCCTCGACTGTTGCGGGATGAAGATTATCTGGCCGAGGTGATTGCCCAGTTATCGGTTCCGGTCACGGAAATGTTCCGTGATCCGCATGTGTTCAAGGCATTGCGCGAGAACGTGCTGCCGGTGCTGAAAACCCATCCGCGTTTCAATGTCTGGCAGGCGGGGTGCGCAACAGGCGAAGAGGTCTATTCGCTGGCCATCATGCTGGACGAAGAGGGCTTGCTGGAGCGCGCGCAAATCTACGCGACCGATATTAACGAAAAAGCCCTGCATAACGCGGAGGATGGCATTTTTTCCATGCAAAGTTTACCCGAGTACCAAAGAAACTATCAACACGCCGGAGGCAGGGCGAGGTTTTCCGATTACTACGTCGCCAATGCCGGTTTTTTCCGTATTCACGAGCGCTTGCGCAGCAGAATTGTCTTTGCCCACCACAACCTGGTTTCCGACGGCGTATTCTGCGAAGTTCAACTCATATTGTGCCGTAACGTGCTGATCTATTTCGACAACGAACTGCAAAAGCATGTGTTGGGGCTGTTTCACGAAAGCCTGGCGCGGAGCGGTTTTCTTTGCCTGGGTACGCGCGAAAGCCTGCGTACGGTGGAAGCGCAAAGCCTGTTCGCTCCTGTCGATCGCGTGGCCATGATTTATAGAAAAAACGGTATTCACGCATAGATGGCATTATCTACCTATAACAACGATGTTCCCGAGATTCAATATACGCATCGTACTGCCGAAGCAATAGCGATCGGCTGCTCGGCGGGCGGGCTGGACGCGTTGTGCGTCGTGCTGCAAGCCCTGCCCCCGGAATGCGCGTCGGCGGTGATTATCGTCGCTCATACCGCTCCCGACGGTAATCATCTTCTGCCCGCCTTGCTCGCCAGGCGTTGCCGGTTCCCGGTGAGCGTAGCGTATGAACGGGAACCTGTTTTGTCCGGTCACGTTTACGTGGCTCCGCCCAACTACCACCTGTTGATCGAAGCCGATCGCAGTTTCGCGCTCTCGGTGGATGAGCGCGTCTGTTTTGTCAGGCCGTCCATCGACGTTTTGTTCTACTCCGCTGCCGACGCCTACCGCGAGAAGCTTGCCGGTATTGTTCTTACCGGAGCCAACAGCGATGGCGCGCTGGGACTGGAGGCCGTCAAGAAGGCGGGCGGATATACCCTGGTTCAGGATCCGCGCGGCGCTTATGCCGATACCATGCCCAAAGCCGCCATCGCCACAGGCGCTGCCGATAAGGTATTGCCGCTGGATGCGTTGGCGACGGAATTGGGCCTGCTTTGTTCGGTTCCCCCAAAAACCCGTTGATTATGTTGGAAAAACCTAAAATACTGGTCGTTGACGACGTTCGCGCCAATCTCGTCGCGATGCGCAAGCTGCTCAATCGCTTGAATTGCGATGCGATAGAGGCCGCCTCCGGCAACGAAGCATTGGCCTTGTGCATCGACCATGACTTCGCTGTTATCCTGCTGGATGTCGATATGCCGGGCATGGATGGCTACGAAGTCGCCCGGTTTTTGAAAGATGAGCCGTCCACCAGACACATACCGATTATTTTCGTCACCGCGACTTACGAAGATCAAGAACATCAGTTGCGTGGCTATGAGGCCGGCGCCGTCGACTATATCCATAAACCGGTTGATGACATCATACTGTTATCCAAGGCAGGTATTTTTCTCGATCTCTATAACAACCGTCAGATCGCCATGCGCGAACTGGCGCGCAGCGAAGCGATGCGTCTGGCTTCCATGGAGAGCGAAAAGCGTTTCCGGCTGGCATTGACCGACGCGCCGATTCCGATCATGCTGCACGCCGACGATGGCGAAGTGGTGCTGCTCAATCATATGTGGACGGAATTGACCGGCTATGCCCGGCGCGACATCGCCACTATCAAAGACTGGCTGGTCAGAGCCTTTGGCGAGCAGACGCTCGAAGAGCGGGAGCGTGAAATCGAGCGGCAGTTTGCCGAGGACGACTGGAACCCGCTGGACGAACAAAAACTGCGCGCCGCCAACGGTAATCATCTCTTCTGGGATTTTCGCAGCGGGTCTTTGGCGACGTTGCCGGATGGACGGCGTCTGGCCATCACCATGGCGGTGGATGTTACCGAACGTAAACGGGTCGAAGAAGAAATGCGTCTGGCATCGCTGGTGTTTCAGAGCAGCAGCGAAGGCATGACGATTACCGATGCGGATGCAACCATCATCAGCGTCAACCCGGCTTTCACTTCATTGACGGGCTACAGCCCGGATGAAGTCATCGGCAAAAAACCCAACATACTCAAATCCGGCAGGCATGACATTGCGTTTTATCAAGCCATGTGGCGGGATCTGAACAGCACCGGCCACTGGGGGGGCGAAATCTGGAACCAGCGCAAGAACGGCGAAGTTTACGCCGAACGGCTGCTCATCAATACTATCTATAACGACGATGGCGTTGCCCATCGCCGGGTCGCATTGTTTTCGGATATCACACAAAAGAAAAAGGATGAAGAACTGATCTGGCAGCAAGCCCACTTCGATCCGCTGACCGGGTTGCCCAATCGCCGCATGTTCCATGACCGCCTGCAACAGGAGATCAATAAAGCCGATCGCACCGGTTTGCCGTTTGCGTTGATATTTCTCGATCTGGATCGTTTCAAGGAGGTCAACGATACCTTCGGTCATAATATGGGCGACGAACTTCTGAAGCAAGTGTCTCAACGGTTGAGCTGTTGCGTACGAAACTACGATACCGTGGCCCGTCTCGGCGGGGATGAATTCACGATCATTCTGAGCAACCTGGAAGAACTGAACGGCGTGGAACGGGTTGCGCGGGCTATCCTGCACAACCTGTCCGAGGCGTTCCTGTTGGGCGATGAAGTGTTCCAGTCATCGGCCAGCATCGGTATCACCCTGTATCCGAAGGATGCCGATACCCTGGAAGCGTTGATCAAAAGCGCCGATCAGGCCATGTATGTCGCCAAACAACAAGGCCGCAACCGTTACCACTATTTCACGCCCTCGCTGCAGGAAAACGCTCAGGTTCGAATGCGCTTGATCAACGATTTGCGCGGCGCGCTCGCCGACAACCAGTTCCGCCTGTACTACCAGCCGATCATAGAACTGGCGACGGGGGGTATCCGCAAGGCGGAGGCGCTGATCCGCTGGCAGCATCCGACACGCGGGCTGATCGATCCTTACGAATTTATCCGCGTTGCCGAGGAAACCGGCATGATCGTCGAAATCGGCGATTGGGTGTGCCGGGAGGCGGCGCGTCAGGTTGGACACTGGCGCAGTGCCTTATCCATCGAATTTCAAATCAGCATCAACAAATCGCCTATGCAATTCAACGACGCGGAGGATGCCCAGACTGAGTGGCTCGATCAGGTTCGAGCACTCGGCCTGCCGACGCAAAGCCTCGGGGTGGAAATCACCGAGGGATTGCTGATGGATGCCGGCACAGATGTCATCGATAAATTGCTGGAGCTTCGCAATGCGGGTATCCAGGTATCGCTGGACGATTTCGGCACCGGATATTGCTCGCTGGCTTACCTCAAGAAGTTCCACATCGATTATCTCAAGATCGATCAATCCTTTGTGCGCAACCTGGCGCCCGACTCCGATGATATGGCGTTATGCGAAGCGATTACCGTGATGGCGCACAAACTGGGCTTGAAAGTGATCGCGGAAGGCGTTGAAACGGAGGATCAACGGAAGCTGCTGATCGATATCGGCTGCGATTATGGACAAGGATATCTGTTTTCCAAACCCATTCCATCCGAAGAGTTTGAGTTGTTGTTGACGAGCGGGCTGAACCACAGGCAGCGTGGAGCGCGTGAATAAAGATAGCTATAACTGTCGGAGTCCTTGTCGATACGCTCATAGTGTCCTGCAATCCCTGCCGAAAGGACGAGTCAGCGATTATTAAGAGGGAATATCTTCCATGGAAGTTTGGGTGAGTCGAATGGTTACAAAATTTAATGTTTCGGAATTTTTTTAAAAAAAACCGGCGGAACACTGCATGCAGTTCATCAAATTTATCGGCGAAAACGGCTTGATGCCGCATGGCTACTGCCTGAGCTGGAATCCCGCCCTGCTCAGTCTGCATGTGTTGTCGGATGTGATCATCGCGCTTTCCTATTACTCCATCCCGGTCTGTCTTGCCTATTTTGTCCGCCGGCGCAAGGATTTGCCCTACCGCCGGCTGTTTTGGATGTTCGGCTTGTTCATTGTGGCCTGTGGCACCACGCATCTGCTCGCCACCATCATTATCTGGGTACCGTTATACTGGCTGGACGGATTTGCAAAGGCGATTACCGCCTTGTTCTCGGCGGTTACCGCCGTGGCGATGGTTTGGATCATCCCGCGCGCCTTGCAGTTACCTACCAGCGTGCAACTGGAAGCTGAAATAGCGGAAAGAAAAAAGGCGCAGCAGGAACAGCAGGAAGTGCTGGATCGCCTGAACAAAATTGCCGGTCTGGTGCCGGGGGTGGTTTTCCAGTTTCGCTTGTGTCCGGACGGCAGTTCCTGTATCCCCTATGCCAGCGAAGGCCTTCGCACTATCTACCGGGTGGGTCCGGAGCAGGTCCGCGAAGATGCCTCAGGCGTCTTTGCCGTTGTTCATCCGGACGATATCGAGAACCACCTGGCCTCCATTCGGATATCGGCGCGCGACATGACTCCGTGGCATCAGGAATACAGGTTGCAGTTTGACGATGCAGCGGCGCTTTGGCTGCTTGGCAGCGCGCTGCCGCAACTGCAGCCGGATGGCTCGATACTCTGGCACGGCTTTCTGATTGATATCACCGAGCAGAAAGAGTTGGAAGAGGCGTTGCGCGAAAGCGCGCTTTACACGCGCAGCCTGATAGAGGCGAGTCTCGATCCCCTGGTCACGATCGGCGCCGACGGCAGGATCATGGATGTCAGCGCAGCCACCGAAAAAGCCACCGGCATTGCGCGCGACGCTTTGATAGGCAGCGATTTCTGCGATTATTTTACCGAGTCCGGACAAGCGCGTGCGGGTTATCAGCAGGTGTTCGAACAGGGCTCGGTGACCGATTATCCGCTCGTCATCCGCCATGTTTCAGGCAAGCTGACCGACGTGCTTTACAACGCCACGCTTTACCGCGATACGCAAGGGAAAGTGGCGGGTGTTTTCGCCGCCGCGCGCGATATCACAGCTCGTAAAAAGATGGAAGAGGAACTCCAGCGCTCCAATGCCGAACTGGATCAATTCGCCTACGCCGTTTCCCACGACATGCGCCAGCCGTTACGGATGGTCGCCAGTTATTTAACGCTGCTCGAAAAAGCGCTGGCGGGGCGGCTCGACGAGGATACCAGGGAATATCTCAGCTACGCGATCGAAGGTGCGAAGCGCATGGATCAGATGATACTCGCGATGCTCGATTTCTCCCGCGTGGGCCGCAAGACCGACCCGATAACGCCTATCTCCAGCCGTGAGGTGCTGGATGATACGCTGGCCATGCTCAAATCGGACATCATCGCCGGCGACGGGGCGGTAGAGGTGACGGGCGACTGGCCGGAGCTGGTTGCCAGCCGCGACGAACTGATGCGATTGCTGCAGAATCTGATCGGCAATGCGCTCAAATACCATGAGCCGGACCAGCCGCCGTGCGTGGAAGTCCATGCCGCCGCCACCCCCGCGCTGTTCCGGGTGACGGTCCGCGATCGCGGCATCGGCATAGACCCGAATCAGACCGAACGCTTATTCAAGGTTTTCTCCCGTCTGCAAGCCCGGACGCGCTTCGAAGGCACGGGTGTGGGTCTGGCTTTGTGCCGCAAGATAGTGGAGCATCACGGCGGCAGGATAGGCGTGGAATCGGCGGGCGAGGGCTGCGGCAGCACTTTCTGGTTCGAGTTGCCAAGAGCGTCAGCGCATGAAAAATCTTTGCGTGGACGGGTTTCCTGATCATAATGCGGGGCAGCCATTTCGAATTACCCGCAACAAGGGGCTGCATGATATGCCCAACCTAATCGACAACCAACCAGGCAATGACGCATCATGAGCACACTTGAACAGCCCTCTCCCTTCGAAATTCTGTTGCTGGAAGACGAACCCGCGGACGCAAATCTGGTGCGCATCGCACTCCGTGAGAACAAAATATTCTGCTGTTTGCATCATGTGCCGGATGGTCTGGCGGGTGTGGAATTTCTGCGGCGGCAAGGAAACTACGCGGATGCGCCGCGCCCGGATCTGATTCTGCTGGATCTCAATATGCCGCGCATGAACGGACGTGAGTTTCTTGCGGCTGTCAAGGCGGATGAACAGCTCAAGAGCATCCCTGTCGTGGTATTGACCACCTCGGATGTGCATAGGGACGTGGTGGCTTCCTACCAGCTCGGCGCCGCCGGGTACATTACCAAGCCGGTGGATTTCACGCAGTTCGCATCGGCCATCAATCAATTGGGTAATTACTGGTTCGCGCTGGTGCAGTTGCCGCCTGGCGACGATAGATGAGTCAGGCCGAACCCATCCGTGTTTTGCTGGTCGAAGACGAGCCGGGCGATGCTCAGCTGACGCAAATCGCGTTGCGGCAAGCCTCCCTGGCGCGTTTCGCCGTCACCTGGGTCGGTTCGATCAGCGAAGCCCAACAGCAGCTGGCGGTATCCCGCTTCGATGTGTTGTTGCTGGATCTGACGCTTCCCGATTCGGAAGGTCTGGAAACCGTCCGCGCCGCCCGGCAGTTGGCGAAGGCGATCCCGATCATCATATTGACCGGCCGCGACGATACCGATTTCGCGCTGAAAGCGCTGGATGCCGGGGCCACCGATTATATGGTCAAGGGCGATTTCGGCCATAAGGGGCTGACCCGCAGCATACACTACGCGCTGCATCGGATGGAAATGGAAGCCCATAATCGTCTGCTGATGAACGCCATCAGCACTGCGCCCAGCGGTATCATTATTACTGACCGGGACGCCCATATCGAATGGGCCAATCCGGCCTTTAGCCGGCTCACCGGATATACGATGGAGGAAGCCCGCGGTCATCGGCCCGCAGAGCTGGTGAAGTCCGGCGAACAGGACAACGCCTTCTACGAAGCGATGTGGCGGCGTATTCTCGCCGGTCAAGTCTGGCGCGGCGAGCTGATAAACAAACGCAAGGACGGCAGTCTCTACCACCAGGAGCTGATCATCTCACCGGTACGGGAAGAAACCGGGGAAATAGGCCACTTTGTCGGCATCACGCAGGATATTTCCGAACGCAGGCGGGCGGAAATGGAGCTTGCCAGGGCCAACCGTGCGTTGCGGATGTTGAGCGACTTTAATCAAGCCCTGATACGCATTACCGAGGAAACAGCGTTATTGAGCGAGGTGTGCAGGATCGCCATCGAAGTGGGAGGCTACCGTATGGCATGGGTCGCGTTCGCGGAACAGGATGAGACCAAAACCCTGCGACCTATGGCTCATGCCGGGTTCGATGCGGGATATATCGATTTGTTCCAACTTGGCTGGGCCGACAGCGAGCACGGTCAAAGACCGGCCGTGATTGCGATTCGCACCGGGAAGCCCTGCCTGGTGCGCGACATTCAAGGCGATCCGTCCTTTGCTTCCTTTCAGGACGAGGCTCTCCAGCGCGGCTATCAGGCAGTCATTGCGCTGCCGCTTATCAGCGAGGACAAGACGTATGGCGCATTAAGCGTCTATGCAGGCGAGGGGAACGCATTCGATGACCGGGAAGCCGGGGTGCTGAATGAGTTGGCGAATGATCTGGCTTTCGGTATCACCGCACTGCGTTCGCAGGCCGAACGCAAGCGGGCAGAGGAAGAGCTCATACGTTACAAGGATCAACTGGAGGAAACGATCCGGCAACGTACCGGGGAACTACTGCTGGCGCGCGACGCGGCCGAGGCCGCCAATCATGCCAAAACCCTTTTTCTGGCCAATATGAGCCACGAGCTGCGCACTCCGCTGAATGCGATACTCGGTTTCTCCAGCATGATGCGCCGCGACCCGGGCGCGACCGAAAGTCAGCGCGGCAATCTCGATGTCATCAATCGTAGCGGGGAGCATCTGCTGAGCCTGATCAACGATGTGCTGGAGATGGCAAAAATCGAGGCAGGGCGTCAGCAGTTGGTGATCGCCCCGTTTGACCTGGGCGGAATGGTGAGGGATGTCGCAACGATGATGCAGTTACGCGCCAGGGAAAAAGGACTGCAACTCCTGCTCGACCAGGATTCCGATTTTCCGCGCTACATCAAGGGCGACGAAGCGCGCCTGCGCCAGATTTTGGTCAATCTGGTCAGCAACGCGGTGAAATTTACCGAACAGGGCGGAGTAACCATCCGGCTGGGCGTGAAACGTTGTGCTTTGCCGACCCTGGTGGTGGAAGTCGAGGATTCCGGCCCCGGCATCAGCCCGGAAGACCGGCAACGCCTGTTCGAACCCTTCGTGCAACTGGCGGAGGGAGCGATGCAGCGCGGCACAGGCCTTGGGTTGAGCATCACCCGCCAGTTCGTGCAGCTTATGGGAGGAACCATCGCCGTCGAAAGCATGCCGGGCAAGGGGTCGCGGTTCCGAGTGGAATTGCCGGTGGAGGCGGCCAGCATAGCCGATACCGTCAAGCCGGAGCACAATAAACACGGCGATGTGGTGGGGCTTGCTCCGGGACAGCCCGGCTACCGTATCCTGATCGCCGAGGATCAATATGAAAATCAGTTGCTGCTCAGCAGGCTGATGACCGCCATCGGTCTTGATGTGAAAGTGGTGGAGAACGGCGAGCAGTGCGTGAAGCTCTTCCAGGATTGGCATCCCGACCTGATCTGGATGGACAGGCGCATGCCGGTCATGAACGGCGAGGAAGCCGCCAGATGCATTCGCCGGCTGCCCGAGGGACAGACGGTAAAGATCGTTGCGGTAACCGCTTCGGCGTTCATGGAACAACAACAGGAAATGCTTGATGCCGGGATGGACGACTTCGTGCGCAAACCTTACCGTTTCGAAGAAATCTATGACAGCCTGGCGCGTCAACTGGGCGTCAAATACCTCTACCATTCCGATATGGCTGCGGAATACAGTATGCCTGTAACGCTGACGTCTTCGATGCTGATCGAATTACCGGAGGCATTGCGCGAAGAACTCAGGGAAGCCCTGGAGAGTCTGGACAGCGAACGCATCGGCTCGGCCATACAGCAGGCCGGTAAAACGGATGTCGAGTTAAGCCGCATATTGTTCCTGCTCGCGGAAAATTTCGATTATCCGGCCATACTGAACGCACTTCATGAAACCGGCAGTGTGTAGCGTGGAGAAGCTGTTTCTTTTCAAAATGAAGGTGAACCCCTATCTATTTGCCGTCGCCGCGTTGGTCCGTATCGGGTCTTTCTATATCCTCGGGTCGGGCATTACCTGGGTAACGTTCTGTTCCGTCCTGATGGGAGCCGCGGTTTACGGAAGGATATACGCCGGGATTGGCTTGGCTCTGTGCCGTACAATTGTGGAGCATCATCATGGCGGCAGGATAGGCGTGGAATTGGCGGGTGAAAGCTGCGGCAGCACCTCCTGGTTTGAATTGCCGAGGACACCCTCACATGAAAAGTCTTTGCATGAACGGATTTCCTGATCATGAACTCGTACGCCCAGGCTAGTCCCATGGACCCGGGCGACTGGACAAGACGGCTTGCAAGGCCGCATCGTCTGTATGGCCGCGAACAGGCTGCCGCCTCCCTCATGGAATCGTTTGACCGGATCAGCGTTGGACAGGGCGAAATAGTTCTGGTACCCGGTTATTCCGGGGTGGGGAAGAGCGCCCTGGTGCAGGAGATTCGAAGACCGGTACGGAACCGGAATGGTTTTTTCCTTCAGGGCAAGTTCAACCAGTACCAGCAGAATATCCCGTACTTCGCGCTCAGGCAGGCCCTGGCCGGACTCGCCCGCGAATTGCAATCCGAGGACGAGCCATTGCGACAGCAATGGAAATCCACATTGCAGCAGGCGGTGGGTTTCCTGGGCCGTCTGCTGGTCGATCTGGTCCCGGAATTCGATTCCCTGCTCGGCCCACAGCCGGTGGTGACGGAGATCAGTCCGCTGGAGGCCAGACATCGCTTTGCAGGTGTTCTTAGAAACTTCTTTGCTGCGGTCTGCCGGCCCGAACATCCGGTGGTGCTGTTTATCGATGACTGGCAGTGGGCGGACACCGCTTCTTTCGAACTGCTCAAACAGTTGCAGATAGGAACCACTCTCCGTTATTTGCTGATGATCGCTCCCTATCGGGACAACGAGGTGGATCGCGCTCATCCGCTGGTCGTCACCGTGGAAGAGCTCCGCCGCCAGAACATTCCGGTCAGCGTTATCGAGATAGGCAACCTTGGGGTGAAGGAGGTGACGGCCTGGGTGAAAGACCTGCTCCAGCCAGCGGTCGAAAATCCCGAAGCGCTCGCCAAATTCATCCACAGCCGGACCGGAGGCAATCCTTTTTTCACGCAGGCTTCGCTTGCATTTCTTCACGATTTCGGCTTGATTCTTTTCGACCAGCGCAGCGATTGCTGGCGCTGGACGATGGAAACAGCAGGCGTTGCCGGACTGCCCGAGGACGTGGTGGAACTCTTTCGTCTTCGGCTCCTTCGTCTTGATCAAGGCAGCCGGGATCTGCTCGCCCGGGCGGCGTGCCTGGGCAGTCATTTCGACCTGGGCAGCCTGGCGGTCATCAGCGGGCGGAGTCCTGACGAATGCCGGTCCCTCCTGCTCGCCACTCAGGAAATGGTTGTGCCGACGGCTGGGGATGACGCGCCGCCAGGATTCATGTTCGTCCACGACCGGGTGCAACAAGCCGCCTATGGATTGATCCCTTCCGAAGATCTGCCTTCGGTCCGTCTGGAGATCGGCCGGCTGCTTCTGGCCCGCCTTGGCCCGGAACAACTGGCCGAACGATTGTTTGAGGTAGCCGAGCACCTGAACATCGGACAACTGCTGATAGAGGATACCGCCGAACAGGTACAGGCAGTCGAACTGAATGTGGCTGCGGCATGCAAGGCCCGGGCCGCCACCGCCTACCGGGCGGCTCTCCAGTTTCATCGCGCGGCGGGTCATTTCCTCGCAATTCCCTCCTTTGCCGAACATCTCTGGAGCACCCGCCACGAACTGGCGCTTTCGTTATTGCAGGAATGGGCGGAAAGCGAATTTCTCGAAGGAGACCGGACAGCGGCCGAACAATGCGTCGAGCAGGCGGCAGCCCACGCCCGCACACCGATTGAGAAAGCGGGAGTACTCAATATCCTGATTGTCCAGAATACCCTGCTGGCCCGCTACCCGGAGGCTATTGCCGCGGGCCAGCTCGCCTTGGCCGCCCTTGGGATCATCCTTCCCGAGAAAGGCTATGAGACAGCGTGCGAGACCGAGATCGACCTCGTGCGCCGCAGTCTTATGGGCCGCTCGGTCGCCTCGCTCGCCGATTTGCCGGTCATGAATCATCCGGAGATGCGCATGGCAGCGAAGATACTCATCACCATGGGGCCGCCTTGTTACCGTTCGCACCAGCGGCTCTGGGGCGTGATCGTGCCGAAGGTGGTCAACCTGACGCTCCGCTACGGCAATATCGAGCAGGTGGGCTACAGTCATCCCGCTTTTGCAGGGCTGCTCTGCTGGGTCGCCAATGACCTTGCCCTCGCGAGAGAGTTCGGTGAACTCGCTACGCGGCTCATGACCCATACTTTCCACTCTCCTTCCGACCGGAGTGTGTACGCGCTGATGTTCGGCAGCTCGGTACGGCACTGGTTCCACCCTCTCAAAAGAGGGAGCGAAGACTATGCCGAGGCCTGTGAAATCGGCCTGCAATCGGGTAACCTGCAATATACCGCCTATGCCTTCGGGCACAACATGTATTGCCGCTTCTACCAGGGCGTTGCCTTGGACGATCTGATTGAAGAATCGCAACGCTCGCTCGCTTTTACCCGGACACGCTTCAACCAATGGGCCATTGATCTTCTGGAGGGGGGGCTACGGATATTTTCTTCTCTTTCGGACGCTGAAGAAAATACATCCGGATGCGAATCCTTGTCGGAAGTCGACTATCTGGGGGCGGTCGAGGCGCACCGCAACATCCAGGTCACCTGTATCTACAAGATCCTGAAGACCTTCTCCCTGCTGCTGCTGGGCCGTTACGATGCCGCCCTGGAAATGTCCGGTCAGGCGGAAGCTATCCTCTACACGGTGGGCATGCAGGGACTGCTGCCCTGGCCGGAGCATCGCTTTGCGCGCCTGCTCATCCTCACGGCGCTTGCGCCGGATGCGGACGAAAGGCGACAGGCCGAACGGCGCGCCGAACTGGAGTGGATCATTGCCCAGCTTCGCCTCTGGACGGATTATTGCCCGGAAAATTTCGAGCACCAGTATCAGCTGGCGGCTGCGGAACTGGCTCGGCTCGACCGCCGCGCCACGGAGGCCATGGCGTGCTATGAGCAGGCTATCGACCGAGCCGGGGCAGGTGGCTTTGTCCAGTGGGAAGGCATCGCGAACGAGCGGGCGGCTCGTTTCTGGCAAGAATGCGGCAGCGGCCGATTAGCCCAGATATACTGGCAGCAGGCCTATATCTGCTTTGAACGCTGGGGTTCCAAGGCCAAACTCCAGGCGATGGAAAACGAATATCGTCGCTGGCTGGAGAGTGAGCTAACCCATTCGCCGGATATTGACGACATGCCGGCTGAGCAAACACGCAATACCCTACTGGAAAAACAGGTTCAACGTCTTCGTAGACTGGCTCTCCAGTCGGCCAGAGCCCAGATGCAAATCGAGGTGGAAAGACAGGCGGGAGAACAGGTGCGAGCCACCGAACATCTTCGCGCAGAGGTCGCCGAGCGGAAGAGAGCCGAGGAGGCTCTGAGATTGGCGAAGGAGTCGGCGGAAGAGGGGTTGCAGAAAGAGCGGACGCTGATGGCAGCCATCGTCGAATCGTCCGAGGATGCCATCATTGGCAAGACGCTGGACGGCATCGTCACCAGTTGGAACCGGGCCGCGGAAAAGGTTTTCGGCTACACGGCGGAGGACATCATTGGGCAATCGGCACTTGTCCTCATTCCTGCCGAGCGCCGCGACGAGGAAGACATATTGCTCGCCGCCATCGGGTCCGGCAAATCGGTCAAGCCTTATGAAACGGAACGCGTCTGTAAGGACGGCCGCCGGATCGACATTTCCGTCACTGTCTCGCCTATCCGCGACAAGGCAGGCCGGGTCGTCGGCGCTTCGAAAATCGCCCGCGATATCACCGAGCGCAAAAAGATGGAAAATGCGTTGCGCGAAAGCGAACTTTATGCGCGCAGCCTGATAAGGGAGCTGGAGTTAAGCCAGACCGAACTACAGCGATTTGCCGAGATTTCCGCGCATCATTTGCAAGAGCCGGCTCGGCGGCTGGTCTCCTACGCCCAACGCCTGCGTATCCGCCTGGGCGACCGCCTTGATGACGAGGAGGCCCGGCAGTCACTGATTTACATTGAGCAAAGCGGTGTTCTGATGCGTGATTTGGTGCGAGGCATAGAGCATTATCTTTCGGCCGGCGTTCCTCGTGGACAGGTGGCGATGCAGGATACCGCTTCAATATTGGCCGAGCTGTCGCGGCGATTCGCTCCCCGTCTGGCCGCCGCCGATGCGACGCTGGAAACCGGAGTTTTGCCGCTCGTCCTGTTGGATAAACCCCGATTCATCGATCTGTTGGAAGTTCTGCTCGACAATGCCCTCACTCACAGGCTGCCTGAGGCGCAAACACGGATCCGTGTCAGCGGCGGGCAACGGGAAACCGTGACCTATCTGCGGGTGGAAGATAATGGTCCCGGTATTCCAGCAGAATACCGGACGCGCGTGTTCGAAGTGTTCGAGCGTTTGGCGACCAGGCCCGCAGGCGGTATCGGTATCGGCTTGGCCATCGCGCGTCGCATAGTCGAGAGTATGGGGGGTAACATAGAGATTGAAACCTCGCCTCTGGGTGGCATAGCTGTCGTTTTCGAGTTACCCGTTACGCTAAAAGCGGCATTTACCAACAAGCTCTGTTCCGGGCAGAGTCTGTCGAAGCCTGTTCGGCCCGACAACCAGGGGTTTCAGGCCTGAATCCCGGAAGTATTGGAATATAGCAAAGCCCTTCCTGCGTTCCTTTACTCGACCGGCAAGGCTTGGGCGTGCATTTCGTAAGGAATAAATACGGCGCCTGGTTTGCCTCCATCGTCTTTATGTGGGCGGGGCGGCGTTTCGTCTCGATCCGCAACTGTGGCGGGAGGTGGGCGCCGACGCCATGGGTGCAAGCTCCACCGATGCCATCCGTCTGGTCCGTCATTTTCTGGAGCACCGCCATGCCGCCTGAAACGCCACACTGCGAAATGACCTCCATGGAGCGCGTTATGACCACAATCGGCTTGCACGAGCCGGATCGCGTGCCGCTCTTTCTACCGCTGACCGTCCAGGGCGCTGCGGAAATGGGCGTTCCGCTGCAGGAATACTTCCGCTCGCCGCGCTTGATGGCGGAGTCGCAACTGCGCTTTCGGCAGCGCTATGGCAACGATTTTCTCTGTGGCCCCTCTTACTCGGCCGTTGAGTTCGAAGCATTCGGCGGCGAAGTCCGCTTTTACGACCGCGGACCGCCCAATGCAGGAGAACCCATCGTGCGGTCGCCGGACGATATCGCCGGACTTGGTGTCCCGCGCATAGAGGAATGCCCGGCGCTGTGCCGCCTGCTGGAAGCGCAGTCGCTGCTCAGCGCCGCGGCAAAAGGCGCGGTGCCGGTGGTCGGCGTGGTAGTGTCGCCCTTCTCCCTGCCTGTCATGCAGATGGGTTTTCCGGCCTATTTACAAATGCTGATGGACGCTCCCGAGGCATTGGAACCGCTGTGGTCGATCAACGAGACGTTTTGCGTTGCCTGGGCCAATGCGCAGTTGGCTGCGGGCGCCACCGCGCTGGTTTACTCCGATCCGGTGAGTTCCAGCACGATTCTGACGCCGGAACTTTATCGCCGCCTGGGACAACCCATCGCCCGTCGCACCCTGGCGCGCATCGCCGGGCCGACCGTTACCCATTTTGCCAGTGGCCGCGCCCTGTCCATCCTCCCCGATGTGCTCGCGACAGGAACCCAGGGCGTCGCTATTTCCGCCGACGACGATCTCGCCGCAGTTAAGGCCGCTGTCGGCCGCCGCGCGTCTATTTTCGGTAATCTCAACGGCCTTGCCATGCTCCATTGGAACGAGGCGGAAGCGGAGCGTCAAGTCAAGAACGCCATTGCCGCCGCCGGCGTGGGCGGCGGCTTCGTTCTGACCGATCACCATGGCGAAATCCCTTTCGATGTGCCGGATGCCGTGCTGTTGGCGGTAGCCGAGAGCGTCAGACGCTGGGGGCAATATCCTCTTACCTGGGTGGATGCATGGCGAGCATCCCGCTGAAGCCCGGGCTGAGACTCGCCGTCTGCGCCTTCTTTGCCGACGAAATCAAAGCGGCGTTGGCGGCGGAGGGCAGGAGCGATGTCGAGATCGTGCCGATCCGCGGCGCTTGCGACGACCGCCCCTGCTCGGCCTTCACCGAGGAAATCCCGCCGCAACCAACCCTGCCGACGCTCCGCCTGATGGGTGCTTGTTCCGGTCTACCGGCTTGCCCGGCAACGCTGGCTTCGTGTTTCGAACTCGTGCTGGGCGTCGGCGCGGTGACGGAACTGCTGGCCCGAGGCGCACACCTGTTGACGCCGTCCATGGTGCGGGTCTGGCCGGAGACTACGCTGTGCCGTGACATGACGCCGGAGCAGTTGCGCGCGTATTACACCGAGTCCGTACGAGCCTGGGTGGTGATCGATCTCGGGGCGGCTTCGCTGACCGAGGCGGAGGGAGCGATCTTCGCATCCGCCACGGGGGTACCGCTGGAGACGCTTCCAGCCGGACTCGATCTGCTGCGCGCGACGCTCTCCAATACGCTGTTGCGCTGGGAGCTTCAGGAAACCAATACCCGCTATACCTGGCAAATCGCGGAAAACCAGCATCGTTTGGCCGATTTTACCATGGCCTACGATTTCATCGGCCGTCTGATGCCTTATCAGGGGGAGCAATGCATCATCGGCGACATCCTCGAACTGTTCACTGTGCTTTGCGCGCCGCGGGCGGTGCACCTTTTGCTCTCCGGCGATAATGACGCATGGCAATATTTCTCGCACCCGGCGGGTAGCGGGAATTCGGATATGCTGTTACGACTCCTGCAACGACCCGAGCCCCATGGCGTGCTGGATACAATCCAGGGCTTCTATTTTCACATCATCTACGGCGAACAAACGATGGGCCTGGTGGCGGTGGAAGAAATTCTGAATGCCGAACGGCAACGCGCCTATCTGAATTTGGCGCTCCTGCTCATGCCCGTATTGCGCGTGGCTATTGCCAATGCGCGCACCTACGACAGGCTATGCGACACGGAGCGCGCTCTGCGCGCATCCCAGGCGGAACTGGAGCAGCGTGTCGAAGAGCGCACAGCCGAGTTGACGATGGAAATCACCGAGCGCAAGCAGACGGAAGAGGCGTTGCGCGAAAGCGCGCTTTACGCGCGCAGCCTGATTGAAGCCAGCCTTGATCCTCTGGTTACGATAGGTGCCGACGGCAGAATCATGGATGTCAATGCATCCACCGAAAATGCCACCGGCGTAACACGCGGCAGGCTCATAGGCAGCGATTTTTCCGATTATTTTACCGAGCCGGAAAAAGCGCGCGCCGGTTATCGGCAGGTGTTCGAACAGGGCTCCGTGACCGATTACCCGCTTGCAATCCGCCATGCTTCAGGCAAGCTGACCGATGTGCTTTACAACACGACGCTTTACCGCGATATACAAGGGAACGTGGCCGGTATATTCGCCGCTGCACGCGATATCACCACACGCAAAAAGGTGGAAGAGGAGCTCAAGCGTTCCAATGCCGAGCTGGATCAGTTCGCCTATGCCGTTTCCCACGACATGCGCCAGCCGCTACGCATGGTCACCAGTTACATGTCGCTTATAGAAAAAGCGCTGGATGAACAGCTCGACGAAGATACCCGCCAGTACATGATATTCGCTATCGACGGCGCGACGCGCATGGACCGGATGATCCTCGCGATGCTGGACTACTCCCGCATTGGCCGCAAAACCGATCCGATAACGCCTGTTTCCAGTCGTGAGGTACTGGATGAGGCGCTGACCATGCTTAAGCCGGGTATCACTTCCGGCGCTGCAACGGTAGAGGTGACGGGCGATTGGCCGGAACTGGTCGCCAGCCGCGACGAATTGATGCGATTGCTGCAAAACCTGATCGGCAATGCGCTCAAATATCATGAACCGGATCAGCCGCCGCGCGTGGAAGTCCATGCAGCTGCCACGCCCACGCTGTTCCGGGTGACGATCCGCGATCACGGCATCGGCATAGACCCGAATCAGAGCGAACGCTTATTCAAGGTTTTCTCACGCCTGCAAGCCCGCACGCGCTTCGAAGGCGCCGGAATCGGTTTGGCTTTGTGCCGCAAGATTGTGGAGCATCATGGCGGTAGAATAGGCGTGGAATCGGCAGGCGAAGGTTGTGGCAGCACTTTCTGGTTTGAATTGCCGCTGAAATCTGCGGCTGAAAAATCGTAACTGTTCAGCTCCCTTGCCGTCGGAAATTGATATGCGGGATTGTCGCCCGTTACGGCGTTTTCATCCGGAGACTGCAATGTTTAACTCCATTCACAGGAATATAAGCGGGTGGGTCATGCTCGCCACGGCGCTGTTGTTGGCGACGGCTTGCGGCAAACAGGAAGAAAGCGCTTACCAGCCCAGCCTGAGCCCCAGGAGCCAGTCGCAGGCGACGGAGTACGTGGTCGGTATTCATCCCCTGCATAATCCCCAGCGTCTGATGGACGTATACGGACCGATCGTGGACTACATGAACAGCCATATCCCGGAAGCGCGCTTCAAATTGGAGGCGTCCCGCAACTACGGGGAATTCGAAAAAAAACTCTACGCCGGGCATTTCGACTTCGCCATGCCCAACCCCTATCAAACGATACTTTCCCTCAAACATGGCTATCGCATATTTGGCAAAATGGACGATGACGAGGTTTTTTACGGCATCATCCTGATACGCAAGGATAGCGGCATCCGCGAAGTGGCCGATCTCAAGGGCAAAGCAGTTGCCTACCCGGCCGAGACTGCGGTGGCGGCAACCATGATGCCGCAGTACTATCTGCACGCCCACGGCATCGACGTCAATCGCGACATCGAAAACCGTTACGTGGGCTCTCAGGAATCGGTAATCATGGATGTATTGCTGGGTCATGTAGCCGCCGGCGCTACCTGGCCGGTACCCTGGGAGGCTTTTTCCGCGGAGTACCCCGATTTGGCGAGCCAGCTCATTGTAAAATGGAAAACCAAACCCTTGCTCAATAACGGCTGGGTGGCGCGCAAGAATATTCCGGCGGCGGTTGCCGACCGGTTTGCTCAACTGCTGTTCGATCTGAATCAAAGCGGGCAGGGCAAGGCGCTGCTCGAGCGTCTGCCTCTTTCCCGTTTCGAACCGGCAACGGATGAAACTTATCGCCCGGTACGTGATTTTCTGGCAATTTTTTCCAAAACAATCCGCCGGGTCGAGTACTGAAGCGTACATGGCCATGCATCCGATCCGACGCTCGCTTGAACGACTCCGTCAGGTGTGGCATCAATCCATTCGCCGCCAGCTCGCGTGGTCATTTTCACTGGTTTCGCTGACCCTCATCCTGGGAAGCGGCTATCTTCTTTTCCGTTATCAGCGCAATTTTCAATACGCGCAGAGCACCGAGGGCGCAATCGGCCTGGCGCAAGCGTTATCCTTCAGCAGCGTATCCTGGGTATTGGCGGACGATGTTGCCGGTTTGCAGGAAGTATTAAAAGGCGCGACGCAAACCAAGGACATCAAGTTTGCCGTCGTGCTGTCGCCTCAGGGCGAAGTACTCGCCTCGACCCGATCCGAATATATTGGTCAGTCGCTCGGCGACGCAATCAGTCTGCGCTTGTTAACACTGCAGCCAGAGCCGCATATCCTGCTCAATGCATCCAACCTGATCGACGTTGCGGTGCCGATCAAGGCCGGCAATCGCCCTATTGGCTGGGTACGGGTTGAGCTGACGCGGGACACCGTGAACGCCAATTTGCGCAAGATTGCCTTCGCCGGTATTGGCATAGCCGTTTTTCTGTTGCTGATGATCGCCATTATTGCCGCCTGGATCGCACGCAGCCTGACCAGTGGATTGGACCGTCTGGCGAAAGTTGCCATCAACATGGAACATGGACAGGCATTCCAACGCGCTGAAATTGAGCGCGCGGATGAAATCGGCGTCCTAGCGCGCCAGCTATACCGGATGCTGGATGCAATTGCCGCGGAAAAAAAAGCAAGCTTCGAAAGCAGCGCCCGTCTGCGCATGATATTCAATACGGCGCATGATCTGATCTGGCTTAAAGATATGAAGGGCGTATATCTTGCCTGTAATCCGATGTTCGAACGTTTTTTGGGTGCAAAAGAGGCAGAAATCATTGGGAAAACCGACCACGATTTCGCCGGTACCGGCCTTGCTGATTTTTTTCTGTCGCATGACCGCCGCGCCATGGCGTCGGGGAATTCCATTACCCGGGAAAAATGGGTAACCTTTGCCGATGACCGGTATAAAGCCTTACTTGAAATCGTCATCACGCCAATAGAGGATGCGTCAGAGCACCTGACCGGCGTACTGGGCATCGCCCATGATATTACGGCGCGCAAACAGACCGAAATAGCGCTGAAACGGGAGAGCGAAAAAAACCTTGCACTGTTGCGCAATGCCAGCGACGGCATTCATATCCTGAACATCAACGGCAACATCATTGAGGCGAGCGAATCATTCTGCGCCATGCTGGGCTACCGGCGCGCCGAAATAATCGGCATGCACGTCTCTCAATGGGACGCGCAATTCGTCGGTGCCGACATCGGCCGCATTCTCGATCAACAATTCGCACAACAGGGCCGCTCCCAGTTCGAAACTCGCCACCGGCGTAAAGACGGAACCGTTTTCGATGTCGAGGTCAGCGGCTTTCCACTCGAACTGGAAAGTAAGCCGGTACTGTTCAATTCCTCTCGCGACATCACAGAGCGCAAAAAGATGGAAGAGGAGCTCAAGCGTTCCAATGCCGAACTGGATCAATTCGCCTACGCCGTTTCCCACGACATGCGCCAGCCGTTACGGATGGTCGCCAGTTATTTAACGCTGCTCGAAAAAGCGCTGGCGGGGCGGCTCGACGAGGATACCAGGGAATATCTCAGCTACGCGATCGAAGGTGCGAAGCGCATGGATCAGATGATACTCGCGATGCTCGATTTCTCCCGCGTGGGCCGCAAGACCGACCCGATAACGCCTATCTCCAGCCGTGAGGTGCTGGATGATACGCTGGCCATGCTCAAACCGGACATCATCGCCGGCGATGGGGCGGTAGAGGTGACGGGCGACTGGCCGGAGCTGGTTGCCAGCCGCGACGAACTGATGCGATTGCTGCAGAATCTGATCGGCAATGCGCTCAAATACCATGAGCCGGACCAGCCGCCGTGCGTGGAAGTCCATGCTGCCGCCACCCCCGCGCTGTTCCGGGTGACGGTCCGCGATCGCGGCATCGGCATAGACCCGAATCAGACCGAACGCTTATTCAAGGTTTTCTCCCGTCTGCAAGCCCGGACGCGCTTCGAAGGCACGGGTGTGGGTCTGGCTTTGTGCCGCAAGATAGTGGAGCATCATGGCGGCAGGATAGGCGTGGAATCGGCGGGCGAGGGCTGCGGCAGCACCTTCTGGTTTGAATTGCCAATGGACACCCGGTCTTCCCGGCAATCAACCGGCGCATCATGACCACACTGGCACAGCCTTCCTCGGAAACTCGACTATCCGTAAATAGCTATGCCGGTGGCCTATGCGCAGCGTGGTGAGATAGAATGGGCGGCAGGATATTCTACTCAGATTTACCGATGACATCGATTGCCGAACGCCTTCAACTTGTAAAACAGCGCTTATTGTGCGCCGAGGCGTCGGCTGGGCGGACGCCGGGGTCGGTGACATTGGTGGCAGTGAGCAAAACGCAGCCGACTTCCTGTATCAGGGAGGCCTGGGACGCGGGCCAGCGCCATTTCGGAGAGAGTTATCTGCAGGAGGCCCTGGCTAAACAAGCCGAGCTTGCCGGTCTGGATTTGATCTGGCATTTCATCGGGCCGATACAATCCAATAAAACGCGCTTGATTGCCGGGCATTTCGAGTGGGTGCATGGCGTCGACAGGCTTAAAATAGCCGAGCGTTTGAACGAGCAGCGTCCCGAAAATCTGCCGCCGCTTAACGTATGTTTGCAGGTCAATATCAGCGATGAAGCCAGCAAGTCGGGGGTCAGCCTCGCAGAGTTGCCCGCTCTGGCAGAGCAAGTGGTAAGGCTGCCGGGTTTAAAACTGCGCGGCTTGATGGCCATTCCTGAGCCGGGCGGAGGCATGGACAGGCAGCGCATTCCGTTCAGGCGTTTGCGCCTCGCGCTGGAAGCGCTGCATGCGCCGGGCATGGACACATTGTCCATGGGCATGTCAGACGATCTGGAAGCCGCTGTCATGGAGGGCGCTACCCTGGTGCGTATCGGTTCCGCCATTTTTGGCGCGCGTCCGGTCAGAATGTAAGCGGGGATGTTAAAATAATATTTGCTCCCACTCTCTCCATGGGCATGGATATCGGCACAAGTAAACAAGTCATTGTTTTTAATTGAACTTCCTTGTTGTGGAGGGGGGAGGGTGTAAAGCGCTTGTCGCTTGCGTCAAAGCTTTTGATAACTCAAACGCTTTTACCCTCAGCCTAACCCTCTCCCACAGGAGAGGGAACTTGTGTAGATACCTATGCTCTGGAGAAGGGCAGGGTGAGGATAAAACAGGCGGAAAGCTTACGATAGCGTTGGAGAAAATCAACCGCTTCAGACCTTCACTCCAACCCGGCTCCGCGTCCCGCGAAGTGTGTTGCATCACTGTTCAGCTACGGGGGGGCACGGGCATGCCTTGTGAAAAACCGCCTACGTCGCACGCAGGGTGAGCGCTGGGTTTAGATACCTATGCCATGGAAGGGGAAATTCAAATTTAAACAATTACCGGATTTGTTCGAGAAACGACATGAAACAACAAAAACTGGGCTTTATTGGGGCCGGGAACATGGCCGGCAGTTTAATTGCCGGATTGATTGCCGATGGTTACGCGCCTGCGAATATTTGGGTTTCCGACCCGAATCAAGACAAGCGCGAACAGTTTTCCGCGAGTTTTGGTATTCACACCACTCCGGACAACAATGAAGTGGTTAATCAGGCGCGGCTTGTCGTGCTGGCTGTGAAGCCTCAGGTTTTACGTTATACCGCGCAGGAGATTGCCGCCGCGATCCGGCAAAGCCAGCCCCTGGCTGTTTCATTGGCGGCTGGGGTAGCGATAGCCGACATAACGCGCTGGCTGGATGGTTATAGCAGCATAGTGCGCAGCATGCCGAACACGCCCGCGCTGGTCAAAAGCGGCGCAACCGGTTTGTATGCGCATGCTTCGGTCGGCTTCGAACAGCGCAATCAGGCCGAATCGGTGCTCAGGGCGGTCGGTCTTACCGTATGGGTGGAGAATGAAAGTTTACTGGATGTCGTTACCGCTTTGTCGGGAAGCGGACCGGCTTATTTTTTCCTGTTCATGGAGGCAATGGAAACTGCGGCAGTGCAGCTGGGATTGGCTCCGCAAACTGCGCGGATACTGACCCAGCAAACGGCACTGGGCGCGTCGCGTCTCGCCATTGAGTCCGATGAAGCGCCAGCGCAGTTGAGAGAAAAAGTGACTTCGCCCGGCGGCACAACCGAACAGGCGATACGCGTTTTCGAAGAATCCGGGTTGCGCGCCACCGTCGAGGCGGCCATACGCGCAGCCCAACAAAAGGCCGTTGAATTGTCGCAAGGCGCAGGAGTCGAATAATGGGTATCGAATATCTGGGGCAACCGCTGCTTTTCTTAATAGACACGCTATTCAGCCTGTACGTATTCGCTTTACTGCTGCGCTTTTTATTGCAACTGGTGGAGGCCGATTTTTACAATCCGGTTTCGCAGTTTCTGGTAAAAATCACCCACCCGCTGTTACGCCCGCTACGACGCGTGTTGCCATCCGTCGGACGGGTCGACAGCGCGTCCATCGCTCTGGTTTTTATCGTGCAGATACTGGCGGGCTACCTGATTTTTACATTGCAGGGATTGGCGTTGAATCCGGTGGCGCTTTCGGTCTGGGCGTTGCTGCAGATTTTGGACATGCTGTTCAATCTGTATATCTACGGTATTCTGGTTGTGGCGCTGTTGAGCTGGTTTGCGACGGCAACCTACAATCCGGCTATCAAGCTGCTGCATGGCTTGATGGATCCGGTGCTGGATTTTTTCCGGGGGCTGATCCCTGCTATAGGCGGCGTGGATTTGTCGCCGATGGCTGCTTTTGTAGCGCTGCAAGTGCTGAAAATGCTGATTACTCCGCCGTTGCAACAGCTTTTGGTGGTGTTGGGGTAGCAATTTTTGCATCAGCTTTGAGCCCGTGAAAGCCTGATCGGAGCATTGAAATTCGGTCATTGGTTGTGGCCGGCGTCGCCGGGTAGCGGTTATTAAATTAAAAGGCTTACTATCCAGCTGCCACTGCATATCCTGTAGGAGCGGCCTTTAGCCCGCGAGCGGTCTGTTATTCGCTGGCTAAAGCCCGCTCCTACTAACCGTTTCAGCCGAAGGCTCGCACGCCGCCGGTCAGTTTGAGGGCAACCGCCCCGCACAGGCTCCGCTGGCCGAAGCGTTACAATGCAAGTCTCAACGCCTCAGCATCAGCGTGCCGATGCCCTGATCGGTGAACAGCTCCAGCAATACGGCATGATCGGTGCGTCCGTCAATAACCTGAGCGCTGTTGACGCCCGCTTTAAGCGCATCGGTTGCGCAACGTGTTTTAGGGATCATGCCGCCGCTGATGGTGCCGTCTTCTATCAGCGCATCGACTTCCGGCAGGGTCAGACCGGTCAGCAGCTCCCCGTTTTTGTTCAGCACCCCCGGCGTGTTGGTAAGCAGAATCAGCTTTTCCGCCTTCAGAACCTCGGCCATTTTGCCCGCGACCAGATCGGCATTGATGTTGTACGAACGTCCGTCCGCGCCCACGCCTATCGGCGCGATAACCGGGATGAAATTGCTCTGTATCAGCATATGCAGTAGCGATGGGTCGATGCTTTCCACTTCTCCAACATAACCCAGGTCTATGATTTCCGGTTGATCAGCATCCTTGAACAACTGTGTGGCGACCAGACGCCGCGCTCTGACCAGCTGGCCGTCCTTGCCGGTCAATCCGACTGCGGAACCGCCGTGACGGTTGATCAGGTTGACGATTTCCTTGTTGACCAGCCCGCCCAGCACCATTTCGACCACATCCATGGTTTCGCTGTCGGTAACGCGCATGCCCTGGATGAATTCGCTGGTTTTGCCGAGGCGTTGCAGCACGCTGCCGATTTGCGGACCTCCTCCATGCACGATGACGGGGTTGATGCCGACCAGTTTGAGCAATACGATGTCGCTGGCGAAGCTGCTTTTCAACTGCTCGTCGGTCATGGCGTTGCCGCCGTATTTGATGACCAGGGTTTTACCCTTGAATCGCTGGATATAAGGCAGCGCTTCCGTTAATACGGTTGCGATCTGGGTGGCTGAGTGAGGGATAATGCTTGTCTGTTGTTTCATTCTTGCTTACGTTTACTGATGTCCGCTATGACCGAAGCCGCCTTCGCCGCGCCGGCTGGCGCTGAAGTCGTCGACCTGTTCGAATTCTACCTGAACGACCGGTACGAACACCATTTGCGCGATGCGGTCTCCCGGCTGAATTTCAAACGACTCCTGGCTGCGGTTCCAGCATGACACAAACACCTGGCCCTGGTAGTCCGAATCGATTAAACCGGTCAGGTTGCCCAGCACGATGCCATGCTTGTGGCCAAGGCCGGAGCGCGGCAGCAATACGGCTGCCAGTCCGGTATCCCCGATATGAATGGCGAGACCGGTCGGAATTAAAAAGGTCGCTCCCTGTTCCAGCCGCAAGGGTTCGTCAATACATGCGCGCAAATCCAGGCCTGCGGAGCCGGGCGTGGCGTATGCGGGGAGCGGAATGCTGTTGCCGAGGCGCTTGTCAAGAAGTTTGAGTTGAATTTTTTGCATGGAAGCGTTGTGCGATCAGGTTGATGAGTTGTTCGGCAATTCTCGTTTTGGAGGCAAGCGGCAGTACAATTGAGCCGTCTTGCCAGAAAACGCTCAGCGCATTGGTATCGCTGTTGAACCCGGTATTATCGTTGCCGATGGCGTTGGCGGCAATCATGTCGAGTTTTTTGTTTTGCAGTTTGCCTCGCGCATAATTTTCCAGGTCTTCGCTTTCTGCGGCGAATCCCACTGTGAACGGAGGGGGGGCGATCTGGGCCACCGCCGCCAGGATATCGGCGGTTTTTGAGAGCGGGATGCTGAGCTTGTCATCGGTTTTCTTGATTTTTTGCGATGAGTACTGCATGGGCGTGTAATCGGCCACTGCGGCAGCCCCTATATAAATATCGTAAGCGGCGGCGCGTTCCAGCACGGCCCGATGCATCTCCTGCGCGCTTTCGACCTGTATTTGTTCATGGCAGCGCGGCGGTTTCAGCGCTATGGGACCATGCACCAGTCCAACTTTGGCGCCGGCGCGCAGGGCGGCCAGCGCGATAGCCAGTCCCATTTTGCCGGAACTGCGGTTGCTGAGGTATCGGACGGGATCGAGCGGTTCCCGTGTCGGGCCCGCGCTGATCAATACCGATAATCCGGTCAGCACGCCGCTGCCCGATAATCCGGCAAGGTGTTGTAATAATACAGATGGTTCCAGCATGCGCCCCGGACCTTCCTCGCCGCAAGCCAGGCTGCCCTGCGCCGGCCCCAGTATCTGTACGCCCCAATCCGTTAAGCGAGCAACGTTTTCCTGCGTCGCCGGATGTTTCCACATGGCTTGATTCATAGCTGGCGCAATGGCCAGCGGACACGTTCGCGCAAGACACAGCGCCGATAATAGATCTGAGGCAAACCCCGCCCGCAGCCGAGCGATAAAGTCGGCGCTGGCCGGCGCAATCAGAATCAGATCGGCCCAGCGCGCCAGACTGATATGTCCCATGCCCGCTTCCGTCTGTGCGTCGAGCAGCTGCGTATGCACCGGATTGCCTGATAAGGCTTGAAATGTCAGCGCGCCTACAAATTGCATCGCGGCTTCGGTCATCGCCACGCGTACTTCCGCCCCTTCTACGCGTAGTAAACGCGTCAGTTCCGCCGTCTTGTAGGCGGCGATTCCGCCGGTTACGCCCAGCAGGATTTTCTTTCCGGCCGGCGGTAGCGCTAAGTTAATCAAGTTTCATCCTGAACTATTCTGGTTGAACGATTTAAAGCGTCATTAAGCCGGTACTGTCTGTACTTTCCCGGATAAATGCCTGGCTTACCCGCTTTATAGTAACTAAGTATGGTAGCTATTCAGCATCACCGAATGAGCAGTTATTCAAAGGGTTCCCAGGGTAGTCTGACGAGACCGGCTATGGCAGGGATGTCCGCGAGCCTCCATGAGCGCATAGCTTACTGTTTATGGTGGGCGGCGTCTATTCAGATTGATGGACGGAACAGTTTTGCTTTGATTTCTTGTAACTATTCAACCAAACCCGCAGGAAAGGAAGTGAGGTGAGTAAGGCGAGACCTTATGTGCCCATGGCGCTTCCTGGGACGGATTTGCAGCGTGACTCGACTGGCTTGCCTCGACTCGACTGCTTCGGTTATGACTCAGGGTAATCGTATTAAAGCTACAAAGTTATTTATAAACAAATGGATAGCATAATAGAGAGCCAATCTGGTTTAAGGGAAATATTTGATTTATTCGTGATTAATAGTTTTAATGCGTCCATCCCGGGTCTTGACTCAAAAGTACTTACTGAATAGTTACGATTTATTGCTGGTTCATAGTGCCGAAAGGACACAGCGCGCGTCATCCCCGGTAGCGAGGGTTTTGCGGGTTGGTCCTCATTTCCGGCGCAGATTCCAAATATCCGCTGTTGCGTTCGCGACCGGTTACAACAACTTTAGCTTTAATGGCTCGACTACGAGCTGTTGATACAATAACCAGTAGTACAACGCCAGCTTGATGGAAGTGCTTTTCGACTTCCAGGGTATTACCTGATATACCTCTGGTGCTGAAATAGCGCGGCCCCCGGTTTAAATAACTGGGAGCTTTTGTTTATACACCTGTGAACCGGGTCATCTGAGAAAAAGAGGTTTTATATGAAGTACAAAGCCAATATGGCGCTTGCAGTCTCGCTGCTGTTGGCGGTTTCCGGCACGGTGAATGGCGAAGTTGCTCGCGACAGCATCAGCATCGCGGGTTCTTCCACCGTTTTTCCGTTTTCCACCGCCGTGGCGGAAAATCTGGGTAAATCAGGCAAATTCAAAACGCCTAAAGTGGAGTCAACCGGCACTGGCGGTGGCTTCAAGCTATTTTGCAGTGGAGTGGGACCGCAGTATATCGATATCGCCAACGCTTCGCGCTCGATCAAGAAAAGAGAATTGGAGGACTGCGCCAAGGCCGGCGTAACCGACATTGTCGCCGTTAAAATCGGTTACGACGGCATCGTGCTGGCTTATTCCAGGAAAAATACGCAGAAACTGGATTTGAGTTTGAAGGAGCTTTATTTGGCTCTGGCCAAGCGCATACCTGATCCGGTTCATCCTGAAACCGAAAGCCTGATTGAGAATCCGTACAAGACCTGGAGCGAAATCAATCCGCGTTTGCCCGCTACCAGGATCGAAGTATTGGGTCCGCCGCCAACTTCCGGTACTCGTGACGCCTTTGCCGAGCTGGCGCTCGAAGGAGGCTGCATGGATATTCCGTGGCTGAAAGCAAAAAAGGAAACGGATGAGTACTTTTTCAGAAATGTCTGCAGAACCGTGCGTCAGGACGGCGCTTACACCGAAGCCGGCGAGAACGATAATCTGATTATCCAGAAGCTGGAGCAGAATCCCGATACGATCGGTATCTTCGGTTTCAGCTACCTGGGGCAGAATACCGACAAGGTGCAGGGTGCTATTATTGAGGGGCAGGCGCCCGGTTTCGAGAGCATTGCCAACGGCAAGTACGCTATTTCACGTCCGTTGTTCTTCTACGTGAAGAAAGCGCATATTCCCCTGATTCCGGGTATAGAAGCTTATATTGCCGAATTTACCAGCGATAAGGCATCCGGCGAAGAAGGCTATCTGGTGGGCAAGGGGCTTATCCCGCTGCCGGCTGCTGAGCGCAAGAAGGTTGTTGCTGACGCCAGAGCGTTGAAAATTATGTCCATCAAGTAAGCATCAACGCTGCTTCATTGTGTTGTTGCTTGAAAAGCCTCTCATTGCGGGGCTTTTTTGTTATTCGATATTCTGAATCTGTTCCCGTATCTGCTCTATCAGCACCTTGATTTCCACCGAAGCCAGCGTGGTTTCGCTATCCGCCGATTTGGAACCCAGGGTATTGGCTTCCCGGTGCATTTCCTGCGCCAGGAAGTCCAGACGCTTACCGATCGCTTCGTCAAGTCGCAACGTTCGGGTTACTTCGTCCAGGTGGGTGTTCAACCTGTCAAGCTCTTCGCTGACATCGAGTTTTTGCGCGAGATATACCATTTCCTGTTCCAGTAGACGGTCCGGTTCCGGACGTGCAGCCAGTTCCGCGAGACGTGCTTGCAGCCGTTGCCGGTTAAAGTGCAATATTTCAGGAATCCTGCGCTGCGTTTTGGCAATATGCGCGCGAATTTGCTCGCAACGTTCCTGTATCAACAGGGCTAATTGCCGGCCTTCGTTCTCTCTGCTTGCTACCAGCCGTTTCAGCGCTTCTTCCAGTGCATCCAGCAGTTGCGGCTGCAATGCTTCCTTATCGACGTCGGATTCCTTGAGTACGCCCGGCCAGCGAAGCAACTCCAGCGGCGAGCACGGCGACAAACAGTGTTTGCTGTAGTGTTCGATAGTAGACATTGCGTGTATCAGCTCTTCGATCAGCGCGGTGTCGATGCTGATTTGCGCCGCTTCCTGCATATCCTTTTTCAAGGTCAGGTTCAGCTCCAGTCTACCTCTTTTGACGTGACTGCCGACCTGGGCGCGAGCGACGGTTTCGACAAAGCGAAATGCGTCGGGTAAACGAAAGGACAGGTCGAGAAAACGATGGTTTACCGAGCGTATTTCCCATGTGGCCTGCCAGCCTGAAATCAGCCGCTCTGCGCTTGCGAACGCTGTCATGCTATGGATTTTCATTGCAGTTCCTTGTATTTTGAATGAGAGGTTGGGGTTTGTCTGCCTGGGAACTTATGCTGTTGAAGTAAGGTTTTTAGTGTGCCGCTCTGGTTGAGAATGCCTTAACCCGGTTTTCATTGATGGTTACGCAGCAACTCCTGACTGGCAGGTCACCAGTGTTCCATGCCGGTATGCCGGTATGATGGTATATTTTGAGTTTTCACAAGAATGGAATGCGGTCAGGTCAGGTTGCAAGGCTTATATCGGTTAATTACCTTCTTACGATGATACAATCTATAATGTTCTGAGTATAACCTTTTTGAGAGTCAGTGCCTTCGATGACAGTAACGAAACAGGCGGAAAGTTCGCTTTTCGAGTTGAAAAGCGGTTCGATCAATGTACCGGTGTTGAGGCTTTTCAGTAAACAGATTCAAACCTTGCAGCCTGTGCTTGCTGAGAAGGTCGAGCGGGCCCCGATTTTTTTTCGCAATGCGCCGCTGATCATTGATTTGCAGGAGCTGCAGGAGTCCTTGCTTGAGCATGAATTGTTCGAGTTGCTGGCAATATTGCGTTCGTTATCGATGACGCCCATCGGTTTACGCGGTGGCGGCGCGTTCTTGCAGGATGCCGTCACGCAAGCAGGTCTGACGCTTTTGGCCGATTTGCGTCACGAGCCGGCCGCGACAGCAGTAGCTCATCGTCCTGCTGCAGCGGTAAAACCTTCCGCCGTTCCGGCCAGGACACCAAGCAAAATAATCGATCAACCTGTCCGCTCCGGACAGCATATTTATGCTTCGGGCTGCGATCTGGTGGTGCTGGCGCCGGTTAGCGCCGGAGCTGAAATCATCGCCGATGGCAATATTCATGTTTACGGCGTTTTGCGCGGACGTGCTCTGGCCGGGGCGCAGGGGGAGGAAAGCAGCCGGATATTCTGTCAGGATCTGCAGGCGGAACTGATTTCGGTAGCCGGGCATTACCGGGTTAACGAGCAATTGAACGAAAACGACAAAGGTAAGCCTGTCAAGATTCAGTTGCGCGATAACGCGCTGATTATCGAGAACTTGTGATTTAGGTAAATACTGATTATTCTTTTGCGTAATATCAATGTTGCGTACTGATAAGAGAAATCGCCCGGCGTGTCGTTTTTGAAAATAGTTTATCTCCGATCGTCATGTCATTAGCGTGTGGATAAGCTGGATTTACAAGTTTTATCATGTGCTAGGTTCTCAGGCTATCGATATCCGGAGGGTAGGCTGCGGCGGCTGACTTCGAACATGTCGCAGCGTATCCATGCGGGAAAGTTGATTTTATGCCCGGACGGGCTTGGGATGATCGGCAAGCTATAGTTTCCGTTCATGGCGGGTTTGTAAAATCACGAACGGAGTGCTTTATTCAGTGCTTCCTTAACTGACCTTCTTGTTGCAAGGAGGATCTTGAAAATATGAGCGGGGGATTTGGTTTTGGCGCGTATCATTGTAGTAACTTCGGGTAAGGGCGGTGTAGGAAAAACGACAACCAGTGCTGCTATTTCCATGGGGCTGGCGCTGAAAGGACATCGTACCGCAGTGATAGATTTCGATGTCGGGTTGCGTAATCTTGATCTGATTATGGGATGCGAACGTCGTGTAGTGTACGACTTTATCAGTGTCATCAACGGTGAAGCGACCTTGAATCAGGCCTTGATAAAGGATAAGCGCTCGGAGAATCTGTTCATATTGCCCGCTTCTCAGACCCGTGACAAGGATGCGCTGAGCGCCGACGGTGTTGAAGCAATACTCAATGAGTTGAGTGAGACTTTTGAGTATATCATTTGCGATTCGCCGGCAGGCATCGAGCGTGGCGCTACCTTGGCCATGTATTTTGCAGACGATGCGATTGTCGTAACCAATCCTGAAGTTTCTTCGGTACGGGATTCGGACCGCATGCTGGGCATACTGGCAAGCAAGTCGCGCCGCGCCGAAACCGGTGCTGAGCCGATCAGGGAGTTTCTGTTGTTGACGCGCTATTCGCCTCAGCGCGTGAAGTTGGGTGAAATGCTCAGTGTCGATGATGTGCAGGAAATATTGTCGCTGCATCTGTTGGGCATCATTCCCGAGTCCAAGGCCGTGTTGAGCGCTTCCAATGCCGGTACGCCGGTGATTCTTGATGAGCGTAGCGATGCAGGGCAAGCATATTCCGATGTAGTGCGCCGATATCTGGGCGAAGAGGTTCCTCATCGTTTTCTGGAGGAGGAGAAAAAAGGAATTTTCGGCCGCTTGTTTGGAGGGTAACGATATGGGGCTGCTTGACTATTTTCTGTCTACGCAACGGCCGAGCGCCTCCATTGCCAAGGAGCGCCTGCAAATACTGGTCGCGCACGAGAGGGCTGAGCGCAACAAGCCGCCCTATCTGGCGGATTTGCAGCGCGAACTGTTGGAGGTAATCGGAAAGTATGTGAAAGTTGATCGCGAAGATATTACCGTGACCATGGATCAGGATGAAACGCGGGAAATACTCGAGCTGAACATCGTATTGCCTGACGACAAGACCACGCGGCGGCGTTAAGGGTTATACCGGCGCAAATACTGGTCGCGCACCCTATCCTACCATGCCGCCTTTAATCACTGAGCCCGGCAAAAAGCGTCGTACTCAGATAGCGCTCTCCGAAGGATGGGACGATTGCGACTATCAGTTTTTCCTTGTTTTTCGGGCGTTGAGCGACCTGTAATGCCGTCCACAAGGTTGCGCCGGACGCGAGATGCCTACAGAAGACCTTCTTCCCCCGTGCCGAACGGCACGCTGTTTCCAGCGCATCGTCATTTTTTACATGGATAACTTCATCGTAGGCGTTTCGATTAAGTATTTCCGGTACGAAACCGGCGGCCGATGCCTTGTAGCTGGTGTGAGCCTTTTTGTCCGCCTGAAAGTACCGGCGACGCGTCGGGCTCCACTGCAATGCATTGAATTGACGGTTTACGTTCCTTAAGCGCCATGCCTGCGCCGGTTATGGTGCCGCCGGTGTCCACCGCCCGCAACCAGTATGTCGATTTGCCCGTCGGTATCGCGCCAGATTTCTTTTGCGGTCGTGCTGCGATGGATGGCCGGATTGGCGGGGTTTCTGAACTGTTGCGGAATAAAGTAACGGGGATCCGCGGCAGCCAGCTCCTCCGCTTTGCGGATGGCGCTGGACATGCCTTCCGCCGGGTCCGGAGTCAGAATCAAATCGGCGCCATAGGCGCGCAGCAGCGCGCGTCTTTCCCTGCTCATGGTTTCCGGCATGGTCAGCGCGCGCAAGGATAGCCGCGCGCTGCGCAAACCATCGCCAGCGCTATGCCGGAATTTCCGCTGGTGGGCTCGAGTATGATGGTGTCGGCCTTGATTAATCCTGCCTGTTCGGCGGCATTGATCATGGCCAGACCGATGCGGTCTTTTACGCTGTGAGCAGGATTGAAGAACTCCAGTTTGGCAACGACTTGCGCGGCTCCAGCCGATTTGGGCAGCAAGTGTTTAATACGAACCAGAGGGGTGTTGCCGACCAGATCAAATGCTGTCGGCAGTCTTCATACCCCTCTCTACGTGTCCGGTACGGTTATCTGTTTGCAGCCTTTTCGACGATGGGATCGAAGCGTTTAACCTGGGTTTGACCGAAGTTAACCAGTTCAAGACCGACTTCCAGAATCAGCGTGTAAAGCAGTGGCATGCGTGTAAGGGTCAGACCGACGTAACCCAGGGCGGCTATTCCTGCGGCAACCGCAATCACTGCCGGCAAACCGATCAGCGTGATGATTTTGGTTGTGTACCACAGCACCGCGAGCGCCAGCATTAGTACCAGGCCGAAATACACCAATACCATGAAGATAAAAAACAAAAACGTTACAAATTGCAATGTTTTTGCCAGAATAAAATTTAGGTTCATAATTATATAATCCTTCCCGATTTTTTTAGTTCGTATATTAGCTGATAATTATTCAACTCTTGCCATGCTTCCGCATGGAAGCTTTCTGGACGACAAAGTACCGGAACAACGGACACTTGCTCTGTGCTTTTGCGCGCCGCGATTAAAGCCGTATTCGACATGCGTTGTAGCATTTTACCACAGTGCGTTTATCACGGGTCAGCTTCCGCTCTGCCGCTCCGGACGCGATTCCTCAAACAGCTTACTCGGGCGATACGGCTTTTTTTCTAGGTTTCCTGATTGAAACGCTCGGGCCTGCCTTTTCGTCCGCCCACAGCCGTATCTGTATGGGTTTTCCCATGATCCAGGTTTTTTCCAGTTTCTTGAGCGCCTGCTTGGTCGTGTCGGCAGGAAGCGTGACGGTGCTGAATTCGTCGTAAAGTTTGATGTGTCCGATAAAACGTCCCGGAATGCCGGCCTCATTGGCGATTGCGCCGACTATCTCGCGTGGCGTCACGCCGTCGTTGCGTCCGACCTCCAGACGGTACAACACGCCTTCTTCATCACCGCCTTTTTCGCGCCGTCGGTTTTCGCGCGGTTCGCCGCCCGCCTGTTCGGGGCGCTCTCTGCGGGGCGCGCGCGGGGTTTTGGCGTCGCCTCTGTCATGAGAGAGTTCGCTGGCGGGAGGTTTGAGGGCGGGCAGCAGCGGGCGTTCCTTTTGCGCGAGGAAAGTCAGCGCTGCGGCCAGATCCAGCGCAGTCAGTTTTTGTTCCTTGGCAAGATGCTGTACGAAGTTGCTATAGAAGCTTAGTTCTTCATTCTCCAGCGTACTCATGACCAGTTCGCGGAACTGTTCGACTCTGCGATCGGCAATGTCCTGCTGGGAGGGGAGATGCATTTCGCGTATGCGCTGGCGCGTGGCTTTTTCTATTGCGCCCAGCATGCGTTTTTCCCTCGGTGCGACAAACAGTATGGCTTCGCCTTTGCGCCCTGCGCGTCCGGTGCGGCCTATGCGGTGTACGTAGGCTTCCGTATCGTAAGGTATGTCGTAGTTCACGACGTGGCTGATTCGTTCAACGTCCAGTCCGCGCGCGGCGACGTCGGTGGCGACCAGGATGTCCAGAGACTTTTTCTTGAGACGCTCTACCGCTTTTTCACGCAACGCCTGACTCAAGTCGCCGTTCAGCGCCGCAGCGGAATAACCTCGGGCCGATAACTTTTCCGCCAGTTCCTCGGTAGCGACTTTGGTGCGAACGAAAATGATCATCGCGTCGAAGTCTTCGACTTCCAGGATGCGCGTCAGCGCATCCAGCTTATGCGCGCCGGATACCAGCCAATAGCGTTGCGAGATGGCTTCGACCGTCGCTGTTTTCGCTTCTATGCGTGCTTCCTTTGGATCACGCAGATGACGTTTTGCAACCTTGCGGATCGCCTCCGGCATGGTCGCCGAGAACAATGCGATTTGCCGCTTGGGCGGCGTATGTTCGAGTATCCACTCGACATCGTCGATAAAGCCCATTTTGAGCATTTCATCGGCTTCGTCCAGCACCAGCGTGCGCAAACCGTCCAGGTTGAGGCTTTCGCGGCGCAGGTGATCCATTACCCGGCCCGGCGTACCGACGATAATATGGGCGCCGCGACGTAGCTGACGTAGCTGCACGTCCATGGACTGTCCGCCGTAGATGGGCAGGATATGGAAGTCGCGCAGGTGGCGAGCGTAGCTCTGGAATGCCTCCGCTACCTGCAGCGCCAGTTCGCGCGTAGGAGTCAGCACCAAAGCCTGCGGTTCGCGCCGGTTAAGATCCACGGCATTGAGTATGGGAAGGGCAAACGCGGCGGTTTTGCCGGTTCCTGTTTGCGCCTGGCCCAGGAGATCGTGTCCCGCCAGAAGGTGAGGGATGCTTGCCGCCTGGATAGGTGACGGGGTTTCATAACCGATTTCGCTGATTGCTCGAAGTAGAGGAGCGGAAATCGAAAGTTCTGAGAATGTGAAGGATGTTTCGGTTGATTCCATCAGGAGGATGACTCAAAAATTTATTATGGAGTGTATGACACTGGGTCCGCAGTATTACCCGGGCGCAGCCGATTGCGGACTAAAAAACAAAAAAGCAGGCCTGCTTGCGGCCTGCTTTTTCAAAGCATTTCCTAAATACGCCGTTACAGAACAGTTACGTTATCTGCCTGCGGGCCTTTCTGTCCCTGTACTTCAATGAAGGATACCGCTTGCCCTTCCTTGAGTGTTTTAAATCCCGACCCGACTATGGAGCGGAAGTGAACGAACAAATCGCCACCCTTCTCACTTTGGATGAACCCGTAACCTTTTGTTTCATTGAACCATTTTACGGTTCCTTTCTGCTCTTGTGACATGCTTGTTAAATCTCACTAACTTAAATATGCTCAACTGAGCCGATACAACCCGTTATATTTACTGATCGCGCGGCTTTCCAACTGGGAGAGGGAGCGGTTGAAGAGGGTCACAGAGGCTAACTGTACAGACTCAACTGCAACGATCCTAAACGCAGCCGAGTTCAAGCATACAGAAGCCTTATGTCTATTTCAATCATTCATGCGTAAATGCTGTATTATTTTTTAGGGATGGAGGCGGGTTGCATTCTTCAACCGTGGAACGGCTGGTTCGCCGCTTTGTAAGGTGTCAATGGCTGTTGTCTACCGGGGGTTGCTATTGGATGCGCCAAAGCGTCTTTATGGGGTTTCCTGCAACTGTTTGGGGCGTGCGCACTCCGCCCAGCGAAAACAGTTAATGCTGTGATCGTTCACCATGCCTACTGCCTGCATATAGGCATACATTATAGTGGTGCCGGTAAACTGAAAGCCGCGTTGGCGCAGATCCTTGCTTAATGCGTCCGATTGCGGGGTATGCGCAGGTACGCAGCCGGCGCCGCGCCAGGCGTTTTGAAGCGGTGTATTGTCGACAAAGCGCCATAAGTAGCTGTCGAAGCTGCCGAAGCTTTCCTGTATGTCCAGAAACAGCTTTGCGTTGGAAACGGCCGAGAGGATTTTGCGACGATTACGAACTATGCCGGGATTGGCGATGAGTTCCTCGACTTTTTTCGGGTCGAACGCTGCAACCTGTTCGACAGCGAATCCGGCGAAAGCTGCGCGGTAGGCTTCCCGTTTGCGCAGTATTGTCAGCCAACTCAAGCCGGCCTGAGCGCTTTCGAGCACCAGAAACTCAAACAAAACGCGGTCATCGTGTTGGGGAACGCCCCACTCCTTGTCGTGATAATGCTGCTCTTCCGGCGTTTTACAGGCCCACAGACATCGCTCAATGGTGTTTTTGCCGTCATGCACGCCAGCAACTCCAAACCGGCACAAGGTCGGCTGGCAAGGCAGGCAGCCTGCCCAGTTTGACCCAGGTGTGTTCGGGGGCGTGGAAATCGGAGCCTGTCGAAGCCAATAGCTCGAATTTTCGCGCCAGAGTGGCGGCGCTTTGTATATCCTGCGGCGGCGTGTTTCCTGAAACAATCTCCATTGCCTGTCCTCCCGCCTGCTTGAAGTCGGTGAGCAGCCGGCGCAACCAGCTGGCGGTCAGTTTATAGCGATGGGGATGCGCCAATGTCGCTACGCCTCCAGCGGCTTTAATCCAGGCAATGGCATCGCCGATTTCCGCCCATTGCGTGGATACATAGCCCGGCTTTCCCTGTCTCAGATAGCGCTCGAACACCTCGCTGATACTGCCTGCTACGCCGATATTGCACAGGTGTCTGGCAAAATGCGTGCGCGTTATCATGCCTGCTCCGGCAAGCGCCATGGCAGCGGAATAGCTATCCGGAAAACCGTGTTTTGTCAGCCGGGCTCCCATTTCTCTGGCGCGGGCGTCACGTATGTTTTGCAGCTCTCGCAAGCCGGCTTGCAAAACCGGCGAGTCGATGTCGATGTTGAGGCCCACAATGTGTATGGCTTTTGACTGCCAGCTTGTGGAAACTTCAACGGCGGGAATCAGTCTTATCCCTGTCTGGCACGCCGTTGCGTCGGCTTCGACTATGCCTGCGGTGGTGTCGTGATCGCTTAACGCCAGTTCGGTGATGCCGGCCTGCGCGGCATGTCGTACCAGTTCCGCCGGTTCATAGACGCCGTCGGACGCAAGCGAATGTGTATGCATGTCGTGGCGTGAGTTCATTATATGTATGGCGAGTCTGTAGCCCTGGTTTTGACGTTGCTACTGAATTTATTTTCCAAGTGAGCGATAATATCATTCTTAACTTAATATATGCCGGTCAAGGTGCCAAAAATAACAATGCAAAAGCAGCATAGCTATACCCGGGAAGAACTGCTCCAATGTGGTAGGGGTGAATTGTTTGGTCCAGGTAACGCGCAGCTGCCGCTGCCGCCGATGCTGATGTTTGACCGGATTATCCGAATCAACGACGATGGTGGAGCCCTTAAAAAGGGAGAGATAGTTGCGGAGCTGGACGTAAATCCCGCTCTGTGGTTTTTTTCCTGTCACTTCCAGAACGATCCGGTTATGCCCGGCTGTCTGGGTCTCGACGCCATGTGGCAATTGGTCGGTTTCTATCTGGGATGGATGGATGGAAAGGGGCGCGGACGGGCGCTTGGCGTTGGGGAGGTAAAATTTCGTGGACAGGTATTGCCGCACAATTCGCTGGTTACTTACCAGATCAATCTCAAAAGAGTCATGATGCGTAAATTAGTGATGGGGATCGCCGATGCAACAATGGCGTGCGACGGCAAAATCATCTATGAAGCGACCGACCTGCGCGTCGGTCTGTTTATCTCTACGGACGATTTCTGAGGAGGCCCATTATGAGACGTGTAGTCGTAACCGGTGTAGGTATCGTTTCCAGTTTGGGTAACAATAAACTGGCTGTTGCCGAGTCTTTGCGCGAGGGGCGCTCGGGTATCGCATTCAGCGAAGAGTACCAGACGCTGGGCTTCAGAAGCCATGTGCATGGGCCTATTAAAATCGCGCTGGAAGATTTGATCGACCGCAAGGCGCGGCGTTTCATGGGGGACGGCGCGGCGTTCAATTATGTCGCGATGCAGGAAGCCATACAGGATTCCGGACTCGAAGAGTCCGACGTTTCGAATCCGCGCACCGGTCTGATCATGGGATCGGGTGGGCCGTCGACCTCGAACATGTTGCTTGCGTGGGATACTTTCCGTGAAAAGGGCGTAAAAAAGGTCGGACCGTACATGGTGCCGCGCGCCATGTCCAACACCAACTCCGCGTGTCTGGCGACGCCGTTCAAGATCAAGGGCGTGAATTACTCCATCAGCTCCGCTTGCTCCACCAGCGCGCATTGCATCGGCAACGGCGCCGAGCAGATTCAACTGGGCAAGCAGGACGTTGTGTTCGCCGGAGGCGGCGAGGAAGTGCATTGGACCATGACCGTGCTGTTCGACGCGATGGGCGCCTTGTCTTCGAAATATAACGATAATCCGCTGACCGCTTCCAGGCCTTACGACGAGACGCGCGACGGCTTCGTGATCTCCGGAGGCGGCGGTGTGCTGGTGCTGGAAGAACTGGAGCACGCCAAGGCGCGCGGCGCGAAAATTTACGGCGAGGTGGTGGGATACGGAGCCACTTCCGACGGTTATGACATGGTGCAGCCTTCGGGCGAAGGCGCGGTGCGCTGCATGCGTCTGGCTATGGCGACCACCCGGGGGCAAATTGACTACATCAACGCCCACGGCACCAGTACGCCTATCGGCGATATCAAGGAGTTGCAGGCGGTCAAGGAAGTTTTCGGCGACCAGGTGCCGCCAATCGCATCGACAAAATCGTTATCCGGTCACGCGCTGGGCGCCGCCGGCGTGCATGAAGCGATCTACTCGCTGCTGATGATGCAGGAAGGATTTATCAGCGCCTCCGCTAATATCACGCAACTGGATCCCGGCGCGGAAGGCGTGCCCGTGGTGCGCGAGCGTGTTGACAATGCTCGGCTTGATACCGTCATGTCCAACAGCTTCGGTTTTGGCGGCACCAATGCGACATTGATCTTTCAGCGGTATGCAGGCTAAGCCGGCTGCACAGGCGCTTAACGAAAAGCAGCGGTACGAGTTCAATAAACTGCAAAAACGTTTGCGCCGGCTGACGGGCGAAGCCATTGCCCGCTACCGGATGTTAGAGGAAGGCGACCGCGTCATGGTTTGTCTTTCCGGTGGCAAGGATTCCTATACGCTGCTCGATATGCTGTTGAGTCTGAGAGTCAACGCGCCGGTGCATTTCGATATCGTCGCCGTGAACCTCGACCAGAAACAGCCCGGCTTCCCGGAAGATGTGCTTCCGGGTTACCTGAGCGCCAGAGGCGTCCCGTTTCATATCATTGAAAAAGACACCTACAGTATCGTTAAACGGGTGATCCCCGAAGGGAAAACCACTTGCGGGCTGTGTTCCAGGCTCAGACGCGGCATGCTGTATCGCTATGCCGGCGAGCATGGTATAACCAAAATCGCGTTGGGCCATCATCGCGACGATATACTTGAAACATTTTTTCTGAATCTGTTTCATGGCGGCAGCCTTAAATCCATGCCGCCCAAGCTGCTGAGCGACGACCGGCGGCACATCGTCATTCGTCCGCTGGCTTTTTGCAAGGAAAAGGATATCGCGCGCTATGCGCAGGCCAAGGATTTTCCGATTATTCCGTGCAATCTTTGCGGATCGCAACAAAACCTTCAGCGTCAGGCGATGAAGGAAATGTTGTTATCCTGGGAAAAGCAGGCGCCGGGACGGTCGGAAACCATTTTCAGCGCGTTGCAGAACGTGGCGCCCTCGCAATTGGCGGACGTGGCGCTGTTCGACTTTGCCGGTCTGGAATCGCTACGCTCAGATCTGCAGGTCGCCGATACCGAAGGCAGCGAGCAGGAAGCGCTGGAGCTTTGGGGGGCATGATGTTGACGCTGTTGAGTTATTTCTCACTATTTACGGTTTCGGCCATTGCGATGATCGTGTTGGATGACGATCCGGCCGCCGTGTCGGTGGAAGAGTGGGTATTGTTTGCTGTGATGATTTACTCCGCCTTTTCTTTTTTCCGTACTTACCGCGATTTGACGAAATAATGAATAAAGCTGACGCAGGCGCAGCGCAATCTGTTCGATGCCTGGCGGTCTTGCCGGGTATGCTCGCCCGGCCTGTGTTTATCCTGACGTTCGGCCGAGCGTGTTGCCGGGATCGTGGGCATGACAGAGAAAGTACGTAATATCAGCCTTTGGCTGTACCGGTTGCTTGAACTCGCCGGTTTGTTTCTCCACTTGGGTACGACGGCGTTTGGCGGTCCGGCTGCGCATATTGCGATGATGGAAGACGAGGTCGTGCGTAGGCGGCGATGGCTCACGCGCGAGGCGTTTCTCGATTTGCTCGGTGCGACCAGCCTGATTCCCGGTCCGAACTCCACTGAATTGGCCATACACATCGGCCATCGCCGCGCTGGATGGGCGGGCCTGGTGATTGCCGGATGCTGCTTCATTTTGCCTGCAACGCTGATCGTCGGCGTCATCGCCTGGGCCTACGTTCGATTTGGCGAGCTGCCGCAAACCGAAGGGCTGCTCTACGGCGTTAAACCCGTCATCATCGCAGTGATTGTCCAAGCCTTGTGGGGGCTGGGCTGCACTGCGGTCAAAAATACGGGGCTGGCCTTGGCCGGGCTGCTCGGCGTCGGGCTGATTTTTTTCGGCGCTGATGAACTCGCCGTTCTTTTTGGCACAGGACTGCTCGTGGCGGGTGTTCGGGCCGGGAAAGCATGGCGAAACGCAGTATTCGGGTCTCGCCCGCCTTTGCTGGGCATCGCGCCGGTTTTCCCGTTCATTTCGGCTGCGGGCGTTGCCGGAGCCGCCGCCGTATCCATGCCGTTCAACCTCTGGACGCTGTTTTTATTCTTCGCCAAGGTGGGTTCCATATTGTTCGGCAGTGGTTACGTGCTGCTGGCCTTTCTTAATGCCGATCTGGTCGAACGCTGGCACTGGCTGACCGACGCCCAGCTCATGGATGCGATTGCCGTTGGCCAGATCACTCCGGGGCCGGTGTTCACCACCGCCACGTTCATCGGCTATGTGTTGGCTGGTACGAAGGGAGCGGTAGTAGCCACAGCCGGCATTTTCATCCCTGCATTTTTCTTTGTCGCGATCAGCGGGCCATTCGTACCGAGGCTACGCAAATCCGCAATTGCCGGCGCATTCCTGGATGGCGTGAATGTCGCTTCGCTCGCGCTGATGGCAATCGTAACCTGGCGGCTGGGGGCGACGACAATGGTAGACTGCTTCACCGGCTTGCTTGCCCTGGCATCGGTTTTCTTGTTGTTCCGTTACCGGGTTAACTCGGGTTGGTTAATCCTTGCGGGCGCCGGTTTTGGTTATCTGGTTTTTTATTGCAAAATTGCGTGATTTCTATACTGCAGGAGCTTGCGGAGGTTGTGCCGGGTATACAAAGCGGGTGCGTTTGTGTTTGTTTCGTTTGGCTTTCTCGTACGTTTCCCTTAGAAACGCCATGCCGCTTGCGCAGCTGCAAACATCTTTCTCGCCATTCGGACTCCGCGAAGATACTTACTCTGCCGCCGGAACGCCTATCGCGGAACCAAACGCTTTCTGAATGTGATCGGCAAAATCATTGATAAACGTTTTGTCTTCGAAACCCGAGACGATTCCGTAACTTCGCCTGGTCTTCCTGGATAAAGTCGCGCCTGGTGGGGTGCAACGCGCGGCCGCGCCAGCCGATCAACTCCAGATAGCCCTCGAACGCAAACGGATGCGCCCAGCCGCTACGGCTGGTGGCGTCGGACGGCATCAGCGCCGCCCAGGTAGACGTTTCGGCGTATGGGTTGCCGGAGTTCTGCGCATTTCGTGGATTGTTGCCGGATGCCGCGCCCATGCCGGACAAATCGGCTATGCGCTGTTGTATCGAGGTGAGTTCTGAAGTTTCCAGTGTTTCGGCAATCCCGGCGCGCACCGGATCCAGATCGACATACGCTATCGCAGCTTAAAGTTGTCAGGTTGCTATCGGCTCAAACAATCGTAATAGCCTTTCCATCCTTTCTCACTTAATTGCTGCGAAGACCTGGATACACTTTTCGTCCGTAGACGGAGCTCGGTTTGCCCGCATTGCATCGATTACGCTTACAATAGCAACAACAGATGATGATGGTTTGCAGAGGCTGCAACCCCGATAGTTGCTTATCACGATTCATAGGACTGATATTTGCTCTCATGTAAGTACAAATCCGGACAAGTCTTAGTCCGGGTTTCAGCAGCACTGCTCGGCATGATACTGCTTGCGTGCGGCTCGGTAGCGCGCGCCGGCGATCAGCCTTCGTTTTTCGATCAGTGGCAAGCGCAATGGCTGGACGAGCATAAAGAACTTTCGGCGGCAGACGCCGAACCCTCGTTTTTCGATAGATGGCGTTTTTCCGGGTATGTCAATCTGGAGGGCGCCGGACCAAAGAACGCGCAGGCTTCGATTACGCTGGACGATCTTGCGCTGTTCGTTTCGGCCAGAATCAATCGCTGGATAAACCCCTTCATGGAGGCGGAAATATACGCCGCTCCGTTGTGGGTTGAGGGAAAGGGCGCGCAGTTCAATAGCGCGCAACTGACAATCGAGCGTTTATATAACGATTTCGAAGTCACCGAGAGCGATACCTTACGCGCGGGCAAATTTCTAGCGCCGATCAATCACTGGAACCTGATACATGCCTCGCCGCTGGTCTGGACCGTCAACAGACCGATAACCTCGGCTTCTTCGGTAGCCAACTATATAACCGGTCTGCAGGCGCGCCACGAATTCGATCTGATGTCCGGACATGCCGTGGAGGTCTATGTTCAGCCCTATACTGAATTCCTGCCGGTTTCCATAGGACCCAATCAGCCCGGTTATCAGACTACATTCGGCGGACGCTGGACTTTGCACGAGGATCTGGAGTTTTACGCCGGTATCGAGCTGCAATATGCGCGCTTGCAAAACAGCAACAGTGTTGACTCCAGTCATGCAGGCGTCAGTTTCGACGCCAACTGGAAACACCGATATTTCGAGCTGGAAACGGAGTTGCTTTATACGCACGTATATTACCCGACCCCGTTGGCGCATTCAGCCGATTGGGGCGGTTATTTGCAAATGGCTATCCCTTTGTTTTATGGTTTTCATGCCATTGGCAGGTTTGAGCATTTTCAGTTTGCCTATAAAAGCGATCCCGTCGATATCGGTTTGATCGGTCTGGTTTGGCGTCCTGAGAGCCATTATTCCATCAAACTGGAATGGCAGCAGACGTCTTCCGGGGCGAATCAGGTGCCGGGTACCGTGTATGACCAGCAGATTCAAACCGGAGTATTCGGTGCGGTTGCGGTGCTGTTTTGATGACGCGCGTTTTCCTGCCATTCCTGTTGCTATTATTTTCGGTATTGCCGGTGCAGGCGGATATCTATATTATCGTCAACAAGGATTTGCATCAGGAACAGCTGGATAAAAACGATATAGCTTCCATTTATTTGCTGAAGAAACGAAGCTGGACGAATGGCGATAATATAATGCCGATTAATCTCCCGGCGCAGAGTACTGTCAGAAGCCGTTTTACATCTGCGATATTCAACAGTTCTCCTGAAAAATTGAGTAGTTATTGGGATGAAATGCTGTTCAGGGGGGTTAATCCGCCAATAATCCAGAACTCCGAACAGGCGGTTATTCTCTTTGTAGAGAGAGTTAAGGGAGCTATTGGTTATGTGGAAACCAGGCCGCAAAATCCGCAGATAAAAATAATTCAGCAGTTTCCTGGTAACTGATATGTCCAGATTTTCATTGTCGATCCGGCTGGCTGTGTTTGTCAGTTTTAGCGTATTGCTGGTAACCGCTTCATTAAGCGCTGTTGTTTTTCATGCCTTCGCCAATAAAATCGATCTGCAAATCAATCATAATCTGACCGATATCGCCGATCACAAGGCTGACGAGCTTAACCGTATTCTGCAGTTCGAGCGTATCAATCTCATGTCCTGGCTCAGCTCTTCCGTGATGCTGGATGTGGTGGTGGACGATCTGGATAAACGCATCGGCATGGAACTGCTGAATCTGAAAAATTATTACCATTTACACGGCGATCTGTACGTTTTTAATGCGAAAAAGGTATTGATTGCATCTACCCAGGCGGGCGTGCTTGGTAATCCGATGCCCGGACAATGGCTGCCTGAGAATGATTACAGGTTTATTTTCAAGCATCATGTCGATTACATAGCGGGCGACATCATTGCGCATGCCGCGTCGCTTAGAGCGCCGCAATTGCCTGAGCAGGGCTATCTGGTCATGACGCACTCCTGGGAGGATGTCAGCCGTACCTTGCAACCTGCGGAAACCAATTTTGCGTTGCGCGTATCCACCATGAACAATGCCGACCTGTTTACCGACACAGGGGTCAGGTCCATTCCCGTCGAGGACGGTTTTTCCGCGCAAAAGCTATGGGTGTTCGATCGGAAGCGCTACCTGGGCTCGATTTCTTCTCCCATGGAGATAGGTAATTTCAAATTTCAGATTGCCGCATTTGTCCCGGAAAATGTTGCGCGAGCACCTCTGGAACAATTGATGCTGGATTTGTTTATCGCTGCCGGTTCCGTTGCGTTCCCCATGATATTGCTGGTAATGCTGTTAAGCCGCCATATGGTTAGTCCGATCAAGAAACTGACATCCACGATTGTAAATGTCGAGGATTCAAATGATTTATCGGTCAGAGTAGTCGTTTCCGGTCAGGATGAGGTAGCCAATCTGGGATATGCATTCAACCGGATGGCGGAGAAGCTGGCGGCTGCATTTGCGAAACAGGCGTCGGTGGAAAAGGAGCTTGAAAATCTTAATGCAAATCTGGAAATACAGGTTAATGAAAGGACGACAGAGCTCCAGCAGGCACTGAAGAAACTGCAGTCCGCGCAGGCCCATCTGGTGCAGTCGGAGAAAATGGTATCCTTAGGGCAGCTGGTTGCCGGCATAGCTCATGAAATCAATAATCCAGTCGGCGCCATTTATGCGAATATGAAGCCGTTGAAGGAATATATCGACGATATAAAGAACACGCTGGATTTTGCGCAGCGACAGTGTATGACGGGCGATGGGCGGGAGAAGCTTCAAAAGCTTCTCGGCGAAATTGATTATGATTTTATTGTTGACGATTTGGAGCAGTTAATAGGCAGTCAGCAACAGGCCGCGGAAAGGATAAAAAATATCGTGCTGGCGCTTAGAAATTTTTCCAGGCTCGATCAGGGCGAAGTTAAAAGCGTATTGATCGAGGACGGACTGAATTCGACCTTGCAAATGCTGCAGCATCTCTATAAAAATCGCGTTGTTATTGAAAAAGATTATAAACTCAATGAAATGGTGGATTGCTGCGCAGGAGAAATAAATCAGGTTTTTATGAATATACTGGCCAATGCGATACAGGCAATACCGAAAGAGGGCGTTATTACTGTCAAAACGGCCAGGCAGGGCGATTGCGCTGTCGTCACTATCCGCGATACCGGTATCGGTATATCCGATGCGGTAAAGGAGAAAATATTCGATCCTTTTTTTACTACCAAGGATGTGGGTACAGGCACGGGGCTCGGATTATCCATTTCCTATGGAATTATAGAAAAGCACCATGGAACACTGACTGTTGAATCCGATGTTGATAAAGGCACCACCTTTATTATTTCCATTCCGCTTATTTCGCAGAGGGCGAGTTAGATGCATACTCTTCTTATTGTTGACGATGACCCGGATGTTCTTGCCGCTTTGCGCCGGGCATTTCGCAAAGGCTACAATGTGCTTACCGCTGATAATGGTAGTGCAGCTATATCGATATTGAACGAACAAACGGTTCATCTTATTATTTGCGATCAACGCATGCCCGGCGTTACCGGTGAGCAGGTTTTAGAGCATGCGTTGTTCAAGCAGCCTGATGCAGTGCGCATTCTGTTGACCGGATATTCGGACATGGAATCGTTGGTGGCTTGCGTTAATGAAGCGCATATTTATAAATACGTCGCCAAGCCCTGGGATCCGCAAGAGCTGAGCTTTACCGTTGCGCGTGCGCTTGATGCATACGATTTGAAACGCCGGCTTGATGAGGCGCAAGGTTTACTGGAGTCTGCCTATGAAGACGCGGTCCTTATGCTGTGCATCGCAGCCGAAGGCAAGGACGAAGATACTTCCAGCCATCTTTACCGTGTACGCCATTATACTGAAACGCTGGCGATTGCGATGGGTGTACCGGCCGAGCAGGCTGAGCATATGGGGCTGATGAGCATGTTGCATGATATCGGCAAACTGTCCGTCCCGGACGAGATTCTTAAGAAACCGGGGAAACTGTCCGATGATGAATGGGTGGTGATGAAAACCCATTCCATGGCCGGCGTTCGTATTTTAGGCGGCAATATGTTTTACGGCACTGCCCGCGAAATATGCGCCGGTCATCATGAAAATTATGATGGCAGCGGTTATCCGTATGGAATTAAAGGCAGCGATATACCCTTATCGGCGCGAATCGTAAAAGTTGCCGATGTGTTCGACGCGCTGACCACCAAACGCCCCTACAAGGACGCGTGGCCTGTTGAACGGGCGATGGCGGAAATTAATGATAAAAAAAGTATCATGTTCGACCCGGATATCGTGGTTCAGATGCAGAAACTGTTCGAAACCGGTGAGTTGAGGGCAATTCTGGATATGGGTGAAGAGGCGGCAGTCGCCCGGTTTCACCCCAAAAAAGCCGTTTAACCGAGGGAGCCCGAACTGCGTCCATCCATGCCATCCGGTCCCCTCGCTTCCTTTTCGTCGCCGTATGCTGCATAGTTGTCGAAACTTTAAGGAAAAGTTCACCGATGGATTGTAAACCTGAAGCAGACGATGGAATGCGTAGTAGATATTGTTTAAAATTAGACACGAAGGTAATGACCGGTAAGCAACATCGCTATCATGTTTGTTGCGTCGACACCGTTCGATCCGCATCTGTTATCTATTAAACCATAACTTGTCGAATTATAAGAGGGGGGGTAACTGTGAGTGTATCAATCAATGGCTATTCCGCCACTTTAGCTCAATCTTTGAGCAGTGTCAGCCACTTGCAGCAACAGCAGTTTGCGAAAGCCCTGGAGTCTACTGCGCAAGTTGCTCCAGCCGCTTCCGCCCCTATCGTACATGTCGGCAAGCCGCACGGCAGTCTTGGCCATAACATTGACGTAACAGCGTAAACACGAGTTGACAGCGTGAATTGAGTGTTCGGGGCTCACTACAGGAGCGATTCACGCTGGAGCGCTTGCTTTGTTGTGGCGCTGAAGGTTGCAAAAGTCACTTTTCGCCCTCTTGATGTTTCGTTTGTTGCTGTTTTTCATACTTGCAGCGATGCGGCGATTTGTTGCTGAGCGGGATCCAGATAACTCTTTAGGCACGTCAGCATTTTGGGGCGCGCATATTTCGAGATGGGAATATTTTGAGGTATGCCGAGCGCCAGTCGGCTGCGCAGTCGCCTATAAGCGTTTTGCAGTCACGGCAGGATATGACAATCGGGTGATGGCATGGCTTATTGATTGCCACCGTCCTCTACTGTTTTAGCATCGGATAGTTTATACGGTTTACATCGCGCTCAAAAGTGCTTATTTAATCCTCCTGCAGTTTCAGATAAACGGGGTTCCTTGTTTTACAAAGGCGTTTTTATTATGTATTATGTGCCGGCACCGATAATCGAACGGTGCTTTTTCGTTGCCGGTAACTATCGGATAGAGCCAAAAGCCGGGTACAAGTCAATAGCTATGGCCATGTAGTATTTTAATATAAATTCCGCCAGGCCCGTTGTGGGAACGACATCTTTTTCCTGAGAAACCCATACCGGTATGTCGCGTTTATCCAGGTCAATGGTGAACGAAATATTGTTTGTCTCTTCTGTCGTCTTGTCGAGCGTGCTAACCGTCTGAAAGGATTCCAGTCTTTCTCCGTCCAGTCTCAATGTAATATCTATGTTACATTGTTCCAGTATGTTCAATTTGATATTCATAACCTGCTCTGTATTCATTGCGTTAATATAAAAACTAAGCTTATTGTCGCGTTGAAGAGGCAGTAGTAGGGCATTAAAGCTGTTTCTTAGTGAGATAAATGAAGCGCTTGCTGATTTGGCTGCATTTCCAGAGCGATGGAAATCGCTTCTTTCACTGTTTAACTCAACTAAATATATCAGTTTTTTTGCCAAATAATCGAACGATTTTGGCTCTTTTCCTTTGCGATAGGATGCGTTCATAATTTTTCCCATAGGTTTATGTTTGTTTTGATGCACGGTTTTATTTTACGCTGAAACTGGTAGCCGTTCAGTCGCTCCCTGAAAGCAGCGGGTACTTTACAAGTATCACCTCGTTAGCTGAAAACTGGATTTTGTACTCAACATCATCTGTTTGCACCTTGTTTTACATGTGGAAAATAACGGTTGCTATGAGGCGGTCTCGCCATGAAGTAAACGAAGCGCTCTGCGAATACTGTCGTGATTGCAGAATAATTACAAAGCCATGGTTTGTTGCGCGGACAGGATTTTAACAGTATAAATTACGGTTGAACAGGTACCGCAATTCTAAATCAACTGTCAGTAATGCGAGGATACTTGCCGATTGTGCCGAATATATGGTCTAATTGAAATTAAATAGATTATGAGTCGTGCGGCTATGCGAACAGGATTATGTCGGAAGTAATTAATGGTCTTATGGAAATAATGAGAGTTAACGCTTTTTTGTGTCCTAGCGATGATGAGCCTCGGTATTCTACTGTGAATATTTCTTGTGATGATTTGTGATGAACGCTGAGATACCGCCGGAGAAAAATGATGTTTGAATTTGATGAATATATCAAACTGCTTGCCGGTCTCCTGTCGGTAGTAGATCCTATTGCCGCCATTCCGTTGTTCATTAGTCTGACTGTACATCGAAGCCCTGAGGAGCGGAGGGAAGTAGCCCGTGTTTGTGCGCTGGCGGTTGGTGCGGTATTGTTGATTACTCTGATAACTGGGAAATTTTTGCTGGAGCTTTTTGGTATCAGTATTCCAGCATTTCAAATTGCAGGCGGTATTGTTATTTCGTTTATGGGCGTTTCCATGCTTCAGGCTTCTCACGACCGTTCCCGGAATACACCGGAAGAACGAGCAGAATCGTTTGGTAAAGAGTCTATTGCTATCGTGCCGATGGCAATTCCTCTGTTGAGTGGTCCTGGAGCCATGAGTACCGTTATTGTCTCCCATAGTCTGAACAATTCATGGAGCTATGATTTAATCGCGTGTTGTGTTATTGCTACTGTGGCTTTGGCTGTGCTGCTGTGTCTGGTTATGGCAGACAAAATCGCTGATTTTCTGGGGACTACCGGTATGAATGTGATAACCCGCGTATTCGGCCTGATTATTTTATCCATTGCGGTTGAGTACATCACCCAAGGGCTGGTCGAGGTTTTTCCGATGCTGGTGCTGGCAGCATAACTGTTCAGATTACTTATGTTTAAAATCGGGAATTATGCATCTACCGGCTTTGGTTTTGCGGGCAAGTATGTAGGGACGCGCGGAAGCTTGTCCATCTATCAACTACGAAGCGAATCCATCCCTCTTGGGCTACTACGATCAGGGCCGACGGTGGTGGCTTGATTGCGCTATCATCCTTTCCCGCAGCCTATTTTGTTGAATAGCAGTCTATTCGGTGATATTGAACAGTGATAAAATCGCGGAAGCGTGTGTCCTTTTTGAGTAAAAGGGACGCACTGATTTACACCTTTAGCCGGTAACCGACGCCCGATTCGGTTAATAGATATTTTGGCTGGGCCGGATCGGATTCGATTTTTTGTCTGAGCTGACTCATGTAAATACGCAGATAATGCGCGTTGTCGGTAAATGTCGGCCCCCAGATTTCCTTGAGTATCTGATGGTGCGTCAATACGCGTCCCGCATTTCTGACCATCATCGCGAGCAGGCGGTATTGGATCGGAGTTAAATGAATTTCCTGCCCGTCGATATATACCGCGCGGTTGATCAGGTCAACCTTGAGCCCCTCATGTTCGAAGCTGCCGGATTGATCCTGCTCGCGCGTGCTGACCGCATGACGGAGTGCAACCCGGATACGCGCCAGCAATTCACCCAGGCTGAATGGTTTGATAAGATAATCGTCCGCCCCGGCATCGAGCGCTTCGATTTTGCTCTGCTCCGTACTGCGCGCCGACAGAATGATAATAGGCAGCGCCGTCCATTGCCGCAATTCCCGCACGACCTGTACGCCGTCCATATCGGGCAAGCCCAGATCCAGTATGATCAGATCCGGTTTTCTGTCCAAGGCTTCGGTGGCGCCGGCCCGCCCCGTTGTCGCTTCAAAAATTTTGAAGTTATGCGTGGCCAGCCCGGTCTTCAGAAATTTTCGGATATGAGGATCGTCCTCTATCACCAGGATGACGGTTTCGGCCGTATCCATTACTGTTCACCTGCCAGCGTCGGCGGGGTCTGCTCCAAGGGTAATTTCAGCGTGAATATGGCGCCGCCGTTAGGCCGGTTGTTTGCCGTCATGGTGCCGCCATGGGCTTCGGCGATCGCGCGGCAAATGGCCAGCCCCAGCCCGACGCCGCTTTGCGCCGCTTCGTGCTTGGCGCGCGCGAATTTTTCGAACAAGCGGTTTTCCTGTCCCGGCGGCAAGCCGGGGCCTCTGTCGGCAAGCGAAATGTAGACAGCTTCGCTCGAGCTTTCCACGAGAATTTCCAGTGCGGAGCGGTCGGGCGTATAGCGCAACGCGTTTTCCAGCAGGTTGATCAGCACTTGTTCGATCATCACCGCGTCGGCGTATACCATCGGCAGGCCCGGCGGCATGGAAACCTTGAGTGGTCTCGACTCCAGGTGTTTCTGCAGTCGCGTCAAAACCGTGCCGACGATTTCCTCTACCGGGTGCCATTGTTTGTTCAGTTCCACAACGCCGGCATCCAGCCGCGCCATATCGAGGATATTGTTGACCAGGTTTGACATGCGCAAGGCCTCGGCATAAATGGCGTGACTCAGTTCGAGCTTGTCCTGGCGCGAAATTTTGGCCTCTTCATCCACTAATGCGCTGGCCGATCCGACGATGGTCGCCAGCGGCGTTCTCAAATCGTGCGATATCGAGCTTAGCAGTGAGTTGCGAAGTTGTTCCGCCTCCATTTGCATATGCGCCTTTTTGGTTTGCTCGGCCATGCGCAGGCGGTGGATCGCCTGGGCAATCAGGCGTAAAAAAGTTTCCAGCAGCTTTTGCTGTTCCGGCAGGAATATGCGGCGCAGGTTGACCGGCAGCAGGGCCAGTACGCCCATTACGGTATTTTCGTCACTGCTGAGCGGGAAATAGATGGCTTTCGCGCCCGGCAGGGTATAGGTGCCTTGTCCGGCCATTTCATTGTGGTCGAAAACCCATTGCGCGATACTCAGATCGGTTTTATGCAGCGATTCCTTCATGCTGCGGCCGCAGGGGTTGACTATGTGGCCGTTATGATCAGGCAACAGAATCACATTGCGGCTGCCGAATTCAGCGTAGATGTGGCGGACCGCGGTACTGACGACATCCGCCTCGGTCTGGCTGCTCGCCAGTTCCTTGCTGATTGCATAGAGTACGGTTGCCCGGCGCTCTCGGTGCGAGGCTACCTTGGCCTGCGAGCGTACGTTGGCCATCAGGTGGCTGACCAGCATGGCGACGGTCAGCATCGCGACCAGGGTGAACAGGTATTGCGTGTCGGAAACCGAAAAAGTATAGCTCGGCGTAACGAAAAACAGGTCGAACATGACCACGCCCAGCACCGACGCCAGCACGGACGGGCCTCGGCCATAGCGCGTTGCGATATAAACCACGCCGAGCAGGTAGACCATGGCCAGATTGGCAAGCTCGAAGCGTTCGAACATCAGGCGCGCCAGCAAGGTGCTGACCAGAGTTACCAATAGCGCCCATATATAGCCGGTTTTTTTACTGGCAATCCGGGTAGTCAAGCCGGGTAACGGCGCACGCCGCGGCGTAGATAGTCCTGGAATGTTGTAGGTCGTGTGTTCTTCGCCCTGGGGGCTGCCCAGCAAATAGATGTTGATATTGTGAGCCTGACCGATCAGGGTATCGACTACCGAGCCCAGCAGCCAGCGTTTCCATCCTCGCCGCGACGGTTTGCCCATCACCAGTTTGTTGACGTTGCGTTCCCGTGCGATGCGGATGATGGCCTGACTCATATCCGGCGCGCTCAGGGTGGCGCTTTCCGCACCGAGCTGTTCCGCCAGGCGCAGGATGCGCAATACCGCGTCACGCTCCTCGGCGGGCAGGCGCTGCAGCTCAGGGGTTTCCACATAGAGCACGATCCACGGCGCGCGCAAGCCGTTTGCGAAGCGCTTTCCCGCTCGCACCAGACGTTCGGCCAGCGCCGCGTTGGGACCTATGCAAACCATTACGCGCTCGCTGACTTGCCAAATATCGCGTATCGCATTGTCTTCGCGGTAATCGAGCATTTGCGCGTCGACGCGATTGGCTGTCTGCCGCAATGCCAGTTCGCGCAACGCAATCAGGTTGCCCTTGCGGAAAAAATTATTGACGGCTTCTCTGGCCTGCTGGGGCAAATAGACTTTTCCTTCCTTGAGCCGTACCAGCAGCTCGTCGGGCGGAAGATCGACCAGCTCGACTTCATTTGCGCCTTCGAACACCGTGTCGGGTACGGTCTCCCAGACGCGTATCCCGGAAATTTGACCGATGATATCGTTCAGGCTTTCGAGGTGCTGTACATTCAGGGCGGTATAAACGTCGATACCCGCTTCCAGCAGTTCTTCTATATCCTGCCAGCGTTTGGGGTGTCTCGAACCGGCTACGTTGCTATGCGCCAATTCGTCTACGACGATGATGGAGGGTCTGCGTTTCAACGCGGCATCCAGATCGAACTCGTGCAGGGTTTTGCCCCGGTACTCGATTTGGCGCGGGGGTAGCACCTCCAGCCCTTCCAGCAGCGCCAGTGTTTCCTTACGTCCGTGCGTTTCGACCAGGCCGACCAGAACATCGATGTTCTCAGCTCTTCTTTCGCGTGTCGCCAGCAGCATGGCGTAGGTTTTTCCTACGCCGGCGGCGGCGCCGAAAAAGATTTTCAGGCGGCCGCGGCGCGCGCGCGATTTGTCGCGTTCGACGCGCGCAAGCAGTTCGTCCGGGTTCGGGCGTATGTCGTTCACGGGAGCTTTTTCTCTAGCTCGTTCAGGCGTTCGTGCAAGCGTTTGATTTCGTGCAGTATCTGGTTTTCTGCGCCTTCGACACGTCCGACATCGTTACCCAGCGTATGCACGTCGCGTCCGATCAATTCCGCCGAAATGATCGCGGTAAACAGCGCAAACAGGATGATTCCGACCAGGATCAGCAGTCCCGTCAGCAGCCGTCCGAAAAATGAGGTCGGCACCACGTCGCCGAAGCCGACATGCGTCATCGTGCCCCATGCCGCCCAGATGCCGTCGAACGGGTTATGGATGGCGGGATCGATGACGGAGAGGATGACGCCTGTGCCTACGCTCGCCATCAGGGCAAGCAACAGCAGATGCATCAGGTCTTTTTTGCGTTTGACTTTGAAACCGCTTATCCATGCGATGGCGTTGCGGCATTCCGAAAGTGCATTCATGATGATGTTCTCTTTGATCTACATAAATCTTTAATTCCTGGCATTAAGGATATGGTAAAAAAACTTGGTTCGTCATCTCCGTTTATCCTGCTTTATCGACTACGCTCGGGAGAACCTTGTCGATGGGGGCTGCAAACCGTAAATTATTTTAACCATATCCTCAAGCCGCGTAAGGTACGCATGGCGTACCTTACCGATTGTATACAATAAACCCCGGTTAAAACCACATCCCGTCCAGCGCGAGGTTAAGTTTCAACACATTGACGCGCGGTTCTCCCAGCAAACCCCAGAATCTTTTTTCCGTATGCGCTTCTATCAGTTCCGAAACCTTGGCGGCGCTGATGCGTCTTGCCTGGGCTATCCGGTTGAGTTGATAGCGCGCAGCCGCAGGGCTGATGTGAGGGTCCAGACCGCTGCCGGATGCCGTGACCAGGTCAATCGGCACAGCCGCCTGATTTTTCGGATCGGCTTCTTTCAGCGCCTGAATCCGGGCCTTGATTGCATCGGCCAGCGCCGGGTTGGTAGGTCCCAGGTTGGAACCGCTGGATGCCGCGCCGTTGTCCGGTATCGGCGAAGTCGCCGATGGTCTGCCCCAAAAGTAGCGGGTGTCGGAAAACGGCTGGCCGATCAAGGCCGAACCCACTGGTTTTCCCTGCGCGTTTTTCAGCAGGCTGCCGTTCGCCTGGGATGGAAACAGGCCTTGAGACAGTACGGTGACCAGCATTGGATAGATAGCGCCGGTTATCGCTGTCCAGAGGAACAGCATGATGACGGCGGGTTTGAGTTGTGTAAACATAGGTTTTCCTCCTTAAACTAGACCCAGGGCAACCAGTACGAGATCAATCGCCTTTATGCCGACAAACGGAATTAGCAAGCCGCCCAAGCCGTAAATCAGCAGATTGTTCTGCAGCAGGGTTGCAGCGCCGACCGGTTTATAGCTGATGCCTTTCAACGCCAGCGGAATCAATGCGACGATGATCAGCGCGTTGAATATCACCGCCGACAATATCGCGCTGGCGGGCGTGGCCAGTCCCATCACGTTCAGCACATTGAGCGCAGGGTAGGTCGTCGCAAACGCTGCCGGAATAATCGCAAAGTATTTGGCGACATCGTTGGCGATACTGAATGTGGTCAACGCGCCACGCGTCATCAGCATCTGCTTGCCGGTTTCGACGATTTCGATCAGTTTGGTGGGATTGGAGTCCAGATCCACCATGTTGCCGGCCTCCTTGGCGGCCTGCGTTCCGCTGTTCATCGCCACTGCGACGTCAGCTTGCGCCAGAGCCGGCGCGTCGTTGGTGCCGTCGCCGGTCATTGCGACCAGACGTCCGTTGGACTGGTAATCGCGTATCAGGCGCAGCTTGGCTTCAGGCGTGGCTTCCGCCAGAAAATCGTCGACGCCCGCTTCAGCCGCGATAGCGGCGGCGGTCAGGCGGTTGTCGCCGGTAATCATGATGGTTTTGATGCCCATTTGACGCAGTTCGGCAAAACGCTCCTTGATGCCGCCTTTGACGATGTCCTTCAGCTCGATTACTCCGAGGGCGCGCGCGCCTTCGGCCACGACCAGCGGTGTGCTGCCGCGCCGTGCGACATCGTCCACCAGGTTGCTGATATCGTCCGGAAATCTGCCGCCCTGATCTTCGACATATTGACGGATCGCGTCGGCGGCGCCTTTGCGGATTTGCCGGTCGTTCAGGTTGACGCCGCTCATGCGCGTCTGCGCGCTGAAATGCACGAAGGTCGCGCCCAGCGACTGCACATCGCGTTCGCGTAGCGCGAATTTCTGTTTGGCCAGAATCACGATGCTGCGGCCTTCAGGTGTTTCGTCGGCCAGCGAGGCTAATTGCGCGGCGTCGGCCAAGTCGCGTTCTAGCACGCCTTTGACCGGGATAAAGGTGGACGCCTGACGGTTGCCGAGGGTAATGGTGCCGGTTTTGTCGAGCAGCAGCACGTCGACGTCGCCGGCAGCTTCCACCGCGCGACCGGAAGTGGCGACGACGTTTTTCTGCATCATGCGTCCGATGCCGGCGACGCCGATCGCGGAAAGCAACCCGCCTATGGTTGTAGGTATCAGGCAGACCAGCAGCGCTACCAGTACGGTGATGGTAACCGGGTGACCGTCACCGGATGTTTCCACGCTGTAAACCGAGTACGGAAGTAAGGTAACCGTGGCGAACAGAAAGACCAGCGTTAACGCGACCAGCAGTATGGTCAGCGCGATTTCGTTGGGCGTTTTCTGGCGTTTGGCGCTTTCGACCATAGCTATCATGCGATCCAGAAAGGTTTCTCCCGGATTGACGCTGATACGCACCACCAGCCAGTCGGACAAAACACGGGTGCCGCCGGTTACCGAGCTGAAGTCGCCGCCCGATTCGCGGATTACCGGCGCGCTTTCGCCGGTAATCGCGCTTTCGTCCACGGAGGCTACGCCTTCGATGACCTCGCCGTCGCCGGGAATGAAATCGCCCATTTCCACCAGCACCACGTCGCCGCGTCTCAGACTGGCGCCCGGAACAAGCGAGTGGGCGGAGCCGTAGGCCGGCGAGCTCAGCTTTTTGGCGGCGATGTCGCGCTTGGCGCTACGCAAAAAGGCGGCCTGCGCCTTGCTGCGTCCTTCCGCTACCGCTTCGGCAAAGTTGGCGAACAATACCGTGAACCATAGCCATAAGGTAACGGCCAGTATGAAGCCGGCCGGCGCTTCGCCCTGTCCGGTCAACGCCTGCAGCCAGAGGATGGTAGTCAGGATACTGCCGACATAGACTACAAACATCACCGGGTTTTTGATCTGCTGGCCCGGCGTCAGTTTTTTCAGGGAGTCAACCAGGGCTACCTGTACGATGTCCGCATCGAAAAGGGATAAGGATTTTTTACTCATTAATATTCTCCAGACGATCAATGCAGGCCGAGCATATGCAGGTGATCAATCACCGGCCCCAATGCCAGGGCGGGCACAAAGGTGAGGGCGCCGACCAATAGCACGGTGCCGATCAGCAGCACAACAAATAATGGCGTATGGGTGGGCAATGTGCCTACGCCCACCGGCACCGTCTTTTTGGCGGCAAAAGAACCGGCGATTGCCAGTACTGGAATCGCCAGCCAATAGCGTGAAAAAAACATGGCTATGCCGAGCATCGCGTTATAAAAGGGTACGTTGGCAGAGAGTCCGCCGAAAGCGCTGCCGTTGTTGTTGCCGGCCGAGGAAAACGCATAGAGAATTTCGCTGAAACCATGCGCCCCTGGATTGAATACCGACGCTTTGCCCGCCGCAGCAATGACCGCAACCGCCGTCCCGACCAGTACGATCAACGGAGGAATCAGTATCACGATGGCGGCCATTTTCATTTCGTAGGCTTCGATCTTTTTGCCCAGATACTCCGGGGTGCGGCCTATCATCAGGCCCGCCACAAACACGGCGACCATTGCAAACACGATCATGCCGTACAGTCCGGAGCCGACGCCGCCGAAAATAACTTCGCCCAGCTGCATCATCACCATTGGCACCAGGCCCCCTATCGGCGTAAAGGAGTCGTGCATCGCGTTGACCGATCCGTTCGACGCCGCCGTGGTGGCTACTGACCAGAGCGAAGAATTGGTGATGCCGAAGCGCGTTTCCTTGCCTTCCATGTTGCCGCCCGCCTGTAACGGCGAGTTGATCTGGTCGACGCCCAATTCAGCCAGTAACGGATTGCCTCCCTGCTCTGCGCCGACCGTGATGAAGATAGCCACCACGAGTACGATGGTCATGGCTGACAGGATCGCCCAGCCCTGGCGCGTATCGCCAACCATTACGCCAAAGGTATAGCAGAGCGCCGCGGGTATCAGCAGTATCGACAGGAGTTCCAGAAAGTTGGAAAGCGGCGTCGGATTTTCCAGCGGATGCGCTGAGTTCACATTGAAGAAGCCGCCGCCGTTGGTGCCGAGCTGCTTGATTGCTACCTGCGATGCGGCAGGGCCGACTGCGATGGTTTGTTCGGTAGCGGTTTGCTTTTCCGTGACCGGTTCGCCGTTCGCATCTTTGAGCGCCAGCCCGTCATCGCCGAGTTTGGCCTGATCATAGGTATAAGACTCGACCAACGGCACTGTTTGATAAGGTTTGAAGGTTTGAACAACGCCCTGGCCCACCAGAACCAAAGCCAGAATGAACGACAGCGGCAGCAGGATGTAGAGCGTGCTGCGCGTCATGTCGACCCAGAAGTTTCCCAGCGTCGATGTATTTTTCTGGTTGAATCCGCGTATCAGCGCAACCAGAACCGCCATGCCGCTTGCGGCGGAAACGAAGTTCTGCACGGTCAGACCCAGCATCTGAGTCAGATAGCTCATGGTGGCTTCGCCGCCGTAACCCTGCCAGTTGGTATTGGTGGCGAAGCTGATGGCGGTGTTAAATGCCGAGTCAGGCGTCACTGCCGGCAAGCCTTGCGGATTCAGCGGCAACAGCAACTGCAGCCGTTGCAATGCGTAAACGGCGAGGAGGCCGAGGAGATTGAACGCCAGCATGGCAAGCGCATATTGAGTCCAGCGCATGCCTTGCGCGGGATCGACCCCGCTAGCGCGGTAAATCAGGTTTTCAATAGGGGTCAGTATGCGCGTAAAAGCGCCGAACTTGCCTTCGTAGATGCGCGCCATGTAACTGCCGAGCGGCTTGGCAAGCAGCAGCAGCGCGAAAATATAGACCGAGATTTGTATCAGTGCATTACCGGTCATTAGAATTTCTCCGGATAAAATAGCGCCACCAGTAAATAGGCGAATATTGCGCAGGCAACGCCGCCACTCAGAAGATATAACCAGCTCATTGTTTTTCTCCCAGAATATCGCACCCTAAAACAAACAGGATGCTGACAATGAAAAAGATAATAATCAGCGACAGATACGCGAAATCCATAATAACCTCCACATCTTTCAAGAGTTTTTGCGTACAAAACCTGTACGGAGCGTCAGGTCGACGGTTGAAAAAGCCTACAGCAAGCAGTGTAAAAAGTTTGTATAAATTTGGCGGCCATATCTCCCACCGAAGAAGCTTGGTGAGGGAAACCGTTCGTGGCGCAAGCGTTGTGTATGATAGGGGGGCGGCGCTTGCGCCATGATCGCTTAGGCTGAATTTATTGCAGGAGCGGACTTTGGCCCGCGAGTAAAAAGTCGCTCGCGGGCTAAAGCCAACTCCTGCAGGGAGTTTATTGCGCTCCGGCGTGGTATTCAGGTCAACTATAACTCCCGTACCCGGTTGCGCGGAAGGTTGTACGGCGGATGGGCTGCGCTTGTCCGCCCTGCGATAGGCTGGCGTTATCGAGTAGGGTGGATAGGCTTGGCGCATTCACCAAAAAACAGGATAGTACAGATCCGGGAAGTTTGTTTTAGCCGTATCCTTAACTACACGCCGAGTTTCAATTCGCTGATTTTTCGCGTCAGCGTATTCCTGCCGTAGCCCAGCAGCTTTGCCGCCTCCTGTCTGCGCCCGCGCGTAAACTGTAGCGCGGTAGTAATCAGTATACCCTCCGAAACGTCTATGGCGTCCCTGGCGACATTGTGTCCGCCCCGGCTCAGACTGTCGTATACCCAGCGCTTGAAAGCTGCTTCCCAGCCGCCCTCCGCCAATGCAACGGTTTCATGCTGCCGGATCTGCAGCAATTCGGGTGGAAGGTCGTCGAGATGCACCTCGCGCCCCGCCGCCATCACCGTAATCCAGCGGCAGGTGTTCTCGAGCTGTCTGACGTTACCAGGCCAATCGAGCCGGCACAGGTATTCTTCGACGTCGGGCAATAGTACCTTTGCGTCCACGCCCAGCTCCCGGCTGGCTTCCAGCAGGAAGTGCCTGAGCAGCAACGGGATATCCTGGCGCCGTTCGCGCATCGGCGGAATATGCACGCGTATCACGTTCAGGCGGTGAAACAAATCCTCGCGGAAACGTCCCTGTGCAACCAGGGTTTCGAGGTTTTGATGCGTGGCGGCGATGATGCGCACGTCGACGCGCGTCGGCGTATGCGCGCCCACCGAAAAGAATTCGCCGTCCGCCAGCACGCGCAATAAACGCGTTTGCAGCTCGGCGGGCATGTCGCCGATTTCATCCAGAAACAGCGTGCCGCCGTCGGCCTGCTCGAAACGCCCGGCGCGCCGCGATTGCGCGCCGGTGAATGCGCCGCGCTCATGCCCGAACAGCTCAGACTCCAGCAGGTCGCGCGGTATCGCGGCCATATTCAGCGCGATAAACGCCTTGTTGGCGCGCGGACTGTGCCGGTGCAGAGCCCTTGCCACCAACTCCTTGCCGGTGCCGGACTCGCCGTTGATCAACACCGTGATATGCGAACGCGCCAGACGCGCGACAGCGCGGAATACTTCCTGCATCGCCGGCGCCTCGCCGATAATTTCCGGGGTTTTGGCTGGGGCCAGATCCGAAATCTCGTTGCGCTCCTGACGCTGCCGCCGGCCCTGACTGCAGGCGCGGCGGATCAGACCGACCGCGTCGTCCAGATCGAAAGGTTTGGGCAGGTATTCGAAGGCACCGCCCTGAAACGCGGAGACTGCGCTGTCCAGGTCGGAGTGCGCCGACATGATGATGACTGGAATGGCGGGATGGGAGGCTTTAAGCCGTTTCAACAGCGTAAAACCATCCATATCCGGTATGCGTATATCGGTTAGAATGGCATCGGGAGCAGAGCTTTCCAGCGCATTAAGCAACAGGCCCGCGTTGGGAAAACAGCGCGGTTTTATATCTGCTTTCTGTAAAGCCCGTTCCAGCACCCAACGTATGGAGCGGTCGTCATCCACTACCCAACTCTGGCTGCCGCTCATATCGAGCTCGTGCAGGAATAGATACGGAAAATACGGTATGTCAGAATATGCTCGCGCATACTACCAGCCCCCCATATATGCTTGTAAGGTAAAACAAGCGCATCAACCAGATCAAACTTAAATAAACCGTTTTGCGCAATATGCCAGTTGGTTGGCCAAAGTTAAAGACTTTTTTATGTCGAGTTCGTTTTTGTTGTGCGCGATCCAGTCGTTGTGCAGCTTGAAGCCGGCTTCCGACATCAGGATAACCTCGACATCGGGAATGCTTGAAATGACCGAGATCAGCTCAAAAACACCCGCATCGCGCCATTTCAGGCATATTTTCGGTTTGATGCAGTATTCTGAAATATATTTGCAAAATGCAGCAATATCCAGGGAGGTATTTTCAAAAATACCTGAAACGATGCTGCCTTGTTCAGTTAATAATACGACGCGCCATGCGTGGTTATTCTGATTTTCTATACCAATATAAGTTCGTTCAGACATGGTTTTTATACTCTCTCAACGAGAACCGCGTTGCAACGGGGGAATGGTTTTATGGTATTTTTTCATTTTGACAACGTCGTAGCCGGCTACGCCCAAAATGATAAAAATAAGAAACAGAAAAATAAGCGACAGATAAGCGAAATCCATAATAACCCCCACAAAAAAATAACGGTGTCGGAACCTGCGCGGATAATCAGGTTGACGGATGTGAAGGCTACAGCAAGCGATATAAAAAGGTCGTATAAATTTAGTGCGTCAAGATATGCAATGCATGTCTATTTTCTTTCGCTTTCCAGCAGACCGATTACGGGCCTTGTATCGGGACGTACCCCGCGCCAGAGATAAAAGGCCAGTGCAGCCTGCTCGACCAGCATGCCCAGGCCGTCCTTGCTGAAAGACGCGCCGTTTTCCCGCCCCCAGCGTACAAATGCTGTGGGTTGCGTGCCATAGGCCAGATCGTAGCAGCCTCCGTCGGCAGCCAGCGGGCAGCCGGAAAGAGGGGGGAGCTCATCGCTCAGACTTGCGGATGTGGCGTTGATGATCAAATCGAACTGTTGACCAGCCAGCGCATCGAAGCTGCAGGTTGCCAGGGCCCCTGAACCGGAGAACTGTTTTGCCAGCGCGTGCGCTTTTTCTACAGTGCGATTTGCAATGACGAGGTTGGCAAGGTTTTGTTCCAGCAGCGGTTGAATAATGCCGCGGCTGGCACCCCCTGCGCCGAGTATCAACAAGCGTTTGTCGCTCAGATCCAACTGCAGATTGATTGTTAAATCGCATATCAGGCCTGCGCCATCGGTGTTATCCCCCCACAAATGGCCCGTTGCATCAATCATCAGGGTATTGACGGCGCCGGCATGAAGCGCACGCTCGCTTTTTTGTAAGGCGAGATTGAAGGCAAGCTCTTTAAGCGGCACCGTGCAGTTCAAGCCTTTCCCTCCGCTTGCAAAGAAACTTTCCACGTCCATGTTGAACGATTCCGGCATCACGTCCTGAGCCCTGTAGTCAATAGTTTGCCCGGTTTGTTGGGCAAAAAGCGTGTGTATGCGCGGCGATTTGCTATGGCCGATGGGATGACCGAAGACGGCGTAGCGATCGACGCCGAATGTCGTATTCATGATCGTGGAGCACTCATATCGGTTGGCGGTTCGCTTTTACGGCGTTGCAGGTAAATAATGGCGCCGATGATCGTGATCGCCAACGCCAGCAGGGCCGGCAGGGAGTTCTCCAGCAGGTTGGCCGCTGCCACCGCTACCGCCAGATAAATGCCTGTCAGGCAAAAGCGCCAGCCTAGGCGTATCCCGTCGAGGAAAGTGGTCAATCCCAGCAGCAGCATGACCATGAGACCGGTCGCTTCCTGCGTCATATGTCCGGCCATTACAAAGCTGAACAGGGCGGAGACTATGACCAGCGCGCCTGACCAGTGCATGAACTGTTCCCTTAACAGGTTTTTGACCGCGCTTTGTCTCCCCAGCAGCACCTGCAGGTGCGCGCTGTGCCAGCCGGCCACGATGGAGGTTAAACCGAATACCAGGAACATGACCATCCAGTAAATGAATGCGTCTTGCGGCGAATAATCGGTGACTGCCACGCCGATCAGTGTGAATGCAATCATGATGAGCAGTGTAATGCCCTGAATAGGGAGGGTGCTTTGAGGGGATTCAGGTCTTTTCATGTTGTATCTCGATAAGTAGCTTTAGTTATCCCCGACCTTCCCGTAACCATTGCGCTGCTTGCAGCGCGTAGTAGCTCAGAATGGCGTCGGCTCCCGCACGCTTGAACGCCAGCAGGGTTTCCAGAACGGTTTGTTTTTCGTTCAGCCAGCCGTTGCCCGCCGCCGCTTTCAGCATGGCGTATTCTCCGCTGACCTGATAAACAAAAGTGGGGGCGGCAAAGCGTTCCTTGATCCGGGCCAACACATCCAGATAAGGCAGGCCCGGTTTAACCATGATCATGTCGGCGCCTTCGGAGAGATCCAACTCTGCTTCCATTAGTGCTTCATCGGAATTGGCCGGGTCCATTTGGTAGCTGTATTTGTCGGCCTGACCGAGGCTGGCGGCGGAGCCGACAGCGTCGCGGAACGGGCCGTAAAAGCTGGAAGCATACTTGGCCGAATAGGCGAGAATACGCGTATTGATATGTCCGGCGTCCTCCAGCGCTTCGCGTATTGCGCCGATGCGGCCGTCCATCATGTCCGACGGCGCAACTATATCTGCCCCGGCCTCCGCATGGGAAAGCGCCTGTTTGACAAGAACCTCAACAGTTTCGTCGTTGAGCACGTAGCCTTGGGCGCTAATCAGTCCGTCCTGTCCGTGCGTCGTAAACGGGTCAAGCGCTACATCGGTGATTACGCCCAGTTTCGGCAGCGCCTGTTTAAGCGCGCGCACGGTGCGTTGCGCGAGACCGTCCGGATTGTAGGCTTCGGCGGCGTCGCCGCTTTTTTTATCTTCGGACGTGACCGGAAACAGTGCTATGGCGGGTATGCCCAATTGATAAGCGCGCTCGGCTTCGCGGATGAGCTCGTCCACGCTGATGCGCTCCACGCCCGGCATGGAGGCGACCGCTACGCGCCGATTTTGCCCTTCGTGCACAAAAACCGGATAGATCAGGTCGTCGGCGGTCAGCGTATTTTCCCGCATCAAGCGGCGGCTGAAATCGTCCTTGCGCATTCTGCGCGGCCTTCGGCCAAGACAAAGCGCGGGGTTGCTGGCTGGATGCATAGGTTTCCAATGTTTGTGACCAAGGGGGTACAGGGGGTGATTGCGATGGTGTATTATTGAACAGCGCGTTATGATAATACAATGATAGCTATAATCGAGAGTACTTAAATATGAAGTTAAGCAATATTTTGCTGGCCGGGGTTTTTTCATTGATCGCCTTGGGTTATTTCGGCGCGCCGGTTCCGGCATCGGCCGGCGATGCGGACCTGCTTCCGCCGCAACGGGTTATTCAGGATACTTCGAAGCAGTTGCAGACCACGTTGCAGCGTCCCGAGTATAAAAACAGCTTTCCCAAGGCTGTGAGTTTTGTCGAAAGCGTGATCGATCCGCATGTCGACTTCGATCGGGTGGCGATGCTGATTCTGGGGAAATATTGGAAGGTCGCTACCCCCGAGCAGAAACAGTCGTTCAAGAAAGAGTTCAGAACCTTGCTGGTGCGGACTTACACCACCGCATTCACCGAGTATTCAGACTGGACCATCCGCTATTCGCCGCTTGAAATCGAAGAGGGTGCCAAGCGTATCGAGGTCAAGACCGAGATATTGCGCAAGGATGGCGAACCGGTTCGCGTGGGTTACCGGATGGAAAATACCAATAATGACTGGAAGGTCTACGATATCCTGATCGAAGGCATCAGTCTGGTGCAAAATTACCGCACCAGTTTTACCGGAGATATCGAGCGCTACGGTTCACTGGATCGTTTGATCGGGGTATTGGCCCAGCGCAATGCCGAAGCCGCCTCCGGAAAAGTTTCAACTGCCAACCCGTCATAGCTTCCCCGTCTTTTGCTGTTTATCAACCACGGACGGAGCATTCGCTTCGTCCGTGTCGTTTGATCTTCCCGCTATAGCTTCGGCTATGCCTATGTTCGGGGCAAACTCTGTCTAACCATGAGATGATTTCATCGTGACGGACAGTTTTCATTCATTCTTGGACAAGCCCGGAGCCGGTACTGGGCTATGCCGTAAGGATAGAATGAACTGTTTATACCGAATACTAACCGGTCATGGCGCAAGCGTCGCCCCGTATCATGCAAACGCATGCGCAGAGCCAGGTTTTCCTCACCCCGCCTCTCCCTGAGGGCATAGGTATCTACACAAGTCGGATAAATTGCGATGATATGTAGTATGCAATCAGATTTTTTAAAGCTTGAACCTCGGCTGAAGAGGCGGTACGAAAACCTGGTCAGCGCGCATGGCAATTGCACGCATGAGCCGGGGCAGCTGACATGAAAGCGCTGTTTGCTGGTACGCGCCGTGCTTCGCATGCGCAGGCATTGTGGCGGTTTCCGTCAAATAAACAAGAAACACCCTTGAGTTTGGCGAGGCCGTTGCCGGCGTTGTCTCAGCAAAACGTGGAGACAGAATGCGACGCCCATGCGTTGTGTGTTCACGATGGGTCGCGGATCAACTACAACACGCACACGATAAGGAAGGATCGCAAACAACCGACACACGGCACAGATGTCGGTTATGAATTGCAAAGTACGCTACTGGCGAGTGATCAGAGCGGCGCGCCGCTGGCGGCCCCGGTTCAGAATGGGGTCATCGATGAAGGGGTGTGGCAAACGCGAGTGCCGGATTGACAGGGCGACGGTCAGACGCATCCGGATGAACTGACGGAACGGATCACATGGTTGGAAAACCAGGGATTCAGTCGGCCATTGGTGCATATAATTGACCGGGAAGCGGATCCGGCTGGCCATTGGCGGCAATGGAACCCAGCCGGGCAAAGATGGCGGGTACGGATCAGGGGCGGATCAAAAGTTCACTTTGAAAATCGGGCCCATAGCGTTGCGGAGGCGGCCCGGCAGCTGGTGTTCGAGCAGGTGCGTGGAGTGGATTGCAAAGGTCGGACGGGAGAACAATGGCTGGCCAGTGCCGAAGGGGTTGTCACCCGTCCCGCCCCAAAGGAAAAGACGCCCAAGGCCAACAGGTAACAGCCATTCCGGGCCACCCTTAGCCGCCCGCTGGGTGGCTGGCCGGATACGGGACCAGGAAGGCAAGCTCCTCGCGGAATGGTATCTGCCGACCAACGCGGAGTTATCTGTTCCGGCAGAGCGGATTGCCTTGTGGTACAACTATCGCCGGCAGATAGAATCGTTCTTCAAACTGCTCAAGGCAGCGGGGCATCAGTTGGAATGCTGGAACAGGAAACCGGACCGGCGTTATTCAAGCGCGTCCTCATTGCCACGCAGGCGTGCGTACTGGCTTGGCGGCCGATGCGGGAAACCGGTGAACAGACGGTGCGCACGCGAGAGGTTTTGGTGCGTTTATCGGGGCAAATGAAGCGAACGCGCCCGGTCACCGCACCCGCTTTGCTGGATGGTCTGTTCAAGCGCTTCAGCCTATGGGGCGTCTTGAATGAATATTCCATTGAGGAATTGCAAGCCTTCGCCGACTTTGCCTTTCCTCGAAGGTTTGAAACTCCAGGAAAGGCGAAGGGAGATTTGTAGATGCCCATGCCCAGCGGGGAGAGGGGTTAGGTGTTCGCTTCGCGATTTGCACGGTAATCCGTTTAACTTGTGTAGGGCTGTCCGCCTTTTCAAAAAAACCTCGTTTTCGAGAAAATCCGCACTTCGGCTACAGTAGTGTATGCATGACGAATTTGCCCGGCGCGAAAGAGGGTGCAACGGAGGTACCGGGTGCAGGAAAACTGCTCGTTCGGGTATGCGCGGCGGGCGTCTGATGACAGGTGTCCCTGCCGTAAGAGGTGAGAAATGCCTGGGAGGGTGTCCGAGAATACGAATCAAGAAAAATCCGCTACTTCATTATGGTGTTATTTTGTTATATAAAACACCATAAAGTTATGGTTATATTTTCTAAATGTCGAGTTCTCGGACAAGCCTCTCCCATGCGTACGTTTTTCCGTTTCGTGAGTAGTGGCTCGTTAGAACCTAACCTGCATCTGGGTATACCAGAGGTTTACGTTGCTGCCATTGTGCTGGATTGCGCCATTGGTCCATCCGCCTGAAAGACCGCTGGTGGAATAGCCTCCGGTGGTTGTTTGAACACTGCCCACGCCCACGGCGCCCGTACCAGAGATGGCCAGATCGCCTTTCATGAGCACCTGCCAACCCGCCTGGAAAGACACGTTTTCGTGGGCATCCCAGCGAGCATTGAGTTCGATGGTTTGGCCTACATAGCTGCCCTGATAATTTTTTCCACTGGTCGAGTTGAAAATGTTGGTGCCTGCCCAGCCCGAGGTAGAGTAGGCGTCTGCGAGCCACCACCAGCGCTGGTTGACATAGACCGTGACATCGCGATGAGGGATAAACTCGAACTTCCAGCCTGGGGAATTAATGTTGGTACGGTTGGCAAAGAAGCCGCCGATACCCGTGGGACCGTATTCGAAGACGGTCGGACCATAGAGGGTATCGAAGTGTGAGGTACCATAATCCCATTGGAGTGTGAGTCTTGGGTCAAAATTGGTGTCGAAGGTATAACCAGCATGGATGTGCTGAAATACTCCCCCTACATTCTGTGACGGCAAGTATCCGGAAGAGGAAGTCGATGCGTTGGAAGCGCTCGTCAAGGCCGTGGGGTTATAGAGATTGGCCTGGAAATTCGCAGTGGATGACTTCACAACGGCAGTTCCGGTCTGACCGATGGTTTCGAGTTCGTAGTTGAACTCCCCCTTCTTGCTGGCTTTATAAATACGGAAACCTGGGGTGAAGAGCCTCCGGTTGAGGATGTTCTCGGGGCCTTCATTCAGGTAGTAGAGGTAGAGTTCACCCTTGCTGCCGTCGAACAGCTTGTTTTGTGTAAACATGGCGCCGGTGAAATAGGCATTGGTCTGCGGCCGGTTCCAGATAACGTTATCGGTCATGGCCTGCTGCGTGCTATACGTTGAGCTGTAATTCTGCGGAGTTGGCGAACCTGGATACAGAATTTCGGGTACGTTGGCGAACGCAAGAAGCTCCCAATCCCCCTTCGCTTCGCGAAAACGTTGCTGTACACCCACATACTGCTGCTGGGTGTTGCGATAAGCCGCGCGACCGATGAGACGGTTCGAACCGACTGACATCGTCATCTGGCCCGCCTTGGTTTCGCTATCGACCGCATCGAAGAGGCCACGATGGATGTAAGCCGCGTAAATCTGGGCGAACTGTCCGGTATTTACCGTTGAGCTGTTCAGCGAGTCGACATAGGGCTGAATTACCGTGGCACCGGTTTTAGTGTAACCTTGCTGATAAGGCCCGTTGACCAACGATCGTGCATCCCAAAACTCATACCCTGCGCGCCATTGATCGTTGAAACGAAACTCGTTCCACACGACCAGCTGATTAACAAGGGCGTCCTGCCCCACGAAGGATTGTTTGGTTGGAGCACCGCCACGCCAGGGAGTGGCATAGGCCTCATAGCGGATGCGATCCTCAATGCTCAAGGAAATCCACTCCGGAAGCTGGAAAAGATCGTGAAGTCTGAAATTCTCTTTATTTTCCCAGTTGGCCTTGCCTGAAAGCTCATCCTTTCTCTGGCTTTCGACCGCCCCCAGGTTTTGACGTGGGCGGTTGTTAAAGTACTCTGGCGCTATACTGCCTTTGGGATCGTCTTTGGGCGCCTTGGCTGTGCTGATTCCTTGGCCGGCATATTCAGCAGGGACCGCTTCACGCTTGGCGGTAGCAGGGGGGGCAGCCTTTGCAGGCTCAGAGACAGGCGCCGGTGTGAGCGTCGCATCAATATCAGAAGGCGGCGTAGTTGCCCATACAGGGGAGGTCAGCGCAAATTGCGCTGTCATGAGCGCCGTTCCTGCCGTGATGGCAAACCCCAGTGGTTTTGTTTTAAATCTCATATTCGGGTTCCAAATTACAAGTTACAAGTCACATGTGCGGCGTTTAGCGCGCTCACAACGGCATCACCCGTCTGCCCTTAATATGGGCCATGTTCATTGTATTATGTTGCCTATAGTTCTTACTATTCACTTAAACCATATGGTTATTCATCTAAGCTATATCGATATGGCCTCGTGCAGGGTAGTAGAGTTGTATTCTTAAGTATTCAATCGCCGCTCGCCAGCTGCTTGAGTTTATTAAGGGATATTTCGGAATATTCGGCATCGCTCTGAAACCTGTTTCAGCGAGTCGCTGTGAAATGTCTTTCCTTGGCGGTAATCGGCCGGCCCGCCGATCGTCCATATGATCAAATTCCATGCTGGGCTTAAGTTTTTGTATAGACCGTGTTATTCCATAATGGAATTAATAAATTACTATTGATTCTTTTTAAAAATATCCGGCAATTGTTATGCTGTACCCAACATGTACATATGCAGTCGGAGAATAAGGTGTCGGATCAGGTTGTGGCGAATAGCGGGAAGGCGAACAAGCCTGAATTGCTGATCGCGGAATTGTTGAAGGATTTACGATACGGCTCTCTGGAAATCGTGATTCATGACGGACGTATCGTGCAGATCGAGCGCAAGGAAAAATTGCGCTTCGATGCAAACTCCAGGTAAGGCGTGAGTTTGAAGGGGTTTTAATTTCCTCGTGGTGTCAACGTCTTGGCGGGCTTACTGCCCGCCTTTTTTATGGGGATGCTTCATGCGCTGAGAACCTTGCAGTTTGGTGGATGTTGGCAAGTTGGGCAAAATGACGGCCGGCTTTCGCCGTTACTGGAAGTACCAGGGGAAAAATTTAATATGCGGCACTTTTTCAGCGCGTATAAAACGAATTGTTGAGGCTTTGATCGGGTAAGTATCTATTCTATTTGATAGTATGTAACGTTGTTTATTAATGACAGAGAAAATCATGACAAAAAACAGATTAAAAAAGTTTCTAACTGCACTTGCTCTTGTTGCAACGCTTGGCGCAGGTGCTTTGCAAGCGGCGGGCCTGACACTGTTGAATGTGTCCTATGATCCTACGCGCGAGTTTTATCAGGACTACAACAAGATTTTTATCAAGCATTGGGCGGAAACATCGAAAGAAACCCTCGAAATCAATCAGTCGCACGGCGGCAGCGGCAAGCAGGCGCGAGCCATTATCGACGGACTGGATGCCGATGTCGCGACATTGGGATTGGCGTATGACGTTGATCAGCTCTATCAGAAAGGCAAGCTGATACCTGAAAACTGGCAGTCGCGTTTGCCAAACAATAGCTCGCCTTATACATCCACCATCGTGTTTCTGGTTAGAAAAGGCAATCCGCAGCATATCAAGGACTGGGACGATCTGGTGAAGCCGGGCGTGGCCTTGGTGTCGGCCAATCCCAAAACATCAGGCGGCGCGCGCTGGAACTATCTGGCTGCGTGGGGGTATGCGCTAAAGAAATACGGCGATGAAGCTTCGGCGCGCGATTTTGTCAAGCGTTTCTACAAAAACGTTGCGGTACTGGATACAGGCGCGCGCGGCGCGACCGTATCCTTCGTCGAGCGTGGAATCGGAGATGTGTTGATTAATTGGGAGAATGAAGCCTATCTTAATCTTAAGGAATACGGTAACGACAAGTATGAAGTTATCGTGCCTTCGGTCAGCGTGCTTGCCGAACCGCCCGTGACAGTTGTAGATACGATAGTCAAACGTCATGGAACGGAAAAAGTGGCTACCGAGTATCTGGCCTACTTATACAGCAAGGAAGCGCAGGAGTTGGCCGCCAAACACTTCTATCGCCCCAGCGATAAGGACGTGCTTGCAAAACACGCGTCTGAGTTCAAGCCGTTGAACCTGTTTACTGTCGATCAGGTTTTCGGCGGGTGGACCAAGGCGCAGAACACGCATTTTGCCGATGGCGGCGTGTTCGATCAGATTTTTGCTCAGTAAGTAAAAGCAATAATTCGGTAGTTCTTTACTCGTAAGGAAAAGCTGTTTTTGGCGGGTTATTCAGCCGCCGCCGAATGGGACGTTGCAAAATGGGGGTATCGAGACCGTTTATGGCGGGGATGCCTGAGTTTTTCATGGATGGTAACGGCGCCGTCTCGACACTCTGGCTTCTAACCTGCAGACCCAAAGCGGATAGCTGAGTAACCTCCCCTTCTGATAAATGCGGGGTGGCGCCTCTAGTGCTGAGGCAGGGAAAGCGGCAGGGATGCATGCATGGAAGCCAATATTTCCGGCGCGCCGCCGACGTGATGATTGCTCAACTTTTGTGGAGGAGAAGTTATGCGATGTTGTTATAAGTTTGTTTGACCGTTATGCCATCTGTCAGGGCATAACGGGCTTCCCTGGTAAAATGAATTAACAAGGTGAGCGTTATGCCATTATCCGATTTAGTCGAGTATTTTAATCAGCGTATCAGTAACGAGCAGGGATTGACCAAGCCGCCTTTGACTGTGCGCGCGGGGCAGGTAGCGGGTCGTTTCGGGGAATTGCGTCTGGCTACCGAATTCGAACCCATACATCACTCAAGCGAGGTTGATCGTATAGTGGGACACGATGCGATATTGCAGGCTTTTCAGTCCGATGCAGGGCTTGCCTCTTCTGCGCGGGTTTATCACGATGCCGACATCGGTAACATTATCAACCTGGACAGGTTGTGCCGCACCATACATATGCTGAACTACCTGCCGATTGCTCATGAGGACTATCATCTGTTTTTGCAGGTGCATCCGCGTCATGTGCTGGGAGTGAAGCGCGATCACGGCGCTTACTTCGAAGAGGTGATTTTTCGTTGCGGGCTGCAGCCGCGCCGGGTTGTCATCACGGTGCCGATAACTCCGGTGTATGATCGGCAGTTGAAGCTGCTGCTGGAAGGGTTGAAAAACTATCAGGATCGCGGCTATGGAACAGCAATAAAGTTCGACGATAAAGCCAACGAGCAATTTCTTGAGCGCTATTGCATCGAGTTTCTTTATCGCGTCACGCCGGATTTTGTGCGTCTGGACAGCACGTTTTTTTCAACGTTGAAAAAGGAAAGCGAGGATATGCGCCGCAAGACGACACTGCTTTCAGTTATACATGGCATGGATACGCAATTGCTGGTTGAGGGGGTACTGAACGAAAAGGATTTCCTGCTGGCTAAAGTGCTGCGAGCCGATCTGGTTAAAGGGGCTTATTATGACCGGCGAACGGAGCCTCTCCGGCAGGTCGTGGCGGGATAGGGCTTTGTCGTTTCAAAAGCGGCAACTTGTTGTTGCATTGGTACAATTCATAGGGGAATGGTATGGGTGTATGATATGATCCCATTCGTGTCAATTTACTTGGAATGGGGTATCTATCATGCGGCTGCGGGTGTTTTTTGGGGTGTTGCTCATAGTTTTTTCTTCATGGGCTGCAGCCGATGACGGTAGCGCAGGCGCTGCCCGTCTGGTGGTCGACAAATTGAATGCCGCTCTGATCGATGCGATGAAGAATGCCAAGGTTTTAGGGTTTCAGGGTCGTAAAAAAAAGCTGGGTCCTGTGGTGCGCGCTACGCTTGAGTTTAACGCCATAGCCCATATCGCGCTTGGGGCACATTGGAAGGAGCTGTCCGACGATCAGCGTAATATGTTTGTCGAACGTCTGACTGAGTTGGGCGTAGCCACATATGCAGCACAATTTAACGGTTATTCCGGCGAGGAGTTTCAATACGAAACAGCTCAGCCGGTTAAAACACGAGTGCGTCTGGCTTATAAATTAGTAGCGCCAAAGGAAACGCCTGTGAGGTTCGAATATCTGGTTTCACCGTTTGACGGCCAGTGGCGTATCAGCGATATAGTGGTTGACGGCGTCAGCGATCTAGCACTGAAGAAATCGCAATATGCGCATACTCTGGAAGAGGACGGTTTTGATGGATTGATGAAGAAACTGGATCAAAAGCTTGGCGACTATGAAAACGCCAGATAGGTAATGTCAAGATGATGCGCGGCTGTGACCGTGCTTGTCTCTACAAGGAAGTGCCGTTTTATGGCGGGCGGGTCGGGGTAGCCGTTGTGAAATGTAATTGTTGATGGGATAATGGCCCGGTATACACGCTCGCGTGCTGACCGGACAACCGGAAGCCGGACGCCCTCAAACAGGGCGTTCGGCTTTTTTATTGTTTTTTATTTTTGGAGTCGGTTATGGCAACGTGGTACGAAGATAATTCACTTAGTATTGGCAATACACCTCTGGTAAGACTCAATCGGGTAACAGATGGCGCAGGGGCAACCATACTGGCCAAGGTGGAAGGCCGTAATCCGTCCTATTCGGTTAAATGCCGGATTGGCGCGGCTTTGATTTGGGACGCAGAACAGCGCGGATTGCTGGGGCCTGGTAAGCAGTTGATTGAGCCCACCAGCGGCAACACCGGTATTGCGCTGGCCTTTGTCGCTGCCGCGCGCGGGATTCCGCTGACGCTGACCATGCCGGAAACCATGAGTCTGGAACGGCGTAAACTGCTGGTCGCCTATGGCGCCAAGCTGGTATTGACCGAAGGGGCCAAAGGCATGTCAGGCGCAATTGCGAAAGCTGAAGAGATTGCGGCTTCCGATCCAGAGAGCTACGTGCTGCTGCAGCAGTTCAAAAATCCGGCCAATCCGGCCATCCATGAAAAAACCACCGGGCCGGAAATCTGGAATGATACGGATGGCGGCATCGATATTCTGGTTTCCGGCGTCGGCACCGGCGGTACGATCACCGGCGTCAGCCGCTACATCAAGAATACTCAGGGCAAAGCCATTCTGTCGGTTGCGGTAGAGCCGGCGGCAAGCCCGGTTTTGACGCAAAAGCGTCTGGGCGACGCGCTGAAGCCCGGCCCCCACAAGATCCAGGGGATCGGCGCCGGTTTTGTGCCGGAGGTGCTTGATTTATCCCTGATCGACCAGGTCGAGCAGGTTACCAATGAGGATGCGGTTCTCTATGCCAAACGTCTTGCGCATGAAGAAGGCATTTTATCGGGAATCTCCAGCGGCGCGGCGGTTGCGGCTGCGGTGCGGCTAGCCCGGAGACCGGAGCATCAGGGTAAAACCCTGGTGGTAATCCTGCCTGATTCCGGCGAGCGCTATTTGAGTTCGGTCTTGTTCGATGGCGTGTTTAACGAGCAGGGTCTTGCTGTATGAGTCTGAGCGAACTGCAGCATTTTGTCCATGCCGAGCTGCTTGATGGGGGGGGGTGGAATGTTGATGAGATCGTAACAGCATTGCGGGATATTCGCGAACAATCGCTGGAAGGACGCCAGCGTCTGAGCAACCCTCCCAAGCTCCCGTCGCGTAAGGCGTTGCAAGAGATAGTCGAGGGGTTGACGGCCGCGCTGTTTCCCAACCGGCTGGTGTCGCCCGACTTGGCGAAGGGCGGGGTAGATTATTTCGTCGGGCATACGCTGGACGTCGCGTTGCGCAAGTTACTGCTGCAATTGCAGCGCGAGTTGTTGTTTTCATCCAAGGTAGAGACGAATTTACCGGCGGTACGCGATCGGGCTGCGGAAATCGCGGTGAATTTTGCACAAGAGCTGCCGGCCATTCGTGTTCTGCTGGAAAGCGATATAGAAGCGGCTTACCAGGGCGATCCGGCGGCGCAAAGCGTCGATGAGGTGCTGGTTTGCTATCCGGGAATCGTCGCAAACATTCATTACCGTCTGGCGCATGTGCTGTTTTCGCAGGGCGCGCGTTTGATAGCGCGCATGATCTCTGAAATTGCGCATTCGGTAACAGGAATCGACATTCATCCGGGAGCCAGCATCGGTGAGAGCTTCTTTATCGATCACGGCACCGGCGTGGTGATCGGCGAGACCGCCATCATCGGCAATCGGGTGCGCCTGTATCAGGCGGTGACGCTTGGAGCCAAGCGCTTCCCGACCGACGAAAACGGCAATTTGATCAAAGGTAATGCACGTCATCCTATAGTAGAGGATGACGTGGTAGTGTACGCAGGCGCAACCATACTGGGGCGTGTGACCATCGGACGCGGTTCGGTTATAGGCGGCAATGTCTGGTTGACGCGGAGTGTGCCGCCATGCAGCAACATCAGTCAGGCGCAGGTCAGACATGAACTCTTTGATGGGGGAGCTGGCATCTAGAGTTAGATGGTAAGGCATATCCAGCTCGTGAGTGTGAGACTTTTAAATCAATAAGGAAGACACGGATAACAGATGACTGACAAACACGAGATCCAAACCGCGTTGGGCGATGTTGCCGCGCGCACCCTGGCGAACGCCACCAAGACCGTTCCCCAATATGCCGCGATAACCCCGCGCTGGCTGACTCATTTAATGCACTGGGTGCCTGTTGAAGCGGGCATCTATCGCGTCAACCGGGTCAAGAACGAAAGCAGGGTCACGGTGGATTGCTCCGGGCGCGACGAGCGTGAACTGCCCAATACCTTTGTCGATTACGAAGAATGGGGCCGCGAGTACATGTTGAGCGCCGTCAACACGGTGCTGGATGTGCATACGCGGGTGTCCGACCTCTACAGCGTGCCGCACAACCAGATCCAGGAACAGTTGCGCCTGACCATCGAAACCATCAAGGAACGTCAGGAAAGCGAGCTGATCAACAACAAGGAATACGGCCTGCTGAACAATATCGCAGCCGCCCAGCGTATAAGCTCCCGCGCCGGCTCACCGACCCCGGACGATCTGGACGAACTGCTGTCCCTGGTCTGGAAAGAGCCCGCGTTCTTCCTGGCGCATCCATCGGCTATCGCCGCCTTCGGCCGCGAATGCACCTGGCGCGGCGTACCGCCTCCCACCGTCAGCCTGTTCGGTTCGCAGTTCGTCACCTGGAGAGGCATCCCGCTGATTCCAAGCAACAAACTGGCGGTCACCAACGGCAAAACCAACATTCTGTTGCTGCGCACCGGCGAAAGCCGCCAGGGCGTAGTGGGCCTGTACCAGCCCAACCTGCCGGGTCAGCAAAGCCTCGGACTGTCGGTGCGTTTCATGGGGATCAACCACAAAGCGATCGCGTCCTACCTGATCTCGCTGTATTGCTCGCTTGCAGTGCTTACTGAAGATGCTATTGCCGTACTCGAGAATGTCGATGTAGGCCAATATCATGAATACAAGTAATGTCGGCATAGACGCATTGACCCACGCCATACCGGCTGGACTTCCTTCCGTCGAAGAACTGGCGAAACTGGCCAATCAGCTGTTTTCCCAGGTTCCCGGCAGCGAAGGCAGCATGGCCGAGCATGCGCAGCTCGGTCGTCCCAGCGGTGTCGAAGTAAGCGGCGCACCGTTCGCGCAGGCGCTGCCGGCCAAAGCGGAGCCGGCCGCAATTATCGTTCCCGTCGGATTCGACGTGCCGGGCGTGGAATGGAACGATCCGTTGCATGGTCTGGATTTAACTTCGCCGGCGCCGGCAGGGTATGCGCTGCCGTATTCAGCGCCGGCGCAGCCGGCGTCTCCGGCGGCGTTCTACTTTGTCGATCAACTCAGTCCGCAGGGCAGGGATGCTTATGGACCGATTGCGGGGTCGGCGCATCCGCCTTTCGACGTGTACGCCGTGCGCCGCGACTTCCCGATCCTGCAGGAGCGCGTCAACGGCAAGCCGCTGATCTGGTTCGACAACGCGGCAACCACGCAAAAGCCGCAGGTGGTAATAGACCGGCTCTCATACTTCTACCAGCATGAGAACTCCAACATCCACCGCGCCGCGCATGAACTGGCGGCAAGGGCGACCGACGCCTACGAAGGCGCACGGGAAACAGTCAGGAGCTTTATCAATGCCGGCTCCGCGGATGAGGTCATCTTCGTACGCGGCACCACGGAAGGCATCAACCTGATAGCCAAAAGCTGGGGCAGGCAGAATCTCGTCAAGGACGACGAAATCGTGATTACCTGGCTGGAGCATCACGCCAACATCGTACCGTGGCAGCAATTATGTGCCGAAACCGGAGCGATTTTGCGTGTAGTCCCGGTCGACGACAACGGTCAGGTCATACTCGAAGCATACGAACGCCTGCTCGGGCCGCGCACCCGGCTGGTGTCCTTTACCCAGGTATCCAACGCCCTGGGAACGGTGACCCCGGCGAAGAACATGGTCGAAATGGCGCATCGTTACGGTGCGCGCGTACTGGTGGACGGCGCGCAATCCGTCGCTCACATGGCTACCGACGTGCAAGCGCTGGACTGTGACTGGTTTGTATTCTCCGGACACAAAGTGTTCGGACCGACCGGTATTGGCGCCGTTTACGGCAAGGCCGAGTTGCTGGAAGCGACTCAGCCCTGGCAGGGCGGCGGCAACATGATCGAAGACGTCACCTTCGAACAGACGCGTTATCAGCATCCGCCCAACCGTTTCGAAGCCGGGACCGGCAACATAGCCGATGCCGTCGGGCTGGGCGCCGCGTTGGAATATCTGCAAAAAATAGGCGTGGAAAATGCCGGAGGTTACGAGCATGAATTGCTGGTTTACGCCACGCAGGGGCTCAATACCGTACCGGGTTTGACGCTGATAGGCACAGCGCCGGACAAGGCGAGCGTGCTGTCCTTCATCCTGAAAGGATACCGGACGGAGGATATCGGCGCGGAACTCAATCGCGCCGGAATAGCGGTGCGTTCAGGCCATCACTGCGCACAGCCTATCCTGCGGCGCTTTGGCCTGGAAACCACGGTGCGCCCCTCGCTGGCGCTATACAACACGCGTGAAGAGGTGGATGCACTCGTTTCCGCCCTGCTGAAAATCAGCGGGGGCGGCCTCAACCTGCAGGGTTGATGCAGTCTGTTTAAAAAAACCGGTGCGGCACAAAACCGTACCGGTTTATTTTCGCAGTTCATTTTTACGTCCATGCCAATTATCGGTTTGAAACCTTAACATATATTAATTTCTTGTCTAAACAAGACAGGCATGCCGGGTAATTCAGAGTATGCTGCCAATATGTCCATAATCTCTCGCCAATTGCTGGTTGGTAGGCAGTAACCCCATATTCTACACTAGCGTTTTTCATGGCTTATCGTTACCGTGCAAATCGCGAAGCGAACACCGGCTCTCCTTTCTGTCTTGGGCATAGGTATCTACACAAGTCGGATAAATTGCGATGAATGTAGTATGCATCAGATTTTTTCAAGTTTGAACCTCGGCTGAAGAGACGGTACGAAAACCTGGTCAGCGCGCATGGCAATTGCACGCATGAGCCGCGGCAGCGGGCATGAAAGCGCTGTTTGCCGGTACGCGCCGTGCTTCGCATGCGCAGGCATTGTGGCGGTTTCCGTCAAATAAACAAGTAACACTCTTGAGTTTGGCGAGGCCGTTGCCGGCGTTGTCTCACCAAAACGTGGAGATAGAATGCGACGCCTAGCGGAATGGTATCTGCCGACCAACGTGGAGTTATCTGTTCCGGCAGAGCGGATTGCCTTGTGGTACAACTATCGCCGGCAGATAGAATCGTTCTTCAAACTGCTCAAGGCAGCGGGGCATCAGTTGGAATGCTGGAACAGGAAAGCGGACCGGCGTTATTCAAGTGCGTCCTCATTGCCACGCAGGCGTGCGTACTGGCTTGGCGGCCGATGCGGGAAACCGTTGAACAGACGGTGCGCACGCGGGAGTTTTTGGTGCGTTTATCGGGACGGCAAATGAAGCGAACGCGCCCGGTCACCGCGCCCGCTTTGCTGGATGGTCTGTTCAAGAGCTTCAGCCTATGGGGGCGTCTTGAATGAATATTCCATTGAGGAATTGCAAGCCTTCGCCGACTTTGCTTTTCCTCGAAGGTTTGAAATTCCAGGAAAGGCGATGGGAGATTTGTAGATGCTCATGCCCGCTGGGAGAGGCTGGGTGAGGGGAAGCCTGGCGTGGTGGCGCATGCGTTTGCATGATAGGGGACGACGCTTGCGCCATGACCGGTTAGGTTAGGGTTAGGCCTTCCGCGCTACGCTTCAGGCGGCGCAAGCCAAGCATATACATATATACACACTTCGTCTCTAAATCAGGTAATACCATGATTCTGCTTCCTCTCCGCGCATATCGGTTCTTCGGCCCAGCAGTTTGTAGGCGTGCCGCACGGCAAGAATGGTAGCCGAGTACCGTTCATCCTCCTCAAAAAAGATGCGATCTGCAGATAGCCAGCGCATGAATCCGGCGTTGTGCAGGATTTTTGCCAGATCGGGACGTACTCCTGCCAACAGCACGGTGATGCCGAGTTTTTCTGCGTCGTGTAAAAAGCGCTCTAAATGCTCAATCGCCACCACATCGGGATTACGGGTGCGCCTTAAGCGTAGAACGACGTACCTGATGCCGGATTGCATGCTTTTATGTTTAATGTCATCAAGGTAATGATCAAGCTCCGGCGCGGCCCCGAAAAACAGATCACCCTCCAGATCGTAGATAAGCACGGCATCGGCCTGCGCATCCTGTGGCAGGCGTTCGCGAACAACCCGTTCAGGCGTTACCGCAAGCTCACGTATCGTCAGCTTGGTAGCGCGAGGAAGATAAAGCAAAATCGAAATAGCCACGCCGATCAGGATCGACTCATCGACGCTGATGAAGATCGCCGAAAAAGCCGTCACCAGCACCAGCGCGGCATCGAACCAGGATGCGCGCAATGCATAGCCCAACCGTTTCCAGTCGATCAATCGGGCTGCAGTGATGAAAAGCAGGCCGGCCAGTGCGGATTTTGGGATAAAACGCGCATAAGGTCCAAACAGCAGAACTACGACGGCTACGATCAGCCCCGAATAGACGCCGGACATACGGGTGATACCGCCGGCTTGGTAATTTATGGACGATCGCGTCAGCGAGCCGGAGCCGGGGAGGCTTTGGAAGAAGCCGCCGACAAGATTGGCGACGCCTTCGGCAAGACACTGGCGATTATAATCGAGAGACTGGCGGGTATAGGTCGCAATTGATTTCGCGACGGCCAGCGCTTCCAGCAGCCCGAGAAATGAAATGGCAATGGCGCCGCTGAGTAATTTGCTTATCCAGTTGAAATCAATTTCCGGAACATGAAATGAAGGCAACGCAGCAGGGACTTTACCGACGACGGCCACTATTGTTTTGCCGTCCGTTCCCGGCGCAGACCATTGGAAGATAGCTGCGATCACGGTAGCTGCGATTAACGCCAGCAGCATGTCCATTTGCGGAAGCTTGTAGCGGTTGATCAGTCGGCGCAAAAGCAGCACCAGAACGATGGTTCCGATACCAAGACCGATAGCACGCGGATTAAACGCTCCGCCCTTGGTGAGAGTTTCCCATAATTGCACCAGCACGGATTGGTCAGCGCTGCCCTTCTTTGCGACACCCAGGAAATTACCGACCTGACCCAAACCCACCAGCACGCCGGCTCCGGCCATGAAACCCAGTATGACCGATTCGGAGACATAGCGCGTCAGATCGCCGAGCTTGAATACCGCAATCAGGGTCTGGATGATGCCGACCAGAATCGCCAGCAGAAACAGCGCTTGATAAGTTTCAAAGCGCTCGTCGAAAGCGGCCAATGTCCCAAAAACCAGCAATGAAATGGCATTGGTCGGCCCGTTGATCAAATGGGAGGACGACCCGAATACGGAAGCAATCAACGTTACCACGATTGCAGAGTAAAGACCGAAACGCGGATCGACTCCGGCTATAAGCGCATAAGCCATTGCCTGCGGAATCGCAATCGCGGCAACCGTGGCGCCGGCAACCAAGTCGCGGCGCGCAACGTCCCAGCTATAGTAGTTAAAACGAAAAAATATAGAAGTCTTCATGGGGCATTGGCCGATAGAGGTTGAGTATTCGCTGAGCGAGATCCGGCGACGGGCCGGCGGATGATATCGAATATCCCGTTGTCACCGAAAAATTTTGTGTGGGCATCGTTCCAGTCCCTGGCGATCAGCGTTACCGGAAATAGCGCGATTTCCGGCAGTTGATTCCGGTTCTCCTGCAGAATTTTTTCGTTGATCGGCCGGTAGCCATGCCTGGCAAACATCTCCTGGGCCTGATCGGTGTAAAGATAGCTTAAATAAGCCTTGGCTGCGGAAGCGGACTGGTGCTGCTCCACATAGCTATCGACCCATGTGACGCTCGGTTCGGCTCGGATACTAAGCGGCGGGTAGACGACTTCCAGCTCGCCCCTGGATTCCTTCACTTCGCGTAACGCTTCATTTTCCCAGGTCAGGTGTACGTCGCCCACGCCTGCCAGTACAAATGTAGTGGTAGAATCGCGCGCACCCTGTCCCAGTACCGGCACATGCTTGTAAAGCTGCTCAATAAAATCGCGGGCCTGATTTTCGCTGCCGCCGCGTTTGATCACCGATCCCCAGGCAGCCAGCAGGCTGAGTTTGCCATTGCCTGAAGATTTCGGGTCCGGAGTGATAACGTTGACATCCGCTCCGATCAAATCCGGCCAGTCCTTGATGTGCTTCGGGTTGTTTTTTCTCACCACAAAAACAATGGTGGACGAGTAAGGCTGCGAATGGTTCGGAAAGCGTTTTTGCCAGTCCTGAGCGACGAGTCCGTGTTTGACCAGAACATCTATATCGGACGGAAGCGCCAGCGTTACGACATCAGCAGCTAAACCAGCGGCTACGGCTCGTGCTTGACGCGCCGAGCCGCCGTGGGATTGCTCGACTCCTACCCAGTCGCCGGTTTCATCCTCGTATTTGGGGATGAATCTGGTGTTGATTTCCGTGTAGAGCTCCCGTGTCGGGTCGTAGGAAACATTGAGCAGCGGATGCCCCTTATCGCGTTTAATGTTTTTAAATCCTACCAGCGCAACTGCCACCACCACCAGGACCAGCGCACAGGTGTTAAGCCACTTTGTGTTCATGGCCGGGAGTTGTAGAACGGATTAATGGCCGGATATTCCGGGGTGCGTGTTTCTGACATGTTTCGTCTCGATTAAAATTGGAAAGGGTCGATGGTATTATCTATTCGGTTACCGTTGGCTATCCCCGTGGGATCGGGCTTAAAGGATGCGAAAGGCCGATCGCGAATACAAAGTTTTCATCGGAAGCTTATGTTGCGTCACTGTATCTATTCAGTGCGTGCTTTAGACTCATGGCCGAAGCAGTCGGGTTGAGGCAAGCCAGTTGAAACACGCTGCAAGTTCGTCCTTTCGGCTTCGCTCTGGACAGGCTTTGGAAGCTCTCTGCGCCGATACCAAACTTCCCCTTCCTAAAAAAAGGCCTGAACGAACTAAAGAGTTGTGCATGTATCATGTCAAGCACATAGCATGCCACGATATGCTTTATTGGTTTGTCGGTGTTTAATAGTCGAATACGCCGTAGCTATGCGCCACAGAAAGCAATGTTGCTGATGTACTGCTTTCTGAGCAGCAATGGGGATGTGGCAGCCCCGTCATCGGTCGATTTTGCTATTTATCGTTCAACCTGGATTTGATCGCAATATGGGGGTGTCTGATATTTCTATTGGTAATAAACAAATAACATTTCAGATTTTTTAAAGACAATGGCTCCCTGTATCATCCATACCGGACTGTGACGCTTTGATCCGGCCTTTGCAGGCAGGCATTGTGCGAGCGGGTTTCCGCGATACGCCGTCTGACTCCCGTTTGACGGCGCTTTCAAGACTGACGAGAGAATCTATTCAGTGAACAAACTCAGCACACCTTTGTCCTCCCAGCAATGGGACAGCCTCAATAAACTCACGGACGAACTTTCTTCTCCGCAACTGCTTTGGATCAGCGGTTATCTGGCCGGTCACGCAAACGCGCGTGTACAATCCTCAACCGTGGCGGTTCAGGAGCCGTCGAGCGTACGGGTCATCACTGTACTTTCCGGCTCGCAGACCGGAAATGCCGATAAACTTGCCAAGACCTTCCATACACGGTTGCAGGAGCTCGGCTACACGGCGGCGCGGCTGGAAAGCATGGCGAGTTATAAAAGCGCCCAGCTCAAGCGGGATCATGTGCTGCTGATTGCGGTCAGCACTTATGGCGAAGGCGAACCGCCCGATAACGCGCGCGCTTTTTACGATTATCTGCACAGCGCCAAGGCCCCTAAGCTGCCGGAGTTGCACTATGCGGTATTGGCGCTGGGGGACAGCAGTTACGAATACTTTTGTAAGACCGGTCATGATATCGACCTTCGCTTGGAAGACCTGGGAGCGTCGCGCCTGCACGCCTGCGTGGATTGCGATGTCGATTTCGAAGATACCGCTGCCGGGTGGATTGATGAGATAGCGGCGAAACTGCCGCAATCGGGAAAAGTAGCGGCGACCGAGGCTATAGCGGTGCAGACGGAAGCAGGCGCATATTCGAAAAAGCAACCACTCCAGGCAGCGTTGCTGGAAAATCAGCGTCTGACCGGGCGCGGTTCGAGCAAGGATGTACGTCACATTGCGCTATCGATCGAAGGTTCCGGCTTGCGTTTCGCGCCGGGGGATGCTCTCGGTGTCGTACCCGCCAACCGCCAGGATCGTGTAAATGATCTGATTGGCGCTCTGCAACTCGATCCGTCCGCGCCGGTGCCGTCAGCAAGCGGCGGCGAAGCCGGGCTGGAGCGCGCTCTGCTGCAGGATTACGAGATTACCACGCTGAGCCGCCCTTTTCTGGAGAAATACGCGGCGCTGGCGGATGCACACGAACTGAGAAGCTTATTGGATGAAAATCAGCGCGATGCGCTGCGTGATTTTCTTAATGGACGCGAAATTATCGATATCGTGCGCCGCTATCCGCTCAACGGCATTACCGCGAGTCAGTTTGTCGCGCTGCTGCGTAAGCTCCAGCCGCGTTTATATTCGATTGCCTCCAGTATTAACGCCAATCCGGACGAGGTACACCTTACCGTCGGCGTGGTGCGCTATGAAAGCCACGGACTGCTGCGCCATGGGGTAGCCTCGACTTTTCTGGCCGACAGTGCGGAAGGAAACCTCATCCGGTTTTTTGTTCATGAAAATCCGGGGTTCCGTCTGCCGGACGACGCGGATACGGCGATTATCATGGTCGGGCCCGGAACCGGCGTCGCACCGTTCCGCGCCTTTCTGGAAGAACGCGAATCCAGCGGATCGCGCGGAAAAAACTGGCTGTTTTTCGGAGATCGGAATTTCAATACCGACTTTCTCTACCAGCGCGAATGGCTGGAACACCGCAAGAACGGCTTGCTGACGCATCTTGATGCGGCTTTTTCGCGCGACGGCAATCAAAAAGTCTACGTGCAGCATCGCCTGCGCGAAAACAGCCGCGCACTTTACGCCTGGCTGGAGGAGGGCGCGCATTTTTATGTATGCGGCGACGCCAAACAGATGGCTCCGGATGTCCACGAAGCCTTGCTTGGGGTGGTTGAGAGGGAAAGCGGGCAGGACCGCGCTTATGCCGTCGATTACGTGCAGGCGCTGCAAAGCGCTCAACGTTACCAGCGTGATGTTTATTAAACTGTAAAGAAGTTGGTCCACGAAAAACACGAAAAATTTTGAAGATGTACGGCTATGTGTGTATGCGATAAATTTATGTATTTGCTTGTTTTCGCGCCTTTCGTGTTTTTCGTGGGCAATTATAAGGATGAATAAGTATCAAATGACGGTCAAAACAGCAAACGCGTTGAGCGAAGACGAAAACCTGAAATCGCGCAGCCGTTTTCTGCGCGGAGACATTGCCGCCGATCTGGCCGATGCAGTTACCGGCGCGGTCAGTACAGGCAGCGGCAAGCTGCTCAAGTTTCACGGCATCTATCAACAGGACGACCGTGATCTGCGCAACGAGCGGCAACAGCAGAAGCTGGAGCCGCTCTATTCGTTTCTGCTGCGTCTTCGTCTGCCCGGCGGCATCTGCACTCCTGAGCAATGGCTCGCTCTGGATGATCTGGCGCGCCGCTACGCTTATCCCTCGCTACGCATCACCACCCGGCAAACTTTTCAGTACCACGGGGTTTATAAACGCAATCTGAAAGCTTTGGTCGCCGGTCTCGCGCAGGCGGGGCTCGACAGTATAGCAGCCTGCGGCGACGTGAACCGTAACGTAGTCAGTCACAACAATCCCTGTCTCTCGTCATTGCATGCCGAGCTGCACCACTGGAGCCGGCTGCTGAGCGAGCAATTTCTGCCGAAAACGCGCGCTTTTCAGGAAATCTGGCTCGATGAAAAACCGGTTGCCGATGCGCAGCCCGAACAGGAGCCGCTGTACGGCGCGACCTATTTGCCGCGCAAATTTAAAATCGGTCTGGCATTGCCGCCGCATAACGATATCGACGTCTTTGCGCAGGATCTGGGATTCATCGCCATAGTCAAACGCGGGAAAATAGCCGGTTTCAACGTCAGCGTCGGCGGAGGCATGGGCATGACTCACAGCGATGTCGCAACCTATCCGCGCACCGCCGACGTGATTGGTTTCTGCCGCTCCGATCAGGTATTAACGGTAGCCGAGCAAATATTGAGCATACAGCGCGACTTCGGCGACCGCAGCAACCGCAAGCATGCGCGCTTCAAATATACGCTGGACGACCGCGGTACCGACTGGTTTCTGCGCGAGTTGACCTCGCGTTTGGGCTTTCAGCTGGAGCCCGCACAAGCGTTTCGTTTCGAACATAACGGCGATCCGCTCGGCTGGGTACAGGGTCAGCAGGGGTTGTGGCATCTGACGCTGGGAATATTAAGCGGGCGTATCAAGGATACGCCGGAAACTGCCTGGCTGGTCGGATTGCGCGAAATCGCGCGGATACACCAGGGAGATTTCCGTCTCACCGCCAATCAAAACCTGACCGTCGCCGGAGTCAGCGCGGACAACAAACCGCGTATCGAAGCGCTGCTTGCCGAACATAGGATACCGCTGCCGGACAACTGGAGCGGTATCCGCCGTCATGCTATTTCCTGCGTATCGCTGCCGACCTGTGGTCTGGCGATGGCGGAAAGTGAACGCTGGCTACCGGATCTGCTTAGTCTGCTCGAACCGGTGCTACAACGCAACGGTTTGAGCGAAGACGCGATCACGCTGCGCGTTACCGGTTGTCCGAACGGTTGCGGGCGCCCTTTTCTGGGGGAAATCGGCCTGGTCGGCAAGTCGCTCGGACGCTATAACCTGTACTTGGGGGCGGGGTTCGCCGGGGAACGGCTCAATAAACTGTATCGGGAAAACCTGACCGAAGACGAGATTGTGGCCGTATTAACGCCGCTGATCGAACAGTACGGCAAACAACGCCACAAAGGCGAGCATTTCGGCGATTTTCTGATTCGCAAAAAACACGTCGCCGCGGTTACAGCCGGACGTGACTTTCATACAGGAGACAACAAGTGAGTCATGCATTGCACGCAAGTGACGATACTGAAATTCATCACGATACACTGACTCATCTCAAACGCCTGGAGATAGAAAGTATTCATATCATCCGCGAGGTGGCTGCGGAATTCGAACGACCGGTGATGCTTTATTCGATCGGCAAGGATTCGGCGGTACTGCTGCATTTGGCTGTCAAGGCGTTTTATCCGGCCAGATTGCCGTTCCCGTTGCTGCATGTCGATACCACCTGGAAGTTCCGCGACATGATTGCATTCCGCGACCAGCGGGCGCGCGAACTGGGGTTGAATCTGCTGGTGCACGTCAACGAGGAAGGGGTGCGTCAGGGCATCAATCCGATAACCCACGGCAGCAGCAAGTATACCGATATCATGAAAACCGAGGGTCTCAAGCAGGCGCTCAATCTGTACCGCTTCGATGCGGCGTTTGGCGGCGCGCGACGCGATGAGGAAAAGTCGCGCGCCAAGGAGCGTGTCTATTCGTTCCGTGACCCGCAACACCGCTGGGACCCGAAAAACCAGCGCCCCGAGCTTTGGGCGCTGTACAACGGCAAGATCAACAAGGGCGAGAGTATCCGGGTTTTCCCGCTTTCCAACTGGACGGAGCTGGATATCTGGCAGTACATCTATCTGGAAAATATTCCTATCGTCCCGCTTTATTTCGCCGAGGAACGTCCAGTCATCAATCGCGGCGGCACGCTGATCATGGTCGACGACGATCGCATGCCGATACAGCCGGATGAAAAAATAGAAATGAAGCGGGTGCGCTTCCGCACGCTGGGCTGTTACCCGCTGACCGGTGCGGTGGAGTCCGATGCGGTTACCCTGCCCGATATTATCCGCGAAATGTTGCTGACGCGAACGTCCGAGCGGCAGGGGCGGCTTATCGATCATGATCAGGCCGGCTCCATGGAACAGAAAAAACGCGAGGGGTATTTTTAATGACACGTCCATCCGAACAATTGATCGAAACGGATATTCTTGCCTATCTGGCCCAGCATGAGCACAAGCAGCTCCTGCGTTTTTTGACCTGCGGCAGCGTCGACGACGGTAAAAGCACGCTGATCGGCCGCCTGTTGCACGATACCAAATCGATTTATGAAGACCAATTGGCAGCCTTGCGGCAGGACAGCGCCAAGTTCGGCACCACCGGAGACGACTTTGATCCGGCCCTGTTGATGGATGGCCTGCAGGCGGAGCGCGAGCAGGGCATTACCATTGATGTAGCCTATCGCTATTTTTCCACTACGCGGCGCAAATTCATCATAGCCGATACGCCGGGGCATGAACAGTACACCCGCAACATGGCGACCGGGGCATCTACCAGCGATTTGGCGGTCATTCTGGTCGATGCGCGCAACGGCGTACAGACTCAGACCCGGCGTCACAGTTTTATCGTCTCGCTGCTGGGTATCCGCCGTGTGGTGGTTGCGATCAATAAAATGGATCTGGTGGATTACCGGCAGGATGTCTACGAACGTATTCGCAGCGACTATCTGGCGTTTGCCGGGCAGCTGCCTCCGGGCGACATCCGTTTTATTCCGCTTTCGGCATTAAAAGGCGACAATGTCGTCAATCGCAGCGCGCATTTGGCGTGGTTTGACGGAGCGCCATTGCTGGAGCTGCTCGACACCATAGACATCGGCGTCGATCAGAACCTGAGCGACTTGCGTTTGCCGGTACAGTACGTCAATCGTCCCAACCTGGATTTTCGCGGTTATTGCGGCACTCTGGCGGCAGGTACGCTGAAAAAAGGCGATCCCATACAGGTATTGCCTTCGGGCAAAACCAGCCATGTCAAATCCATCGTAACCTATGACGGAGAACTGGAGGAAGCTTCTTATCCCCAGGCGATTACCGTCACGCTGACTGATGAAATCGACATCAGCCGCGGCGATCTGCTGGTGCGTACCGACCAGGTTCCGCCGTTGCTGGACAGCCGTTTCATTGCGCATATCGTCTGGATGACGGAAACAGCGCTAACGCGCGGCAAGCAATATTACTTCAAGCATGCGACCCGCACGCTGACCGGGGCGATAGCCGAAATTCAGTACCGCATCGATGTCAATACACTGGAACAGTTTGATGCTGAGCAGCTGCAATTGAACGAGATCGGCCTGTGCGAAGTGGTATTGAACGCCCCGCTGATTTTCGATGCCTATACCTGTTGCAAGGAAACCGGCGCTTTTATCGTGATCGACCGCTTGAGCAATATCACTGTCGGCGCCGGTATGATCGTTGGCGCGGCTAACCGGCGGGATCGGGTATTTCATCCGGTCGGCGCGGAAGAACGCGCGGCGCGTTTGAACCAGCGCGCCATAACGCTGTGGCTGACCGGAAACGGCGCTGCCGATATCGCTGCTCCATTGGAGCGCCGTCTGTTCGAACGCGGCTATTCCTGTTACCTGCTGGACAATTCGCTGGTGAGAGAGCAGGCTTTTATGGTGGCGCAGCAGTTAAATCAGGCAGGTCTGGTTGTGATCGGAGCAGTTGCAGGCGATGTGCCGGATGCCGACGAACGAAATATCGTTCTGGATGCTGAATATATCGACATGGCGCGGATTACCGAGTTGCTGAGCCCGTTTGCGGGAACTACGGTGGCGGATAAGGATTTTATTATTTGACATTAATCCCATGGGGGGAAGGCAATCATGTCCAGAGTTTATAATTTCAGCGCGGGTCCGTCATTTTTACCTGAATCCGTACTGTTGCGTGCGAGGGAGGAATTTCTGGACTGGCACGGTACCGGTATGTCGGCTCTGGAACTGAGTCACCGCAGCGAGGAGTTTATCGGCATTGCCGAGCAGGCAGAGTCCGATTTGCGCGAAGTGATGTCGATACCGCCAAACTATAAAGTGTTGTTCCTGCATGGCGGGGGCACCGGCCAGTTTGCGGCTGTACCGTTGAATCTGCTCAGCGAAAACAAGTCCGGAGCGTATATACATACCGGCTACTGGTCGGGCATGGCGATTGAGGAGGCCAGACAGTTCGGCGAGATTCATGTGGCAGCCAGCGGCAAGGACTCCGGATTCACACTGATTCCGCCGCGCGAAAGCTGGGTGATTCCGTTCAATGCCGCCTACCTGCATTACACGTCGAACGAAACGGTTAACGGTGTCGAGTTTCATACCGTTCCCGATGTTGGCGACGTGCCGCTGGTATGCGATTTGTCGTCGAACATACTTTCGCGCAGCGTCGATGTCAGCCGGTTTGCAATCAGCTATGCAGGCGCGCAGAAAAACATGGGACCTGCCGGCGTAACCGTGGTCATCGTGCGCGATGACGTCATCCGGCATAATCCGCACGGCGTTCCCAGTATACTTGATTACGAAAGACAGGCGGCCAGCGGTTCTTTCGTCAATACGCCGCCGACATACAGCTGGTACTTTGTCGGTCTGGTGCTGGATTGGGTCAGGGAGCAGGGCGGGGTGGATGTGATCGAGCAACACAACATACGCAAGTCGCAAAAACTCTATTCCGCTATCGACGCATCGCCGTTTTATTCCAATCCGGTGCCCACAGAATTCCGTTCGCGCATGAATATACCTTTCCATCTTGCCGATCCATCCCTTGAAAAAAAGTTTGCCGCGGATGCCAGGGCTGCCGGTCTGACGACGCTGGAAGGACACCGCTCGATCGGCGGTATTCGCGCCAGTCTTTACAATGCCATGCCTGAAGCAGGTGTGGACGCCTTAATTGCATTTATGGCTGAATTTGAGCGAAAATACGGATAATTTTCTAGAATCTGTTGACATAATGCAACTTATGAATTAATTGGTTGGCGTCATGCCGTCAGAGCCTGCCACAGACTTGATCCGGGGGATGTTACTCTGAACCCCTTTCCCTGGCGTCTGGATTCCGGCAATCCATGCCGGAATGACGGTTTCTCACTTTTTATCAATCGTAACTCATTGATATAATCCTTTCTCTTTTCACGGTAACGTCAACAGAATCTAAGTATTGGTAACTATTCAGTTACAGGCTCTGGGTCTACGGATAGGGCTGTCTTAACGCGCGCAAGGCTGTCGGTAGATCAACTGCGCAGTGAATCCATTCACATGGAGGCTCGTCTCCGGTATCCTTGCCGCAGACGGTCTCTTGCGATCGTTATTCGTAGCCCTTTTTTCAACTTCACGCTCGGTGGCACTGAATAGTTACAAGCGTTGTGGAGATGACTGCGTTTGTAAACGCTTACCGTTCCAATTGGCTTATCAGAAGCTGCGTTTTGCTTCTCAGGAAGCAGTGCGTGGTCTTTTTTGTTGATGTAGAAGCGCCCTGCGTTTGCAGAAATGCCTAACGTGGGCTGTTTCGAAGCGCGCGCTACGCGCGCCTCCATTTCATGACGTGGTTTTTGTCCTTATTTTTATGAGTTTACGATTGGATAGGGGTGAGTCTTTTTCGTGTATCGGTTATGGCATGGAAATCGCCTGTTTACTATTCGAGGGCGTCCTATCATAGTAAGTGAATCCGGAGGACTCCAGGTATGTTTATATCCTCCGCATAAAATAAAGTGGACTTTTGTAATATTGTAATAATTGACAAAGGCCCGACGCATCAGCATATTGATACTGATTTACCGCTATCCGGCCGGTCGATCACTGCTTCGTATTTTTGTATTTGCCTCCCTGCAGTCCGAGGTTCAACGAGCTAGGTGGAAGCATGGGAAGTACTACCATAATCATCATTTCACTTTCATGACTCGAAATATCCTGCGTGCGGACATTCAAGCGCTTTTTGTGAAGTGTTGTATATGATTCAGTTAGTTGATGGTTAATACTTGCAAGGTAAAGGTAGGTTGAGTCGATGAGCAATTTTGTATTGGAAGCAATTCATGGGTTACATGGATATTCGCACGAGGATGCCGGTGTTATCAGCGGTTTTTTCGACGATCCGGAAAGCGCCAGCGTCTGTGCGCAGCGGCTCCGCGAGTCTTGCGGGGTTGATGTCGAGGTTTGTGGTTGCCAGTTAAGCCGCATCAACAGACGGCATCATACACCATCAACATTATCCGGCTTAGCTGGAGTATCGACATTTAGTAAGCGAATCAACTTAATCGTCGCGGTTCCCATCCCTTTTGTCCTGTTGTTGGCTTATTAAAGCGCCCCCTGTTTTCTATGGGAGCGGATAGCGCGCTGCTCCGGATTTGGGGGCTCGGCGTTTTCTGTAGTGTTGCAAGCGTTTTCGGTTGAGATATTATTTATATTGAAAAGACGTAAACATATTTTTATTTATTCTGCTATTGTTTTATTAACTGATTTAAAATGCATAACGACCAATCAATTTCTGTCAGGAGGAAACATGGCCGCCATAGAGGTTACCGAAGATATGATTTTCCAGTGTTTTGCAGCCGCAGAGCAACGCGAACAACGCGCTAAAACTGCAGAGTCTTTTATTGATGTTGAAGAATACGAGGGTAAGGTCATGTATCCCGAATTTGCGCGCTGGGCGGAAAAGGCCGGGTTCCCGAAGTTGGCTACCTTGTTCCGCAAGGTAGCCGGAGAGGAGTCCTTGCATGCCGTCTGGTTAAGGGATCTGTACCGGGAAATCGGCGTTCCGACGCGCGGTGAGGATACGCAACGCGCCGTTGACGCATTGCAGACCATACAGCAACGGTGCGATGCGCTGCTGGCGCTGAATCCGACATCGGTAATCGAAAAAGCATTGCGCGTCGCGCTGGCGGTGGAAGAGCGCGAGTATGCCAATATTTATCCGGGTTTCCGCGATCAGGCTAAAGCGGAACAGGACGAGCGTGCCTCCAGAGTTTATCAGAAAGTCGTTGATTCGGAGCGGCAGCATGCCGAGTGGTTCCGCGCGGCCCTGCATGAGTTTCCGTCGGCGTCCGCCGTACCTGTTTGATAATACAGTTTTGAATCAAGAAGTAAGGCTCAAATGGTGGCAGGCGTTAAACCCTGCCATCTATCTGATTTCCGTTCTTCCAGGCGTTGCCGTCTGGTTGCTTGTTCTACCCTCGGGGAATTCTCTGCTTGCGCTGTTGGGAGCGACGCTCGCCGTCACATTATTGCAACACGCTATTAATCTGTTAAATGACGAGGCCGACTGGCGTCTCGGAGCCGATATTGAAAAATCGGATTCCTGGGTGTACGTCCATCATCAGAACCTGGGTCTGGTGAGGCTGCATGGCTGGCTCAGCTTTCTGGGCGGAACTGCGCTGGGGCTTGCGGTTCTGTTGTGGAGAGAACACCTGGATATATTGATACCGGCTATTCCGTTGGTTGCTCTTGGTTATCTTTATAATTCCGGTAAGCGGCCATTGTCGTATACCTGTCTGGGCGAATGGGTAACCGGCCTGTGCTACGGACCCGGCGTATTCGGCGGTCTCTGGCTGGTTACTGGACAAAGCGCCAATCCTGGCATGTTGTCAGGCGCGCTGGCCTTCGGATGCCTCGCCGTCGCGTTGCTGCTGGCGCATCAGCCGACGCAGATGCGGACGGACCGCCTTGCCGGAAAACAATCTTTTGCTGTTCGCTATGGCGCGGATATAACATACCGCTTTGTGCGAATTCTTTTTTTTATGTTTCTGCTGGCCTGGGCGTCGGCGTTGGTTTTTCAGCAGGCGGGGCTGGTTACGACTGCTATTGATATCCTGTTTTCATGTGTTTTTTTTGTCGTACGGTTGAAAAAACCTCCAGATTCCAAGTATCTATTGCTTTCGAGCAGTGTCTTGTTTCTTACGCTGGCGCTCATTATTCGCTCATAAAAATCGCGTGCAACCTATTGGTTGTTTAATGCATCCGGGATGTACCCATAGCGGAATCCGGGAGGCGGAGCCTGCTTTAGCCCGCGAAAGAGCCCGCTCCCGCGTAGTCTGTTCATTCGAAGATTATATTGCAGTCTCTTTTCCCGGTGCGTTTTGCGTAGAAGGCTCTAATGATCCGAATAGTGACACCGATTAAAAATTACTATTTGATATCGAACCGGATAAAAACCGCTGTTTGGTTCATACCAGAATCCGCTCTATGCCGCCGTTCGAAGCGCCGGCGATATAACGCTCCATCCAGTCCTCGCCCAGATCGCGCGCTGCGGAAACCCGCAGCACAGATAACCGGGCGGCAGCACCGTCTACACGCCCAGATCGTACAGCATCGCCTGCGTCGCCAGTCCCACCTGCGAAAACAGGCGTTCTGAGCCGCAGCCGGGAAAATAGAACACCGCCTCGGAGTCGATCTGCGTTTTTTGGCGGTCGCGTATCACCGGCACGATCTGATTGTCTTCGATATCGAGCAGTGCGCGCGCGGTTTTACTGGGCAGCTTGCCCGGCATCTTGCGGTTGGTGAAATGAATGACTTGTTCCAGCACCGGCGCTTTATCGTGCGTGGCCGGCGGGTGGGCGGTCTGCGCCTTGCCCCATGGCGCTAAAAACGCATGCCTCAGACGCTGGCCTTTATAACCTCACTCGATCAGCAGCGAGGTGGCGAGTATCTTGTTGCGCGGCGAGTACAGCAGATTGGCATGCGGCACATGGGTGGTGCATACCGGCTTGCATTTGCCGCAACGCAGACAATCCTTGACCGCATCGGCAATCGCACCGATATCGCTTTGCTGCATGATCAGCGATTCGAAACCCATCAGGCTGAACGACGGCGTGTAGGCATGGCGCAGATCGCCGCCCGGCAGCAGCTTGCCGCTATTGAAACGCCCTTCGGGATCGATGCGGTTTTTATAGGCAATAAACGGTTTTATTTCATCCGCTTCCAGAAACTGGAGCTTGGTGATGCCGATGCCGTGCTCGCCGGAGATTACCCCGCCCAGCGAACGCGCCAGCGCCATGATGCGGGCGACGGCCTCGTTGGCCTCCTGCAGCATGGCGTAGTTTTCCGAATTGACCGGCAGATTGGTATGCACGTTGCCGTCGCCGGCGTGCATGTGCAGCGCCACGAACACGCGGCCGCGCAGAACCCCCCTGTGCAGCGCTTCGACGCGCTCCAGCACCGGACGGAAGGTGTCGCCCTCGAAAATCTCCTGCAAATGCGCGCGTATCTCGTTTTTCCACGAAGCGCGCACCGAATAATCCTGCAGGCGATGAAACAGGGTAGGCCGGTTGGTGTGATTGGAAAACTCAGCGGGTTCTATGCCCAGCTCGGCGAACTTGCCTTCCGCCTTGCTCAGCGGCGTATCGAGATGCTCGTAAAGCCATTGCCAGCGCCGGCGCACCAGCGACAGCAGCTCGAGCGCATTGCCGCGGCGATCGCCGATCACCTCGTCCTTTTCGAGGTTGGACTCGTATTCGCGCAGCGGCAGTTCGCCGGCAAAAAACTCGGCCAGGGTTTTGCACAGCAGCAATTTATTGCGCAGCGCCAGTTCGATATTGATACGCTCGACGCCGTCGCAGTACTCGCCCATGCGCGGCAACGGAATCACTACGTCCTCGTTGAGCTTGAAGGCATTGGTATGGCGCGCAATCGCGGCGGTGCGCGCGCGATCGAGCCAGAATTTGCGGCGCGCTTCCGGGCTGACGGCGATAAAGCCTTCGGCGCCGCGCCCATTGCACAGGCGTATCACCGCGGAAGCCGCCAGCGCCACCGCGTTTTCGTCGTCGCCGACGATATCGCCGAACAGCACCATCTTCGGGCGTCCGAAACGCTGCGCCTTGGTGCCGTAGCCCACCGCCTTGACGTAGCGCTCGTCCAGGTGTTCGAGTCCGGCCAGCATCACCCGTTGCGGACCCTCCTTCGGCAAACTGTCCAGGTAGTCGCGCACCTCGACGATGGCCGGGACCGCTTCGCGCGCCTGACCGAAAAATTCCAGACAGAACGGTCATTGCCAACTTCATCCGTGACCGCCGAATCATGCCGCTCCTCTTTCCGGATTGAGTGTAGATGAGTTATGGGGAATTCGTCAGAATTCCTGCGTATTTCTGCGGTTGTTGATCAGGCAGTATGTCATCAGCAATGTTGTGTGTTTTCGCGCATGGCTGCGGGGAGTTTAACTACTAAAGTCAGTATATGTTTTCAATATCATATATATCAGTATGTTCTATCATGGTATGTTAAATGCTAAATACGTGATGTCTTCTTTATGTCACGCCTTGGTCATATGGGTGTCGCATAAGAGCAATAAAATAAAATGCTAATCCATGAAATTTGAGTGGTTATTCCCCCTGATTATTGATGTGCTTTAATCAGCGTCTGCAAGGAACTGTTGTCATGCATAAAGCCAGCGTATCACCGATCCATTCTCCAGAGTTTACCGAATTGTGCGAACTGTTTAATAAGCTTGAACAACCTTATGGCCTCAAGGAGATTCTTCACTTCAATCAAATTTACGAACGTATCTACTGGAACCTGCGCCGAGAGGAAAGAAGGCGCGCGGAAATGTTGGTAGACAGTCTGATTGACGGCCTCGAAACGGCTCATCTGGCGGCCAGGATTTTCGGCGTAGTCTGAAAAATTCAAGCCCGTATAGCCTATTGATGATTATTCATTCCGGGAGCGGATTTTCCCGGCCAGAGTTTCGCCATTTTTTGCGCAACCTGATGGGACATGCTAGGTTCTGTTGACATTGGCAGGCGCCCTCAGTGAAGCTGGAACCATTTCGAAAATGGCTGACCGACTCGACATTAGCGCCGAAGACTGTAACGTTATCTATCCCATACTGGTTAAGCATCGGCATGTCCGGTCGACGTCCGAGGAACAGTGCCAAGCCTTTCTGGTCGCCGTTCTGCAAATTCTTCGATCTGGTTCGCAATGCTGTTCGCTGCCGGAAGCGCATGGCAAGTGGAACGCCGTGTTCAAGCGTTTTTCCCGCTGGAGCAAGCATGGGGTTTGGCGGTCGCTGTTCGCCGGATGCATCCATCATCCTGATTTGCAAAGCGTGTTTATCGATTCCACCATCAACCGGGCTCATCCCTGCGTCGGTGGCGCGGCAGGCGGCAACGCCGGGGACGAAGCCTTGGGACGATCGAAGGGCGGGTTCGGCACCAAAATTCACGCTATCACGGATGCCTTGGGGAACTCCCTCGAATTCGTGCTGACCGGAGGGCAGGCCAGCGACATCGGACAGGCCGAAACCTTGCCGGCGCTGACGCCCAGCGGGTGCGCGTGCGTTTGTCGGCGACAAAGGCTATGACAGCGATGCGCTCCGTAGAGATGGTTATGCACGACAGCGCCGCGCTACCCACGCTGGGAGCGCTGAAATATCTGGGCGTCACCCTTGCCGTGGATGATTTCGGTAGCGGCTATTCCTCGCTTAGCTGTCTGAAAAGATTTTCGATCTATTATTTCAAGATAGATCGCTCCTTTATTATCGGTCTTACCGAAGATTCCAACGATGTCGCCATTGTTTCCGCCATTATCGTTATGGCTGATAGTCTGGGGTTAAAGGTTATTGCTGAAGGTGTGGGTAAGGCTGAGCCGCTGGTTTTTCTGGTAGGGCGGGGCTGCGACTAATTCCAGGGCTATTATTTCAGCAAGCCATTGCCTGAACAGGAAGTGACCCTGCTTTTGCACGCTATGTCCCGTACCTGAAGGGTTTCGTCTTTTATCGTTGCCGTTGCAAGTTGTAAAACAAGTTGCATAGACAAACGAAATAAATGATGATCTTCACGACCGGCGCCGGAAAACTGCAGGCTATTCACTGCAGGACTTTGCGCCCGGCAGGAGCATCGGGATATGACTTTGTTTGACGAAATCGGCGGCTTTGAGACTCTGAAACGCATTAATAAGGCTTTTTACGATAAAGTCTATGCCCACCCTTGGCTCGGACAATATTTTAAACTGTTACCCCGTGAACAAATCGAAAAGCAGCAGGCCGATTTTATCGCTCAAGCCATAGGCGGCCCGGATAACTATCGGGGCAAAGCGGTCATCAGCGCGCACTTGCATATCTTCATCACCGAGGAACTGTTTCAAATCAGGGAAAGCCTGCTGCAGGCGGCTTTTCAGGAAACGGGGGCTCCTGCCGCCTTGATCGAGAAATGGAACAAAATAGACCAGGCATTTAAGCCTGCGCTCATCAGCCGGTCAGTCGCAGAATGCAGCCCGCGATTTCCGGGCGACGGGATACTGAGCTTCTCTGCTCCGGAAAAGACAAGCGCAATAAAATAAGCGATCCGGTTAACCTCATTGCGAAACGCCAGGGAAACGCTTCAGGTTATCCAGATCCGCAACAGCAAGCGGATGTCGGGCGGCTTGCCGACGAGGATAATTGAAATCAACGGCGAGCAAGCGAGTTATGAAATTCGAGAGGCAAGGGGGTTGCTGCCGCAGCTCACATATACTCCTTGCACACCCCGTTCAACACGTGGTCGGTTTCCTGTTTTTCATCTTCCTGGGTTACCACGGAAACTTCCGGCTAAACATCCGAACACTTGGCAGTATCGATCCATACCTGATTGCAGAAATTTGCACTACGGAAAGGGTGATCGTACCAGCTACCACACATTTCATTGACGAACATACCGGTTTTGATATTTGAAACGTCGGTTTTTTCCCTCAAGAAAAACCTCCGGGTAAGCTTACGGCAGAAACATCGAGCTCAGATAGTGTGAGAATTTACATGTGTTAACGAGAGGCCAAAGCGCATTCTGCATAGTTGAACTACCTGCGGCGTGGCAAGGAGTCTGTCCACGAAGAGGATAACTAAGCTTCAACCGCTATATATTTATACACCCTGTCTGTGAACTTCAGCGCCAATCAGATTAAATGTTGATGTGAGTTTTAATGGGTCTGAATTTTCTACCGGGTTTCCAGGCGCGCCAGGGCATTAAGTACTCCCCAAGCAATTTATCCGACACCATGAAATGTTGATACAGCCACTCATCCACGAAAGCCACGGTCTCCGCCGATATATCGGCATGCCAGCTATCGATCCTGTCCTGAAAATCTACAGCAGTTTCTATAATATTTTGATGTTACGGTAAATGATCGGAAGAAAAAGCGTATCCGTGTTGTTTCATCAGCGCTTCCTCCATAGTGAAATGAAAAGCGATGAATTCAATTGTTTCCCCCAGAACCCCGGCTATAATGTCTGCGGCATCTCCATTGCGCATATGCTCATGCAGGTCATTAATCAGTTGCGCCAGCTTCTCATGCTGTTCATTAATTTCCGCGACGCCCACGGAAAAAGAAAGTCGCTCCAGGTAATAAAAGGCATAGCTCCTCCGCAACATACCGGATAGCGGGTAAAAATTTATTACGTTTTAGAGGAAATGAACGAGACTTATCGACGTGTAACCCGTTTCAGACCACGCCAAAAATCCTGCAAGCCAGAGAGGGTGCTTCGAGCCCGTCAATCAGCTCATCCACGAACATTTCGGCGCGTTTCTTTTCTTCGTTTCGAAGATTTGTATAGACGCGTTCGTAAATTTGATTGAAGTTGTAAATCTCGTTAAAACCATAAGGCCGCTCCAGTTTGTAAAATGTATTCTGTAACTCTACAAACTCGGGAGAATAGACCGGTAATAATCTGCTTTTATGCATGTCGCCTCCAATAGAGATGCGGGGAGCCGCTGATTGAATGGGAATGTGCTGACCCTGGTATGAAAGTCTATAATTTATCGTGCAGTGTAGAGTCTGAGTCTGCACTGTCATAGATACCGCAAGTTCAGTATAAATAAGTATTTTCTTAAGCGAATACCCTGTTTGGGCTAATTTTGAAAAATTAGCCCCTATGCCGGCAACGAATGGCGTGCAGGCGGTTCTCAGGCTGAGTCCAATGCTGCTGGGTATGGGCGTTGTTGCGCTGGTTTGTTGTAATTGGCGATTACAATCTGATTGTGGAATCTGGTTGGCAGCATACTAAGGCCGGCCTGCACATCTAGCCGGCCACGTCATTCGCTCTATTTGCAGACTGTTAACATATTCGAAATTTTGCTTGCGTGGTTGGCATGGCTGAAAGCGCCATCCCGGCTTCTATCCGCCGGGTTGCCCTCTAACGGACCAACCCGCTGGAACAGCGTAGCAACCGGCCTGAAAGGCAGTGCCACCTGATTGCGTCCGTGCTCCTTCGCCAGATACAGGCGCTTGTCGGCCTCGGCCAGCAGATCGGAGGCATCGCGTTCCGGGTCTAGGCCGGGGATGCTACCGGCAACGCCCAGACTCAGCGTAACAATCGGAGCGGTCGGGCTGTGAGCATGAGGAATGGCCAGCGCCTCGACGTCTGCGCGAATCGATTCCGCCACCCTCCAGGCATTGGTCTCCGTGACGTTCGGCAAAATGACGACAAACTCTTCGCCTCCATAACGGGCCACAAGTTCACCGCTACGCTGCGCTTGAGCTTCGATCGCGCACGCCACCTTTTGCAGGCAGGCGTCGCCGGCCTGATGCCCGTAGCAGTCATTGTAAGCTTTAAAGTCGTCTATATCGGCCATGATCACCGACAGCGGAGAATTCTGGCGTAAAGCACGCAGCCACTCGACTTGCCAGACTTCATCGAATTTACGCCGGTTGGCAAGACCGGTCAAAGCGTCATGCTCGCTTAAATCGGTCAGCTTCCGGTTCGCCTCATCCAGCTCACGCGTACGTTCCAGGACCAGCCGCTCCAGGTTTTTGCTGTACGCGGTCAACTGCTGTTCGGACGCCAGCAAGGCGCGGTTGGCGTATTCGGCGCGCTTGATTGCCTCACGCAACAGGCTGTTCATAGTCTGCAATTGCCGCTGGGTAATTGACAGGCTCAAATGCGTTGCAATACGCAGCAACACTTCCTGGGCGTTCAGCGGTTTGGCCACATAGTCGACCGCACCCAATTTGAAGCCCTTGATTTTAGCTTCCGTGTCCGTCATGGAACTGGCAAAAATGACCGGAATATCGCGTGTTTGTTCATTTTCTTTCAAACGCCTGCACGTCTCGAATCCATCCATGCCGTGCATACGGATATCCAGTAATATCAGTACGGGCGGTTTGAGCTGCGCCGAGCGCAACGCGAGCTCGCCATTGATGGCCGGGCGCGCCCGATATCCGGAATGGGTCAAGATTTCCACCAGAAAACGGAGATTTTCCGGAGAGTCATCGACCACCAGAATATCGCCAGCGGATGTCAGTTGGTTGTGATCTAGAATCATAGGGATATCCCTGCATTTCGTCGTTTTTCCGTTGCTAGGTAATCATGGCTCACGCTTCCTGCATCCCCATGCCCCATCGCACGCTTTACCTGGCAATCGGCGCTCAAAGCAGCTTTGAGGCCCTGGTTATGATCAACTCAATTTCAATTTATAAAATAATTACTTGCATTAAAAGTCGACACTGAGAGCTTAACAGTAAATCATCCATTTGAGGTATTCAAAGTGTTTTATGACGTCGATTATGCTACAAAGGAAGCGGCATTCAGCGAAGTTAAAGGGGTGCCGGAACAGTCTACATTTGTCTAATTCATGCTTGACATCACAACAAGGATACACTATGAATACCACAGACTTGGTAACAAAAAGCTGTACTCCCTGTCAAGGCGGAATACCGCCTATGGCCTGCGAAATAGCGGAAACCTACCTGGGCAATGTACCCGGTTGGGAGTTACAGGACAATGCGACGAAATTAAAACGGAAATTCCAGTTCGAAAATTTCATGGGCGCCATGGCCTTTGCGCAGAAAGTGGGGATTCTGTGCGAAACGGAAGGACACCACCCCGATATCTGCTTCGGGTGGGGATATTGCAAGATCGTTTTTCAGACCCATAAAATCAACGGCTTGCATGAAAATGACTTTATTATGGCCGCCAAGGTAAATGAAATATCCGACCAGTGAGGGTGTAAATCTCGACAAGGGTAGCGCATCGTAACTTCCACCGGTCCGGAGTATTGGCTCCGGGGAGCAGTTACAACGTTACAGAAGGCCGGTCTGGCCTCATTGCCGTTAAGTTAAGCGGTCATGCCGGCAGGGGTTGGCGGTACCGGTCGACAAGGACGTCGCTTCGCAAATCATCCCGGAACGGCGATTTTTCTCTTGACTTAACGACTTTAGGCTTAGCCTGCCCCGCTATATTGCAAGCAACAATCTCGCAGGGAAAGTGATCACTTTAAATCAGGGGGTTGCCTGTGGAACAGCTATTTTCCGACCCTATACTGCTTGCACGCGTTCAATTCGCCTTCACCGCGTTCTTCCATATCCTTTGGCCTATTCTTACGATAGGCATGTCTATCTTTTTGCTTGTTATTGAGCTGATTTGGCTGAAAACACGCGATCCGGACTATTATTACCATGCGCGCTTCTGGAGCAAACTGTTCATGCTGAACTTCACCATGGGCGTAGTCACCGGCATTCCGCTGGAATTCGAGTTCGGCACCAACTGGACGCGATTTTCCAGCTTTTCAGGGGAGTTCTTCGGTAATGTTCTTGGGTTCGAAGGCGCTATGGCTTTCATGCTGGAGGCCGGTTTTCTCGGTATCATGCTGTTCGGCTGGATGCGCGTGACGTCCGGCATACATTTTTTCTCCACCTGCATGGTGATGCTGGGCGCATCGCTATCGGCATTCTGGATACTGGTAGCCAACTCATGGATGCAAACGCCGGCAGGCGGTCACATTGAAAACGGGCGTTTTCTGGTAGACAACTACTTCGACGCCATCTTCAACCCGAATATGCCGCCCAGTTTTTCTCACATGTGGGTTGCCTGTCTCGAAACCAGCCTGTTCGTTATCGGCGGTCTCTCCGCATGGTATATCCATCGCGGCAGGCATCCGGCGTTTTTTCTAAAATCGTTCAAAGTAGCGTTTATCGCCGCCGCAGCGATAGCGCCGCTGCAAATCATCCTCGGCGATGTGCAGGGACGCGATATCTACCTGAACCAGCCGGTCAAGGGCGCCGCGATCGAAGCGCACTGGGAAACTAATCCGCCGGGAAGCGGAGCGCCCTGGAATATGCTCGCCTGGCCGGATAAGGAAAGAGAAAAAAACGCCTGGGAGATCCAATTACCCAATGTGCTCAGCATACTCGCCACCACCAGCCTGGATGGACAGGTATTGGGATTAAAGGCATTTCCGGTCAATGACCGCCCTACCGAAATAGGAACGATCTTCTACACTTTTCGCGTGATGGTCGGCATCGGCTTTTTCCTACTCGGCCTGATGTTATGGACGCTGCTTGCCTGGGTCAAGGGCAAACTGACGCTGGAGCATATCGGCGATAATCCGCTGTTGCTGCGCTCCTGGGTATGCGCCATTCCGCTCGGCTATCTGGCGACGGAATGCGGCTGGACGGTGCGCGAACTGGGGCGTCAACCCTGGGTGGTCTACGGCATGCTGCGCACTGCGGACGCGGCTTCTCCGCTGCCGGTTACCGGCGTAGCCGTCAGCCTGACGGCATTTGTCGCCGTATACCTGTTTCTGACGGCGGTTTTTCTACTATTCGCCGCGCGTATCGTCAGAAAAGGGCCTGATTTGACGATGACGCTTCCGCGTTTTGACCTTTCCGCCGGCAACGGCGCGTTATAACCCGGGAGGTCAGCGGCATGGAAACTGAAATTCACAACTTACTGGCCAATATCTGGTTTTTCATTATCAGCCTGATATTGATCCTGTACGTCATACTCGACGGCTTCGATCTGGGCGTCGGCATTCTGACCTTGTTCGCCCGCAACGAAGAACAGCGCACGCTGATGATGAGCAGTCTGGGTGGTGTCTGGGACGCCAACGAAACCTGGCTGGTATTGCTGGGGGGCGCATTGTTCGGCGCATTTCCTATCGTTTACGCAACGGTACTGCACGCGCTTTATGTTCCGGTCATGGCCATGCTTTTTGGCCTGATATTCCGCGGTATCGCGCTCGAGTTCCGCAGTCTGGGACGAAACAAGGCATTGTGGAACGTCGCCTTCGGGATTGGCAGTATGACCGCCGCGGCTTCGCAAGGCTTTATCATCGGGGGGCTGCTGGGAAAAATGCCGATAGTAAACGACGTGTTCGCAGGCGGCGTCTGGGACTGGCTTACTTCGTACTCCGTAACAAGCGCATGCGCCGTCGTCGTAATTTATCTGCTGTTCGGCACCACCTATCTGATCATCAAAACAGAAAAGGAAATTCAGGCCGTCAACATCCGCTATGCGCAGATCGCAAGCATGGCGTTGATTGTGCTGCTGCTTATTATCATATGGTGGGTGCCGCGTCTGCATCCCTATGTTCTCGATCGCTGGGCAGGCTCGCCGGTCGCTTTCTCTTGTGTTGCGGCGCTGCTGCTGATGGCCTTTGTGATGATTTTCTCATCACTGCGCAACCGCAGGGAGTTTAGTCCGTTTTTCTGGAGCGTGGTAATTTTTATTCTTGCTTTCAGTTTGATAAGCCTCAGCTATTATCCCTGCATAATACCTGCGGTTATCAGCGTCCAGCAGGCGGCCTCGCCGAGTAAAACCCTGATTTTCATGCTGACCGGCATCGGCATGATGATACCTGTCATGCTGATTTATAATGGTTATCAATACTTCGTCTTCAGAGGAAAAGTCACTTTGAAAAACGTTGAAACCGTGAGCTATTAGTTTTTCACCGTAAACCGTACGCCTTTTTCCATCATCGATTTCAGCCCCTCAAGAGGTGCGTTATGAACAGACCGAGCCTGATTCTTGCAATAATCCTGGGAGTAACAACCATGACGTCCTACGCCGGCGATTGCTGGCTGGATGTTTACGATAAACCCGGACTCGGCGGCAGCCATGTCCGTATCGAAGGTCCGTCCGAGCTGAAGAATCTGCATAAATTGAATAACGAAGAGTGGAGCAACCGCATAGAAAGCCTGAGCACCGGACCTAAAACCAGGGCCATCGCTTTTCGTCAGGAAAATTTCAAGGAGAGTAGTCAGGGGCTGGTCAATCACGGCGACGTCTTCAAGGCCTGGAATGAAAAACCGGAAAGCATGAGCGAGCAGGAAATCGCTGTCGGCCCCGATCATAAGGAACTGCATCTGGGCGAGCTGGGCTTTCACCGCAATATCAACTCGCTGAGCATCAAGTGTACTCCCTAGTTTGCGCCTGGCGCGTCAAGGCGCGGCTTTATAAGGAGCAGAGGCCTTGCGGCGCGCGCAACATTATGTCCGTAGGAGCGGGCTTCAGCCCGCAAGATGCCTGTTATTCGCGAGCTGAAGCCGGTCCCTGCAAAAACCTGCATCCGATGGTTATGCGTACTGCCCATGATACACCCTTATTCATCTTCAGTTCCGGCGAATCGATTAACGAACAGGGCCACCCTAGTTTCGGGCCGGCGCCAGCTCGAAACTTTCGATCCAGCTCAGCGCCGACAGCTCGTCCGACAACTGCGCGATGGAGCACTCTTTGGACTTTCCGAGGCTGGCGATAGTGAAACGCCATTCCTTTTGCCCCGAATTGGCGGTGATGGTCAACGTCGGTGCCAGCAGCCGGTAGCCGCAACGGCCCAGCTCGATATTAAGCAGCGTCTGCTGCGGCGAATAATCGGCCCGAAATTTAAGCGACACCACCAGGGTCTGGTGTCCCGGCAGCAGCCTTTCCAGGACGAAGCCCCAGGTCATATAGCCAACAGAAAGCAGCGCCAGCAACAACGCCGCCAGATAAAAACCGACGCCCATCAGAATACCGATGACCGAAGAACACCAGATCGAAGCAGCTGTGCTCAATCCGCTGATGCTGTAGCCTTCCTTCATGATCACGCCGGCGCCGAGAAAACCGATGCCGGTGACGATGCCCTGAATCACTCGCGTAGGGTCGGCGCTGCCTACGCCGGAGGTGAGACCGCCATACCAGAAATGCGGATATCCGGACATTGCAGTCAGCGCCGCGGACGCCATGCACACCAGACCATAGGTGCGCATGCCGGCTGCGCGTCCGTGATAGGAGCGCTCATAGCCGACCAGCAGGCCGAGCAGCAAGGCGCCCAGTATATTTAAAAAAACCTGCGCATTGACTTCCAGTTGCGGTAGCGTCCAGAAGGAAAAAAGCAGGTTGACGGGGTTATCCATAAAAAAGTTCAAGTTGTGCCTACCAGTGCGAAGTTAACGTCAGCATCGAAAAGCCACCCAGAAAACCCATCACGAACAACAGCATCGCCGCGGACAGCACTGCGGCGATAATCACGATGCCGCCGAGGATGCCGGGACCCGCGCTAACCGGATTTTTGGGGTTGTTATAATGATAATCCCAGTCCGTTTCCGTGCTGATAATGAACATGACGCCTTCGACGACGCCAACCGCGCCCGGCAGACCTGTCCAGCTGAACAGCAGGTAAAACAGCCCCCACCACTGGCCGAGATAAAAACGGTGCAATCCCAGGCTGCCGAAAAAAATCGCCAGCAAGGCGGCGACGAATTTATTTTTGTAATATCCGGACATGGCCTGCCCCGCGGGGGTGAAAAGCTGCCAATCATACGATATTCGAGCGGTAAAAACTGTATGTATGTCTCCAATTTCCGTCGCAACCGTTCGGCGTGAGCTTTTCGATCAAGAGCGAGACAGGCATTGGCGGCTATCCATGCACGCGGAGTTTCCGCGGTATCGATCGCGAAGAGCCGCGCCAGCAGTACAAACAGGCCGAATACGGAGTCGGGGCTGGTATTTTCAACCACGACGCTCATCCGCTCCAGCGCCTGTTTCGGCGAGAGCGGCCTCTGCGGCCATGACGGCCAGTTTTAGCCCGGCAGGGGAATCGATGACAAAACCGGTGGCAGCGGCGTTGATGGTTTGTATCTCATCTATCTTTGAAGGAAATTCCTGAAACGACGGAATGAACAGGCGCGCAAATAAGGGATGTCGATTCGCAGCAAGATGAGGCGCCGCCCTGAATGTTATCAAGCTGTGTCCTGGCTGGGCTGGAGGCGAAACACTGCCGCGCAGCATACCCACACAGTCTGAACCTGGACGAGTAATATTCAAAATTGCGGATGAAAACTGATGTCGTAGTTATACCTGACGGTAAACTGGATGCGCTTGTCGTCCGCGGACATGCCGTTGTAATCGACACGCCGCCCCCACAATAACTCAACCCCGGTCAGCAGCTTCGGAAACGGCGCCCACAGCAAATTGGTTGACGCATACTGTCCTGAATGGAAAGCCGTGGCCAACTGACCTGCACTATTTTGTTGCAGGGTCTCGCTATAACCGATGGAGCTGCTCCATTGATCGCTCCAGTAATGGTCGTAGTACGCCACTACGCCCAGCAGCGGCAAAACTTTTCCTCCGCTCAGGTTGGCGTTGGGCGCGATATCCGCTCCGCCGTCTTCGATATAGGAGGCAATGCCCTTGCCGTAGGCGAGTTGGGTCAGCAGCTGATCCTTGCCGAAAGTCCTGATGCTTGATGAGGCATTAATGCCCCAGCCGAAGAAGTTCTGCGCCGGCTCCCCGCTGGGAACGGCGGTGTTTTGATAGCCGACGGAACGGAACACGCTCGCCAGCTGCGCATGTCCCCATGATGGATCGAGCCGTAACCGCGTGGTCAAATCCGGCAAAGGATTTCGCGGCGTAGCGGTGAAGGTCGCGCTGGAGTAGATATCGGGAATTTTGCCAGAATCGATGGCGGAGTTGGGCGATTCGATCGCAACCGCCACCAGCTTGCCGTTTTCGTTTACCGGCGTCCAGCGGAATTGTGGCTGACGCTGGAAGATCATGCCCGGCGGCCCCCAATAGTCGACGATATTCGGCCATACATCGACATCCATGAAATTGCTCCAGGTCTGACCGATGCCGAACTGCGCGACTTCAGCCCAGATATGACGCAGCCTGAAAGTCGTCTGGCCTGCGTTGGCGCCGACGCCGAACAGATCGAACTCGAACATGGTTTTTACGTCGCCGAACAGGGTAGGGGTCGGCATCAATGTCTTGAAACCGAAACGGGACTGCTTGACGCTCACCATCGTCGCTGCGTGCGTACCGCAACCTGCCTGACCGCTTACCGCGCAATCGACCGGAATCATGGAGGGCCGCAATGTCGCGCTCCAGGCCGGATTCATCGGGTTGGCGTCATAGATGCCGTCGGTTTCCACAAAACCATAGAATTCCAGCGCGATGCCGGAAGGGATGCGCACCGTCTCCCCCAGGCGTCCCGGTTCGGGTTCGGTTTTGAACAGGTCGCCCGGATTTTTCCTTTTCTCTTCCTGAGCGGCTTTCGCAACTGCTTCCGGGTCAAGCAGCGACGACTGCGGCGCGGCTGCCTGCGTTATTGTTTTCTCTTCGAATGGTTTCACCGGCGCCGCCGCGACGGCGACATTTTCAGGAACAGAAGCAGGCCGATTATTGGCCGTATTTCCGGCGCTATCGTCGACTCCCTGAGATTCCTCCTGAGGTATTTTCTCCAGCTCGGCTATGCGGGCATTTTGCTGTTCGATAGTGGTTTGCAGACTTTTCATGCTTTTCTGCATGAGCTGCATCATCGCCTTGAGTTGCCGAATTTCTCCGTCCTGAGTATCGGCACAGGCCGGACCGGCGCCAATTATCCATAACAGCGCAGGCATCACAGTAACCGCGACTTTCATTTCCATATGCTTTGCACTCCCTGAATGCAGCGCTATGCCGGGTTTACGCCGGCCCACAACAACGGTAACGCCCTGGTCAAGCCGCTGAATATCATCTCGACCGCCACCGCAGCCAAAACCAGGCCCATTAATTTCGACAGGATCACCAGACCGATATCGCCAATGACTTTGTATATCAACCCGGACAATGCGAAAAGCAGCGATATCGTCAGGCTGAGCAACAGGAAGATCGAAAAGAACTGCAGTTGCAGAGCCAGGCTATGCGCTTCCTGACTGTAGAGAATGACCATGATGATGGAACCGGGGCCGATTACTATCGGTATGGCCAGCGGACTGACACCAAAACCGATTATCCTTTTTCTGAAATCATGCGCGCTGTTGTCGCCGTCGAATTGCTTGTCCGTGCCGCTGCCCGAGGTCACTATGCTGATGGCGATCAGCAATACGATCAGCCCTCCGCCGATTTTCAGCGAATAATCGTGTATGCCGATACCGTTCAGCAAAGGCTGCCCGAGCACAAAAGCGATAGCCATTACGCTGAACATGGCAAAACCGAATGCCGTCAGTATCAGCGTTTTTTCCGGGCGGCTGAAACGGCGCGTGGTATCCAGATACAATGGAATCGCCACCAACGGGTTAAGCACGCTGAACAGCGTGATATAGATTTGCAAATAGCTAGTCATCGATAGATGTAAACCCAAGCGTAACTGTTCAGCTGCCGTTGTAATCACTGCAGGAGCGGGTTTCAGCCCGCGAAAGATTATATAAAGGCGAGAAAGGGCGATATGCACAGCAAAAATCCGGTCAGCACGATGACGATCAGTCCAGGTCCTCTATACTGTTCCAGCGCCCGGATCTTTAGCACCAGCCATGCCGGTATCAAGCACCCCACCAAACCGAATATCGGACTGGAAATAGAGGTAAAATACAGCACCGGTACATTGAGACGGATCACCCCCCATGCCAGCACGATAATGAAGATCTGTATGCCGTAATTCAGCCACGCCCGATTGATGCGCTCATCCTCGAAACGGCGGCGCAGCAGATTGAGCGCCAGACCGCGGCAGGCATCGTGAAATCCGAGATAAACCCCGAAAAAAGCGGTCATAACGGCAAAAATATTCAGAATGACGCCGAGGACGGTTGATATGCCAGGCGGAAAAAACTGTGCGGCAATTGCCAGGGCCGATACGTTGTGCCGGAACGCTTTTTCCGCTTCATCGTGTCCCAAGGCCAGGGTAAATGAAATCGCGTAAAAAAATACCGTTACAAACAACACGCCAAAAGCGATATTCATTGCGCGCAATGCCTTGAAACGCGCTACTGCGAGCGAATTTTCCTTGGCGCGGTAAGAAATCACCATCGGGCTCAGGGTTTGGATAAATAGAATCGACGTCAGCGTGAACGGCAGCGTGACGATGCTTTGCTTGACCAGCACCGCGGGCGGGTCGAGTGCGCCTATATTGGCGCTATCCCACAATTTAACCATCGCAATACCGAGAAAAGCGACGATACCGAGCTTGGTCAGCACCATCAGCGTCGATATTTTGAAAAGAAACCGTTCTCCACGGGATGCCAGCAGCACCAGCAGGCTGATCAACGCCAGACCGTAGAACGGATTGTCCGATAACAGCCCTTGGGTGACACCGAAGGTGTGTAAATAGGATGCGCTGTCGTTGGTAATCGCGGTCGAGTATACGAATACCCAGATCACCAGCATCACAAAGTACAGCAAACCGAGCGCAACTCCCCAGTTTTTGCCGAGATACCCTGAAATGACCTCCGGGTAATCGCAACAAACATTAGAAGAAGCCAAGGTATTGATAAACAAACGCTGAAATAAATACATGGCCGGATAACCAGCCACCGCCGACAACAGAAAAACCCATAAACCGACCAGCCCGACCTGCACCGGCAGAAATACGATGCCGGCGCCGATCGCCATGCCGATGCTAATTATGATCCACCCCCAGTCGGTTCCGTCAAAACGTGTGGCTTCTTTCCATTCCACTGAAGAAAGCGCTACTGTTGCTGCCGGTCCCCATGGACGGGGCTCATTTCCCTGTATTACTTCCTGGTAATTTGTCATCTAGAAATACTCATGTAAAAACACCCCAAAATCCTTGGAACCGGATTGGAGGGGGAGATAGCGGACAGTTTGGAACCGGCATTCCCTTGCCGGTATGACTGCCTGAATAGTGCCGGGGCTAGCCTGGCAAATAAAACTGACCGCCCCTGATGCCGTGCAACGTCGATGCGAGCAAATCGACTTCCTCGCGCGTGTTGTACAGCGCCAGCGACGGGCGAACCGTGGTTTCCAGACCGAAACGGCGCAGAATGGGCTGAGCGCAATGATGTCCGGAGCGCACCGCAATCCCTTCGCGATTCAAAGTGGCCCCAATCTCTTCCGACTTGTATCCGTCCAGAACGAAAGACAGCACGCTGGCCTTGTTTTGCGCTGTACCGATCAAACGCAGGCCAGGAACTTCCTGTAATGCGCGCGTGGCGTAAACCAGTAGCTCATGTTCGTAGCGATTGATGTTATCGAGCCCCAGTTTTTGCACATACTCCAGCGCCGCTCCCAATCCGACTGCGTCGGCAATGTTGCCGGTGCCGGCTTCGAAGCGCGTCGGCGCGGTGTGATAACGCGTACGTTCGAAGGTGACATCCTCAATCATGTTGCCGCCGCCCTGCCAGGGTTGCGTCGCATTGAGCAAGTCCTTTTTACCGTAGAGCACGCCGATACCGGTCGGCCCGAATATTTTGTGTCCGGAGAAGACGAACCAGTCCGCATCCAGCGATTGCACGTCCGCGCGTATATGAGCGACCGATTGCGCGCCGTCGATCAGCACGCGCGCTCCATGCCTGTGTGCTATCGACACGACCGCCTCAGCCGGCGTTATCGTACCTAGGGCATTGGATACCTGAGTCACCGATACCAGTTTGGTGCGAGGGGTAAACAACCGTTCGTATTCCTCCAGCAGTATCTGCCCGCTGTCGTCCACCGGGATCACGCGCAGGCGTGCTCCGGTCTCGGCGGCCAGCTGCTGCCATGGCACGATATTGGCGTGGTGCTCCAGATGGCTGACGATAATCTCGTCATCCTTCTGGATGTTCTGCTTGCCCCAGCTTTTGGCAACCAGGTTGATGGCTTCGGTGGTGCCGCGCACAAACACGATTTCGTCTGCCGACCCGGCATTGATGAAGCCGCGAACAATTTCGCGGGCTATCTCATAGGCATCGGTCGCACGCGCAGCCAGCTCATGCGCTGCACGGTGGATATTGGAGTTTTCGTGCTGGTAAAAGTACGAAATCCGGTCGATCACCGCTTGCGGTTTATGCGTTGTCGCGGCATTATCCAACCAGACCAGCGGCTTTCCGTTAACGCGCTCCTGCAAAATAGGAAAATCGCGCCGCACCGACTGCACATCGAACGGCGTATGGGCGGAACCCAGCGCCGGCGACGCCAGCGCCCGCGAGGGGTCGCTCAACTGATCGACAAAGTAAAACGAAGACGACGCCTCCGGCAATGCGGCAGAAACCGGAAGCACTCCGCTGTCGACCGAACTTGCCGCATACAAATCGTTCAGCAAGGCTTCGTATTGATGAGCAACCGAGTCTGCCTTCGGCAAGCCGGCCTCAACCGGCAAGTCAAAACTTGCCGGAACCAGGGTAGCAGCAGCGCCCGGCGCGGCGCCAAGCTCGGCGCGTTCCCGGCCTCCTCCGGCTGACGGCGTTCCGGAAAACAGCTCCCCGGCCAAAGCCTGCAACTGTTCCAGTTGCAGTAGCGAGTCGGTATCGTAGGGACGCGGCGGTACGGATGAGGCAGGCGTCTCGATTAAAGCGCTGTTATTTATATTCATGATATTTGCCTACATCGACATCTTCCAAAACGGCAAGCGCGTCTTCCGTCAGCACCGCCAGCGAGCAGTACAGCGAGATGAGATAGGAAGCAATCGCGCGGTTGTCTATGCCTTTAAAGCGCACGGAAAGCCCCAGGCTTTGCTGTCCGGGCAGGTTCGGCTGATACAAGCCGACGACGCCCTGACGGCTTTCTCCGGTACGGAGCAGCAGAATGTTGGTTTTGCCGTTGGTCACCGCCAGCTTGTCGCTCGGAATCAACGGCAATCCGCGCCAGGTCAGAAACTGGGAGCCGAACAGGCTGGCTGTGGGGGGCGGCACGCCGCGACGGGTGGCTTCGCGGCCGAAAGCGGCGATGGCGGACGGGTGCGCCAGGAAGAACGCCGGTTCTTTCCAGACCTTGGAAATCAGCTCGTCCAGGTCATCCGGCGTCGGCGCTCCGGTTCTGGTCTTGATGTGCTGGCTGGGCGCGATGTTATGCAGCAAGCCGTATTCCTTGTTGTTGATCAGCTCGCTTTCCTGGCGCTCCTTGATGGTTTCTATGGTCAGGCGCAACTGCTCGCGCGTCTGATTATGCGGCGTGCTGTATAAGTCGGCCACACGCGTATGCACATCCAGTACGGTATTGACCGCGCTCAGGATATATTCGCGGCCCCATTCTTCGTAATCGACGAAGGTATTCGGCAGTTCGCGCTCGTCGCGTCCGGAGCAATCAACTGAAACCTTGCTGCCCTCCTTGACCTTGTTGACACGGTAGATGCCTGCTTCTACCGGCACCCAATGCAATAACTGTGTCAGCCAGCGCGGCGTAATCGCGCCGTATTGGGGTACGGTTTTGGTCGCATTGGCAAGGGTACGCGCCGCAGCATCGCTTAACGCCGTCTGAATTTCATTTTTTGCAGTCATATTCGTTCCTGTCGTTTGCTTGATCGCTGTCATAAACTAAAGCCGCCTGGGTTTACGTCACGGCATTGCGGGACATACCAGTCCCGCGCTATAAGTAACGCAGGTAACATGCCACGACTTAACCCCATGACTTATCTGATGCCGCAGGTAAAATTCATTAAATCTGGTGCTGCATTGCGAGCAAGGTTGCTGCCAGGCTGTTTCTGGAGAAGCAGTTATCCATATGTATTGGCATATCAGGATAATTTGGCGTAAATTCAATGCGGAACGAAACTGGAAAAAGGAGCGGCTTATGCGCAGTTGCTGCAAGCAAGTCAAAGAATTTGTTATATTCGGCAGGCAGCTGCATGCCGTCATCGTTCGCCTGTATGAAACACTCGGCGAGCATGCCGAACTGGAGCGGGTACGGATGCTGCTGGATTTTCTTCAGCGCCATGAACGTAACCTGGAAACCGCGCTTGCCCGGTTCGAAAAAAACAGTCGTGGCGGCATACTGGAAGCCTGGCTGGAATACTCGCCCAGCCTGAACGCAGGTCAAGTTCTCGACGACATCAAGCTGCCTGAAAAACCGTCGTCCGACGATATTTTCGCTGCAGCGCTAAAATTCGACGATACGTTGATCGAACTGTACCGGGAGCTCGCGGTAAAAGCAGCCGATCATAAGACCAGAGAAGTATTTCAAAACCTGCTGAAACTGGAAGAAGGTGAAAAAAACCAGATCGTGCGTGCGGCGTTAAGTTTGCAGGATATGTAATCCACGCAGTTTTAGTACCTTGGGTAATGCCTTTACGGGCTAACCCAGCGCAGGGAAGCCTTGAATTACACCTCAGGGATAGCGAGAAGGACATCGGCAAGTTTCATGGCCTGAACGCGCAGTTCCGGCACTGCGGTCGATTCCCATAGCATGCCTTTTTGCGGAGGTCCCAGGGTATAGAGTTTGTTCGAAGTTTCGCCGTCGCCACCAATCAAGGCGCCATCGGCATCGGCCATAAGCCCCAATGCCAGCGCATCGGTGCAAATCAGTTTTTGCTCAAGCAGGTTCTTTATCAAAGGCTGATCCAGTTTTCGGTAATCGCTTTCAGAACCCGCACAATTCACCACAGCATCGACCAGAACCTTATTATTTTCGGTCGCGTTGCGCACTTTAAGCGCGACTTCCACGCGTTCGCCTATCGTTTGATAATTGAGTATGCGTCCGACATGGCGTATCAACTGTCCTGACTGGAGCAATGCGTTCAACTGCCCGGCGATTTGCGGGGCAAGTCGGTGGCGGTGCAGATCCTAATACGGGCGTAGATGGCGCAGAAAGCGCCGCTGTTCGACAACGCTTAATGTTTTCCATAATCGCTGAGTGGAAGGGCGTAGCGCATCCATCGCATAACGCCAATTACAATCGCTGCCACGAATATAGGCGCGCAGCGTGTGCAGCCAGTTACGGACTGTCGGCCGCAGTAGATCCGAGTCTATGGAGAAATCCGCCGGCGGCGCCAATTTATGCGCTTTCGGCCATAAGCCGCGCCGCGAGAGCACGTGAATGGCACCTGCATATCCTGCTCTTTTCAGATTGATACACCAATCAGCCATGGTCAGGCCACTGCCGATGAGTAAACACGATTCGGTATTCAGCACCGCTTCATAGGCCTCCGGCAACCAGGGGTTTCCATAATAGCGCATGCTGTTGTAGAACCTAGGATCGGCCACCTTGGGGTTGCCGGGCGGAAAGTTACCCAAAGCCAGCACGATGCGATCGGCAAGCAGTTTTGCGCCGGAAGCCAATTGTAATTCGACGCCTTTCGAGTCAAGACGCACATCGACCACTTCGTCTATGACGCGTTGCAGACGCATCCCGGCAGCAGCGGTTTTATCCGCTTCTTCAAGTATTTGGCACAGATACTCGCCATAACTTCTGCGCGGCAGAAAAGCACTGGGAACTATCTCAGTGACCCAGGGGGGACACAACAGCTTTTTCTCGTTTTGCTGCGCCCATTTAAAAAAATGGCCGGGGTCTTCGGGAAACGCACTCATATTACCCGCAGGGACATTCAGTAGATGGCATGAGGCGGATGTGCTGTAAGCCACGCCTTTACCATACTGTTGTGGATTTCGTTCGACCAGGTAGACAGTAAGCGCATTCGTGGTTTTTTTTAGCAGATGGGCGGCTAATAAGGTGCCGCTGCATCCTGCGCCGACAATAGCAATGGAAGCTTGCGGGTTCGTCATGTCCACCTGTCGAAAGTTATGAGGGCATAATGATGAGTCAATTCAGCAAAAACGCTTCATAATGATCACGCAGATAATCCGGTAAAACTCAATATGAAAGGCATAGCCGCTTAATCCGGTCCGGGCGATGCATCCGAGCGCGCCGAGCCGGACGGCAATTCGCCGTATTGTAATAGCCGCGCCCTGACCACATTGCGGCTGATGCCCAGCAGGCGCGCCGTTTGCAACTGATTATTATGGCAATAATGGTAAGCGGCGCGCATGATCAGATGCTCGATCCTGGCGTAAAGATCGGGTGTGCCTTCTTCAAAAAAGGCAAGCAGTGCCTGTTCGAAAGGGTCGCTGTCGCTATCTTTTCTCGCGCAAAAACCGGAGCCTGACTCCAGTCTGCTCAAATGCAAATGGTTTACATCGATTTCATCGTTGCGGCAAACCAGCACGGCATGATGAACCACGTTCTCCAGCTCGCGAATGTTGCCCGGCCACGGGTGCAGCAGCAACGCGCGCTCCGCTGAAGGGGAAATCCCGATATCGGGAGCGCCCAGGCGATTGCCGTAGGTTTTCAGAAAATGCTTGACCAGCGGCATGATGTCGCCAGGACGTTTCCGTAACGGGAGCAGTTCGAGTATCGCAACATTGAGCCGGAAAAACAGGTCGCCGCGAAAACGGCCCGCTTCGACAGCTTCTTCGAGACGCACATTGGTTGCAGCAATCAGCCTGACATTAATAGGTCGCGCCTGACGCGAACCGACCGGCACCACTTCGCGTTCCTGCAGCACGCGCAGCAACTTGACTTGCGTCGCCAGCGGCAGATCGCCGATTTCGTCGAGAAACAAAGTTCCGCCGTTCGCTTCTTCGAACCAGCCGGCGCGAGAACTCAAAGCGCCGGTAAAAGCCCCTTTCTCATGGCCGAACAACTCACTCTCGACCAGACTATCGGTCAAGGCGCCGCAATTGACGGCGATAAAAGGCTCTTTGCGGCGACGGCTCAACTCATGCACATGCCGCGCTGTCAGTTCTTTCCCTGTTCCGGTTTCTCCGATAATCAATACATTGGCTTCACTGGGCGCAACCAGCCGGATGCGTTCGAGCAATTCGTTCGAGCGGCTGTCTTCAAACACCAACGCGGTCGCCCGGATTGACAGCGCCATTTCATGAGGATTCGGAAATGTTAGCAGCGGCATAATTCAACATACGAAGTGCAGGTATCTCAATATAAACGAGCGTATGCCGAGTTCAAATAACAGATTAAAAGACGCTTATAACAGAAACGAATAATAGTTGCTTCAGGAGCAGCATGTTACCCGCAGTCATTGCTTTTCTCGCAGCAATTCTTTCAAGTGTCAGGCAAACCGTTTTATGCAAATTCAATAAGATATGGAATGGCATACGAATTGCCGAGTATTTATGGCGATACCACCCAACGGTGGAAGGATAAGGAGGGCCGACATCTTGCAGGGATGCATTTCCCTACATCAGCTGGAGGACACCAGGTGTCTCTTATCAAGCGTTTTTTTCCGTATTTCAATTTTCCAAGTGAGGATACTAAAGTGGCCAAAATAGATAAACTGCTCATCGGTGAAGCCCTGGTAGGCGAAGGCAATGAGGTTGCCCATATCGACTTGCTGCTGGGACCGCGCGGTTCAGCTGCCGAGTCGGCTTTTGCGCATGCGCTCGTGAACAATAAAGACGGTTTTACCGCGCTGCTGGCCGTAGTCGCACCCAATCTCGCCGTTAAACCCAACACTATCCTCTATAACAAGGTCACCATCAAAAACGGTAAACAGGCTGTGCAGATTTTCGGACCGGCACAGCGCGGCGTAGCGCTGGCGGTTGCCGATTCGGTAGAGGACGGCACCATACCGGCCGCTGAAGCCGAGGACATATTTATTTCCGTAGGCGTATTTATACACTGGCTGGCGGAAGACGACGCCAAAATCCAGGATTACAACTATGAAGCAACGCGTTTGGCCATCAAACGCGCAGTAACAGGGGAGCCCCGGGTAGCGGAAGTGCTCGCGCAAAAAACCATTGCCGACCATCCGTTCCAGGCCCACAAGTAGTATAGCCGGCCGCGCTCTTCCTCATACGTCGGGCGCGGCCCCCATCGGTCTCATCTTTCCTCATTTGGACGCCTGCCTCCCCCATCAGGCAGGTTTTTTTGTTTCCGCTCCCGTTCAATCCCGCCGCGCACAAGCAGTTAATTCACTACGGAAAGCGCCGATATCTTCGCACGGGCGCAGCAGCAGGAAATAGGCATTTCAATAAGCCTCAGCTACAATATGGACGCGGAAAGGCGGATAAAGCGTTCTTTTGCCTTTCTTTCCCGATAACATTCAACCTGCTGACATGCGATGAGTCGATCTGGCATTACCGATTGGATATTACGCTTTCTTGCCCTGACTATGCTCATCATTGTTACCGGATGGCTGGCGCTCAGTCTGGCCCTGCCTCCCGGTTACGCCAGCCCGATCTGGCCGCCGGCCGGGATAGCGCTTGCCGCGCTGTTGATGTGGGGTCGGAAACAGTGGCCTGCGGTATGGATAGGCACTTATGCATTGAACCTGTGGATACTGGGCAATCACCCAGGCGGAAATGCAGGCAACGACCTGTTCTTTGTCGCTGCCGGAGAAGCCACCGGCAGCACGCTACAGGCGCTGGTGGGCGCCTGGCTGACGCTACGCTGGGTTCATCCCGGCGTTCCGAAATTGTCTACGCCGCGCGCCATCCTGCTGTTCGCCGTCTTGACCGGGCCTTTGGCTTGTCTGATCGCTCCTTCGGCAGGAATAGCCAGCCTGATGCATTTCAATACCCTTCCGGCATCCATGGCCGCCCTGATTTGGTGGAACTGGTGGGTAGGCGACACCTTAAGCGCGGTAATCATCGCGCCGATCATGTTTTGCCTGTTTGCCAAGCCGCGCGATTTCTGGCTTCCGCGGCTTTTAACAGTGGCATTGCCGCTGGCGGGCAGTCTGGCGGTACTGATTTCCATTTTCATCTTTATCTTTCGCACCGGAGAATCCAACATTCAGGCGCAATTCAATAACGAAGCCACGCGCTTTGCCAATGCTATTACCGAAAACGTCGATCGCACCATTGACGCCAGCGTCACCGTTGCCCCCCCCAAAAGATCCGAGTTCGCAGCGTTCACCAGCGGAATACTCCAGCGCAACCCTGAAATCCAGATGCTGGAATGGATCCCGCGCATTACTCGCGAGCAACGCGGACGGTTTGAACAATCGGTGCGGGCGGAGGGCTACAAAGATTTCAGTATCAAGGATCAGGCTCCGGGCGATGCTCTGGTCCCGGCAGCGGACAGGAAAGAATATTTCCCTGTGCTTTTCATGGAACCGATGACGGTAAACCCGCAAGCGCTTGGCTTCGATATGGCTTCCGAGCCTATCCGGCGCCAGACCCTGGAAACGGCGCAGGCCAGCGGCAAACCCGTCGTATCGCAACGTATCGATACCCTGCCTGGCGAACCCGACCTGCACTACCGGGTATTGATGGTAACGCCGGTTTACGATGATTTACCCCATACAAGCCAGAAAAATCTGATCGGATTCACGGTCGCCAGCGTGCGATTGGATCGTCTGGTCGAAACCGCCCTGACCGAATTTGACTGGCGCGGACTTCATCTCACCATCAGCGACTCAAGCGCACCCCCGGAAACAGCGGATCTTTTCCGTGAAGACCGCAACTGGAACGAAGCGGCCGATTTCCATCTGCATAACTGGCAGAAAACGCTGACTGTCGCCGATCGTACCTGGCGTCTGACCATTTCGCCCGACGCCGATTTCGTCTCCCGGCACAGCGCCTGGCTGCCATGGGTCACTCAGGCCAACGGTTTGGCCCTTGCCTGCATATTGACCTTTTACTTATTGATGATCACCGGGCGAACCGCCCATATTCAGGCCATCGTCACCGAGCGCACCGCCAGCCTGGAAGCAGCGAACAAGCAGCTCAAACTGGCCGCGCGCGTTTTTACCGAAGCGCGCGAAGGCATCATCATTTCCGATGCGGACGGTATGATCGTCGACGTCAACCCCACTTTCAGTGAAATTACCGGCTACAGCCGCGAAGAAGCCATCGGTCAAACCACGCATATATTGAAATCGGACGGACAAAACCCGGAAATCTATGCGCAGATATGGAAAACACTGACGCAGCAGGGGCATTGGCAAGGCGAATTATGGAATCGCAAAAAAAGCGGCGAGCTTTATGCCGAGTTGCTCAGTTTTTCGGCTTTGCGCGACGAAAAAGGACAGATACGCAATTTTATCGGCCTGTTTTCCGATATTACGCCGCTCAAACAGCAGCAGCAGGCGCTGGAACTGCTGGCTTACCACGACCCGCTTACCAACCTGCCCAACCGCACCTTGTTCGAGGACCGTTTTACGCAGGCGATTGCGCGCTGCAATCGCGACAAATCGTTGCTTGCCATCTGCTACATGGATCTTGACGGCTTCAAGCAGGTCAACGACCAAATGGGGCACGAAGCAGGAGATCAGCTGCTGATAGAAGTATCCCAGCGCCTCGTCGCCAGCCTGCGCGAAGGCGATACGGCGGCGCGGCTGGGTGGAGACGAGTTTGCGCTGCTGATCAATATTTGTAACGACCCGCAATCGAAAACACATGAACCCGCAATCAGCGCATCGGCAAACCCAGATTAAGTGAGAATGAAAATAGCGCTCGACCCACATTATTTGAGAATGAGCCCGCAATCAACCGCACCGACCTGCAATCAACCGCGACCAACCCACATTATTTGAGAATGACCGCTGCACCCAAAAACGGCAGGCGGCGCTCAAATTCCTCCCTGACGCCAGTCAAGAAAACGAGGGTTTTTTTAACATCATTCGGCGTGCGATTATCCATCATATTGGCAGCCCTGCCTTCAACATCTTTTCACGCAACTCACTCGTGCGTACTGGATCGAGTGTCTGGGTGAACAGCGCCCTGATTTCTGCCGGCTTGACGTCGAACTGCTCCGCCAGATCCTTGATACGGTAGCCGTTGCGCGTCAGTGTCGCTTCAATATCGTCTGAATGACGCGTCAATACGGTATTGACGATCTCAACGGAGACAGGCCTTTCGCCGGTTTGGTAACCTGCAGTCAAGGCTTGAGTCAGGTAGTCCTCTATCTGTAACGGCGTGCGCAACTTGCTGGACAGTAGGTAGATCGCGTCTTCAGATAGGATGGACTCCGCTTCTACCTGGCCTTCAGTGCACGTTTCAAGCAGCCAATAGATATATTCGCGCTGGCTGCCGGTGATGCCGTCCAGGGAGAAGAGTGTGGTGCGGTGACCAATTTCCTCCATCGTGGGCCGACGTAGATCGTTCCTCAGTTTGGGGTGGCCGGCGAGTACCACCGACAGTCGACCGCCGCCACCGCCACTCCGCGCAAGCTCAATCAGGCGTTTCAAGCTGGTCAAAGTGTAGGTGTTCAGGTCGTGTGCTTCATCAATGAACAGGGCGACGGGGCGTTTTCGTTTTTTTATCAGTTCGTGCAACTGCCTGTCACGGGTCTCGATGTCGGTCGGCACACGCATTTGTTTATCGCCAGACAGGTCGTAGAACAGCGCCGTAACCAGGGTCGATAGTTTGATGGCGCGCTTGTCGATGGCAAAGGACTGCGACACGATGACGTGCTTTTCCTCTTCCAGCGCCTGCCGAATACGCTCCAGCATGACGGTCTTGCCGATGCCGATCACGCCGGACAAAGCCACCAGCCGACCATCGAGGATAGCGCCGCGAATATCGCTCATTAACTGCTGGTTATGACTGGTTTCGTAGTAGCCTGCCTGATTCAATGGCACCGTCAGGCCGTAATGTTTCATCACGTCAACCCGCATGGTTTGTCTCCCTTTTTCTTGTTGCGTCGAAAGTAATCGCGCACGCGCTCCAGCACGATACGGCGCACGAGCGTTTCGCTCAGCACCTGGTCGATAAATGACCGATCTTCTGGTGGTAGCTTCGCCAACGGTTGCGCGAGATCGTCAGCGATGGCGAGTTTGGCCGCAATGACGCTGGGAAAGTGATACTCATGTGCTTCGGCATTAAAAGGCTGTTTCGGTATCGGCGCTGCCGCAGCTGCCGTCGGCGGTGAAAGTCTCACATCGTTGCCAGACAGTGCGGCGATAGGCAGACCCAGCTGATCGGCCAGGGCGCGGATATGATCGGCGCGTTCATCTGCTTTGCCCCGTTTGAAGCTGCGGTACCGGTGTAGCGGGATCGGGCCGGACACGGGATGATAAGGGCCGAAGCGTTCACCTTTGAACTCGACATACAGCTCGTCGTCGAACAAGCCCCACAGTAACACCACACGCTCGCCCGCCATGTCTGGCTCTACTTCATACTCGGTGCCGCCAACGCTGAGGCGGGCGTCGATGCCGACCTTGCGCCGTTCCGGCTCGCGGGCGAAACGGCAGAACTGTTCCCAGGCGCACATCTCGCGCACGCCTTCCGACGGCAGATTCTTCAGCCAGTCGTCCATCAGCGTGTGGGGTTCGGAGCGATGCCGGCGCGCATTATGGATATGGATCAGATGACGCAACAGCCACTCGTTGGCCTGCCGCTCGGTTTCCGGCTTGTGGAAGTGATACAGCGTCTCATAGGCTTCCTTGAGGGTGCGAAAGGCGCGCTCAACTTTGCCTTTTGATCGAGCCGTGGTACGCCTGCCGTCTTTCCCTGCCGGCATATGCGTTTGCCACTCAATGCCCAGTGCCAGCATGACGTTCTGGAATACCCGGCTCTTGGCGACCGGGCCATTGTCTAAATAAATCATTTTTGGCATCCCTTGAAAGGGAAACGCCGCATCGGCTTTCGGCGCCATTGCGTTGAACAGGAAGCGCAAAGCGGATTCTGCATCCTCACCATAGACGCAGCGGTATTCCTGATAGTTCACGCCGCTACGGTCATCCACCACGCTAAACAGCATGAGCGTCGGCTGGCCCTTCGAAGGATCAACCCATTCAGGCTTGTCGATATGCTTGAGATCGGAAGGCGACATATCGAACTGCCAACAATCGTTGCTGCATTCGGCCTGGAAACGCACGGCGGCAGGCTCGCGCGTCAGGCGTGGCTGATCCAGATGCCACAAGGACAGGTACCGGTTTACAGTCGTGCGTGTCAGTAGTCCTTTGGGTGCTCGCACCAAACCCAATGCGGTCTCAACGCCGTAGTCCTCTAACAGCCCAATAGCACGCCGGGTGGACAGATGCCGACCGTTCTTATTCGTCGTGCGCAATTTAAGTGCGGCAACCAACTCGCAGTAGCGCTCCAGTTCAGACGCTTGCAGTATGCGCGGCTTACCGTGGTCGGCACGGTGCGCTGCGTGTGGTCTGTTGAATTCGGTTAATGCCCGGTAGACCGTCGCAATCGAAACACCGTACAGTGTGGCGACAGCAGCGATTTGATTCGCGCGCTCGGAACTCTTGCGGGGTAAACGATCAAGCCGCTGCCGCAATTGCAGCAGGGAATCAATGGGTATTTGCTTATGCCGCGTGAATGGCGTCGGCATCGGCTTCCGCCAAATAGCTATACAGCGTTGGTTTTGAGATGCCCATCATCCGGCAGAGCTCATCAATACTGTGCTGGCGTTCATGGTAAAGGCGAATGGCGAGTTGCCGCTTATTGGAATCCAGCGCCTTAGGACGTCCGCCGGTTCGTCCTCTCGCCCTGGCGGCTGACAGTCCTGCCTGGGTGCGTTCGCGGATCAGGTTGCGCTCGAATTCAGCCAGCGCGCCAAACAGATGAAACACCAGTTTACCGCCGCTACTGCCGGTGTCGATATTTTCCTGCAGGCTTTTGAGTGCAACCCCGCGCTTCTCAAGCTTCTCGACCAAGGCAATCAGGTCTTTGAGGGAGCGCCCCAGCCGATCCAACCGCCAGACCACCAGCGTGTCGCCGTCACGCAGCACATCCAGAGCGGTCAGCAGACCGGGGCGCTCCGCCTTGGCCCCACTTTCCTTGTCTTCATACTGTTTGGAACAGCCGGCCTGCGTGAGCGCGTCGTGCTGCAGGTCAAGGTTCTGATCATCAGTAGAAATCCTGGCATAACCAATAAGCATTACACTACTCATGCGTCGGTGATGGAAAAAAGGGCGGGGCGGCATGGCTGAGTTGTAAATAAACTCGTGTGAAGGAAGTATAAATTAAAGTTGTATTCCTTACCGAATTTATTTACTGGTTTTGGGCTGTTTTACGATGATCTGTATGGTTGCCGGAAACAGTAAGGAAAACCCTCGTTTTCTTGACTGGCGTCAGGGAGGAATTTGAGCGCCGCCTGCCGTTTTTGGGTGCAGCGGTCATTCTCAAATAATGTGGGTTGGTCGCGGTTGATTGCAGGTCGGTGCGGTTGATTGCGGGCTCATTCTCAAATAATGTGGGTCGAGCGCTATTTTCATTCTCACTTAATCTGGGTTTGCCGATGCGCTGATTGCGGGTTCATGTGTTTTCGATTGCGGGTCGTTACAAATATTCATTCGAAACTGCATTGCGAAAACATACTCTCCCGCATACACAAGAGCCTGGCGCAGCCTTATTCGATCAACAGCGAGCAGGCCATCATCGCCGCCAGCAGCGGCATTACCATTTATCCGGTGGATAGCGCCGATAACGAGACCTTGTTACGCCATGCCGATCACGCCATGTATCAGGCCAAACAAAGTGGACGCAACCGTTATTTGTTTTTCGATACCGATCAGGATCAACAATTGCAAAGTCGTCGCGAGCTGCTGGATTCGATAGAGGATGCCGTTACCCGGCATGAACTGCGCCTGTACTACCAGCCCCAGGTCAATATCAATACCGGCGCCATCGTAGGTATGGAGGCGCTGATACGCTGGCAGCACCCCGAGCGCGGCCTGCTGCAGCCCATGGAGTTTTTACCGCTGCTGGAAGGCAGCGAGCAGGAATATATCGTCGGCAGCTGGGTCATTGAGGAAGCGCTGCAGCAATTGCACCAGTGGCGAAACGAGGGGTTGGATATCAATATGGGGGTTAACATCTCGCCGCGCCTGCTGCACCGTAACACCTTCATCAATCAGCTGGGCCAGACGCTGGCAAAATTCCCGGATATTCAATCGCGCTGGCTGGAACTGGAAATTCTGGAAAGCAGTGCGATGGACAATCTGCAGGCGGCCAAGAATATCGTCTGGCTATGCAGCAACGCCCTCGGCGTGCAGTTTGCGCTGGACGATTTCGGTACCGGCTATTCGTCGCTCAGCCATTTACGCCATCTGCCGGTCAGCTCCATCAAGATCGACCAAAGCTTCGTGCGCGACATGCTGGAAGATCCTCACGATTTTTCCATCGTCGAAGGCGTAATCGGCATCAGCAAGGCTTTTGGGCACAGAGTCGTAGCCGAAGGCCTGGAAACCGAAGCGCACGGCCTTGCGTTTCTGGCGATGGGCGGTACTTATGCGCAAGGCTACTGCATCGCCAGGCCGATGCCGGCCGATGAAGTGCCTCCATGGTGCAAAACATGGCAGCCTTTTGACTCATGGAAAAAATTCGATATTAAAAACTCGTAGGGCGATCATGCCGGCATTTATCCATAGCGCCGCTCGAATTCGCGCATGAACTCTATCAATACATCGACGCCTTCTTCCGGCATCGCGTTGTAGATACTGGCGCGAAAATCGCCGACGGAACGATGTCCTTCCAGGTTAATAAGACCTTCGCGTACGGAATCCTTCAGAAACCGCTCCTCCAGCTCCGTATCGGCGATACGGAAAGGCACGTTCATGCGCGAGCGGCAAGCGAGGCCTATCGGATTGCTGTACAGTGACGACCGGTCAATGGCCGCGTACAGCTTTGCGCTTTTGCGTATATTCTTTTGTTCCAGCGCCGCGATGCCGCCCTGTTCCTTCAGCCACTCCAGCACCAGTCCCAGCATATACCAGTTATAGGTAGGCGGCGTGTTCAACATGGATGCATTATTCGCCTGCTTGGTGTAATCGAAAACGGAAGGCGTTATCGAATTTGCACGGCCCAGCAAATCCTCGCGCACTATCACAACGGTAATACCGGCTGGGCCGATATTTTTCTGTGCGCCTGCATAAATGAGTCCGAAACGGCTGACATCCACTGGTCGCGATAAAATATTCGAGGACATATCCGATACCAGCGTCAATGCACCGACATCGGGGATCTGCTGGAATTCAACGCCCCCTATGGTTTCGTTGGCGGTGTAGTGCACATAGGCCGCATTCGAATCGAGCAGCCATTGCTCCGGCTGAGGAATCTTCGTGTAGCTTTCGGCGCGCCCGGTTGCGACCACATGAACCTCGCCGTAACGTAACGCTTCCGCAGCCGCCTTTTCAGACCAGACGCCGGTTAACAAATAGGCGGTTTTTGCCTTATCTCCCATCAAATTCAATGGAACGGCGGAAAATTGCCCGGTTGCGCCGCCCTGTAAGAACAATATCCTGTAGTCGGCAGGCACATCCAGCAGTTCGCGGAAATCGGCTTCGGCCTTTTCGGCGATGGCGGTATAAACCTGGCTTCTATGACCCATTTCCAAAACGGAAATACCGGCGCCATGCCAGTCGAGAAGCTCTTCCTGCGCCCTTTGCAGCACGGTGCCAGGCAACATGGAAGGTCCTGCGCCGAAATTGTAGATTTTTGTCATTTATTACGTTCCCTATACACATTGAGCGATCAAAACATATAAGCCGCTGATTATATCATTACAAGAAGATTTTCTTTGATTGCTCTTTCCGGCAATTGTCAGACGGATTTCTCAATAACTGCTGATTGACAAGCCATTAATTCGCAATGAAGATGCGTGACGCGCAGCTATTTTCTCAGTACGAAGCTACATCCTTTAAAATCATAACCCTGCCTAACGGTGCAATAATTGAAGTTAATCCGGCAGCATGTTGACACCTGCATAGTTGGACGGGCTGACAGGAATCCCGCCGCCTTTTTTTATGATTTTCCGGCAATGCCAACCACTGTGAGGAGAGACGATATGAATGGCGGCATTTGCAAGTTCTCGCCGGGTTGGAACCGGAGTTTCAATAGCCTTCAAAAGGCGGCGCAACTCCTCGGTGTTATCCTCCGGTTCTTTGAGTCCGCTAAACAGAATAACAAACTCGTTTCCGCCCGAACGCGCGACGGTATCGTTGCCGCGAACCACTTTCAGCAGGCGTTGCGTGATTTCGCGCAACAAATAATCGCAGGCATCATGCCCCATGCGGTCATTCACCTGCTTGAACCCATCGGGATCGAGATAATAAAGCGCGGCAGATGGCAATTTTTTCCCGGTCGGCAAGCAACATCTGATTGGGGAACCCTGTTAACGGATCATATTGGGCGCTATGCTGTAAATTGTTCAGTTGCTGGATCAAATCGGCGATGTTTGCAAAAAGGCCTAGCTAGTTGCTGACCTCGCCCTGATCGTTTTTGATGGGTGACAATGTCAGCTATCGATTTCTATCCCACCCTGTGTTTGTGCGACTCCCTATTTCACCGCTCCAATGCCCGGATAGCCTCGGTTACGCCATGAGATGATTTACTTTGCCTTCCATTCTTGGATTCGATGACCTCGGACATAGATTTAATGTGTTCGGCATGATGCGCATACCATAACCTCGAAGTTCGGATGCGGAGCGTAGTCCGTTGCAACAACGCTCAGTCAGGTTCGAGCGCAGGTGTAAGGAAATTCATTATCTGCTCTACTAAAAATGTCGATGCTTCTTCCGGCACAAAATGGCCGCTATCTTCAGCAATGACTCCCTTGAGGTTATCCGCCTTTGGCCGCATTGCTTTAAAAAGCTTATCCGAAACCCCGTATCGCCCTGCAATAGTAAGAATTGGCATGGTGAATTTTTTGTCTACATAGGTCGAAACAAACCTTGCATCTTCCGGCAATGCGCGGTAGTAATTAAACCCGGCAGTCATTCCTCCCGGACTGGCATAGTGCTTAGCATACTCGTCGATTGCGCGTGGAGTGATTGCATCTTTATGATGCGCCCACTTCCTCATCTGCGCTGAAATATATTCCCGCTCTCGATTTTTAGTCAGCATTTCCGGGAAATCCGCGGCCATATGAAATCCATAGTGCCACATTCCGCCCTTTGCAGCGTCCATGTTCTCACTTCCAGGAGGCATGCAATCCACCAGGATAAGTTTTGTTACCAGTTCGGGATGTAACAGACTTAGCACATACGCCACTTTCCCTCCCATATCGTGGCCCACGACGAATGCCGAACCTGCTCCATTCCGCTTAATCAACTCTGCAATGTCGTTGGCGATGGTCTGTTTGTCATATCCCGTTCGAGTTTTTTCTGAAAGCCCTAAACCGCGTAAATCCGGAGCAACAACTGTAAATTTACCGGCAAGCACAGGAATAGTGTTATTCCACTCGTACCAGGTCTGCGGCCAGCCATGAAGAAGAATGAGCAACGGCCCCTGTCCCATCTTTACATAATGCATACGCATGCCGTTCACATGCGTGAATTCACTCTTTGCGCCTTCAGGCAAAGCGGCGGCGTTGAACGAGAGAGTTGAGCACAACAGGGCTAATAAAGTCAGGGATATGAGTTTCTTCATTTTATTCAGGCTGGATTGTATATGTCTCACTATGAAAAGGCTAACCGGTCATGGCGCAAGGGGCGTCCCCTGGCATGCAGGCGCTTGCCTTGCGTCATGCCCGGTTTCCCTCACCCAGTCCGCTCCCGTGCCATACGGACTGGAGCACAGTCCGGCTAGGCTAGGCGGCGTGAAGCAAGCTTTGCAAAACTCCGCGCTCTTCCCGGCGGGAGAGGGGTTAGGCATTCGCTCCGCGATTTGCGCGGGTACGCTACGCGGATAAATGGCTATTCTACAGGCAAGCCTCCATTCCGCTGCACATTCAAAAAACGGAAAACGCCATCTCATCCCCTGTTCAGGATTGTACCTGCTCATTAGGACGCACGGCAATGAAACCGAGTTTTTAATATATATCGCGCAAATATTATCCATAAAATGGGTAATGATACTGCCGGAATAAATCAGAGGTTCCGTAGGGAATTTCCTATTATTTTGTAAATGTTTTCCTATTATTTTTAAGCGATTGTCCAATTGATAATTTATTGTTTTTAATGGAAACTGAGCGTCAATCCTGGTTTTGGGTGGTTGGAGAAGAAGTTTTCAAGTCCTCCTCGTAAACTTGGCGAATATGTGTATTAGAGGTATTGGCATCATGAACGTTGATAAGTATGCACTTAATCGGGGCTCTTCTGGAGTATTAGTGGACTCTTATTCGCATGTTGATGGGGGTATGCCTTTTATTGCCTGGAGCGAGTTTCTTTCCGTGGGATTAACGGAAGTTGATGAACAGCATGAAAAGGTAGTGCAACTGATAAATGAACTGCACGATTGTATACGAAGGGGTGGCGCAGACATTGTAGCCAGGGTTTTAGGGCGGATAATCAAATCCATCGCTTTCAATTTTACGACCGAAGAAGGTCTTATGATGCAGCATGGATTTATCTATTCGTCAGCTCATTTAGATGAACATGGAAGGTTTATTGAAAAGGCTGTTGATTTGCAGAACAGGTTTTACACTGAGCGTGCCGATATAGCAACGGAGGCTATGCTGTTGGTCGATGATTGGCTATATCAACACCTAATGGTGTCGGATAAAATACTGGGAAGGCATATTAATGCCCAGGCACGCTTGACGTGTCCGGTTGGTGTTGTACGCATGCAATCCGTGCATTGAAGGCAGGGAAAGTCCAGAATTATTGGATGTTGTTGTTAAGGCTTGATAAGTTTACTTGTTTTTGCATAAAAATGTTTCCTTGGGTAAGAGATGCCGCAGTGCTCGAAACAGAAATTAAAATTCTGAGCGGTTTCGGCGGGGTTAACGTAATTAACTTTATTGGGGGTTTACGGTAATATGAAAATACAAGTTCATGTTTCCGATGTTAAAGTTGGAATGTTCATTCATGATATATGCGCCAATTGGATGGATTACCCTTTCTGGAGTGGGCCTTCCGCTATAAATTCGTCCGATGACTTAAAAAAGCTAAAAAACTGCGGCATAAAATATGTGTGGATAGATCCGTCCAAGGGCCTCGGCGCCGAATCATGCAACGAAGTGTTAACCCAGGAAGACGAAAATCGGAAAATAAGCAGTGTACTGCATGATGCGATGGTGGTTACCCATCAATCCGGGAGGTGCGTAAACCTGAACGAAGAACTGGACAGTGCGCGTAAAATACTCGCCAATGCCAGGAAACAGGTGGTCACCATGTTTCACGAAGCGCGCATGGGGAAAGCGCTTCAGGTCGACGGCGCCATGACGGTGGTGGATGAAGTCAATCGGTCCATTACGCGTAATTCGAATGCGCTGTTAAGTCTGGTACGGCTGAAAAACAAAAACGATTACACCTATATGCATTCTGTAGCAGTTTGCGCATTGATGATAGCTCTGGGAAAGCAATTGGGCATAGAAGGAGAACAGTTGCAGCTTTTGGGTATGGCCGGATTATTCCACGATATAGGCAAGGCGATGATTCCGGCAGCCGTGCTGAATAAACCCGGCAAACTGACGGATGAAGAGTTTGCCATCATTAAGAAGCACCCTACGCTGGGCTGGAAAATCCTAAAGAAATTACCCGATTTTCACGACGTGATATTGGACGTAGCCTTGCACCATCATGAAAGAATTGATGGCGCGGGATATCCCGGCAGGCGACAAGGGGAGGCCTTGACGCTGGCGGCCCGCATGGCCGCGGTTTGCGACGTTTATGACGCCATAACCTCCGCCCGTTGCTATAAGAATGCATGGGAGCCTGCCGAAGCTATTCGTAAAATGGCTTCCTGGCAGTGCGGAAACTTCGACCTACAAGTGTTTCATGCATTCGTCAAGACCGTGGGAATTTATCCTGTCGGCACCTTGGTCAAATTAAAATCCGGCCGCATGGCTGTTGTCATTGAACAAACGGAAAAAAGCCTGATCACGCCGATAGTGAAAGCTTTCTTTTCCGTAACGAGCAAAATGTTTATTACTCCCGAAATACTTAATCTCGATAAGTTGCGCGACAGTATAGAATCGATCGAAGCTCCAGATAAATGGGGATTCAATTTACAAACCGTTATCGAAACGCTTAATTAATGTCATATTTGCTACAGGTGCTGGGTATTTGTGCCGGGAGGCGGTCGGGAAACCGCTGAATAATTGCTGTCACACGGACCGGAGTTCGCTACCGTTTTTTCCCTGCACTTATTCTGACATGGCCGGATAAATCCTTATATCCTGAAACGTCCATAAAATTGGCTTTTGCCAGTAATGCTTGAACGTCTGGGCCTTGCTTATAACCATGTTCCAGCAACAGCCAGCCTGCGTGGTTCATACTGCCGGGCGTGTCTCTGATGATCTGACGTATGGCATCCAGGCCATCCGCACCTGAAACCAGAGCCTTCTGCGGTTCGAAACGGACATCGCCATGATTGAGATGTCTGTCGGCGGCAGCGATGTAGGGCGGGTTGCTGACGACGATGTCCAACGGCGTTTGCTCTTTAAGCGGTTGCAGCCAGTTTCCTTGCAGGAATGCAAGGTTGCGCGCACCCAGTCGCTCGGCGTTGTGTCGTGCGACGGCAAGCGCGTCCGGGCAGTTATCGACGGCGTAGACTTGCGCATCGGGTAGTTCCAGCGCCAGGGTGACGGCGATCGCGCCGCTTCCGGTTCCAAGGTCGGCGATGCGTAGCGGACGGATAGGACAGGCCGTGGCGAGTTGCAAGGCCATTTCGACCAGTAGTTCGGTTTCGGGGCGCGGAATCAGCGTGGCTGCGGTTACCAGAAAATCGCGCGACCAGAATTCGCGCCTCCCGGTCAGATAGGCGATGGGGGTGCCGGTGCGGCGCTGTGCCAGCAGTTCGTGGAAACGGGCGATTATGGGTGCGTCGAGTTCGGCATCTGGCCAGGTCATGAACCAGGTGCGGTTTTTGCCGGTAACATGGCTTAACAACACTTCCGCGTCCAGGCGCGGGCTGTCGCTGCTGGTGGTGAGTAGTTGTGCTGCGGAGTTGAGCAGGGTTTTAATCATGCGGTTGCGCTTTGGTATTCTTTGCTGCGTAGTGAGTGAAGCCAGAGAATCTTGCAGGGAACTTGCTTCACCCCAGGCCCCTCCTTGGGAGAGAGCGGATAATAAAACAGTTGGTTGCAAGGCAGTGTAAATACGCATACCCGGCGGGAGAGGGCGAAAAGCAAAGCCTGCGCCTTCAGCTGGCGGGAAATAAACTGACTTTTGTGCGGTTATTCGTCGCCCAATTGCGCCAGCAGGTCGGCCTGATGCTCGTGTATCAACGGCTCGATGACCGGGTCGAGATCGCCGGTCATGATGCTGTCCAGTTTGTACAGCGTCAGGTTGATACGGTGATCGGTCAACCGGCCTTGCGGGAAGTTGTAGGTGCGTATGCGTTCGGAGCGGTCGCCACTGCCTACCTGCAGCTTGCGTTCGGCCGCGACTTCGGCGTCCTGTTTTTGCTGTTCGGCGTCGAGTATGCGCGATTTCAGCAGCGACATCGCGCGCGCGCGGTTTTTGTGCTGGGAGCGCTCGTCCTGGCATTCCACGACAATGCCGGTAGGCAAATGCGTCAATCGTATCGCCGATTCGGTACGGTTGACGTGCTGACCGCCAGCGCCCGAGGCGCGATAAGTGTCGACGCGCAGATCGGTGGGGTTGATGTCGATGTCGATTTCCTCGACTTCGGGCAGTATCGCGACGGTGCAGGCGGAGGTGTGTATGCGTCCTTGCGCTTCGGTTTCCGGCACGCGCTGCACGCGATGGGTGCCGGCCTCGAATTTGAGGCGCGAATACACGTCCTGACCGCTGATGCGCAGCACGACCTCCTTGTAGCCGCCGAGCTCTCCTTCGCTTTCGCTGACGATTTCGGCTTTCCAGCCGCAGTTTTCGGTATAGCGCGTATACATGCGGCACAGGTCGCCGGCAAACAGCGCAGCCTCAGCGCCGCCGGTTCCGGCCCGGACTTCGAGGAAGATGTTGCGCTCGTCGTTCGGGTCCTTGGGGAGCAGCAGCAACTGGAGTTCCAGGGTAAGCGCTTCCTGCTGTTTTTGAGCTTCGCTTTGCTCGTCACGCGCCATAGCGCGTACTTCGAGGTCGGGGTCTTTCAGCAGGGTCTCGGCGTAACTTATCGCCGCTTCGGCTGCCTGGTAACGGCGAAAGCAGGCGATCACCGGGTCGAGCTGGGCGTATTCCCTGCTTAATGCCCGGAAACGGTTCTGATCGTTTTGTACCTCGGGTTCCGCCAGCAGTACGGTGATTTCTTCAAAGCGTTCGGTCAGGTTGTCGAGTTTGCGTTGTATGGACGGTTTCACGTTTCTTCGGTGCTGTCTTTTAGTTGGAACAGTTCGCGTGCGGCGCTGATCAGTTCATGGCGTTCGTCCACGCCCGCCTGCTTGATTTGTATGCACGGGAGATGAGTCAGTTTGTTGGTTAATGCGTGAGCCAGAAACTGCAGGGCGTCTTCCGGCGGTCTGCCGTTTTTGAGCGTGCGCAGAGCGGCTTCCAGCGCTTGCTCGCGGATTTGTCCGGCGTGGTTGCGCAAGTCCTTGAGCGTTGAGGTAACGCTCTGGGCTCTGATCCAGGCCAAAAAATGCTCGACTTCGGTGTCGATAATTTCTTCCGCCTGTTTGGCGGCTTCCTGGCGCGAACGCAGATTTTCTTCTATGGTTTCGCGCAGATCGTCCACCGTATACAGGTAAACGTCCTGGAGTTGCGCCACTTCCGGTTCGATGTCGCGCGGAACGGCCAGATCCACCATGAAGATGGGTTTGTGTTTGCGTATCTTGATCGCGCTTTCCACGCTGCCCTTGCCCAGTATCGGCAGTTGACTGGCGGTGGATGTGACGATGATATCGGCTTTTGCCAGATGCTCGGGCAGCTCGTGCAATGAGATCGCAAAACCTTCGAATTGCGCGGCCAGCGTATGTGCCCGCTCGTAGGTGCGGTTGGCGACGATGATTTCTCCGATGCCGTGTTCATGCAGATGGCGGGCGGTGAGTTCTATGGTTTCCCCCGCGCCGATCAGGATTGCGGTTTGTTCGCCCAGGTTTTCGAAAATGCGGCGCGCCAGACGCACGGCGGCAAAAGCGACCGACACCGCGCTTGAACCGATGGCGGTGTCGGTTCTTACCTTTTTAGCAGCAGAAAAGGTATGCTGGAACAGTTTTCCCAGTACCGTACCCAGGGTTCCGGCTTCTGTTGCATGCTGATAAGCCGTTTTCATTTGACCCAAAATTTGCGGCTCGCCGAGGATCATGGAATCCAGCCCGCAGGCAACGCGAAACATATGGCGTATACTGGCTCTGTCGGAATGCGCGTACAGGTAGGGGCGCAGATCGGTTTGCCGCAGATGCTGTTCTTCCGCCAGCCAGTCGATCAAAGGGTCGTAGCTGGAAATTTCGGCGCCGCAATAAATTTCGGTTCTGTTGCAGGTGGAAAGAATTGCCGCCTCGCTAACCTCTGGGATTTCAATCAGCGCTCGCAGTGCGTCGCCCACCCGTTCGCCGGAAAAAACGAGTCTTTCGCGCACGGAAACAGGCGCGCTGTTGTGGTTCAAGCCGAGGGCCAGAATGGTCATGAAGATATTTCTGTTTTGATTCGGGCTATAATCCCGTAACAAGGCCGGATGTGCATAGTGCGAATCATACTCTATTGTGAGACTGACTGCTTGTGATGCATCTGAAAAGACGCCCCAATATGCTGTTCTTCGCCAGCTAAAGGCGGGAGCGCGCGCTTCATGTTCGCCTTGATCCTGGACGGGGCGGCGTGTTCAGTATCAGGCTATATTATTTTTTCAATTTATTTGAGAGGCGCAGTATCCGTGATATCCGTGATGAAACGCATAGCGGGATTGATTTGTCTGAGTGGAGCTGGATTGCTGGCCTGTATGAGTCAGGACGCTTTGCGGCCATCGGATTTCGAGCAGACGATGACTATCGAGAGCAAGGCTGCGAATGAAGGGGAGGCCAGGGACGCTCAGCTTGTCTATCTACTGTTGTCGGCGGAAATGGCCGGCCAGCGGGGTCAGCCAGCGGTTGCGCTCGATAACTATCTCAAGGCCGCTGAATTAAGTCACGATCCCCGCATCGCGGCGCGCGCGGTTCAGGTAGCGTTGTTTGTCAAGGATAACGGCAAATTGCAGCAAGCCGTCGCATTATGGCGCAGCCGCGATCCCGGCAGCCCCGACGCACGGCGCTTGTCTGTCCTGCTTGAGTTGAAAGCCGGGCATATGGATGCGGCGCGCGAGCAATTGGCCGCTTTGCTGTCCATGTCCGAGGTCAACCTCGATAGCACCTTGTTCGACTTGATCAAGCTGCTGGATGCGGAAGTGCCGCAGGAGCAGGCATTTGCGTTGATGTCTGGATTGTCGCAGCAGTTCCCTGACAGTGCGGAGGTGCATCTCGCCTATGCCGCGCTGGCCGGCAGCAAGGGTAAGCTGGATGTCGCGCTGAACGAGATCGAAAGAACTTTACAGTTGCATCCCGACTGGGGACGGGCGCGCCTGCTGCAGGCTCAGGTCATGGCGCAGATGGGGAATGAGGCAGCAGCGGGCAGCGCGCTGACCAAGGCGCTGAAGGCTGACCCGGGCAATTTGCGATTACACTTGTTTTATGCGCAGTTTTTGGCCAGAAAGGGCGATTTGAAGGAGGCCGAGAAAGAGCTGACGCGGATTCTGGCGAAAAATCCGGGCGATGAGGACGCGTTATTTACGCGCGCCTTGATCTGGCTGGAGTCCGGTGCACTGGGCAAGGCGCGACAGAGCTTGCTTCCGCTGGTCAAGTCAGCTCAGTGGAAGGATCAGGCCTTTTTTTATCTGGGCTTGGCGGATGCGCGCCAAAACAGGCTGCAGGGCGCCCTTGATTGGTTTGATCGCGTCGAAAGCGGCTCCAAGCTTTTCGAAGCGCGTGTCAGTGCGGTGACGGCGGTTATGAAGCTGGGGGATGCGCAGGAAGCCCGGCAACGATTGATACGTTTGCGCAAAGAATTTCCGTCCGAGTCCTTGCGTCTCTATTTGCTTGAGGCGGAATTATTGGCCGGTAGTGCCGATGTGAACGGCGCATTTGATGTTCTTACTCAGGCGTTGGAGGCCAATCCGGGACAACCTCAGCTGATGTATGCGCGCGCACTGGTTGCGGAGCAATTGGACCGGCTGGAAGTGGTGGAGGCCGATTTGCGCGCGGTTCTGGAAAAGAGTCCGGACGATGCGAATGCGCTGAATGCGCTGGGGTTTACCTTGGCTGATCGTTTTCCCGAGCGTCTGAACGAGGCAAAGGCGCTGATCGAACGCGCAAATGAAATCAGGCCCGGCGATCCGGCTATCCTCGATAGTCTGGGATGGGTTAATTATCGTATGGGCAGTTACAGCGAGGCTGTTACCCATTTGCGGCAGGCTTTTGCGCTGATGTCCGACCCTGAAATCGGCGCGCACCTGGGTGAGGCGTTATGGGAATCCGGGCAGCGCCGGGAAGCTCAGAAAGTATGGGCTCTGGTGTTGAAAAAAGCGCCCCGTCATGAAGCGGTCAAGTCGGTTATGTTGCGCTATCCCGAAGCATTCAATGGTAGATAGGCGCGTGAATATGACGGTGCTTCTTGCGCTGCGGAGTTGGCTGCTATTGGCGCTGTGCCTGGTCGGCGCCTGCGCGATCCGCTTTCCGGTCATGGTAGGCGAAAAGCCCGTGCCGCCTGTAACGGCGGATTGCCGGGTTTGCGCAGTCGAGGTGTGGACTTTGGAGGGGCGCGTAGCGGTGCAGAGCGGGCAGGATGGGTGGAACGCCAATTTACATTGGGAGCACGATCATGCTCAGGATCGCGTGCGTATTTCCGGTCCATTCAGTCAGGGGGCGGTGTCGGTCGTTCTGCAGGACGATCTGATCTATATCAATGAAGGTAACGGTAAAACCGAGATTTCACGCGATCCGGACTCCGCCTTGCGTGAACGCGTCGGTTTTCCTGTGCCGCTACGTTCTTTGCGTTACTGGCTGCTGGGCGTTCCGGCGCAGCAACAGGAATCTGCCGTGACGACCGGAGAAGGGTTTGTACAGCAGGGTTGGACCTTGAGTTACAGTGGCGCTTATCAGGCTGACGGTTTTTCACTGCCGGCCAGGACGGTGGCGAACAATGAGCATGCCAGGCTGAAGCTGGTGGTCGATAGCTGGGCGGTTGGAAAATAATGTTTATTATAAGTATTCAGTATGATCGCTGAATGAGGAGGCGCGGTAAAACAGGCGGGATCTTCTGCGTCCCCGTAGTGGGAGCAGAGAGCTTGCTCTGGCAAATCTCGTCCGGCTTGCCTCGCTAACGACTTCATCGGTTCGCTTTATAAGCTCACGCTGAATGCTTGCTTTTGTTTTAGGTTGATACATGAATGATTCTTCTCTGCGCTTGCCGGCTCCGGCAAAGCTCAATTTAATGCTGCGTATCGTCGGGCGCAGGCCGGACGGTTATCATCTACTGCAGACCGTGTTCCAGTTTATCGACTTATGCGACTGGATTACCCTGACTCCGCGTCAGGACGGCGTGATTCGGCGTGTCAATCCGCTGCCGGGCGTGCCGGAAGATTCCGATTTGGCAGTCCGGGCAGCCAGGGCTTTGCGCGATGCATGCGGTAACCCGTTGCTGGGAGTTGATATCGATCTGGAAAAAAATCTGCCCATGGGCGGCGGCGTCGGCGGGGGGAGTTCGGATGCCGCCACCGTATTGCTGGGGCTTAACCAGCTGTGGCGGCTGCACTTCGGTCTTGACGAAATTGCCGCGCTTGGTTTGAATCTTGGCGCCGACGTACCGGTGTTTGTTCGGGGTTTTTCGGCCTGGGGTGAGGGTGTGGGCGAACATTTGACGGCCTTGCCCGATTTGCCCGAACCTTGGTATGTAGTGCTTGCGCCTCATTGTCAGGTTGCTACCGGCGCGATATTTGGCGCACCCGGATTGACACGGGATAATAAACCGATCACAATGGTCGAATTTTTGAGGGGCAATGAAGAAAATCATTGTCTGCCTGTGGTGACGGAACGCTATCCGCTGGTGAAGGAGGCGCTTTTCAACCTGGAGCTGGTTTGCGGCGGTTCGCGGTTGACGGGTACCGGAGCTTGCGTTTTTGCGGTGCTGGAGTATGAACACGACGCACGGCATGCGGCTGAGCAGCTTGCAGCGGGCGAGTGGCAGGTTTTTGTGGCGAAGGGCAGCAATATTTCGCCGTTGCATAACAGGCTGGGTATAGAACCCGGTTGAAATCTTTTTTTGGGGTGTCGCCAAGCGGTAAGGCACGGGGTTTTGATCCCCGCATACCCAGGTTCGAATCCTGGCACCCCAGCCATATTTATGTTTAATTGAAAGTACCGGCAATTATTCGTCCGCGATAGAGCCTCCAAGAGAGTGATTGCATGATAGATTCGTCCTTCATGGTGTTTTCGGGAAACGCCAACCTTGCCTTGGCCGAGGGCATCGTTCATAAACTCAATATGCGTTTGGGAATGGCCAGCGTTGGTCGCTTCAGCGATGGCGAGATTGCCGTTGAAATCGAAGAAAATGTACGCGGGAGGGAGGTTTTTATAGTTCAGCCGACCTGCGCGCCCATCAACGAGAATCTGGTCGAGTTGCTGATCATGATAGACGCTTTCCGGCGTTCGTCGGCCTCGCTGATTACGGCGGTGATTCCTTACTACGGTTATTCGCGCCAGGATCGCCGCACGCGTTCGGCTCGCGTGCCTATTTCCGCGAAGCTGGTAGCGAAACTGATAACCAGTGCAGGTGCGGATCGCGTGTTGACTGTGGATTTGCATGCGGATCAGATTCAGGGGTTTTTTGATGTGCCGGTCGATAACGTCTATGCGTCCCCCATTCTGTTGGGGGATGTCTGGCGTCAGCAATACCAGAATTTGATGGTGGTTTCGCCTGATGTGGGTGGCGTTGTCAGGGCGAGAGCACTGGCGAAGCGTCTTGATGATGCCGATCTGGCAATTATCGATAAGCGCCGCCCGCGCGCCAATGAATCCAAGGTAATGAATATTATTGGCGACGTTCGTGGGCGTACCTGTGTCATGGTGGACGATATTGTTGATACCGCGGGTACGCTGTGTAAAGCGGCTTTGGCATTAAAGGAGCATGGTGCGATAAAGGTGGTTGCCTATTGTACGCATGCCGTGCTGTCCGGATCTGCTCTTCAAAATATAAAATCTTCGGTGCTGGATGAGCTGGTCGTGACCGATACCATCCCATTACGCCCCGACGCTGCGGCGTGCGAACGCATACGCGTTTTGAGCGCGGCGGAGATGCTGGCCGAAACTATACGGCGTATTGCCGTGGGCGAGTCGGTAAGTTCATTGTACGTTGATTAGATAGTGCTTTTGTTTTGTTAACCTGCTTAGAGTATTTGGAGAATAAAGATGGTAGGCAGTTTTGAGTTTGATGCGGAATTGAGAACAGGATCCGGTAAGGGTGATGCGCGCCGTACGCGGCGGACAGGCAAGGTGCCGGCAATTGTTTATGGCGGCGGTGCCGATCCGCTTAAGTTGAACCTGAGTCATAATCAGGTGGTGAAGCGTCTTGGCAACGACGCGGTGTACTCGCATATACTGAGTCTGAAGTTTGACGGCAAACAGGAGCGCGTTATTCTTAAAGCGCTGGAGCGGCATCCGAGTCGTCCGATTATCATGCATATGGATTTTTTGCGCGTAAGCGAAAAGGATAAGCTGCGCGTTCATGTTCCATTGCACTTTATCAATCAGGATATCGCCGTGGGTGTCAAGCGCAGTGGCGGTGTGGTGGCGCATGGCATGGCGGAGGTTGAGGTTGAGTGTCTGCCTCAGCATCTGCCCGAGTTTATCGCGGTTGATTTGGCTGATCTGGATATAGGCGACGCGATTCATCTTTCCGGTTTGAAGCTGCCGCCAGGTGTGGAAGTTCCCGAGTTGCAGCACGGCGCAGATCATGACCAACTGGTGGCCGCCATTCATGCGCCGCGCACTTCCGACGCTGCCGAGTAAAGCGAATTTGATTTTAGTACAGGTGTGTCCTGTAATTTCAGATTAATTGCCGGTCTCGGTAATCCGACGCCGCAATATGCTCGAACCCGGCATAATGCCGGGTTTTGGGTTCTGGATGAAATAGCTGCGCGCACAGGCGCATCGTTTTCTGCCGATGCGCGGACTCGGGGTGCGGTTGCGCGCATTGATGTGCAGGGCGAAGCGGTCTATCTATTGAAGCCCATGCAATTCATGAATCGTAGTGGTGGCGCGGTTGCTGCGCTGTCACGTTTCTACCGGATAGATTGTGAGCAGATACTGGTTGTGCACGATGAGCTGGATTTCGCGCCCGGCACGCTCAGGCTGAAGCGCGGCGGAGGGCATGGCGGACACAATGGTCTGCGCGATATTATCGCCAGCCTCGGGTCGGCAGATTTTTGGCGGCTGAGAATCGGTATTGGCCACCCTCGGGAGCGCACAGCCGTCGCTGGCTATGTGCTGACGCCTCCCGGTCCGGGAGACTCGGTTTTGCTGGAAAGTGCTGTTGTGCGTGCGTTCGGCTTATTTCCGGATCTTGTCACCGGTAAGCTGGATCGGGTAATAAGTGAAATGCACACGGTCGCTTAGGGGGTGGTCAGGATAATGTCTATTTTGTGCTGTAAAAAGCTTGACTGAGTAAATTATCTGGTAGATAATGAAGGACTGATTTTAAGGAGGGGTTCCCGAGCGGTCAAAGGGATCAGACTGTAAATCTGACGGCTCTGCCTTCGAAGGTTCGAATCCTTCCCCCTCCACCATGATTTAGAATGCGGGTGTAGTTCAACGGTAGAACCTCAGCCTTCCAAGCTGATGGCGTGGGTTCGATTCCCATCACCCGCTCCAGTTGCGCCCATATAGCTCAGTCGGTAGAGCACTTCCTTGGTAAGGAAGAGGTCACCGGTTCAAGTCCGGTTATGGGCTCCATATTTTATAAATGAAGTTTCATTCAGTTATTTTGAGAGGAATGGCGGATGTCAAAAGAGAAGTTTTCGCGTACCAAGCCGCATGTAAACGTAGGAACGATCGGTCACGTCGATCACGGCAAGACTACGCTGACGGCAGCGCTGACCAAGGTAATGGCCGGGCTGCACGGTGGCGAGTTCAAGGCTTACGATCAGATCGACGCGGCTCCTGAAGAGCGGGCTCGCGGCATTACCATTGCAACCGCGCATGTTGAGTACGAATCGACACAACGTCATTACGCTCATGTGGACTGTCCGGGTCATGCTGACTATGTAAAGAACATGATTACCGGTGCGGCGCAGATGGATGGCGCGATTCTGGTTTGCTCGGCTGCCGACGGCCCTATGCCGCAGACTCGCGAGCATATTCTCCTTGCTCGTCAGGTGGGTGTTCCCTATATCGTGGTCTTCCTGAACAAGGCTGATATGGTCGACGACGCCGAGTTGATCGAGCTGGTTGAAATGGAGGTGCGCGAACTGCTTAGCAAGTACGACTTTCCGGGCGATGATACACCTATTATCATCGGGTCAGCGCTGAAGGCGCTGGAAGGCGATCAAAGCGACATCGGCGTGCCGGCTGTTATCAAATTGGTTGAAGCGATGGATAGCTATATTCCGTTGCCCGAGCGTCCGATCGATAAGCCATTCCTGATGCCAATCGAAGATGTGTTCTCTATCTCAGGTCGCGGCACCGTGGTCACCGGCCGCGTTGAGCGCGGCAAGGTCAAGGTAGGCGAGGAAGTAGAGATAGTCGGTCTTAAGGCAACGGTAAAAACCACATGCACCGGCGTCGAAATGTTCCGTAAATTGCTTGATGAAGGTCTGGCTGGAGATAACGTAGGCGTATTGCTGCGTGGCACCAAGCGCGAGGATGTGGAGCGTGGTCAGGTGCTGGCGAAACCGGGTACGATCAAACCGCACGCCCATTTCGAAGCGGAAATCTATGTATTGTCGAAGGATGAAGGCGGCCGCCATACTCCGTTTTTCAGTAACTACCGCCCGCAGTTCTATTTCCGTACCACGGACGTAACCGGTGCGGTCAGCCTTCCTGAGGGTGTGGAAATGGTTATGCCGGGAGACAATATAAAGATCAATGTGAAGTTGATAGCGCCTATCGCAATGGAGGATGGTTTGCGTTTCGCGATACGCGAAGGTGGGCGCACTGTCGGCGCCGGCGTGGTCTCCAAGATTCTCGAGTAAAAAAGTGTAAGTATTAACGGAGTTGAACGGCGCTGTGTATGCAGTGCCGGGACTCGCGTGCAGGTATAGGTCAGTAGCTCAATTGGTAGAGTTCCGGTCTCCAAAACCGGCGGTTGGGGGTTCGAGCCCCTCCTGGCCTGCCATTTTCACCTCGCAAGACTGAATAGTCTCGTCAATAGCCGCAGAGTGCGTCGATGTCAGATCAACAACAACCGGGTAAGTCGTCGGTAATCGATACTTTAAAACTGATACTTTCCATCAGTTTGCTTGTGGCAGGGATTGCAGGATTTTACTATTTCTCAGCTTATCCGACGCTTTATAGAGTACTCGGTATTCTGGTTATCGGTGGCGTATCGGTAGGTATAGTGCTGACTACCGCCATAGGCAGGCTTACAGCATCCTACCTTAAGGAATCGCGCCAGGAAGTAAGGAAAGTTATCTGGCCCACGCGCCAGGAAACGATGCAATCGACCCTGGTTGTGGTGGCGCTGGTTTTTGTCGTCGGGCTTATCCTTTGGTTGCTGGATATGGTGTTGTTTTGGGGTGTCGGTCTGTTGACCGGACAGAGGGTTTGAAATGGGGTTACGTTGGTACGTTATTCAGGCGTTTTCGAATTTTGAAAATCAGGTAAAGAAAACACTTGAGGAAAGGATAGTCAGGGACGGTATGGAAGACTATTTCGGCAAAGTGCTTGTGCCTACCGAAGAAGTTGTGGAAATGCGTAACGGCCAACAACGCAAAAGCGAAAGAAAATTCTTTCCAGGCTATGTTCTGGTGCAGATGGAAGAGATTCCGAAACCAGCTGAACAGTTGGAAGAACATAGAAAAATGCTGCATTTCCTCAGGGATATTCCCAGAGTGCTCGGCTTTATCGGCGGTACTACGGATCATCCTCGCAGCATTACGGATGTGGAAGCCGATACGATATTGAATCGAGTCGAAACCGGCACCAGCCGACCGCGGCCCAAGGTGCTGTTCGAAGCGGGAGAAGTTGTCCGTGTTGTCGATGGGCCGTTCAAGGACTTTAACGGCGTAGTCGAAGAGGTCGCCTACGAAAAAAGCAAACTGCGTATATCCGTGCTTATATTCGGGCGTGCAACGCCTGTCGAGCTGGATTTCGGTCAGGTGGAGAAGGGATAAGGTTTTGCCTTCCTGCTGCGGGTGACTATTGTCTGTCGCAAATAAAGAGATTTTCGATTTTATTACATGGTTGAATAAGGGGAGCCTGATTGCTCAGGCGCTAAACCCACGGGAGTTGAAATGGCAAAAAAGATAACTGCATATATCAAGTTGCAGGTGAAGGCGGGCGAGGCAAATCCGAGTCCACCGGTCGGACCGGCATTAGGCCAGCGCGGGGTGAACATCATGGAGTTCTGTAAAGCGTTCAACGCGCAAACACAGAATGTGGAAAAGGGTCTGCCTCTGCCTGTCGTGATTACAGTATACAGCGACAAAAGCTTCACTTTTATTACAAAAACACCACCGGCTTCCATACTGCTGAAAAAGGCGGCAGGACTTAAAAGCGGCAGCAGCAATCCCAATACCAACAAGGTAGGCAAGGTAACGCGCGATCAGCTGGCGGAAATTGCCAAGGCAAAAGAACCTGATCTTACTGCTGCGAACCTGGATGCGGCAATTCGCACCATAGCGGGTAGCGCGCGTAGCATGGGATTGGAAGTGGAGGGTGTGTAATGGCCAAAGTAACGAAAAGACTTAAGGAAATCAGTGAAAAAGTCGAGGCCGGTAAGGTTTACGAGGTGACCGAAGCCTTGTCTCTATTGAAGTCGCTGTCGAAAATAAAGTTTGTCGAGTCGGTCGATGTGGCGGTAAATCTGGGTGTTGATCCCAGAAAGTCCGATCAGGCGGTACGCGGTGCCACCGTTCTGCCGCGTGGTACCGGGAAAACCGTGCGGGTTGCGGTTTTCGCTCAGGGGCCGGCAGCCGATGCGGCGACAGCCGCAGGTGCCGATATCGTCGGTATGGATGATCTGGCGGCGCAAATCAAAGCCGGACAGATGGATTTCGATGTCGTTGTCGCTGCGCCGGACGCGATGCGCGTGGTAGGACAGCTCGGCCAGATCCTTGGTCCACGCGGTTTGATGCCCAATCCGAAAGTCGGTACAGTGACGCCCGATGTTGCTTCGGCAGTGAAAAATGCCAAAGCAGGGCAGGTGCGCTACAGAACTGATAAGAAAGGCATTATCCATTGCACGATCGGTAAAGTCAGCTTTGACGAAGCCGCGCTGAAAGAAAACCTCGAAGCGTTATTGGTCGACCTTAAAAAGTTGAAGCCGAGTACCTCCAAAGGTATTTATCTGAAAAAAGTAACGGTTTCCTCAACCATGGGTCCCGGCATTTCGGTCGATCACAGTGGGTTGGCTGTTTAATTGGCTCTAGCCCGAGTTTGCCCTCCCTCCGGTAGGATAGGAGGGAAGGCTCAACCGCTGCTGTAACAAGATAAAACGTAACTATCAAGCGGGCCAGCTGGAAATGAAGAGAGGCGAGACCTGCTAAGGTTCGGATGGATGGAGAGGGCTTCCAGGGCGGAATCGCAGCGTGGTTAATGCCGCCCGATACGCTTCCGCGCTTGTCCCGACGGGCTTGCCTCATACCGAGTGTTTCGGTTACGGCTCAACGGCAGTTACGGAATAGTTACGATAAGGTTTTAATAAACCGAATGCGCTTTTCCCGGAGACTACTCTCTACCGAAGGGGATAGGGTTCCCGAAGCCAACAACACTGGTGAGATGATAAGGGGAGCGATTTAAAAACTTTGGGTCGCCGGCTTGTTGCCGTCGACCGTCAAAGACCGCAGGCGCATCCGTAACAAGGTGCTTAATCATGCCCGCGCAGACGGTATACCCTAGCCCTGTTAGTGGCGAAGGAGCCGTTAGTGCTCTGGACGATTCCGGAGATTGGCTCTGAGTGAATAAAAACATTCAGAATTTTGTAAGATGGAGGTGACTGTGGCATTGCGAATAGATGACAAGAAAGCTGTCGTCGCTGAAGTTGCTGCTATTGCCGCTCAAGCCCATTCCGCAGTTGCTGCGGAGTATCGTGGTTTGACAGTCTCGGAGCTCACCGAGCTTCGGAAGACCGCACGCGCATCCGGCGTGTATCTTCGCGTTGTCAAGAACACCTTGGCGCGCAAGGCTGTCGAAGGGACCGAGTTCGCCTGCATGCAGGATGGTTTGGTCGGACCGCTATTGCTGGCTTTTTCTCTGGAAGATCCGGGTTCCGCCGCGCGCGTTATCGGCGCATTTGCCAAAACTCACGACAAGCTGGTAACCAAGCTTGTTGCGGTTGGCGGTAAACAGTACGGCGCATCCGAACTCGAAAGGCTGTCGAAACTGCCGACAAGAGATGAAGCAATTGCGATATTGATGGGTACTATGAAGGCACCAATCGAAAAATTTGTAAGGACGCTTGCCGAACCGCACGCGAAACTGACAAGAACGATTGCAGCAATACGAGACCAGAAACAAGCGGCATAAAGCCTGCTTGGTTGATTTAGAATTTTGGAGTTAATAATGGCTATTTCAAAAGACGATATACTGGAAGCAATTTCCAATATGACAGTGCTGGAAGTCGTTGATCTGATTTCAGCGATGGAAGAAAAGTTTGGTGTTTCCGCTGCAGCCGCCGTTGCTGTTGCGGCTCCGGCCGCGGCCGCTGCACCTGCCGCGGAAGAAAAGACCGAGTTTGACGTGGTATTGACCAGCTTTGGCGCCAACAAGGTTAACGTGATCAAGGTTGTGCGCGAAGTAACCGGGCTGGGCCTCAAAGAGGCGAAAGACCTTGTAGAGGGCGTGCCTTCTACCGTCAAGGAAGCAATCAGCAAGGCCGACGCGGACGCGCTGAAGAAGAAGTTGGAAGAGGCTGGCGCAGCTGTTGACATCAAGTAAGTTGGGTAAAACCAAGTACTTAGTAGATAGACCCATTGGCCGGTAGCTGCTGCTGCCGGCCTTTTGGCGTTACACTTACGATGCATACGGTCGGGGGTCTGCATCAATCAGAATATAAAGCTCCAGCATCCTTAGGATGTCCAGGCTACGCGACAACGGCTTTAATTGCGGGCCGGGATGTGTCGCAAATACTCCGCAGTATCCAGTTCAGGCAAATTTAGTGGGTAAGGAACCAAAAATGGCATATTCTTTCACTGAGAAAAAGCGAATTCGTAAAAGTTTTGGCAAGCGTCAGGACGTTCTCGAAGTACCCTATCTTTTGGCTACCCAGGTTGATTCCTATAAACGGTTTTTGCAAGCGGATACCAGGCATGTCGGCAGAGTGGACTATGGCTTGCACGCCGCGCTTACTTCCGTTTTTCCGATCGCAAGCCATACCGGGCATGCCGTGCTCGAATATGTCAGTTACCGTCTTGGCGAACCGGCCTTCGATGTAAAGGAGTGCCAGCAGCGCGGAGCGACTTATGCTGCACCGCTGCGCGTTCTGGTTCGTTTGGTCATTTACGACAAGGAGTCGCCTGCCAGCGCGAAAGTGGTTAAAGATATTCGCGAGCAGGAAGTCTACATGGGAGAAATCCCGTTGATGACGGATACCGGAACTTTTGTGATCAACGGAACCGAGCGCGTCATCGTTTCCCAGTTGCATCGCTCGCCGGGGGTTTTCTTCGATCATGATCGGGGAAAAACCCATTCATCGGGCAAGCTGCTGTTTAACGCCCGCATCATCCCCTACCGTGGTTCATGGCTGGACTTTGAGTTCGATCACAAGGATTGCGTTTACGTGCGTATCGATCGCCGTCGTAAGCTGCCTGCAACCGTTTTATTGCGTGCGCTTGGCTATGAAAACGAGCAGATTATCGAAGAGTTCTTCGATACCAATCAATTCAGTTTCGAAGGCGGGAGTATATTCCTGAATCTTGTTCCCGAGCGTTTGCGCGGCGATATCGCCAGCTTCGATCTTAGCGTCGGCGACAAGGTTGTGGTTGAGAAAGGTCAACGTATCACAGCTCGCCATATCCGGCAGATGGAAAAGGCGGGCCTGAACAAGATCGAAGTTCCGCGAGACTATCTGGCCGGCCGCATTTTGTCGCACAATCTGATCGACACCGCTTCCGGCGAGTTGCTCGGCAAGGTGAACGACGAGGTTACAGAAGATATGGTCAGCCGTATTCTGGCGGCGGGCGTGAAAAGCGTTGACGTTTTGTATGTCAATGACCTCGATCGTGGACCTTATATGTCGCATGCAATGCGCATCGATACTACGGAAAATCAGCTTGACGCGCTGGTTGAAATCTATCGCATGATGCGTCCGGGCGAACCGCCAACGCGGGAAGCGGCTCAGGCATTGTTTGAGAACCTGTTTTTTACCTCGGAGCGTTACGATCTGTCCGCGGTTGGACGCATGAAGTTCAACCGTCGTTTGGGACGCGTCGAAATCGAGGGGTCCGGGGTGTTGTCCAAGGAAGACATTATCGACGTGCTGAAGGAGCTGATCAACATCCGTAACGGTAACGGACAGGTCGACGATATCGATCATCTGGGTAATCGCCGGGTACGCTCGGTGGGTGAAATGGTCGAAAACCAGTTCCGGCTGGGCCTGGTGCGCGTTGAGCGCGCGGTTAAGGAGCGTCTGTCTCTGGCCGACTCCGAAGGGCTGATGCCGCAGGAAATCATCAATGCCAAACCGGTAGCGGCTTCGATCAAAGAGTTTTTCGGCTCCAGCCAGCTCTCGCAGTTCATGGATCAAAGCAATCCGCTTTCCGAGATTACCCACAAACGCCGCGTATCGGCGCTCGGGCCGGGTGGTCTTGCCCGTGAGCGCGCCGGCTTCGAAGTGCGCGACGTGCATACCACGCACTACGGACGCGTATGTCCGATCGAAACGCCCGAAGGTCCGAATATCGGATTGATCAATTCGCTGGCTGTCTACGCGCGCACCAATGAATACGGTTTCCTGGAGACGCCGTACCGGAAAGTGGTGGATGGGTTTGTTACGACTGAAATTGAGTACCTGTCGGCTATCGAGGAAGGCAAGTATTACATCGCGCAGGCCAGCGCCTCCATGGATGAAAACGGCCGTCTGAAGGACGATCTGGTTTCCAGCCGTTATCGCGATGAATTTACCCTGTCCACGCCGGATAAAATCAATTACATGGACGTATCGTCCAAACAGATAGTCTCAGTGGCGGCTTCGCTGGTGCCGTTCCTCGAACACGATGACGCGAACCGCGCATTGATGGGATCGAACATGCAGCGTCAGGCCGTGCCGACCTTGCGTGCGGAAAAACCGCTGGTCGGCACCGGTATGGAACGTATCGTGGCAAAGGATTCCGGCGTGGCCGTTGTTGCATTGCGCGGTGGTTTTATCGAGTCGGTCGATGCCAGTCGCATTGTCGTGCGCGTTAATAACGAAGAAACAGAAGCTGGTGTTCAAGGCGTTGATATCTATAATCTGGTTAAATACACCCGCTCGAACCAGAATACCTGCATCAATCAGCGCCCGCTGGTTAAACCGGGCGACAAGGTTGCCAAAGGCGATATCCTTGCGGACGGGCCTTCGACCGATATGGGCGAACTGGCGTTGGGGCAGAATCTGCTGGTTGCCTTCATGCCGTGGAACGGCTACAACTTCGAAGATTCCATCCTGATCTCCGAGCGTGTGGTGCAGGATGATCGCTTTACCACGATACATATCGAGGAAAAGTCCTGTGTAGCGCGCGATACCAAACTGGGGCCTGAGGAAATCACTGCGGACATACCCAATGTCGGCGAGGCGGCTCTTGCCAAGCTGGACGAATCGGGTATTGTGCATATCGGTGCCGAGGTCAAGGCCGGCGATATTCTGGTCGGCAAGGTTACGCCGAAGGGCGAAACCCAGTTGACGCCTGAAGAAAAGCTGCTGCGCGCGATTTTCGGCGAAAAGGCTTCGGACGTGAAGGATACCTCGTTGCGCGTTCCGTCAGGGATGGACGGAACCGTCATAGACGTGCAGATATTCACGCGCGACGGCGTCAAAAAGGACGCGCGCGCACAGCAGATAGAAGAAACCCAGATTGAGCATGTCAAGAAGGATCTGGCCGATCAGCTGCGTATTATCGAAAAGGATATTTTTGAGCGTATTGAACAAATCTTGCTCGGCAAGATATCACAAAGCGGTCCCGGCGGTTTGAAGTCAGGTACGGTTATCGAAAAAAACTACCTTGATGGTTTGAAACCGGCGCAGTGGCTGCAGATTCGCGTCAAGGACGAAGAGGTCAATCTCAATATCGAAGCGGCGGCGGCACAGCTGGAACAGCAGCGCGAAGAGATTAATCAGCGCCTGGAGGAAAAGCGAAAGAAAATTACCATGGGTGACGATCTCGCGCCAGGCGTGCTCAAGATGGTCAAGGTCTATCTGGCCGTTAAACGCAGAATTCAGCCGGGGGACAAAATGGCGGGCCGGCACGGCAACAAGGGTGTTGTTTCCCGCATTGTTCCGGTCGAGGATATGCCTTATACGGCAGACGGGACACCGGTCGATATCGTGCTCAACCCGCTGGGCGTTCCATCGCGTATGAATGTCGGTCAGGTGCTTGAAACACATTTGGGCTGGGCGGCTAAAGGACTGGGCCTGAAGCTTGGGAAGATGCTTGAAGCCAAGGCCAAGGTTCAGGAGCTCCGCGATTTTCTCGACACAATCTATAATCGTAGTGGACGGGTCGAAAACCTCGATGAATTTACGGATGAGGAAATTGTCGAATTGTCCTTTAATCTGCGCAAAGGCGTGCCGTTGGCGACCCCGGTTTTCGACGGTGCAACGGAAGAAGACATTAAAACCATGCTGCGTCTGGCCGACCTGCCCGAAAGCGGTCAAACCCGTCTCTACGACGGGCGTACAGGGGATTTCTTCGAGCGCGATATTACCGTCGGCTACATGTACATGCTCAAACTGAATCATCTGGTTGACGATAAGATGCATGCGCGTTCAACCGGGCCCTACAGTCTGGTAACCCAGCAGCCTTTGGGCGGCAAAGCGCAGTTCGGAGGCCAGCGCTTCGGGGAAATGGAAGTGTGGGCGTTGGAAGCCTACGGCGCTGCTTATACCCTGCAGGAAATGCTGACCGTCAAATCCGACGATGTGAACGGTAGAACCAAAATGTATAAAAACATAGTCGATGGCGATCATCGGATGGAGGCTGCGATGCCGGAGTCCTTTAACGTACTGATCAAGGAAATTCGTTCTCTGGCTATCAACATCGAGTTGGAACAGGACTAGCCGGCTTGTTGCGATATGTCCCAGGTACCCCGGTTTCCCTGTGGACCGGGGCGTTGCCAGAACAGAATATGTAGGAGTTTTGCGTGAAAGACCTAATTAACTTTTTGAAGCGTCAGAGTCAGACCGAAGAGTTCGACGGCATTCGTATCAGTCTGGCTTCGCCCGACATGATACGTTCCTGGTCGTACGGAGAGGTAAAAAAGCCGGAAACCATTAATTACCGCACCTTTAAACCGGAGCGGGATGGATTGTTCTGTGCAAAGATTTTCGGGCCGGTCAGCGATTACGAGTGCTTGTGCGGCAAATACAAACGGCTTAAACATCGCGGTGTTATCTGCGAAAAATGCGGTGTCGAGGTTACATTGTCGAAAGTCCGGCGTGAGCGTATGGGCCATATCGAGCTGGCCAGCCCGGTCGCTCACATCTGGTTTTTAAAGTCGCTGCCGTCGAGAATCGCCCTGCTGCTCGACATGACTCTGCGTGAAATCGAGCGCGTGCTTTATTTCGAGTCTTTTGTCGTGATTCAGCCGGGTACTACGCCTTACGAGCGCGGTCAGTTGTTGACGGATGACGAGTACAACGAAGCCACGCAGCAGTACGGCGATGAGCTGTCGGCCAAAATGGGCGCCGAAGCGATACGCGACATGATGAAAACCATGGATCTTCAGGAAGAAGTTCAGCGTTTGCGCGAGGAAATCGATGCGACCAACTCCGAAACCAAGATAAAGAAGCATACCAAGCGCCTGAAGGCCATAGAGTCGCTGATCAGCTCTAACAATAAACCGGAATGGATGGTCATGACCGTGCTGCCGGTATTGCCGCCGGAACTGCGCCCTCTGGTGCCTCTGGATGGCGGCCGTTTTGCTACTTCCGACCTGAATGACCTCTATCGCCGCGTCATCAATCGCAACAACCGCCTGAAGCGCCTGCTGGATCTGAATGCGCCGGATATCATCGTGCGTAACGAAAAGCGCATGCTGCAGGAATCGGTTGATGCTCTGCTGGATAACGGTCGCCGCGGCCGCGCGATTACCGGTTCAAACAAGCGCCCGCTAAAATCGCTTGCCGATATGATCAAGGGCAAGCAGGGTCGTTTCCGGCAGAACCTGCTGGGTAAGCGCGTCGACTATTCCGGCCGCTCGGTGATCGTGGTCGGGCCAACGTTGAAGCTGCACCAGTGTGGTTTGCCCAAGAAAATGGCATTGGAGCTGTTCAAGCCGTTTATTTTCAGCAAGCTGCAGTTTCGAGGTCAGGCCACGACCATCAAGGCGGCCAAGAAAATGGTGGAACGCGAAAGTCCGGAAGTATGGGATATCCTGGATGAAGTGATACGCGAGCATCCGGTTATGCTCAACCGCGCTCCGACCCTGCATCGCCTGGGTATACAGGCTTTCGAACCTACCCTGGTGGAAGGCAAGGCCATACAATTGCATCCGCTGGTTTGTACCGCGTTCAATGCGGATTTCGACGGCGACCAGATGGCCGTGCATGTTCCTTTGTCATTGGAAGCGCAGCTGGAAGCACGCACGCTGATGATGGCGACCAATAATATCCTTTCGCCGGCCAACGGCGAGCCGATCATCAATCCTACCCAGGACGTGGTGCTGGGTTTGTATTACATGAGCCGGGAGCGCGTCGGTGCAACCGGAGAAGGCATGATTTTCTCGGACACCGACGAAGTTTTGCGCGGTTATCAGAATCACAAGCTCGATTTGCAGGCCAAGGTAACGGTACGTATACGCGAAGTGCTGCTCGACGAGGACGGCGCGCTGCTGCCGCCGGCTGTGCGCCGGGTTCAAACCACGGCGGGGCGCGCTATTATCTGGACCATCGTTCCCGAGGGAATGAGCTTCGAGATGGTGAATCAGGATATGACCAAGAAGGCCATATCGCGTCTGCTCAATCATTGTTACCGCACGCTGGGCGTAAAGACTTCCGTGGTGTTCGCCGATCAGCTGATGTATCTGGGTTTCTCTTATGCGACCAGGGCCGGCGTATCCATCGGTTTCGAGGACATGGCGGTGCCGCCGCGCAAGCATGAGATTATTTCGGCAGCCGAACAGGAAGTTAAGGAGATTCAGAACCAGTATGCATCGGGACTGGTAACTGATGGCGAGCGTTACAACAAGGTGGTCGATATCTGGTCTCATGCCAATGATCAGGTGGCTAAGGTCATGATGGAAGGACTGGGTACCGAGCAGGCTGTCGGCAAGGACGGTCAGGTGATTCAGCAGAAATCATTCAATTCCATCTACATGATGGCGGATTCCGGCGCGCGAGGCTCTGCGGCGCAGATACGTCAGCTTGCCGGTATGCGCGGCCTGATGGCGAAACCGGACGGTTCCATCATCGAGACGCCGATCACCGCCAACTTCCGCGAAGGTCTGGACGTATTGCAATACTTCATTTCCACACACGGCGCGCGCAAGGGTTTGGCCGATACTGCTCTGAAAACCGCGAATTCGGGTTATCTGACGCGCCGTCTGGTCGACGTGGCCCAGGACCTGGTAATCACTAATGTCGATTGCGGCACCAACGAAGGTTTGCTGATGTCCCCGCTGATCGAAGGCGGCGACGTTGTCGAACCTCTGGCCGAACGCGTATTGGGGCGCGTACTGGCGGAGGACGTGCTGCAACCGGGCAGCAACAACGTTATTGTCTCGGCAGGGACTTTGCTGGACGAAACCTGGGTGGCGGTGCTGGAAGATTACAGCGTGGATATAGTCAGGGTACGTTCGGTCATTACCTGCCGGAATCGTCATGGCGTATGCGCTTCCTGCTATGGGCGTGATCTGGGCCGTGGACACCAGGTCAATATCGGCGAGGCCGTCGGCGTTATTGCTGCTCAGTCCATCGGTGAGCCGGGTACGCAGTTGACCATGCGAACGTTCCATATCGGCGGCGCCGCATCGCGTTCGGCGGCGATCAGCAATGTCGAGGTTAAATCCGGCGGCACCATCAAGCTTAACAACCTGAAGACGGTAGAGAACAAGGATGGTTTGCTGGTGGCGGTTTCCCGGTCGGGCGAAGTCAGCGTTATTGATGAGCATGGACGCGAGCGCGAGCGCTACAAGATACCTTACGGTTCCGTGCTTTCGGTGAAGGACGGCTCAGCGATTCGAGGCGGGCAGGTCGTGGTGAACTGGGACCCGCATACGCATCCTGTTGTTACCGAAGTGAAAGGCCGCGCTCAACTGGTTGACTTTGTCGATGGCGTTACCGTGCGCGAGCAGTCGGATGAAGTAACCGGATTAAGCTCCATGGTGGTTATCGATCCTAAACAGCGTGGCGGCGCGGGCAAAGAGCTGCGTCCGCTGGTTAAACTGGTAGACGACGACGGGAACGATATTCTGATTCCTTCCACGGAAATTGCCGCTCAATATTTCCTGCCGGCAGGGGCTATTATCGGCATCCGCGACGGCGATCGAGTTGAAGTGGGCGACGTGCTGGCAAGAATTCCGCAGGAGTCCAGCAAAACTCGTGATATCACCGGTGGTTTGCCGCGTGTTGCCGACTTGTTCGAAGCGCGCAAAACCAAGGATCCGGCCATTCTGGCTGAAGCGACCGGTACGATCAGCTTCGGTAAGGAGACCAAGGGCAAACGCCGCATAGTCATAACCGACCCTGCGGGCGTAATGCATGAGGCGATGATACCGAAATGGCGTCACGTTACCGTGTTTGAAGGCGAACATGTCGAGCAAGGCGAAACCATAGCTGAAGGCGAGCTGACGCCGCACGATATTTTGAGACTGAGAGGCGTAGCCGATCTGGCTTCTTATCTGGTTAAGGAAATACAGGATGTCTATCGTTTGCAAGGCGTAAAAATCAACGACAAACACATTGAGGTGATCATACGTCAAATGCTGCGCAAGGTTGAAATTACGTCGCCGGGTGATACTGTTTTTCTTAAGGGAGAGCAGGTTGATCGCGCCCGATTTGCTGAAGAAAACGAGCGCGTAGAGGCTGAAGGTAAAATTCCGGCCTGTTATGAGGCGATTTTGATGGGAATTACCAAGGCGTCGCTTTCAACGGAATCCTTTATTTCGGCAGCTTCGTTCCAGGAAACGACACGTGTGCTGACCGAAGCGGCGATACGGGGATTGGGTGATAAACTGATGGGGCTTAAGGAAAATGTTATCGTAGGACGTTTGATACCTGCGGGCACCGGACTCGCTTACCATCTGAGCCGTAAGGATAAGACTCGTGGTGCGGAAGAGGATGTAGCGGAAGCGCAGACTATCGATACCGGCGAAGTGGAAGCTGCTCTGAAGCAGGCGCTTAACATGTAGGCTGGTGATACGGCATTCGCTTACAATGTCTATTCATATTGTAGTTTAATATGTTCAACGCATGTTTTTTCTTGGGATGATAGATTAAGGTTGGATTGAGAATGAGAACAGTAAAATACATGGGATTGCTGGCGCTGCTTCTAGGTGGTTTTGCGAGCCTTGATGCCGTTGCAGCCGACGATGCCGATGAGGGTAGAAAACGCGCGCAGACTTGTGAAGGGTGCCATGCCATCGAAGGTTACAGTAATGCTTTTCCAGCATATCAGGTGCCCCGAATAGGTGGGCAGCATGCGGAATATGTAGTCTCCGCGCTCAAGTCTTATCAGCAGAACGGCAGCCGCGTTCATGGCAGCATGGAGGGAAATAGCGCCGGGCTGAGCGAACAGGATTATCGGAATATTGCGGCCTACGTTTCCAAGTTTCGTGGTCTGGGTTTGAAAAACCCGGTATCTGGCAATGCGGTCAAAGGTAAGGAAAAAGCAGGGATGTGTGCGGGCTGTCACGGCGAAGACGGGAATACGCTGGATGTCAATAATCCCCGGCTGGCGGGACAGCACGAGAGCTATCTGATAAAAGCGTTGAAGGAATACAAATCGGGAGCGCGAAAAAGCCCGGTGATGAATGGTATGTCGGCTATGCTGGATGACAGCGACATAGTCGATGTTGCCGCCTATTACGCAAGCCAGAGCAAGGGACTGGTTACACTTCCACGCTAGTTTTTGGCGGTGATATGAATGCATCAGGCTCGCATGGCGAGCCTGATGCATTTTCCCTGTTCGAAATTCGACGGCAGACTGCTGATATTTCCGGGTTGAGGGGATAGATAAGAGGTCATCGCGGCGGGGTATTGCCCGGGCAACTGAGAGTTTCATTATGCGCTTGCAGTTTAAAACGTTAACCGGGTATAAAGGATATAAATAGATGAGTCGGCTTCCGGCGCTATTGTTATTGTTGTCGCTTATTTCCATGCATACGCTAGCTTATTGCGAAGAAGATGACGAACCGCGGCTGGGTCCGGAATCCTCCGGGCAAAACAAGTTCGCGGGTCCGCGTCCGGTCATGGGATGGCTGGAGACGGTTTTTCTCGAGCCATGGCACAGACGCGTAACGGCAAAGCTGGACAGCGGCGCCAAAACTTCCTCTCTGCATGCGGATAATGTGGAGCATTTCACCAAAAACGGCCGGCCATGGGTGCGTTTCAGCATGATGGATATAGAGGGGCGCCAACTCCCGGCCATTGTTGTTGAAAGAGAGTTGGTGCGCACGGCGGTTATCAAAAGTCATCAAAATGAATCATCCAAACGTGATGTCGTCATGATGACGGTATGCAAAAACGGCAAGGACTATGAAGAGGAGTTTAATCTGGTCGACCGAAGTAAATTCAATTATCCTGTGCTGTTGGGTAGAAGCTTTCTCAAGGACCTGGGACTGGTGGATGCCAATGCGACCTTTCTTTTTACCGGGGATGCCGACCCTTGCGCACAACGCAGTGTAACTACTCCTTGAATATACGGTTGACGTGAGATGAGAAATCTGCACGTAAAGATATTAGCCTTATTGCTGACTGCGGTAGGGCTTTCTTTTTGTTATTACAAGGTGCATTGGCTCGGACTGCCCTTGCATCCCACAGAGCGTGCGGATGTGTGGACGGTCGAGGCAAGAATTGATTTCAGACCGCATCATCATCAGCCGATTATCGTAGATTTTGCGCTTCCTGGCGCGCCCAAAGGTTATACCATCGTCGATGAGAACTTTGTTGCCAGCGATTACGGACTGACTACCAGCAACAAAATGTCGCAGCGCTATGCGCATTGGACCGTGCGCGAAATTGAGGGCGACCAGGTGCTTTATTACCGCGTACATTTGGCGACAGGCAGTTCACTAAGCGAAGCGCAATCCTCGCGGCTTAATGAGGAAATGACGTCGCCGGATTACCCTGACATGATACGTCCTGCAGTAAAGGCGATACTCGATCAGGCCAAGCGCAAATCCGCCGATACGCTTTCATTCAGCCGGGAGGTTGTCATGCAGTTTAATGACGACGCGCCCGACGCAAACGTCAGCCTGTTGCGGCAGGATACCGTGACGGAGGACGACAAGGTAAAACGCATAATCTACATCCTTGCCGGCGGAGGGGTGCGCGCCAGATTGGCTCACGTGCTGATGCTGAGAGACGGCGTCAAGCACGGGGAACTGACGCCCTGGCTGGAAGTACGCATCGGTCACGAATGGATGGCGATTAACCCGCAGACGGCGGAAACCGATTTTCCCAGCGACGCGGTGCTTTGGCATACCGGTGATGCGCCGATTCTGGACATTAATGGCGGATATAATCCCAAGCTGGTTTTTTCAGTCAGCCGGCACTCCCAGGATATGGCGCTGGTCGCCGAGCAGCGCGCAAAGCAGCTGGGGTCGAGGGTCATGGCGTTTTCCCTGTTTTCGTTGCCGGTGCAAACTCAGAATATTTATCGGGTACTGTTGATGATCCCGTTGGGCGCCCTATTGGTTGTGATATTGCGTAATGTGGTGGGTATCAAGACATTCGGCACCTTTATGCCGATATTGATCGCGCTGGCATTTCGTGAAACCAAGCTGTTGTGGGGGGTCGCGCTGTTTAGCGTCGTGGTTGCGATCGGCCTGATCGTGCGTTTTTATCTCGAATCGCTCAAATTGCTGCTGGTGCCGCGTCTGGCGGCCGTATTGACGCTGGTAATCCTGATTATGACGACGATCAGCATAGTCAGCTATAAATTGGGGTTGGATAGTGGTGTTTCGGTCGCTCTGTTCCCGATGGTAATTCTGGCGATGACCATAGAACGCACCTCACTGACCTGGGAAGAGCTAGGTCCTTACGAAGCGTTCCAGCAGTTCATGGGCAGTCTTATGGTGGCGGTGCTGGGGTATTTGCTGATGAGCAGCAAGGTGCTCGCGCATCTGGCCTTTGTATTTCCCGAGTTGCTGCTGGTTATTCTGGCCGCCATATTGCTGCTGGGGCGCTACACCGGTTACCGGCTTACCGAATTGTGGCGCTTTCGCGCCGTACTTTGGGAATAATGGGAAGCAATATTTTTCAACGCGCAGCTGCCATGCTTCCCTGGCGAAAATTGCATGCTCGCGGAATACTAGGGATCAATCAGCGCAATGCCGATTATATTCTGCTCGAAAACCCCCGGCGCAATTTCCCTCTGGTGGATGATAAGCGCCGTACCAAAGAGCTTGCCGAGGCGGCAGGCATCGCGGTGCCGAAACTGTACGCGGTAGTGGAAATCGTGCATCAGATAGAATCCATGCATGAAGTGCTGGCCCCGTACAATGATTTTGTGATCAAGCCCGCACACGGCAGCGGCGGCGAAGGTATAGTGGTGGTGACGGAATGCGATGGCGAGTTCTATCGTTTATCGAGCGGCGTGGCGTTGACCAGGGAAGAGCTGGAGCATCACGTCGCAAATATCCTCAGCGGCATGTATAGCCTGGGCGGTTTAAGCGACGTCGCGCTGGTCGAATACCGGGTCGATTTCGATCCTATTTTCGAAGGAGTAAGTTTTCAGGGCGTGCCGGATATCCGCACTATCGTTTTCCGCGGCATTCCGGTCATGGCCATGCTTAGATTGCCTACGCGTTTGTCGGATGGAAAGGCCAACCTGCATCAAGGGGCGATAGGCGTAGGAATCGATCTGGCGACGGGCCGCACCTTTTCCGGTGTATGGAAAGACAGTCCGATAGAGGCGCATCCGGATACCGGCAGCGGAATTTCCGAATTGGAAATACCGCAATGGGAAACCATACTGCGGTTAACGGCGCGGAGCCACGATCTGGTCGGACTGGATTTTTTGGGGGTGGATATCGTGCTGGACAGAAAGCAGGGGCCATTAATGCTGGAAATGAATGCGCGCCCCGGCTTGGGTATACAGCTCGCAAACAGACAGGGATTATTGACGCGTTTGCGGCGTATCGAAGCGTTGAAGGCGGTTCCCGTGTCCATGGACGAGCGCATCAGGCTGGCGCGCCAGCTTGTTTAAGCGAAATGCCGTTATGACGCAATGTTGTAATATTTCGAGGATAAACTGTAATAACAGTCTGGAAATGCCGGCACGCCTAAGATGTTAAAACAGCGTTCCGGTCACGGAACCGGGTTTTTTCGGCGGCGAATAACAGCAGCAGGATACCGGTTGTTACGATAACGCACCCATCTTTTGGTTCTGTTTTTCATGCAAAAAACGACGTTGCTGTTTGTCTTGCTGGCACTGTGCGTGCTGGCGTTCCATTGGGGGAAAGCCAGGTCGCTGAAGCTATCGGAAGGGCTTCCTGGTGTTCTGCATTCGCTGCCGGATTACTACGGTTACATGGTTGCTGTCTGGGCGGTCATCGCGTCGGGCTCTGTCGTGTTGCTATGGCTGATATTCGAAGGTCCCGTGCTGGACTGGCTGGTAATTTCAACGCTGCCGACGGACGCGCAGGGATTATCAGGCGATCGCCAGGCTTTGCTGAATGAAATACACAACGCCGCATCGGGCCATGCGTCGGCAAACGAAGTCATACAGGCCGCCGCAAACTACACTATTCGCCTGTCTGACAAAAGTAATATTTTGCTGGGAATTACGGCGGTTTCCGCCGCCACGCTGGGAGCCGTTTTTTCGCGGCATAGCATCAGCAAGGAACAGCGCGCCAGAAATGTAGTTGAAGCCATGATGATGGTGGTGCTGGTTGCCAGTTCTCTGGTCGCAATTTTTACCACGCTCGGTATCATCCTTTCCGTTCTGCTGGAGTCGGTGCGTTTTTTCGGACACATATCGTTATGGAGCTTTCTAACCGGCCTGGAGTGGAGCCCGCAGATTGCGATGCGTGCGGATCAGGTCGGATCATCCGGCGCATTCGGAGCGGTACCGCTATTTACCGGTACGCTGTTGATTTCGACCATATCGCTGATCATAGCTGTGCCTATCGGTCTTCTATCCGCGATTTTTCTGGCCGAATACGCCAACGCCGGCCAGCGCGCGATACTCAAACCGCTGCTGGAAATTCTGGCGGGTATTCCTAGTGTCGTTTACGGTTTTTTTGCCGCACTGACCGTAGCCCCTTTTATCCGGGGGGTGGGTGCCGACTTCGGCGTATCAGTTTCTTCAGAGAGCGCGCTGGCGGCGGGTCTGGTGATGGGTATCATGATCATACCGTTCGTATCATCCCTGTCCGACGATTTTATCAATGCGGTGCCGCAGTCATTGCGCGACGGAGCTTACGCGCTGGGTGCGACACAGTCGGAGACGATTAAGCAGGTGATTTTGCCGGCGGCTCTGCCGGGTATCGTGGGCGGAATTCTGCTTGCTGCTTCCAGAGCCATTGGTGAAACCATGATCGTGGTGATGGCTGCGGGACTATCCGCGAATCTGACCGCCAACCCCCTGGAGGCGGTTACCACGGTTACCACGCAGATAGTGACATTGCTGGTCGGCGATCAGGAGTTCGACAGTCCAAAGACGCTTGCGGCTTTTGCGCTGGGTTTGGTGCTGTTTCTGGTCACTTTGGCGTTGAACGTTTTCGCGCTGCACATCGTTCGTAAATACCGGGAACAATATGAGTAGAATTAACATAATGGGCGAAGACGCAGTTGTGGAAAGCGGCAGTGAACGTACTCGCAGGCTGGTGCATCAGGGCCTTGCGGGGCGCCGGGCCGCAGAACTCAGATTCAGAGCGTACGGGGTTGCGTCCATATCGCTAGGCATGCTGTTTCTGGTCATACTGTTTTCCAGCATTGTTGGGAATGGGTATACGGCATTTATTCAGACTGAGCTGAGGCTGGATGTAGCGCTGGATGAATCTCTCATCATTCCAGACGGGAAGGTAAGCGCGGAAGCGCTTGCGGCAGCCGATTATAGCGCGCTGCTGAAGCAAAGCCTTACCGAGCTTTTCCCCGAGGTAACGGATCGGCAGGAAAAGCGGTCGCTATATGGTTTTCTGAGCACCTCCGCTGCCCATCTTCTTCAGGAAACGGTAGAACACGATCCGTCCCTGATAGGGCAGCGCATCAGTATCAAGGTTCCGGTAAAAGACGATGTTGACCTGTTTTTTAAAGGGCGGGTTGATACGACCGCTGCGGAAGAAGATAGAAAACTCAATGATAATCAGATTGTCTGGCTGGATACGCTGAAAAAGGACGGGAGGTTGACGGCCGGTTTCAATCGTACTTTCTTTAGTTCGGGGGATTCCAGGGAACCGGAGCAGGCCGGCATATGGGGCGCCGTTGTTGGGTCGGCTCTTGTGCTGGTAATTACGCTGGCATTATCCTTGCCTCTGGGTATGGCAACGGCGATTTATCTCGAAGAGTTTGCGCCAAAAAATCGCTGGACCGATCTCATAGAAGTTAATATCAATAATTTGGCCGCGGTGCCGTCAATAGTCTTCGGGCTGTTAGGGCTGGCGGTATTCATCAATTTCTTTGGCGTTCCACGCTCGTCGCCGTTGGTGGGAGGCGTTGTTCTGGCGCTGATGACCCTGCCGGTAATCATCATCGCCGGACGCTCCGCGCTGCAATCGGTTCCGCCTTCAATCCGCGAGGCAGCCTGGGGTATGGGGGCGTCCGGTCTACAGACCGTGTTTCATCATGTTTTCCCGCTGGCCATTCCCGGGATGATGACCGGCGCCATTATCGGTATGTCGCGCGCCCTGGGCGAAAGCGCGCCGTTGTTAATGATCGGCATGGTTGCATTTATCGTTGATATACCGAAAGATTTTCTGGATCCTTCTACCGTATTGCCGGTTCAGATTTACCTGTGGGCGGATAGTCCGGAAAGAGGGTTCGTCGAACGAACCTCGGCTGCGATTATGGTATTGCTGGCGTTTCTTGTGTTGATGAACGGGACGGCGGTTTATTTAAGAAGACGTTTCGAACGGCGTTGGTAGCGGCATGGGAAGTTTATTTTGTGCCGCGCATGATTTCGGTGGGGCGGGCATTGTCGTATAAAGCTGTAACCTAAAATTAGAGTGAGCATCAGGATGCAAAATCCAGAAAAAATGTCGTTGGCTTCGCTGGCGGGTCGAGATTTTACCGGTACGGTGGGTGATATTTATGCGCAGGATTCCAGGCTGCAATGCCGGGATGTCGATGTTTTTTACGGCGATAAACACGCGATTCAAAGTGTAAGCCTGGATATCGGGCGCAATGAGGTTATTGCGTTGATCGGCCCGTCAGGCTGCGGCAAATCGACGTTTCTGCGCTGTCTGAATCGTATGAACGATACTATTCCGGCCTGTCGTGTGACGGGAGAGATCATGCTCGACGGTCATGATATCTATGCGCCCAATATGGATGTCGTCCCCTTGCGCGCCCAGGTAGGAATGGTATTCCAGAAGCCGAACCCGTTTCCGAAGAGCATTTTCGATAATGTGGCTTATGGTCCGCGCATACATGGTCTGGCTAACGGAAAGGTGCAGCTGGAGGAAATCGTGGAAACCTCGTTGCGCCGCGCCGGGCTTTGGGACGAAGTAAAGGACTATCTCCAGCATCCGGGTACAGGGTTGTCCGGCGGGCAACAACAGCGCCTTTGCATCGCGCGCACCATAGCGGTTGATCCCGAAGTCATTTTGATGGATGAGCCGTGTTCGGCGCTGGACCCAATAGCAACCGCAAAAATCGAGCAGCTTATAGACGAGCTTCGCGGCGATTACACCATCGCAATCGTAACGCATTCCATGCAGCAGGCAGCGCGCGTCTCGCAGAGGACAGCCTATTTCCATTTGGGCAGACTGATTGAGGTTGGAGAAACTGCGCAAGTTTTTACCAATCCGCGTCATCAATTGACCGAAGATTACATTACCGGCCGTTTCGGCTAAGCTTTTCGAATGTAAAAATGCATGGGGGCGTTGATGGATGCGCCCCATGATTGGACTATGGAGTCGGACTCCTGCCTCAGCTAATTCTCTTTCCCATAGCTATGGGCATATCATGTAAAATGCGCGTCTAGCCTGTTTCCGCAGTGCCGTGTGCGAATGGTGGCGGCTTTCAGGCAAGTTTTTACTGTAGCGATTCCTTTTTTTCTCGAAAAAAATCAAGCAGGTTCAATGAACAGATCTGAAGCTGTACTTCGGTTACAGGGCCGCGCGCGTTTGATCGGCGCATTATCCGTTTTTATCGGCGGCGCATGGATATTGCACGGTTTTCTGGGTTTCATGGCTTGGGCGGTTATTCTTGCAGTTGCAACCTGGCCAGCGTACCGGCGGCTTTCCTCCTGGTTCGGCAACAGCAGGCTTTGGTCTGCGTTAAGCCTGACTCTGTTGATCGCACTCATTATCATAGCACCGCTCAGCTATGGCTTCGGACGGTTTTTTCAGGAGGCCCATGCACTGGGTAACGTGCTGGTCGATGCTCAGCATGCAGGCGTCGCCGCTCCTGAATGGCTTGCTTCTACACCGATGATCGGCGCATGGCTGGTCACGCAATGGAATGATTTGCTCGGCTCCCCTGCCGCTGCGAAGGAAACCTTGAAATGGCTCGGAACCGGCGCAGGGCTGGGATATACCAAGGCCCTGGCGAGTCAGGTAGCGCATAGGGTGTTTGGGTTGTTTATTATGGTGATGACGTTGTTTTTCATTTATTACCACGGTGGACTGGTCGGCACCCAATTGCTTCGGCGCGGCGAGCGTTTATTCGGTGAGAAAGGCGTCAGTTATGCGCTTCATGCCATGGCGGCAATACGGGCTACCGTGAATGGGCTGGTTCTGGTTGCCTTGGGGGAAGGCCTGCTGTTGGGAATAGGCTACGCCTTTTCAGGCCTGCCGCATCCTACCATGCTGGGTGTTGTAACAGGGATTTTTGCGCTGATACCGTTTGCAGCCAAACTCATTTTCGGCGCCTGCGCGTTAATGTTGATTGCGCAGGGAAAGCTGTTGGTGGGGGTTCTATTATTCGGCTTCGGACTTGTAATTATCCTGCTGGCTGATAATTACGTGCGTCCGTTGTTGATTGGCGGGGCGGTAGAGCTGCCTTTTATGTGGACTCTGCTCGGCATATTAGGCGGTATTGAAAACTTCGGACTGCTCGGCTTGTTCATGGGGCCGACTGTCATGGCGGTGCTTATGTCCGTATGGCGCGACTGGGTGACCGAGGCCGTCAGTGCCGAGCCCTTGCCGCCCGAGCCAGGATGACAGCTGTATCTCGCCAGAATCTTGATGCGGATTTGCGTTCGTTGCTGGCTATCGATGGGTTTTCCGATTACGCGCCTAATGGCTTGCAGATCGAAGGCAGGGAAACCATAGCAAAATGTGCATTTGCGGTGTCGGCTACCGTAGAATCCGTTGAGCGTTGCGTGGCCGTGAACGCCGACGCTTTGATAGTTCATCATGGCTTGTTCTGGAAGTTCCATGGAGCGAGACCGCTGACCGGCCCTTTTGCCCGGCGCGTTTTTCCTTTGGTTGCTCACGGCATAAACCTGTTCGCCTATCATTTACCGCTGGATGCCCATCCGGAATTCGGGAATGCTGCGACGTTGGCGCGACGTTTGGGGTTGATGGAGCTATTGCCTTTCGGTGATCATCAGGGAAGCGCGACAGGCGTGCGTGGGTGTTTTGATATTCCTCCTGTAGCTTGCGAGCTACAGCGAAAGTTGCGCGTTATACTGCAGCATGAGGTGATGCTGGCGACGCCGGATGAAAACGCGCCGGTATACACCGTGGGCATCATTACCGGCGGCGCCAATAGCGCATGGAAGCAGGCGAAATCGGCAGGTCTGGACGCCTATGTCACCGGTGAAATGAGCGAGCACGATTGGCATGAAAGCCGCGAAGCCGGGTTGCATATGTTCGCGGGGGGGCATCACGCCACCGAGCGCTTCGGCATCCAGGCCTTGATGCGGCATATCGGCGTGCAATACAATCTCGAAACGGTTTTTTTCGATAGCGAAAATCCTGCTTGAACAGGACACAATGCTGGTGTTCTGTTTGGCTATCTGGTTTGCAGTCCAGTGTAGGATCATGATTTTATAACGCATTTGTGGGCTCAGCCAATGAGGTTTTGACTTTCCCGGGGTAAATTAACTAGTCAAAAACGCCGCCAGTATATTCTGCTTCGCTGCAGATCACGCCGTTATCGCCTATCAGGCCCAGCACGTCCAGCGGAACGCGATTAATTCGCGATTTGCCGGATGATGGCTCGTCATCCACCGACCAGTAGGCGGCAGGACGTTTTTCTCCTGTCCTGCGCATGCCAAATCCGGACGATGTCAGCGTATCACTCTCGGTTTTGCACAGTAAAAAGCTGGTGGCCTCTTTCGACGAAGGTAATACAACGACATCGACAATTGTGCAGGTGTTGTCACCGTCCTTGATCAGGAAGGCGAAACGGCTCCCGTTTTTCTCTGCCGGCGCGACGGTTACGCCGTTCCTGATGACCATGAAAGGGGGGAACCCTTGCGGTGTATCGAAGCCGTGCAGAAAGACTTTGTGGTCGGTATAGGGGCGGGCGCAAGAGGTGCCGACCAGCGCCATGACCTCGCTCCAGAGAGCAGGCTGAACCGGAAACGGCCGGGTTTCTTCCCAAGCCGCCGGGCTGACCGCCCTGGCGCTCTGCTCCAGCAGCTCCTGTTTCCGTGCCGCGTAGGCTTGGCGAATACAGGCTGGGGTTGTGCAGCGGTTACGAACATCGGCCAGCCAGTGGTCTTCGGTCTTGCGCAACGCCTTGGGGTCGATGCCGCCTTGATTGGACACCGACAGATAGATTTCAGCCAGTTCGCGGTCAGCGGCGGCAAGACCGGGAGTGGCGCAGATTGTGGTCTCGGCATAGTTTTTTGCGCGGTCGCAAGGAAAGCTCGGAGCGGCGTTTTCGGCCTCGGCAATGAAGCCGGCGCCTGTCAGTATGACCAGCAGGACAATTTTCCGCTCCATGATCTGTAATCTCCCCGCTATGCATCCTTCCCTGTAAGCTACCGGTTCATGGCGCGCTTCGTCAAGCAAAAGATTTATGGCACATACCGTTTATGCGCAGCACTTTAGCACTCGCTATGATCTGGCACATAATGCAGATGCCCGAGGCGTCCGGCTGCTGTAGAATAGCCAAAGAATCCTGAGAGTTTTAACCATGCGTTTTTTAATACCCCTGATTGTTTTTCTACTGCTGTCGGTTTTTCTTGCCATCGGACTTACGCGCGATCCGCATGAAGTGCCGTCGCCGTTGGTGGGAAAACCGGCCCCGGCGTTTACGTTAAGCCGGTTGGACGATCCGCAGCGGCAGTTCGGCAGCGAGCAGCTGAAAGGCGAGGTTAGCCTGCTCAATGTCTGGGCATCGTGGTGTACTGCGTGCAGGCAGGAACATCAAATCCTGCTTGCTTTGGCCGGGCGCGTTAACGTGCCGCTATACGGACTCAATTACAAGGATGAGCGCGAAGCGGGGTTGGGCTGGCTGCAGCGGCTCGGTAACCCTTATCGCATCAGCGTTTCAGATCCGGACGGCAAGGTCGGTATGAACTGGGGCGTATATGGCGTGCCGGAAACCTTCGTAATCGATAAAAGGGGCGTTATCCGTTATAAGCAGATCGGGCCGGTGACGGAGGATGTTCTGGAAGGTGTTTTGCTGCCGTTGATTCGTCAGCTTCAAGCCGAAGAGGCTACTGCGTGACGCGGATGTTTTTGCTGCTGATCGTCTGGTTCAGCGCGCCTCTGCTCGCCGTTGAGGTGCGCCAATTCGCCGGACCGGAAGAAAAGCAGCGCTATGAGAACCTGTTGCGCGATCTGCGCTGTCTGGTATGCCAGAATCAATCGCTGGCCGATTCGGATGCCGATCTGGCCCGCGATTTACGAGATGAAGTGTATAAGATGATACATGATGGCAAGAGTGAACAGGAGGCCAGCCAGTTTCTGGTGGACCGTTATGGTGACTTCGTTTTATACCGTCCACCGTTCAAACTGCAAACCGTGTTGTTGTGGATAGGGCCGCTGCTGGTACTGATGGTCGCGCTGGCTGTGGCGGGTCATCAGGCGCGGCTACGTGTGCGCGCTGCCGGTGCGCGACTGAGCGTAGATGAGCGCGCGCGCCTGAACGATTTGAAAAATCGGCTCGGAGAGTGAGCGGCATGTTCGGATTTTGGATTGCGGCATCGAGCATGCTATTGGCGGCGGGCAGTTTTTTTCTACCGCTGTTGCTTGGACGTGGGCAGCATTCCGCTATAGATCGGCGTTGTCTGAACCTGGCGATATATCGGCAGCGGCGCGCGGAGCTGACCGAAGAAGCGGGCGGCGGCAACCTTCAGGCGCTGGAAGATGAGCTGGATCGCGAGCTGCTTGATGAATTAAGCGAGGTTTCAGAGCCGGCAAGCGCTAATTCATCGCAAGGACGCGCGGTTTTGTTTACGGGGTTGTTATTGGTACCGTTGCTCGGTTTTGCGTTGTATCTGTATGTGGGGCGGCCCGATTTGACGGATTATCGTGGGCAGGCCTCGGCAGGCGAGGATCGTCAGATGACCACGGCTGAATTGCAGCAAAACATCGCGGGCCTGATAGAAAAGCTCAAGAACCAGCCGGACGATATGGAATCCTGGGCGCTGTTGGCGCGCAGCTATCAGTTCGCAGAGCAGTATGAGCAAGCGCTGGCTACCTGGGAAAAAACTCTGTCGCTGGCGCCGGATAATGCAGATGTGATGGCGGCTTATGCCCAGGCCTTGGCCGAGGCGCATGAAGGCAGCCTGAGCGGCAAGCCCGAGCAGCTAATCGCGTCGGCACTGGAAAAGGATCGCAATCATCCTGAAGGGTTATGGCTGGCGGGGTTGCTGGCGGCGCAGCAAAACAAACCGGCTGTGGCTATCGACTATTGGCGGCGGCTGAAGGCGCGCTTGCCGGAAGGTAGTAAGCCCGCTCAGCAGGTGGAGCGCTTTATATCCCAGTTGAGCGCGCAAACAGGGTGGTCCGAGTCCTCTCCTGCCGACAATGTTCGTGAGAAAGCAGCGATCGGAGCTAAAAATATACGCGTCAGCGTGCGTTTGGCCGAAGGTTGGGCGGAGCAGATGTATCCAGATGATACGCTGTTTATTTTTGCGCGAGCAGCCTCCGGGCCGCCGATGCCGCTGGCGGTAGTACGCAAACTCGCGAAGGATTTACCTTTGGAGATCACGCTGGACGATACCCAGTTCATGCGTCCGGAGATGAAACTATCGGCGTTTCCGGAAATAATAGTTGGCGCGCGTATTTCGCATAGCGGGCAGGCCACACCGTCTTCCGGGGATTTGCAGGGTATGAGTGCCGCGCTGAAGCCGGTAACAGGGGGGCGTTATCAGGTGGTTATTGATAGAAAGGTGCAGTAGCGTTTGGTTGTTCTCCGAGGTGGAACCGGCTTCCTTCAGAGTAAGATCCGGGGACTCCTGAATTTATTATTTGCATGCGCCCCGCGGCGAGCGACGAAATGAAGCGAAGCACAGTTTAAAGCCGGTTTTTTTTTTGGGGCGCGCAGATAAACGATAAAACAACATGGATAAATCGAATTATCGTTTTGGAATGCGGCCGGATAACCTTTACCACCATCAGCAGACGGAGACTGATATGAAAATCGATATGTATGTTTGCACGAATAACAGTAATAAATATCTATCTGTTCCCGCAGGGACAAAAGTGGAAGATTTAGAGTGGCCGGAATCGACCGACCCGGATATTTTCAGCGTCTCGCCATTCAGGTCCGGCATTGAGCTGGATCCGGATAAACCTTTGTTCGGGCTCGATCAAAAAAACATGATAAAGCAGATAGAATCGAAGGGGTATGCCATTCATGGCTCTAGAGTCGATTATACGATTTCTGCCGCATCCAAAATTTAACCGTATACGATATGCGGGTAGGGGATGGTTTACGCGTTGCTGTAGTTTCGATGTATGTGGTCTTGCCGTATTCATGTTCAAAGCATGGGCTGGTACTTGCAAGGCTTTGGTTAGAATTGTTGGTGGAGAATAGAAATGGCTAAAAAGGATGATGATCCTGAATTAAAAGATCCGCAGGATAAGGTTAATGAATTGCTCAAGAGGCTGCATCGCGGGAATCCCACGATTGAGGAGATTCTGGCGATTGAGCGTGAGCTCAATGAGATTGCTGAAAATAGTAATTTATTAAAGCCAAAAAAAGGTTATAGCACCAAATACTTCAAATAGAGATTTATCGTACGCAGTTATCGGATGATGGAAATGTTTGTCGGGTAGGTCGGGCTTTTCCAGGATCCGGTGCGCCCGGGAAAACGGTTGTGAAATATATGTATCAAGCGATGGCATATCCTTATTGATCTTCAATCCCGGTGGTGCGGATACCCACATTAATTAGATCTCGCATAGCGAACATAATCATCGGACAATTTATGACATCAGTAACGCAGAATGACATTGAAGCGGCGCTGTCTACCATTATAGACCCGCATCCGGGCAAAGACCTGGTTTCCGCCAAGGCGGTTAAAGGCGTGGCGGTAACTGCGGATGGGCAGGTTACCGTAAATATCGTTCTTGGCTATCCCGCCGCCAGTTATCTGCCGGCACTGAAAGCGGTGATTCAAGATAAGCTGGCGGCGTTGCCCGGCGTCAACAGCGTGACTGTGAATATGGCTTCCGAAATCGTATCGCATGCGGTGCAGAAAAACCTGAAGCCGATGGCCGGCGTAAAAAACATCATCGCGATCGCTTCCGGCAAGGGCGGCGTCGGCAAGTCGACCACGGCGGTGAATCTGGCGCTGGCATTGGCGGTGGAGGGGGCGCGCGTCGGTATTCTGGATGCCGATATTTACGGACCGAGCCAGCCCGCGATGCTGGGCTTGTCCGGCAAGCCCGATATTGCCGAAGGCAATCGCATCGTTCCGAAAAGCGCCTATGGCGTGCAGTCGATGTCGATCGGTTACCTGATAGACGACGATACGCCTATGATCTGGCGCGGGCCGATGGTAACAGGCGCGTTGCAGCAACTGTTGAACGACACCGCGTGGGATAATCTGGATTATCTGATTATCGATCTGCCTCCCGGCACCGGCGATATTCAGTTGACGCTGGCGCAGCAAATTCCGGTCAGCGCGGCGGTAATAGTGACGACGCCGCAGGATATTGCGCTATTGGATGCGCAGAAGGGCCTGAAAATGTTCGAAAAGGTGAATGTGCCGGTTCTGGGGATAATCGAGAATATGAGCATCCATGTCTGCTCGAACTGCGGGCACGAAGAACCGATTTTCGGCTCGGGCGGCGGTGAGCGTATGGCCAATCGCTACGGCGTCGAGATGCTGGGCGCGTTGCCTCTGGATATGCAAATCCGCTTGCGTTCGGATGAAGGACACCCTTCGGTCGTGGCCGACCCGGAAGGCGCGGTTGCGCGGCGCTATCGGGATATCGCGTTGCGCATATCAGCATTGCTTGCGCTCAAGGCCAAGGATTATTCATCGCGTTTTCCAACCATCAGCGTCGTGAGCGATTAGCATGGGCATCAAGTCGGATCAATGGATACGCCGTATGGCTGCGGAGCACGGCATGATAGAGCCGTTCGAAGCGCAGCAGGTGCGTTATGTTGACCAGCGCCGCGTGGTTTCCTACGGAACGTCGAGTTACGGATACGACATACGCTGTTCGAGTGAGTTCAAGATTTTTACCAACATCAATTCGGCGATAGTCGACCCGAAGGATTTTGATGAAAACAGCTTTGTGGATTTGAATGCCGATATCTGCATTATTCCTCCGAATTCGTTCGCGTTGGCGCGCACGGTGGAATATTTCAGAATACCGCGCGATGTTCTGACCATTTGTCTTGGAAAATCCACATACGCGCGTTGTGGCATTATCGTCAATGTCACGCCGCTGGAGCCGGAGTGGGAAGGACATGTCACGCTGGAGTTTTCCAATACCACCACGCTGCCGGCGAAAATCTACGCCAACGAAGGCGTCGCCCAGGTGCTGTTTATCGGTGCAGACGAAGTGTGCGAGACATCGTATCGCGATCGGGAGGGCAAATACCAGGGGCAAGTGGGCGTGACATTGCCGCGCGCTTGATTTCAGTGCCGGCGCTGACGCCGGCGTGATTATATTTTCGGATTCATCAATGAGCTCAACTCTATTTGAAAAAGCGCAGCAGTACATACCCGGCGGTGTGAATTCTCCGGTACGCGCATTCCGTGGCATGGGGCGTCCCCCGGTATTCGTGTCGCGCGCGCAGGGTCCTTATTTGTTCGATAGCGACGGGAAGCGCTACATCGATTATGTCGGTTCATGGGGGCCGATGGTGCTGGGGCATGCGCATCCGGAAGTGCTGGCGGCGGTGCATGCGGCGGTGGATCGTGGCTTGAGTTTTGGCGCGCCGACCGAAGTCGAAACGGAAATGGCGCGCAAGGTGTGCGAACTGGTGCCGTCGATGGACAAGGTACGCATGGTCAGCTCCGGCACGGAAGCGACCATGAGCGCGATACGTTTGGCGCGCGGATTTACCGGGCGAGATAAAATCGTCAAATTCGAGGGTTGTTATCACGGCCACTCCGATTCCTTGCTGGTGAAGGCCGGTTCTGGCGCGCTGACTTTGGGCGTTCCCAGTTCGCCGGGGGTCCCCGCCGCGCTGGCCGAACTTACGCTGACGCTGAGTTATAACGATAGCGATGCGGTGCGCGAGGTATTTGCGCGTCGTGGACAGGATATCGCTTGCGTGATAGTGGAGCCGGTAGCCGGCAACATGAACTGTGTTCCGCCGGCGCCTGGCTTCCTGGAAGGTTTGCGTGCGCTGTGCAGCGAGTACGGCGCGTTGCTGATTTTCGATGAAGTCATGACCGGTTTTCGCGTCGCATTGGGCGGCGCGCAGGCGCTCTATGGCGTGGCGCCGGATTTGACGACGCTGGGCAAGGTGATTGGCGGCGGCATGCCGGTCGGCGCATTCGGTGGGCGCGATGAGGTCATGAATCATCTGGCGCCGCTGGGTCCCGTCTACCAGGCAGGCACCTTGTCCGGCAATCCGGTGGCGATGGCGGCGGGTTTGAAAATGCTGGAGCTGGTTTCGGTTCCTGGTTTTTATGAACAGCTGGCCGATAAAACACGTTATCTGCTTGACGGGCTTACCACGAGCGCCAAAGTTGCCGGCATCCCGTTCGCTACCAATCAGGTTGGCGGCATGTTCGGTGTGTTTTTTACCGGGCAACCAGCTATTAACCGCTTCGATCAGGTTGTCGGTTGCGATGTCGAACGCTTTAATGCATTTTTTAACTCGATGTTGCAAAGCGGTGTTTATCTGGCTCCGTCGGCATTCGAAGCCGGTTTCGTGTCCGTAGCGCATGAAACGGAACAACTGGATGTAACCATCGCCGCAGCCGATAAAGCGTTCGCGATTTTGACGGGTTGAACTCGGGCGCATTGACGCCGTCATTGCCCGGGCATTCCATGCTGTTACGCTGAAATATGATTGCTCGCGGTTTTTATGACTTTATGGAGTATTGCAGTGAAACGTATTTTAATAATCGGAATCTCTTTTTTGGGGGCGTTGATAGTGTCCGGCAGCGTGATGGCCGACAAGGATATCACCGAGCAGCAAGTCCCTCCCGCGGTGCTGAGGACATTTAAATCGGTTTATCCGAATGTGTCGGGTGTGGAGTATGAGGAAAAAGTAAAAAACGGGCAGACGGTTTACAAATTCGAGTTCAAGGATAACGGTCTTGAGCATGAGGTCGTATACAGTGCCGATGGCAAGGTTGTGAAGGCGAAACTGGAGCACTAAGCAAAATCTGCTTTATTCCATTCGAGGGGATTCATCTGGTTTTGCTTCGGAAAGCGGCAACAAAATTGTCCTTCTGAGATTCAGCTTGGGATATTACCCTATAACACGGGTAATATCCTGTCATGTTGCAGATGAACCGGGCGCTGTTTCAGCGCTTCATCGAAGCGAAAAATTCCGCGTTGGTTTTGGTTTCCTTGAGTTTTCCCAGCAGGAACTCGCTTGCCGCCATTTCGTCCATCGGTTGCAGAATCTTGCGCAATATCCAGTTCTTCTGCAGCTCTTCCTGCGGCACCAGGTATTCTTCGCGCCGGGTTCCCGAGCGGTTGATATTGATGGCCGGATACACGCGTTTTTCGGCGATTTTTCTGTCCAGGTGCAGTTCCATGTTGCCGGTGCCCTTGAATTCTTCGTAAATCACTTCATCCATGCGTGAACCGGTGTCGACCAGCGCGGTGGCGATGATGGTCAGGCTGCCGCCTTCCTCGATATTGCGCGCCGCGCCGAAAAAGCGCTTGGGGCGTTCCAGCGCGTTGGCGTCGACGCCGCCGGTCAATACCTTGCCAGACGACGGAATCACGGTGTTGTAGGCACGCGCCAGACGGGTAACGGAGTCGAGCAGGATCACTACATCGCGCTTGTGTTCAACCAGACGCTTGGCCTTTTCTATCACCATTTCGGCGACCTGAACATGGCGCGCCGGCGGTTCGTCAAAGGTGGACGAAACCACTTCGCCTTTTACGCTGCGCTGCATTTCGGTGACTTCTTCAGGGCGTTCGTCTATAAGCAATACGATCAGATAGCATTCGGGGTTCTGTTCCGCGATCGAGTGGGCCAGGTTTTGCAGGATCATGGTTTTACCCGCCTTGGGCGGCGACACAATCAGGCCGCGTTGACCCTTGCCGATCGGCGCGATCAGGTCGATTACCCGCGAGGTCAAGTCTTCCGTGCTGCCATTTCCCAGCTCCAGCACGAAGCGCTCTTTTGGAAACAGCGGCGTCAGGTTGGCGAATACAATTTTGTGCTTGGCGTTTTCAGGCGGTTCATAATTGATTTGCTCGACCTTGAGCATTGCGAAATAGCGTTCGCTTTCCTTGGGGGGTCTGATTTTTCCGGAAATGGTATCGCCGGTTCTCAGGCAAAAGCGGCGTATCTGGCTTGGAGAAACGTAAATGTCGTCGGGGCCGGCCAGATACGAACTATCGGTACAGCGCAAGAAACCGAAGCCGTCCTGCAGTATTTCCAGAACCCCGTCTCCGTAAATATCCTCCCCGCCTTTGGCCTGTTTTTTCAGGATTGAGAAGATCAGATCTTGCTTGCGTGTTCTGGCAAAGCCTTCAATTTCAAGCGATTCGGCGACTAATATTAGTTCGGAAACGGGTTTGCGTTTGAGGTCGGTTAGATTCATGAGTGTTAGTTAATGATGCGGATTGTGATGGAGAACTTCATGTTGCAGAAAACCCATAAGGCGTAGAGTGCCTTGAAGGGGTGTTTGCAGGGATCGCCGATAACGGCGTTGGACTTAAATTTAACTGGGCAGGCTATCGTAGACTAGCGACGATTCTAATACAGCGGAGCGGACGCGTCCAGCAGTTATATGCTGTTTTTGCGCATCCGCTACGGGTAAACGCGTTAGTCGCAGGTTTTGTTGTCTGAAAAGCTCAGTCGAGGTTGCTGTCAAGGAACGCTGCGAGTTGCGATTTGGACAGCGCGCCAACCTTGGTTGCTGCGACTTCCCCACTTTTGAACAGCATCAGCGTTGGTATGCCTCTCACGCCGTAACGTTGGGGAGCGGCCGGATTTTCGTCGATGTTAACCTTGGTTACGGTTAGCTTGCCGGCATATTCCGTGGCGATTTCTTCGAGAATGGGCGCGATCATTTTGCAGGGACCGCACCATTCGGCCCAGTAATCCACCAGCACCGGGCCGTCGGCTTTTAGTACCTGTTCATCGAAAGTGTTGTCGTTAATGTGCGAAATATTGTCACTCACTGTTAACTCCGTGAAAATGATGGTTTGAAATCTCCCGTAACTGGCTTATGCCGCAGCCGGGAGGGTCTTGTTCCTGTGCTCCATTTCAGCTTAATCAGGAGCAGATTTCAAGTTTTTTGATGACTAATGCGTGTGCGGGGAGGGAACGCGTGGTGAGCGTGCGATGCAAGCTAGGGCTCCCGCAGTTTATCAACATATTTAATTCAAATTTGCGGGGTGTGTTATTTCGCATGCCCGGACTGTGTGATATGCCTCAGTTTTACAGCTTGGCTGGGTTGGCAAACAGATATTTATGTTTATTTTTATAGGCTTGGAAATCAGGCATAAACCTTGTTTAAGTTAATTCAGCGTTTCATATAAAGCGATAATGCCTTGCTAAACCACAGTTGACGGAGATAGTGCTATGAGTAACAGAGAAATTGCTGCAACCGGTCCGATTTACGATGCCAGCGCGCTGGCGGTGTGTACCGGCTTGGCGTTTGCTTCATTGATTCTGGTGCCGGCGATTGCCGCCTCGGTCGGCTTGGGACCCAGCCTGACAGGCGCTTTGCGGATGTATTTAATGAAAGCCTCAAGCCGAGCAATCGGACGGCGCGGTAACGGTTCGGAGTCGGTAGCGGCAAGCTTCAGCTGCCATTGATAAAATCAATCGGCGGCGCAGCTATATCCCATCCCTGTAGCAAAGGATGTTAACGGCGGCATACGTTACGTGTGTCCGTCGTTTTTGCGTTCTTCCGGATTAATGTATTTCTCATGAGCGAATCAACGCATGGGCGATCTATACAGTCATTGATTTCAGATGGCTGATTTTAAAGAGAAGATGTGCATCCGTCTCAGTTTGTTTTGCTGATAAGACATTTAGCGCCTGTTGTTGAAATCAGAAGGAGTGACGATAGCTCTCGGCTCCGCTTTGCACTAATTCCCGATTCGGTTAGTATAATATCCCTGCGTCGTCGACGAGACGGGGTAAAGTCCCAGCAAGCGGTTTTCAGATTGTCAGGAGTGATTATGGCTCATATACATGGGATACAAAAAGCGGTTGCGAACGGCGCAGCGCATGGCGCAATGGGACATGCCGCTCATGGCGCAATGGGGCACGCTGCCGGGCATGCCGCTCACGAAGCAATGGGGCATGGAATGACTCATTTGGTGAAGGCGGGAATGTCGCATCCGGCGTCAGCAGTTACGGTTCATCATCTTGCCGGGGGCGCGGCAGCGACCGGCGCCGCCGTTGTTACGGCGGGTTCACATACAGGAAAATCAATAATGAGCAAAATATTCCATCACCCTCTGGTGCTTTTCGGTTTGGGCGTCGCCGTCGGGTACACTGTCCATAAATACCGTAAGGAAATTATATTGGCGGCTAATGAGGCAGCCGATAAAAGCAAGGATTTTGTGCTTCAGCAGCGCGAAAATCTGGAAGATATACTTGAAGAAGGCAAGGACAAGGCCGTTTGATCCTCGGCTGGATAATCCGAATGTGTTTTCGATCGGACCATGGACCTATGCGGGTTGATTTCCTTTAGGCTTTGAGGCTCTATGTCTATCTTGCAACAGATTGTCCTTCGGCATCGCGCCGAAGGTTATGTGCGATTTTCCCTGCCGGCGTCGCTTTGCGACGGAGACCGCGTCAGACGCATCGAATGGGCCTTGAAGCAGCACGCCGCCGTTTCCAGCGCGCGGATTTATGCGGGGGCGCGCAAACTGGCTATCCGCTATGTCGAAGGGATCGCCGATCTGCGCGCAATAGCCGCATTATTGAAAGACATCGTTCTGGGTGTGGATGCGATTGTCGTCCCTTCAGCCTGCTGTACCGCGTCTGTCGGCACCGGATTGGTGTCCGGTCCGGACGGGAGCGGCGTTGACGGGTTATCCCGCTGGTTAAGAGCCAAATATCAGGAGATTGGAGAGACGCTGACCGCTTTGGGAATTGTCATTCGCAACACGTTCGGCTGGAAGTCGCAAAAAGGCTTTCTAAAACACTCCGATCTGACCGACTTTTTAACGGATATCCTGGTGCTCTATCTGATACGCGCCCATTGGCATGCGATCACCGAGCTCTGGCTTAAGCGTCCGTGGCTCTACCGCTACGAATGGATGGCGACAATTTACATGATATTCCTGCTGATGCGCTCCAAGCTGCCTAAAAACTGAATTGATCGGCTCGCTCATCAGAATCTGCGGGTCCGCTCTTGTCAGGCGGGCTGTCCCAAATATGGTTGCGAGTCCGGTCCACCTGATTTGAAAGCCCGCGGGGTGTTTCAGCCTTTTTCGCTGCCATGGGCTTTACGGCTTGATGGTGTGCGGCTGCGTTGGTGGAACGATGACTTCGTTCGGCAAGGTACGGATGTATAGATGAATAAAGGAGGCGAAATGCGGCAAACAGAAAACTGCAAGGTAGTTCACCAAACACGGCGACGTGTGCGTATCCTGGCGCCCGGACTAACCAAAAAACCCGATTATTCCTATTTGTTCGAGATCCTGTTGCGCAAACATGCGGCAATTAAACAGGTGCGGCTGGTGCCGGATATAGGGTCGGTCGCCGTTCATTTCGATCCCGAGTTGTTGCCGTCCGCTTCGTTGATGACTTTGCTCGACGATGTGCTGGGCAGTCTGGAAAGCGCCATGCAGAATCAGCCCGTAGCGGCGCGCGGAACGGCCAGCGGCGACGAACTTGAGCGCGAGTTCAATATCGCTCTGGAAGGAATGAGCTGCGCATCGTGCGCATTGCTGATAGAAACGCATTTAAGGCGCGATCCGCAGGTTGTTTTCGCCAAGGTCAATTATGCTACGGAAACGGCGCAGGTGCGCGCGCGGATGACCCGCGAAGATCTTTATCTGCGTATTCGGGGGCTGGGCTACGGCGCGCATTCTCTGGACAGTCTGCTGCAACGGCGCATGCAGCTCGAGCGCGAACATACGCACCTTTCCAGCGCATGGAAGCATTGTTTGTGGGCGAGCGTGCTCAGCGCGCCTTCCATGATACTCGGCATGATCGCGCCGCATTCACTGGCGCTGGGTTTGGTGCAATTTGCACTGGCGGTGCCGGTGGTGTTCTGGAGCGGACGCAGTTTTTTCGAGAAAGCATGGAAACTGGCCCGTCAAGGTTCCGCCAATATGGACAGTCTGGTCGCGATGGGCGTCGGTTCGGCTTTCGGTTACAGTCTGATCGCCTTGGTGATAGGCCGGCGCGAGTATTATTTCGAAGCCGCGGCGGGTATTGTCACTTTTGTGTTGATGGGAAGGTATCTGGATGAAAAAGCCCGTGGGCAGGCTCATGAAGCGATTCGTCAATTGATAGATCTCCAGCCGCAGACCGCTACGGTGCTGATCAATGGCGAAGAGGTTGTAACGCCGATAGACGATGTCAGGGTCGGCGATTTGCTGCTGGTGCGTCCGGGCGAGCGCATTCCGGCCGATGGCGAAGTCGAGTTCGGTCTGAGTACCGTGGATGAGTCCATGCTGACCGGCGAAAGCATGCCGGTTGTCAAGGAACCGGGAGCTGCAGTGACCGGTGGCTGCATCAACGGTAATGGCTCGCTGCAGGTGCGCGTGAAGGCTGTCGGCCCGGACAGCGTGCTGGCCGGGATTGTGAATCTGGTCGATCAGGCGCAGAGCAGCCGCTTGCCGATACAGAAAACCGTCGACCGGGTTTCTGCCGTTTTCGTACCTTCGGTGATGGTTATTTCGGCTTTGACTTTCTTTGGCTGGCTGCTGGCCGGCGCATCGCCTGCACGCGCGTTTGGCAACGCGATAACCGTGCTGTTGATCGCGTGTCCCTGCGCGCTCGGGCTGGCGACGCCGGCGGCGATCATGGTCGGTACCGGTCAGGCGGCGCGCCGTGGAATATTTATCCGCAATGGTGAAAGTCTTGAAATGGCGTCGAAAATTACGGTAATGGTGTTCGATAAAACCGGGACCATAACCGAAGGAAAGCCGCGGTTGACGGATTTAATCAATCTTTCTTCTCTTTCCGGTGATGAGATTTTGACGTTCGCAGCGGCAGCGGAACTGCATTCCGAGCATTTTTTGGGTAAGGCTATTGTTAGTCATGCGCGCGAACGCGGTTTGACTCTGAATGAGCCGGACAGTTTTCAGAGTGAGCCGGGTCACGGCATAGAAGCAATTATCGGTCTCAGCAAGGTATTGATAGGGAATCGCGTCTGGTTGCAGCAGCATGATATTGACCTCGGCGAGCTTGATGCCGATGCCCAGCGTCTTGGAAATCAAGGCAAAACTCCGGTGTTCATGGCGTTGGACAACAAGCCTGCCGCTATTATCGGAATTGCGGATCAAGCGCGCGCCAATGCGCGCGACGCGATTACCGCGTTGCGCAACGCCCGCGTAAGGACGCTGATGGTGACCGGAGATATGGAGGCGGCTGCGCGTCATATCGCCGGTCTGGTCGGTATCGATGAGGTTATCGCTCATGCCCGCCCGGAGCAGAAGCAGGAAATTGTGCGTGAATTACAGGCGCGCGGCGAAAAAGTCGGCATGATCGGCGATGGCGTCAACGACGCTCCGGCTCTGGCGGCTGCCGATGTCAGTCTGGCCATCGGAGGGGGAACCGACATCGCGGTGCAGACTGCGGATTTAACACTGATAAACGGGGATATTTCCAAGGTTGCCGAAGCAATGCAACTTAGCAGTTTTACCTTGCGAGTGATTCATCAAAATTTATTCTGGGCATTCGGTTACAATATAGTGGCCATACCTGTTGCAGCGATGGGGCGCTTGAATCCGATGGTGGCCTCTCTGGCCATGGCCATGAGTTCCCTGTCGGTGGTGCTGAATTCATTGCGTTTGCAGAAGAAGGACTGACTGTCGCTTCGGAGCCGCACGGATAAGGTGATAGGCAATGTTTTCAGTTTGATGAAGTCTTTATAATCACTTATTCATGTATGCCCATGAAACAGACGAACCCAGAAGCCATTTCCATTGTGCACGATAAAGTGCCGAACCGTATACGTTTTTCCATACCGATGATCAGGTATCGGCGCACTTTCGCAGAATTGCTGAAACATTCGCTGCTCAAAGATCCTGCCGGAAAAGGTATTTATCATGCCGAACCCAATATCGTGACCGGTAACCTGCTGATCAAATTTCACCCCGCCATACACACGCGCGAGGAAGTAGTTCGCCTGGTGCAAGACCTGGCGGGCAGGATAGACGCCGGCGAGGTTGAAATCACGCAGAAGCACAAAAATCCGCGTCTGGGCAAAATGCTGCCGGGTGCGTTTTTTACCCGCGAGCTGCTGGTAAGTATAGTTGGAAATGTAGTCGCCGGGCTGTTGCTCGCTTTTATAATAGTGCGTTGATTTACACGATTGCTGAATGGCTGCTTGCAGTAGGTGCATCCCTGCACCCGGGGAAAGCTTCAGCAGAGGCTTTCGTTACTTTTGCTGTTTAGTCTTGGCGATTTGACTATCGATTTGCTTGGCGGTTTCCGCGTAGGCCTGATCGGGAATCGCTTCCTTGTGCGTGCCTTTGAAAAGCACTGTGAGTGTGATAGCTACTGCGATTACGCCGCCGATATATACCCAGAAATTATCTTTTTCTTGTTGCATGTTATCCTCCTTCTTGTGGTATTGATGGAACGGAATTTCAGTTACCCGATTGTGCCGGGTAATGCAATCGTAGTTATATATACGTGACAGCAGTATTAAGTCTTGAAGAAGATTTAATGAAAATTTAATGTAACTATTCAGTGAGTGCATTTAAGTCATGACCGAAGCAGTCGGATTGAAGCAAGCCAGTCGAGACACGCTGCAAGCCCGCTCCTGGAAACTGTCTGCGCCCATCCATGGGCGCAAAAGGTCTCGCCTGGTTCACCTCATATCTTCTCCAGCGGGCAGGCTGAATAGTTACGATTTAATTTGATAGGGGTATCTGTCCATGGTGCGGATTCCTGGAGTATTTCGGGTGGCGCAATGTCTGCTCCTGTGATTCAAGTAACGTCAACCGGAAAAAAATTCTGCCGCAGTTTCTATGCGGCTTTTGGCTATGCTCTCCAGGACAGCGCCGCGGCCCTGATCAGACTGCCACCCCGCAAGACCCTGCGCAGACATGAGTTTTGGGCCGTTCAGGATATTTCCTTTGCCGTTGCGCGCGGCGAATGCCTGGCGATTATCGGACCGAATGGCGCCGGCAAAAGCACGTTGTTGAAGTTGATCAATCGCGAGTATCGGCCGGACGCTGGTAGTGTGCTGACGCGTGCGCCGGTCAAGTCGATGATACGCATCGGTTCGGGTCTGCAGCCGATGCTGAGCGGGCGCGAGAATATTTACATCCAATGCGCGCAATTGGGTTTGAGCAAGCGCGAAACCGATGCGCTGATTCAGGGTATTGTCGCATTCGCCGAACTGGATGAGGCCATCGATGCTCCTGTCAAAACCTATTCAGACGGGATGTACGCACGCCTGGATTTTTCCATAGCCACTTCAGTTTGCCCCGATATTCTGCTGGTCGACGAAGTGCTGGCCGTAGGCGATATTGCGTTTCAGATGCGTTGCCTGGACCGGTTGAATCAGCTCAAGGCGGAAGGCGCGGCGATTATTTTCGTGTCGCATTCCGAAATGAACGTTCGCCACGTCGCGGATCGCTGTCTGCTGTTGTTTAACGGCAAACAGTTGGGCGTGGGCAGCACCGATGCGCTGTTTGCCGCTTATTATGCATCGATAGGCTATATTAACCGATCGCTGCAGGCGGAAGGCGCGTTGTTGTCCCCTCCGCCTGATTGTGGCGGCGATGTGGAAATCCATGCTCTGACGTTATTGCGTACCGCGCAGCAATCCGGGATATTGACGTGGGGTGAGCCTCTGGAGCTGGCTATTACCTATAGCGCCAGGATGCCACTTGCCGATGCGGTGCTGCATGTACAGTTTCGCAACAGCGCCGGCATATTGATAGCGAGCGCGGATACGGCGATGAATGGTTTTTTCCTTACTCTGGCGCGGGGGTCCGGCTGCGTCACGGTCAGCATGCCGCGTATTTTACTGGCTCCAGGGTTGTATCGCTTGTCGGTGCAATTGCTGGAGGTAGAAGGCCGGCTGTTGGCGAGTCAGGGAAATATGCTGGAAATTCATGTAGGGCAAGGACAGGCAACGCATTATTGCGGGCTGGTGGCGCTGGAAGCTGAGTTCAAGGTGTAGCCATCGCGCTCTTCTGTCGGGCTGGAAGCGGGGAGGCCGTTGTGTCACTATGAGCGGCGCGATCCCTGCGCTGAAAACGGTAACAACCATGAAAAGAGAAATGATTCAGGTATTTCTTGTTTTTCTGGCTGCATGTTCCGCCTCGCTTCCGCTTGACATGCCCGTGAAAGTCGAGCTGAAGGACAATACAACCCTGCAAAACAACCTCGGCGAGACGCATCGCCGCATAGGGGAAAGCCTGGCAAGCGACTATGCCGAAGCGCTGAAATGGGTGCGCAAGGCCGCCGAGCAGGGCGATGACAATGCGCAATACTTTCTTGGGGTGATGTATTACAAAGGCGAAGGCGTTCCCCTTGATTATGCCGAGGCCGCGACCTGGTATCGTAAGGCGGCGGAACATGGCAATGTATTGGCGCAACTTAATCTTGGCTGGGCGTATAACGAAGGCGAAGGCGTGACGCGCGACTATGACGAAGCGATGAGCTGGTACCGTAAAGCCGCAGAACAGGGTAATGCAGTCGCGCAAAACAACCTTGGCTGGATGTACGAAGAGGGTAAAGGGGTTCCCCGCGATTTGGTGACGGCTTACATGTGGTATTCATTTGCCGCAGCCCAGGGCCAGGAGCGGGCAAAATCAGAGATCGATTCAATCGAACGCAAAATGACCCAGGAGCAGATTGCGGAAGCGCAGAAGCGCGCGGAAGAAGCGAATGGAGCCAAGCGTTTCCGGGAATAACAGTTCGGTCCGCCAATACTGTTTGCGAGAAATTTGTACTGATAACGCGCAACGCCCCTGGTCTTCGAATTAAACGCATAAAGGCTTGCAGGGTGGCAGCTGAGTAGCTTTACCGCGAACTCCCGCCCAAATGCGTGAGAAAATTTTTTGGCCCCATATAACCGACTAACCTGTTTTCCTTATGCTCGACGCCGTTACGGTCGAAAAACAGGGTTGCCGGCGGGCCGGACAGGGCGTAGCGCGTCAACAGGGCTTTTGCATTGTCGTCATTCGCGGTCACATCGGCTTGCAGCAGCCGGTAGGCGGTCAGCTCCGCCTGCACGCGCGCATTGGCGAAGGTATTGTGTTCCATTTCACGGCAGGACACGCACCAATCGGCATAAAAATCCAGTAATATCGGTTGACCGGATTGGCGCGCCGCTTCCAGTTCGGCATCCAGCGCTACAGGAGTATTTAACTTGCGAAAAAGAATGGCTGCCGTTTCATACTGACGGTTTTCGGTAACGGCAAAGCCTTTCAACGGGTGCAAAGGATCGTCGTTACCGGCAGCCGCACCGGTCAGCAACGCCACGCCATAAACCAGCGTAATGATGCCCATGCCCTTGCTTAGCCTGTTCCAGGCGCCGCTGCCCTGCTGCGTTTCATCCAGCCCCCCGAGAAAAACGGCAGCGATCAGCGCCAGAGTTCCCCAAAGCAGCAGCGCGAATGAGGCAGATATAACGCGCTGCAGCATCCATATCGCGACACCGAGCATGACCAAACCGAAAACCGATTTAATTGCGACCATCCACGCGCCTGCACGCGGCAGCAGGGCTCCGGCCGACGCGCCGACCAGCATCAGCGGCGCGCCCATGCCCAGGCCCATGGTAAACAGCGCCAGACCTCCGAGCAGCGCGTCGCCGGACTGACCGATATAAATCAGCGCCCCGGCCAGCGGCGCCGCCATGCACGGGCCGACGATCAACGCGGAAAGGGCGCCCATCGCCGCGGCGCTGAACAAGGTGCCGCCGTGCTGCCGTCCGCTGAGCGCGGTTATGCGTTGCTGTATACAGCTGGGGATTTGCAGTTCGTAAAACCCGAACATCGACAGGGCAAGCAGCACGAACAGGCCGCTGAACGAAATTATGATCCACGGCGTTTGGAACAAGGCCTGCAGGTTGCCGCCAAAAAGACCTGCCAGAACCCCGAAAACGGTGTAGGTCAACGCAGCGGCGAGCACGTAGCTTGCCGAAAGCAGCAAGGCTCTGGAGGTGTTGATATCCGCGCCTTGACCGACAATAATCCCGGACAGGATCGGGATCATCGGGAATATGCAGGGCGTAAACGCCATCAGCAGTCCGAAGCCGAAAAAGCTGAGTATCACCCATCCCGGAGACCCGCCCTGGAGCGTGGCTGCGATGCGATCCTGCTCGGATTGCTGGACGGCGCTACTGACGGTTGCGGGAGGCGATACTGCCGGGCCAGTGGCTTCCGATAGGCGCAGCGTCAGGTTTTTTTCAATCGGCGGATAGCATAAACCTTGGTCGGCGCAGCCTTGAAAGCGCAGTTTCAGATAGACCGGGCCGCTATCGTTACCGAATTTCCTGAAATGCAAGTCTATGCTGAGTTGGTGATAATACGCTTCCCTGGCCCCCAGTGATCCCTGCAGCTCGACGCCTTTAGGCAATTCGACCGGTAATAATTCAACCAGCGGGGCTGAGTTTTCCGCCAGCGAGAATTTGAAGCGATCGCGGTACAGATGGTAGCCGTCCGCAATTTTCCAGTTTAAACGAACGTTTTCGCTGCTTTTTATCTCGCTGGAAAACCGGAAAGCCTGATCGGCGCTCAAAAAACTGTCGTTTGCCGCATACGCCGCAGCGCAGACTGCCGACAGGCTTGAAATTAGGCAGATGCGTAACAAATAATATATATTCGGCATATAGATGATTCGGTTTGATGTGCAGTGAGGCTGGATATTTTGAAACTTAACACTATATTCAACGCATTATAAGGCTTTACATATGCCGTTTTCTGCCTGTTAGAGCGCCCCGGCAGCGCAGAGTTCACTATGATGAATTATTTAGCCGCGTGCAAGCCTCGCCAGACGAAGCTGAAAGCTGTGCTAAAATGGCGTACCCTTATTCGATGTCCAAGAGGCTGATGTCCAAAAAGCTTTATATAGAAACCTTCGGTTGCCAGATGAACGAGTACGATTCCGCAAAAATGCGCGACGTGCTCGAAGCCCGGAAAGGTTTCGAACTGACATTATCGCCGGAACAGGCGGATGTGCTGATATTGAATACCTGTTCCATTCGTGAAAAAGCGCAGGAAAAGGTTTTTTCCGAACTCGGCCGCTGGCGCGCATTCAAGGAAAAACGCCCTGATATCGTGATCGGGGTCGGGGGTTGTGTCGCCAGTCAGGAGGGCGAAGCCCTGCAGCAGCGCGCAGCTTTCGTCGACATGGTGTTCGGCCCTCAAACACTGCATCGCCTGCCCGATCTACTGGATCGCGTTGCAAGCGGGCAAGGGCCGGTTATCGACGTATCATTCCCTGAAATCGAAAAATTCGATGCGCTGCCCGCCCCGCGCGCGGAAGGCGTGAAAGCTTATGTTTCGGTGATGGAGGGCTGCAGCAAATACTGCAGCTTCTGCGTGGTGCCATATACACGCGGCGAGGAAATCAGCCGTCCATTGGCGGACATTTTGGCGGAAATACAGGGCCTGGTGAGGCAAGGCGTGCGCGAAGTCAATCTGCTCGGGCAAAATGTCAACGCCTATCGCGGTGTCGATGATGAAGGCGATATCATCGATTTCGCGTTGCTGTTGCATCATGTTGCGGCGATTCCCGGTTTGGGGCGCCTGCGCTATACCACTTCGCATCCGGTCGAATTCAGCGACAGCCTGATACAGGCTTATGCCGAAATCCCGATGTTGGTCGATCATCTGCATTTGCCGGTGCAGAGCGGCAGTAATCGTATCCTGTCGTTGATGAAACGCGGTCATACACGCGAGGAATATATCGACAAGATCGGGCGCCTGCGAGCTGTCAGGCCGAATATCAGCCTGTCTTCCGATTTTATCATCGGTTTTCCGGGCGAAAGCGACGCCGATTTTGCCGATACCCTGGATTTGATAAACCGCCTCGGTTTTGATTTGTCGTTCAGCTTTATCTATAGCGCCCGGCCCGGCACCCCCGCCGCCGACTTGCCCGATACTGTCAATATCGAAGTAAAGCGCCAGCGACTGGCCGCATTGCAGAAAAAAATCAGCGAAAAGGCTATGGAAATTTCCCGGAAAATGGTGGGTACGGTACAGCGCGTGCTGGTGGAAGGCGTTTCACGTAAACAGGTGACACAAATGAGCGGACGAACCGAGAATAATCGCGTGGTCAATTTTGACGGTCATGCGCGGCTGGTCGGACAGTTTGCCGATGTCATCATCACCGAGGCTCTGCCAAATTCTTTGCGCGGCAGATTAATCGGCCGAATCGAAACCGGCGATGTTTCTCTGATGGACCATTCCTGTGTCTGAAAATAGTTCCAACAGGGTGCAGTTTAGCCTGCTTCCCGACGACAACGAGCGTCTTCTGGCTTTGTGTGGCCAGTTTGACGACAATCTGAAGCATATCGAGCGGCGTTTGGGCGTGGAAGTCGCCACCCGCGGCAATCAATTTCAGATCACCGGCTCCACTGTGCCGGTTCAGGTTGCGGCTCAGGTGATACACGCGCTGTATGAAGCCACGCGCAACGAACAGTTGACTCCCGAGCGCGTGCATTTGGCGCTGCAGGAGGCTGGAATGGCTCCGGCCGCTTCCGCAAACGCCGATTCCGATCAGCAGAGTGCCGTTATACGCATCAAGCGCGGCGTTATCAAGCCGCGCGGCGAGAATCAGCAAACTTATCTGCGGCGTATCCAACAATGCGATATCAACTTCGGCATCGGCCCTGCCGGTACCGGAAAAACCTATCTGGCAGTCGCCGCGGCGGTTTCGGCTTTGGAAAAAGAAGAAGTAAGGCGGCTGATTCTGGCGCGTCCTGCGGTTGAAGCGGGTGAAAAGCTGGGTTTTTTACCGGGCGATATAGCGCAAAAGGTCGATCCCTATTTGCGCCCGCTCTATGACGCGCTCTATGAAATGCTCGGTTTCGATCGCGTGGCGCGCTTGATCGAGCGTCAGGTGATCGAGGTGGCGCCGCTGGCTTTTATGCGTGGACGCACCCTCAACGATGCATTTATCATTTTGGACGAAGCCCAGAATACCACGACGGAGCAGATCAAGATGTTTTTGACGCGCGTCGGTTTCGGTTCGCGCGCAGTCATTACCGGCGATATCACACAGATCGATCTGCCGCGCGGACGCGATTCCGGTTTGCGGCAGGTGCTGGATGTGTTGCGCGAGGTAGAGGGCATCAGTTTTACCTTTTTTACCGCCAAGGATGTGGTGCGCCACCCGCTGGTACAGCGTATCGTACAGGCTTATGAAGCCTTCGAGAGTGGACCGGGCGGACGCCATGATTGATGTCGAGTTTCAGAATGCATGCAGCGGCGCGCAGCAACTGCCTTCCGAGGCGGATATTGCGGGCTGGACGCGCGCGGCCGTATCCGGCCTGAGCGATGCCGAACTGGTGGTGCGCGTGGTGGATGAAGCAGAAAGCGCCGAGTTGAACGGCATGTTTCGCAATAAACCGGTGCCGACCAATGTGCTCAGCTTTCCGTTCGAAGCGCCGCCCGGCATCGATAGCGTCATTTTGGGCGACGTGGCGATCTGCGCGGCGGTGGTGGAGCGCGAGGCGCGAGAACAGAGAAAAACATTAGCGGCGCATTGGGCGCACATGGTTGTACATGGCGTACTGCATTTGCAGGGCTACGATCATATCGAACCGGCGGATGCGGACAGGATGGAGTCTGCGGAAATTCAAATAATGCATACGCTCGGCTTTGCCAACCCTTACGAGGAGGTTTTGTGAGTGAAGATCAGCCGGGCGAGCGGCGTAGCTGGCTCGAACGCCTGGGACACTTTTTGGCGGGTGCGCCCGAGGATCAAGAGGATTTGCTGGCGTTTTTACACGATGCGGAACGGCGGCAGTTGATCGATCCCGATGCCATGGCGATGATAGAAGGTATCATGGCGTTCTCGGGGTTGCGTGCCGGCGATATCATGGTGCCACGTTCCAAAATGGTGGTAATCGAGCATGATGCGGTGCCCGAGGATGTGTTTCCGGTGGTGACCGAGTCGGGACACTCGCGCTATCCCGTTATTGGGGAAGACCGTTCCGAGGTGTTGGGCATCCTGCTGGCCAAGGACTTGTTGGGTTATCGCTCCGCGAATGTATCCAAACACGTTTATGAAATCATGCGCCCGACGCATTTTATTCCGGAAAGCAAGCGTTTAAACGTATTGCTGAAAGAGTTCCGAGCCAACCGCAGCCATATGGCGATAGTTGTCGACGAGTACGGCGCGGCTGCCGGCCTGGTGACCATCGAAGATGTGCTGGAACAGATAGTAGGCGATATAGAAGACGAACACGATCCGGGTGACGAGGAGTTTATTATCGAAATCAAGCCTTCGGAATACCTGGTGCAGGCGCTGACGCCGATAGAACTGTTTAATGAACGTTTCGGAACTGATTTTGATGAGCAGGAATTCGATACCATGGGCGGTTTGATTGTCAATCGCTTTGGTCATGTGCCCAAAAGAGGGGATGCGCTTGATATCGACCAGTTCCACTTCTCTGTAATTCAGGCTGACGATCGCCGCCTGAATCTGTTAAAGCTCTCCGCGGCCGGCTCCTGAACATGCGTGTTAAAAGTGGTTATGCGCCTTGATCGTTGCGTTGTCCGGACGCAGGTTATCTGGCGTCGGCGCTGCAAAAATCATGCTACCGGCCGGCTTATGCTCTCGCTGATGGCGTTACCGGGAAATAAAGCTCGGATGAATTTGCTGCTCCCGTTGTTGGGGGGCATGCTGTTCCCGTTTGCGTTTTCTCCATTCGAAGCTCCCTGGGTGGCGTTGCCTTCTCTCGCTCTGCTTTTTTTTGTCTGGCTGAATGCCAGTCCCAAGCAGGCTTTTTTGCGCGGCTATCTGTTCGGCGTGGGCCAATTCGGCATCGGCGTATCGTGGATATATATCAGCATGCACGATTATGCTGCAGCCAGTGTCCTTGCCGCCGGATTGCTGAGCGTGGCTTTTATCCTGTTTCTGGCCTTGTATCCCGCGTTAGCGGGATGGTTGTCGTCACGCTTATTCTCTCATGTATCTAAACGAGTCAGGCTTGTGATGGTTTTTCCGGGGCTTTGGATTTTGTGCGAGTGGTTTAGAGGCTGGTTTTTGACCGGATTTACCTGGCTGGAAACCGGGGGCAGTCAGGTCGATACCGTTCTGGGGCAAGGCGTGGCGCCGATTGCCGGGGTCTATGGCGCCGGTCTTGCTGTTGCGGTGATGGCTGGTACCGCAGTGCTGGCGATTGCAGCTCGCGGATCCGCACGCCATGCCTGGTTGTCGATATTACTGATCATTCCGGCCGTCAGTTACGGTTTGAGTAAGATCGAGTGGACACGCGCGGCCGGAGAGCCCTTTTCCGTTGCCCTGTTGCAGGGGAACGTGTCTCAGGATGTGAAATGGCAGGCTGAATCGCAACGTGAAACCTTGATGCTTTATCGTGATTTGACGCGCCAAAATCTCGATGCGCGTTTGGTGATATGGCCTGAAACGGCAGTACCGGCGTTTTATCATCAGGTCAAGGACGTGTTTCTGAACAAGCTGCAGCAGGAAGCGCATGCGCGCGGCAGCGATGTGCTGATAGGTATTCCCTATTTCGATTTTAGCGATAAACGGAACTACAACGCGCTGATAAGCCTGGGAGAACAGCAGGGCTGGTATTTCAAGCGCCATCTTGTCCCATTCGGCGAGTATGTGCCGTTACGCCGGGTGCTGGGATTTCTATTGGATATACTGCAGATTCCGATGGCCGATTTCACCCAAGGCTCCCCGCGGCAATCGCCGTTGACGGCGGCAGGCTTTTTGTTCGCGCCTTCGATCTGTTACGAAGATATTTTTGCCGACGATTCCCGTTTTGGCTTGCCCCAAGCCGCGTATATGGTTAATGTTACCAACGACGCTTGGTTTGGGCGCTCAATTGCGCCTTTTCAGCATGTGCAGATGGCGCGCTTGCGCGCGCTGGAGGCGGGCCGCTATCTGCTGAGAGCAAGCAATACCGGGGTTACGGCGATAATTTCGGAGCGAGGAAGTCTGCTCGGCGTAGCGCCATTGTTCGAGCGTACGGCGTTGAAAGGGAGTGTTCAACCCATGGTCGGCAGTACGCCTTATGTCCGGTTTGGGAATTTATTGGTGACATTACCATTGCTGATTGTGTTAGCCTTGCTTATCCTCAGATATAAATTTCGTTATCTGGGTAGGGGAACTGTTATGGGGAACCTCTAAAAACTCCCTCTCCCTTGTGGAGAAATGGCAAAGCTGATGCATTCAAAAATGCTGCTCAGGATGAGCGGCTAGCAGCAGTTTTGAGGAGAAGGCTGGTGTTTCTGAGTGTGTATTTTGTTGATTTCAAAGTATTACCTGAAATACGGTCTTGCTGGGAAAAGGATTTTTCGAGTTTTTAGAGATTCCCTTCGTTGAAGGCGGCTATCAATGTGATTTTTGGAAATCCAGGGATAGCCGCTATTTTGGGTGCTCGGTCTGATTTTCAGACTAGGGGGGTATCGGATGTTACGCTATAAATGGGCGAGTAAATTTTTATTCGCATTGGGGTTGTTTTTATCTTGTTTGGGTGTGCATGGCGAGGAGCTGTCAATTGTAGAGCGCAACACGGTCGAGAAACGTAAACATAAACAGATGGGAGTCGCGTCTTTTTATCACGAACGTTTTCATGGCCGGCGCACTGCGAACGGAGAGCGCTACAACAAGGATGCATTGACCGCGTGCCATGCTCATCTGCCGTTTGGAACCTTGATTCGGATAACCAATTTGCGCAACTTCAAAAGTACCGAAGTTAGAATCAACGACCATAACAGGTTAGGAGGCGGCCGCATTCTCGATATTTCCACGCGCGCAGCGCGAGAACTGGATATGATGCGTTCCGGCGTCGCCAGGGTGGAGCTTGAGGTGCTTGCCTGGGGTAATGCCGATTAGGATATGGCTAAAATAACTTCCCGGTATTTATATCCAGCCTGGTTTCCGGTGGATGCGCGGGCTTGGGGGACACGTTAACCGGTAAGGCCGCAGGCTGCCCGCCATGGGCTGAGCCTCAGTGCAACCGCCGGGCGGCATTCCGGCACAGCTGGGCATGGGAGGAAATTGCTGAGCTGAATCCTGGTAACTCTTGTTCCGTCTAAGTCGTTATCTGAGCATATCCGAACCCACGTAAAGCTCCCCAAAGTTTATCGAGGTGGCGGGGACACGGATAGCGCGTGGCAGGAGAGGGTTCGCCAAGGTCTGGTAAGCTTTGGGGTAGAACATAGCCTTATCCGGCATTGGCCTGTGGTAAAGTTGACTTAAATACTTGGAATTGACAAAATCAACCTTCAATAAACATCCTGCAGGTCTCATTATGACGCAATCATCCGAATCCATCATTTTCTCCGATACTGCTGCGGCCAAAGTCAGCGAGTTGATTGCCGAAGAAGGTAATCCTGATTTGATGCTGCGCGTTTATGTGCAGGGCGGCGGGTGTTCCGGCTTTCAATACGGATTCACGTTTGACGAGTCGGCCAATGAAGACGATACCGAAATTCAGAAAAACGGCGTGAAGGTCTTGATTGATGCAATGAGCATACAATACCTGAGCGGCGCGGAAATCGATTATAAGGAAGACGTTTCCGGCTCTCAATTCGTGATCCGTAATCCTAATGCAAGCACTACCTGCGGCTGCGGTTCTTCGTTTTCCGTGTAGGTAATGTCCTATCGAAGGGGCTGATATGTATAAATCGCGATTTATAGCCGTACTGTCGCCTCTTGCATTGCTGGGACTATCGCATCTGGTTCAGGCGGAAGCGTTGCCCGGAGATATTCCGGGAATCGACGTCCCGGCCGGTTTTCATATTACGCGCTATTCCGACCAGACCCCCAACGCCAGATCGCTTGCACTGGGTGACGATGGAACGGTTTACGTTGGCACCATGACCGAAGGCAATGTCTATGCCCTGCAGGACAGGGATCGCGATGGGCATGCCGAAACGGTGCGCACGATCATTCAGGGACTCAATGTTCCCAACGGGGTAGCCTGGTATCAGGGCGATCTTTACATAGCCGAACTGCATCGCATCATCAAGATCAAGGACGTGGTGCGTCATCTGGACGGCAACGCGTCGTTCGAGCCGGTGTATTCCGGTTTTCCGAACGAAAAACACCACGGCTGGAAATACCTGCGCGTCGGACCCGACCATAAGCTTTACGTGCCGGTAGGCGCGCCGTGCAATATCTGTCTTCCTTCAAACGAAATATTTACCGCTCTGACGCGGATGAATCCGGATGGCAGTCGTTTCGAAGTTTATGCCAAAGGCTTACGCAATTCGGTAGGCTTCGATTGGCTGCCCGGAGCCGGCGAGTTGTATGCAACCGATAACGGACGCGATTATCTCGGCGACGACGCGCCGGCGGACGAACTGAATCATGTGGCGCATGCAGGCCAGCATTTCGGTTACCCATGGTGCCATGCCGGCAATATCGCCGATCCCGAATACGGCGGGCAGCATGCCTGTGCTGAGTTCGAGCCGCCGGCCTGGAAGTTTCCGGCGCATGTCGCCCCGCTGGGCATACGTTTCTACCAGGGCAAACAGTTCCCCGCCAATTATCAAGGTCAGTTGTTTGTCGCGCAGCACGGTTCGTGGAACCGCACGCAGCCGCAAGGCTATCGCGTGGCGCTGGTGCGGTTCAAGGATGGAAAACCGGTAGCTGAAGAGGTTTTCGCCTCGGGCTGGCTGCATGCCGATGGCAAGGCTTCCGGGCGTCCGGTTGATATACTGGAAATGCCGGACGGCGCGCTGCTGGTTTCCGACGATCTGGCCGGTGCGGTCTACCGGATTAGTTACCGGTAGCGGGATGTTATATTTCTTCTATGCAGATCACTATATGACTCTTGCATCGCCGCGTGCAGATGCGGGTTTCTATCAAGAGGATAAGACTTGGAAGAAGGTCTGGCGTGACGACTACGCACAATACGCGGGTCGCTCTGAAGCATGGCAGAGCAACAATTTCGCGCTTCTGATGAATCTGACTCACGCGATTAACGAGTTCTCTGACTGTGTTCGAGCCTTCGTTGATCCGTTTTTCTTCTTAGAGAGAGGGCGACTCAGTATCTGTGACTCAATGGGGGTAACAAATATGCTGAATCCCTGCTGGATACTACCAAGTGGATATTTGGATGTGAGAGCGTGGAGCCCAACAATTCCGTCGAGCGGGACGGCCCAAGGCTGCGCTTTGGGTTCCCTCCGGCTCCGGCCGCCCCTCACGTCAAACGTTAGGCGCCACATACAAAACTCAAGCACTAACAGAAAATCATAATGGCCAATGGCTTCATCTATGTTCTGCTGAACCCGTCATTCCCCAATATGGTCAAGATTGGGCTAACCGAAGACACCTCGGAGAGACGAGCTCGCAATATTTCTTCAGCTACAGGTGTCCCGACCGACTTTATTGTCCTGTACGACATGCTCGTTAATGACGTAGATGAGGCTGAAAGAGAAATTCACGCACACTTCTCTGCCTATCGCGTTAATAAGAGAAGGGAATTCTTTTATGTGCCACCGAAACTAGCAATTTGTGCATTGATTGATATCGCACAGAAATATCCCGTCGCCCCAGCTCTACCCGCCGCAATCGACGATGCTCTGCCAATGCTTAGATCGCGATTTCCTAAGTTTCTCGATCCAAATATTTTTAGTATTCGAATGATTACCGTCCCTGGCTCATGCTACTTAAAGATTGGCAGATGCCTCAATGGGGTAGAGGAATACTCAGAGGAGGAACTTCCCCTAGAAGGACTTAAGACACCGGACACGGTTACTCCAGATGTGGTTGAGCACAACGCAACGTTGCTAGCGACATTGGATGAATACGACTGGATCATGGTTTCAGACATTTTTCCCAAAGAGGTCGCTTTACAGATTGCAAAGGAATGGGAAGGCCCGGGTGGGAAATTGGAGCAACTTAAAATCAAGTAGCACTAGGGGAAATGCAGAACGTGCTGATTGAGAACTTGCGCCTAACCCATCATTCCACCGGACCTGCGCGAAAAGCCGCGCAGGCCGGTGAATTCAGACGTGTGTGCCGTGCATGGCACGAAACTAGTCGGGTGAAAGTCCCGATACCAGGTTTACGCAGAGCCGAAGGTTAGCCAAAGGGCAAGGGCGTCGTCGCGAGGCGGGGTCTGGAGGAAGTCCAAGGCGAAATCGCGGGGCGATGAACAAAAACCGGATATGAGGCGTGATACATTCGGGGCAAGTGGGCACGTGACCATAAAGCCCTCCATCTGCGATAGGGATGTATTTTGTAAATCCGGCGTCTACGCGAGGAAAGTTTCGTGTCTTACCGCGGGAGGCCTGCCCGGTGTGCGGCAAAGCCGCACTGAGAAACGCGCAAGCGATTCTGACCGCCGGGCAGGAGTCAGCCGAGGGCATAGTAGGCTGGTTGGCCCCAGTCGAAGGCCCGAACGATGAACGACGAGGGTATCGAGATGAAGAACAACGGGATAGCATCTGACAACCGGCCTGAGCCGGGCGCGGCCCAGCCGTGCGATGAACCCGGTGTTGGAGAGTCTGAATTATCCGAGTCCGCAAACCCTGTCGGATTGCTGGAACGCGTGCTTGCACGCGACAACCTGCAGCGCGCCCTCAAGCGAGTCCGCCAGAACAAAGGCGCGCCGGGAATCGACGGCATGACCGTCGAAGAACTCCCGGTCTACCTCAAACAGCACTGGCTGGAAATCCGCGCGCAACTGGTAGCAGGCGTGTATCGCCCCAAGCCGGTATTGCGCGTGGAGATACCCAAAGCCGATGGAAAAACCCGACCGCTGGGTATACAACGGCAGTGGACCGCTTTATCCAGCAAGCCATTGCGCAAGTTGTCAGCGCGCAATGGGAACCGCACTTTCACCGTCACAGTTACGGCTTTCGTCCCGAACGCTCGGCCCATCAGGCCGTGCGCGAAATACAGAAGCAAGTCCGCGACAGCTACCGCTGGGTGGTGGACATGGACCTGGAGGCCTTCTTCGACCGCGTCAACCATGACCGGCTGATGAACCGTCTTCAACGTCACGTACCGGATCGAGCGCTGTTGCGCCTGATCAACACCTACCTGAAAACGGGCGTGCGCATCGACACCCTTATCGTACCGACAACGCAGGGCGTGCCGCAAGGCGGGCCCCTATCGCCGGTACCGGCCAACGTGGTACTCGATGAAAATGAACGAAAAAGTGCGGTGGACAGGCCATGGAACCGGAAATTTTTAGGGTTTACGCTAAGCCGGGGAGATGCCCGGCTCAAAGTGTCGGAACCGTCACTGGCGAAACTCAAAAACCGGATTCGCGACCTGACGCGTCGAACCCGAGGCCGCCGCTTGATCGACATCATCGCCGAGCTAAGAACCGCCCTGCTTGGTTGGAAAGCGTATTTCGGCATCGCCGAAGTACTGAGCCCTCTGCGGGAGATCGACAAGTGGATACGACGCCGACTGAGATGCTACCAGTGGAAACAATGGGGGAGCGCCGGATATCGGGAGTTGCGCAAACGCGGCGTAACGGTGCGGGAAGCCTGGAATACCAGCAAATCCGCGCACGGGCCGTGGCGGCTATCGAAAACACCGGCGTTGAATCTTGCGCTGCCGGCGAAAACGTTCAGCAACATGGGGCTGCCATCTTTATGCGTTACGCGCTAAAGCATGGCAGAATTGTCGATCATCGAAACGCCGGATACGTGACCCGTATGTCCGGTGTTGTGGGGGGGAGGGGCCGCGAGGCTTCTTCCTATCCCGATTAGGCAATGGATCGTCAAGGTACATAGTAAAAATGAGAGAATTAAGATGGATTGGGCGTCAGCAAAAAAACTTATTGAATCAGAAATTGTACAAAACACAGATATTAATACAAATAAGTCAGAATATCGCATAGTTAAATCTATAGACGAAGAGGTTATTACAGTACAAGTTGGCGAGTTAAATTACATAAAAGTTACTTGGGAGATGCTTGAAAACTGCTTTAAACCCATTAGTTTAGGAGAAAAATATGATGGAAACTATTTTCGCGAACATTTTCCTGAACATGCAAAGAATCATCCATGCTATGTACATGTAGTTGGGCAGATTTTTGTAAAATCTGGGGTAGCTATTGAACAAAGCGAGAAATATATTGAGGTAATTCGCTAAATACATGCGCAGCAAATAAATGATACGCACTGATTTCGCCTCTGGCTTTTCTGTTCATTGCTAGATTCAGTGTTGTTGGCTATTTCGGCCTAACGAGTAAGGTTAGATTGTGATCGCGAAGCGAGCCACAATCTGAACCGTTTGTTGGACGAGCCCGGTTGATACGAGGTTCCTATGGAAATAGCTTTTGGGGCAGTTCGGTTTTCGAGGGCGCTCGGTCATCATTCGCGCCCTTTCTATCCTTTTCATCATTGCCGTTGCAGCAACGCTTTTATTGAACCGAGCTTTCCCTGTGGAATTCTCCCGGTTTAGACCATTTTCAGGCCAGCCGCGTCCTTCCGCGCCTGAAGTCAGAGCCGGTAACGGGACGCGCGGGTGGGTGGATGCGATTACATGTTCATCTCCGCTGTTGCTGCCCGCTATCCTGCTCCTTCCGCCATTGTGAAGCGGTCGTATCCCGGTTTGATGCCGGTGCGCACGATCTTCATTTCCCCGCCACAACAAGGGCAGCATAGCGTCGGGCGTTTTTTCGGCTCCACCCATACCGGATCGGGTATCCGATTCAAGGTAAGCGTCCAGTCGTCCCGTCTACATAAAAAATAAGTCTTCCGTCATGCTTTGCATTTTCCTTGAGGAGTCGAAGCATGAATAGCATGAATAACAAGCAAGCAGAGCAGATACGCCATATCGAGCAGTGGCGAGCCAGCGGCCTGAGTCAGGTCGAATATAGCCGTCGGAACGAGCTGAAGCCGGCTACTTTCAACTACTGGGTGCGGCATCTGGATGCCGAAGCATCCGCGGTTCGCCCTCTTTCACCTTCGCGCGCCGGTTTTTTGCCGGTATCGATTGATAAAGTAGCTGAACCGGCGGCGCATGCGCTGCTATTGCGGACAAGACAGGGGTACACCCTGGAACTCTCAACGTCGACTTCTCCTCGCTGGTTGGCGGAGCTGCTGCAATGTCTGGATTGATCGCTCATCCCGTCCAGATTTGGTTCAGTGTCGCGGCGGTGGATATGCGTCGCGGCATCGACGGTTTATCAAGCCATGTGCAGCAGGTGCTGGGACATGCGCCTTGCGCGGGGTCGGCCTTCGTGTTTCGCAATCGTGCGGGTAATCGCATCAAAGTATTGCTGTGGGACGGCACCGGAGTGTGGTTATGTCAGCGCCGTTTGCACGAGGGCCGCTTTATTGGGCCGAAGGCGGGAGAGCCCTGTGTTTCTCTCACAGTCGCGCAATGGGAATGGCTGATTGCCGGGGTCGATTGACGGCGCTTGTCGTCTGTCCCGTCGGCGGATTTACGGGCTTGAACAGCGCCTGCATTTTCCGTAAAAACCTGCTGAAACCCAGCATTCATGCGGGTTTCAGCGTGACTCCCTACCGAGCATCGGGTATAATAACACCATGAATTTACAAGCTAAACTCGATCAACTGAATCTGGAAGCAGCGGCCAAAACACAGCTGGCATCGGCGATCGATTCGTTGATCGAACAGGCGCGGCAGGAAACTGAACAGCAGTTCGACGCAACGCTGAAAGCCAAGGACGATGAAATTCGTATCAAGGACATCAAGATCGAGGCGCTGACCCTGGAGCTCAGCATCCTGCGCCGCACCCGCTTCAGCGTCAAAAGCGAAGCACTGCCCGCTGTGCAGCGCGATCTGTTCGAAGACACCTGGAACGAAGACCTCTCCGCCGTTGAAGCGCAAGTCGAACAGCTGGTCGAAGAACAACCCTGCACCACCGTCGCCAGACCCAGGCGTCCGCGCGCAGGCCGTCAACCGCTGCCAGAACATTTGCCGCGCATCGAACACCGTCACGAACCGGAATCCTGCCTGTGCGGACAGTGCGGTAAAGACTTGGTCAAAATCGGCGAAGACATCACCGAACAGCTGGATGTCGAACCGGCCAAATTCTTTGTCCACCGCCATATCCGCCCGCAATACGCGTGCAAGGCCTGCGAGACGGTCAAGGCTGCGCCGATTGCACCCGCCATTATTGATGGCGGCATGGCGGCGGTCGGCTTGCTCACCTGGGTGATGATCGGCAAATACCAGGATCATCTCCCGCTCTATCGTCTTGAACAGATCGCCGCGCGCGACGACGTGATCCTGTCGCGTTCGACGCTGGCAGACTGGGTTGGTCGTGTCGGTGTGGCGTTACAACCGCTGGTAGACCGGCTTGCCTGGCATCTGTTGCAGCGCAACGCCCTACACGCCGATGAGACGCCGGTGGCGCAACTCGATCCCGGCAACGGCAAAACCAAAAAGGCCTACCTGTGGGCCTACCGCAGCAATGATCTGGAACCGGGGCCTCGCATCATCGTCTTCGACTATCAGCCCGGACGTAGCGGCGCACATGCGCGCCACTTCCTCGGCAACTGGCACGGTCACCTCATGGTCGACGACTATGGCGGTTACAAATCCCTGTTTGCTGCCGACCGCGAGGGCGCGCAGCCCTGTATCGAACTGGGCTGCATGGCGCATGCGCGCCGGAAATTCTTCGATTTGCATAAAGCCAATAGCTGCCCGATGGCGCTGGAAGCCCTGCAGCGTATTGCCAGGCTGTACGCGATAGAAGGCGAAGGCAAAACGATGGACATCGAAGCACGCAAGCAACTGCGCCAGGAAAAAAGCAAGCCCGAACTAACAGCCCTGCATGACTGGCTGATCGAAACCCGCGCGCGTACTGCCAACGGCGGCGGCTCCGCCAAAGCGCTGGATTACGCAATCAAACGCTGGCCTGCCCTGATCCGCTATGCCGACAGCGGCCATCTGCCGATCGACAACAACCCGGTGGAAAACAGCATTCGTCCTATTGCCATCGGCAAAAAGAACTGGCTGTTCGCCGGTTCCGAGCGTGGAGGTCAACGCGCCGCCGCAATACAGACCTTATTGGGCACAGCCAAACTCAATGGACTTAACCCGGCGCGCTGGTTGAAAGACACGCTGGAAAAACTGCCGGTCTGGCCCAACAGCCGTATTGATGAGTTGCTGCCCTTTGCCGTTATGGATATTAAACCGCAGGCGTAAGCGCAGGAATAGATGGTGGCGTTACGCGCTTACGATTCAAGAGCAATTGCAGCAGTTTGATCTGCCGTTTGCTGTTGGGATGTAAAAAGCCGAAGTTGCGGGCGCGGCGGAAGCCTTTGGGTAGAACGTGTTGCAGTATCATGCGTAAGAACGCGACACCGCTGACCGTTCTGCGCTCTATCTTTTTGGTTTTGCTGTTTTGATAGCGGTACGTCACCTGGTCGTTTTCGCAGCGGAGGATGTTCTTTTCCGGTATCACGCCACGGTACAGATAACGCCCCAGATAAACCAATGCCTTTTCGCCCGTGCCGACGTTTTTGCAATCAACCACCCATTTTTCCGGATAACGCCTGGGTAAGCCCAGCCCGGCTTGTCGGATGCCATCCAGCATTTTGGCGCGAAATACTTTGGCGAGGGCTTTGTGGTCGAACAGGTACTTCGCTTTTTTGGTGCGCCATAACCGCCGTTTGCTGTCAATCGCTGCGGCGGGTACGACCAGATGCGTGTGCGGGTGGTAATCCAGTGCGCGTGAGTGGGTATGCAATACGGCGACAGCCCCGGGGGTGCCTTGCAGCGCTTTGTCGTTTTGGCTGAAGCTATGTATCGTGTCCCAGGCACATTGCAGGATCAGTGGGTATATGGCCTGCTGGTTGTTCAAGGCAAGCGGGCGCAGTTCTGCCGGCAGGGTGAATGTGATCAGAAAATAGTCGCCCGGCACTAATTTTTCGACCTGTCGTTCGATCCAGCGCTGCGATTCGTGCGCCTGACAATGCGGGCAACTGCGGTGTCCGCAGGAGTGCGGCACCCGGATTTGATGTGCGCAGTCGCTGCATTCAGCCTGCATTTTTGGGCTTATGGCGCTGCGGCAGTTCCTGATCGCGGAGAGTGCGTTGCGTTGGACCGCCAGGAGTTGGCCGGTGTATTGTTGCAAAAACTCGGCTTCGAAAGTCTGAATGATATCGGCCAGCCGGATCATTTGACTTTCCCCCAGCCGATTGCGATCCGATCCATCAGCGCGTCGATGCGTGCTTTGGCATTGTCCTGGGTGCGGTGGGTGAGGCGGGTGTAGCGCGTGGTGGTGAGTATGGAGTGGTGGCCGAGAATCTGCTGCACTTCGAGCAGATCGACACCCGCTTCGATCAGGTGGGTTGCGTAGCTGTGGCGCAGGCTGTGCGGCGTGAGTTTTTTTTAATCCCGCAGGCCTGCGTTACGATACGCAAGGTGTTTTGCACACCGCCACGGTCGAGGGGCGTGACGGCACGATGGGCCTGCTTCAGACCGCCCAGCCGGTTGGGGAATAACAATATCGGGTTGCGATGGACTTGCCAGAAGCGGCGCAGTACCCGCAGAGTGGCGACGGGTAGCGGCACGAAACGATCCTTGTTGCCCTTGGCATCGCGGATATGCACACGCTGGCGCGTCGCGTCGATATCGCCGACTTGCAGCCGCAGTCCTTCGCCGAGCCGTAACCCCATGCTGTAAAGGGTATAAAAAAACACGCGGTAACTGAGTACGCGCGTGGCCGCGAAGATTTGTTGGGCTTGCTCGACCGTCACAATATCAGGCAACTGCTGCGATCTGGGCGGCTTGATCAGATCGGGCGCAACCCAGGGTTGGTGCAGCACATGCTCATAGTAAAACCTGAGGCCATAAAGGTCGAGTTTGACGGTACTCCATGAGTGGGATGCCAGCAGTTCGGCGAAATAATCGGTTAACTGCTGTTCGGTCAATGCGTCAATTTGAAACGCGAAACGCTCACCCGCCCGACGCACGGCGCGAGAATAAGCTTCGATCGTTTTGGGTTGCAAGCCATTGAGTTTAAGTCGCTTGAGAAGGGTTTGATAGTTTTGTTCGAAATCTCTGGGGAAATGTGGTTTCATTACGATACGTCCTCATGAGTAAAAAACCCCGAGCCGGGGATGAGGTTGCATTTTCATCTTTTTGAGCGTGCACTGGAATGCGAACTTGCTGGGGATGGGCTGTTTCTCCGCGTAGCGGCTTCGTCCAACCAATCATTCAAGCGGGACGCCTAACGGCGCCCCTTAATTCAAACGTGTGTGCCGTGCATGGCACGAAACTAGTCGGGTGAAAGTCCCGATACCAGGTTTACGCAGAGCCGAAGGTTAGCCAAAGGGCAAGGGCGTCGTCGCGAGGCGGGGTCTGGAGGAAGTCCAAGGCGAAATCGCGGGGCGATGAACAAAAACCGGATATGAGGCGTGATACATTCGGGGCAAGTGGGCACGTGACCATAAAGCCCTCCATCTGCGATAGGGATGTATTTTGTAAATCCGGCGTCTACGCGAGGAAAGTTTCGTGTCTTACCGCGGGAGGCCTGCCCGGTGTGCGGCAAAGCCGCACTGAGAAACGCGCAAGCGATTCTGACCGCCGGGCAGGAGTCAGCCGAGGGCATAGTAGGCTGGTTGGCCCCAGTCGAAGGCCCGAACGATGAACGACGAGGGTATCGAGATGAAGAACAACGGGATAGCATCTGACAACCGGCCTGAGCCGGGCGCGGCCCAGCCGTGCGATGAACCCGGTGTTGGAGAGTCTGAATTATCCGAGTCCGCAAACCCTGTCGGATTGCTGGAACGCGTGCTTGCACGCGACAACCTGCAGCGCGCCCTCAAGCGAGTCCGCCAGAACAAAGGCGCGCCGGGAATCGACGGCATGACCGTCGAAGAACTCCCGGTCTACCTCAAACAGCACTGGCTGGAAATCCGCGCGCAACTGGTAGCAGGCGTGTATCGCCCCAAGCCGGTATTGCGCGTGGAGATACCCAAAGCCGATGGAAAAACCCGACCGCTGGGTATACAACGGCAGTGGACCGCTTTATCCAGCAAGCCATTGCGCAAGTTGTCAGCGCGCAATGGGAACCGCACTTTCACCGTCACAGTTACGGCTTTCGTCCCGAACGCTCGGCCCATCAGGCCGTGCGCGAAATACAGAAGCAAGTCCGCGACAGCTACCGCTGGGTGGTGGACATGGACCTGGAGGCCTTCTTCGACCGCGTCAACCATGACCGGCTGATGAACCGTCTTCAACGTCACGTACCGGATCGAGCGCTGTTGCGCCTGATCAACACCTACCTGAAAACGGGCGTGCGCATCGACACCCTTATCGTACCGACAACGCAGGGCGTGCCGCAAGGCGGGCCCCTATCGCCGGTACCGGCCAACGTGGTACTCGGATGAAAATGAACGAAAAAGTGCGGTGGACAGGCCATGGAACCGGAAATTTTTAGGGTTTACGCTAAGCCGGGGAGATGCCCGGCTCAAAGTGTCGGAACCGTCACTGGCGAAACTCAAAAACCGGATTCGCGACCTGACGCGTCGAACCCGAGGCCGCCGCTTGATCGACATCATCGCCGAGCTAAGAACCGCCCTGCTTGGTTGGAAAGCGTATTTCGGCATCGCCGAAGTACTGAGCCCTCTGCGGGAGATCGACAAGTGGATACGACGCCGACTGAGATGCTACCAGTGGAAACAATGGGGGAGCGCCGGATATCGGGAGTTGCGCAAACGCGGCGTAACGGTGCGGGAAGCCTGGAATACCAGCAAATCCGCGCACGGGCCGTGGCGGCTATCGAAAACACCGGCGTTGAATCTTGCGCTGCCGGCGAAAACGTTCAGCAACATGGGGCTGCCATCTTTATGCGTTACGCGCTAAAGCATGGCAGAATTGTCGATCATCGAAACGCCGGATACGTGACCCGTATGTCCGGTGTTGTGGGAGGGAGGAGCCGTGAGACTTCTTCCTATCCCGATTAGCGAATTAATCGGCCCGAGCCCCGCAAATCGCGCCGAAGAAACACTTGTCACCCTTGCGGTCGGCGACACCGGCATCACGAACAATCGGGATCTTGAGGCTACATACATCAAATTCGATCATGGCTCATTGCCATGGACCTCAAGCCGTAATACTTGCTGCGGTGCTACATCGTCCGGTTTAATTTTATTGAAATGCACTTGCAGATAAAAAAAGTGACCACCGTGAATATGGAAACCACTCCAACGCTCAGAACCACCATCGTAAGTATCTTCCGATACGCGTAATCAATCATCGCTTGACCTGATTGCTGCGTTTGTTGAGTAAGAGTCCCGATCAGCGCGGTTAATTTAGCGACTGCGGCGGGTTCCAGGCCGGGTTGCAAGGCGCGCAGCAGCTCGGTTAAATGCTCAGCGGCGGTATCTACGCGCGCCGCCAGCACTTCATAGTCATGAACATCGAACGTTTGAGAACCCGTATGCCCGGCGTTCTCGTTCAACTGCACCGTGAGGGCTCTGAAAGCTTCGAGAGTTTTTCCGGTCGCTTCGGCCATCTTGCCGCCTTGCTCGAAGACGCTGCCAAACTGCACCGATAGTGCAGTTAAACCGGCTTGAGCCGAATTGAGTTCAGCGATCAAATTTTTCCGCTCGCTACGGATCAATGAAGGAGCTTGCTCCAAGACCCCGCCAATTCGCACTCCTGCCGCTGCAATTTGCTCGGCACTCGACACCATGGCTTTAACTTCCGGCTGCTCGATCGATTGAGCGGTAAGCTGCTCCAGCTGCCAAGCGATAATCTGCGGCATTCGTTTACTGAGAAACAACGTGCGCTCTCCAAATAAACGCGTTTCGGTCAACTCTTTTGCTGCGGGATCCAAGCTCGCTAACGGATCGATATCGAGCAGCGTAAAGACACTTTGCTTATTTGTCGCCTCTTTCACTTCCGTATCGGAAAGAATTTGATTGACCAGCGATATGCTGGCAAAACCGCTGCTATTCTGTTGAGTACGGCTTCCGATTTTACGCCATTGTTCAATGGCCTGACGCAGCTGCAGACGCTGCTCCGCCGTCAGCCACTGCGAAGCGATCTCCCATATGTTTTCCTCGCGATCGCGAAGCACAGCCAGCAGGGGCATTTCATCCATGCCGTTCTGACTCGGCGTCCAATTTTCTCCGACCATTATGCGCATGGTGCTCACATACACCACCATGTTGATTAAATTGATCAATGAATTAGCGCTGGTCGCCAGCGACAGCATATCGGAAGTCAACTTTAGATTGAGTGCGACTTGCTGTTCGCGGGACAGCGCCACGCCGTCACGTTTGAGTTTGCCGGTTGATTGCGAGACGCTGCCGACATAGCTGTCGGTAAACCTGAGTAGACTATCTTGTAGAGCGACCAGATCGACAGGCTTGGCCGGTGTTTGAGCAGTAAACAACTCATTCATGTTTTTCACTGGCCATTCAACGGCTTTCTGCATCAATGTGCAGCTGGATGTCATAACAACCAATACAGTAATCAGGCTCAGCTTCGCAGTAAGATACACTCTGCTCCACACAATTAACTTTGAATCGTATGACATGGTAAAATATTAAATTAAATCAATGCACAAGATTATTGGGAGGGTAAGTAAAGTGGATGTCATTTTGGGTTGCGCCATCATTAAGGAGTATCCATTTCCATGGTTTCTTTATATCTTTGATAAAAATCAGTGGTATAGGTATCCCTGTTTGAGCCGCTATTCTTAAGTCTACTATTTATTATTTTTAATGTTTTTTTGAACAGATCTCCATGTTTGTGAGGATCATATTCGGTTTCGTCGCTGAAAGATTCTTCGCGAAATAATTTCCTTATTTCCTGTATGCCTGTAGGGGGTTTTTTATCGCCGAAAAACTTCTGTCCTTTTGTGCTCCAGTGATCGCTTTTTATTTCTACGTGTAACTGTTTAAGTATTTCCAGTCTGAACATCTTCCAGTCTATGTCGTAGCATAATAATGGACTGTCTTTTTGTTTATTATTATAGTCATCATATGATTCCGGGGTAATAATGAATTTATTGTTTATTCGCTCTTGATTTTTTTTGAAAAATTCAAATTTGTCTCCCGGAGACATCTTTGCTAATTGGAGTTCGCCGAGTTTATGGTGGAGGGGAAATCTTTGTATTTGGGTTGTCCAGACCTTTTTTTTATATCCAACCAGATGTATTTTTTGAAGTTGTTTCGCAATGAATTGCTCATATAGTGAGGACATTAGAATTTCTTTTTCTCCGTTTATGTCTGCCGCGTAGCAAACACACAATTGCAGTGTAAGCCTTCTTTTTATAAACCCACTCCTTATTTCATATACTCGCTCCTCGTCGTCGTGGCCGGCTTTCATTGGTATGTATTTTTGTAGGAAGGTTGCAATAAGATCTGGGGTTATACTGCTAAGATCTTTATCAATGCTATTGTTAGTGGCGGGTGATATGGTAGCCTCCTTTTTACTTCCATGTCCGATTATTATTATTTTTGAAAACGGTGTTAGCTCACCCAGTGCATTGTCTGGAGGATTCATCAATGTTATGGGGTCAAGGCGTATATAATCGGCTTCATGAGATTTGAACTTTGTGAAGCTAATATCCCTCTGCTTCCGTAAAATGTTAGAACAGGCTAGTTCACAATCTAAAATCACGTATCTATCGTACTTCATGTCTTCCTCGCCTAATGAGCTGCTAAAAAACAAGCGCGACATCAATTGCTTTCATGTTTATTATTTTACAGTTATTTTTTATTTAAACTGTAACGGTTTTTAATTAACAGATCCTAATCAACTTAATTCTTTGAGGGAAAATCTGGACTTTCTGCGTGCTGCCAATGCTAGAGTAATACCATCAGGATATTTATATCCATAGAATCCAAGTCAAAGGCGCGCTGCTTCAAACTGCCGCGGTAAATTTACGAACGGCTATCCAGCCACCGAATTACCCCATGACCCGCAGCGCGGCCGCTCGCCAGACAGGCGGTCAGCAGATAGCCGCCGGTCGGCGCTTCCCAGTCCAGCATTTCCCCTGCGCAAAAAACGCCCGGCAGCTGTTGCAGCATTAGCGATTCGTCCAACGCTTCGAAGCAAACGCCGCCGCCGCTGCTGATCGCTTCGTCCAGCGGGCGGGTGGATAACAGTCTGACCGGGAGCCGTTTGATCAGTTCGGCCAGATATTGCGAGTCGCTCCAGTCCTCGGGCGATGAAACTTCGCGCAGCAGCCCTGCTTTTGCGCCGGTCAGCCCGGCGCAACTGCGCAGGTGGTGCGGCCAGGATTTTGCGCCGCGCGGTTTTGCCAGCGCTTTTTGCAGCTTCAGGCTGTCCTTGCCCGGCAATAAGTCCAGATAAACGACGGACTCCCCGAAGGTTTGGATTTGTTCGCGCAGCAGCGGACTGTATGCGTAAATCAGGCTGCCCTCCAGACCGGTGGCGGTAACGGTCAGTTCTCCCATGCGCGAGGCGTAGCCGCCATCGCCCTGCATGACCGACAGCGCGACCGGTTTCAGCGCTTGGCCTTGAAAGCGCTGACAATAATGATCGCTCCAATCGGTATCGAATCCGCAGTTCGACGGCACCAGATCGGCGATAGCGATACCGCGCGATTTTAACAGCCCAACCCACTGGCCGTCGGAGCCGAGCCTGGACCAACTGCCGCCGCCCAGGGTCAGCACGGTCGCATTCGTGTTAACGGTTTGTTCGCCATGCACGGTATCGAACAGCAGTGCTTGATGGTTTTTATCCCAGCCCTTCCAGCGGTGGCGCATGTGGAACTGCACGCCTTCGCTGCGGAGCCTGCGCAGCCAGGCGCGCAACAATGGCGCCGATTTCATCTCGCTCGGAAAGATACGCCCGGATGTGCCGGTGAAGGTGCCGATTGCCAGTTGCTTCAGCCATTCGGTGATTGCCGCTGCATCGAAATTGCGGATCAAGGGTTTGAGCCGGCTTTGCCGGTCGCCGTAACGCGTCACAAAATTGTCGAAGGCTTCCGAATGAGTAATATTGAGTCCACCCTTGCCGGCCATCAACAGTTTGCGTCCTGCCGAAGGCATGGCATCGAAGACATGCACCCGGTATCCGTTCCGTATCAGCACTTCTGCGGCCATCAGTCCAGCCGGACCCGCGCCTATAACGGCAATGGAGGCGTTTTGCATGACCACCGCTATGTCTGCTGCAAGGGAATCGTAACCAGGAAAGTCGTGTTCAGTCCGAGCCGGCTTTCTATTTCTATGTCGCCGCCGTGACGTTCTACCGAACGTTTGACGATACTGAGTCCCAACCCTGTGCCGGAAATGTTGCCGACGTTTCCGGCGCGGTGGAAGCTTTCGAACAAGTGCGGCAAATCCTCCTCAGGGATTCCTATGCCCTGGTCGCATATTTTGAAAACCACGGCATCGGCGTTACAGGCAGCGCCGAATGAAACCGTCCCGCCATGCGGCGAATACTTGATGGCGTTGGAAAGCAGGTTGCTGAGGATATGCCGCAGCAGTTTTTCATCCATGCATACCTCCCTGCATAGGGGGGGAGAATAGGCAAAGCGGATATTGCCGGGGGCGGCGCGGCGAAACTCTTCCAGCAACCGGTTGCAGAAAGTGCTCAATTCCATGGGCTGGGGGTTGAACTCCATGCGCCCGGCGTCGGCTTTGCCGATGATCAATATTTCGTCCAGCATGGCGGTCATGCGTTTAACGGCTGTTTGTATGCTGTTGAGTATTTCGCCTCTTTCTTCAGCCGGGAGACGGTCGTGGTAATGCTGCAACAGTTCAGTGGATGACAGTATCGTACTGAGCGGCGTGCGAAACTCGTGCGAAGTCATCGAAACAAAGCGGTTTTTGAGTTCGTTGAGCTGGCGTTCCTTTTCCAGCGCATTGCGAATTTCCCGTTCCTGGCGTATACGTTCGCTGATATCTTCCGAAGTCCAGATGGAGCCTTTGGACAAATCGTCCGGATCGATGGCTTTGCCGGAAATCTGGCACCAGAATTTTGTCCCATCCTTGCGCAGCATTTCATACTCGCGCCGAAATACCAACCCTTGCGCAAGCATGGGGTAGGCGAGTTTTCCGACTTCGTCAAATGATTCGGGAGTGGCGAACTGCGATTCCGCTGTCAGGCCGACACGTTCGTTCCTGTCAAAGCCGAACAACTCTTCCATTTTACGGTTTGCCCACATCATGCGGCGATCCTTGTGCAGGGAAATGCCGATTTCCGAGTTTTCGAGTATGACGGCGCGCTCGGTTTCCGCCTGCGCGCGGCTGGATGCTTCCAGCGCCAGAGCAAGCATCGTGGCGATTGACGATGCGAAATCGACTTCTTCCGGCGTCCACAGGCGTGCGTCGCCGACCTGTTCGTGGCATAAAATCCCGACTATATTGCCTCGAAACCACACGGCGACATCGAGCATGGAAAAGATAGCGTACGGTGTAAGGTAGGATGGCGTGAAAGCCCGGGTTGCCGGATGAGTGCGCGCGTCATCGGCGATCAATGTCTGCTGTTGCAGTATGGCCGCGAAGTAATCCGGGAAATCCTGTTTCAGGAGGATTATCCCCGCCGCTTCCGGATCGGGTTCGCCGCGCGAGTTTAGAAACAGCTGCTCGCATTCGATACGGCTTTTGTTCCCGGCCAGCCGCCAGAAGCTGACGCGCTCGACATTCAGCGCGGTTGCCGCCGCTCCCAATATTTTGGTCAGGGCATGCCTGAAGTCGCTTTTGTCGAGGTGAGCCAGTTCCACGAGTACATCGCGCTGGTGGCGTATTTGCTCCGTCCGGGCTCTGATCCGCGATTCCAGTTCCTGGTTGAGCAAACGGAACTCGTCTTCGGCTCGTTTGCGTTCGCTGATGTCGCGGGCAACGATGAGAATATTGCGTATCCGGCCGTTTTCGTCGCGTATCACGCTGGACTGGGACTCCATGTGACGTATTTCGCCGCTGCGGAACAGGTAACGGTACTCGGTACGCTGACCTTGACCGCTGGCAATGACTTTCTGGAAGATGCTCTTGATACGCGCTCTGTCATCGGGATGAACGTGATCGAGCGAAACTGCGCTCTCGTCGCTCAGATCTCCTAATACCCGCCGGTAGGAGGGGCTTTTATAAACGGGCAGCCCTTCGGTATCGAGCACCATGATCAGGTCGTCCATATTTTCCGTGATCAAGTGGAAAATATCTTCGCTTTCGCGAAATTTAAGCTCGGGACTGGAACCGGATTGAGCAGTCATTATTTGATAGTCCGGTTTTTCCGTTTGCTCCAGAGGGAGATAAAATCGATAAGGAAAAACAAACATTTTATCATACTGAGACTTGCATTGCGGTTGTGAGTCAGTTCCTATCCATCTCCCGGTTGCAACTGTCTTCATTCGGCATGACGGCTCATGGGTCAGTTCGAATACGGGTGGAGTGTGCTATCTTAATTGGATATTCCGGTTTTTTAAATCGGCGGAATGCAATATTAGTGTGCCGATAGCATCATGAGCAGAATTCTGATAATAGAAGACGAAGTCGATATACGCAATAATCTGCTGCGCCTGCTGCGCGTGGAGGGTTTCGAAGTGATGGGCGCGGAAAACGGCCGAGCCGGATTGGCTTGCGTCCGCAGTTTTTGTCCTGATCTCATCATCAGCGATGTGGGCATGCCTGAACTGGACGGACATGGCGTGCTTGCGGCTCTGCGCGCCGATCCGTCCACCGCATCCATCCCGTTTATTTTTCTGACGGCTATGGCGGACCCGCAGGATTTCCGCGCGGGGTTGAAGCTGGGCGCGGATGATTATTTAACCAAGCCTTTTACCAGGGGAGACGTGCTGGATTCCATCCATAGCCGTTTCGCGCGTCAGAACGCGGTTGCCGTGGGGTTGCGGCAGCAATTGGATCAACTTAAGTCGGAATTGCGGCAGCACAGCCATATCGATGCAGTAACCGGCTTGAAAAACCGTTTTGCGCTGGCGGAAGCGTTCGTCGAACTGGCTGCCCGGAATGTTCCGTTAACGGCTGTCTGTGTGGGTCTCGACCGTTTTGTCGAAATCAGCGCCGGCCTCACTCCGGCTGGGGCGGACGCCTTACTGGTGCAGATCGCCGGCCGCTTGATGGAAACGGCCCCCAGCTCCGGCCAGATCTGCCGTCTGGCCGGTGGAACTTTCCTGCTGGTATTATCGGACCTATCGGGCTGTATGCTGGATAAATCCATGGACGCTCTACGTCACGCAATCCGTCAGCCGTTTTTTGTAGAGGAAAAGAAAATTATTCTGACGGCGAGTATCGGTACGGCCCGATACCCAGACCACGCTGAACAACTGGACAGACTGGTAGGTAATGCGCAGGCGGAAATGACGCGCGCGCGCAGCCAGGGCGGAGATAACTGTTGCCATTACGATCCCGCGGTTTCCATGCCTCCGCAGGACAGACTGGATATGGAAAGCGCGTTACATCAGGCCGTTGCCGCCGGAGAACTGTTTTTACAATATCAACCGCAAGTGTGTCTGACGAGCGGGGCGGTGATCGGCGTGGAAGCGCTGGTGCGGTGGCGGCATCCGGTTGTGGGGTTGATTTCACCTGCGCGTTTTATCCCTCTGGCGGAGGAAAACGGCGCTATTCTGGAGATTGGGGAGTGGGTGATGCAAACAGCTTGCCGACAGGCCAGGCTTTGGATGGATGCCGGTCTGCCCAGACTGAAAATGGGCGTCAATATTTCGGCGCGGCAATTACGCCAGCAAGACCTGGTGGCGCTGGTGGAAAAAGTGCTGGGTGAGACCGGCCTGCCCGCCGAATATCTGGATATTGAAGTGACGGAAAGCGTGCTGGTGCATAACGCTCAATTGGTCGCTGCCGTGCTCGGCCGGATCAAGGCGCTGGGTGTGAGCGTTTCCATCGACGATTTCGGTACCGGTTATTCCAGCATGGCTTATTTGCAAAAGATGCCGTTCGATAAACTCAAAATCGACCGCAGTTTTATCAGCGGCTTACCCGATGAGCAGAACGCGGCAATAGTCCGCGCCTTATTGGCCATGGCGAGCCAGCTGGGTATGGAAACCATAGCCGAAGGCGTGGAAACCGGGGAAGAGTTATCGTTTTTAAAAGAAGCCGGTTGCGGGCAGCTGCAAGGTTTTCTCTTCAGCAGGCCCTTGTTTTGCGACGATGTTGTAGCGCTGATGCGCCGCTCCGAAAGCTAGTTGCATCCATGCCGCTACCGGTATGGGAAGCGGCATGCGGCGCGGGTGCAGAATAACTAATGCTGGACGGAAACTCTACAAGCCTTGTTCACTAAAGGTTTCAGACAAAATCTTTGATCGAAGATCTTTGAAGTATGAAGATATAATTTATTCAATATTCACATAAATAAAGCAGAAAAGATTTTTTGTCCACGAAGTTCACGAAAAAATATATAAAAATTTTCGTGTATTTCGTGTGCAGTTTATTGCTTCGTGTTCGAGAAATGTCTGAATCACTTGACTCATATAGCTTGCAGCGTTTCCGTTCAGACACTAACTACAGCATGCCCAGTTGCAGCTGTGCCGCTTCCGACATCATGTCGCGCGACCAGGGCGGATCGAAAACCACTTCGACATTGACGGCAGTGACGCCGGGCAGGCTGCCGATGCCGCGCTCGACATCCTGCTGTATCACCGGACCCATGCCGCAACCGGGCGCGGTCAGGGTCATGACGACATCGGCCTGATGTCCGCCGTTCGCGTGAGGTGTTATTTTGCATTGATAAACCAGCCCGAGTTCGACGATGTTGACCGGTATTTCCGGATCGAAAACGGTGCGCATCATGGCCCAGACATTTTTTTCCACGGCTGCGCTGTCTTCGCCCGCTTCAAGCGGGTTCAGGGTGGAGGGTTCCTTGCCCAGCGCGTCGGCATCGTCTCCTGTGATGCGCACCATGTTGCCGCGCTCGTCGGTGACGGTGAAGTTGCCGCCCAGCGACTGGAACAGCGTGACTATGTGGCCCTGCGGCAATGCGACAGGGGTGCCTTCGGGGATGCGTATCGCTTCGACGTCCCTGAGTAATGCTATGCTTTCACGGCCATACATCGTTATTGTGTTCCACTTTTGTATTGAGTTATTCTGGCGAAGTCGCTTTTTATCATGCCTTGATCAACTGCCCGTTCACGCCTCGGCTGGCGGGGCCGAGCAAAAAAAGATAATGCCTGGCCAGGGACGCAGCCGATGGCAATGTTTCTACCGGTTCGCCAGGATGCGAGCGGCGGCGCATGCGCGATTGCACCGGTCCAGGCGCAAAGATGTTGACGCATACGTTACCGGCGCTCTCCTGCTCGCGGGCCAATATTCCGGCCATGCCTTCCAGCGCTATTTTGGCAACTCCGTAAGCTCCCCAGTAGGCGTTGCCATGCCGTGCCGATGAGTCGGTGGTGAATACCACGCGGGCATCGCTTCCGAGTGCCAGTAAGGGCAGCACAGAACGCGTTAGCAGGTGAGCGGCTGTGAGGTTAACGGCTATCAGGCGGTTCCAGTCGCATTCATCGACCTGATCGAGCGGGGACAATGTACCCAGTTCGGCTGCGCTGTGCAGCAGACCGTGCAGTTTCCCGAATTCCTTATCTATGGCGTCTGACAGAGCGTTGTAATCCTGTTCTCCCGATTGCTCCAGATCAAGCGGGTACAGCGCCGGAGGCAGGCAGTTCGCCGATACAACGGCATCGTAGATCTGTTCCAGAGGACGTGGTTCCTTGTCGAGCAGAATCAACTGCGCTCCGGCATGGGCGCAGGCCATGGCTGCGACACGGCCCAGGCTGCCCGCAGCGCCGGTAATCAGTATAATGCGCTCCGCCAGATTGTTACCGGTTTCCATGTTCATGCCTGCTGATTTAGCCAGTCGATCAGCGCGACCGGCTGATCAATTTGCTGATCCGCGCCCCATGCGGTCGCAGGGTCGTCTGCGCTCACGTAACCATAGCATGCTGCCAGCGTATACATGCCGGCGTTGCGTCCCGCTTCAATATCGCGGCGCGCATCGCCGATATACACGGACGAGCCAGGTGAGGCGGCGAGTATGCGGCAGGCCTCCAGTAATGGCATCGGATGTGGTTTTTTTTGCGGCAGGCTGTCTCCGCTGATGATGCAGGGCGTGCGCCGCGTTAGATTCATCGCATCCAGCAGCGGCAGCGTAAAGCGGCTGGATTTGTTGGTTACGATGCCCCAGGGGATTCCGCGTCCGTCCAATTCGTCCAGGACTATATCCATCCCATCGAAAAATCGGGTTCGCTGTGCGATATTCTGTTGATAACACTCCAGCATACGATCCAGCAGCGCTGAAAAAGGTTTGTCGTCCAGATCGGGCTCCGCGTAACGCAGCATAGCGGCCGCACCCCCTGAAATGTAGGGCTTCAGGCCTTCCTCGCTTCGCGCCGCATAGCCCGATGAGGTGAGCGCCTCATTGCAGGCTCCGGTCAGGTCGGGCGCGGTATCGAGCAGAGTACCGTCCAGATCGAACAGCACGCTTGTGATAAGGGCAGGTGATTTCATCGCTACTCGGCAGAGCGGCGAAACGCCGCCAGATAATTGACGCTTAAATCGGAACCGATACTGAATTGCCGGGTGAGCGGGTTATAGCTGATGCCTTCCATGCCCAGCAGTTCCAGATCGGCTTCGCGCGCCCAGCGCGTGAGCTCGGAAGGACGAATGAAGGTTGAGTATTCATGGGTGCCTTTCGGTATCATGTTCAACAGATACTCTGCGCCGACTATCGCCAGTAAATAGGCCTTGGGGTTACGATTCAAAGTGGAGAAAAAAACGATTCCGCCCGGTTTTACCAGTTTGCTGCAGGCGCGCACCACGGAAATCGGATTGGGTACATGCTCCAGCATTTCCATGCAGGTGACTGCATCGAATGCGCCGGCCTGTTGTTCGGCCAGCGTTTCCGCGCTGATTTTTTGATAACTGACGCGTACGTCCGATTCCAGTCCATGCAAATCAGCCACCGACAGCAGCTCTTCGCTCAGGTCGATGCCCAATACCTCGGCGCCTGAAGCGGAGAGCGCTTCGCTGAGTATGCCGCCGCCGCAGCCGACATCGACGATTTTCTTGTCCGCAAGCGGGACATGCGCGCGTATGAATTGCAGGCGCAAAGGATTGACTGCATGCAGGGTTTTGAATTCGCCTGCGGGATCCCACCAGCGTTCCGCGAGAGCGCCGAATTTGTTGATTTCGTGTTGATGGACGTTTTCTGTTGTGCTCATAGTATTCTCAAATGGAAGGTTGCGCGGTTGACAGTCGATCCAGCCATATTTCGCAACGCGCCAGAATTTCGGCGCTGTCGAGCGTGGTTAGTTCGCGGTTTTTCAGCAGGCGGCGGCCGGCCACCCAGACATCGCTGATCTGATGTCTGCTCGCGGAGTAAACCAGATCGCTGATCGGATCATGGAGCGGCTGGTTTTCCAGCAGGTTCAAATTGACTGCGGCGATGTCGGCCGACTTGCCGTTTTTCAGCGAACCAATTTCATGTTCCAATCCCAGAGCCTTGGCGCCGTTCAGCGTAGCCATGCTCAGCGCGCGCGCCGCAGGCAACGCGCCCGCATCTCCGGCAACGACCTTTGCCAGCAGCGCGGCGGTACGCATTTCGCCCATCAGGTCGAGATCGTTGTTGCTGGCTGCGCCGTCGGTGCCGAGTGCGACGTTGATGCCAGCCTCGAGTAGCCTGGCTACCGGACAAAAACCGCTGGCGAGTTTCATGTTGGATTCGGGGCAATGTACGACATTAACACCAGTTTGTGCGAGCAATATAATCTCTTCGTCGGTGAGTTGCGTCATGTGTACACTGGTCAGCTGCGGCCCCAAAAATTCCAGTCGCTGTAGACGTTTCAGCGGCCGTACGCCGTGAGATGCAATGCTTTTGTCTATTTCATTCGCCGTTTCATGCAGGTGTATATGCACGGACAAGTCCATTTCAGCCGCCAGGGTGCGGATGCGGCCCAATGCTGGATCTGAGACGGTGTAGGGCGCGTGCGGTGCGAAACTGAACTGAACCAGTGGCGCTGCGGCGCGCAATTCATCGAATACTGCCAAACCTCGTGAAAAGTATTCGTCCGGACCGCTGGCCCATGCGGTAGGGAAGTCGGCCACGATCAGGCCGATGGTTGCGCGCATGCCTGCTACGATAACGCGCTTGGCGGTAATCTCCGGGTAAAAATACATGTCGTTAAAGCAGGTTATGCCACCGCGGATCATTTCCGCCATCGCCAGATCGTTGCCGTCTCGCACAAAGCTTTCGCTGACCCAGCGCTGTTCCAGCGGCCAGATGTGGTTTTGCAGCCAGTCCATCAGCGGCAGATCGTTGGCGACGCCGCGCATCAAGGTCATGGCGGCGTGAGTATGCGCATTGACGAAGCCGGGGATCAACGCATGCTGCGGAAGTTCTTCCAGCTGTCTGGGCTGATACAGTGCAAGGGCTTGCGCGACAGGCAATACACCGATAATACGCCCATCGTTAACAACGACGGCATGATGCTCAAGCACCAGCCCTTCCGGTTCGACCGGAATGATCCAGCGTGCGGCGATGAGGGTATCAACTTGCATTAATATATCCAAGTAATTCGGTAAACTTTAGCACATTGCCAGTCTCGGCAATATCACTATTTCTCATTATAGGCCCGCAGGCGCGTAACCCAACATTCGGCGTTGATTATTACTTCGAGCTTTATCGTCGGGTTACGCTTTCCGCTACGCTCCATGCTAACCCAGCCTGCAAATTGCGTTCAGGACAAGGCTCTGAGTTTGTCGAACCATGAATGGCAATGTCTGGTATTCGGTGTATCCTTAAACGACGCGGTTTTTCTTGAGGTGGCGGTACTCGACCGGGGCTACGCGGCCGCGCATGGAAACTTTGTCGTACACTTCGTCGAAAGCTGCGCGGCAATAAGGCAGTTCGGCGCGCAGTTTGTCGTAATGGCTGTGATCGAACATGGTGCGAAAATCTTCCATACTCATCAACGTCTTGGCATACAGCGCCTGAAAACCTTGATGTTCGGTCACGAACTTTTCCAGTTTCGGCAGTTCGACACGGTTGTCGAAACCGGGTTTGCGCGGCAGGCCGTAGGCGCCGACATCCACATAGAGCGTGTCCTGATTGCCGTCGGGCAGGGTATGGGGGTGAATAAAACCGCTGTGCAGCGGATTATCCGGAATCGCCATCGGCGAAAGCCATAGCGGATAAACGTCGCAGTGATCGTCAAAATAAGTCAGCGCATCTTTCAGGTGTGAGACTGGCATCAGCATGTCCTGGAGAATCTGATGCGCCTCACTGAGCCTGCGCGTGGTTTCGGTCTCGGTGAATTTAAGCAGTTCGATGTTCGGCGGCAACGCCCAGCCAAGCAGCGCCCGGAACAGCGGATGATTGCCGAACGGAATGATTTCTTCCATCATCCAGAAATAGCTGCGGGTATGGCGATGGAAATAATGCCGCAACGGTATGTATTCATAGCCGCTTCGTGCCGCGTCCAGCCAGGTTTTGACGTGGAGATAAAACCACGGTTTATACCAGCGGCCTATCGGATTGACAGCGCCGTCCTCGGCGTCGATCGTGTCGGTGAGCTTGCCGCGCATGATAACGGCGCTGTCGCGGCTGTAGACAAGCGCTTCCACGAAGTCGTTGCCGGCCGTGTCGCGGCTGGCGGCTTCGAATTGCGCAACGATGTCGTCCTGTCCGGTTACCGGCTGATAATGAATTTTGACATACTTTTTGGCCGGCACTATTTTGATTTCCGCTGCAACCAGAAAACCGAGCGTGCCGTGGCTCCACGGGATCGCGTAAAAGAGTTCTGTATTTTGTTCCGGAGTGCAGCGTACCAGTCTGCCTTCCGCCGTGACGATTTCGAAAGCGCTGCAGATATGCTGGAACAAGCCGTATTTGTGGCTGCTGGTTTCCACGCCGAAGCCCATGATCAGGCCGCCTACGGTAAGCGTATCAAGTTCCGGCGTCACGGCGGGCATCCAGCCCAGCGGAATCAGGTAGCGCGACAGTTGTCCCATGTTGACCAGCGGTTCGACTCTGACGGTCTGCTGTTCGGTATCCAGCCCCAGAATGTCGTATAGTTCGACCCGGATATTGCGGTGGGTCAGCTTGTATTTGGGAACCATTTCGCTCATGGAGTTCCAGCCGGGGCGAGCGGTGCACAGTTTTTCGCGGCAGCCGTCGCGGCGCCATTGTTTGATCTGGGCTATCACCGCCTGTACGCGTGCGTCGTGTTGTGCCGGCGCGCTGTTGCGGTAAAACGCCAGACGGTTGCGTAGCGCTACCCAGATATTGAAAGCGGTGGAGAGCGGCAACAGGAAAACGGTGGCGAATATGCCCCGGTGATGGGTGAGGATATGCTCGAACAGATTTGCGGCGCGGGTTTGTAGTGTGGTCATGGTCGGGGTTACGCGTAGTTAGCCGTAAGGGGATATGCACTGCATATCCTGCAGGGCTATTTTAGGCGGTTTCCGGAAATCTTCCTACCCATCGGGGCACAGTAAATCAGTGTGTCCGGAACAAAGTTGATGCGTTGGTGCCGGATTGATTCCAATAGCGTGGTTTATGCCGGCAGTCGGCCTCTGCTTATCGCCTTTGGGAAAGTACACCCAACTGCTCGAACTGTTTTGACTTGTCGGCGGTTCCGATCTGGTCCTTGGGCCGCTGTTGAATTTGATTCGTCCGGCGACATTGCGGTCACCCGGTCCGCGGGCGTGGTTGGGCCGAACCGGATAACGGCGCTTGCAGCAAGGGTTTTGCGTCTACATCAGGTAGTGATTCAGTTCGCTATATTTGCTGTAGCGTAACTATTCAGTGAGTGCTTTTAAGTTACGAACGAAGCAGTCGGATTGAGGCAAACCAGTCGAGACACGCTGCAAGTCCGTCCCTGGAAGCACTTTGCGCCCATCCGAGGGCGCAAAAGGTCCCGCCTGACTCACCACATTTCCTCGCCTGCGGGTAGTAGGCTGAATAGCCACGCTATAATAGCAGGAGTAGCTCGGCAGGCAGGTACGACTGCCCTTGTCGTTCTTTTGGTAGCGCCATTGTCCTTGCAGTGCATTTCATCCGGGACCGTCAATCAACGCGGGAGCGCTTCCTTCCGCTCCCGAATCCAGGGAGGCGCCGTTAATCGTCGCTGCTCAATATGCCAAGTATCTGCAGCAAGCTGGTGAACAGATTGAAAATGGTCACATACAACGAAACCGTGGCCATGATGTAGTTGGTTTCGCCGCCATGGATGATTTCGCTGGTCTGGAACAGGATCATGCCGGACATCAGCAGTATGAACATGGCCGATACCGCCAGATGCAGGCTGGTCATTTCAGGCATGAACACAGCCACCAAACCGATGATAAAGGCTACCAGCACGCCGGTCATCAGCATGCCGCCCATAAAGCTGAAATCCTTGCGCGTGGTCAGCGCATAGGCGGAAAGGCTCACGAAGATCAATCCGGTGCCGCCGAGAGCGGTCATGACCAGTTCCGTGCCGTTGCCGAGTTGATGAACGTAAACGTTTAATATCGGACCCAGCGTCAGCCCCATGAAACCGGTCAATGCAAACACGCACAATATGCCCCAGGCGCTGTTGCTGAAGCGGTTGGTCAGGAACAGCAGGCCGAAGTAGCCTACCAGCGTAATCAATATTCCGGGGTGCGGCAGTGCAAACGCCATCGACAATCCTGCGGCAGCGGCGCTGAACAGCAGCGTCATCGATAACAGCGCATAGGTATTGCGCAGAACCTTATGGGATTCCAGTAATCCTGGGCGGGTTTGAGTGATGGTAGTGTAACGATTCATTGGAAATATTCTCCAGTTATGTTGTTCGTCCGGGCTACAAGCTACAGATAGCTCTATGACAACGCGATGTTACTCCAGTTCCGTTCTGTCCGCCATAGAGTGAGCGGACGACGTGGCGGCGTCAGCGCTTAATCCAATCAAGGACTAACTATTGCGCTGTTGCTGCTGTAAGGCTGTCGAGGCGGCGCGCATTAATTAAAGCAATGCGTTTTTCAGAAGGCTTGCAGCAGTGCTGCCGCCCTGGGATTGCACGTACTGGAGCATGATCGGAACGAATTGCTGTATCAGGTCGGGGCTTAGTCCCAGTTTTTGGAACGATCCGGCGAGAGTAGCCAATTCGCTAAGAGAGCTGCCTTGTCCTCCCAGTAGACCGGCGGCGGAACCCAGCAACGCTGTGGTGTTCGAGGAGGATGACAGCAGTGGCGCAGCCGCCGTCAGGTATTGATTGATATCCGGCACCGCTTTGCTAAGCTGGGAAAAATCCGTCGGGTTTAGCTGTTGCTTGGCAATCGAGAAAATCGATCCCGCTCCTCCCAGTGCTTGCTGCGGGGTGATGTTGAGTTGCCGCGCCAGTGTGGAAGCCAGCGCAAGATTGGATAACGCGCTATTGGCTGCGGCTGCGCCGCCGGCGACCTGATTGGCCGCATTTGATATCTGCGCGGCTGTGTTGGTAACTGAGGATGGCAACGTTTGCGCTGATGTTTGCCCCGCAGCGGCAACAAACCAGGGTGTGAAGCATAGCGCGATGATAGCGAGCGAGGAAAGACGGGTAGACGTTTTATGAGGTTTCATTACGAGGCTTCCTTAAGGTGATTTACTGAAATTGCTTTATTCCGAAAAACCGAGGTTGTCGCCATAGTTTAAGCGTTGTGTAAATGTTACTACGAATTGGGAGCCTGCGAAGCTGAAGCTCATGCTCTGCGCACCTCAATCTACACTGCCGGACCGGTCGACATTTCCACTGTTGTGTAGTAGGAACCAGACGGAGATTGGCTTAAGTCAGGAGATTGCGCCGATGATGAAACCTCCAAACCTCGCATGCGTACTGTTTGCGCTACTGTTATTGGTCTGCGGTATCGCCGAGGCTATTCCCCGTCCGAGTCAAGACTTCCCCGTCCAACTCTACCTGAGCGGCCCGGCGGAAATAGATCGGGGTTTGACTTTGCACTTGCCGGATGATATGGGCGCCGGTACCCGGCAGTTGGGAAAGGGCGTTGCGCTTTCGACGGGGCCGGATGTCCTGCAAGCGCTTGCCGAAGGCAACGGACCGAAACAGTCGCGCTTGGTGCTCGGTTATGCCGGCTGGAGCCCTGGACAGCTGGATCATGAATTGGCGCGCGGCGACCGGCTGGTTGCTCCGGCTGACCCGTCGCTCATTTTTTCTGACGATCCGGATGAGGTCTGGGGTAAGGCGCTGTTGCATGCCGGTATCAGTCTCTGATGTAAAAGTGACCGGCAAATGCATTTTCCGGGAATTCAAGTGTTATTTTCCAGACGCATGCCTAGATAAAACTTTACAGAAACATGACAAAGATACTAGAATTATGGGAGCATCGGGGGTGGTGTAGAAGCGGTTCCTGAGCTTATGTCTTACTCGGCTTTAGTCATTATGATATTTGCCGGTAGAACTGAAGGTGTTTTGAGGTATTGTTCCCGTCGATGGGGTGGGGCTTCAAGACGCATAGCGCGTACTGTAAAGTTTTGCATATAAAAAACATACATTTGAGGAGATACACAATGAAACATTCTAAAACTCTGGGCGGTTTGATTTTGGGCGGCGTATTGGCGCTGGGCGGTTCCGTTGCATTCGCGGCTGAAAATACGGAAGGCGTTCTCGAGCACTTGAACTTGACCGTCACAACCACCAAAGAAGCACTGGCTGCCGCCCAGGCCGGTAATAAGGAAGGCTGCTTGAGCGCCATCAAAGCGGCCAAGCAGCATTACAAGGAACTGACCGGCGCACCGTCTGGCAAACCGGCTCAGGACGCAATGAAACTTGTTAGAGAAGGCCAGAATGCCTGTGAAGCTGGCGATACCGCCAAGGCTGTTGATCCTCTGAGCAAGGCAGTAACCGGGTTTGAAAAAATCAACGCAGAAGCTCACGCCAAATAAGATTCGGCTGCGAAGTATTTGAGTTGAAAACCCCCGCGCTTGACGGCTCGGGGGTTTTTTTAGGCGAGGCTAAAGTTGTTTTACCAATATACGCGCCTGCTCAAACGCATCGCGAAAATCCAGGTATACCGGTTTGTCGGTGTTCAGCATTTGCGTCAGCAGGTGATGCTGGAGCTGGTACTTGATGTCTCCTACCGCGAGCGCTCCAATGCCCACCGAACCGGGGCTGTTGATGGCGTATTGTAATGGCGCGCCATTATCCTTGAGCTTGATTCCCTTGATGCCGAGCGGCGGCACTGCGTTGACGTCGCCCGCGACTTTCAGCTGATGTGCATCGGCTTGCACCGAAGCGCCCAACACCTCAATGCCGGCTCTGGCCGTGCAGAATACGATATCCGCGGTTGAGATCAGGCGCGCTTTATCCGCTTCCGAACCGGCATAAGTACCTTCCAAGGATGACCCGCAGCGGCGATTGTATTCATCTGCTTTCTGCAGAGCGGTGTCGACGGAAAGATGGTCGGAAATCAGCGTAACGGCGCCGGCCAGCGAAGCAATAACTGCGGTTGCCAGACCTACCGGGCCGGTGCCGCCGAAAACCACGGCGCGCAACCCGCTGAGTTCGGTATTATGTTTTTGTTTTAGCTGGTGCTCCACGCAGGCAACCAGGGCGGCTGCCGTCGTGAAAGCGCCGCTGGGGTCGGCGAGTATGGAAACTTCGAATGGCGGCACCATGGCCTTTTTTGCTGTCGCAAGCATATCCAAAGCCAGGCCGATATCGCGTCCGCCGATAAAAATGCCTGTCCGTTTGACGCCGGACGGCCCGCGCGAAAAGATGGCATCCTGTATCAGGCCGTTGATTTCATTGATATCGACGTTACTGTAAGGAAGTAAAACCTCAAACCCTGCATCGGCAGCCATGTTCAAATCGAACGGGCTGGTGTGCGGCATGGGGTCGAACAAGTGAATGATGGAGCGCTTTTCCATAAATTTCTCTCCTGAAAATAGTCGTTCTTAAACACTGCGTGAAGGAAGCTGGGCTTACATCCGATACTGCTTTATTGCTTAACCACTCACCTGCCGCTTGGGAAGCTGAGGCTAAGGCTGTGTCGTGATACGAGGAAGCAGTCGGCCTGTCAACCGCGCCGTCTTAGTCGGTCTTGCATAACGTTATGTGCGCCTCTATTGTGATGTCAAGCCCGGCGCTATTGAATAGTAAGGTTTTACTTCACCTTCACACCCTTCCGGGTGAAGGTGCCGAGGCATCCCGGTTTGCTGTCGATGCGTCGATTGTTTGTGCAAGGGCGATAAATCGGCGCGGGACACTGTTTTTGCTTAAGACATGGATGTAAACAGCCGGGCTGCTTCGAAGGCATGTTCATAATGCAGATAAACCGGTTTGCCGTCCGTTTGAATATGCATCAAATTCAGCAGTCTGTTCTGGGTCTGGTATTTGATATTGCCTATGGCCAGCGCCCCAATGCCAACGGCGCCGCTGCCCGAACCGGCAAGCGGAATGCAATTGTGATGCGCGTCAAGTCCGGCTACGCCTGAAGGCGGCACCGCGTTGACATCGGCGGCTACCTTGAGGGCCGCTGCGGCGGCGACCAGCTCCGCGCTCAACACTTCGAAGCCTGCTGCGGCTGTTGCAAACACGACATCGGCTGTTTTGATCAATTCCGCCTTGTCCGCGTCTGCTGCGCCCTCAATCCCGGTTTTGCCTGCGCCGTACGCTTCATTACAAAGGGCGGCGATATTTTGGGCTTTTTCCAGCTGACGTCCGACGATTTTGACCTTCGCGCCGGCGCGCGCCGCCAGCACGGCTGCAACCTGTCCTACCGGTCCGGTGCCGCCCAACGCCAATACCCGGGTTCCAGCAAACCCGATGCCCGTTTTGCGAACCAGTTCATGCTCGACCATTGCAACCATGGCTGCTGCGGTGGTAAAAGCGCCGCTGGGATCGGCGAATACCGAAACTTCGAAAGGCGGCACCATGGATTTTTGCGCGGCGCGCACCATATCCATCGCCGTTTTTACATCGCGCCCGCCGATAAATATCCCGGTGCGTTTGACTCCTTTGGGGCCGCGCGAAAAAATTGCATCCTGAACCAGCGCGGTAATCTCGGAAGCTTCCACATGTGTATAAGGAATAACCGAACTCCATCCGGCATCCAGCGCCATGTTGACGTCGAACGGGCTCAGATTTTTTTCAGGGGTGAACATGTGCAGAATAAAGGGTTTTTCCATGGCGGCTCCTCGCTGGCTAGTTAAGGCTTGTTGGGAAATCGATTCCGTACGCGCTTCACGGCATCCCGGTCGGCATTCCCAAAAAAGCGGCCATTGTCCCACTATTGGTATTGAATAGGGAACACTATGCGGTGCGATTTTCCCGGTTTTCTATATATTCGATAATAAATTGCTTCTTGTTGTAACGCCTTGGCGGACCAGTTGTGATTTTCGGCAAAACTGCGCCCCGCGCGCGCCAGCCGTTCAGCCAGTGCGGCGTCTGTCAGTATTTGCGTCACCAGCGCCGCCAGTGCGGGGGCATCATCCGGATTTTCCAGAAACAGGGCTTGCTTGCCCGCTTGCAGTTCAGCCGCAATGCCGCACCAACGCGGCGCGCTGACGACAACAGGGAGCGCATGCGCCATTGCCTCCAGCACCACCATGCCGAAGCTGTCTTCGTGCGTGGGGTGGGCGAGCATGTCCGCGGAGCGGTAGGCCGGTGTAATATCAGCCAGTTGTTCAAGAAAATGAACCCGGGAACTGATAGTCAGCGCTTGGGCTTGCGCCTGAAGCGCCGGAATATGAGTGCGATGGGTGATGGCTGTCAGATGCACTGCGTCGGGCAGAGTGGCCAATGCGCGCATCAGGGTAGGCAAGCCTTTCTTGTTGGCGTCATTACCGATAAATAATATTTGGTATCCCTGCTGGGGCAGTCCCAGACCTAGTCGCGCGAAGTTGCGTTGACTCGCTCGTTCGTCAGGCGTGGGCGCGAGCGCCGGCAGGTCCACGCCTGGAGACAGCGCTATGGCGTGGTCTTGCAATAGCGGATATTCGCGCAACAGGTCGGACAGCGTGGATAGCGACACGGCTATCGCCACTCGGCCGGGCCGGGGGCTGAAACGGGCTTTTTCCAGCAGGAGATAAGTCCATAAACGTGGGCTGGTTGCCACTTGCAGCCGGCGTTTCGCCAGACGCCATCCTTTACGATTGAAGAACAGGCCTTGTTTGATCGGTTGCACATGGACGGTCTGCACTTGTCCGTGCCATGTGTTCTCGTGCGAATGCACGATATCGAAAGCATTTGCGCGAGTCCGCCACCAGGTGTAAACGGCAAACCAAAGCTGATTCAGCCAGCGCGGACGCGCCAGCAACAGCGGAACCCGGTGGTAGCTGACGCCGGGACAGACATGTTCTATCTGCTGAGCATAAACGTGAATGTCGTGACGTTGCGCAAGCAGTTCGACCATTCTTACCGAGTAATGTTCGGCTCCGCCTGCTCTGGAGGTGAATTGACGGTTCAATACCGCGATCTTCAGTCGCTGCAGCTGCGTTGATTCAGCCACGGCGGTCTTCATAGGCGGTGGCTATCTTGATCCAGAAGCGCAGGGGATCGGTTGATTTGGCAACCAGCACGCGGCGCAACGCAAAGCGGTCGTCGTTTTCAGCGACGCGTCCTCGGCGTGTGGTGGTGGCGGTGACATAACCCGCCTCTCGCACCATATGCTGGTGCCGCTCGCTAAAACGGCCATACGGGTAACAGAAGTGACGTATTTCAGCGCCCAGACGCTGTTCGAGTTCGTTTTTCGATTCCTGAATTTCGGCTTTGGCTGTTGCGTCGTCCTGCGTTGTCAGATCAAGGTGATAGCGGGTATGGGAACCGACGTCCATGCCGGCCGCCAGCCATTGCCGCCAGTCGTCATCGTTCATCAATGGCTTTTGCGGAACGCCGATTTCCGCGTCCCACTGATTGCAGCCGCCTGATAGGCCCGATAAGCCGTAGCAGGTTGCAGTGAAACGGTGGCGCTGTAATTCGGGCAGCGCGTGCTCCAGGTTGTTGCGGTAACCGTCGTCAAAGGTAATGCCGAATACTTTGCCACGCCGCCTTTCGTCCAGGTAGGGCTCCAGGTCGCGCATTGATAAGCCGTGATAGCCCAATGTGGACAGCAGCGCCATTTGTCTGCGGAATGAAACGGGTGAAACCGTCAAACCACGCATAGGCGTGCCTTTAGCCGGCGGCGTATCAATCTGATGGTACATCAGGATCGGAATCGGGTTGCGCACTGCTCAAACTCCTGGGTTGTGCTGGACGGGGCATCGATACTGGGCAGGATACGACAATCCTGTGCGAGTGTCATCGCTGACGCTCAGGTATTTCCTGCCCGGCAAAGCTGGTCGGGTTTGATGCGCTTTCGTTTATAACAGGCGGCATGCTAGAGTACTCGCGCGACGTGCATGTCGTCTGGTTATTCACTGAATACTTTTGAAGGATGCTGTATGAATATGAAAAAATCGGTTTTTGTTTTACTGCTAATTTTCGGAGCTTTTTCGGGACTGGCTTACGCCGAGGCGCCGGCTGCCAATGCGGCAGCTCCGGCCGTTCCGCCTTCTGCCGACGAGCAGGGTACATTAAGCCTGCTGCGCGCCGGGCTGCGCCTGGATCATCGTGAGTTCGTGAAATCCTCCCTGAAGTTGAACGACGATGAAGCCAAGAGGTTCTGGACGCTTTATAACCAGTACGAAGGGGATCTGATTAAGGTTCACGATCGCAAATGGCAGGTGATTCAGGATTACGCCGACAACTATGATGATGTGTCGGAAGACAAGGCCGCCGAATTGGTAAAAAACATGTTCGAGGTTCGCCAATCCCGAACCGATGTGCTGAAAACCTACTATAAAAAAATAGCAAAGGCACTGACCAACAGGATGGCGATGCGCTTTGTGCAGGTTGAAAGCGTGTGGAATGCAGCGAGCGATTTAAAGCTGGGTACCGAGATTCCGTTGATACCTAAACAGTAAATCCGGAAAAGGGCGCATCATTTGCAAATGATGAGCCTTCAAAGGTTTGCCATTAACTTACGGAGAGAGTGCTTACAGGAAACAGCAATCGGCTGTTCTGATGCAGATTGATTGGGTGGGCGCAGCATAGGGCCGCAGAGTTAACAGACTCTCGGCTTTTCAATTATTTAGCTTCGTTGCTCCGGGCCTCTCGATTACAGCTTACGAAATACGTGAGGAAGGCATCTGCCCGGTCTGTGTGGAAAAATCGTAAACTATTCAGCTACTGTTGTATATCACTGCAGGAGTGGGCTTTAGCCCGCTCCTGCAAAAGTGTTTCATTCGAAGACTACATTGCAGCCCCTTTTCGATGATGCGTTTTACGTAGAAGGCTCTAATGATCTGAATAGTTATCCCGGTTTTTATATTTAAACCCTTGTTTTTAACTCATGTCGACCCCATTCCGGCAATAAGCTGCCAGGAGGTACGCCATGCAAACTGTACGCCACCCCGCGGTTGCGGGAACGTTTTATCCACGCGCGGATTATGTTTTAACGCACGATGTGCGCGCGTTTCTGGCATCGGCGCGCCCCTTTTATCTGAAGCCTAAAGCCTTGATCGTGCCGCATGCCGGTTATATCTATTCCGCTGCCGTCGCTGCCGTTGCTTATGCCGCCCTGCAACGATTCGCGTCGCCCATACGCCGGGTGGTGTTGCTGGGTCCGGCTCATCGGGTCGCGGTACGAGGTCTGGCTTTGCCGGGCGTCGATGCCTTTGCCACGCCTCTCGGTCTGATTGAGCTTGATCAGGATGCGGTGCAACTGATCTCCGGGCTGCCGCAGATTATCACCAGTCCGCAATGCCATGCGCAGGAACACTCCCTGGAAGTGCAACTGCCGTTTTTGCAAACCGTGCTGCCCGCATTCAAACTGTTGCCGCTGGCGGTCGGCGAAGCTTCTGCGCAGGAAGTAAGCGGGGTGCTGGAATTGTTATGGGGCGGGGATGAAACCTTGATCGTAATCAGTTCAGATCTTTCCCATTATCGGCCGTACGATACTGCAAAACGTATAGATTCCGCCACGGCACAGTCGATACTCCGGCTGGAGTCGGGACTAAACCACGAGCAGGCTTGCGGCGCCACTCCGATAAACGGGCTATTGCTCGCTGCAAACCGCCATAGCCTGAAACCCCATCTGCTCGATCTGCGTAACTCCGGCGACACGGCAGGACCGCGCGACGGCGTAGTGGGCTACGCGTCTTTCGCATTTACCGAGGAGGCCGGTTATGTCCACTGAACAGGGTAAATTGTTGCTGCAGATTGCACGCGCGGCGATTGCGGGTGAGTTGGGGCGGGCGGCCTTCGCCGATGAAAGTGCGCCGTGGCTGACTGAGAAGGCGGCCTGCTTCGTCACGCTTACTAAGCAGGGACAGCTGCGGGGGTGCATCGGCAGTCTGCGCGCATATCGTTCATTGCTTGCCGATGTAAAGAACAACGCGGTATCCGCCGCTTTTCGCGATTCGCGCTTTGAGCCGTTGACGGTCGAGGAGTTCGATATCACCGACATCGAAATTTCATTGCTATCCTCCGCCCAGTCGATGACGGTCAGGGACGAAGCGGATGCGCTGGCGCAGTTGCGGCCGCATATGGACGGCGTTATTTTTGAATATGGGCATCACCGCAGCACATTTTTGCCGCAGGTGTGGGAGCAATTGCCGCAGCCGCGCGAGTTTCTTGCGCATTTGAAACTCAAAGCCGGGTTTCCCGCCGATTTCTGGGCGGAAGGGGTAAAGCTGTCGCGCTACACGGTGATCAAGTATTGCGAACACGAATATTCGGGAGGCAAACCATGAACGACGCAATAGATATTACCGAGCGTTACCCGGCCCGATACTGGCATAAACTGGACGACGGACGTATCCAGTGCGATCTTTGCCCGCGCGACTGCAAGCTGCGCGAAGGTCAGCGCGGCGCGTGTTTTGTGCGCGCCTGTATCGATGACGCGATGGTGCTGACTACCTATGGCCGCAGTTCCGGCTTTTGCGTCGATCCGATAGAGAAAAAACCGCTGTTTCATTTCTATCCGGGTTCCCGTATTTTGTCGTTCGGCACTGCTGGGTGTAATCTCGCCTGTAAGTTCTGCCAGAACTGGGACATTTCCAAATCGCGCGATTTCGATCGTTTGACCGATCTGGCCGGCCCGCAGGATATTGCGCGCGCCGCCCGGGAAACGGATTGCAGAAGCGTCGCTTTTACCTACAACGATCCGGTGATATTCGCCGAATACGCCATGGACGTGGCCGATGCCTGCCGTGAACAGGGCGTTAAGACCGTCGCGGTGACGGCAGGCTATATGCACGATCAGCCGCGGCGCGAGTTTTACGCGAAAATGGATGCCGCCAATGTAGACCTGAAGGCGTTCACCGACGAGTTCTATTTCAAGCTGACCGGCGCGCATCTGCAACCGGTGCTGGATACGCTGGTCTATCTTAAACACGAAACCGATGTCTGGTTCGAACTGACAACGCTGTTGATACCCGGCTACAATGACAGCGAACATGAAATCGGCAGGATGTGCGACTGGATAGCGAAGGAGCTCGGCTGCGACGTGCCTCTGCATTTCTCCGCATTCCATCCCCATTACAAGATGACCGAGCTGGAGGCTACTCCGCCGCAGACATTGCAAATGGCGCGGGGCATCGCGCATGCGGCCGGTCTGTCCTACGTTTATGCCGGTAATATACGCGATGTAGAGGGCGGCACCACCCGCTGCGCCGCCTGCCTAACCCCGCTTATCGTTCGCGATTGGTATGCGATAAACGACTACCGGGTGACGGACGGCGGCGCGTGTCCCGAATGCGGAGCGGCATTGGCGGGGCATTACGGCAAGTTCGAGCAGCAATACGGGCCGCAGCGTATTCGCGTGGTGATGGGGCGGAGTTGAGCCAAACAGCCGAAAAATTATCGATACGCAAGCCTGCGCGGTTGAATCGATATCCATTTCGTCTACGATAAAGGGTTAGACAATGCGCGCGATGCTGCTCGAACAAACCGGTTTGCTGAGAGATAGTCCGGAGCCTTTGCGGCTGGTCGAAAGGCCCGATCCCAGTCCGGCAGCCGATGAATTGTTGATCCGCGTAAGCGCGTGCGGGGTTTGCCATACCGAGCTGGATGAGATTGAAGGCCGCATGCCGCCGCGACTGCCTGTTATACTCGGACATCAGGCGGTAGGCAGCGTTTTGGCAATGGGAAAAGATGCAGCCGGTTTTACTATCGGTGAGCGTGTCGGTGTGGCGTGGATATTTTCCGCTTGCGGGCTGTGCGGTTATTGCCGGCGCGGCGACGAAAACCTGTGCGCGCAGTTTCAGGCTACCGGGCGCGATGTCCATGGCGGCTATGCGGAACTGATGACGGTGTCGGCGGCATTTGCGCATCGGATTCCTGGAGTCTTTACTGATGCAGAAGCCGCACCACTGCTTTGCGCGGGGGCCATCGGCTACAGATCGTTGCGCCTGACCGGGTTGCAGGATGGTGGGATTCTGGGGCTGACCGGTTTTGGCGCGTCGGCGCATCTGGTGGCGAAGCTGGTGCGCCATCGGTTTCCGGCTGCGCGCTTGTTCGTTTTCGCCCGTAGCGGCAAGGAGCGCGATTTTGCACTGGAGCTCGGCGCGGAATGGGCCGGGGATACCGGCGAACAGCCGCCCGAAAGGCTCGATGCCGTTATCGACACCACACCGGCGTGGACGCCGGTTGTCGAAGCATTGCGCCGGCTCAAGCCGGGCGGACGGCTGGTGATCAATGCGATCCGCAAGGAAGACAGCGATAAGAAGGCCTTGTTGCGGCTGCATTATCCCGAGCATTTATGGCTGGAAAAGGAAATCAAAAGCGTAGCCAACGTCAGCCGCTACGATGTGCGCGAATTCCTGCGTCTGGCAGCGGAAGCCGGCATCAAGCCCGACATTGAGGAATACGCTCTGGAAGATGCGAACCGCGCGCTGCTTGAGTTGAAGGAAAAACATATCCGCGGCGCCAAGGTGTTGCGTATGTGTTGATTGTTTTGTATCTACTCATATAATGTAGCCTTGTTACTTTAACCGCGAAACTTTTCAATATAGGGAGAAAGCAATGTCAGACGATTTAGCTTTTAAAATTCAGCTGGGCGTAATTCTGCCGAAAATGAAGGAGAAACTCACAACTGAGTTAAGCTCCATTGTTGAAGATGTTGTGAAAATTGTACAAGCAGGCAACCGGGCCGGAGAAGTTTTTGAAATGGAGCCTGTGAAGCAGATTATTTTGAAAGACTTCGATATTTTTCTTACTGACTGCATCCTTCCTGAGATTGAAAGGAAACTGGCCCCGGCTCCGGTTGAGGAAGCATCGGCAGCTGAAGCGCCACCAGTGGCCGAGGCGTCAGAAGCTCCATAGGCAAGACGAATAATCCGGGTCGCGTTCGGGCTCGGTAAGCCGCATCAAGTCGAATCGCGCCGTGAATACCCCATCAGGTTCCGGTCGGCATTACATGGGCGTATCTATGGCGCGGCGCTCCAGGCTTGGTTCACCCGCTCCGTCCGCTTGATTTTTTGTGACACATCACCGCGCATGTTGCCTATCGTTCTGAACTATTCAGTCAACGGACTTTGCGGATGACAGGTGTTTTGGAATAGGACGCCGAATAAATCTCCATCTGAAAAGCGTGGTAGGAACGAGCAAGGGTGGCAGGATAGGTACTGCGTTTTTTTATGACGTTTCAGCAGTTTTTTGAGCTCTGTCAGGCTGCGCATATTAATCACGTCGCCAGCTTCGAGCCGGCCGCGCCTGATTCATTTCCATTCCCAGTAACTTAAATGTGTCTCATGGTGCGTGTCGCCGGAAAAGGCCTGCTTCAGTACCAATCCCTTGGCCATGCGGCTGTGTATACTCATGACAGGCCGCCTTTAGGTAACCGGGTAGACCCTCATGCGTTATTGCATTTATCTCACGTTCGACCGGCAAACGCACCTCATTTTGCAACAGTTGCAGGAAAAGCTGGCTGCTCGCGCGCCGGGCTTCGGCCTGGACGGCAAGCTGTGGCCGCATCTGTCGTTACTGGTTTTCGACGACGCGGATCAGGACGGCGTGCTGATCCGTTTCGACCGGGTTGCTGACGGCTTGAATGCATTTGTCGTTGAGTTGAATGGAATAAATATTTTTTCGGGACGGCGTAGCGTTGTGTTTGTAGAGCCCGTGCCATCGTTTGCATTGCAAGACGGTTACTTGCGAAGCCTGAATATCTTTTCCGGTTCCACAGCCGCTCCCGAATACCGTGCTCCTGATTTATGGAAACCGCATGTTACGATCGCCAAAGGCAGGGGGAACGGCGTCGCCCGTGAAATAAAAGAGCTGGCGGATAGCGAGTGGGCGCCTCGTACTGCGGATGTTGACGGTATTGGTTTGATTAATGTGCAAAAACCTGCGGAGGTTTTGGCCGCGCGACTTTTTGATCACAGGAGTACACCATGAAGCGTTTTCTGATTTTACTGCTTTTGCTGTTCAGTCCCCCTTTGCACGCCGCGTTGCACGAGCGGGTCGTGGACTACCGTGCCGGGAATGTTCTTCTAAAGGGATACCTGGTTTGGGACGACGCCTACGGTACGAAACAGCCGGCGGTGCTGGTCGTGCATGAATGGTGGGGATTGAATGATTATGCGCGGGAACGAGCCCGCATGCTCGCCGGGCTGGGTTATACCGCGTTGGCGGTCGATATGTATGGCGAAGGAAAATCGACCGAACATGCATCCGACGCGTCCGGGTTCATGAATAATGTGCTCGAGCATGCGGATGTGGCGCGCGAACGTTTTCTTGCGGCCAAAGCGCTGCTTGAGCGTCAGCCGATGGTGGATGCCTCGAAAAAGACCGCGGCGATAGGCTATTGTTTCGGCGGCGCTACGGTGTTGAACATGGCGCGTCAGGGTGTTGATCTGGCGGCGGTAGCCAGTTTTCACGGCAACCTGGTTACCCGTACGCCTGCGCAGCCCGGCGCGGTCAAGGCACGGGTTCTGGTCTTAAACGGCGCCGACGATAGTTTCATTACGCAGGACAGCATCAGGGCTTTCGAGCAGGAAATGCAGCATGCCGGCGCGGACTATCGTTTTATAAACTATCCCGGCGCCGTACACGGCTTTACCAATCCGGATGCGGACAGGCTCGGCAAGGCCAACAACATGCCGCTGGCTTACAATGCCGCGGCGGACAAGGCGTCCTGGGAGGCGATGAAGCAGTTGTTTAACGGGGTTTTTGGGAGATAGGGACATTCCTGTTTTCGGCGTTATCCCGGCAGTGCGAATATTCCGCCCTGCACCGAGGTAAGCCGCTGGCGCAGAGCCTGTCGAAGCATCAACGGCTTAACCTTCAATGTTGTTGGAGGGATTCACACTTCGATAAGCTTTGAGCATTCGAATGCGCGGCCAATTCGGATCTGTATACCTGATTCACAGCAAGCGCCGGCGAGTGCTTTTATACATGGCAGCAACGGTCGAATTGCTGTCAGACCACTGCCGTGGCAAACATGACGCCATTGACCTCCCTTTCAGCTTCTATCCTCCGCTGAGTTCGCGGGTCTTTTTTCTCGCCGCGTTGAATCATAAGCCCCCCGGCTTTGGGCGCGTCGCGGCATTTGCGTATGCCCCGGTCCGGAAAATCAAGTTCCATCACTTCCATCAGTAATCGAGCAAATCCTTCCACTGAGCGGTAATGCAGACCGAACAGCGCATGGAGTATCGGGCAGCGCTTGGGCCTCTCTGTATCCGAGTGCGTCAAGTGCGCACCGCGTTTGCCGGTATTTTCCTCTGTTGGTTTCGCTGCAGAAAGTCCTCGCCGCCCAAAGTCTGTGGGTTTATGCGCCAGCGCCATCCGTATACAGAAAAAGCTTGAATAGTATCAATCCGACAACCTCGAAACCAGCTGTCAGATTTGACAGCTATAAAGGAGGCGTTCCGGATGCTAGCATTAAAAACAGTTCGTAGCCACTGTCGCATTAACATGCGTTGCTGATGAGTTCGCTTTGCAGCCGGCAACTAGCGGGAAACTTGCAGCCATGCGTTTTCCGGCCAGTCATTTCGCTTGAATGCACAACGGGCGGCCCTGACTTTTGCCATATCACGAAAAAACCAGAAGTTCTAAATATCGCTTTTTCAGGAGCGCGAATAGCGTTTGCGTGGCATAGGGCGGTTTCGAGCGGAAGATGAATGTGTGACTGATTTTTAAACCATTACCGTAACTAGAGAAGCCAATACTAATGAGTGCAATACGAAGTCAGAATGTTATTACTAATTACGTTTATCAGTTCAACGCATCCGATCTGGCATATTCGACCGACCAGTACCCGGTAGCAGGCAATTTCAGTGCGACTACCACGCCCTGGCTTAACGATAAGAATACCATACCAAAAAGCTGGCAGTTTACTCCGGACGATGATCGCCTGAAGAATGAACGGATGGCTCAGATCGTAAAAGAGGCGGCTTATATTAATAAAAACGTGCCAGGGCAAACCTATGTCGGGCCGGCGACCGAACAAATCCGGCAACGTTATACATGGAATATGTGGGACACTACGGTATTTACCCAGAAACAGATCGACACGCTGACCGGGTACTGGATCGATGACGACGCCGAATTTGCCCGTCAGCGCTTGGGCGGGGCCAATCCCAACGTGATCGCCAAATACAATGGCAGGGATGACGGTCTCGATCAGTTTGTGAATACCAGCGCCGGTGCGCACAATAAAAATGCACTGATTGCCGCGTTACGGGCTGCCCACGGCAGGAACGGGTTGTTTATCTGCGATTACCGGCCGGTACTGGGCAATGTACAAACCAGACGGTTTGTGCGAGAAGGCTCTTATTTCAGCGTGCCTGTCGCCTTTTTTAGCGTAGAGGGAAACGAACTGATGCCTTTGGCAATTCAAATCGATTCCATAAACAATGCCTATATCTTCACGCCTCACGACGATGCCAATTCCTGGCTGCTGGCCAAACTTTGGGTGGGTTATGCCGATTTTCACTGGTGGTATGGCGGTACCCATTTATTCAATACCCATAGCATCGTGATGATTTTCTCGATTGCCGCGCTAAACCTGATTGAGCAGGATCCGTCTGCGGAAACGCACCCGCTCATGGTGCTGATGACGCCGCATCTAAAAAAAGTTTGCATTCGCACCAGCGGGGTCTACGACGTTACGGCTACCGATCCTATACCCGGCCTGTATCACAAGGGCAAGTTTTGCGATAGATTTTTTCCTACCGGTCGTATCGGTATTTATCAGATTATCAACAATCTTTACCAGAACTACAGCTTCGATGCGATGGCCTTCCCTCAAACTCTGGCCAACCGTCAGATCGATAGCGCAAGCCTGCCGGTTTCCTTCCCCTATCGAGACGACGGTCAGATCTGGTGGCAGGCAATTCAGCAATTCGTGGGAAACGTGGTTGACGCGACCTATGCCGATGACGCTGCCGTAGTCAAAGATCCACTCCCCAATGCCTGGATGAATATGGCGCAGGGCGCCTTTAACCGTGATGGCGTTAAACGCTATACCTGGGTTGCAAGCAAAAATTATCTCAAACATGCCTTAACTAATTTATTTTTTACAGCAACGGCACAGCATACGGCGGTTAACAACAGTATGTTCCAGAGCTGGGGCTTTTTGCCCAACGGCGTTTTCGCCATGGAGAAAGCCCCGCCGCAGAAGCCGGGCGTCAGCGATGAGGAATTGCTCGGCTCGCTACCCAACCCGCAGGAAGTTACAGGCCGCAATTTGATTGCAAATCAGATCGGCACCGTCATGGAGCCAACGACACAAGTCAACGACGTGGTGACCGGCGACGGCACAGCGGCCAGCCTGCATGATTTATATCCCTATGACCAGATCCGCCATCCAAAACAATATCAGGCAGTATCGGATTTTTACAGCGCTTTGTGGACGGACAATGCCTCTGTCAACGCTCAAATTACGGAGAACCAGCGTCAGCGCATTGCCGCATTCATGCAAACGCATGATTACGCAAAATATGCGCCCAATAGTGTTTCTTATTACTATTTGAGCGTTACGACACGGCCCGATATGGGTATCAATGCTTCAGTGATGAATTGCATACAAGTCTGAGCCTTAGACTGTGTTCCGGAAAAACCAGGAGAAGCGCCGACTTATTCGAGTCTGCTCCGGCACGATTCGGTAATACCGACGGCTTGAATATCATTTTTCATGAAGAAACGACTAAATCGGTGCTTCCCAAGATGCGTATTCCTGTCGATCGACTGGAATAACTTTTCCTGACTCAGATATATACGGACCATTTTGCGGTTTAAGGTCTCCTTGTTCATGATGAATTGAGTCAGCTTGTTTATTTACTGCTTGTCGGGCTGAGGGATGCGAGAAACTGTCATGAAGGTGTGGACAATAAATGTACAGGTAAACGCGCAATATTTCATTTCAACGCAGGATAATGAAATAGGAACATGGGAGCATCCGGCAGATGCGGGTGCGTTATATAAAAACAATATCAATATAGCTGCCGTTAGTGATGACCCTGGCGACGCTATTGTCGTAGGTGACGGAGATAATATCGTGTTGCCGTTGGATAGTGAAGACATTATTCAGTGGGTATTGAGCGATGTAAATCCTGTTTATGCGAATCGCATAAAATCTTATATGATCGGATTTAATAGCGAAATTAACTGCGCCTCTCTTCCTGGTTTTTATTTATTACCAGAGCTAATGCAGGAAATAGCAATTGCATCTGTACAAACAGGGTTTAACGCCAAAAAAGAACCAGCGGAACAATGGCTAAACGCCGCTACTGCGGACATAGTGGTTCCGCAGCAACAGCGAGTAAATGCTTCAGCAAATAATACAATCTGTCATATGCATATTGCTGTGGTTGGTATAGCCGACACAGAAGTTCCTGCTGTTTTGAGGGTTATTAAAATCAGTCCAAAAATTATAGTAAATTGATTGTATGCGCCAACCAGGCTAAAGCAGAAAAGGCAGACGCCTTTGGTCGGTGCGGCATCCATAAGTCAGGGCTTTTGTCGGGAGGTTGTGATGGTGTGATCATTGGATAAAACAAGAGAGGTTCGTATGACGTAAACAATGAAACAAGCGGTTTTCTTTGTAAAAAATGTAAATTATATCTTCAACGGCATAGTTGCCAATGCAAACAGTAATTTTGTAATAACTTAACAAGGAGAAATCATCGTGAGCAAGATTTGGACGATTAATGTGCAAGTGAATACGCTTTACTTCAAACAACAAACTGCCGTAGGAACATGGGAGCAACCTGTTGGTGGCAACATGTATTGGAGAAACAACGTCCGTATGGCTGCGGTCAGCGACAACCCTGCCGACGCGATTTCGATAGGTGATGGCGACAGTTTTTCTCTACAGGTGGGCAAGGATGACACCATTAAGTGGATAGTTAGTGAAGTAAACCCTATCTATACAAACTATCGAAGCATGTCCATGTATGGATTTGATACGGGGTCAAATTGGAACGACAATTTAACGCCGCCGAATACCATAATAACAGAATTGGAAGTAGCCGCGGTGAAAACCGGCTTTAACGCTGCCAAGCAACCGGCGGAACGTTGGATAGATGCGTCAACAATCGATATATCAATCCCCCAGACAACTGTGCGCGCGAAGGCGAAAAATGCCAGTATTTCGTACTTGATGAAGCTGGTTTTGATTGATGTAAGCGACATCAATAATCCACGGCCCATAAATTTCTTCAGAATCGACCCCACAATTGTAATTAAATTAACTTAGTTACTGTGTGATAAATCAGGGTGGGTTGATGGTGATTATTACCGTCCCACCCTGATTATAAAAGGTCGGACAGGTTTGTATTTCAAAATATCGGCTATTTAAGAGCATCTTGCGGCACACATGAATGCTGCAAACCTCAACGCAATTTCGGGGCGCTTCCGTAAAATGTCTATTAATCGGCTCACCGTATTGCGCAGGGGTTGTATTTACGGCGTATGAACGGCACTGTCTGCGTAATTTTCGACAACGACGCTGCGTTATAAGTGAAGTCTATCGGTTTTGTAAACCGTGAACCCGCGTGAGTAGTCTTATCAATTTCGATATATGCAGTATACCCGCAACTCCAGCGCAAACAGACGTAAGACAATATAATCCATACAACGCAGAGGATAGTTTATGATCTGGTCAAACAAGATAAGTCGGAAAGTAGTAAGCTTGCATGCCATTGCGACACTCATACTTGGTCTTTCCGGTAACGTGACTGCCGCAAGTTATGCAGAGCCATACATCAGCAATAAAAGCGAATTGAATGCCGACAATTACAACCAGAATTGGGATCAGACCATGCGGGAGTTATTCTACTATACCCCGCAGGGATCACGCTTGATGCCCTACAAATGGTTTTTGGCATTGGAGCAACCGAATAGCGAGACAAAATTCGCCGACTCCGCCAACATCGCCCGTTTCGGTTTGATTTACGACAAGAAAAGCGAAAGAAATCCGGACGGTTTGCCTATCGGATTTTCCAAGGACCCGGCGAGACTTCCCAGTGCCCCTTATTCCGTCAACGACGGCCTGACAGGACCCTGGGTAGGTATGAGTTGTGCGGCCTGCCACACCAATGATATTACCTATAAAGGCAAAATCATACGCATAGACGGCGCGCCAACGCTCGCCGATATCGGTGCGTTTTTTCAGGCGCTGTCCGACGCAGTGAAGGCAACTCGCCCGATGTTGCCGCCGCCTTATAAAAATCCTAAATTCGATCATTTTGCTGAAACTGTTTATGGTCATGTCCCCAGTGAAGAAGAACTGGCCAAACTGTCGTCAGTCTATCTGGACTTTGCAACGCGCATGGAGGGGCAGATTTGGATGCGAACTCCGCCGTCGCCAGCAGGGGCGGGGCGTATCGATGCGCTGGGCCAGATTATCAATGCGCTTGCGGTGTTTGATTTGAAGGAACCGGATAATCTGCGTCCACCCAGTGCGCCGGTCAGTTACCCGCATTTATGGATAGCGCCTGATCTGGATTTTGTGCAATGGGTGCCTGTGGCCGGTAACCCCATCTCCCGTAACGCGGGCGAAGTGCTGGGCGTATTTGGTGAAACGACTTTCATCAATCCCGACCCGAAAAACAGACTGCACTCCAGCGTACTCCTGAAGCAGGTGTACGAAATGGAAGAATGGTTGAAAGAGCTGAATCCACCGCCGTGGCGCGAGGATTTGTTTGGGCGTATCGATACGCGCCGAGCCAGTGCGGGTAAACAGTTGTTTGATAGGGACTGCCGGTCCTGTCACAGCATGCCGCCGTTTGCAGCTGGTGATATGACTGACCCGAAGGAAAATATGAAGGAGCTGCGGTTTATAAAGGTTACCGGCACGCCGCTCAACGAAGTAGGCACCGACCCCAGTTATACGACGAACTTGCTGTCGCGTTTATCGGTAACAGGTACGCTTGCTCCCGTAATCTTTAAAAATACCCCCATCGTTCCTGGCGCTGAAATGTTCCTTGGTTCCGTAGCGGGTGTAGTTGGGCAAGCCATTGCCGATCAAAACGCCAGTCTAGAGGATAAATGCAAATATTCAGGCTACCGCTTTACGCCTGACCAAAAGGAAGTCTGTGATTTTACGAAAGCAACACCAGGATCAACATCACCAGGCGTGAATACTATCAAAGCGGGTCCTTTGCTGGGTATTTGGGCTACCGGACCCTTCCTGCATAACGGTTCGGTACCGAACATCTATGAGTTGCTGTCAGCGCCCGCTGAGCGCTCCAGGAAATTCTGGGTAGGCAGCCATGAACTGGATACGGTAAACCTTGGTTTCGTGTCCGGCAAACAGGGTAACGAAAAGGAAAGTGTAAAGCTTTTCGAGTTCGATACCAGCATTGCCGGGAACAGTAATAGCGGTCATGTCTACCCTAAAACAAGGGCTTATACTCATCAGGAAAAGATGGATATCATCGAATACCTGAAGCAGGACAGCACTGGCTGGAGACCTAACGCGAAAAAAGCCAAGGCTGCATCCAACAACTATTGATTGCCGACGGCGACGGTCGATAAATACCGTCGCCTTTGTATCTGCCCAGGCATGCAACATATGGCGCAACAGTTTATCCGCCCCGGCGGGATGAATAGGGTTGGTGTTCGCTACGCGATTTGCGCGGTAACGGAGCCAAGGGCATGGTCAAAAATAATTTCCCTGTTAGTGCTGAGCTTGCCGAACCGCGAACGGCTGGTCGACATATCAAGGGCTAACGCGCGTGGGCGGCTAATTCTGAAATGCCATAACCCAAGTCAACAGCTTCGGGACGCACGGCGTGCGATGATTTTGTTGCCGCTGTTTTCAAGACTCGCTTTTCAGCGATTTAAGCTTTTGCAACTGCTCGGGCGTCAGTACCGCGTTGATCGCGTTGCGCGCTTTCAATGTGGTTTCGACCAGTTCATTAAACGCCGTCGAGTGTTCCTGGGCTGCTTTACGTATGGCCGCCTCGTCTGCTGCGGGATTCAGAAATAGGTTATGCGCGGCCTTCATGCTTTCCTTGACGCGACTGACTATGCCGGCTACTTTTTGTTGACTCTCCTGGTGAATGCGCGTGATCTTTCCAATCTGCTCATCCGTCAGTTTTAATTCCTGGATGTGCTGAAGCACCATTTCTGCGTAGCCTTTATGGTCACCATCGGCTTGTTCGCGCGACATCATATGCTGCATCACTTTTCCATGCATATTGCCGCCCTGCATTCCTTCAGGGGAGGTGGACTGGTTTTGGTGCTGGGTGTGATCGGGGTCGGCTGCAAAAGCGGGTAGGCTCAACGAGCTCGCGCATATAAATAGGGCAAAACAGATTGCGGCTGGTGTTTTCATTTTGAACTCCATTATCTGAAAGATTGGAATGGCAAACTACTATCGTTATTGATGTGTCTTGCCGCGTGGATCAATATATACTCTCAGCGGCATGCTCACAAGGGCATGGCGGGCGATGTTGCAGCGGGTCAAACACGAATCATCGAGGAACACTTATGCCACACTACTCTTCCATCGGCCACTACTTGTTGACACGCTTGTATGACAACGGGGTTCATCATCTGTTCGGCGTGCCGGGCGATTATATACTGCGTTTTTATCAGCAGATTTACGACAGTCCGATCCGGCATATAGGCACCACACGCGAAGATACCGCCGCGTTCGCAGCGGATGGGTATGCGCGTTGCCGCGGACTGAGCGCAGTTGCCGTGACTTACGGCGTAGGTGCGTTGAATGTGGTGAATCCGATTGCAGGCGCTTATGCCGAATCATCCCCTGTGGTGATTATCAGCGGCGCGCCGGGAGTAAACGAACAACGCGACGATCCGTTACTTCACCATCGTTTCGGGCCGTTCCGGTTCCAGCGCGAAATCTTCGAACGTATCACTTGCGCCAGTGCCGTACTGGACGATCCTTATACCGCCTTGCGCCAGATCGACCGCGTGCTGGCCGCGGCGCGCGAATACAGCAAGCCGGTTTATATCGAAATTCCCAGGGACCGGGTTGAGACCGAGGGGTTTTCGATGCCTCCGGAGTCTTTTGTCGCATCCGGCAGCGATACCGCTTCCTTGCAGGAAGCTGTCGAGGAAACACTGCAGCTGTTGAGCGCAGCGACTACGCCGGTGCTGATTGCCGGCGTCGAGATTCATCGCCGCGGTTTGCAGCAAAAACTGCGCGAATTGGTGGATCTGGGGCAGCTTCCGCTTGCAGCAACGCTGACCGGTAAATCCGTTATCGACGAGCATCACCCATATTATCTTGGAATTTACGAGGGAGCGATGGGTTCGGTGCTGGCGCGCGCGCGCGTCGAGCAAGCGGATTTGGTGATGCTGCTGGGCGTGACGCTGAACGACGTAGACTCCGGCATTTACACCGCCAAAATTGACGCCAACCGTATGATACGGGCCAGTCTGGGTGAGATTTACATACATCATCACCGTTATCCCCGCGTTCTCCTTGCCGATTATGTCGCGGCGTTGCGCGACCGCCTGACGCCGTCGATTGAACCCGGGCTCATTCCTCAAGCTGCGGATGAAGAACTTGCGTTCCCGCTGAGCGGACAACCCATCAAATTGTCGCGCTTGATTTCCAGGCTGAACCGGTTGTTGACGCCGGAAATGGTTGTCGTCAGCGATACAGGCGACTGCCTGTTTGCGGCGATCGACCTGAAAGTTCATGAAAGCAATTTTATTGCCAATGCGTTTTACACCAGCATGGGCTTTGCCGTTCCGGCAGCGTTGGGCGTACAGGCTGCCTGTCCGGAGCGACGCGCGTTGATCCTGGTAGGCGATGGCGCATTCCAGATGACGGGAACCGAGTTGTCCACAATTGCGCGGCTCGGACTCAACCCGATAGTGGTTGTTTTCAACAATCGAGGTTATAGCACCGAGCGTTTCATACTGGACGGTCCGTTCAACGACATCAGCTTATGGCGCTTCGAACGCTTGGGAGAAGTATTTGGTCCGTTGGCCGGTTTTGAAGCCGGTGTGGAGGAAGAGCTGGAGGCTGCGCTAGCCGGTGCTTTAGCGGTGCGGGATAGGCCCAGTATCATTAATGTTCATCTGGAGCCTGGCGACCCTTCGCCCGGTATGCGCAGACTGGCTGAGCATCTGGGTAACAAGATATAGATGGGTCGGCATCATCTCCGAGCATAAGCATGGCGTGGTGAGGAACGCTGGTGGTGCCTATATCGGCAATGACGAATATCTCGGCATTGCCGGATATTATCCTGGCAAGTTTTCCTGGCGGAGAAAACTTCCGCTCTATCTGTACATCACGCTGCCATGTCTTGGATATTCGAACTGTTCGCTTGATACGTTGCCGGGGAGGTTCATGCGTGCCTGGGCGCGTAAATGAGCCGAGCCTGCCTTATATCTGATCCAATTGCTCCAGCAACGAAAACAGGGCTTTGCCGCGATGGCTGAGCCGGTTTTTCTCCTCGCCGGACAGCTCCGCCGCGGAGCAGTCTCTTTCGCCGACATAAAACAGCGGATCGTAACCGAAACCGCAGTTGCCTTTGCCTTGGTCCAGAATCGAGCCTTCCCAGCTTCCTTCTGCGACGAGCGGAGCGGGATCGTCGGCATCGCGCAACAGGACGATGACGCAGCGAAAACGCGCGGTACGCAATGAGGCGGGTATGTCCTGCAATTCCGACAGCAGTTTTCGGTTGTTATCGGCATCGCTGCTGCTTTTGCTTCCTGCATAACGCGCGGAATAGACGCCGGGCGCGCCGTTCAATGCATCGACTTCCAGACCGGAATCGTCGGCAATGGCGGGCAAGCCGCTCAGACGTGCGGCATGGCGCGCCTTGATCAGCGCGTTTTCATGAAAGGTCTCACCGTTTTCTTCAACATCAGCGATTCCCAGTGCGGATTGCGGAACGATTTCGATGTTCTTGTCGGCCAGTAAAGCCTGAATTTCTTTGACTTTACCGGCGTTACTACTGGCGAGCACGATTTTTAGCGCCACTAAATACTTGCCCCGGCGGCGGCTAGCGCGTCTCTTTGGTGAGCCATCAATTCGCTGATACCCGCGCCTGCCAGCGCCAGCATCGCATCGAGTTCTTCGCGCCGAAACGCGTGACCTTCAGCAGTACCCTGTATTTCAACGTATGCGCCGGCGTCGTTCATAACCACGTTCATATCGGTTTCGGCGTCGCTGTCTTCTTTGTAATCCAGGTCGAGAATGGGTATGCCTTTATAGATTCCTACCGAAACCGATGCTATTTGACCGTGCAACGGATTGGCTTTGAGCCTTTTTTGTTTCAGTAAGCGATGTACGGCCAGCGTCAGCGCTACGAAACTGCCGGTGATGGATGCGGTACGCGTGCCGCCGTCAGCCTGTATGACATCGCAATCCAGGGTGATGGTGCGCTCGCCCAGTGCTTCCAGATTTAAAGCGGCGCGCAGCGAACGCCCAATCAAACGCTGAATTTCCAAGGTGCGTCCGCCTTGTTTGCCGCGTGCGGCTTCGCGTCCCATGCGTTCGTGTGTGGAGCGCGGCAGCATGCCGTATTCTGCGGTAATCCAGCCGCTGCCCTTGCCTTTCAAAAACGGAGGGACGCGGTCTTCTATGCTGGCGGTGCAGATGACACGCGTATCGCCGAACTCGACCAGTACCGACCCTTCGGCATGACGGGTGTAATGGCAGGTCAATGCAATTTTTCTCAGATCGTTGGGATTGCGTCCGCTCGGTCTCATGGGCTTGTTTCTTCCAAAAAATCGGTAATTATATCGTAATGGCGATGTGGAGTGCTTGCAACTTTTGTGGGCTTCAGAGGCAAACGCATTAAAAATGCGCTGTACAAAATAAATATCCACCGTACCATCATATGGCCGTTTGATAAATGTGCCACGCGGAAAGTGAGCCGTTCATTGCGACGGAGTTATTTGAAGCGGCTATTATGTTAAAGTTCCTGGCACAAGTTAAATAGGCCGCTTCAAGCGATGACCCAGGGTGACGGGTAGCGGTCATGTACGGCTGGCCGGGTGAGCTTGTCTAGAATGCCGCTTGGCCGGTAGTTTTTTTGTCATGGATGTACAGCTTCTCGCTCTCGTCCAGCGCTTCCGCGTATTGCTTTTGAAGGGCTAATATCGACAAATCGGCCTCCGACGGCTCGTCGTTGCGCTTCATGCGCATTTTTATGCGGGATTCGATCACTTCGTATGGCTCATCGACATCCAGAATTTTGAATTCAACTCCCACTTCATCGGCCAGTTGAGCAAATTGCCTGCGGTGGCGCTTTAGCAGGAACGTGGCATCAACGATCGTGTTATAACCTGCGCGCAGCAGTAACGCCGTGGTGTCGTGCAGGTGGGTATAGGTTCGTTCGGTCGCGTCGTGCGTATAAATGCCGTCTCCCGCAGCGCGTTTCGTATTATCCAGCGCGGCGTAACCGTGCAGGCGTTTGCGTTCGATGTCGGAGTTGATGCGTATTGCGGCCAGCTCCGGAGCCATCCGGCGCGCCAGCCATGATTTGCCGCTGCCGGAGAAACCATGCGTTATGAACAGGGTAGGGCGATCCGGCGTGCTGAAGCGCGCTGCGGACGCAAGATAGCGGTATAGATTGCTATTGACCTCTTTGTCCGGTGCGGCGCCGGGATCGTTCAGGTGGGCGATTTTGGCGCGCACCATGGCGCGATAGACGCAGTAGTAACGGAACACCGCCATCCCGGCGTAATCTCCGCTCAATTCAAGATAGCGATTGAGCGTTTGAAACAGGGCGGCATGCTGTGCGTGCGCTTCCATATCCATGCACAGAAAAGCAATATCGTTGATCACATCTATCCAGCGCAGCGATTCATTGAACTCGATACAATCGAAAGGTATCAGCTGTCCTCCGAGGCGGACCAGATTATTTAAATGGAGGTCGCCGTGGCATTCGCGAATAAATCCATGGTTTTTACGTGTTTCAAGCACCGATTCTATTCTTGCGAATTCCTGCTGTTCGAATTGCCGGATAGGCGCGCATATCGCGTCGACAGCGGGGTGGCAAAGCGAGTCCAATAGTGAAAAATTATGTTCGCTATAAGCGCGAATTGTCGCAACGCTGCCGTAGTCGCTGTTGTTTTCCGCTCGTTGAGCCTGGTTGTGGAAAACGGCCAGAGTGCTTGCCAGTTTTTCCATCAGCTCGCATGTCAATAATCCCTTTCCTGCCAGCTCCAGGCCGATTTCGCTTTGCTCGAAGCGTTTGAGTTTGACGGCGTATTCGATGGGGTGGCCGGTTGTTTCCAGCGTGGGAGCGTCAGGCGAACCATGGATGGCGACGGTTTCCAGATAAAGGTCGGCTGCAAATCTGCGGTTCAGCCGTAACTCTTCCTGACAGAAAAACCTGCGTTTTTCCAGTGTGGTGAAGTCAACAAATCCGAAATTCACCGATTTTTTGATTTTATATGCGTAATGGCGCGTCAATAGTATCCAGGAAATGTGGGTCGAAATGACTCTTATCGGTTCCTGTTCAGACTCCGGTAAGGGTAAGAGCGGGCTGTTGCGGTTGCTTAATGCGGCAATCAGCGCAGGCAGGGATTCAGGCGTCATGGTTCGGAAGAAGCGCCAGTTTCGACTGGTGCGCGCTCAGGCTGGTTTTTCCATCCAGGTAGGCTTGCAGCGTTTCGGCAGCCATCTGTTGCCTCCAACCCTGTAACAGCCTGGATTCCTGGTCGCCGGCAAGAAAGAGCTCCAGATCCTTGCGGCTGGCCAGGAGCCCGGGATTTAATTTGTTATGTTCCGCAATGAGGCGGACGATGGCGCCAAGTGTATCCAGCAGCGCTTCCAGGTTGGCGCTGCGGTGCGCCGGTTTTTCATTAGCGCCGTTGATGTCGGCAGGTTGTTTCAGCGCCTGTGCAATGATCCTGCAAATTACGGGGCCATAGCGTTTGATGCCGCGTTCGTCCATGCTGCGTACCTGTCGCAGTTTATCCGCTTGCTGCGGCTGCTGGCGCGCCAGATCCAGTACGGCATCGTCCTTGATGATCCAGCCGCGCGGCAGGTTTTCATCGCGGGCAGTCTGCTCTCTCCAGGCGGCCAGTGCTTTAAGCACGGCCTGCGCCCTATTGCGAAGCTGTGCGGTACCGGCTATCCGCTTCCAGGCAGACTCCGGGGCGACATTGTATGTCTCCGTTTGCGACAGGATCGCGCATTCGGATTCGAGCCAACCCAGTCTGTTGCTTGCCTTCAGGCGTTCTCTGATGATCGGGTACGCCTGCGCCAGATAAATCACATCTTCGGCGGCGTAGCGCAGTTGTTCTTCGGTTAGCGGGCGTTGCGACCAGTCTGTGCGTGAATGGCCCTTATGAAGCTGAATGTTCAAAATATCGGCAATGAGGCCTGCATAACCGATTTGTTCGTTCAAGCCGATCAGCGGTGCTGCAATTTGCGTGTCGAAAAGGGGCCTGGGAACTTCGTTGCGCAGATGGAAGAAAATCTCCATATCCTGTCGGCAGGCATGCAGCACCTTGACAATGTCGGTGTCGTATATGATCTTGTAGAGAGATGTTAAATCGGTCAGTTTAAGTGGATCTATGCAGGCGGCAATCCCGGGTGTGGCAATCTGTATCAGGCAAAACTGCGGATAGTAGGTTTTTTCGCGCATGAACTCGGTATCGATAGCGAGCCAGGGCGCATCGGCAATGCGCGCGCAGAAAGTGTCGAGAACAGCCGGAGTGTCTATGTATAAAGATGTCAAGCGCATACTCCTGTCAAACCGGTGAGTAGGGCCTTGAGCGGGGGCGGCGATGCATCCGCATCCTGGCAACTTGAACGAAGTATACCGGTAAGCGTGTCTGAATGTTTTTTCTTTTTTGGTGTTGACACTGAAATAAACATACCTCATAATGCTGATTCTGTTGCGCGCTCGTAGCTCAGTTGGATAGAGTACCTGGCTACGAACTAGGTGGTCGGGAGTTCGAATCTCTCCGAGCGCGCCATTAAACGTAGGCTTGATCATTCCGGATTTCATGCCGGGATGTGATAATAAAAGATTGTATTCCCTCGTAGCTCAGTCGGTAGAGCAAGTGACTGTTAATCACTGGGTCGGCGGTTCGAGCCCGTCCGAGGGAGCCATATCAACAAAGCCTGCGTATTGCAGGCTTTTTTCGTTTGTAACGCAGTGATGTGTGCTGGGTTGGATAGTCCTTTAGGCTTTGTGCGAGCTTCTTGACATCGCGTTTGCGATGTTTTACTCTCGCTGGCTCGGTTGGGCTTTGCGGACTGCAAGCCCGCCCATAATTACATAAGTTTGCCAAGAAGCGACAAATTCGGAGTTAGTTAATGACGACAATCAACCAATTGGTTCGGAAACCACGTGTCAGGAAGAAGGAGAAGAGCAATGTTCCGGCTCTTGATAGCTGTCCCCAGCGTCGCGGCGTCTGTACCCGTGTTTATACGACCACGCCCAAAAAGCCCAACTCTGCACTGCGCAAGGTGGCTCGTGTGCGCCTGACCAATGGCGCCGAGGTTACCAGTTACATCGGCGGCGAAGGTCATAATCTCCAGGAGCACTCGGTGGTGCTGATACGCGGCGGTCGTGTAAAGGACTTGCCGGGCGTTCGCTACCATACCGTGCGCGGAAGTCTCGATACGGCGGGCGTACAGAAGCGTCGTCAGGCGCGTTCCAAATACGGTGCGAAGCGTCCAAAGAGTTAATTAAGCGCAGGATTACATAATGTCCAGAAGAAGAAATTCAGAAAAAAGAAGTATCAACCCGGATCCTCGTTTTGGTAGCCTGACGCTGGCCCGTTTCGTCAATATGCTGATGCAGGACGGCAAGAAGTCCGTTGCGGAAAAGATTGTTTACGGCGCGCTTGACTATATCGAAGGCAAGACCGGGCAGAATTCGCTCGACGTTTTAACCAAGGCGCTTGAAAACGTGCAGCCGGTTGTCGAGGTGAAATCGCGGCGAGTGGGTGGGGCTACCTATCAGGTTCCGGTCGAAGTGCGGCCTGCGCGGCGTTCGGCCCTGGCCATGCGCTGGCTGATCGATGCCGCTGACAAACGTAGTGAGAAAGGCATGGGAATGAAGCTGGCTGCGGAAATGATCGACGCCAACGAAAATCGCGGAACCGCAGTTAAAAAGCGCGAAGATACGCATAGAATGGCTGAAGCGAATAAGGCGTTCTCGCACTTCCGTTGGTAATGCAGGGAATGTAGCCGGTTTAGGAGTAATTATAATGGCGCGCACGACACCGATAGAGAGATACCGCAATATCGGGATTATGGCGCACATTGATGCCGGCAAGACAACGACCACAGAGCGTGTTCTTTTCTATACCGGGGTTTCTCATAAGATAGGCGAAGTCCATGACGGCGCCGCCACCATGGACTGGATGGAGCAGGAGCAGGAGCGTGGCATAACGATTACGTCGGCCGCCACCACCTGTTTTTGGAAAGGTATGCATGCCAGCTTTCCACAGCACCGCATCAATATTATCGATACGCCGGGGCATGTGGACTTTACGATCGAAGTCGAGCGCTCTCTGCGGGTGCTGGATGGGGCCTGTGCTGTATTCTGTGCAGTGGGTGGCGTCGAGCCGCAGTCGGAAACCGTTTGGCGTCAAGCCGACAAGTACGGCGTGCCGCGACTGGCCTTCATTAACAAGATGGATCGCGCTGGAGCTGACTTCCTTCGCGTGGTAGAGCAGATAAAAACCCGGCTAGGCGCTTTTCCTGTTCCGATACAGTTGCCTATAGGCGCTGAAGAAAAATTCGAAGGGGTTATCGACCTGATCGGCCTGAAGGCAATCTACTGGGATGACGCTACCCAGGGTATGCGCTTTGACGAGCGCGATGTGCCTGATGAGATGGTCGAGGAATGCAATGTCTGGCGGGGAAGGGTTATTGAGGCCGCGGCCGAGGCGAACGAGGTATTGATGGATAAATACCTTGAGGGGTTTGAGCTAACCGAAGAAGAGATATACGCTGGACTGCGGGCCAGAACCATTGCGAACGAAATAGTTCCCGCTCTTTGCGGTTCCGCCTTTAAGAACAAGGGTGTGCAGGCGATGCTGGATGCGGTAGTGCATTTTCTTCCGTCGCCCGCCGATATACCGCCTGTTAAGGGTGTGCTCGAAAATGGCGAAGAAAGCAGCCGTGAGCGTACCGATGAGGCGCCCTTCTCTGCATTGGCTTTCAAGATTGCAACCGATCCGTTCGTTGGTGCGCTGACATTCGTACGCGTTTACTCGGGGGTGCTGAGCTCAGGCGATACGGTTTACAACCCGATCAAGGACAAGCGGGAGCGTATCGGACGTCTGGTGCAGATGCACGCCAACAATCGCGAAGAAATCAAGGAAGTCAGGGCGGGGGATATAGCGGCTGCTATCGGACTGAAAGAGGTTACGACGGGCGATACGCTTTGCGATCAAAAGCACGTAATCACACTGGAAAGAATGGTGTTTCCCGATCCGGTAATCTCCATAGCGGTCGAGCCAAAAACCAAGGCCGACCAGGAGAAAATGGGCATAGCGCTGGGCAAACTGGCGCAGGAAGATCCTTCCTTCAGAGTCCATACCGATGAAGAGACCGGTCAGACGATCATTTCCGGGATGGGTGAGTTGCATCTCGAAATTATCGTGGATCGCATGAAGCGGGAGTTCGGTGTCGGAGCCAATGTCGGCGCGCCTCAGGTGGCCTATCGGGAAACCATACGAAAATCGGTCGAGCAGGAAGGAAAGTATGTGCGTCAGACCGGCGGGCGAGGCCAGTATGGTCATGTCTGGTTGCGAATCGAACCTTTGGAGCGAGGCAAGGGATACGAGTTCGTAAACGGCGTGGTAGGCGGAACTGTGCCGAAGGAATTTATTCCTGCTGTAGATAAAGGTATACAGGAACAAGTAAAAAGTGGTATACTGGCAGGCTTTCCGGTAGTTGATGTTCGAGTTACATTATTCGATGGCTCCTACCATGATGTCGACTCCAATGAAATGGCGTTTAAAATTGCTGGTTCGATGGGGTTTAGAGAGGGCGCCCAGAAGGCGGATGCAACTCTGCTGGAACCGATTATGAAAGTCGATGTGGTGACCCCGGAAGACTACATGGGCGACGTGGTTGGTGATATTAATCGCCGTCGGGGTATTGTTCATGGCCTGGATGAAATGCCGGCCGGTAAGGTTATTAGATGCGAAGTGCCGCTGGCCGAAATGTTCGGTTACGCCACCGACCTGCGTTCCGCGACACAGGGCCGGGCTACCTACAGCATGCATTTCGAGCGATATGCTGAGGCGCCGGCAAATGTAGCTGATGGAATAATTAATAGAACGTCATAACACAACAGAATTTGGGTCGTAGAGGTTACAGGCATGTCAAAAGAGAAGTTTTCGCGTAGCAAGCCGCATGTGAATGTCGGCACCATAGGTCATGTGGATCATGGTAAAACTACGCTGACCGCAGCGCTGACCAAGGTAATGGCCGAGATGCATGGTGGCGAGTTCAAGGCCTACGATCAGATCGATGCCGCTCCGGAAGAGCGGGCTCGCGGCATCACCATTGCGACCGCGCATGTCGAATACGAATCGCCGAATCGCCATTATGCGCATGTAGATTGTCCTGGGCATGCCGACTACGTCAAAAACATGATTACGGGCGCAGCGCAGATGGATGGAGCGATTCTGGTTTGCTCCGCCGCCGACGGCCCTATGCCGCAGACCAGAGAGCATATTCTTCTTGCGCGTCAGGTGGGTGTTCCCTATATCGTTGTTTTCCTGAACAAGGCCGATATGGTTGACGACGCCGAGCTGATCGAGTTGGTTGACATGGAAGTTCGTGAGCTGCTTACCACGTACAATTTTCCGGGTGACACTACTCCAATTATTGTCGGGTCCGCGCTGAAGGCGCTGGAGGGCGATCAAAGTGAAATCGGCGTACCTGCGATCATCAAGCTGGTAAATGCATTGGATGAATATATTCCGCAGCCCGACCGCCCGGTAGATCTGCCCTTCCTGCTGCCTGTGGAGGATGTGTTCTCTATTTCGGGGCGTGGCACGGTGGTGACGGGGCGTATCGAGCGCGGCATAGTCAAGGTGGGTGAAGAGGTTGAGATAGTTGGTCTCCGGCCTACGGTAAAAACCACCTGTACCGGCGTCGAAATGTTCCGCAAATTACTGGATCAAGGTCAGGCCGGGGATAACGTCGGGGTGCTGCTGCGCGGAACCAAGCGTGAAGATGTGGAGCGCGGTCAGGTGTTGGCGAAACCGGGCACCATCAAGCCGCACACGCATTTCGAAGCGGAAATTTATGTGCTTTCGAAGGAAGAGGGTGGGCGACACACTCCGTTCTTCAAAGGATACAGGCCTCAATTCTATTTTCGTACGACTGATGTTACCGGCGCCGTGGATTTGCCCGAAGGTGTGGAGATGGTTATGCCCGGTGACAATGTCAATATCAAGGTTAAATTGCTGGCTCCCATCGCAATGGACGAGGGAGTGCGTTTCGCGGTACGCGAAGGTGGCCGCACGGTCGGTGCGGGTGTTGTTTCAAAGATATTCGAGTAAGCCATGTCAAAACAGAGAATTAGAATTCGCCTAAAGGCATTCGATCACCGCTTGATTGATCAATCGGCAATAGAGATCGTGGAAACAGCAAAGCGCACAGGCGCACAGGTGCTTGGCCCTATTCCGCTCCCGACGAAAAAGGAGAGATGGACTGTACTGGTATCGCCGCACGTAAACAAGGATGCGCGAGATCAATACGAGCTCAGAACACATAAGCGTCTGATGGATATTATCGATCCGACGGATAAAACCGTCGACGCACTGATGAAGCTGGATCTGGCCGCCGGCGTAGATGTTCAAATCAAGCTGAATTAAGAAACAGAATATTTGGAGTTAAGTCATGGCAATTGGTCTTGTTGGCCGCAAATGTGGAATGACCCGCGTCTTCACTGACGACGGGGCGGCGATTCCGGTATCGGTGGTGCATGTTGATCCTAATCGGATAGTACAGGTAAAGACGGTCGAGTCAGATGGATACCGTGCAATCCAGGTAACCACTGGTAATGTTAAGCGCTCACGGTTGTCACGTCCTCAAATCGGACATTATGCTAAGGCGGGCGTGGAAGCGGGACGCGGTCTGTGGGAATTTCGAGTTGATGATGCCGATAGCGTTGAGTACGCGGTTGGCGCAGCATTGACTGTCGACCGGTTTGAAGAAGGGCAATATGTAGATGTAGCAGGGGTAACCATCGGTAAGGGATTCGCCGGCGTAGTTAAACGCTACAATTTCCGGACCCAGGATGCAACCCACGGTAACTCGCTATCGCACCGCGCACCGGGCTCTATCGGTCAGAATCAGACTCCGGGCCGCGTTATGAAAGGCAAAAAAATGTGCGGTCATATGGGTAATGAGAACCAGACCACGCAGAACCTGCGTGTCGTATCTGTCGACAAGGATAAATCGCTGCTGCTTATTCGCGGCGCCATTCCCGGTCACAAGGGCGCCGATGTCGTTGTTAAGCCGGCAGTAAAGAAATAAACAGGGTGGAAAAATGAGCCTAAAGGTCTCTGTAATTAAAGACGGCGCCGCCGTGGAACCGGTAGACGTAAGTGCGGCGGTTTTCGGGCAGCACTTCAACGAACCGTTGGTTCATCAGTTGGTGGTTGCATACATGGCTGCCGGCCGCTCTGGAACCAAAGCTCAGAAGACGCGTTCCGAAGTGAGCGGTGGCGGTGCGAAACCATGGAAGCAGAAAGGTTCTGGGCGGGCTCGCGCCGGCACGACACGCAGCCCCTTGTGGCGTCATGGCGGTGTTACCTTTGCAGCAAGCAATCGGTCGTACAAGCAGAAGCTGAACAAAAAAATGTACCGTGCTGCGATGCGTTCTATTTTCTCGGAATTGCTGCGCCAGGATCGTTTGATAGTAACCGACGATATATACACTTCTGCACCGAAGACGCGCGAATTGAGCAACAAGCTGAAAGCCCTGGGCGCAAGCAGTGCTCTGATTATTACCGATGCGTACAATGTAGACACTTTCCTGTCGGCACGCAACTTGGGTAACGTCGAGATTTGCACTGCTGATTCGATAAGCCCTGTTTCTCTGGTTCACTTTGAAAAAGTGATTGTGACTACCCAGGCAGTGAAGAACATTGAGGTTAAACTGGCATGAGACAGCAGAATTTGATGCGTGTGATACAGGCGCCTATCGTATCCGAAAAGAGCAACATAACAGCGCAATCGAACAGGACCTTTGTTTTTCGCGTGAAAAAAAACTCGGACAAGATAGACATCAAGCAGGCGGTTGAGCTGATGTTCGATGTCAAGGTCGAAAGCGTGCATGTCCTCAACGTATTTGGTAAAAGCAAGCGGTTCGGGCGATTCGCCGGTAAACGATCAGATTGGAAAAAAGCTTACGTCAAGCTGAAACCCGGATTCGATATTGAGTTGTCTACTGCGTAAAAATGGTGGATAGCAGCGGGATCATTGAAGCTTTGAATGGCTAGGTAAAGTGGCGGAATCTTAAAATGGCTCTAATTAAATCAAAACCAACTTCGGCGGGCGCGCGTTTCGTAATTCGCGTCAAGACGCCGGGACTCCACAAGGGTAAGCCTCACGCCCCATTGGTGGAGAAAAAATCGCAACATGCGGGACGCAATAATCAGGGACGGGTTACAACGCGTCATCAGGGCGGCGGACATAAGCAGCTGTACCGCTTGATTGATTTCAAGCGCGATAAGTTCGGCATTCCGGGCAAGGTTGAGCGCATTGAATACGACCCCAACAGAACTGCGCATATAGCATTGATTGTTTACGCAGATGGTGAGCGTCGTTATATGATTGCTCCCAAGTCGCTGGTAGTCGGTCAGGAGATTCTTGCGTCCGAATTTGCACCTATTAAAGTCGGCAACAGTCTGCCGTTGAGAAATATTCCGGTAGGTTCCACTGTACATTGCGTAGAGCTGAAACCAGGGAAAGGTGCGCAGATTGCACGTAGCGCCGGTGCATCAGTACAGTTGGTGGCCAGAGAAGGCGCTTATGCGACCATACGTTTACGCTCCGGTGAAATGCGCAAGGTTCTGGTCGATTGCCGGGCTGTTATCGGCGAAGTTTCGAATTCCGAGCATAATCTTATTTCCCTGGGGAAGGCCGGCGCGAAACGTTGGCGCGGTGTTCGTCCCACGGTACGCGGTGTTGCAATGAACCCGGTCGATCATCCGCACGGTGGTGGTGAAGGGCGTACTTCGGGGGGTAGACATCCGGTTTCGCCATGGGGTATTCCAACCAAGGGATACAAGACACGTAATAACAAGCGCACTGACGATATGATCGTCCGTGATAAGCGCAAGTAAGCCTTTTGAGGGGAAATACCAGTGCCACGTTCAATCAAGAAAGGTCCGTTCATAGATCACCAGCTTCTTAAGAAAGTTCTGGATGCCGCTGAAGCGGGCGTAAAAAAGCCAATTAAAACCTGGTCGCGCCGCTCAATGATTATTCCTGAAATGATCGGATTGACGCTGGCGGTACATAATGGAAAGCAGCACATTCCGGTGCTGGTCTCCGACAATATGGTAGGACAGAAACTGGGCGAGTTTGCACCGACCAGGACGTACAAGGGCCATCAGGCTGATAAGAAATCAAAATAGTGAGTTGGTGAATCAAGATGGAAACCTCTGCGAAGCTTAATAACGCTCGCGTATCCGCTCAGAAGTGCAGACTGGTCGCAGATCAGATCCGCGGACTTGGCGTAGCACAAGCGATTGATCTTTTAGCGTTCAGCAACAAGAAGTCCGCGCACCTGGTAAAAAAAGTGCTCGAATCTGCTGTTGCCAACGCTGAACACAATGATGGTGCGGATATTGACGAGCTGCGTGTCTCAACCATATTTGTGGATGAAGGCGCTGCACTGAAGCGTATGAGGGCTCGTGCTAAAGGCCGTGGCAACCGGATTCTGAAAAGAACCTGCCATATTACCGTCAAAGTATCAGAGAATAAGTAAGGGCCTTTATCATGGGACAAAAAGTACATCCTACCGGTATCAGACTGGGATATATTAAAGACTGGACGTCACGCTGGTATGCGAACTCGCAAAATTACCCGCTGTATCTTCTTAAGGATATCAAGGTCAGAGAGTTTCTGAAAAAGAAGCTGGGTCATGCTTCAATTGGCCGCATACAGATCAATCGCCCTGCAAATAATGCGAACATCACCATACATACCGCGCGACCAGGTCTGGTAATCGGTAAGAAAGGCGAGGATATTGACGCATTGCGCCGCCAGGTCTCGGCTATGATGGGCGTGCCGGTACAGCTGAATGTTGAAGAAATACGCAAACCAGAACTGGATGCACAGCTAGTAGCGGAAGGCGTAGCGCAGCAGCTGGAAAAACGCATCATGTTCAGACGGGCCATGAAGCGTGCGGTTCAGAACACCTTGCGCCTGGGTGCCGAAGGTATCAAGATCAATGTAGGCGGCAGACTGAACGGTGCGGAAATTGCACGGAGCGAATGGTACCGTGAAGGTCGTGTTCCCCTCCATACTTTTCGCGCGGATATCGACTATGGCTTCGCCGAGGCGCACACGACGTATGGTGTTATCGGCGTCAAAGTCTGGATATTCAAGGGTGAAGTATTTCATGACGCTCCGGTCGAGACCAAGCACGCACCCGCTGAAGCGTAAAGAGGATATGAGCCATGTTGCAGCCAAAGAGAACAAAATATAGAAAACAAATGAAGGGCGACAACCGCGGGTTGGCGCATAGAGGAAGCAAGGTCAGCTTCGGTGAGTTCGGTTTGAAATCGGTGGATCGCGGCAGATTGACCGCGCGCCAGATTGAAGCGGCACGACGCACGATATCCCGTCATGTGAAGCGTGGCGGGAAAATCTGGATCAGAGTGTTTCCCGACAAACCAATTTCAAGAAAACCGCTGGAAGTTCGTATGGGTTCCGGTAAAGGTAGTGTAGAATATTGGGTTGCCCAGATTAAACCGGGTACGATGCTTTATGAGCTTGAAGGTGTGACCGAAGAACTGGCGCGAGAAGCGTTTCGATTGGCTGCAGCAAAGCTCCCGATAAAAACCACATTTACGATTCGGACGGTAATGTAATGAAAGCCAGTGAATTAAGAGTACAGTCCGTAGCGGAGCTGCAAAAGACGCAGATTGAGCTGTTGCGTGAGCAGTTTAATCTGCATATGCAAAAGGCAACCGGGCAACTGGCAAAGTCCGATCAGATTAAAAAGGTACGCCGGGATATTGCCCGCGTAAATACCATACTGACCGAAATTAACAGCAATAAGGGTTCAGTCGCATGAGTCAGGAACAGGAAGCCGTGCGCACTATCACGGGTCGTGTAGTGAGCAACAAAATGAACAAAAGCATATCCGTTGAAGTACAACGCCTTGTGCCGCATCCGGTATACGGGAAGTACATCAAGCGCAGCACCAAGCTGATGGCTCATGACGAAGATAACGCATGTTCGGAAGGTGATCTGGTAGAGATCACGGCAAGCCGTCCGCTTTCAAAGAACAAAGTGTGGAAGCTCCACAGGATTGTTGAAAAAGCGAAATAAGGCTTGGTTTGGAACGGATAGTCGGGCCTGATCGGCCCTGCAGATGAAAGGGGTTTTAAAATGATTCAAATGCAAACCTGCCTGGATGTAGCTGATAACAGCGGAGCGCGTCGGGTCATGTGTATCAAGGTGCTGGGCGGTTCTCACCGCAGATATGCCGGGATAGGCGACATTATCAAGGTCAGCATCAAGGATGCGATACCGCGCGGCAGAGTAAAAAAGGGTGAGGTCTACAACGCTGTCGTTGTGAGGACAAGAAAGGGTGTGCGCCGTGCGGACGGTTCCCTGATCCGCTTTGACGGAAATGCCGCAGTGATCCTGAACAATCAGCATCAGCCTTTGGGTACGCGTATATTCGGGCCGGTAACGCGCGAACTACGTACCGAGAAGTTCATGAAAATTATTTCCTTGGCGCCTGAAGTACTGTAGTCGAGGAGGAAGGCAAATGCGAAAAATTAAAAAAGGCGACCAGATTGTGGTTATAGCCGGCAGAGACAAGGGCAAACGTGGTGTTGTTCTCTCTCTGGAGGGCGAGAACAAGCTGATAGTGGAAGGTATCAACCTTGTACGCAAGCACCAGAAACCCAACCCCGGAAAATCGATTCAGGGTGGGATAGTTGAAAAATCACTGCCGCTGCATATATCCAATGTAGCGCTGTTTAATCCTGTCACCAATAAGGCAGATAAGGTTGGCATACGTCTGCTCGCAGACGGTCGCAAGGTACGGTTTTATAAATCGACCAGCGAAGTGGTAGACATTTAGCCGAGGGATTGTCGATGGCCAGATTACAAAAAACATATAAAGAGCAGATCGTACCCGAGTTGGTAAAAAAATTCGAATACAAGTCTGTAATGCAGGTGCCTCGTTTGAAGAAAATCACCCTTAACATGGGTGTCGGCGAAGCAGTGGCTGATAAAAAGATATTACAGAACGCGGTCGAGGATATGCAAAAAATAGCAGGCCAGAAACCAGTTATAACGCACGCGCGCAAATCGATTGCCGGTTTCAAGATCAGAGAAGGCATGCCGATTGGCTGCAAGGTTACCCTGCGCCGCGAAAAGATGTACGAATTCCTGGACAGGCTGATCAATATCGCCATCCCACGTATTCGTGACTTCCGCGGATTGAACCCGCGGGCTTTTGATGGTCGCGGCAGTTACTCCATGGGCGTTCGTGAGCAGATAATTTTTCCCGAGATCGATTACGACAAGATCGATGCGTTGCGCGGGATGGATATTACGATTACCACCAGCGCAGGGTCTGACGAAGAAGCGCGTGCATTGCTGGAACATTTTAAATTTCCATTTAGAGCCTAAGGACTACATTAATGGCCAAGAAATCCATGGTAATTCGGGAAGTAAAAAGAAAAAAGCTTGCCGACAAGTATTTCAAGAAAAGAACTGAATTACGTGATGCAGTTAAAAATATGGCTTTGAGCGAAGATGAACGGTACGAAGCATCTGTTCAATTGCAGAAGCTGCCGCGCGATTCTGCACCGATCCGTGGACGAAACCGCTGTAATCTGACCGGTAGACCGCATGGCTATTATCGTAAGTTCGGTCTTGGCAGGAACAAGCTTCGTGAGTCCGTAATGCGAGGCGATGTGCCGGGCGTAGTAAAAGCGAGCTGGTAAAGCTCTTCATAGATGATGACGCGGTGATCCGCAAATGTTCAAGAGAGAATTTGTATGAGTATGTCTGATCCGTTGGCCGATATGTTCAGCCGGATAATGAATGGTCAAGCTGCGGGCAAAACAGAATTGACTCTTCCCGGTTCGAGTTTAAAAGCGTCCGTGTGCAAGGTTCTGCGCGATGAAGGTTACATTGGCGATTATGCGCTGATAAAGGAAGGCAATAAAAGCATACTCAATATAAGTCTTAAATATTACAAGGGGTTGCCTGTAATTGAGCATTTGTCCAGAGTAAGCAAACCGGGTCGCAGAATTTACCGCGGTTCGCAGGAGTTGCCGAAGGTGCTGGGCGGGCTCGGCGTAGCCATAGTAACCACTTCGAAAGGCGTCATGACAGACAGGGCTGCTCGTGAACAGGGTTACGGCGGCGAAGTGCTGTGCGTAGTATCGTAAGCGAACAGGAACAGGTTTAAAGATGTCTAGAGTAGCAAAAAATCCTATAACCCTGCCTAAAGGGGTTACCGTGAATCTCGATGGCCATACGCTGAGTGTCAAAGGCGCCAAGGGAGAGATGGTTCGTGAATTACACCCTGCTGTCGGCGTTGCCGTCAATGAAGGCGTGATTACTGTCCAATCGGATCGCGATAACAAGACAATAGATGCCCTGGCGGGTACCACGAGGGCCAATATTAACAATATGGTTGTCGGAGTCAGCACGGGATATGAAAAAAAGCTGACTCTGGTTGGTGTCGGATACCGTGCTGCAGCCAAAGGTGACACATTGAGCCTTGCTCTTGGATTTTCTCATCCGGTCGAGTTTCAGGCGCCGGCAGGGATTACGCTGGAGACCCCCAGCCAGACCGAGATCATAGTTAAAGGATGCGACCGACAGGTTGTAGGTCAGGTAGCCGCCAACATAAGGTCTTATCGTCCGCCTGAGCCATATAAGGGTAAAGGAATTCGTTATTCCGATGAAGTAATCATCAGAAAAGAAGCGAAGAAGAAATAATAGGTGAAATGATGGACAAAAAAACATCCAGATTGCAGCGCGCCGCCAAAACACGGCACACCATACGCGAGCACGGAGTTAATCGCTTGAGCGTACATCGTACGCCGAGGCATATTTATGCGCAGGTCTTCTCTGCGGATGGTACAACTGTCGTCGCAAGCGCTTCGACGCTGCAGGTCGACATTAAATCCGGACTGACCGCAACAGGCAATGTCGCTGCTGCCAAAGCTGTAGGCGACGCCGTAGCAAAAAGAGCGATAGCCGCCGGTGTTACTTCTGTAGCATTCGACCGCGCGGGTTTCAAATATCATGGTCGCGTCAAAGCGCTCGCAGATGCTGCACGTGAAGCCGGACTGAAATTCTAGAGGATAGACATGGCAGCTAATAACCCAACCCAGAATAATAATACTGACGGATTTCAGGAAAAGCTTGTTGCCGTAAGGCGTGTTGCAAAAACCGTGAAAGGCGGTCGCCAGTTCGGTTTCACCGCGTTGACAGTGGTAGGCGACGGCAACGGCCGTATCGGCTACGGCTTATGTAAGGCCAGAGAAGTACCGGTCGCAATACAGAAGTCCATGGAGCAGGCGCGCAAGAATATGAAGCAGGTCCATCTGAATGGAGATACGCTGCACTATTCGATCATGGCGAGCACCGGAGCAGCCAAGGTATATATGCAGCCTGCATCCGAAGGTACCGGAATTATCGCGGGCGGGGCCATGCGAGCGGTGTTCGAAGTTGTCGGAGTGCATAACGTCCTGGCGAAGTGCATAGGAACCAATAATCCGATTAATGTAGTTAGAGCAACAATCAAGGGCTTGACCGAAATACGTGATCCCAAATTCGTGGCCGCCAAAAGAGGGCTGCCGCTTAAGGATATTACCGGTTAGGCCTGAAGGGTATTGAAATGAAACAGGTTCGTCTGACACAAATTAAAAGTAGCAACGGCAGGCTGGAAAGTCATAAAGCATGTCTGCGTGGGCTGGGTATTCGCCGGATGCATCATACGGTGCTGGTGCGCGATACGCCCGAAAACCGCGGCATGATAACCAAGGTTTGGTACATGCTGAAGATAGAGGATGTATAACATGTTTCTTAATACGATAGCTCCTGCGGAAGGAAGTAAGAAAAAATCCAAGCGGGTTGGTCGCGGCATAGGTTCCACCCTGGGTAAAACCTGCGGTCGCGGACATAAAGGACAGCATGCGCGTACCGGCGGATTTCATAAGGTCGGCTTCGAGGGCGGTCAGATGCCGTTGCAGCGCCGCTTGCCCAAGGTCGGTTTCAAATCCAGACAGAAAGCATTGTCGGCCGAAGTTCGGCTGCACGAATTGAATGCCGTTCAGGCTGAAGAGGTTGATCTGGCCGTGTTGATCGCCCTCAACATCGTTCCTGCTATAACCAAAAAAGTAAAAATTATAGATTCAGGCGCTCTGGAAAAGGCCGTTACACTGAAAGGTATTTCGGTAACCAAGGGCGCTCGCAAGGCGATTGAAGCGGCAGGCGGAAAAATAGTCGAGGTCTAAGTGAATACTGCTACCTCCCCGCTCTCGGATAAATTCGGTAAATTGACCGAACTGCGCCAGCGCTTGTTGTTCGTGCTGGGCGCATTGGTCGTATATCGCGTCGGCGCTCACATACCGGTGCCGGGTGTGGACCCGCGCGCTTTGGCGAGCATGTTTCAACAGCAGGGAGGCTCCATACTCGACATGGTTAACATGTTCTCCGGCGGCGCGCTGAAGCGATTGAGTATTTTTGCGCTGGGGATTATGCCTTATATTTCCGCCTCAATCATACTGCAACTGATGACTGTTGTCATACCGACGCTTGAACAGATTAAAAAGGAAGGCGAATCCGGGCGTAAACGCATTAATCAATATACCCGGTATGCGACTGTCGTATTGGCCAGTTTTCAGGCTGTTGGTGTCGGGATGGCTCTTCAGGGACAGTCCGCGTCCGGCGTGCCGGTGGTTATCGTACCCGGTTGGCAATTCGTTTTTATAACGGCGGTTTCCCTGGTTTCCGGAACCATGTTTCTGATGTGGCTGGGTGAGCAGGTGACGGAGCGCGGAATCGGCAACGGTATTTCGATAATCATATTTGCGGGTATTGTTGCCGGGTTGCCCTCTGCAATCGGTGGCACGCTGGAATTGGTGCGTACCGGTGAAATGGGTGCGCTTAGCATAATTTTGCTGTTTGCGGTTGCCGTCGCGGTAACTGCGGTAGTTGTATTCGTGGAGCGTGGACAGCGTCGCATAATTATCAATTATGCCAAGCGTCAGGAAGGCAAGCGCATGTATGCGGCTCAGAAAAGTTTCCTGCCGCTCAAGCTGAACATGTCAGGTGTTATTCCCCCGATCTTTGCGTCCAGTATCATACTGTTTCCAGCGACAATTGCCGGGTGGTTCGGCAGTGGTGAAAATATGGGCTGGTTGCAGGACATCGCTACCGCTTTGTCTCCCGGTCAGCCCTTGTATGTGCTGTGCTATGCTACCGCCATTGTTTTTTTCTGCTTCTTTTATGCAGCGCTGGTGTTCAACACCAATGAAACTGCAGAGAACCTGAAGAAATCCGGCGCATTCATACCGGGTGTGCGCCCAGGGCAGCACACTGCGCAATATATAGACGGCGTCATGACGCGGTTGACATTGGCTGGAGCAATTTATATCACCCTGGTGTGTTTGCTCCCCGAGTTCCTGATCGTGTACTGGAATGTCCCGTTTTATTTCGGGGGCACATCCTTACTGATTATTGTTGTGGTTGTAATGGATCTCACCTCGCAAATCCAGACCTATGTTATTTCTCATCAATATGAAGGGCTGATGAAGAAGTCAAGCATCAGGGTCAATAGAGGGTAGGTTGTTTTGTTCATAAAGATTTTGTGTGTAGGGAAATAATATGAAAGTACGTGCATCTGTAAAAAAGATATGCAGGAACTGTAAGGTACTCAAGCGTCATGGCGTCGTACGCATCATGTGTAAGGATGCGCGGCACAAGCAACGTCAGGGTTAGGCTTTTTTTTTTTAATAAAGATTGTATAATACTCGATTACCTTTTAGGTTCGGCTATAAGATCTGGAGATAGTTTAGATGGCACGTATTTCTGGGATTAATATTCCCGATCACAAGCACCTTGTGATTTCACTCACGGCGATTTACGGCATAGGCCGTACGCGCGCTGCTCACATTTGCAAGAATGTTGGTGTAGTACCTTCTACAAAAGTAAAAGCACTGAGCGAAGAGCAGGTCGAACGCATCCGTGAAGAGGTTGCCAGGTTTGTGGTGGAAGGTGATCTCAGAAGAGAAGTTGCCATGAACATAAAGCGCTTAATGGATCTCGGTTGCTATCGGGGGCTGCGCCATCGTCGTGGGTTGCCGGTGCGTGGCCAAAGGACGCGCACCAATGCACGCACTCGCAAGGGTCCTCGCCGCCCAATTCGCAAATAACTGAGTTAGAGGTTTAATCCATGGCTGTTGCTAGTCGCTCGACCAAAAAAATCAAAAAAGACGTGTCCGATGGAATCGCTTTTATCAGCGCATCGTTCAACAACACGATAATTACAATTACCGACCGCAAAGGAAACACGCTTTCCTGGGCTACCGCCGGCGCTTCAGGGTTTCGGGGCTCCAGAAAGAGCACGCCGTTCGCCGCTCAGGTAGCCGCCGAAAAAGCGGGATTAATTGCCAAGGAATACGGCATGAAGAATTTGGATGTACGCATCAAGGGGCCAGGGCCTGGAAGAGAGTCTGCAGTACGCTCTCTCAATAATCTTGGGTTTAAAATTACCAACATTATTGATGGCACGCCGATACCGCATAACGGCTGCCGCCCGCCCAAGAAGCGCCGCGTTTGATGCAGGAGTATTGATAAATGGCAAGATATTTAGGACCCAAATGTAAACTGAGCCGTCGCGAAGGGACGGATCTTTTTCTCAAGTCGCGCGGTAAATCCATAACCGAGAAATGTAAACTGGACCAGGTGCCGGGGCAGCATGGCGCCAAGCGCGGCCGAGTTTCCGATTATGCCGCCCAGCTGCGTGAAAAACAGAAGATGCGCCGTATTTACGGCGTGCTGGAGCGGCAATTCCGTAACTACTACGCGGCAGCAGCAGGACGTAAAGGATCTACCGGCGAAAATTTGCTGAACATACTTGAGTCGCGGCTGGATAACGTTGTTTACCGCATGGGATTTGCTTCAACACGTTCCGAAGCGCGGCAGCTGGTCAGTCATAAGGCGATTCTGGTAAACAACAAGGTGCTTAATATACCTTCCTACCAGGTCAGCAGCGGCGATCAGATCAGTGTTCGTGAAAAATCGCGGACCCAGCAGCGTATCAAGGATGCGCTTCAGGTTACCGAGCAGTACGGTTTCCCGTCGTGGGTCGAAGTCGATACGCAGAAAATGAGCGGCGTATTCAGATCTGCCCCCGAGCGCGTCGATCTGGGTTCCGACCTGAATGAACAGCTTGTTGTAGAATTGTACTCGAAATAATGAATGGATTGTCATAATGCAAAGTTATCTGGCAGAGCTGATTAAACCACGCTTAGTTGACGTAAGTTCGGAAGAGAGTAACAGTGCACGTATCGTTATTGAACCCCTCGAACGAGGTTACGGCCATACTCTGGGTAACGCGCTTCGACGAGTACTGTTGTCCAGTATTCCGGGTTATGCGGTTACCGAAGTTCAGATCGAAGGCGTGCCGCATGAATATTCCACTCTGGAAGGTGTACAGGAAGACGTCATTGACATCCTTTTAAACCTGAAGAATATCGCTATTCGCCTGGATATTGGAGAAAGCGCTGTACTGGAATTGGTAAAAAAAGGTCCCGGATCTGTTACAGCCGGAGATATCGCTTTAACAGGTAATGTTGAGATCGCTAATCCTGAACTTGTTATTGCCAACCTGACGTCAGCCGGTAAGCTCAACATGACGCTTAAAGTGGAAAAGGGCCGTGGTTATCAACCGGTTTCCCAGCGTGATGTGAGCAAGTCGGATATCAATGCAAATACCTTGTTGATAGATGCTTCTTTCAGCCCGGTCAGCAAAGTATCCTACACCGTTGAAAGCGCGCGTGTTGAACAGCGCACGGATCTGGATCGTCTGATTATCGAGCTGGAAACCAATGGCACCGTTAACCCGGAACAGGCGGTACGCAATGCCGCGTCAATCCTGAATGAACAGCTCGCTATTTTTGTCGACTTGCGTGGTCCGGTAGCCAAAAGCGTCGCCGACGACAAGCCGCGCTTCGATCCGTTGCTGCTGCGCCCGGTCGACGATCTGGAACTGACCGTTCGTTCAGCCAACTGTCTGAAAGCAGAAAACATATTTTATATCGGCGACCTGATTCTGCGTTCGGAAGGCGATTTGCTTAAAACGCCTAATCTTGGCAAAAAGTCGCTCACGGAAATCAAGGATGTTCTCGCGACGAAAGGTTTGTCTCTGGGAATGCATCTGGAGAACTGGCCGCCGGAAGGACTCTCGAAAGAGTAGTTTTGATAACATCATAAGAAACTCAGGGAAACACAATGCGCCACGGTAATTCCGGAAGGAAATTAAATATTACGGGCAGCCACAAAAGGGCACTCTTTAGAAACTTGACCATCGCTTTGCTGAACAACGAAATTATCAAAACCACGTTGCCGAAAGCCAAAGAGCTCCGCCGTTTTGCCGAGCCTTTGATTACATTATCCAAGAACGACACGCTGGCGGCTAAGCGTCTTGCATTCAGCCGTTTACGCAATCGCGACGCGGTAGTAAAACTGTTTGCGGAAATCGGTCCGCGTTACGCTAATCGTCCGGGTGGTTATCTGCGCGTTCTGAAGTGCGGTTTTCGGCCGGGCGACTCGGCTCCTTTGGCTTATGTTGAATTGGTAGATCGTCCGTCTGCGCCCGAGTAGACGGTATAGCCCTCCTGCACGAGAGGGGATTTAAAAGCGGACCTGGTGGCGACATCGGTCCGCTTTTTTAATTTGGCGAGACAGTAGCATATGAGCCGAAATAGACAGGAACTCCCGGAAGTGCTGCAACGGCAGGTCAGCGAATCCTGCGAACAACTGCTGAGCTACTTCTCCGCACATCAGTCCGGTCTTGCCGCCGAGCAGGTTGACGCCCTGTTGCGCGTCATGCCTTCGGTGTTTGCTTCCAGTCTTTTTGCCCGCAATCAGTGCAAATTATACCCTGACGTGTTCGTCGAGTTGGCCGTCAGCGGCTGCCTGTTCGATACGTTGGACGTCGGGAAGCTCGCCTTGTCGCTAAAGTGCTTTTTTTCGCAAGCAGGCGATGATGACGCGCTGATGTCGGGTTTGCGCCGCGTCAGAAACCGCGAGATGTTGCGCATAGCCTGGCGCGATATTGCCGGTTGGGACGATATAGATAATACACTGCGCGAACTGAGCATCTTGGCGCAAACGATAATAGCCGAAACCCTTGAGCATCTGTTCCAGCAGGCTTGTGATGCCTCGTCCGTACCGTTGACGCCCGAGGGTTTACCGCAACGTTTGGTGACGCTGGCCATGGGGAAACTGGGCGCATATGAACTGAATTTCTCGTCCGACGTCGACCTGATATTCGCATATGAGTACGATGGGGAGCTGTTCGATCGTTATCAAACCAGTTACGGTGAGTTTTATACCAGACTGATACGCCGGCTTATCAGGGTTTTGGATGAAACCACGGCGGATGGTTTTGTGTTTAGAGTGGATGTGCGTTTACGTCCCTTCGGCCAAAGCGGGCCATTGGTGATGAATTTTGCTGCCATGGAAACCTATTATGCGACGCAGGCTGGCGAGTGGGAGCGTTACGCGATGATCAAGGCGCGCGTTATCACCGGTGATTGGCCTTCAGCGCAACACCTGCAGTCGATGTTGCATGCTTTTACCTACCGGCGTTATCTGGATTACCGCGCGCTGGAGGAACTGCGCAGCCTCAAACAGAAAATCGGCTCGCAGTTGCAACGTAAGGATACGCCCGAAAACATCAAGCTGGGTAATGGCGGCATACGCGAGTGCGAGTTTATAGCGCAGGCGTTTCAATTGATACGCGGCGGACAGGAGCCGGGTTTACGGGAGCGCTCCATTATCCTTGTTTTGAAGAATCTGGCTGAACTGGGATATCTGCCGCAATCGGTTTCTGCGGATCTGATAACGCATTATCGTTTTCTGCGTACGGTAGAAAACCGGATACAGGAGTATGCCGACCAGCATATGCATACCTTGCCAGTCAGTGAAATACAGCAACTGGCTATGGCCTATGCGCTGGGGTTTTCCGGTTGGGCGAAGTGCAAGGCGCATATCGATGAAGTGCGAAAGGAAGTACGTCATCATTTCGAACAGACTTTCACGCTTCCGGTGACAGGTACGGATCATACGCAGATGGAAGCGCAGTCGCCCTGGCTGGAAATGGACAATGACGCGTTGCAGCAGGCATTGATCAGACTTGGATATGCCGAGTATTCCACGATACAGGCACTGCTGTCGGCGTTTTTTCATGGCGCAGCGGTGAAAAAACTTACAAGACGCGGACGTGACGCGTTGAATCGCTTGTTGCCATTGCTTTTGTCCATGGCCGGCAAGCAAATTCCGGATTGCCGAAACCAGGTAATCGAGCGTTTGCTCCACCTGTTGGAGGTGATTGCGACGCGCAACGTTTATTATACGCTGCTGATCGAAAATCCAGGCGCGCTTGAGCGTCTGGTCGAATTAGCCGCTTCCAGCGCCTGGATTATAAGCTATATAGCCGAACAGCCCTTATTACTGGATGAGTTGCTGGATAACCGTCAGCTTTATAAGCCGCTTAGCCGCCGGCAGTTGAGCGACGATCTTGTCATGCATCTGGCTCGGGTCGATACTGATGACACCGAAGCTTTATTGACTGCGCTGCGCCAGTTCAAGCAATCCAATGTGCTCAAAATTGCCGCTTCCGATATTGCCGGCATAATACCGCTTATGGTGGTGAGCGATTATCTGACCTGGTTGGCCGAGGTTCTGGTTGACGCGGTGCTCGCGCAGGCATGGCGTGTCACTGCGCTGAAGCATGATATCGGCGAAGAAGCTCGTGAGCCGGGTGTACAGGGCTTTGCCGTAATTGCATACGGCAAAATGGGCGGATTGGAAATGAGTTACAGCTCCGACCTGGATCTGGTTTACCTCTATGAAGACACGCTGCCGCCGGTAACCGAAACACCTTCCATGTTTTACGCGAAACTCGCGCAACGCATGCTCGGCATGCTTTCCGCGCAGATGCTGTCCGGCAGGCTCTACGAAGTCGATCTAAGACTGCGTCCCAGCGGCAATTCCGGGCTGCTGGTCAGCAGCATGAGCGCTTATGAGCATTACCAGATGAACAATGCCTGGGTCTGGGAGCTGCAGGCGCTGGTGCGCGCGCGCTGGGTGGCGGGCGACCGGCGTCTGGAAGCCGGTTTTAATGCGATACGGGCCGGCGCACTTGCGCGCGCGTCATCCCTGGATGGGCTGCGATTATCCGTCGTGGAGATGCGGGAGAAAATGCGCGGCCGCTTGCTGACCGATGTTGCGACGCGCTTCGACCTCAAGCAGGGGCGCGGCGGCGTGGTCGATATCGAGTTTATAGTACAATTCGGCGTATTAAAGCATGCTGCGCAATATCCGGCGCTGTTGCAGTATACGGATGTGATGCGCCTGCTTGATGCTTTGGGTGAAACAGGCTACCTGGACGAGGAAAGTCGTGAACTCCTCAAACAGAGTTACCGCCTTTTCCGGGAGCGCATACATAGCGCGGCGTTGCTGCACGTGAACGCCGGCATACCGGTCACCGAAGATATCGAAACCCGCAACGGCGTCCTTGCTATCTGGCGGCAAATCATGGAAAGCGATTGAGACTTGCCTTGTGCGCCATATCTCAGTTATCAGCGCGGGAAAGGAGCGTAAGTTCGTATTCGCCTGACACCCATGACTGAGGCCCTTGCCGCAGACGGTTTCGCCAACCTTATCTGTAGCTCCTTTTCAACGTCACGCTCTGTGGTGCTGAATAGTCACGTTTATAGTACAATCATGGAATACATGGCGTGCAGCCCATAATACATGCACTTTGGATCGTAGCAATTGTTCCGGGCCGCAAGTCGCGCCGAAATAATAGAACTGCACTATGACAGGCTCCTTTCCCCGACCCGCTACGAACTCCGAGCCGCATTTTTAGCAGAAAAATAATAACATTATGTAAATTAAGTGGCTGTGGCCTGTTTCCGTATCGGCGGTGCAGGGTTCTGTCAATCCAATCTGGAGAGAAATTAAATGGCGATGGATGATAAAGACGGCGTAATCTGGCTGGACGGCGAGTGGCTGCCTTGGCGCGAGGCCAAGGTTCATGTGCTGACCCATACGCTGCATTACGGCTGCGGCGTGTTCGAAGGGGTTCGCGCTTATAAGGCGGAAAAAGGCACGGCCATATTTCGTCTGCGTGACCATACCGACCGTCTTTTCCGTTCCGCCCATATCATGCAGATGAAGATGCCCTACGGCAAGGACGAGCTCGACGGCGTTCAGCTTGAGGCGATATCCAGAAACGTACTGTCCAGCGCCTATCTGCGTCCGATGGTTTTCTTCGGATCTGAAGGCATGGGCTTGCATGCGGCGAATCTTCAGGTGCATGTCATGGTGGCGGCCTGGGAATGGGGCAGCTATCTGGGCGCGGAGAACATGGAAAAAGGCATCCGCATCCATACCTCGTCCTACACGCGCAATCATGTCAACAGCCAGATGTGCAAGGCCAAGGCCAACGGCAATTACATCAACTCTATACTCGCCGTGCGAGAAGCGGTCGCAGCGGGTTACGATGAGGCCTTGCTGCTGGATCATGAAGGCTATGTTGCCGAAGGCAGCGGGGAAAACATTTTCATCATACGTAAAGGCGTGCTTTACACCCCTGACCTGACCTCGGCGCTGGAGGGCATCACCCGCGAAACGCTGATAACCATAGCGGAAGAGCAAGGGCTGCGCGTGATTGAGAAACGCATCACGCGAGATGAGGTGTATGTAGCGGACGAGGCGTTCTTTACCGGCACCGCTGCGGAAGTCACGCCGATACGCGAGCTGGACGGACGCACGATCGGCGAAGGCCGGCGCGGTCCGATTACCACGCGTCTGCAGGCCCTGTATTTCGATTATGTGCACGGGCGCATCGCCGGGCATGCCGACTGGCTGAGTTATACCGGCGGCTAGTTGCAGTCATGATCGACAAGGCTTTCGCAGACCGGTTTGCGGCGGACTGGATTCATGCCTGGAACAGGCATGACCTTGAACGGGTTCTGTCGCATTACAGCGACAACTTCGAAATGTCGTCGCCTGTCATTATCCAGGTTGCGGGCGAAGCGTCAGGGACACTGAAGGGCAAGGACGCCGTGGGCGCATATTGGGCGAAAGCACTGCAATTGATTCCCGATCTTCAGTTCGAGCCCGTTGCCACGCTGCTCGGCGTAAACAGCATTACCCTGTATTACAAAAGTGTCCGTGGTCCGGCCGCCGAGGTGTTTCATTTCAACCAGGACGGCAAGGTTGTCAGGGCTTATGCGCATTATTCCTAATCGTTTGGCTTCCCGTCAGATTTTGCTGTGTGCAGATTGAATAGTCGCGACTTGATCCATCATCCGGCGTGCCTGCCGCTGATAGTTTTCTGCCTGGGCATCCTGCTCGCGGATGCGAATGCCGCACAAAAGCCCGTAGCACCGCATCCGAAACCGTCTGTTGCCGCGGAGACACCCGAAAAAACACGCGATGCGCAGTTGACTTTGGGCTATCTTGGGCAGACCAGGCCGCAAGCGGTCGCGCCTCCTTTCTTTCAGGATGCCGCCACCGCTCAGGGCGTACAGGGCGCGCTGCTGGGTATAAAAGACAACAACACGACCGGTGTTTTCACGCGTCAGCATTTCGAGCTGAAACAGGTCGTCGTCGGCCCGGAAGAAGACGTAACGCAGGCGTACAGGAAATTGCTGGCCGAAGGCGTCCAACATATTATTGTCGATGTGCCGGCGGAAAAGCTGTTAGAACTGTCGGGCATGCCTGAATCCGCTGATGTGCAGATCTATAATGTCGGCAGCGACGACGACGCATTGCGCGGCGCGCATTGCGCTGTCAATACCGTGCATTTGCTGCCCAGCCAGGCGATGCGCGCCGATGCGCTGGCCCAGTTTTTATTGAAAAAGCGCTGGCAGAAATTGTTGCTGGTGGTGGGGCCGCTGGAAACCGACAAGTCTTATGCCCAGGCGCTGAAACGCGCGGTCAAAAAATTCGGCCTGAAAATAGTGGAAGAAAAGCAATGGCTGCATAGTTTTGACGATCGCCGAACTCCAGAGTCAGAAGTTCCTGTTTTTACCCAGGGTGTAGAGTATGATGTCGCGCTGTTGGCGGATACCGGCGACCTGTTCGGGCATTACTTTCCCTACCGCACCTGGCTGCCGCGCCCGATAGCCGGTACGCAGGGTCTGGTGCCGCGCGCCTGGTATTACACCCACGAACAGTGGGGCGCGCTGCAATTGCAGAATCGCTTCCGCCGGCAGAGCGGGCGCTGGATGACGGAAATAGATTATGCCGCGTGGCTGGCGGTGCGCGCGGTGGGCGAGGCGGCTACGCGTACGCAGTCGATCGACTATGCCAAAATCAGCGGGTTTATGAAAAGCGCGGAATTCTCGCTGGCCGGCTTTAAAGGCATGCCGTTGTCGTTCCGCGCATGGGACGGGCAGTTGCGCCAGCCTATGCTGCTGGTCGATAACGATTACCCTGTCGGCATCGCCCCTCTGGAGGGATTTCTTCACCCTAAGAACGAGCTGGATACGCTGGGCATGGATCAGGCCGAAACTCAATGCCATGGGAGATAATCCATGAGAATGAAAATACTGTGTTTTTCGTGGCTGGCTGCTGCGGCGCTGATCAGCGCGCCCGTCAGCGCCGAAACGGTTTATGTGACCCTGGAAAAGGACGATGCGCTGGCTATAGTCGATGGCGCAAGCGGTAAGCTGCGGAAGACCGTTAAAATCGGTAAACGCCCGCGCGGCGTTGCGCTCAGCGCCGACGGCAAGACGCTCTACGTTGCAATCAGCGACGACAACACGATTATTGCGATAGACAGCCATTCCCTGAAAACGCTGGCGCGCCTGCCTTCCGGCGCAGACCCCGAAACTTTCGCACTGGACCCCAAAGGCGAGTATATCTACGTCTCCAATGAAGACGACAACCAGGTGACGGTGCTGGATATCTCCAAACGCAAGGCGATCAAAAAAATAGCGGTAGGCCTGGAGCCGGAGGGAATCGCCGCAAGCCCGGATGGGCGTTGGGTAGTCTGCACCAGCGAAACCACCAATATGGCGCACTGGATCGACCGAGGGAAACTCGAAATTGTCGAAAATACCCTGGTCGATCCGCGCCCGCGCGCGGTCGCGTTTACCGCGGACAGTCAACAGCTGTGGCTGAGTTCGGAGATTGCCGGAACCGTATCGGTATTCGATGCGAATACGCGACAGCCGCTTAAAAAAATCAGCTTCCGGATTCCGGGAGTGACCCAGGAAAAAATTCAGCCGGTAGGTATGGTTATCGACCGCCAGCGGCATTATGCCTATGTTGCGCTGGGGCCTGCAAACCGGGTGGCGGTGGTCGACGCGCAAAAGCTGGAAGTAATCGATTACTGGCTGGTGGGACAGCGGGTATGGAATCTGGCGTTTTCTCCCGATCAGCAGCGCTTGTACACCACCAACGGCGTCAGCAATGATATTTCCATAGCCGATCTGGAAGCGCGTAAAGTCACCAGGTCGGTGGCTGTCGGGCAGTATCCCTGGGGCGTGGCGGTAAAACCCTGATGTTGAAAGTCAGCCGCCTTTCCTATTCTTACGGGCGCAAGCTCGCGCTGGACGATATCAGTTTCGAAGTGCAGCCGGGGCGTTGCACCATGCTGCTCGGGCCGAACGGCGCCGGCAAAAGCACGCTGTTCTCACTGATTACGCATTTGTATGACAGTCCTCAAGGGCAGATCGAAATAGCCGGTTACAATCTGCTGCAACAACCCTGTCAAGCGCTGGCAAAGCTGGGCGTGGTGTTTCAGCAGCCGACGCTGGATCTGGATTTAAGCGTGCTGCAAAATCTGCGCTATCATGCCGCATTGCATGGACTGCCGCGCGCGGAGGCGGACAAGCGAATCCAGGAAATGCTGGAACGCCTGAATGTGTCTGATCGCCGCCTGGATAAAGTGCGCACCCTCAATGGCGGGCATCGGCGGCGCGTCGAGATTGCCCGCGCCTTGTTGCATCGTCCCGCCTTGCTGTTGCTGGACGAACCCAGCGTCGGTCTGGACGTGCCCAGCCGCCGGGCGATGGTGGATCATATACACGCTTTGGCCGGCGATAGTCATATGGGCGTATTATGGGCGACGCACTTGATAGATGAAGTCTCCGACCGGGACAGCCTGATCGTGCTGCATCAGGGAAAAATTCGAGCGCACGGATCGGTAGCGGGTGTCCTGCAGGCGACGGGCAGCGCCAGCCTCGATGCCAGCTTCAGGGCTTTAACGGAGGCGGCGGCATGACTCTGTCCTTGTTTCATTATCTACGCGCTTTGTACGGCATCGTCGGGCGCGAACTGTTTCGCTTCGTGCATCAGCGTGAGCGTTTTATTTCGGCATTGGTGCGCCCTTTGCTATGGTTGTTTGTGTTCGCCGCCGGTTTTCGCTCGACGCTGGGTATCGCGATCATCCCTCCTTACGAGACCTACATACTTTACGAAGTTTACATCACGCCGGGTTTGCTCGGCATGATCCAGCTTTTTAACGGCATGCAGAGTTCCCTGTCCATGGTCTACGACCGAGAGATGGGCAGCATGCGCACTTTGCTGGTCAGCCCGCTGCCACGCTGGTTTTTGCTGACCGCGAAATTGCTGGCGGGTACGCTGGTGTCCATTTTGCAGGCCTATGCTTTTCTGGCCGTCGCCTGGGGCTATGGTATACAAGCCGAGCCTTCAGGCTATATCAGCGTTTTTCCTGCGTTATTGTTGTCGGGGTTGATGCTGGGCGCGCTTGGCCTGCTGCTTTCTTCCGTGATCAAACAGCTGGAAAATTTTGCCGGGGTGATGAATTTTGTCATCTTCCCGTTGTTCTTTTTATCCACGGCACTGTATCCGCTGTGGAAACTGCAGGAATCCAGCGAATTGCTTTACCTGCTGGCGCGCTATAATCCGTTCAGCGCGGCAGTAGAGTTGATACGCTTTGCTCTGTATGGCCGGCTCAATGTCCCGGCGGGGGCGGTAGTGCTGGCAACGCTGATGGCGCTGATGGCGAGCGCCATTTACGGATACAATCCGTCAAAAGGCTTCATGCAACGAAAAGGAAACGCCAACATATGAATAAAAAAACCTGGCTGGTAACAGGCGGCGCCGGATTTATCGGAGGCAACTTCGTACTGCGCCAAATGGCGCGCGGAGAGGTTATGGTGATAAATCTCGACGCGCTGACTTATGCAGGAAATCTGGCGACACTATCGGGCATAGAGGATCACCCTGACCATTATTTCGTCCTGGGTTCCCTCAATGACCAGCCTTTGCTCGGTTATCTGCTGGAAACATGGCAGCCGGACGCCATCGTCAACTTCGCGGCGGAGAGCCATGTGGATCGTTCCATAGACAGCGCCGAGGATTTTGTGCAAACCAATCTGGTCGGCACTTTTCATCTGCTTGAAGCTGCGCGGCATTACTGGAATGGCCTGTCTGTAGAAAAGCGCGCCGCATTCCGGTTTTTACACGTATCCACCGATGAAGTGTACGGGAGTCTGGGCGAAACCGGCCTGTTTACCGAAACGACTCCCTATCAGCCCAATTCACCGTATTCGGCAACCAAGGCGGGTTCCGATCATCTAGTGCGCGCCTGGCATCATACCTATGGCCTGCCGGTGCTGACCACCAATTGTTCCAACAATTACGGCCCTTACCAGTACCCTGAAAAATTAATCCCGCTGATGATCCAGAATGCCTTGGAGGGCAAAGCCTTGCCGGTGTACGGTCAGGGCGCCAATATCCGAGACTGGCTATATGTGGAGGATCATTGCCGGGCGATAGAATGCGTACTGGAAAACGGCCAGCCTGGCGAGGTGTACAACATCGGCGGGCATAATGAAAAAACCAATCTGGAAGTGGTTCACACCCTGTGCGCGCTGCTGGATGAACTGGCCCCCGATTCGGCGCAGGGTCCGCATCGGCAATTGATTCAATTCGTAACCGACAGGCCGGGGCATGATCAGCGCTACGCCATCGACGCCGGCAAGATACAGCGCGAGCTGGGATGGGTGCCGGAGGAAACCTTCGAGACCGGTTTGCGTAAAACCGTGCAGTGGTATCTGGACAATGGCGAATGGGTTCAGAGTGTTATCAACGACTGCCATCACCAATGGATAAAAACCCAATACGATGAGCGTTAGCGTATGAAAATTCTGCTGCTGGGGCGAGAGGGGCAACTGGCCTGGGAGCTGCGCAGGACGCTGGCCTGTCTCGGCGAAGTGGTCGCGCTGGACCGCCGTTCCGAGACGCTGATGGTGGATATGGCCGATCCCGATACGCTGGTAAAGGCCGTCAAAGCCGTTAATCCCGGTCTCATCGTCAATGCTACGGCTTATACCGCGGTAGACCGCGCCGAGCAGGAAGCGGAGCAGGAGCAGGCCCGGAAAATCAATGCGGAAGCGCCGGGCATTCTGGCCGAACTGGCATTGAAAACAGGCGCTGCGCAGATACATTATTCGACCGATTATGTTTTTTACGGAGATGGGACAGCACCTTACGACGAGGAGCATGCCACCGGTCCGCAGGGTGTCTACGGAAGTACCAAGCTGGCAGGCGAGCAGGCCATCAGGGAAGTCGGAGGGCGGTATTACATTTTTCGTACCGCCTGGGTTTACGGCGCGCGCGGACAGAACTTCCTGCTGACCATGTTGCGCTTGATGCGCGAGCGCGAGCGTCTGGGCATCGTCAGCGACCAGATCGGCGCGCCGACCTGGAGCCGCCTGATTGCAGAGGCGACCGCGCTGGTGGTGGCGCGCTCCATGAACGGCGGCTCCTTCAAGGCGGATGTAAAAAGCGGCGTTTATCATTTGTCCTGCGCCGGTCAGACTTCCTGGTTCGATTTTGCAACCGCCATTCGCGATGTAGCCGTCAATAATAATATTCTTCCCCCGGAATGCGCTTCGATCGAGGCGATAGCGACCGGCGACTACCCGACGCCGGCGCGCCGTCCGGCTTATTCGGTGTTGTCGAATGAGAAGCTGGCGCGGGAGTTTGGGATGCGGTTGCCGGATTGGAAGGATGCGCTGGAATTGTGTATGGCGTCGTTGGTTCGTTAATTCGTTTCGCTACGCGAAGTTTATTTAATGTGGGTATCCGCACCCACGGGCGTGATACTTTCTTTTGCGCGGCCAAAAGAAAGTATCCAAAGAAAAGGCCGCCCAGTGGCCGCTTGCTCCCTGCGCTTCTCGCTTTTGGCGGGGGTCTGCAGAAGGGCTATCCTAGCCCTCTGCAGACGCGACTCATCCTTGAATCGCCCCTTCGGGCTATTCCCGCCAAAAGCTGCGATGCTCGGCGCGGCCAATGGGAGGGAAGATCAAAAGCATTGTTGTTTTCCTGAAATGTGGCTGTATGATTTTTCAATGCTGACACTGAATTTTTATACCGACTTCAGATGATTTTCTGATTCTACAGGAATTGCTCAATGGTAGACTTAAACACTGATTTGCCTGATACCGAGCCGCAGGAAATCCTAAATGGTGTTCCTCAGCCAGTAGTAAAAGGCTCTTCTAGTCGAAAGTCATTTGCAAAATTGCGCCGCGAATTGAGTGATGAGGAACTTTCCTCGCCAGCAGTTCAACGTATGCTGATTGATGAAATTGAGCGCCTTGATAGTGAAAGAATAGAACTTGCCTCGTTCAGGACCAAGTTTCATGACTCGGACAAGCGCGCGGCAATACTCGAAGAAAGATTTAAGAGCAAGGTTTCAATAGAGATAATTCATGTGGCTTGTATAACAGTCGGTGCTGGTGCATTAGGTTACGCACCTTCGATTTGGCAGACTCAACCAACAGCCTGGATGGCTACTATATTCGGAGTTGTACTTATCGTTGCGGGATTAGCTGCAAAGGCGGTTAAGCCATGAGACTTAAGATCACAAATATTAGGGATCAAGGTGATCTTGATAAGGAACGTATCGTTATGAAAGTAGAGTCTGCTGGAAATGTAGGTGAGTTTTTGCTTATTCAGTCAGCCCATTTAAATAATGCTGTAACGAATGACGTTTATCACACTTATTGGTTTCCTGATAAAAGTGTCAATGTAGGTGATTTTGTAGTGCTCTATACGAAGGTAGGTAAAAACAGTGAAAAGCCATTTAAGGATGTAAAGTCACATTTTTTCTATTGGGGCAAAACAAAAACTATTTGGGATAGAGATGATTGCGCTGCAGTATTAATGCATGCGCCAGAGTGGGAAAGCTTCAAGACTGAGTAGTTCTAATAGATAATTCAGAGCTACCATATAACCTGAATCCGTGGTCGGTTTTCGGAATATTCATATGAATTCGCCGCTTTTTGCTTCACTCAAAATGAACGTGAATTTCTTATAAAATCATACTGTTGACTCTAACTACCACGGATTCAGGATATAAGTATGGCTTTTATACTATCGAGAAAAATAGCGTTAGAAAGCAGGTCATTGTTTCTCATAGTCAGGTTGTAATCAGAATGAGAAACAACAATGCTTTTGATCTTCCCTCCCATTGGCCGCGCCGAGCATCGCAGCTTTTGGCGGGAATAGCCCGAAGGGGCGATTCAGGGATGAATCGCGTCTGCAGAGGGCTAGGATAGCCCTTCTGCAGACCCCCGCCAAAAGCGAGAAGCGCAGGGAGCAAGCGGCCACTGGGCGGCCTTTCTTTTGGATACTTTTCTTTGGCCGCGCAAAGAAAAGTATCACGCCCGTGGGTGCGGATACCCACATTAAAAATAAATCTTCGCGTAGCGAAACATTCCCATGCCTCATAAGTTCATCCACCTCCGTCTCCACACCGAATACTCTCTGGTAGACGGCATCGTCCGCATCAAGCCTCTGATAAAACAGGTGGCCGCGTTAGGCATGCCCGCAGTGGCGGTGACAGACCAGTCCAATATGTTCTCGCTGGTCAAATTTTATAAAGCAGCGATGGGCGCGGGCATCAAACCGATAGCAGGCTCCGATGTCTGGTTCTTCAACCCGCAGGAACCGGCGCGCCCGCATCGGCTGACGCTGCTGGTGCAAAACGAACAGGGATATCGCAATCTCACCGCGCTGGTGTCGCGCAGTTATCAGGAAAATCAGCATCAGGGCGTTCCGATGCTGATGACCGAGTGGCTGAACGACTGCAATCAGGGCTTGATCGCGCTTTCCGGCGCGCGCGAGGGGCGTATCGGCCAGGCCTTGCTCGCGGATAACGCCGATGAAGCGCGCCGCGAACTCGAACACTGGCTGCCGCTGTTCGAAAACCGCTTTTACCTGGAATTGCAGCGCACCGGGCGTCCCGGCGAAGAAATCTACCTGGATGCCGCGCTCGATCTGGCCGTCGAGTTCGATGTGCCGCCGGTTGCGACCAACGACGTGCGCTTCCTGAAAGCCGAAGAATTCGACGCCCATGAAGCGCGCGTCTGCATTCATCAGGGCCGGGTGCTGGACGACGCGCGGCGTCCGCGCGATTACAGCGAGCAGCAATATCTGCGCAGCGCCGACGAAATGTGCGAGCTGTTTGCCGATATTCCGGAAGCCTTGCAGAACACCGTCGAAATCGCCAAGCGCTGTAATCTGAGCCTGACGCTGGGCAAAAGCTATCTGCCCGATTTCCCGGTTCCACCCGAAATGACGCTGGAGGATTTCTTCAGTGATGAGTCGCGCAAGGGTCTGGAGCAGCGCATGCGCATCCTGTTTCCGGACAGCGCCGCCCACCCGGAAAAATATCAGCGCTATTACGACCGGCTGGAAATCGAGCTGGGCGTTATCAAGCAGATGGGCTTTCCCGGCTATTTTCTGATCGTGGCCGACTTTATCCAGTGGGCGAAAAACAACGGCATCCCGGTCGGACCGGGACGTGGTTCGGGGGCCGGGTCGCTGGTGGCCTACGCGCTGAAAATCACCGATCTCGATCCGCTCGAATTCGATCTGCTGTTCGAACGCTTTTTGAACCCCGAACGCGTTTCCATGCCCGACTTCGATATCGACTTCTGCATGGAGCGCCGCGACGAAGTGATCGATTACGTCTCGCGCCATTACGGACGCGATCGCGTTTCGCAGATCATCACCTACGGCAGCATGGCCGCCAAGGCGGTGGTGCGCGACGTCGGGCGCGTGCTCGGACACCCTTACGGTTTTGTCGACCGCATCGCCAAGCTGATCCCGTTCGAACTGAACATGACGCTGGACAAGGCACTGAACGACAGCGAAGACCTGGCCAGGGTCTATGAGCAGGATGATGAAGTTCGCGCATTGATCGATCTGGCGAAAAGCCTGGAAGGCATCACCCGTAATGCCGGCAAGCACGCGGGCGGCGTGGTGATTGCGCCGTCGCAGCTGATCGACTTTTCGCCGCTGTATTGCGAACAGGGCGGCGACAATCTGGTTACGCAGTTCGACAAGGACGATGTCGAAGCGGTGGGGCTGGTCAAGTTCGACTTCCTCGGCTTGCGCACGCTGACCATCATCGACTGGGCGGTCGAAGCCATTAACCGCCGCCGCGCCAATGCAGGTGAAACGCCGGTCGATATCAACCTGATCCCGCGCGACGACCCCGAGTCCTACTCCCTGCTCAAGCGTTGCGCCACCACTGCCGTATTCCAGCTCGAATCGCGCGGCATGAAGGACTTGATCCGGCGTTTGCAGCCGGACTGCTTCGAAGACATCATCGCGCTGGTGGCCTTGTTCCGTCCGGGGCCGTTGCAGTCGGGCATGGTCGACGACTTCATCAACCGTAAACAGGGGCGCGCCAAGGTCGAATACCCGCATGCCAGCCTGGAAAACATCCTCAAACCGACCTACGGCGTGATCGTCTACCAGGAACAGGTGATGCAGATCGCCCAGGAACTGGCCGGTTACACGCTGGGCGGCGCCGATCTGCTGCGCCGCGCGATGGGCAAGAAAAAGGCCGAGGAAATGGCCCAGCAGCGCGCAATTTTCGTCAGCGGTTCGATAGGGCGACAGGTCGAGGAAACGACGGCCAGCTATATCTTCGACCTGATGGAAAAGTTCGCCGAGTACGGTTTCAACAAATCGCATTCGGCGGCCTATGCGCTGGTGGCCTATCAGACCGCCTGGCTGAAGGCGCATTATCCGTCCGAATTCATGGCGGCGGTATTGTCCGCCGATATGGACAACACCGATAAAGTGGTGGTGCTGATTGAGGAATGCCGCGAGATGAAGCTGGAGATCGTGCCGCCCGATATCAACAGCTCGAACTATCGTTTTGTCGCGCGCGACAGCAACAGCATCGTCTACGGCCTGGGCGCACTGAAGGGCGTCGGCGAAAATGCCATCGAAGACATCATCCGTCAGCGCGACGCGCAGGGGCCTTACGCCAACCTGTTCGATTTCTGCCGCCGTATCGACTTGCGCAAGGTCAACCGGCGCGTGCTGGAGGCGCTGATTCATGCCGGAGCGATGGACAGCTTCGATGGCAACCGCGCCCGTCATATCGCCGAATTGCCGGATGCGCTGAAGGCGGCCGAGCAGCATGGCAAAATGGCCGAAACCGGGCAGCACGATTTGTTCGGCCTGATGCTGGACGAGCCGGAATGTCCGGTTAACTTGCCGCAAATCCAGATCGAACCGTGGAGCGAAGAGCAGCGTCTGTCCAATGAAAAGGCGATACTGGGCCTTTATCTGACCGGGCATCCGATTACGCAATACGAGGCCGAACTGGCGCATATGACCACCGCCAAACTCGGCAAGCTGTACGTGGAAGAAAATCGCGGTTTTGGCCGCAACAGCGAAACGCGCGCGGTAGTCGCCGGTCTGGTGGTCGATTTGCGCACCAAGCAAAACAAGAACGGCAAACGCATGGGCTTCGCGACGCTGGACGATCGCAGCGGGCGGCTGGAAGTGGCGGTGTTCTCGGATGTTTACGAGCAAAATCGCGACTTGCTGCTCAAGGATACGCTGCTGGTAGTCGAGGGCGGGTTGGGCGTCGACGACTTTTCCGGGCAAATGCGCCTGACCGCCGAGCGCTTGTGCAGCATCGAGCAGGCGCGTGGGCAGTATGCGCGCGCTTTGTCGCTGAAATTGAATGCGGCGGAAAGCGAGCCGCTGGACTATGCCGATGTGCTGATGACGATCCTGAAGCCTTATGCCGGCGGGCCGTGTCCGGTCAGCATCCTCTATCGCGGGATTAGCGCGGAAACGGAACTGCTGCTGGGCGACACCTGGCGGGTGACTCCGGGCGATGAATTATTGCGTCGCCTGCGCGCGCGCCTGGGTGTCGAATGCGTCAGCATGCAGTATTCCTGATCGCCGCGTTGCTGTTGCGGGCGGGCAATGCCGGTGCCGGGCTGTTTTCGTCGCCCGACAGCTATCAGAGCTGCGTGCTCGACACGCTGCCCGGCGCGCTGAACGACACCGTCGCCGTCGAGCGGGTAATGCAATGCCGCAAGGAATTTCCCGGCTATACCGCGCCGCCGGAAAACCCGGCAACCTGGTTCGGCCCGACCACGCGTTCGGAATGCGTGCTGCACTATGCCGCATCGACTCCCAGCAGTTTCGCCGCAATCCAGATCCGTGAAGCGTGCTATTTTTTATTCGGCAATTAAGCTTGTCTTTTCTGCCGCCTGCTGGGGTAGCGGGTGGGGGCTGTCGAGACACGCTGCAAGTCCGTCCGGACGCAGAAGGTCACGTCTGATCCTGCCCAGATTCAGCAGACACTTTGCTAAGCGACATTTTTAAGTTCAAAGGCCTCTGGGGACAAATAGCCCAGTTTCGAATGAAGCCGTTTCCTATTGTAATACACTTCGATGTAATCGAAGACGTGGTGTTTGGCATCATCCCTGGTCTGGAATCGCTCGCCGTGGATAGCCTCGACTTTAAAGCTGTGATTCCAGCTTTCCATGGCGGCATGATCGTAGCAGTCACCTTTCTTGCTCATGCTGCAAATCAGTTGGTGCTTGGCCAGCAAAAGCCTGATAGGCATTTGAACAATATGGACTGCCCCGTGTTGGCGTATTTGTCACGCTATACCCACCGTACCGCCCTTTCCAACGAACGCATCGTCGCTCTCGAACGAGACCAGGTGCTGCTGCGGGTACGGGCCGACGACCACGGCGGCAAACGCATCACCCACATCAATGGCGTGGACTTTATCGGCCGCGTTCTGCAGCATGTACTGCCTCCGGGTTTCAAGCGCATTCGCCACTACGGCCTGCTGTCGTCGGCAGTGAAATCACAGCGTCTGGCTCTGGCCCGAGCAGCGTTGGAGGTGCCGCCACCGGTTCCGGTCGCGCTCGAATCCGCCGAACAGTTCAAGCGACGGGTGGCGCAACAGCAGATCGAACGCTGTCCGTGCTGCGGCGAAGGACGCTTGCGTCAGTGGGCCGATCTGTTGCCGGAATCCGTCGTAAACCTGCCGCTGCTGAAGCGCCTGTTACCGGCTGAGAGCTGCGGGGGCCGCCGCGTTGAATAATGCGCAGACGAAGTTTCAAAAAAAGGTGTTCGATCATCGGGGAAACGGCTGTGTTATAGGTTTGACCGGCAGGAAAAACCCGGAATCAGATGCGTCAACGCGCTCAAAAAACCGGTTGAATGCCGTTATCTTTCTCGATGTCCACGTTTCGTACCCCGGCGAAAATGCAAGTAGCTTGACAAGCCGGGTACTGCCAAGGATATCAAATCCCCATATCAACCGTCGTGCCAGGCGGTTCAGTTCAACAAGGTTTATCCGTCGCCGGTGAACGCCAAGCTTCGTATCTGGCTAATCTTGGCGACGGATAAACGCTATTCGTTTATACATGATCACTTAGCATGGCCTCCCCATCTTAAGGCAATAATAAAAGCATGCTTAAATTTATCAGTAAACTTTGCGGTTCTGTATTATTATGTGGATTTATTGCTGCGTATGGGTTTTATCCTGCAGTTTTTATTCGAACACGATAACGAGCCTGTCCTTTCTGCATGGCGCCGGTTTGATGGATCAAGGTGCTTTTCAAAGTATAAGGTTTTGTTGTAAAAACAATTATTAACGGTAAACTTGGCTACAAACAACCCTCCTCAGCAGCCATCGCGGCGGCCTCAGAAATCAAAACGCAAGCCCAGTCTGTTAGGCGCATTTTTCGGCTTCCTGTTTAAGCTGGCTTTTGCCGGATTATGCATAGCCGGCATTGTCGCTTACAGCGTTTATGCTTACCTGGAACCCAGGCTTCCTGATGTGGAAGTGTTGCGCGACATGCGTTATCAGATTCCGATGAGCGTCTACAGCAAGGACGGCAAACTGATTGCCCAGTTCGGCGAGAAAAAACGCAGCCCGCTGAGTTTCGACGAGGTGCCCAAACAGGTGATTAATGCTTTCCTGGCGGCGGAGGACGACCGCTTTTTCGATCATCCGGGTGTCGATTACCAGGGTTTGCTGCGAGCTGCCGTCGTCTACGCGGCAACCGGGGAGAAGCGGCAGGGCGGCAGCACCATCACCATGCAGGTGGCCAGAAACTTTTTTTTGAGCACCGAGAAAACATTTTTCCGCAAGATCAACGAAATCCTGCTGGCGATCAAGATCGAATCCTTGTTGCCGAAACAGCAGATACTGGAGTTGTATCTCAACAAGATTTACTTCGGTCATCATGCCTACGGCGTTGCGGCCGCGGCTCAGGTGTACTATGGGAAATCCGTGGGCGAACTGACGCTGGCCGAGCTGGCCACCGTCGCCGGAGTACCCAAGGCGCCTTCTACCTTCAATCCGGTAACCAACCCGGATCGCGCGCAAGTGCGGCGCGACTATGTGCTCAAGCGCATGCTCAAGCTGGGCATGATCAGCGACGAGCAATGCGACAAGGCTTTGGCGGAGCCGATGAAAGCGGGACTGTTTACCGCCCAGACCGAATTGCAGGCGCCTTATATTGCGGAAATGGTGCGTAATGAAGTCTATGAACAATATGGCGAAGACGCCTACCTGAACGGCTACAAGGTCTACACGACGGTCGATTCGCGTTTGCAGCTGGCGGCCGAAAACGCATTGCGCGAGACTTTGCACGAATACGACGAACGTCACGGTTTCCGCGGCGTGAAGCGTCATGTAGAGCTGAAAAAACAATCGACCGAAAAGGCCTGGCAGGAAGCGCTCGGCGATGTCATACCGATGGGCGATACCGTGGGCGCTCTGGTGCTCGAGACCAGGGATCGCGAGGCCGATCTTTATCTGGCGGATAAAAGCCGGGCGCGCCTGGATTGGGATGCGGTGCGATGGGCGGGGGCGAGATCGGTCAAGGCGGTGCTAAAGCCGGGCGATGTGATCCGTCTGCGCAAAAACGATCAAGGGCGCTGGGTTTTGACGCAAGTGCCGGAGGTGGAGGGCGCGCTGATATCGCTGGATCCGTCCAATGGAGCTATCGTCAGCGCGATGGGCGGGTTCGACTTTCAGCAAAGCAACTTCAATCGCGCCACGCAGTCCCAGCGTCAGCCGGGGTCCGGATTTAAGCCGATACTCTATTCTGCTGCGCTCGAGGCAGGTTATACGCCGGCCAGCGTCATTAATGACGCGCCCTTCGTTTATTACGATCCGTCCATTCCCGGCGGCGTCTGGCGTCCGCAGAACTATTCCGGACGGTTTTACGGGCCTACGCGGCTCCGGATGGCGCTGGCGCATTCCCGCAACATGGTTTCCATCAGGCTGTTGCGCGAAATCGGCTTGCCGCGCGCGCTGGAAATGGCCAGGCGCTTCGGATTTCTGGAATCCGAACTGCCTCATTCGTTGACGCTGGCGCTGGGCAGCGGAACGGCTTCGCCGTTGCGCATGGCCGGCGCCTTCGCCGTATTCGCCAACGGCGGCTCGCGCGTGGAGCCTTATCTGATAGATCATATTCTGACCCAGGACGGAGCGACCCTGTTTCGCGCTACGCCGCTGGTTGCCTGCAATGAGTGCGATCAATCCGCTGCCGGAGGGACTGGAGAAAGCCGCGTTGCGCCGCGGGTGCTGACTCCCCAGGTGCACTACATGATCAATTCCATGTTGCAGGATGTCGTGCGCATGGGTACGGCGACACGAGCGCTGCAACTCGGGCGTTCCGATATTGCCGGTAAAACCGGCACGACCAACGAGGTGCGCGATGCCTGGTTTAACGGGTACAGCCCGGCCCTGGTCGCCGTCGCCTGGATGGGCTTCGACTCCTATAAACCGCTGGGTGATGGTGAAACGGGCGGCCATGCCGCCTTGCCGATGTGGATAGCTTACATGAAGGAAGCGCTTAAAGGCGTGCCTGAAACCAGCTTTGCCGTACCCGAAGGCTTGACCTCCGGACGCATCAACGAAGACAGGGGGGGAGCGTCCGAGGAAGAAAGCGATGAAGAGGGGGCATTCGAGATATTCCCTGAAGGTCAGGCGCCGGGTGGAGCCTCCAGTCTGCAGGCCGATCCGTCTTCCGGCGAGAACGCGCCGCTTGAGCGGGGAGATGATGAAGCGCCTGCTCCGGTGATAGAGCAGCCTGCTGAGCCTAAGTCGGCACCGAAAGGTTCCTCAACCGCGATCGAATCTCTGTTTTGATGATATGGCGTTGGAATACAGGGCGCTGTTACTACCTGCAAATCGCGAAGTAAATAATACCTGGCCCCTTCTCCCGCCAAAGCAGGGCTGGAGTGGCTCAAGCGTGTTTGTGTATGATAGGGGGCCAACGCTTGCGCCGTAACCGGTTAGACCAATTAGGGTGTGGTCCGGCTTGGAAGCCGCGACGAGAAGATGCCAAGGGCTCGCAGTTGGGTTATTATGCCATCAAGTTAAGCGTTTACCCGTTCGCCCTTTATTTATTTTATATGGATTCGCTCCGAACCAGTCATGAACTAGTGTCTGGTTTCATTAGAAAGCGTGCAGAATATTATCATGTATACATTTGATATATATCAGCTTTAAAGCTGGATACAATATCGCTTATTTATGCAATTAAGCACTAGTCGGCTGCGAGTAGTTCGATAAGTTCATCGCGAACGCTTTTATCCTGCTTAACGGCAGTGCCGTCGAGGATAGGGCTGCTTTTGTTTAAAATAAACGGCTTAACCAAGATTGTTACGCTGTTATGGATACGGCGCGCGGTTGTACAGATGCCCGTTACTGAATTCGGGCATCCGATAGGCGTATGGGTTTTTCAGCGATCAGCCGCGACTGTACTTGCGGCGGAATTTGTCTACGCGTCCTGCGGTATCGACCAGTCGTTGCTTGCCGGTATAAAACGGATGGCAGGCGGCACAGACTTCGATGTTCAGATTCTTGCAGGTAGTTGATTTGGTCTCAAAAATATTTCCGCAACTACAGTTAACGGAAATAGTCTTGTATTGCGGGTGAATTTCCGGCTTCATTACGGGCCTCTCAAGACGACAAAGTAAGATAAACCGGTGATGCTACCCGAGTTTTGTTGTTTGCGCAAGCAACTCTGGTAGGGTCTCAGGGCAATCGCGCTATGTTGCAGCGCTAACGTATTGATTTTTAGAAACTGGTAGCAATCATTGCGCTTGTAATGTTTCGCTATTTATGATGAGTAAGCCGAATTTTTAGATTTAATCTCAAAAATTACGACGTTTTAAGCTCAATTAGAATGCAAAGTCATTCCGTAGCAAGCAAATTAAAAATTTCATTATCGTAAGTTATTGATTTTTTTTGATCGACATAGCGCGATTGCCCTGGGTAGGGTCTGCTATAGAATCTACTAATAATAATCCTCATCCCCGGTCATTCAAACCTATGTGCTGGCCGCCAAAAGAAGTTTTATAAGGCTTAAGAAGCATATTGCACGTCATTGGTTGTTGATTCGTCCTGCATGCAGGTATGAACTCCGATATCCGGGCGAGGAGTTGTTTGGTCCTGTTGGTGAGGGGGTATTGACGGCAGGGCCAGCCGCCCAGGATTGTGTCAATTAATCTAAACTTGTGCTTCATTGCTGTTCAATTAATGAGTCCGGTTCAAAAACCGGTTTATGGACTCAAAGCGGGGGCAACCATGCTGAAAAAACTGACAGCTTTTGTTCGTTACCTGGTAGGGCGCCTCACTGTTTTTTTTTCCTGCGAAAGGCGCGGCAGCGTTTGTCACTATTTGTTTTCCATGCTGCTGATGGGATTGGCCCTGGTATTGCGTCTGGTTATTGCGCCGATCGACGCAGGGTTGCAATACGTGACTTTTTTTCCGGCGGTCACGCTGTCTGCTGTTGTCGGCGGATACAAGACGGGCCTGTTGGCGACGATGATCAGCTTGAGTTTTGCCACCTGTATATTCACCCCCCCCTTATTATTCCTTGTCATTGGAAAGTTTGCGGGTCAGCTTTTGGCCGAATTTGGTATTTCTTTTTGATGGCGCTTTCGTGTCCTTGTTGATCGAGACCATGCATCGCTATCGCCGGCGATATGCTCTGGAGTTGAAAAAAACCACTGAAGCGCATAACGCATTGGCGGGTGACGAGATGCGTTTGAAAAAAATCCTCGATAATCTATTTGCCTATGTCGCTTTGCTGGATACCAGCGGCATAGTTCTGGAGGTCAACAAGGCGCCGCTCGAGCGTGCGGGGTATCGACGGGAGGATGTGGTTGGACTGTTTTTTTATGACGCGCCATGGTGGTCTTACGACAGCAAGGTTCAATTGCAATTAATCGATGCGATTGACGCTGCCAGGCGGGGGCAGACGCTGCGTTACGACGCGGTGGTTAAGATGGGAGGCGATCTTGTTCCTATCGATTTCAAGATTTCACCGGTATGCGATGATAGCGGCCAAATTATCGGTCTGTTGCCAACGGGGGTGGATATTTCCGAACGCAAACAAGTGGAGAACAAGCTACGGGAAAGCGAGCGTCAGGCCCGATCCGCTTTGGCGCTTTTGCAAAAAAGCGAGACGCGCTTCCGCGAGCTGTTTGAGAACTCCCCGGTTGCCTACCAGGCTCTGGATGAAAAGGGGCGATGTCTTGACGTGAATGACCGCTCGTGCCTGATGTTGGGCTATGGTCGTGAGGAACTGCTCAAACTCTCCTTTTGCGATTTGCTTCCTGATCCTGCCGGTCTTGCTCGTGCAGGGTTTTTGTCCGGCCTTCTGTGCGATGGAGCCATCTCAAAAGAACTGGAATTGAAGTGTAAAAATGGTTCTTTGATAACGGTGCTGCTGTCAGGAGCGGTGCAGCGAGATGCGGGAGGAGATTTTGTCCGCACACATTGCACGCTTCACGATATTACCGAGCGAAAGAACGCGGAAGAGGCGCTGCGCATCGCGGCCGCGACATTCGAGACCCATGAAGCCATCCTGGTTACCGACAGCGAGGGCAATATTCTCCGTGTTAATCGGGCTTTCCAGAAAATCACCGGATATGCTTCGCATGAAGTGTTAGGCAAAAACCCCCGTATTTTAAGCTCCGAGCGGCACGATGAAGCGTTTTATGCCGAGATGTGGCGCAGCTTGCTGAATAAGGGCGCTTGGGCTGGCGAGGTTTGGGACAGGCGTAAAAGCGGGGAAATCTATCCTAAATGGATGACGATAACCGCCGTGAAAGACGCGCAAGGGAAAACGACCGAATATGTCGCCATTTTCAGCGATATTACCGAGCGCAAGCAAAACGAGGAGGAAATTCGCAATCTGGCGTTCTATGACGCGTTGACCATGCTTCCAAACCGCCGTCTCCTGCTGGATCGTTTTCATCGCGCGCTTTCAGTATCCGAGCGCAGCAAGCAATATGGCGCCGTGTTGTTTCTCGATATGGATAAGTTCAAGCTGCTGAACGATACTCTGGGCCATAACTACGGTGATTTGATGCTGGTCGAGGTTGCTGAGCGCATCAAGCCCTGTGTGCGGGATGTGGATACCGTGGCGAGGATTGGGGGGGATGAGTTTGTGGTGCTGGTCGAAAAAATCAGTTTAAGCCCCGTGTACGCCTCGCAAAAGGTCGCCTGGATTGCAGAGAAAATTCGCTCGACTCTGGCGGTGCCTTATCGCATCGGGCAGCATGTCCATCACAGCTCGCCGAGCATAGGTGTATGCCTGTTTTGCGGTAAAAGGGTGGCGGTCGATGATTTGCTTAAGCATGCCGACTTCGCCATGTATCAGGCCAAGAATGCCGGCCGGAATACGGTGCGGTTCTATGATCCTGTTTTGCAGCGGGCGGTGGAGGAGCGTGCCATGCTGGAAAGGGACTTGCGCTGTTCCATAGCCGATGGGCAGTTGCATCTATATTACCAGCTTCAACTCGATAAGAACCTTATGCCTCTCGGCGCTGAGGCCTTGATCCGCTGGATGCATCCTGTTCGCGGGATGATGTCTCCTGCGCAATTCATTCCGGTCGCGGAAGAAAGTTTACTGATTCTTGATATTGGCCGCTGGGTAATTAATAGCGCATGCCGGCAATTGGCGGAGTGGGGCAGGAACATCAAGATGCAAAATTTACTGCTGGCGGTCAATGTCAGCACCCATCAATTCAGAATGCCTGATTTTGTCGGGTCCATTCAGTCTGCAATCCAGGAGCACCGCATAGATCCTTCGCGTCTGAAACTCGAGTTGACTGAGGGTGTGATACTGGATGATATTTCCGATGTCGTGGCAAAAATGCAAGCGCTCAAGGCGCTTGGGATCGGGTTATCCCTGGACGACTTCGGAACCGGCTACTCTTCGTTATCCTGTTTGAAGCGGCTTCCTATCGATCAGATTAAAATAGACCGGAGTTTTGTGCGCGACGTGGTGTCGAACCCTGATGACGCCGTGATGGTAAAGACTATAATCGATATGGCAACCAACTTTCGTCTGAACGTGATCGCGGAAGGAGTGGAGACTGAAGCGCAACTGGCTTTCCTTAAAGAAAGCGGTTGTATGGCATTCCAAGGCTATTATATCGGTAAGCCGGCGCCAATTGATGATTTTGTTGTTGGTTTGGGAAATACGGACCGTATATTGCATTAGTTTGTGATTTATTTATTTAAAAATCAAAGTGTTATTCTTTGTGAGCATCCGGCTTGGAAGAGCCGGGCCGCATTTTCGGACGAAACTCGCCGGGCCGGTAGAAATTACGCGCTACCCTTCGTAAGGCGTTAAAATTCCTGGGACGGCGGAAAGTCCGGGGAAACGCCGGCTCCTGGAATGGGACGCAGGGCTTGTGGGTTAGGGCTTCGGTTTCGAAAGATTGTGCGTTTCGCTGTAACAGCTCGATACGGGTCTGTATTCGGCTGTCAGCTGGATTTTGTGGTGACGAGTACCTACATTTTTGACAACCTAATGAGTTTATCGCTATAATTGTCGGATTATGGTTGAGATTCTTCCTGAGTTGATTGACCCTGTTGCGCTGGCGGATAAAGGCCGTAGCATGGCTGGGGTGCTTCCGTTGTCAAGGTTTTCACGCCTTGATGGTTTGCTGGCCTCAAATCAGGGGGAGGTTCATCTGGATCTTTCCTTTTTCAAGGATGGCCGTTTCCGGATAGTCGATGCGCATATCGCCAGCGAATTGCTGCTGACCTGCCAGTGCTGTCTCGATATATTGCGTCTGCCGGTAGACGTCAGCGTGAGACTGGCGCTGGTAAGTTCCCTGGATGAAGCGGCACGATTGCCGGATGAGTTCGAACCCCTGCTGGTAGAGCACGAGGTTATGTGGCCGGGGGACATTGCGCAAGACGAACTGCTGCTTTCGATCCCCGCGATACCGAGGCATGAGGACTGCAGTCTGTCGTGGAAAGGCAGCAATACGTCTGAGAAAGGCAATAATACGTCTGAACCGGTGTCACCCGAGCGGGAAAATCCGTTCGCCATTTTATCGAAGTTAACCAAGCGCTGACTAAACGGGTTTGTCGGAAGATCGCTGGTCGGGATTGGTTTTTTTTGCATGTGGGAAGTCTGCTGATTTTGCGTATATCAGTGCTTCCTTGAAACAATAGATATTATTTAGGAGTTTCTCCATGGCTGTACAACAAAATCGTAAAACACGTTCCAGACGCGGTATGCGTCGCGCTCATGATGCCTTGACTGCAAAGGCTCTGTCCATTGAACCAACTACCGGCGAAACGCATCTGCGTCATCACGTCAGTCCGGACGGCTACTATCGCGGGCGTAAGATTGTCGATGTCGCTTCCGTTGCCGACGAAAGCGACGAATAAGCTGCGTCTGGCGGTGCGCGCCGGTGCGTATCTGCGGTATTGATTGAGAATCTGCACATTTTGGATTGCGAGTAATAATGTTTTTGATGCATGGGAACGTTGCATGAGTAATGTACCGGTTATTGCGCTGGATGCAATGGGCGGTGATCATGGGCCTGAGGTTGTCGTCCCTGCGGCGCTGGATGTGCTGCGCAGACACAGCGAATTAAGGCTGGTTCTGGTGGGAGATGAGGCCACGTTAAGGCGTGAGTTGGCATCAGCCGGTTTTAGCGACGAAACGCGCTGTTCCATTATGCACGCCTCCGAACAGGTGGAAATGCATGAATCTCCTTCCAAGGCTCTGCGTGGGAAAAAGGATTCGTCCATGCGCGTGGCTATCAATCTGGTACGGGACGGCATCGCAGGTGCTTGCGTCAGCGCAGGTAACACCGGCGCCTTGATGGCTATCGCCAAGTTTGTTCTTAAAACGATACCGGGTATCGATCGTCCCGCCATTATCGCATCGGTTCCTTCGATGAACGGCTTTACGCATGTGCTTGATCTGGGCGCCAATGTGGATTGTACGGCGGAGCATTTGCGCCAGTTCGCGATCATGGGCTACGAACTGGTAAAAGCCGTGGAAGACATACCCGATCCTACCGTCGGATTGCTGAATATCGGCGAGGAGGAAATCAAGGGTAATGAGCAAGTCAAGCAGGCCGCCCGTTTGATAGCCGAATCCCATATCAATTTCGTCGGTTTTGTCGAAGGCAACGACATTTTTACCGGTAATGTGGATATCGTGGTAACTGACGGATTTGTCGGGAATGTAGCGCTCAAAACCTGCGAAGGCGTAGCCAAGATGATCAGTCAGGGTCTCAAGGAGACCTTCAAGAAGAGTCTGTTTTCCAAGGTTGCCGGCTTGATTGCACTGCCTGCGTTGCGGGTTTTTGGCAAGCGCTTCGATCCGCGGCAATACAACGGCGCCAGTTTGCTGGGTTTGCGCGGTATCGTGGTTAAAAGTCACGGCAATGCGGACAGGATCGCTTTTGCGCGCGCCATCGAAGTGGCGATGAAGGAGATCAAAAAAGCCGTACCCGACCGTATCGGAGAACGTGTAGCCGAGATTATCGCAGCCAACGGCGGAGAGTTCGCGTGAGTTTGTATGCGCGTATTGCAGGAACAGGGGGCTACCTGCCTGCACACGTTCGTACAAATGATCATATTGCCGCTACCGTGGATACATCGGACGAGTGGATCATGGAGCGCACCGGCATACGTTCCCGCCGTATTGCCGCGGACCATGAAACGGCTTCCAGTATGGCCGAACATGCGGCGCGTCAGGCGATAGACATGGCGGGTATACAGGCCGGTGATATCGATCTGATTATCGTTGCGACCAGTTCTCCCGACCGAATTTTTCCCAGTACGGCCTGCTTGTTGCAACATCGCTTGGGAATTGCGCAATGCGCGGCGTTCGATGTTCAAGCCGCCTGTTCGGGCTTTATTTTTGCGTTGAGCGTCGCCGACCAGTACTTACGCACCGGGTTTGCCGGACGCGCCCTGGTTGTAGGCAGCGAGATTAATTCGCGACTGCTCGACTGGTCCGACCGCTCGACCTGTATCCTGTTCGGAGACGGCGCCGGAGCGGTGGTTCTGGAGGCTTCGGAAGCTCCGGGGATACTGAGCACACATATTCATTCAGATGGGCAATATCAGGATTTGCTTTACCTGCCCAACTCCAGAGGGGCGGCTGGCTGCTCAGGCGCGTCTGATGCGATCCGGATGTCCGGCAATGAAGTATTCAAGATTGCCGTCAACACGCTGGGAAAAATCGTCGATGAAACATTGGCCGCCAACCAGATGAATCAGGATGATATCGATTGGCTGGTTCCGCATCAGGCCAACATCCGCATCATCAGCGCTACCGCCAAAAAACTGAAACTGCCGATGGATCGCGTTGTCGTCACCATAGAGGAACAGGGAAACACTTCTTCTGCTTCGGTGCCGCTGGCGCTGAACGAGGCGGTACGCGACGGCCGCATACAGCGCGATCAGGTGGTGTTGATGGAGGCCTTTGGCGGCGGGTTTGCATGGGGCTCGGCCCTGATCCGCTACTAGATTCCGATTGTCACGTTGTACAATGAAGCTACGAAATGAACGATAAAAGTCTTGCCTTCATTTTTCCCGGCCAAGGTTCGCAGTCTGTGGGCATGCTGCAGGAGCTGGCGCTCGAACATCCGATAGTACCGGGTACTTTTCAGGAAGCTTCCGATGTACTGGGGTACGATCTGTGGCGGATGGTGGCGGATGGTCCGTCCGAACAATTAAATCAAACGGAATATACGCAACCGGCAATGCTGGTCGCCGATGTTGCAGCGTGGCGCGTCTGGTGCGAATCGAGTCCGCTCAGGCCCGCCTGGATGGCGGGACATAGTCTGGGAGAATATGCAGCGCTGGTTTGTAGCGGCGCGTTGTCTTTTACCGATGGGGTCGGCCTGGTGCGGGAACGCGCGCAGTTGATGCAGCATGCGGTTCCCAGTGGTGTGGGGGCAATGGCGGCCATACTGGGCATGGAGGATGCCGAGGTTGTCGAGATATGCGGGCAAATTTCCACCTCGGACGCTGTGGTGACGGCGGCGAATTTTAATTCGCCGGGACAGGTGGTGGTGGCCGGGCATAAATCCGCTGTGGAAACGTGCATAGAAAAGGCCAGGAGCGCCGGCGCCAAGCGGGCTGTTTTGCTGCCGGTCAGCGTGCCTTCCCATTGTCCGTTGATGGCAAAAGCGGCCGAGCAATTTTTGCAACGGCTGCAGAAAATTACGATCATGGCGGCAACCGCCCAGTGTTCCGTTGTGCATAACGTCGATGTGAGCGTGCAAACGGAGGCTGATGCCATACGTGATCGTCTGGCCGGGCAGTTGCACGGTTCCGTGCGCTGGAGCGAGACAGTTGCTGTTCTGGCAAGCCGTGGCGTCACCCGCTTTGTCGAGTGCGGTCCCGGCAAGGTGCTGACGGGACTTGGAAAACGCATAGCGGCGGATGTTCCGACGGAGCCGTTGTATAGCCCTGATTCGTTAAGGAAAGTATTGGAGATGATAAATGGCTAGTCATGTCGCAATTGTAACCGGCGCCAGCCGCGGAATCGGCAGAGCGATAGCCGTGCGGCTTGCGGCTCAGGGCCATACCGTCATCGGCACCGCCACCAGCGATGCGGGCGCCGTAGCCATATCCGAGGCTTGGTCTGAGGCCGGTTTTACCGGGCAAGGGCGGGTTTTGGATGTGAGCGATGCCGTAGCGATAGAAGGCTTCATCAAATCGGTGACGGAAGATTTTGGCGCGCCGGGTATTCTGGTAAATAATGCCGGAATAACGCGCGATAATCTGGTCATGCGCATGAAGGATGAGGAATGGGAAGCTATTATCCAGACCAATCTTTCGTCGGTATTCCGTATGAGCAAAGCCTGTCTTAAAGGCATGCTGAAAGCGCGCTGGGGGCGCATCGTCAGCATTACTTCCGTGGTCGGTTCCACCGGCAATGCCGGACAGGCCAACTATGCCGCCGCCAAGTCCGGCGTTATCGGATTCACCCGTTCCCTGGCGCGCGAGCTGGGGTCGCGCAATGTAACGGTCAACACCGTAGCTCCCGGCTTTATCGATACCGATATGACGCGTTCGCTTCCCGAGGAACACAAGACCGCCTTGCTGGGAAATATCCCGCTGGGACGTTTGGGGCAGGCGGACGAGATTGCTGCGGGCGTGGCGTTTCTGTGTTCGGATGACGCGGCTTATATTACCGGGGAAACCCTGCATATCAATGGAGGCATGTATACGCCCTAAAATGCAGGAATAAAATATGGCAGAGTGTCTTTCACTATCGGCAGCGTCGTGCTATCGTACGCCTGCTCCGGGTCGGAGTACGGCGGGATTGGTCGTGTCGGTGCAGCGTGGGGAGAGCATATTGCTTCATTTCATGTAAACATCGTTTAAACTATCCGACTCATCCAAACTAAGTAACTGAGGATTTAAAACAATGAGTGACATTGCAGAGCGTGTAAAAAAAATCGTAATCGAGCAGTTGGGCGTTAAGGAAGAGGTTGCCCTTGAGGCTTCCTTTGTAGACGATCTGGGCGCAGACTCTCTGGATACGGTTGAACTCGTGATGGCTCTGGAGGAAGAATTCGAGTGCGAGATTCCCGATGAAGAAGCCGAGAAGATTACCACAGTGCAGCAGGCTATCGACTATATCGAGGCGCACCAACCGTAAGCCGTTTTGTTCTGTGCCCCGGTCGTGTGTGCAGCACACCGGGGTATTCATCGTTTGAATCTGTAAGTTGCCAGGAATTCCCTTTGTGACCAAGCGACGTGTTGTAATAACAGGGATGGGGGCTGTTTGCCCGGTAGGGCTGAATGTGCCTGATGCTTGGGATAGCGTTCTTAATGGAAAAAGCGGTATCGCTCCGATCTCGCATTTCGATGTGTCCGAGTTTGCCACGCAATTCGGGGGTTCAGTCAGAGGCTTCGATCCGACGGCCTATATAACCACGAAAGAAGCAAAAAAAATGGATACCTTTATCCATTACGGCATAGCTGCGGGTTGTCAGGCCTTTGAAGATTCGGGTATCGAAGTCACCGAAGAAAATGCCGAACGTATCGGCGTGGTAATTGGTTCCGGTATTGGCGGTATTACCGGAATAGAAGACGGACACAACGATTTTCTGAGAGGCGGTCCGCGCAAAATATCGCCGTTTTTCGTACCCAGTAATATCATCAACATGATATCGGGCAATCTTTCGGTCATGCACGGTCTCAAGGGGCCGAATTTCGCGATAGTTACCGCGTGCGCAACCGCAACCCACAGCATAGGCGATGCATATCGTTTGATTCAGTACGGCGATGCCGATGTCATGATTGCGGGCGGTGCCGAAATGGCTACTTCGCCGACGGCCTTGGGCGGGTTTGCTTCGGCGCGCGCACTTTCCCGCCGCAATGACGATCCGGTTCGCGCCAGCCGCCCCTGGGATCGCGACCGGGACGGTTTCGTACTAAGCGACGGTGCCGGTGTGCTGGTGCTGGAAGAACTGGATCACGCGGTCAGACGCAGGGCGCGTATCTATGCGGAAGTGATCGGTTACGGGATGGCGGGCGACGCTTATCATATGACCCAGCCTCCCGCGAGTGGGGAAGGCGCAGCGCGCTGCATGCGCAATGCCTTGAGAGACGCGAGGATCAACGCCGACGAGCTGGACTACATCAATGCGCACGGCACTTCGACGGCCGCCGGCGATCTGGCGGAAACGCGCGCCATCAAGGCCGTGTTGGGCGATGCCGCTTATAATACGGCAATCAGTTCAACCAAGTCGATGACGGGGCACATGCTGGGGGCTGCCGGCGGTATCGAAGCGGTTTTTTCCGCCCTTGCGTTGCGCGACCAGGTCATTCCACCTACTATCAACCTCGATAGTCCCGATCCTGAATGCGATCTGGACTATGTGCCGCATACGGCGCGGCAAGCATGTCTGGATGTTGTCATGTCCAATTCCTTCGGTTTTGGCGGAACCAATGGCACCCTGATTTTCAGGCGTTTTGTCTGATCGCAGATCGCGGAGGATGACAGGATGTTGGGTTACGGTACGCTAACCCAATCTACGAGATCGTAGTGGGAATATCCGAGTGGCCGATCAATATCTTGCCTTTGTCAATGGAGTCCCCGAAAGCAAAATAGCGCTGACTGACCGAGGGTTTCAATATGGCGACGGCATATTTACCACCTTGCCGGTTATTCGGGAACAGCCTGTTCTGCTGGGGCGGCACATTGCGCGCTTGCAGCGCGATTGCGCGCGATTATCGATTTCTTTTCCCGACGAGCATGTTTTAAGGAGGGAAATAGAAACTATCTGCCGGCAGTCGTCCGATAGCGTGCTCAAAATCATGTTGACCCGGGGCAGCGGGGGGCGCGGATACCGCCCGCCATTGCCCGGCGCTACAACGCGGGTGCTGACCACGCATCCGCTGCCAAATTATCCGGAAGCATACAGACAAACAGGCATCCGGCTTGCCAGATCGGAAATCAACTTGGCGATCAACCCCGTTCTTGCCGGTATCAAGCATATGAACCGCCTGGAGCAGATTCTTGCGCGTTCGGCCTGCAGCGATCCGGATATCCAGGAAATCCTGATGCTGGATGTGGAGGATTATGTGGTAGAGGCGGGTATGAGTAATATATTTGCGGTGCGCGATAAACTATTGCAGACGCCGCTGTTGGACCGTTGCGGCGTTTCGGGCGTGATGCGCGCCCATGTAATCGATATTGCCCAGGCTATGGGATTGCGTGTAGAAGAAACAAGAATGCGTGTGGAATCCATACAGCAGGCCGAAGAAGTTTTTTTAACCAACAGCCTGTTTCCTATATGGCCGGTGCGCTGCTTCGAATCGCGCCGCTATGATTCCTGGCCGGTAACGCGGCTGCTGCTGGATAGCATGCCGGAATGGCGATTCTGATGACTGAGCGGATTCGTGCATGAGATGGTTGGTTTTTGTCGCATTGACGGTTTTGACGTTATCTATTGTCATATTGGTAGCGGATTATTATCAAAAACTGGATGAGCCGCTGCAAGAACAGCATCCATCCGTTTTTCAAATCCGTCAGGGCGAAGATGTCGTTACTGTTGCAGCTCATCTTTTCCGGCAAGGCGTGGTCGCGAATCCTGTCGGATTTACAGCGCAACTGTTTTTGAGCGGTCAATACAGGTCCCTCAAGTACGGCAGTTATACGCTGGCCGATACCATGACTTACCGGGAGTTATCCTCGTTATTGGTTCAAGGGAAAGCGACATCCTGCAAGGTTACCCTGATTGAAGGCTGGACTTTCCGCCAGTTTCTCGATGCGGTGCAGAACACGCATCAATTAACGCATGGACTTGCCGGAAAAGGCGACGATGAAATCATGACCCTGGTAGGGGCGGCGCAGGAAGCTCCGGAAGGGCGCTTTTATCCCGATACTTACTACTGTGCGCCGGGAATGAGCGACCTGGATGTGCTTAAACGGGCCTGGCGCAGAATGAATATGATGCTGGATCGCGAATGGCAGCAACGCGACATCGATATTCCACTGTTCAGTCCCTACAAAGCACTGATTATGGCCTCTCTGATTGAAAAGGAAACCGCTGCCGCCTATGAACGCGAACAGATCGCCGGCGTGTTTACGCGCAGACTGTTGCTGGGCATGAGGCTGCAAACCGATCCAACGGTGATATACGGCATGGGCGCCGCTTATCAGGGTAATATCCGTAAACAGGATTTAATACAGGATACGCCCTACAATACTTACGTGCATGACGGTTTGCCGCCCACGCCTATTGCCATGCCGGGACGAGAATCCCTGCATGCAGCGGTTCATCCCGCTGCCGGGATTAGTCTGTATTTCGTGTCGCGCGGCAACGGCACTCATCTATTTTCGGATACGCTGGAAGCGCATCAACAGGCGGTAGAACAGTATCAATTGAACCAACATGACTAACACAAACAATCGGAACAGAGCCAGGTTTATTACCCTGGAAGGCGGTGAGGGTGTTGGAAAATCGAGCAATCTGGCCTTTGTTCAGAACTGGTTGAACCAGCAGGGCATACGCGCGGTGACTACACGCGAACCCGGCGGAACCGAGGCCGGAGAAAAAGTGCGCGCGCTTTTTCTGGGGGATGAAGCGCTGACTCCGCTGACCGAGTTATTGTTGATGTTTGCCGCGCGCGCGGAGCATATTTCGCGAGTGATTCTGCCCGCGCTGAATAAAGGCGTCTGGGTGGTGAGCGACCGCTTTTGCGACGCCAGCTATGCCTATCAGGGAGGAGGGCGCGGCATTGAGACGGAATTTATCGCCGCTTTGGAGCAGCGCGTGTTGCAGGGGTTGCAACCGGATTTGACCTTGCTGCTGGACGCACCGGTTGAGGTTGGCATGGCGCGTGCTCGTCGGCGTCAGAAGATAGATCGTATGGAGTCGGAAAATCATGCTTTTTTTGAGAACGTGCGCACGGCTTATTTGCAGCGCGCGGCGCAGAGCCTGGGGCGTATAAGGATCATTGATGCGACTCTGCCTCTGGAGGGCGTGCAGCAGCAGATCGCAGCCGCACTTAAGACGATAATTTAACCGCGACCCGGTGGGACGTTAAGGATATGGTAAAAAATAACTTCCCGAATCAACCACCCACCCCGTTTGCCCTGAATCAATCGAAAGGCCGTTCATGGTTCGACAAGGCTCTCCTGAGTGGTGTCGAAGGGCCCTTCCAGCCGCATTCGCGGCGCTACACGCCCACGAACGGGAAAGTTATTCCAGGCCATGTCCTGAACGCATCATGACAAGCAGCAGCCTTGATTTTAAACTTGATGAACTACCGTGGCTGCTTCCGCCCTGGCGGCAGCTGGGACGTTATCTGCAAAGCGGAGTCCTGCCGCAAGCCTTGTTGTTGACCGGTCCTTTAGACGCAGGCACCGGTATTCTGGCGCATTTTTTTACGCGCCGCTTGCTATGCCATCAGCCTGTCGGCGATCAGGCCTGCGGAATTTGTTCATCCTGCAAGTTATTCGACGCGGGCAATCACCCGGACGCAATAATGCTTGTTCCCGAGGAGCCGGGTAAATCCATACTGATAGACCAGGTGCGCGCCTTGATTGCCACGCTGTCGTTGAAACCGCAGTATGGAGCTCATCGGGTCGTGACTATCGCTCCCGCAGATAAACTGAATCGCGCTGCAGCGAACGGCCTGTTGAAAACGCTGGAAGAGCCTGATGCGCGCACGATGTTGCTGCTGTTGACGCATATCCCCGCCTCGCTGCAGGCGACTATACGCAGCCGATGCCAATCGCTGACTGTTGACAACCCCGGTCATAAGCAAACGGCGGATTGGTTGAAGCCGAGGCTTGCGAATCCAGGCGAATCCGATATGCTGATCGCCATGGCAGGAGGTGCTCCGTTACGCGCGCTGGAATTGGCGGGGAGCGAATTGCCCGGGTTGCGTTTGCGTTTTTTCAAGGCATGGCAGGCCGTGCTGCTAAAAAAAGCCGATCCGCTGCAATGCGCGGAACAGTGGCAAAAAACGCCGTGTGAAACCTTGTTGGAATGGCTGAGAAGCTGGGTTGCCGATCTGGTGCGCTTGTCCATGGCTGCCGATTCCGCTGTTATCGACAACTCCGATTTAATTCATGAGCTGAGTGCTTTGTCGTCGGGCTTGAATTTGAAAGCTTTGTTCCGGTTCTATGAATATCTGGGAGGCGCATTGCTATCCTTGACCGGACAGGCCAACCGCCAATTGGTTTTGGAAGAAGCGCTTATACTCGGCGCAAGGCTCCCTGAGCGTCCTTGAATAAAGTGGCTTCCCTTGCCCGGGATAAACTGTTCAGAAATGATGTAAATTTTTCATGACTTATAATCACGTTGTTCCTGAAAGAAAAATTGATATCACCATTCCTGATGGCAAAATGCTGGCACAGGCGTGGATGCCTTTCGTAAAAAACGGCGGCTTATTCGTGCCTACGCAGAATGAAGCGCGGCTGGGCGAATGGCTGGTGCTGGCCGTTACGCTGCCGGATGCGGCACAGCCGATCAGGGTATTGGGGCATATAGTCTGGCTGAGCCGTTCCGGCGCCGATAACGGTATGCCCGCAGGTTGGGGAATACAGTTCAGCGAGCGGGATAACGGACAAACCCGGCGCCGTATCGAAGAAAGTTTACAGCGTCTGGCCCCCTCAATTTCTGACGTGACAACGACTTTTACAATGTAGTCGTAACGACTCAGCGTAGCGGTTGGAGAGGATGCGAGGCAAGTCAGGCGCGACCGGTAGCGGGTCTGCAAAGCCACAGCCGAGCTGCCATGGCTTGTTCTGAGCGTAGCCGAAGGGACGGACTTGCAGCGTGGTTACAAACCGACTCCCTTCTCGGCGTGTCTCGACAGCCTTACCCCGGCACCAACCTGGTTGACTGAATAATTATTCCGGATATTAAATAATCGACTCAATATGCTCATAGATTCGCACTGCCACCTGGATCGCCTTGATCTGACTCCTTACGAACGCAGTTTCGAGCGATTTGTTACCGCAACCCGCGCTCATGGCATACGGCACATGCTATGCGTATCGATAAGCCTCGAAGCGTACCGGCCGATGCTGGAATTGGTAGAGAACTATACGGATATTTCGGTGTCGGTCGGGGTGCATCCCAATGAAACCGAATGCCGCGAACCCGATGCAGATACGCTGTTAACGTTGGCGCAGCACCCAAAAGTCGTCGCCATAGGCGAAACCGGGCTGGATTATTTTCGTAGCGAGGGCGATCCCGCATGGCAGCAAGAACGCTTTAGAACACATATTCGTGCGGCTTTGGCATGCGGAAAGCCGTTGATTATACATACGCGCGAAGCGAGGCAAGACACCTTGCGCATACTCAGGGAGGAGGGTGCCGAAGCAGTCGGCGGTGTGCTGCATTGTTTCACCGAAGATAGCGAAACCGCGCGCGCGGCGCTGGATCTGAATTTTTATATATCCTTTTCCGGTATTATTACCTTCAGGAATGCGGAGCAGATACGGGAAGTGGCGCGCTGGGTGCCATCGGACCGTTATCTGGTGGAAACCGATTCGCCTTACCTGGCGCCGCTGCCGCATAGAGGCAAGCCGAACTATCCCTACTACGTGCGGCAGGTGGCGGAATGTCTCGCCCAGGTGCGTGATGTTTCACCTCAGCAGGTGGCGGAAGAGACGACATCCAATTATCAGCGCTTGTTCGGCGGGGCCGGCGGAGTTCTGCTTTAATTACAGCTAACTGTTCAGCTCGAAAGCACTCTACGGAAAACGCATCATGGAAAGCGACTGTGCGATGTAATCCTCGAATGAAACAACTTTGCAGGAGCGGGGTTTAGCCCGCGGTCGCCCTCTTTCGCGGGCTAAACCCCGCTCCTGCATTGATATACAACGTTAGCGGAACAAACATGGTCGTCTACAGCGGAGATACTCCTATATGGGTTATATCTGGTAGTATAAACCTCGCTTACAATGCGGAATAATGCTGTTGTAGAGCAAGTTCTGCAGCGACACATATTGGAAGGTACGGTATTTAGTGTTGCCCACAGGCGGCGTTGCCATGAAAATGATTTTTAATTGCCGCTCACGCTTGTTTCCTGTGCCGGGCTATCTTCCGTCCGACTCAGGCTTTGCCCGGCATCAAGCGTACGGCGCTGATGCTTTGGCGATATTAGTCTGTTTCAACTCATTCACCACCGCCGGTATCGAGTTGCATACGGCTCTGGTTTTTTAGTCTACGTTATCCCCCTGTCGAGGAATCTTTATGCTGAAGAACACGAGTCTGATAACCAAGTTATTGCTGTCGTTCGGAACGGTTTTACTGTTTACCGCACTGATTTTGGGTATAGCATTCTATAATCTGTCGGCCATGAACAACACCACTCGCGTTATTACGCAGGAAGCCTTTCCGCAGGTGGCGGCTCTGGATATCGTTTCGATACGCACATTCGATAATGGACGACAGTTACGCAATCTGTTCCTGACCACAGATCCTGCCGAGTTAGACAAATCGATAAAAAAAGCGGAGGAAAATAGAGATCTTAACGCCAAGGATATGGAAAAACTGGGCAGCTTGCTGAGCTCGGATGAGGCGCGCCGCCTGTTCAAGGCCGTCAGTGATCGCCGTGCTGAAATGGTGGCGCTTTACGAGCGTGTTTTTGCATTGGCGCGCGATAAGACCCAGCGCGATCAGGGTATCGAGTTTTTGCTGAAAACCTTTGCACCGGCCAATAACGCTTTCGTCGCTGCCTTGAAGGACATGAGCCAGTATGAAGCAGAGCAGATGCGCGCGTTGACGGCCGGCGCAGAGCAAAAATATCTGTCGGCGCGTAACTGGATGGGTCTATTCGGTGTCGTCGCGTTGCTGGTCAGTATAGGGATCACATGGGTGCTGACGCGCTCTATTTTCGGTCAGTTGGGTGGCGAGCCTGCGCAAGCGACGGAAATAGCGAACAGAATTGCGGCAGGCGATCTGAACGTCGCAATAGCGATCAAGGCGGGCGACACCGGCAGCCTGATGGCCGCAATGAAAAACATGGCGGATACCTTGAAGCGGGTGCTGGCCGACACCGATGAACTTATCAACGCGGCTGCGGCCGGTAATCTTGATAAACGGGCCGATGCAAACAAATACCAGGGCGATTTCCGCAAGCTGGTGCAGGGCGTAAACGGCACGGTGACCAACATTTCCGAACCGCTCAAGGTCACATCCGGCTATATCGACCGGATAGCCAAAGGCGATATCCCGCCGGCCATTACCACCGACTACAAGGGCGAATACCTGGTCATTCGCGACAACCTCAACGGCCTGATAAAAACCGCGAACGGCTTGCTGACGCAGACCGCTATCCTGATTCAGGGCGCGGCCGATGGCGAGTTGAATAAACGCGCCAACGCCGAACTGTTTTCGGGGGGGTGGAAAAAACTGGTGACCGGCGTAAATGATACCGTGATCAATATCGCCGAACCATTGAAAGTCACTTCCGGCTACATTGATCAGATCGCCAAAGGCGATATCCCTCCGGCCATTACCACCGATTACAAGGGCGAATATCGCGTCATCCGCGACAACCTCAACGGCCTGATAAAAACCGCGAACGGCCTGCTGACGCAGACCGGCATTCTGATCCAGGGCGCGGCGAATGGCGAACTGGATAAACGCGCCAACGCCGAACTGTTTCAGGGCGGCTGGAACCAGCTGGTCAGTGGCATCAACCAGACTCTGGACGGCATCATCCTGCCGGTCAACGAGGCGGTGGCTGTGCTTGCCGAACTGGAACAAGGCGATCTCACTCAATCGGTCAAAGGTGAATACAAGGGGCAGCTCAAGACGTTCAAGGATAGCGTCAACAATACCGTGGACAAGCTGGCGCATACCATTTCCCAGGTGATGGAAGCGACCGAAGCGTTATCGGAAGCGACCGGCGAAGTCAGCGCTACCGCGCAGAGTCTGTCGCAAGGCGCCAGCGAACAGGCGGCGAGTGTGGAAGAAACCAGCGCTGCGGTCGAACAAATGAGCGCTTCGGTGGTGCAAAACGCTGAAAACGCCAAAGTGACCGACGGCATGGCCGCCAAGACCGCCAAGGAAGCGGAAGAAGGCGGCGCAGCGGTGACATTGACCGTTGCGGCGATGAAAAGCATAGCCGGTAAAATCCACATTATCGACGACATCGCCTATCAGACCAACCTGCTGGCGCTGAATGCCGCTATAGAAGCCGCGCGGGCCGGAGAGCACGGCAAAGGTTTCGCCGTGGTTGCGGCGGAAGTGCGGAAACTGGCGGAACGCAGCCAGGTGGCGGCGCAGGAGATCGGCGAGCTGGCCGGCAGCAGCGTGGAAATGGCGGAAAAGGCCGGACATTTGCTGAGCGAAATCGTGCCGAGTATCGCTAAAACTTCGGATCTGGTGCAGGAAATCGCCGCTGCTTCGGATGAACAAACTTCCGGCGTCAATCAGATCAACAACGCGATGGAGCAGCTTAATCAGATTACCCAGCAGAGCGCCAGCGCTTCCGAACAACTGGCGGCGACCGCTGAAGAAATGAGCGGACAGGCCGAACAGCTGCAGGGGCTGATGAGTTTTTTCACCGTGCATCATCATGGCGCGACGTCTGAAGCGACGCGGAGCGGTCATGCGCTGCAAGCACAAAGCCGAGCTGGCAAAAACAAGCATACGGCGCGCGTTGCTGACCCACGGGATTTAGATGAAAGCGGATTCGTGCGTTTCTAGTTGCATGGCTCTTGACTCCGGTTTCCACGATGGCACTGACGAGGTTCTCTTTTGTTATCCATCATAACTCATTGATATAACGGTTCTGTTTTTCCTTGCAACCTCAACAGAACCTGGTGTGGTGATGGCGCTCGCCTGGAACTGTGCGGGAGCGGGGGTAATTCCTGGCCCTATCGTGATCTAAAATTTTATTCCCTGTTTGATCGGCATTTGGTACAGGAATTATCTGGTATTTTGGAAAGTATGCGCCTGTACTGACTTCAAAAAGTAAAAAAACAGGCTTTTTTGCTTGGTGACGGGTTTCCCGTGCTGCAAAACTCAGGCTATAGATTGGGTCAGACAGTGAGTGGCCCTCGCACCCGCGCCTGTTAATTGCCTGCTATTCCCCCCTCTCCCGCCACTCCACAATGCGGCCTCTTCGCCGTCCCGGCGCTAGTCCATACCATTCGTAGGGAAATCCTTCCAATCGGCCAGGTTCTCAGCGCATGTTAATTCAGCCGCGCCCTATAGCGCGCCACTCCGAATGCGTTCAACATACGCCTATTGATCGAAAGATCCAATGAGGCGCGGTACAGAAAACTTCTATGCCGTTAGCCTTTTAAAAAGGAGTGAGTGCGATGTTGAAGCATATGAGTTTACTAAGCAAACTGTTGCTGTCGTTCGGAACGGTGCTGCTGTTTACAGCGTTGATTATAGGCCAAGGGCTTTATAGCTTGTCCGGCATGAATAGCATCACTCGCGCGATCACGCTGGAAGCCTATCCGCAAATAGCGATTGTGAACAATATAGCGCTGCGCACGTTCGATAACGGCCGGCAATTGCGAGGGCTGTTCATGGTCAGTGATCCGGCTGATTTCGAAGCGGCGTTGAGAAAAATACAGGTAAACCGTGATCTGAACGGAAAAGACATGGAGGAGCTCGAGCATTTGCTGAATACGGAAGAAGCGCGCCGGCTGTACAAGGTATTGATCGATGACAGTGTCGGGGTAGCGCCGCTTTACGAAAAAACCTTTGAGATCGCGCGCGACAAAGATGCGCGGGAACAGGGCATGGAGTTTCTGCTGAAAACGTTTGCGCCGGCCAATAACGTTTTCGTTGCGGCGTTGAACGACATGGCCCAGTATCAGGCGGCGCAGATGAGCGCTCTGACCGCCGGTGCGCAACGCAATTACATCACGGCGCGAAACTGGATGGACGCGCTCGGCGTGTTCGCCGTGCTGGCCAGCATTTTGGTTGTATGGGCGCTGGCGCGCGAGATTTTCCGTCAACTGGGCGGCGACCCGGCACGGGTGCAACAGGTTGCGGACGCGGTGGCTGCAGGCGATCTGACGCTTAATATCGAACTGCGCGCCGGCGATACCGTAAGTTCGCTGGCGGCGATCAAGCGCATGGTGGATAATTTGCACCACACTATCGCCCAGGTCGGAGAGACAATCTTGGCATTGTCGCAAGCCGCCGGAGAGATCAGCGGCACTGCTCTGGCCTTGTCGCAGAGCGCGAGCGAGCAGGCGGCCAGCGTCGAGCAGACCAGCGAGGCGGTGGAGCAAACCAGCGCGTCCGTTTTACAAAACGCGGAAAATGCGCGGGTTACCGATGCGATGGCCACCAAAGCCGCCCAGGAAGCGAGCGAAGGCGGCTGCGCCGTCACGCAAACGATGGATGCGATGAAAAGTATTGCTCACAAAATCGGCATCATCGACGAAATCGCCTATCAAACCAATTTGCTGGCGCTTAACGCCGCCATTGAAGCTGCGCGCGCCGGCGAGCACGGCAAGGGGTTTGCCGTGGTTGCGGCGGAAGTGCGCAAACTGGCCGAACGCAGCCAGATCGCCGCGCAGGAAATCGGCACGCTGGCGGGAAGCAGCGTCGATCTGGCGGAAAAGGCCGGAACGCTGCTCAATCACATTGTGCCGAGCATCGCCAAGACCTCCGAGCTGGTACAGGAGATCGCTTCGGCCTCGGAGGAGCAAACCACCGGCATCAACCAGATCAACAATGCCGTCACCCACCTTAACCAGATTACTCAGCAAAGCGCCAGCGCATCCGAACAATTGGCGGCGACTGCGGAAGAAATGAACGGTCAAGCCGAGCAGCTGCAGGATTTGATGCGTTTTTTCAAGTTGAGGGGGGAAATGGTGCAAAGAAATAGCGCAGTTCAGCCTGGTAAAAGCACGCGCAAGGCGCATGGCCCGCGTCCCGCCGTCAAAAAGGCATGCCGGACTGCCGCAGTTTTCGACGAAGGTGAGTTTGTTCGCTTTTGAATGGTTTGTGTTACGGTTTCCAAAATATTATGAAAGCTAAACATACGGCAAACTACCACCGAGTTCGATCAAACCAGTTTTGCAGGCGGCTGTTTGACCCTTGGCGGTACCGGCGCGATGGCTGCGGGCAATCTGTTCGTTATCGTCTTCTTCAGAGTTACCTTTAATGCATTGATTTTAATGGTAACTGATGCCGGCATGGATTGCCGGTATCCAGCCGACAAGGACATTATCCGAAGCCCCGGGGTCCGGCGTCCCCCCGGATCAAGTCCGGGACAGGCTCTGCCGGAACGACGGGTATATGTTTCTTCGGTTTTTCTGTCGGGAGGGAATCGGGCAGATTGCATAACCCGTTTGGGTATATGCAAGCGAATGGTCCCCGCTTAAAATGCCTTGACGGTTATTGTTGCGAACAAATAATAGCGCGGCATGTTGCGGTTGTTTTCATTATTCCACCCGGCAGTGCGCATTTTCTGACAGGTGGAATTCTTTTAATCCTCGAAATTTGTTGATTTAATCCTTACGGGAGTTAAGCCATGACTGTTGCGCAACGCTTGTATCTGCTGATTTTTTCCTCCGTCCTGGGTCTAGCCGGATTGGTTTGGGTGGGCTATAACCAGATTGAGACGGTTTTTACCTCCGCCAATTACGCCAACATCAACACGGTGCCCTCGCTGGTGGTGATAGACGACTTGCGCAGGCATATCCTGCGTACGCGCATCGGCCTGAACCGCCATGTTCTGAACACCGACGAATCCAAGATGGCGGAAATCGAAACTGCGCTCAAAGATAATATCCAGGGCGTTAAAAATGCGTTGAAAAATTACGAGCCGCTGATTAGCGACGACAAGGACAAAAAATTGCTGGATCTGGAAAAGACGTTGTTTACGCAGTACGAATCGGATATAGAGCCTATCCTGTCCGAGTCGCGTCAGAACCATAACGACAAGGCGCGCGATCTGATCGCGAAGAACATCCCTCTTGCCGATAAGTTGGGGGCGGTTGTAAACGATCACATGAACTACAACGTAGAATTGGGCAATAAAGGCGCCGCTGACGCCGTTGCCGCTAAAAGCTATGCCGTCAAATTATTTGTTATAATCGCGGCACTGGCTCTGTTAATGATTAGCGTCATGGGCTGGCTGATTGTACGCAATCTGACGCGCGCATTGGGCGGCGAACCGGCGTTGATGCAGGAATTGGCCACTAAAGTGGCTGCCGGCGATTTGACTCAGGATATTAACGTGCGTGCAGGCGATACGGTCAGCGCCATGGCGGCGATGAAACGCATGGTGGATAACTTGAGGCAGACCATTTCCCAGGTAGGCGAGGCGACGGATGCGCTGTCGCAGGCATCCGAACAGGTTAGCGAGACGGCGCAAAGCCTGGCGAGAGGCGCGAGCGAGCAGGCCGCGAGCGTCGAGCAAACCAGCAGTTCAATGGAGCAAATGAGCTCATCGGTGATGCAGAATGCAGAAAACGCCAAAGTTACCGACGGCATTGCCAACAAGGCCGCCAAGGAGGCGGAAGAAGGCGGCGGAGCCGTTACGGCAACTGTTGCAGCGATGAAAACCATCGCCGGCAAGATTAACATCATTGATGAAATTGCTTATCAAACCAACCTGCTTGCGCTTAACGCAGCCATCGAAGCGGCGCGCGCCGGTGAACACGGCAAAGGCTTTGCCGTGGTTGCCGCGGAAGTACGCAAACTGGCGGAGCGCAGCCAGGTAGCTTCGCAGGAAATCGGCGCACTGGCTATCAGTAGCGTGGAGATGGCGGAAAAGGCCGGATGCTTGCTGAACGAAATCGTGCCGAGCATTGCCAAAACTTCCGATCTGGTACAGGAAATCGCATCCGCATGTGACGAGCAAACGGCTGGAGCAAATCAAATCAACGATGCGGTGTCTCACTTGAATCAGAACACGCAGTTAAGCGCAAGCGCTGCCGAAGAACTCGCGGCGACAGCGGAAGAAATGAGCGCGCAGGCCGAACAGTTAAATGAACTGATAGGTTTCTTCACCGTGGACCTCAATAAAGGGCGGCAAACCGGGATTGGCAGCAAACGCCATATGGAGCCGAAAAGTCTGGTCAATAATGCCCAGAAGGGGTGCGGCACCGCATCACATGCCATTGACGACGCTGAATTCGTACACTTTGACAGTTAACCGATCGTATCCGATAAAAAGCATTAGGATCAAAGCGGCGCTCCATCCGTCTTGACTGCAAGTAATTGCGCCGTTCGATAATCAACCGCGCTGCGTTATGGTTTCTAAAGCTTCGATAAACGCCCAATGTCGGGCGTCGACCGCCATTACCGATAAGCGGTTGCCTTTCCGCAGCAATGCAAAGCCGTCCAGCGCGCTTGCGTGCGTTTTGAGTTCCGCCAGTGAAATTATGCGTTGCAACCGGCGCACAAATTGTACGTCCACCATCAGCCAGCGCGGATTTTCCGGAGAACTGCCGGGGTCGTAGTGTTTATGCACAGGGTCGAAGGCGGTGTGGTCCGGGTAGGCCTCTCGTGCGATGCGCACGATTCCGGCGATGCCGGGTATCTCGCAGTTGGAATGGTAGAAAAACACCGGGTCTCCAACCTTCATTTGATCGCGCATCATGTTGCGCGCCTGATAGTTTCTTACGCCATCCCACGGCTCGATTTGTCCGGGGCGGCTGATCAAGTCGTCCAGGCTGAAGGCGCCGGGTTCGGTTTTCATAAGCCAGAAATTCATTGCGGCCTTGTGATCGGAGTACGGCATGGAACCGGATTCCTTGTTCTACCGGTATTTTCGGGGTAGCAGGCTTGAAATCGTAACCTGTTTGCCGGTTTGATGAGTGGGAGGCATTCCCGCATGCGCCGTTATGCTCCTTCGCCCTTGAACCGATGGTTCAGGTGGGAGACACGAAAGGCGAATCAGACTTTCCGCTCAGGGGCGGACCTGCACACATCGCCGGACGGTATCTCCCGGGGTAATTAATTAGGCTCAAGAAAAAACCCAGAGCATATCGAACGCTGCAGGAAATGCCGATGCATTCTACCCTAATCCACCGATATTTACAGTGAGTTTGGAAATTTTTGCTGCAGATTTCGCAACGCCTGCTGACGGACCTGCACTACCGAAAGATTTCCCAGGATGCCGGAGGTCAGACCGTTCAAAACGCCGCCAAAGCCTCCTGCGACGCATAACAGATTGAACAGCATTCCCGAACGGAAGGTTTTTTTCAGGCGCTGTCCACTGTTGCGATCCAGATTGAACAACTCGATTAGCGGAACCAGCTCGTTGCCCAACAGACTGCCGGAAGAAGCATCGTCTTTCAGTTGAGCCGCTTCAACCAGGCTTACGCTGGCGTGCGTGACTTCGAGAATATCGGCTGTCTGCGGGCCATGTCCGATGTACAGCGGTTTTTTGCCGCGACGTTGCAAACCGCTTAAAAAAAGCAGGGTTTGTTGATGGTTCAGCTCTCCGCTATGACCGTCAACGCCTAATTGTTGCGCGAGTTGCGCTGTCCGGGCTTCCGAGTCTTCTGAAACCAGAAAAACATACAGACCCAAGGTCCTCAGTTCCTGCACGACGCTGGCCGCCAGTGGACGAGGTTCGGTGTCGAAGTGCAGCGTGGCAATGTTTTGGCCGTCGATGTCGACGGCGAGCGAAGGCGGTTTCGAGCCGGCGTGCCGTAGATTGCGCAAGGTGATATTCTGGGTATCTGCTGCTACGGTGACGCTGTCTTTATCCAGATCCAGCAGTCTCGGTTGTTTGACTGTTAGTTGCTGCGCGAAGCAGGTCGCCAGCAGGGCCGCAGTGCGGGCATCGCCCAGGTACAGCGCGGCGCCGGCGACATTGCGCAGCAGCGAGGCATGTTCGGTTTGCGAGGTTTCCAGACTGGATAATTTAAGACCGCAGGCACGCAATGCCGGTTGATCCTGTAACACGACAAAATCGATTTTTTCCATGTAGCCGAGCAGGTCAGGATCGCGCACCACCAATCCCTGTTTCAGGGCTTGCCCGATGTCTTCGAGCGTGGCCAGCGGGACTGCGGTATGCGCATCGCTGTACCAGTCCTGGTGCAGAATTGCGCCGACTACAAATAAGCTTCCCGTCGCCAGTCCCAGGCCCGCGGCCGCCAGGATGGGCGGTACGGCCCGGTCCGAAAGTTCGACCGCTTTATGATGCACGCCGGGAGCGCTTTGCAGCTTACGGGTAGTTTCAATAACCGTGCCGGCCACATGCGCAGCATGCGTCCGGCTTCCTTGCGCCTGGACGGAAATATCCAGCTTGCCATGGTAGATATGGCTGCCGGCGTAAACAGGGTCGCCGCGTTCCTTGCGCACCAGTCCGGATATGCCGGTAATGGCGCGCTCGTTGACCAGCGCAACGCCGCTTTTAATCTGACCGTCCACCGGCAATATTTCACCGCTTTCCATGGAAAGCGTTTGTCCCGGGTTTATCAGCGCTACCGGGCGACTGACTTCTATGCCTTCAGACGTGGTAAAGCTGATTTCACGCGGTATAGGCAATACGCTTTCCAGCATGCGTCGGCTCTGGCTGCTTAAATCCTTGCGCCAGCGGCGCTCCCAGTAGTGCCAGCACCAGTCGGTGACTGCAAACGCCAGAACCTGCCCGCTGGCAACCGAACAGGCCAGTAATGCCGTCATCCAGAGCGGTGTTCCCAGTTTGCCGCGACTGAGCTGAGCGACGGCATTACGCATGGTCCCCAGGTTACCGGCTATGATCAGCCCCGCGCAGAGCGGGGTCGCCGGTGGGAATGCGAAAACGCCGAGGGTGGCCAATCCCAGTGATGTATTGACCGTGGTGAATCGGATCGGATCGGCAATCACCACCGGGAAGTCGACGCTTGCGTCGGATAGCGGCGATTCCAGAATCCGTATCAGGCTGTCGATGCCGGCGCGTTTTACATCGTAGGCGATGCGTAAATGGCCGGTGGACGGATTGGCGTGGACTTCATGAACCACGCCGGGTTGCGATGAGCGCAGGCTGGTTTCGATCTGTACTGCCAGCGTGGAATTGCCGGCCAGTTGCGGATGAAAAAACTTGGCACGGCCATTGTAATGACGTATCAGTTTCCAGCTGGAAAGCGTCGAGCCGTGGCGGTATATCGCCAATGGATTTTTTCCGGTTCGCAACGGCAACTGCGTTTCCGGCAGCATATCTCCCTGACCGGTGCTTGCCCGGCTGAGCCGTTGCAGAAATTCGCCATGGCTGTCCAGTCCGGTTTTGAAACGTATTTCCAGTGTGCCGAAACCGGCTCCCAGCCGATCCGACGCCAGCCGGATTTGGGTAACTTCCGGTAGAGCCATGACCCGTTGCGCGTAACGGCGCAACATATCCTCCGGGTCCGTCCCGGGGCCATTTGGCAGACTTACAGCGACACGGTCGCGCCAGATACGAACATCAGCCTGTTTTTCGGCCATCTTGATAAAAACCTCGGTGAATTATGGAATAGTGCCGGCACTCAAAACGCCAAGCATATCGTCAGACATTCTAGAATCAGATTGTTACAGCTTCAAGAATTGTGTTTGCTATGCTCCTAGGTTTGGCCCGGTCCGGGGTATGCTCCATCGCCGTTTTTTCGGCAAATTTAATGCGAAAGCGATTTTCTGTAATTGTTCGGGCGTGATCAACCTGACTAGCCTGGCGGCCAATGCAGGTGACGTCCGCCCATGACATGCAGATGCAGGTGAAAAACCTCCTGTCCTGCATCGGCGCGGCAATTAATCACCGTGCGAAAGCCCTTTTCGGCGATATCGGTATGGCGGGCGACCTTTTGCGCGGCAAGCACGAGTTCGCCCGCCAGCAGGCAATCATCTCCACTCAAATCGTCCAGTGTCGCAATGTGCCGTTTCGGTATTATCAGCACATGTACCGGCGCGCGCGGTCGTACATCGTGGAACGCCAGCAGCCGTTCGTTTTCAAAAACAATATCAGCCTTGATTTCAGCGGCGACTATTTTGCAAAAAATACAATCCGACATGATGTTTTGCTCCTTAAATTTGGTATTGCTATTGTCCACGGAATACACGAAAAGCACGAAAATACTACACAATATTATTATCTTAACTGTTATTTTTGGACAGCTGTCGTTGCTGTCTGCACAGATCTTGATGCATTCCTTCCGCTCTCTGGCCGTTCAGTACTCAAGTCTTCCCCGTACCAACTGCCCATTCCCATTGTCGAAAATTACGTGAGTTGTCTGCGCCCGTTGAACGCATGTGCGAGCGTGGTGCCGTCGACATATTCCAGCTCGCCGCCGTAAGGCACGCCATAAGCGATACGAGAAGTCTTGATGCCGTGCTGCTTCGCCATTTCCGCAATGAAATGGGCGGTCGCTTCGCCTTCAACCGTGGTATTGGTGGCAAGTATCAATTCCTCAACCACGCCCTGGGCCAGACGCTGTTCCAGCAAATCCAGCCGCAATTCTTCTGGCCCTATGCCGTCCAGCGGAGAGAGGCGCCCGTTAAGCACAAAAAAACGGCCCTTGAAACCGGTGGACTGTTCCAGTGCAAAAACTTCGGCGGGAGATTCCACAATGCAGAGCAGGCTGTCGTCGCGTGTGCCGTCCGAACAGGAACGGCAAATTTCATGCTCGGTCAGCGTCCTGCATAGCCTGCATAGCCCGATATGCTCGACGGCACCCAGCAGGGCTTCCGCCAGCAGGCGCGCGCCTTCGCGGTTATGCTGCAGCAGATGCAGGCTCATGCGTTGCGCTGATTTGGGTCCGACGCCTGGCAGGCAGCGCAGGGCCTGTATCAGTTGAGTCAGCCGTCCGCTGTTGCGCATGGCGGGCCGCTGCGCTCAGAACGGCAGTTTAAGTCCTGCGGGCAGTTCGAAGCCGCCCGCAAGTCCGGAGAGTTTTTCTTCCTTCAATTTACTGACTTTACGCATGCCGTCGTTTAGCGCGGCGATTATCAGGTCTTCCAACACTTCCTTGTCATCGGTGAGCAGGCTGTCGTCGATGCGCAGGTTGAGTATTTCACGTTTGCCGTTCAGGGTCAGTTTAATCAGGCCGCCGCCGGATTCTGCCGCAATTTGGGTTGCCGCCAGTTCTTCCTGGGCTTTCTTCAGGTTTTCCTGCATGTTTTGAGCTTGCTGCATCAAATTGGCAAGTGGATTTTTCATATGGTTTTCTCTATGCGATGGGTTTGGTTGAACCTGGAATAATGCGGGCGTTCAAGCGATCTATAAGCTGCCGGACATTGCCGTCTTCCGCAATGGCCAGTTCGGCGTCCTGCTGCCGTGCTTGTTGATGGTTGGCTATTTGCGTCGCCGGCGTGTCGTGCTGCGGCGGTTCGACAAGGATCTGCAGTTTGATCGCGCGTTGATAATAACTGCCGAGCCTGCGCTCAAGTTGCGCCTCCAATGACGGGGTCCGGCAATGCGCAAAGCCGGGATCGAGCGCCAGTATCATCTGGTTTTCGCTCAGGCTTTTAAGTGTGCAGTTCCGCGCCAGTTGTTGGGTCAGACCGCTCAATTCCATTGCTTGTATGGCATGCGCCCAATCGTCGTACGCGACTGGGCGAGACGCGGGGGCAGGCGCGTCCGCGTCCGTTTTGCCCATTTCCGATGAGGGCGCTGCCGTTTCGCGTACGGCATGAACCGTATTCGTCACAAGCGCCGCGGACTTACCCAAAGCGGCTGAGGCTGCCGGTTTTGAAGGCGCCGGCCGCCCAGGCGCGTTTTCCGTATTTTGCGCATGCGCCGGACGGAACGCCAGCATGCGCAGCATGGTCATTTCGAAACCGCCGCGAGGATTATGGGCGAGAGGCAAATCGCGCTGTCCGTGTAATGCAATCTGGTAATAGAGCTGCAGGTCTTCGGCGCTGACCCGCTTAGCCAGCAACTGAATATGTTCGGCATCGTCGTCGTGATGTACCGATTCCGGCGCCCATTGCGCAAGCGCCGCATGGTGCAGCACGGTCAGCAGGTTTTGCAGGACATCCAGATAATTGGGGGTCATGATCGCTAGGCCGGCGATGCGCGCCAGCAGGCCGGCGGCATCGCCGTCTGCCAGGGCGTTGAGCAGGTCGAACACATGGGTGCGCGCGACAGTGCCGAGCATCAGGTTGACCGATGTTTCGTCGAGACAGCCGCCGCCATGCGCAATGGCCTGATCCAGCAGGCTGAGGCCGTCGCGCATGCTGCCGTCGGCAGTGCGCGCCAGAGCGTGCAGCGCGTTCTGCTCGAAAGGGATGCGCTCCGCAGTCAGGATCATGCTCATTTGATGGCGGATTTGGTCCGCAGTCAGGTGCTTGAGGTTGAATTGCAGGCAGCGTGAAAGCACCGTAACCGGAATTTTTTGCGGGTCGGTCGTAGCCAGCAAAAACTTGACGTGGGGCGGAGGCTCTTCCAGGGTTTTCAATAGCGCGTTGAAGCTGTGGCCGGACAGCATATGCACTTCATCGATCAGGTAGACTTTGTATCGCCCCTGATTGGGCGCGTACTGAACGTTATCCAGCAAGTCCCGCGTGTCCTCAACTCGCGTCCGCGAGGCGGCGTCGACTTCCAGCAGATCGACGAAACGGCCTTCATCGACTTCCCGGCAGATCAGGCATTCGCCGCAGGGATTGAAGCCGTGGAGATTATCGCAGTTGATTGCTTTGGCCAGAATGCGCGCAAGCGTGGTTTTTCCGACGCCGCGTGTGCCGGTGAAAAGATAGGCGTGATGCATGCGTCCAGTCAGCAAGGCATGGGTCAGCGCTTTGACAACGTGCTCCTGGCCTACGATCTGGTCAAAATTGCGGGGACGCCACTTGCGGGCAAGTGCCTGATAAACCATGGGCTCCACTATGCTGGAGAATCGTTCTGGGCGTATATTTAGGGTGGCAAGTCGGGAAAGCCACACCCCGGCACACGAGTCCACTACTACCGTTGCTCCCTTCCGGGCCTGGCGGGGTTCATAGCGTATCATTGCGAGGGAACCCACTCGACTCGCCATAGTAACTGGCTGTTGATTGACTTACTTCCAATCAACTCAGACAGCTAGTATAGCGTCGCGGCGCCAAGGTTTCAAGGCAAATTAAACGAGCCATTGCAATACAGGGCGATATCCGCGGCGTGATTACCGGTATTACTTGTCTGTGCGGGATCGATTCGGCTATTGTTAGCCCCTGTGTTCATTTATTACGAGATCTAAGGACAAGCGTATGAATCGTTCCGGCAAAATTCTGATGTTTTTTCTTGCGCTTGCCGCCCAGCAGACGCACGCGTCCGGCGATGGCTGCGATCTGTGGTGCGGCGAATATCCCAACGCCTACTTTATAACGCCGGCCAATGACAGCCGCGGAAATTTGGGGCTGGTGCTGGAGGATCAGGGTATCGTGCATTACGCGCCCAAGGCCGTTCCGTTTCACTACGACGAATTTGCCGGTGCGCCAGGCGCCGGCGAGCCGGCGACGCAGAACCCAAACGACTTCGCTTCATTGGCGGCCGGTTTGGGCGTCGCCGCCAATAGCGTTCAGGAGGCCGGTGCTCGTCTGGCTGGCGAGCATTTTGGCCGTTGTCTGACCGACAACGCGCAAGCGGTAGACAGCCTGCTGAAATCACTGCAGAGTAGTAACCTGCCGATCCAGGATAAAACGCTGCTGGCCGGCGAGCGCCTGCGTTTTGCCGGCTTGTGCGAAAAATCGCTGGAAGTTTATAAACCGCTTCAGGTTTCCGATGCGGCTAAACCTTACGCGCGCTATCTGGAAGCGGCTGCGGCCTTTTATGCCGGCCAATACGACAGGGCTGCGGCGTTATTTCAGTCGCTGTCTGCGGATGCGAAACCGGGATGGGTACAGGAAACTTCGCTGTACATGCTTGGACGCGTGGCGCTGAACCATGCGCAGGTGCGCTATGACGGTTGGAGCGAGCTGAATGCCGAGACTATCGACCGGACAGCTTTGGGGAAAGCCGCTTCGGCTTTCAATGCTTATCTTAAGGCGTTTCCTCAGGGACGTTATGCCGATTCGGCCAAAGGCTTGTTTAGAAAGATACACTGGCTGTCGGCGGACGGCGCGGCCTTGACCGCCGATTATCAGGCCTGGGCGACGAAGATCAGGCCAGGGGTTGCCGGTCAGGCCTTGCTTGACTTTATCAACGAAACCGAATCAAAGTCCAATCCGGTCAACGCTCCTGTCGATGCGTTATGGTCAGCGCCGTTACTGGCGATGCAGCACATTACCGCTTCCTGGCGGCCGGGCGATGACGGGGCGCTGCAACAAAAGACTCTGGTCGGCGTTGATGCGGTCAATGCGCATCGCAGCCAGTTCGCCGATGCCGGACTCGAAGCTTTGTGGTCTTATCTGGCGCTGGCGCATCGCTATTGGGTTGCCGGGGATTACGACGGCGTGATACAGCAGACGGCCGCGGATGCCGCCACCGGCAAACTTTCCAATATCGCATACAGCCGCAGAACATTGCGCGGGCTGGCGCTGACGGCGTTGCAACGCTGGCCGGAAGCGGAAGCGCACTGGCAATCCCTGTTGAAAACGGTCGAGCATCCGGGACAGAAAATTCAGACGCAATGGCTATTGGCTTTGACCTGGAGCCAGCAGGGCCGCCTTGATGATATCTACGCCAGGGATAGCACTGCCGGCAATAGCGATATCCGGGATTATTTCATCCATGCGGGCAAACCGGAACTGCTGGAGTCACTGCTGAAACGCGAGGATTTGCCGTCGCATAGCCGATCGCTGGCCTATTTTACGTTGATGAATCAATTCGTCCGTCACCGCGATTTCAAGGCGGCTTCCGCTATTTTGTCGGCGCATCCGGCCAGCGGGTATGCGTTGGCGCGCGACATGCTGGCGCCGCTGGCGTGGGCGGGGCAGAAAGGTGAATATGCGTGTCCGTCATTCAGCGAGCTGCTGGCGGCCATACAGCAAACTCCGGCGGCGGCGCAACGGCTCAACTGCATGGGCGATTTTTCACGAACGCAGAATTGGGATTACTCTCTCGATGTGATTGCCGATGAGAATGTCTCGGATGAGCCGCGTCATCGCTGGCATGATCTTGCCGACTACGGTTTGCCGTTCAAGAATAAGCCGGTCGATGCCTTTGGCGATAAATCCGGGCGCAAAATATACAGCAGCCTCGATTACTACATGGATGTCATTAATCAGAGCGGCAAGGTAGCGTCTGAGGATATGGCCTATGCCCTGCATCGCGCCATGAGCTGTTTCGCGTCGTCCGGCAACAATCATTGCGGCGATCAGAATATACCCAAGGAACAGCGCGGGGCCTGGTTTAAACGGCTCAAGTCCGAATTCAAGGATAGCCGTTGGGCAAAAGAACAAAAGTATTACTGGTAAGCGGGCTGATTATATCGTTGTCATGCCTGGGTATATGGGATTGGCGCGACAGCGCCCCGGTTGCTGCGGTTGACTACTGGGCCTGGCGCCCGAACGTGCATTTGGCGCGGGTATTGCCCGATGCCGGGACGCTTTACCTGCTGGAAGGGGAATTGTTGCAACGCGGCGATTCGATACGTTTTCAACGGCGCGGTTTTCCGCCGTCTGTCGCGTCCGCGCATCCGATCGTGATGGTCTACCGGCTCGAAGTGATGCAATGGCCGGATAGTTTGCAACGGCAAATCCGGCAGGATATCGAGGCGTTCGCAGCCAGGGGCAATCGCGTTTGGGGCATTCAACTGGATTTTGACGCCGCTACTGCACGGCTCGGTTCCTATGGCGCACTACTGCGGCAGGTCAGGGCGGCTCTGCCGCCGCAATACCGGCTGAGCGTGACCGGGCTGATGGACTGGGCCAGCCAGGGCCGGCTGGAAGATTTGAACGCCTTGGAGGGAGTGGTGAGCGAAGTGGTGTTCCAAACCTATCAAGGCGCGAGTCCGATTCAGGGTCACCGGCGCTATCTGCAGCGCCTGTCGCAACGAAAGCTGACCGTGCCGTTCAAAATCGGTTTGATCGAGCATGGCGATTACGACGCGGATGCCTTGGCAGCGGTAAGTCGGCATCCGTACTATCGCGGGACGGTGGTGTTTTTGTTGCCGGAAAGGAGAGTGCAGTGACTGATTTAAAAGCTATATTGCCTGGTATGGAGAAATGCGGCTTGCAGGAGAGCGATAAGCGATTGCAAAACCTGGGTGACAGTCTGCTTGATAGTTATCTCTATGAAGCCATTTGTGAACATGGAGGTTTAAAGTTTCTGTTCGTTTCATCCGGTGTAGAACGTATTAATGGCGTCAAGGCTGAGGATGTAATCAATGACGCCTCGGTGCTGCTCGACCAGATAGACAGTGCTCAACGGTCAGTTTATCTCGAGGCTGCGGCGGCAAGTCTACGCGATTTGACCTCTTTTGAAATGGATTTACGTATGAATAGCGCCGGAGGAGAGTGGCGCTGGGTTCATCTGGTTCGCTCTTGTCCGCGCAGCCTGGAAAACGGCCGGTTTATCGTGGACGGCATTGTAACGGATATCACGAACCGGCGTTTGTTCGAGACCGAGATCAGTCGGCTCGCTCAAGCCGTGGAGCAGAATCCTACAGGAATTTTAATTGCCGATTTGCATGGGGTTTTGTTGTTTGCCAATCAGTCCTATAGCCGTATTACCGGCTACCAGTTTGCTGAAGCTTACGGCAAGACGCAACGAGAGCTGATTTCTACGGAAATGTCGGATGAAGAGTTTAACGCGATTAAAGGAAGCTTAAACGCAGGCAGGTCCTGGAGCGGGGTGCTGGGTAACCGTCATAAAAACGGACAGTTTTTCTGGCAGCAGTCGAACGTGTCTCCGATGTACGACGATAGCGGACAAATTTCGAGCTATCTCTATCTTTGCACGGATGTAACCAAGAGCAAATTGTTGGAGATTGCCTTGCGCGATGCAAAAGATTACGCGGAAAACCTGGTTCAAACGGCGAATGCGATTGTAATCGGCGTTGATATTGGCGGCCGGGTTATTACTTTCAACCGGGCCGCCGAAAGAATTACCGGTTACAAGGCAGAGGATCTGGAGGGGCGTAACTGGTTCGAAGTAATCGTTCCGAAAGAACTTTACCCGGAGGTTTGGACGAAACTGGATGGAAGGTTGACTGATATCTATAGTAACGGATTTGATGCCGATGCGGACAGTTGGCCGGAATTCGACCAATTGCTTGCCGGCGGGCTGCCCACGCATTTCGAATGCCCTATCCTGACAAAATCGGGAGGGGAGCGCTACATCGTCTGGCAAAGTAATAATGTTTTCGAGCAAGGTCAAATCGTCGGCATGATCTCGTTTGGTATCGATATCAGCGAGCATAAAAAATGAGAGGCGTAAGCCGGCTTGCGAGCAGTTTGGCGCCGCAACCAAACCGGTCATGGCGCAAGCCTCGCCCTCTATCATGCAAACGCGTGCGCCACGCCCGGTTTCCCTCTCCCTCCGGGCATGGGTATCGACAAATCTCCCATCGCCTTTCCTGGAATTTCAAACCTTCGAGGAAAGGCAAAGTCGGCGAAGGCTTGCGATTCCTCAATGGAATATTCATTCAAGACGCCCCATAGGCTGAAGCGCTTGAACAGAGCATCCAGCAAAGCGGGCGCGATGATCGGGCGCATTCGCTTCGTTTGCCGTCCCGATAAACGCACCAAAAACTCCCGCGTGCGCACCGTCTGTTCACCGGTTTCCCGCATCGGCCGCCAAGCCAGTACGCACGCCTGCGTGGCAATGAGGACGCGCTTGAATAACGCCGGTCCGGTTTCCTGTTCCAGCATTCCAACTGATGCCCCGCTGCCTTGAGCAGTTTGAAGAACGATTCTATCTGCCGGCGATAGTTGTACCACAAGGCAATCCGCTCTGCCGGAACAGATAACTCCGCGTTGGTCGGCAGATACCATTCCGCGAGGAGCTTGCCTTCCTGGTCCCGTATCCGGCCAGCCACCCAGCGGGCGGCTAAGGGTGGCCCGGAATGGCTGTTACCCGTTGGCCTTGGGCGTCTTTTCCTTTGGGGCGGGCGGGACGGGTGACAACCCCTTCGGCACTGGCCAGCCATTGTTCTCCCGTCCGACCTTTGCAATCCACTTCACGCACCTGCTCGAACACCAGCTGCCGGGCTGCCTCCGCAACGCTATGGGCCCGATTTTCAAAGTGAACTTTTGATCCGCCCCTGATCCGTACCCGCCATCTTTGCCCGGCTGGGTTCCATTGCCGCCAATGGCCAGCCGGATCCGCTTCCCGGTCAATTATATGCACCAATGGCCGACTGAATCCCTGGTTTTCCAACCATGTGATCCGTTCCGTCAGTTCATCCGGATGCGTCTGACCGTCGCCCTGTCAATCCGGCACTCGCGTTTGCCACACCCCTTCATCGGTGACCCCATTCTGAACCGGGGCCGCCAGCGGCGCGCCGCTCTGATCACTCGCCAGTAGCGTACTTTGCAATTCATAACCGACATCTGTGCCGTGTGTCGGTTGTTTGCGATCCTTCCTTATCGTGTGCGTGTTGTAGTTGATCCGCGACCCATCGTGAACACACAACGCATGGGCGTCGCATTCTGTCTCCACGTTTTGCTGAGACAACGCCGGCAACGGCCTCGCCAAACTCAAGGGTGTTTCTTGTTTATTTGACGGAAACCGCCACAATGCCTGCGCATGCGAAGCACGGCGCGTACCAGCAAACAGCGCTTTCATGCCCGCTGCCGGCTCATGCGTGCAATTGCCATGCGCGCTGACCAGGTTTTCGTACCGCCTCTTCAGCCGAGGTTCAAGCTTTAAAAAATCTGATTGCATACTACATATCATCGCAATTTATCCGACTTGTGTAGATACCTATGCCCAGCGGGAGAGGGAGTAAGTGTTTCGCTTCACGATTTGTACGGTAACGCTCTAGTTCACGGCAATGCGCGCGCGTTCCCTGGGTTTGAGCCGGTCGTTGCACATTGATATCAAATGCTTGATCGATTTAACATCCGGGTGCGCAGGCCCCAGTGTCCTTTCCCGTATCGCCAGTGAGCGGTAATAGAGCGGTTTGGCTCGGTCGAAATGGCCTATATCGTGATAAAGCCTTGCCAGGCTGTTCAGGCTTTTGGCGATATTGGGGTGATTGGGTCCCAAAGTCTTTTCCCATATATCCAGTCCGCGGAGATAGAGGGGTTCCGCCTTGGAGAATTGATCCTTATCGTGAAAAAGCCTTGCCAGGTTATTCAGGCTGATTGCGACATTCGGGTGCTGCGGTCCCAGCGCTTTTTCCTTGATCGCCAGCGCACGGCTGTATAGCGGTTCGGCCTCATCGTATTCCCCTTGAGTGTAATACAGCGAAGCCAGGTTGTTCAGACTTTTCGCGACATTCGGGTGCTGTGGTCCCAGGGATTTTTCCCAGATAGTCAAAGCGCGCCGATAGAGCGGTTTGGCGTCTTCATACCGGCCTTGGTCGTGATAGAGCCTTGCCAGATTATTCAGGCTGGTGGCGGTCCCAGGGTGTTCCTCGCCCAATGTGCTTTCAAGCATTTCAAGCGCGCGGCGGTAAAGCGGCTCCGCTTCGTCCAGCTGTTTTTTGTCGTGATGCAGCATGGCCAGATTGTTCAGGCTTTGAGCGACATCGGGATGCTGCGGTCCTAAGGCTTTTTCCTCAATTTCCAGGGCGCGCCGGTATAGTGCGGCAGCTTCGTCGTATTCGCCTTGAGCATAGTGCAGGCGCGCCAGATTATTCATGCATCCGGCTACATCAGGGTGCTCCATTCCCAGCGTTTTTTGTTCTATGTCAAGTGCTCGCCGGTAGATGAGCTCGGCTTCCTTATACTGATCCTGGATGTCGTGAAGCGTGGCGATATTGATCAGGCTTTGCGCTACGTCGGGGTGTTCCGGTCCCAGTGTATGCTCCTTGATGGCTAGCGCACGGCGATGCAGCTGCATTGCTTCAGCGTCGTTGCCTTGTTCATGCTGCAGCGTGGCAAGGTTTTCCAGTATCGGCACAATATCGGGATGGTCCGCCCCCAGTGTTTTTTCCTTGATGGCTAATGCGCGGAGGTAAAGCGGCGCAGCCTGCTCATGCCGCCCTTGAGCGTCATGTGCGCGCGCCAGTTGCTCCAGCAGTTCAGCTACCTCCGGGTGTTCCGGTCCAAGCATATTTTCCTTGATTGTCAAAGCATGCTCATATAACGGGGCGGCAATGCCGTGTTGCTTCTGTGCGCCATGTATTTTTGCCATGCGGTGCAGTAATTCGGCAATATCGTTATGCTCCTGCTCCAATGCTTTTTCCAGCGGGCTAGGCATGTGCGGTGAACGAGGCGGAGAGGCTGTATTCCTGTTTTCCTTCGCGTTTTTCTCCTGAATGTGCCGGCCGGACTTGCTATGGCCTCGATCCAATGGTTTCCAGCCTCTGGATGGATTAGGTATTTCAGTCCCTCTCATATTTTTTAAAAATGCCATCGCGCGCTGATAAATCGGCATGTTTTTTTCGTCAGAGTTTTCCACGCGGGTTTTCGTGGCCGGAAATGGACTTTCTTTCCGTTGTTCAACTAGCGCCGGTTGGTCAATCGGTGCGGGATTATTGAACGTTTCGGAGTTTTCCATGCGCCGGGGTGGATTTGTCCGATGCGCCGTTTTGGTTGGGCGTCGCTTGCTGAACGAGCCCGGGCGGGAGTTCTGTGTGGTTTCGTTGTGTCTGACGATACCTGTGTTGTCTTTTTCCGGGTTGGCAGCTTTTTGAATTGTATTCGTGGCGGGAGCGGGTTCCCTGCGCGGGCTTTCCTCCATGGTGACGCGACTTTCGCCGGCCGTAGCCGGCATGCGTTGAGACGAGCCGTCAGCCTGCTTTTCTTGCGCTTCGATGATGGACGATTTCTCGGGCGATTTCGATTTCCTCGCCTTTTCCTCTATCTCGCGCGCGCGTTGAAAAAGCGGGGCTGCCGCAGCATGTTGCCCTTGCGTTTCGTACATTTTTCCCAGTTCGTTTATCAGTTTTGCCAGCTCATTCAGCAGTTCCTTGATCTCAGGGTATTCAGGTTCCAACGTTTTTTCCCGAGAGCTTGAATCGCTCTGGACAAACTCAAGGGGTGTAGCATGCCGATTTGGAATGTCATTCCTGTTTTTCCATATGTTTTCCCCCCGATCGCTTGAACGGGGGCCGCCGTGACCCGAAGCGAATGGGTTTCCGGCCTTGAGGATATCCGGCTCCGCCTCTTCTGTTCCCCATATTTTTTTAAAAAAATCAATGGCGCGTTGATAAAGCGGCACGCCGTTATTTTGGGGCTCCTCCCTGCGCGTATCTATAGCCGGAAGCTGGGAGCAAGATTTATCCGGTTCTACATTTGGCTTGGATTGGAGGGACAAAGCCGCTTTTTCGGAACCGCCCGGTTTCTCATCGCGTTGGTCGGGCTCCGGTTCAGGCGGCAATGCCGTTGCATTCAGCGCCTTTTCTGCAGGGCTCGGTGGTTCGCGCAACATGCTTCGCGCCCCCACAGCTTGGCTGTGTTGTATTATGGGTGGCGGCAGGGCGCTGCGAGGAGCGGAAGCAGGGGGGACGCTCGCCGTTGGCGATAAAGATAAAGGGGTTGATATGTCCGGCGCTTTTTCAGCCTGTATTATCCTGTTATCCGTCTCTGGAGCCTTTTGGCTGTTTTCACCCGGCGGATTCCCGCTCAAACGAATTTGCTCCTCGTGACGATAATCTCTAAAGTCAATCCGGTCGGGTTTCGGTGAGATGATCTTGCGGGCGCCGCCGGAGTGAGACGCCGTTATCGTTCCACCGTGCCTGTCGGTAATGTCTTTGCGATCTGCCCGCTTATCTTTGCCGGGATCAGATGCATCGGAAGCGCCGGGTTCCCGGCTCCGGGGTGTCTCAGGTTGAACGAGGCTCTGCTCGGTAGTGGTCGGCACGTATTCAGCGACATCGTTCTGCCGGCCTTCCTGCTCTTCAGGTGTCGATGTATTTTCGTCCGATGTTGCTTTTTCCGCTATGGCGCGCGCGCGTTGAAAAAGCGGGGCGGCCTGCTGGTGTTGACCCTGGGCTTCATGGGCCATCGCCAGATGGGTCAAAATTTTTCCGATTACGGGATGCTCCGGTCCCTTTACTCTTTCCATTATCGCCAGGGCGCGCTGATAAAGCTGCGCAGCCTGATCGTATTGCCCCAACACATGATATAGTCTGGCCAAGTGGTGCAAGTCTATGGCAATATCAGGGTGTTCCGGCCCCAGTTTTTTTTCCTTGATCGTCAGCGCGCGGCGAAGGAGTGTAATCGCTTGATCATATTGACCTTGCGCTTCATAAGTTCTGGCCAGACTGGTCAAGCTGGCCGCGATGGCAGGATGTTCCTCGCTTAGGGTTTTTTCATTGATTGCCAGGGCGCGGAGATAGCTTTCTTCCGCTTTCTTGAACTGCCTGTTGTCGAAATGAAGCTTGGCCAGTTGAGACAGGCAGGTGGCGGTATTGGGGTGATTCGGCCCCAGGGTTTTTTCCCATATGCCCAACGCGCGGTGGTAGAGCGGCTCCGCCAATGTGTATTCACCTTGAGCATGATGCAGCCGAGCTAAAAAAATCAGGTTTGTCGCGACGTGCGGATCTTCCGCCCCGAGCGTTTTTTCATAGATAGCCAATGCGCGGCGATAAAGCGGTTCCGCTGAACGGTACTGATCTTGCGCATCGTAGATTCTGGCCAATTGATTGAGGCTTGTGGCCACGCTAGGGTGGTCCGGCCCCAGTACTTTCTTTTTGATGCCCAGTGCGCGGCGATAGAGCGGTTCCGCAGCCTCGTGATGTCCTTGCGCCTCATGTAATCTGGCCAGATGGTCCAGCGTGCCGGCCACGCTCGCATGGTCCGGTCCCAGCGACTTTTCCTGGATTGCCAATGCACGCTGGTAGAGGGGTTCCGCGGCATCATGCTGACCCTTCGACTCATGGAGCATGGCCATATTGTTCAGTGTAATGGCTATATTGGGATGTTCAGGCCCTTGGGTTTCGTTCAATAAGGACAGCGTGCGCTGAAACAGTGGTTCGGCTTGATCGTATTGGCCTTGCGCATCATGGAGCATGGCCAGATTGTTCAGCGTGGACGCCAGTTTTAATTTGTTGTCTTCGCGCAGGCATTTTTCGGCAAATTTTGCCGCCCAAAGCCGGTATGGCTGGACGAAGTCGTAGCGAGCGGCCTGTTCAAAAATATCCAGGCGGGCTTCCAGCCAGTCCAGCATTCGTCCGTCCTTAATGGACTCGGCATCGCAGTAATGGAAGGCTTCGTCGAAAGCCTCTTCGTGCTCAGGTTTCAGCTCTTTTAGGCTCGGTGCTTGGCAAAGCGCGTCGAAACGCTGAAACAAATAGTCACGGATGGCGTTGCGCCGCTCTGGAGGCAGTTCTTCCTGTAGTTGCGTTCGTAACGGTTCGTGTATGCGGTAGCGTTGATCGGAGGATAGTCGAAAGAGCGGAGTTGTCACAAAGTCGCGGAAAGCTGCCGGTGGAAAGCCGGTATCGTAGACCTGGATAATCTCGGTAAACAGCGTCCGGTCGAAGGCGCACGCCATAGACAGCGCCAGCAGCGTTTCTCTTTCGCCGCACCTGCGGTAAGGCATCAGTCGCTGGATCAGATTCTCTTGCGAATGGTTGAAATCTTCGTGTTGCGGTGTTTTATTGCTGGCGCGTAATGCGAAATAATATTCGGCCTGCAGTTTCAGATAAAGCGGGTAAGCTTCGCTTGCCCGGATAGCGGCTTTGCTGATGCTTTTGTCTACAATGGACATGGAGGCCAGCAATGCCTCGGCATCAGTATCCGTCAATGGTTCCAATAGATATTGTAGATATTGATTATCCGGATAATCGTGACAGCCGTCCGATTCTCCGGGTTTCCAGTGGAGCTCGCGCCGGGAGAAAAAAACGAATAATACGCCCGGAGTCGCTTCCAGCAGCCGGCGTACCCAGCTATCCGCTTCATAGGCGCTGTTGCCGCCGTCATCGGGTAAAACCTCCAGTAGCGTCTCATAGGCGTCAAGAAAAATGACTAAACTTTTGTCTTGATTCTCGCCTAAACATTGCGCAATATCTGCGCTGAAGTAATACGGGAGGCTTTCATAAAGTTGCTGGGGAGCCAGCCGTTCTACGCCGCGCAATACTTCTATGCTGCGCTCAACCCAGGGTTCGGCTGGTCTACAGCGCAGATTGTCGAGCCACTTTTCTCCGAAACCCAAACCGTCCTGGAGGGCTTTGGGCGTATGGGTTTTATCGTTAAAAGTATTTTCGCTTTCCTCTACGGTTTCGTGCAGTAGATTGCGCAGGTCTGCGTGTGGATAGACTTTATGCCAATACAGCGCCAGGGCGATATCAAAACAGGGAAACCTGATCTTGCCGCTACGATTGAATGTCGCTCTTAATTGCAGTAGTGCGCGGTCTGCCATGCGGTTAAGGGGAGCAGAGAAATCGACAAAAGCGGGGTGAGTCGTTTTGCTTTCCTTTTCCCGAAGAATCTCGCGCAGGCGCTCGCATAGCGCGCTTTTACCGATGCCCTCGGGGCCGTGGAAAACGACGGCATGGTGATGCTCGCGCGTAAGCCGGTTTTTCGCCTCAATGAATGCGCGAATAGCCTGCTTGCGGCCTATGAAGGTCCAGGCCTTTGCCTGGGGCGGTGCAGAGCCGGTTTTAGCCGGCATGCTTTAACCCGGAGCATAGTTTGCCGAGATACATCTGATTAAACACAAGCACTCTGGGCTGCCTCCTGCTACGCTACCGGGTTAAGACACGTGGGGCCGGTTTGAAATATACTTCACGCGGTCAGCTTTCGCAAATTTGTCATCAGACTTGAAAAAAGGGCAACACAGTGTCTTTAATTACCTGGAGCGATAATTTTTCAGTGGGCGTCGAGGAAATCGACACTCAGCATAAAAAACTGGTGCAATTGATCAATGACATGCATGTCATGGTCGGGAGTGTCGGGCGTATGGCGGTCAATGGGGCCGCGCATACAGGCGCGAGTCCCGATAACCACATGCTCTCTATCGACCACAATGAAATGGTGATGGCCGAGATACTTGAGCGGGTAATCGATTACACCGATTTTCATTTCAGCACCGAAGAACGTTTGATGGCGGAATATGAATTCCCGGGCTCTACCGGACACGTTCATGAACATCAGCGTCTGCTCGCTATAGCGCTTGAGTTACAGGACAAGCTTAATGACGGACAAGCCCGCATCACGCTGGAAACAATGGATTTCCTGAAGAAGTGGCTATCTCACCACATACTCGAAACTGATAAACTGTTAGGCAAATATCTGAACTCGCAGGGAAAATATTGACCGTCTGCTTGCGCGTCGCTGGCCGTGAAGACTCCGCGAAGCAAACATCACGTCAAATGAGCCGGAGAAATAATCGTATGCCTGTTAACTTCTTTAAAAAAGATGTGCGTCGTTCAGCGGACAATGTTCGGCTTTGGGCTGCTGTACGCGCTTGGTTGTCGATAATCTTGCCGGCGGCTGCGACGCTGTCTTCCGTTGCGGCATCGGCGATTGAGTTGCCGGAACCCGGACAGCTGGAAAGCTTATCCGATGTTGCACGCCAGAGTATCGGCGTGATCGAGCCGCATGAGTCGACCGAGGCACAGCCGGTGATCGTAAATTACGTCGGTTTGCCGCTTGATGTGTTGTTGACGCGCTGGTTTGGCGAGAGTTGGAAGGCGCCTGACACCGAAGTCGTGTTCTTCGCGCGCGACGGTTATCGTTCGTCGATAACGGGTGAGCGCTTGCAGCGTTTTCGCGCCTATCTGGCATTTGCGCGCGCTGACGGCGCGGCATTCGAGATTGATAATCCGGCTCAGAATCAAAAGGGCGTTGCGCTCGGGCCTTATTATCTTGTTTGGGATAATCGCGCCGCGCCAGAGTTGTTGAGGCAAGGGGGGAATGGGTGGCCGTATCAGGTTACGCGCATCAAGCTGCGCAAAGCTGCGGATGATCAGGTTTTGCTGCCGAATAACGCGGACGCCAGGCTGATGCTGGGGTATGCGGCAACCAGGGAATATTGCCTGACCTGTCACCGTATTCATGGCCTAGGCGGCGAAAAGTATAAGGAAGACCTGGTGCGTGCGGCTTGCCGTTGGAGCGATGCGGATTTGCAAGCGTGGATTGGAAATCCGGGCCGTATACGCCCCGGAACGACCATGCCTCCATTGGCTTTATCCGTAGCGCAGCGGAACGACGTTATTGTTAATATCGTTCATTATCTGGATGCGATGAAGTCGGCCGATGCTACTGCGTGTCCGCGTTAGCGGCTTGGCGCAGGGAAGTGGACCGCGAGCCAGACGGTCGGTTGTTGGCTGTCCGTGGACTCCACCCGATGCCGCAGATGAGATGGAATCAGCAGGCAATCGCCAACCTGCAATGGCGTGGGTTCCGGCTGATCCTCTAACGTCAAAACGGCGCTTCCGGACAGCAAAAGCACCCATTCATCCCAATCCTGCCGATACCAGAATCCCGGAGGACTGGCCTGACCTTGTGAGACGATGCGCTCGATTCTGCATCCGGAAACGCTGAGCAGGTTTTCAAACTGCTCGGTTTTGCCGGCCTCCGGCAGGTTTTTGAACAGGTTGACGATATTGATTTTCTGCATGCCGGCCGGCTCCTATTCCGGCGGTGCAAAATCCAGCAGCGCGCTCTGATAGAACTCATCTACCAGCGAAATCGGGCGGTGCTGGTTATCGTAAAGCAGTGCCTGATGTTCGAATAGAACGAGCGGGATGGACAAGCGTTTGCCTTGGCGCCGGTCGCCGCTTTGGCGTTTATGCCGCGGCAGGCTTTCAGACAACGGTGGCCAGAAGCGCTGTACCGACAGCGTGATGCGGTAAGGCTGCAGCGGCTGGACGACTTTTCCAAATGGCGAGTCCGTGGTATCCAGCAGAAAATTCATTTCCGGCGTCAGCCGCGAAGGAACATACCAGTTATCCGCCTTCGAAAGCACATGGTCGCCGCACAGCAGTTGCACATGGCGATAGCGGACGGGTTCATTGTCCTGTACTTGCAGTTGCCTGCGCTGCTCTACCGTTGCCGGTTTTTCATCGGCCGCGATGCGCCTGGCGATTATCCGAGCCGGATCGGCCAGTTGGAATCGTGCGCACCATTGCTCTAGACTGCGTGTAGCGCTACGGCTGCCGAGGACATCGATATTGATTTCCTGAGTCAGCGCCAAGGCCAGCAGCCGGTTTTTGTCGGTATCCGGCCAGCCCGGCGGGGAGTCGTGCGCCATGCAGGTTGGGGCGATTCCGGCGCAAAAGAGCAGGAAGGCGAGATAAAAGGGTTTCACGGCAAGCATGGGCGGCTCAATGGGCATGAATTCGATAGGCGTTCCGGCGTATATGCTATAGAATAATATGTTACGTGTTTTTCCGCCATAAATCGTCTATTAAACCCATCATGGATAAAACCTATACACCTCATTCAATTGAGCAACGTCTCTACCGGCACTGGGAACAGCAAGGCTATTTTTTGCCGGAAGGCGATGGGACGCCTTATTGCATCATGATTCCGCCTCCCAATGTGACGGGCAGTCTGCATATGGGGCATGCATTTCAGGATACGTTGATGGATATCCTGACCCGCTATCACCGTATGGCCGGGAATAATACTTTATGGCAGGCCGGTACCGATCATGCCGGCATCGCGACGCAGATGGTGGTCGAGCGCCAGTTGAATGCCGAAGGAAAGACGCGGCACGATTTGGGGCGCGACGCCTTTATCGAGCGTATCTGGGAATGGAAACAGCAGTCCGGCGGCAGCATCACGCGCCAGTTGCGCCGTATGGGCAGCTCGCTGGACTGGGAGCATGAACGCTTCACGATGGATGAGGGCTTGTCGCAGGCGGTACGCACGGTTTTTGTCACTTTATATAACGAAGGCCTGATTTATCGCGGCAAGCGTCTGGTCAATTGGGATCCGGTGCTGCAGACGGCGGTTTCCGATTTGGAAGTGGTCTCGCAGGAAGAGCAGGGGCATTTATGGCATTTGCGCTATCCGTTGACCGACGGCAGCGGGTACATGGTCGTAGCCACCACACGCCCGGAAACCATGCTCGGCGACAGCGCGGTCGCCGTGCACCCGGAAGACGAACGTTACCGGCATTTGATCGGCAAAACCGTGACCTTGCCGTTGAGCGGACGTGAAATAGCGGTGATCGGCGACGATTATGTCGATCCCGAATTCGGTTCCGGCTGCGTCAAGATCACGCCCGCGCACGATTTTAACGACTATGCGATAGGCCTGCGCCATGGTTTGGCGATGATCAACGTTTTGTCGTCCACGGCTGCGATACTGGCCGACACCACCGACGCATCCATACCGCCCAAGTACTACGGCCTGGATCGATACGAAGCGCGCGATGTCATCATTCACGATCTCGATCGTGCGGGGCTGCTGGAAAAAATTGACGATCACAAACTGATGGTGCCGCGCGGCGATCGCAGCGGCGCTGTTTTGGAGCCGCTGCTGACCGATCAATGGTTCGTGGATCTGACGCGGGATACGCAACCGGACGGGCGCCCCGGCGGACGCAAGGCGATTACCGAACCGGCGCTGGCGGCCGTGCGCAACGGCGACATCCGTTTCGTGCCGCAGAACTGGGAAAATACCTATTTTCAGTGGCTGGAAAATATTCAGGACTGGTGCGTCAGCCGCCAGATCTGGTGGGGACATCGGATTCCGGCCTGGTATGACGATGAAGGGCGGGTTTATGTCGGAGAGTCCGAGGCGGCGGTGCGTGAGCAATATCACATTGCCGATGAAGTCCGGCTGCGTCAGGACAGCGACGTGCTGGACACCTGGTTTTCTTCGGCGCTGTGGCCGTTTTCCACGCTGGGCTGGCCGGAAAACAGCGCGCGTTTGCAGCAGTTTTATCCGACCAGCGTATTGGTCACCGGTTTCGATATCATTTTCTTCTGGGTCGCGCGCATGATTATGATGGGCCTGAAGTTCATGGGCGAGGTGCCGTTTCGCGATATTTACATACACGGACTGGTGCGCGACGCCGAAGGTCAGAAAATGTCGAAGTCCAAGGGCAATGTACTCGATCCCATTGATCTGATCGACGGCATTGCATTGGATGATCTGGTCGCAAAGCGCACTAGCGGGCTGATGCAGCCGAAAATGGCCGAGGGTATCGAAAAACAGACGCGCCGCGATTTTCCTGACGGCATCGCATCATACGGCACCGACGCATTGCGCTTTACCTTCGCCTCGCTGGCTTCGACCGGACGCGATATCCGTTTCGACCTGAAGCGCGTGGAAGGTTACCGCAATTTCTGCAACAAACTGTGGAATGCGGCGCGTTACGTGTTGATGAACACCGAGGGGCAGGATATCGGCTTGAGCGGAGGCGCTTGCGTTTACAGCCCGGCCGATCGCTGGATACAGAGCCGTTTGCAGCTTACCGTCAAGGAGGTGCGCGACGCGGTTGCCGGATACCGCTTCGATCTGGCCGCGCAGGCGCTGTATGAGTTTACCTGGGATGCTTATTGCGACTGGTATCTTGAGCTCGCCAAAATCGCGCTGCAGGCGGGTGACGAAGCACAGCAGCGCGGTACGCGCAAGACGCTGGTGGATGTACTCGAAACTTTGCTGCGCCTGGCGCATCCGATCATGCCTTTTATCACCGAAGAAATCTGGCAGCGCGTCGCCCCGCTGGCGGGCAGCAAAGGCGAATCCATCATGACCCAGCCTTATCCCGAGTACGATGAGGCCAGACACGATGCTGCGGCTATCGATGAAATGAGCTGGGTCATGGGCTTCATTCTGGGCGTGCGGCGCATACGCGGAGAGATGGATATTGCGCCGGGTAAGCTGCTGCCGGTATTGCTGCAAAACGCCAACACAGCCGATCAGGCGCGCCTGGAAACCAGTCGCGCAGTTTTGCTGCGCCTGGGCCGTATCGAATTTATCGATTGTCTCGGCGCTGCGGATACAGCGCCCGAGTCGGCTATTTCCCTGCTTGATGACTTGCGAATATTGATTCCGATGAAAGGTTTGATTGACAGGGAAGCCGAGCTGGCGCGCCTGGAAAAAGAGATTCAACGCCTGGAAAAAGACGTGCCGCGCATCCAGGGGAAGCTGGACGACGCCGGTTTCACTGCAAAAGCACCGCCTGCGGTTATCGAGAAGGAGCGGAAAAAGCTTGCCGACATACAGGGATCGCTGGAGCAATTGCGTCAGGAAGCGGAGAAAATCAGCCGTTTGTGACTATCGAAAGTTATTGAATATGAGCGTTAGGTGCGGCTCAGAGGCTGAAGTGATAGAATCAAGGCATATGTTATCCGGGTTTGAGTTATGCGTATTTTTCTATGAACACTATCATTCAATATGCTTCAGGCGCGCCGTTGCCGCATGGCGTACAGCATCACGGCATCCGCCATGTCGATACCGGCATCAACCTGAGTTTGTTCAGCCGGCATGCGACGTCGATTAATTTACTGTTGTTCTCTTCCATAGACGATACGCTTCCAGCAAAAATCATACCGCTTGATCCGGAGCGGCATCGGACCGGGGATATCTGGCATATACATCTCGAGCATGTAGCTCCCGGCACCGCTTATGCCTTCCAGGTGGATGGTCCGTACGCGCCCGAACAAGGGCATCGTTTCAAGCCTTCGTCCATCCTGCTGGACCCGTATGCCAGAGCCGTCAGCAGGCAGCTTGTCAGCCGTAATCAAAGCTGCACCCCGGTATTCAAAGGTATTTTTGTCGATGAACCCTTCGATTGGGGCGGCGATCGTTTCCCGGCCATTCCGGTGGCGGAGCTGGTGCTATATGAAGTTCATGTGCGAGGGTTTACCCAGCATCGGTCATCGGGGGTACGGCAGCCGGGTACTTTCAGCGGCGTTATCGAGAAAATACCCTATTTACAGGAGCTGGGCGTCAATGCGGTTGAGTTCCTGCCGATTCAAGCCTACAACCCCGACGAATTAATCAACAGCAACCCCTTGACCGGTGAGCGATTACGGAATTACTGGGGTTACAGTACCGTGGGGTTTTTTGCTCTGCATCCGGCTTACGGGTCGGGAGCCTATCCCGGCTGCGAGATCAATGAATTCAAATCCATGGTCAAGGCCTTGCACGCAGCCGGTATCGAAGTCATTCTCGATGTGGTTTTCAATCATACGGCTGAGGGGGGCGATACCGGCCCTACGCTCAGCTTCAAGGGCCTGGATAATATAATTTACTATCAGTTGGAGGATGACCGGCAGTTTTACCGCAATTATTCCGGTTGCGGGAATACCTTCAATTGCAATCACCCGGTCGTGCGCAACTTCATACTGGATTGCCTGCGTTATTGGGTGATCGAAATGCACGTCGATGGTTTTCGGTTCGATCTGGCGCCGATACTGGGCAGGGATGCTCACGGACACTTGCTTTCCAATCCGCCGTTACTGGAAAAAATCGCCGAAGACCCGATATTGAGCCGGATAAAGTTGATTGCGGAGGCTTGGGATGCAGGTGGGGCATATCAGGTAGGCAGTTTTCCGGGAAAACGCTGGTCCGATTGGAACGGGGCTTTCCGCGACGATATTCGCTGCTATTGGCGCGGGGATTACGGTAAAGCGGGCGCATTCGCCTCCCGGCTTTGCGGCAGCGCGGACTTATATAATCATAGCGAGAAAACACCGGATAACAGTATTAATTTCATTACCTGTCATGACGGTTTCACCCTGGAAGATCTGGTCAGTTATGATCACAAACATAATCTGGCGAACGGAGAGGACAACCGCGACGGCACCAACGACAATTACAGTTCGAATCATGGCGTGGAGGGGCCGACGGAAGATGCGGCTATAATGGCATTGCGCCTGCGCCAGAAAAAAAACCTGCTGGCCACTTTATTCCTGTCTCGCGGAGTCCCGATGTTGCTGGGCGGCGATGAATTGGGTAGAACTCAGCAGGGGAACAACAACGCCTATTGCCAGGATAACGAAATATCCTGGTTCGATTGGCATTCTCTGTCGCATAGCCATGCTTTCTTCGAATTTGTGAAGCAACTGATTCGCTTCAGAAAGCAGCATCCCCAGCTTTCATTGTCCCGGTTTTATCATCCTGATGAAATCAGCTGGTTTAACGCCTCTGGTAATATGCCCGACTGGCAGGTAGAGTCTGCGCTGGGATGTCATATCCACACATTTGGTCATGAACATGAGCCGCTGTGCCTGTTGTTTAATCCCTGTCCATTCGAAGTGAGTTTTCCGTTGCCGGCACACACTGACGGATGTCAGTGGGTCAAGGCGATAGATACCGGCAATCTACATAATTCATTCGAAGTGCAAAGGGTCGCGCATCGACATGCTGAAGGGCAGGAAGCGTCCTATCTGCCGGTAATGAGCCATGCGTTGGTGGTGTTATGTACGCAAACAGTGAAGACGGCACAGATTAGCCGCGCGAAAACGCAGTCCCTGTTTTCACGGGCGCGTCTGGCGTTGCCGCGACACGGGCAAAAATAGCCGGGATTGAGGGTGCAGGCTGTCCCTCCATATTCATCAAAGTGACAATGTCTTCAGCTTATTCCGAACCTCATCCATGGAGTCTGCATTCCGGCACTCCCTGCCGGAATGACGAGTAACTGTTTCTCCGGCGGGGCTTGGGGCGATTATTTCGCTAACGACATTTGCCTCCGTGAATGAATTACCTGTTCGTTTGCGCGCCGTTACCCCTCGCCTCAAATTTGCAAACGGAGAGGGGAGCGGCAAATATCTACTTTCCCGTTGCAGGCGCTGCTTGCTTCGCATCTGCGGGAGGCGCTGCAGGTTCGCTGATAGCGGCCGGCGTAACTTCCTGAGCTTTGGGCGCAAGCCTGATTTCCACGGTTGCGGCCTTGCGCAATTCGGCAAGGTGCTGCTGCAGTTTTTGAGCCTGCATCATGTTTTTCAACTGATCCTTGACCTGATCGAACGGCGCAGGCTCCTGTTCCCTGGAAGCTTCACGCTGGATAACATGCCATCCGAACTGGGTTTGTACCGGCTGTTTGGTGGTGGCGCCATCAGCCAGCGCCACAACCGCTTCGGAAAAAGCCGGCACCATCTGCTGCGGGCCGAACCAGCCCAAATCTCCTCCGTTTGTTTTGCTGCCTGGATCCTTGGAAAGCTTCTTCGCCAGTTCGTCGAACTTGGCGCCTTTTTCGAGTTTTTCAATAATGCTCTTGGCATCGGCTTCACTGGCGACGAGGATGTGACGTGCCTTGTATTCCCTGGTTTGAGTAGCCTGGATACGCTGCGTGTACTCCTGTTTCGCCTCATCATCACTGATGACTACATTTTTAACGAAGTTCTGGGCGTCGATTTGCGAGAGCGCGATACGCGTTGCGTTATCAACTTCAGCAGCCAGTTTGGGATCTTTGAGTAAGCCGTTTTTTTCCGCTTCCTGCTTGAGCAGCTCGCGCGAAACCAGTTCTTCGGCGATTTTATCATCCGGAATTTCGTTGACGTTTCCGTGGCGGCGCTGTGCAATATCGGCTTTCATTGCGGCAACGGCGTCGCGGGTGATGATGACATTGTTTACTTTGGCGGCAATATTATCAGGCGAAACCTGCGCTGAAGCGCTGGTTGCCGTCGTTTTCGCCTGTTCAGCGGAGGGGTTGCATGCGCTTAGCAGTACCGCGGTGGATATGACTGAAACGGCGGTATACATATTTTTCATTGATTTACAGTTCCTGTTGTTTATATTCCGAAGGTGTATAAGCCTTGATACTCAAGGCATGAATTTCCGCAGGCATCATCTCGGCGAGTATTTGATAGACGTTACGGTGTCGCTGAACGGCGTTACTGCCTTCAAAGGCAGATGAAACAATAGTCGCATAAAAATGTCCGCCTCCAGCTTCGCGGACGCCGGCATGTCCTGCATGCCGGGCGCTGTCATCCTGAATATCCAGAAATGCCGGTTGCAAATGTTGTTGAAGCAACTGTTTTATTTTATCAACACGTGTTGTCATTGCGGAAATACCTGTTTGAACGGTTTTACCATTACCGAGCGGTATACGCCGGCTTCGCGGTAAGGGTCTGTATCGGCCCAGGCCTGCGCCTGCTCCAGATCTGCAAATTCGGCGATCACCAGGCTGCCGCTAAAGCCGGCCTCACCCGGATCGGAGCTGTCGATTGCGGGGTGAGGTCCGGCCAGCAGCAGACGTCCCTTATTTTGCAGATCCTGCAGTCTGGCTAGATGGGCGGGACGCGCCGCTGTTCTCAATGCCAGACTGTCCTGCACGTCTTCTGAAATAATGGCGTACAACAACTTGCGCGCTCCCTATTCGGTTTCCGCTTCTTCATTTATCCGATAGCGCGCCAGATAAACCGATTGCAGCAATACAAAAACCAGAGTCAGGCCCAGCATGCCAAACAGCTTGAAGTTGACCCAGGTACTGGTGTCGAAATTATAGACTACGATAACATTAACGACGCTGATCGTAACAAAAAACAGTACCCAGCTAAGGTTCAGACGCTTCCATATCTGCGCCGGCAAGGATATATTGCCCCCGATCATGCGTTCTATCATGGTTTTTTCGCCTACCCAGTGGCTGCCAAGAAATACCACGGCGAACAAGGCATTGATGACGGTCGGTTTCCATTTGATAAAAAGCTCGTCCTGCAGGTAGAGCGTCAGCCCGCCAAAAACAGAGACGATAACCAGTGAAACCAGATACATCGGCGCAACTTTTCTGTGCCGCAACCATGAATAGGCGACCTGTATCGCGCAAGCGCTAATGGCTACCATGGTCGCTGCGTAAATATCGTAAAGTTTGTATGCGATGAAGAACAGCGCGATAGGAAAAAAATCGAATAGTAATTTCATTTTGTTGAACCACCCGGACAGGACACACCATGCGGCCTTCGTTGGCGTCATTTTAGCATGATGGGAAAGCGCCGCTGTACCCTGCCGATCCATGTAAAACCCATATCGATGTAAATAATGATAAATAAAAACACCACAGAAATAGAAGCCGCCTCTTTCCGCGCTTTGCTTGAGCACTTGCAATCACATACCGAAGTCCAGAATATCGATCTGATGATACTTGCCGGCTTTTGCCGTAACTGTCTGGCCAAATGGTATAGTGCGGCCTCCGACGAAAGGGGCGAACCGTTGGGTTACGCCGCCGCCCAGGAAATCGTATACGGTATGCCGTACGCCGAATGGAAAGCGCTTTATCAGCGCGAAGCAACGCCGGAACAGCTGGCTGCGATGGAGCAAAGGCTCGCCGCTGAAAAAAAGGAAGGGCATTGATGAACGCTAAGTTTTCTAAACCGCTGGGTCCGGTTATGTTTGACCTGCGTGGTACGGTACTGTTGCCAGAGGAGGCCGAGCAATTGCTGCACCCGGCAGCCGGAGGCATCATTTTTTTTACGCGCAACTTCGAATCGCCCGAACAGATAGGCGAGCTGGTTAAATCCATACGCAGCATACGCCCCGATTTGTTGATTGCGGTGGATCATGAAGGCGGGCGGGTGCAGCGCTTTCGCACTGGATTTACGCGCCTTCCGCCTGCAGCCGGGTTTCGCCGGCGCTTGGGCGACGCTGCCGAAGCGCTGGCTTTCGCGCTGGAGACGGCTGGATGGTTGATGGCTGCCGAGCTGCGCGCCGTTGGTATAGACTTCAGTTTCGCCCCGGTTCTGGATGTCGATTGCGGCATCAGCGCAATTATCGGAGACCGTTCCTTTTCCCGTGATGCGGACGAAGCCGGACAGGATGCCTGGGCGTTCGCGCGCGGAATGAAGTCAGCGGGCATGGCCGCCGTCGGCAAACATTTTCCCGGTCACGGCGCCGTCGCGCTGGATTCGCATCTGACCTTGCCCGTCGATACGCGCGAGTACGCCGCATTGGAGCAGAAGGATTTGCTTCCGTTCCAATTACTCATCCGGCACGGGTTGGAAGGCGTCATGCCCGCGCATGTCGTATATTCCGCCGTGGATACGCTGCCTGCCGGATTTTCGCCGTATTGGATCGATACGGTATTGCGTGGCAAGCTCGGTTTCGATGGCTGTGTGTTCAGCGACGATCTTTCCATGGAAGGGGCCGCGATGATGGGCGGTTATGTGCAGCGCGCCGCCGCCGCCTTGCAAGCCGGTTGCGATATGGTGCTGGTTTGCAATCATCCGGAAGCAACCGTTGCCGTGCTGGAAAGCCTGGAAAAGCGTCCGCCGCCCGCATTGGGATATCGACTGGAGCGCATGCGCGCAACGTCGCAGGTCTTGCGCTGGCAGGCGCTTTTGCAGTCTGAAAAACATCGCAAAGCCGTTGAGATGATCATCGGATTGCAGGAGAACAGCGGGAATGATTAGTTTGGAGGAATACCGGCAGGTCAGGAAGGCAGCGGACCTGCTTTATCCAGCGCCTGTTGTCGAGCAGGCCATAAGCCGTCTGGCTGCGGAAATTACCGGACAGCTTGCCGGTTCCTATCCTCTGGTTTTAACCGTGCTGAACGGCGGTATTATCTTTGCCGGGAAGTTGCTGTCGCAACTGGATTTTGCGCTGGAAATAGACTCGATACAGGCGACGCGCTATCGCGGCAATACCGAAGGTGGCGAAGTGGTCTGGTTGAAAACTCCCGAGATTGAGCTGAGAGATCGTACCGTTTTGCTGCTGGACGATATCCTGGACGAAGGTATTACTCTGGCCCATATTGTCGAATTTTGCGAACGGGAAGGCGCGCGGCAGGTAAAAACAGCGACGCTGATCGAAAAGAAAATAGGCCGGGACAAACCCGTTACAGCCGATTTTGTCGGTCTGGAAACCGACAACCGCTATTTATTCGGTTATGGGCTGGATTATAAAAATGCGCTGCGCAATGCGCCGGGAATTTATGCCTGTAAGGAATAGTTATCCATATGACTGAAAAAGAAAAATATGCCGTAATCGGCGGCACCGGCCTGAGCCGGCTGTCCGGCGTAGCCGTGGAACGCCGCGAGGCAATGACAACTCCGTACGGCAGTCCCTCGGCCGATCTGACTGTAGGCGCGCTGGCCGGGCATCGTATGGTATTCCTGGCCCGCCACGGTGATCGTCACACCATCCCGCCGCATCGCATCAACTACCGGGCCAATATCCACGCGCTTAAACAGGCGGGGGTTACCCATATTATCGCGGTAGCGGCCGTCGGCGGCATTGATGAGCTCGCCGCTCCGGCGGCTATCGTACTCCCCGATCAGCTTATAGATTACAGCTATGGCCGCGAACACACCTTTTCCGACGGGACGCAGGATCAGGTTACGCATATCGATTTCACCGAACCTTACACTTCATCGCTACGCACCGCCCTGTTGCAGGCCGGAGCATCCGCCGGGTTGAGCATGAGCGACGGCGGCGTCTACGGCTGTACCCAGGGTCCGCGCCTTGAAACGCCCGCTGAAATTGCGCGCATGGCGAGAGACGGCTGCACGCTGGTGGGCATGACCGGCATGCCGGAGGCGGCCCTGGCGCGCGAAGCCGGTATTGCTTACGCCTGTGTCGCCGTGGTCGCCAACTGGGCGGCGGGCATCACCGATGCAGAGATTACCATGCCGGAAATTCATGCCAATCTGGAGCAGGGCATGGCGGATGTCGGTTTGTTGCTGTCGGCTTTTTTTGGCAGGGGCGAATAATTAATCGCTCCTGAATAATACAGGGGAAGTTGACTCATGGCGAAATCCGAGGCTCAAACCCGGGTAGAACTGATTGAGAAACTGCTTGAAAAGTCCGGCTGGAACGTCAAAGATCCTACGCAAGTCGCGGAGGAGTACGATATTCAAATACCGCTTCCTGACGGCATTTCCGAACCGCGCACAGCCTATGAAGGCCACCTGTTCAGTGACTATGTACTGCTAGGTAAAAACGGCAAACCCCTTGCTGTTATCGAAGCTAAAAAATCCAGCAAAGATGCGGCCATTGGTCGCGAGCAGGCCAAGCAATACTGTTTCAACATTCACCGGCGCTGCAAGGCGGTTGGATCGAGCGTACCCAGCCAAACGTCCCGCGCAGCCCGACGCAGCGTTACCGGCTTTCCGGAAAGGGAAGGCGCTGGCTGAAAAACCGGGACAGGGGCGAATAATGATTCGCCCCTGCGGGGAAATCTTCAGCGACGGTCAGCGTCATCCTTGAGCAGCGCGGCGTCAAAACCGAACAATGCGCCCAGCCAGATAAACAGCGCCCAGGCCAGAATGCCGAACGGCATGTAGCCCATGTATCCCAATAGCGGCATCTCGGCGAAAATGTGAATGGCGTTTACGTAGGGAATGGCGTACATCCAGTAATTGGGGTTGGCGACCGGTTGCGCCGGATAAGCGCTGCCCCAGTTCCATAGTTCCCAGAAAAAGCCATTGAACAGGGCGCTGAGCGCCATCAACAAGGCTGGGCTCCAGTTGCCTTGCGCCAGCGCGGTGAACGGGTTCCATATGCCTTTCCTGAGCAATTGCCCGGAGAAGATCGCCAGAGGCCCGATCCATACTGTCCAGAACAGCGGGTAAGGAAAAAACACCATGGCAAACAGCAGGAAAAAACCGCCCCACAACAGCAATCCGCCGGGCAGGGCTATCCGGGGGCCACAGCTGTAACGGCAGACCAGGGAGGGAAAGGTGTTGAGCAGGGTATACCATTCGAAAACCGCGGGCCAGACAGTGGTGTAGGCGAACAGATAGATCAGTACCACGGCGCCGTGGCTGAGTTCCGGCATCGTGCTGTTGGGATAGTACCAGTTGCCCAGCGCGAAATAGTTGAGATACTCGAAATAGCACCATCCGGCCAGCGACACCGCTGCGCTGGTCAGCAAGGTTCCGGGACGCGACGCCAGCAGCGAGTAACCGCCGCTACGCCGATAGACCAGTCCGTCCAGGGTCAGGATAAACCCCCACCATAAAGGCGTAAACGCGTAATACGCGAGGCTGTCGAATGGTGTTACCCGTATCCACATCAGCCACCAGAAAAACAGCGTCAGCGCCGCGCCTGGCCGGAACCAAACCGGGAACCGCGCCGGGTCAGCTCGCGGTGGCGAGGCTGTCATAATGAAACCGAAGCATTGCGGGAACAGCAGCAAGAGAACTATTGCGGTTTCAATCAGCGCCAACACTACGAATATAACCGGCTTGAAACCGGGAGGGTCCGCCACGAACAGCGGCGGAAAAACACCGAAGCCGGGCGGTAGGTGGGTTTCGGGGTAGGCGAACCACGATGCGACCGGCAACAGCGCGACAGACAATACAAGCGGCCAGAGCAAACCAGGTACACGTTGCATAACTTGTCCTTGTCTTGGGTAAGTTAAAACTGCTGTATTTTTCAGTAAGGATTTTTGTAGCGCTATTCAGTATCACCGAATGTGCCGTTATTCAAAGGTGCTGGGGTAAGGCTGGCGAGACCGTCTATGGCAGGGATGCCATAGTCGAACCTCCACGGACGGACTAACGGCGTGTCTCGCCCGCCTTACCCCAGCACCGACGCCGGTAGCTGAATAATTACGGATTTTTGAATAGTAATGTACGGAACAATTACGAAATCATCGCGCTGTAAAGCTGATCTTCCTTGCGCCTGCGCTTGTTGCTGCGTTTGTTTTCATACATGCGGCAATCGGCGATATGCTGTAGCTTTTGCTTGTCTTCGGTTTCGTGGACATGCGCCGAACCGGAACTGGCGCCGGCAAACTCGAATCCTTCGGCGTGCATGTCATCGATTGTTTTTAACAGAGCCTGTTCTATCCATTGCACATTGCCCTGTTCGCAGGTGATGGCGAATTCATCGCCGCCCAGACGATGCGCCTGTGCTCCGGAGCCCAGATGTACGCCCAGGCCCCGGGCGAAGGTGCATAGCAACTCGTCGCCGCGCGCGTGCCCGAAGTTATCGTTGCAGTACTTGAGACCGTCGATGTCTATGAAGGTCAGGCTACCCTGTTGGGGCAGGTTTTCCAGCGCCTGCGTCAGCGCCATACGGTTGGGCAGTCCGGTCATGCTATCGGTGCGCGAGTCGCGTATGCTTTGCTCCATGCGTTCTACCGCACGTTCCTTGTCATGGTAAAGCCGGGTAATCTGATATGTCATCACCAGCGCCAGCAGCATGGCTTCTATCGATACTGAAACCAGGCCAAGGTGTTCGACGTACAGGGTGTAGGAATCCATGCTTTCGGTCTGTATCGCGATGAGTCCCAGTACAAAGGGAGCGGCAACGGCGAGCAGAAAAAAATAGGCGGTACGGCTGCCATGATAGGCTCGCACTATGGCGGCAATCATTGTAATGGTCAACAAAAACCGGACACCTGTTCAGGCAGCGTTTCGATAAAATTCCCGCTCGAATTCGAGAGGGGTCTGATAACCCAATATTGAGTGTGAACGACGGCCATTATAAAAAGCCAAATAATCGATCACACTCAGTTTTGCGGCCTCTTGGGTCTTGAATTTTTCGTAGTTGAGCTGCTCATGCTTCAAGCTGCGAAAAAAGCGTTCGGTCGGCGAGTTGTCCCAACAGTTCCCTTTACGGCTCATACTCTGTTCCATCTTCATCACTTCTAAATGCCGGCGATATTCCCGGCTCGCATACTGGCTGCCACGATCCGAGTGATGCAACAGACCGGGTGGCGGCTTACGGCGCCAGAAGGCCATTTGCAAGGCCTTGACGCACAGCGAGGTCCGCATGTGATCATCAATCGCCCAGCCCACGACTTGCCGGGAAAACAGATCGATGACCACCGCGACATAAAGCCAGCCTTGTAGGGTCCACACGTAGGTAATATCTGTCGTCCATACTTGATTGGGTTTGGCAACCTGGAATTGCCGGTCCAAGCGGTTGGGCGAAATGGCCTCGTTATGGTTACTATCGGTGGTGACCTTAACTCGCCTGGGATAGCGAACCTTCAACTTTAAATCTCGCATGATGCGCCGCGTTTTAAAACGCCCAACGGCATGACCTTGTTTTTGCAATCGATCCGCTAAACGACGCGAACCAAAGCACTGTTTATTGTCGATGAAAATCTGCCTCGCCTTCTCGGCAAGCTTTTGATCTTGTTGATCCTTATCGCTGTCCTGTCGGGCTTTTAACCACTCATAATACGCACTGGTACTCACCTGCATCACTCGACAGAGCACGGTCACTGGATACGTCTTCTGTTGCACCTGAATAAACCCGTACTTTATTCGGCTTCTTTCGCAAAGAAGACTGCGGCCTTTTTTAAGATTTCACGCTCCATGCGTAATTGTTCAATTTCCTTACGCAAACGAATCAATTCATCGTGATCCCCCAGATTCAAGCCTGGCTTTTTCGTCGCAGACTCATTGCCGGAAGGCTTGCGTTCCGCCCGGACCCAGCGTCCCAGGGCACTTAATGATATGCCCAAATGATCGGCAGCCTGGTTCAGGCTGTAGCCTTTTTCAAGAACCAGCTTGGCGGCATCCTGCTTGAATTCCAGACTGTATTTGGGGCGCTTGTATTTTGTCTCGTTTGTCTTCATGCTCACCTCTGCTGACAGTATAAATTCTGCCTTTGGAAGTGTCCGGGTTCATTAAACCATTACACATGCCGTAGAACGAAAACAGGACAAGAGCGTAACGGGTGATCTCAATGTCCCAATTCGGCAGTGCCAAACCCACTATTACCATCACGCAAAGCAGCGCGAGAACTGCCTCGCCGGCCATACGCAGACGCGGATAATTGTCGGCGCGGATTTTCAGCAGCGCCATGACAAACAGCACATAGGCGCAACTGGCGAACAGGATGGGCGTTCTGACCGGGAACATTGAGCGCATGCCGAACAGCTCCGAAAACACCAGTAGCGTAGAGCTTCCGAATACAAAAGCGCAAAGGATGAAAAGGGAGTACATGGCGTCCGACAGGCGCCGGCCGGCGAGCGCCTGGGCCATGTAATAGACGATCAAGCTTAGAAGTACGCCCATGCACAGCAGCGTCAATGCGTTACACTGCTTGATCGCTTGCCGATAATGTTCCAGCGTGTCCAGATACGGTTGCGGGTAAGCGACGAAAACCGGGGAATCCAGTTCAGTCAGCAAACGGTATCGTCCTGCGGGAAGGTCGGCTTCGCGACCGTGCCGCAGAAAGAACGGGTTGGTTTCGCTGCTTTGTATTCCTCCCCTTACATCGACTAGCGGATACCCCGACGCATTCAGGATGATATGGCGAAAATAGCCGATAACGCTGGTGTTTTTGAAGTCCAGCACATAATGATCGCTCGTATTCACTTCAAAATCCGCCTGCTGCCAGAAACGGCCGCCTGTCAGATATATCTTGTCTATCGGTTCAAGTCCTGCGTCGGCAAGATCGATTTGTCCTTGATAGACCCAGCTATCGGGTTCCTTGAACCAGTTTCCGGCCAGCGTGTGTGCATCGGCTAGAGAAGCGCATGACCAGGCCGTTAAACAGGCCGCGGCATAAACCATTATCCGGAACTTCAAATGCAGGCGTATGTTTTGAGTAAAAGCTGGATCCGGCAACTTTAACATAATATCCCCAAACGAAATTCCAGACACCGCAAGTCCAAAGCGAAAGGCGGCCTTGCAGGGTGAGGGGCTCAGCGCGTGTTATCGGGGCTGCAATTCGGCTCTTCCCTTTTAATGCAGCCGGTGTCTGTTCTCAATATGATTGGAGATATCCGTTCTGCACAGCGATTCGTGGACGGCTTGTATTCATCAGCGAGAAGGTGCGCTCAATGCACTTCCGCTTCCAATGCCTTCTCTTTGTGATGCGAGCCGGTGATCTCGAAGCTCAGATGGTCGTCTTTCACGCCGATTCTGACCGTGCCGCCATGAGCCAGTTTGCCGAACAGCAATTCTTCCGCAAGCGGTTTCTTGATGTTTTCCTGAATTACGCGGGCCATTGGCCGCGCACCCATGCGCGTATCGCAACCGTGCTCCGCCAGCCATTCGCGCGCCTCGGATTCCAGCACGAGAGTGACATGTTTTTCGGCGAGCTGCGACTCCAGTTCGAACATGAACTTGTCAACAACCTGCCTGATAACGTCGCGATCCAGTGCCTTAAACGGGATAATTGCGTCGAGCCGGTTGCGAAATTCGGGTGAAAACAGGCGTTCTATGGCTTTCATGCCGTCGCTGCTGTGATCCTGGTGGGTAAAGCCGATGGAAGCGCGGTCGGTTTCCGCAGCGCCGGCGTTTGTGGTCATGACGAGAACGATATTGCGAAAATCGGCCTTGCGTCCATTGTTGTCGGTGAGCGTGCCGTGATCCATGACCTGAAGCAGCAGGTTGAATACATCCGGATGCGCTTTTTCGATTTCGTCCAGCAACAGCACGGCGTGCGGCGTCTTGTTGACGGCGTCGGTCAACAGTCCGCCCTGATCGTAGCCGACATAGCCCGGCGGCGCGCCGATCAGCCGTGAAACTGTGTGCCGTTCCATGTATTCCGACATGTCGAAGCGTATCAGCTCTATGCCCATCGCCGCTGCAAGCTGGCGGCAGACCTCGGTTTTACCGACGCCGGTAGGGCCGGAAAACAGAAACGAACCGATCGGCTTCTGCTGTTCGCGTAAACCGGCCCGTGCCAGCTTGATGGCCGACGCCAGCGCGGAAATGGCCTCGTTTTGTCCGAAGACCAGCAGCGCCAGGTTTTTTTCCAGGTTTTTCAGCTTATCCTTGTCATGCGTGGAAACCGTCTTGGCCGGGACGCGTGCGATTCGGGCGACGACATCTTCTATGTCCTGGGTCCCCAACAGTTTTTTGCGCCGCGACGCGGGCAGCAGGCGTTGCGATGCGCCTGCTTCGTCGATGACGTCTATGGCTTTGTCGGGCAGAAACCGGTCGTTGATATAGCGGTTCGACAGCTCTGCGGCGGTTTTGAGCGCTGCAAGCGAATATTTGACGTCGTGATGCTGTTCGAAACGGGATTTCAAACCCTTTAGTATCTGATAGGTTTCTTCGACGTTGGGTTCGTGAATGTCGATTTTCTGAAAGCGGCGCGCCAGCGCCCGATCTTTTTCGAAAATACCGCGATACTCCTGATAGGTGGTGGAGCCTATGCAGCGCAACGCGCCGGACGCCAGCATCGGTTTGATCAGGTTCGATGCATCCATGACGCCGCCCGATGCGGAGCCGGCGCCGATGATGGTATGAATTTCATCGATAAACAGGATGGCGTTTTTCTGTTTTTTTATCTGTGTCAGCAAGCCTTTGAGGCGTTTTTCAAAATCGCCGCGGTATTTGGTCCCGGCTACCAGCGCGCCGAGGTCGAGCGAGTATATGATGCTGTCGCGCAATACGTCCGGCACATCGTTTTCGACTATCTTTTTCGCCAGGCCTTCGGCAATGGCGGTTTTACCTACGCCGGCCTCTCCGACCAGCAACGGATTGTTTTTACGGCGGCGGCACAGCACCTGGATGGTGCGCTCGACTTCTTCTCTTCGACCTATGAGCGGGTCTATCTCGCCCCTGCGCGCCAGCTCGTTCAAGTCGGAAGCGAATTTTTCCAACGGATTGATCACACTGCTGTTTTCGGCGTCTTCCTGACCGCTATTTGCTTTATGGTGGGTGGATTCGTCCGATTCACGAATGCGGGAAACGCCATGCGAGATGTAGTTGACCACGTCCAGACGCGTAATTTCCTGCTTGTTCAGCAGATAGACTGCATGGGAGTCCTGTTCGCCGAACAATGCCACCAGAATGTTGGCCCCGGTTACCTCTTGCCTGCCGGAGGATTGCACGTGGAAGGCCGCGCGTTGCATCACGCGCTGGAATCCGAGCGTCGGTTGCGTATCTTTCTTGACTCCTGGGGCGATTAACGGCGTTGTTTCATCGAGAAAAGAATCCAGTTCGGTTTTTAGCTGCTCGATATTGCATGCGCAGGCGCGCAGGACATTGGCTGCCGTGGCGTTTTCCGTCATCGCCAGCAACAGGTGCTCGACGGTAATGAACTCGTGCCGCTTTTCGAAGGCTCTGCGGAAGGCCGTGTTTAACGATTGTTCGAGTTCCTTACCCAACATGATGGCGTTCTCCTCTTTGAAAAACTAAACGGTAAGCTATTCAGGCTCAGGCTTCTTCCATGGAACACAGCAACGGATGCTGATGCTCGCGGGAAAACTCGTTAACCTGACGAACCTTGGTTTCCGCCACGTCGCGGCTGAAAATGCCGCAAACTCCCGTCCCCTGCGTGTGAACCTGCAGCATGACGCGCGTCGCCTTGGCTTCATCCATATTGAAAAACGATTTCAGAATATGGATAACAAAATCCATGGGAGTAAAGTCGTCATTCAGCAGAATGACCTTGAACAGGGGAGGGCGTTTGAGTTTGGGGGCTGCTTCTTGCAGCGATGCGCCCTCGTCGTGTTTGATTTCTGGATTCCCCGGCATCTCAGGCTAAACCTCTACATCTGGACTTGCTTTGGTTGCAAATATATCACTACATTCTCCTGATGGCACTGAAATCTTTAGCGGCGTAAATACCTGGGCAATACCCACATCTCATACATGGATACGACCCACATGAAGACAAAAGCCATCGCGAGACCGGCGCCTCCGAGTATAACGAGCCAGGCAAAATGCGGGTTAAGCTTGGTCAGCCACCAGGATGCGATATCCAATAGTAAAAATACGAAAGGGGTCACGATGGCGGTGCATTTTATGGCAAGCGGCACCCCGGAAGTCAGCGAAAAAATACCGCCGACAAACATGAAAATAAAGACGATGCCGAACAGGTGAATGTGCGACACCCGTGCGAGGGATGCCAGGGTGGCGCCGCTGTCGGGGTGCGTGTATTTGTTTATGTTGTCCAGCCGGCTGAAATCGGGCAGTCCGCCGGCGTCGGCGTTGTGGCAGGGAACGCAACGGGTATCAAATATGGCCTTGGCATGGTCGAGATAATCCCGCTCCCCTGCGCCGCTGCGTACCCATTGTATCAGCGCAAAGCGATCCTGTTCCGGCGCATTGGCTTTCATGGAGCCGTTGAGCTTGCTTTCGAGGTGAGAGCCTGAGCGGTTGCCGTAGTAGCTGTAAACGATATCCTGTATGGATAGACCGAATTTTCCGTCCGCCATGCCATGTGTGACCAGGATCTGGATGGTCGCCATTCCGTAGCCGATGGCGATAATCATCAGGTAGCCTGAAAACAGCAGTTTTACCGGTAAACTGACGTTGCTGAGGTTGATGGGCATTGTGTACTCCCAAGGTCTGGATAGAGTCTAATTCTATTCTTCGGTAGTTGCGTTCAATACACAACAGCAAATCTTGAAAAAACCTGCTTGATGAGAAGGAACAATCTTATTGGACGTCTCTTTGTCCAAAGCGCTCATGATCGATTTGGGAGGCGTCATAAAATATGGGTTATCATCAATAAACCCGGTTGAAGGGATCGTCCCGCCTTTGTCAGAGGCAGGTAATTGTTTGGTGGAAAAGTACGCTGCCGCAACAGGTGCGGCCTCAAAATTTTTACAAAAATTTTACAGTCATGTTGGACCGTCATCAAGTTGTAATGGTGTATGGCTAAGATGAAGCAGGTTAATTTCGACTCACAGCTCAACCAATTACTTTTTGGGGATTGTAATATGTCAGCTACCAGTGCAACTGAAGCGCATCCGGTTTTTCAGTCGAACTCATCGCTAGGGCGTTTTGGGTTAGGCCTTATTTTATCGATCCTGTTGGGAGGCGCCATTTACGTGGTTTACTCTCTGATCGAAGCAGTGCACGCTGCCGATGCGGGCGTCGCGCAGGCTGTGCCCTGGCTGTTGCTGGTGACCGCGCTCTTTATTGCGCTTGGGTTTGAATTTGTCAACGGCTTTCACGATACCGCGAATGCTGTTGCGACTGTTATTTACACTCGCTCAATGCCGCCGCATTTTGCCGTGGTCTGGTCCGGAGCGTTTAATTTTCTGGGCGTCAACATGGCTAACGGCGCCGTGGCTTGGGGCATCGTTTCTCTTTTGCCGGTCGAGCTGATACTTCAGGTCAACAGCGGTGCGGGCATGTCCATGGTGTTTGCGCTGTTGTTTGCTGCGATACTATGGAATCTGGGTACCTGGTGGCTGGGCTTGCCGAGTTCAAGTTCGCACACCCTGATCGGTTCCATTATCGGTGTCGGTATTGCAAACCAGGTTTTGGCTCCGGAAGGTACGCTGACCAGCGGTGTCAACTGGAGCAAGGCGACGGAAGTCGGTTTGTCTCTGCTGTTCTCCCCTATCTTCGGCTTTCTTGCTGCGGCTTTGCTGTTGCTGGCGCTTAAGGTAATCGTAAGAAACGAACAGTTGTTCAAGGAGCCTGACACGAAAAAAGGACCTCCTTTGTGGATACGTTCCGTTTTAATCGGTACCTGCACCCTGGTCAGCTTCGCTCATGGCTCCAATGACGGTCAAAAAGGCATGGGGTTGATCATGCTGATCCTGGTCGGTGTCGTGCCTACCGCGTTTGCATTGAATAGAACGCCGGATATTTCGGTTTTGGATGAGTTCCGTAAAACTTCGCAAGCGGCGGTCCAACTGTTGGATAAATACGTCAAGCCTGAAAACGCGGTAACGGCGGAAAATGCCAAAAGTGCGCTTGAAGCGACCGTACGCGATAAGAAATGGCACGATAACTCTACTTCGGCGCTTCAGCACAGCATCCGCGATTTATCCGGGCGGGTAAACGATTACAAGACGTTGGCGAATGTGCCGACAGAGCTGGTTTCGAACTTGCGTAACGACCTGTATATCGTCAGTGAAACGCTCAAAATACTCGAAAAGAAAAATCCGATAAATCTATCTGCCGAGGACAAGAAAGAAATTTCCGATTACAGTAAATCTATCGGCCGCGCCGTGCGCTTTATTCCTGTGTGGGTTAAAGTCGGTGTCGCGCTGGCATTGGGCTTGGGCACCATGATCGGTTGGAAGCGAATTGTTGTGACCGTTGGCGAGAGAATAGGTAAAACCCATCTTACCTACGGCCAGGGGGCTGCCGCGGAAACGGTGGCGGCCGTGACGATAGGCATGGCTGATGTACTGGGCTTGCCGGTTTCCACTACGCATGTGCTGTCTTCCGGCGTCGCCGGCACCATGGCTTCGAACGGATCAGGGTTGCAATGGGCGACAATCAGAAATATTCTGACGGCTTGGATTTTGACATTGCCTGCTTCTATGGCGTTGTCCGGTATTTTGTTTGCAATTTTCCGTAATATTTTTACTGCCGCCTGAAGCGCGCTGCCGTAAAAAATAAACCTGACACGGGTCTGAGCGGCATGCCGCTCAGACCCGTTGTCGTTTTCAGAGGTAAAAAGGTACGGTATGGGGTCGATTAAAAAGAAAACCAGGGATAAACCCGGCTCCCCGGTTGACGACAGGGTTCCAAACAAGCTTGCCATAGTGTCTGCACATGAGGCGGCAGGCAGTGCTATTGGATACGAAACAGGCGCAATGGCCTCCATGGTTGTCAACTGCAGGGCTTATAAAAAAAGCAACGTGGCATGTAGTATCGCGCTGGACGAAATCAGCGATGTGTTACTGCAGGAAGGCAGTTTTGTCTGGCTGGATCTGAATGAGCCGGATCAGGAGTTGCTGAAAAAGATCCAGGAAGAGTTCGGTTTACACGACCTGGCGGTGGAAGATGCTCAAATGGCCCAACAGCGTCCCAAGCTGGAAGAGTACGGAGATACGCTGTTCGTGGTATTGCAGACCGCCGAACTGACGCAGGTTGGAGGCGAAGTCGTTTTCGGCGAGACGCATGTTTTTGTCGGTTTGCAGTTCCTGGTTACCGTTACTCATGGCTCAACGCTGAATTACGAAAAGATTCGTACGCGTTGCGAGAGCGCGCCGCAAGGTTTTTCCAGAGGACCCGGTTTCCCGCTTTATGTCATCACGGACGCAATTGTCGATCAATATAGCCCGGTGCTGCTCGATTTTCAGCAGCGATTGGAAAAGCTCGAAGCCGATATCTTCGAGTCGCGCTTTAACCGGAAAACCCTGGTAAAACTTTACGAGCTCAAACGCGAAATGCTGCTGCTGCAGGCGGCAGCGGTTCCGTTGCTGGATATCTGCAGCGCATTAACGCGTTTCCATTCTGTGATGATTCCGAAAGATATGCGGTTGTATTTTCGGGATATTTACGATCATGTGAAGCGGCTTAACCAGTCCATGGAAAGCATGCGAGAAATGTTGACCGCAGCGATGTCGGTCAATCTCACCCTGATTACGGTCGATCAGAACGAAGTAGTGCAGCGTCTGGCCGGATGGGGAGCCATTCTGGCTATTCCTACCATGGTCTTCAGTCTGTTTGGCATGAATTTCCGGTATATGCCTGAACTGGAGTGGCAATACAGCTATCCGGTGACGCTGGGGTTTGTTTGTCTTTCCTGTGTTTGGCTGTATCACAGGTTAAAAAAAGTTGGCTGGCTTTGAGAGTGTTTGAGCGTGAATACGGAGCAGGCTGAAGCTCATTTCAATGAAGCGTTGCGTTTGCTGCGCTGCTGCGGTAGCGCGACACAGGCTGCAAAGCTACTCGAAAACATCGTCGCCGCCTACCCAAACCATGCGTCATCCCATTATCTGCTTGGGCTATCTTATCATCGGCAGGGACTCAACGAGTCAGCGATAGCCGGCTACCAACGGGCTATCGCCCTTGAACCCGGCTACGCGGATGCCTGCAATAACCTCGGCGTCGCTCTGAGCGAGCTGCACAGGTATGAAGATTCCGTAGCCGCCTATCGGCGAGCCATTGCATGGGCGCCCGGTTTTGCTGATGCTTACCATAACCTGGGCAATGTACTCACCGGGCTTAATCAGCATGATGAAGCGGTTGCCGCCTACCTAAAGGTGATAGAGCTAACCCAGGGTTCGGCTGAGCCGTACAGCCACCTCGGGAATGCGCTGGTAAAATTAGGGCGTTATGCTGACGCCGCGCCTTTATTTCAGCAAGCCATTGCGCTCGATGCCTATTATCCTTTTGCGTTGGGCCAGTATATACACTGTAAAATGCATGACGCGGACTGGGACGGCATATCTGCGCTTTTCGCATCGGCACTAAGCGGTATAGACGCGGGCGAGCCTGTTACGGCTCCCTTTATTGCGCTGACAATACCCTCGACTCCGGAGCAGCAGAAACGTTGCGCCGGGATTTTTGTGCGGGAAAGAGGTCTTGAGCCAGCCATCTCGTCTGGCGCAGTTGTCCGCTACAAACATAGTAAAATCCGCCTCGGATATTTTTCCGCCGACTTTCATAATCATGTTACCGCTTATTTGATCGCCGAGCTGTTCGAGCAGCATGATCGCGATCGATTTGAGGTACTTGCATTTTCATACGGGAAATCCGGCGAAGATGAAATGCGGCTGAGGCTTCATGCGGGAGTTGATCGTTTTATTGACGTCAGCGATAAAACCGATCAGGAGATTGCGGCGATTGCCCGGCAACTGGAAATCGATATTGCGATCAATATCAACGGCTATACTACCAACGCCAGACCCGGATTGTTCGCGTTGCATCCAGCACCGATACAAGCGAGTTATCTCGGTTATCCCGGCACCTCGGGCGTCTCCCATATTGATTACCTGATTGCCGACCCTGTCGTGATTCCGACCGATCAACGGTGTTTTTATAGCGAAAAAATCGTCTATTTGCCTCATACTTATCAGGTCAATAGCTCTCTTCAGCCTTTATCCGGACAGTGTCCAACCCGTATGGATGCGGGATTGCCCGAAAATGCATTTGTATATTGCTGTTTTAACAATAGCTTTAAAATCACACCCGATGTTTTTCAACTCTGGATGCAGATTCTTCTCCAGGTCGATGACAGCGTATTATGGCTACTGGAAGGCAGTCCGGTTCTGACTTCAAATTTACGGAAAGAGGCGAGGAAATATGGAGTGATGCCGGAGCGCATCGTATTCGCCCCGCGCCTGTCTTTATCCGAACATCTGTCGCGGCAGAAGTTGGCGGATATATTTTTGGATACGCTTTATTACAACGCACATACTACCGCGAGCGATGCGCTTAGAGCCGGTTTACCAGTGTTGACCTGTTTAGGGGAGACGTTTTCTGGCAGAGTGGCCGCCAGTTTGCTTAATGCGCTGGGATTGCCTGAATTGATCGTTCATTCGCACGACGCTTACCGGTCATTGGCGATCAATCTTGCCGTACAACCAGAACGCCTCGCATTAATCAAGCAAAAACTGGCCGCGCATCTCCATGTATATCCCTTGTTCGATACGGTGCGTTTTACATGCAACATCGAACGAGCGTTTACACTAATGTGGGAACGGTATCAGAACGCCCTCGAACCCGATCATCTCGAAGTGGTGGAATATCAATAATACCCTGAGTAAATATCGGGTTACAATTTCAGCCAGGGAAACGCGATTTGTTTTTTTCTCTAGCAAACCTGAAATTCAAAGCATTGATATTACCTAATTGATCCAGTGTGGATTCGAATAAATCAGCGCTTCCCTCCACCTGGCATGGAACAATTGATGACTGTGGAATGTCAACGGTATAGGAGAATGATTTCCTCACATCGCATCACTCCTTCCCGGAAGTAAAGTGCGCATGTTGGGCAAGCGTGCGAGAGTCTTGAAATTGTCATCATTGGGTGATGCGGCCATGCTAGTATGGAATCAAGGCGGGATGAGACAGAAACTTTACATCGTAATCAACAATAAATAATAATATATCGCAATGAATTATATGGTTATTTGCTCTTTGCTGTTCAACGGTGGTCCGCTTGCCATTCTGGAACCTCAGAATAATGTAGCCCGGATAAGGCTTTAGCGGCTCTGGTGGATAAGGTCCAACACATATTTCGCATTGCGCGGGCTTCATGTGGGACAATCGATGAGGCCGCCGTTTCGCTTTCTTTGAAGAGGATACAGGGCGGAGTCTGAACAGTTGTATGGATTTTTTAATACTATTATGAGGCATGTCGAGTATGAATAGCCAATTAGCCGGTTCCAACCGCCGTTTTTCGTTCATTTGCGAGCAATTGAACGCAGGAACCACGCTGGAAGTAGTGAGTTTTGAAGGCGAAGAATCGCTGGCCGAACTTTACCGCTTCAATATGTTGCTTGTCTCGTCTCGTAACGATATTGACGAACGTAAGCTGATAGGTCATTCAGTAAGTTTTACACTGAACGACGGCATAGCGCAAGGCAAGGACACCTGTTATATCGGACTGATCCAATCCTTCGAACAACTCCATCAAATTAGCGGCTGGACTTTTTACAAGGCGGTGCTGGTACCCAAGCTATGGCGGCTGGCGCAGTATCATTTGTCCGAGGTATATCTGAGTAAAGCTCCGCCTGAATTACTGAAAACCGTCATGGATAATGCCGGGCTGTTCAGCAACGAATACAACCTGAATTATATGCAGCCCGCCGGGTATGATACTCAAGGCTTTATCTGCCAATACAAGGAAAGTTATCTTGATTTCTTATCTCGATGGTGTGAGCACCTGGGTATTTATTGGTGGTACAGCCAGCAGCAGAACGGCGAACAGGTTGTGTTCGGCAACAACTTCAGGAATCATGATGCGCATGTCATTAAATTGAATTATCAGCCGGCTGGTGAGTTGGACGCCGATATTACCCGTATCCGCCGGGTACAGAGTTTTAATCTATTCGCACAAAGTCTACCCAAACAAGTGACGGTAATGGATTACCATTATAAAAAAGCTTCGCTGGAAATCAAGGGTAGCGCCCAGGTCGACCCCATGGGTATAGGCGAAGTCACCTATTACGGTTTATACGTCAAGACCAACGAAGCGGCGCAGGCCCTGGCTAAAATCAGGGCGGAAGGTCTGATTTGCCGCGGGCGGCAATTCGGCGGAGAATCGAGCGCGACCGGGATGCGCTGCGGTTATTTGATGGAGCTTGCGGGTCATTACCGAACCGATTTTAATCAGCGCTATTTGCTGACCCGGATATCCCATCGCGGATCACAAGCCGGGCTGTTGCTGGAAGGACTGAATGTGCCGGTGCAGGGCGATAGCCCGGGCAATGATTTTTATCAGGCGAGCTTTAGCGCTATTCCTGCTGAAGTGCAATTCAGGCCGGAAATTGTGCACCCCTGGCCGAAAATCGAAGGAACGCTCAACGCGGTCATCGATGCGGAAGGCGATGGTAAATACGCCGAGCTTAACGAGTTTGGCGAATACAAGGTTCAACTTCCTTACGATATTACCGAAAAAGGCGCAACAAGGGCTTCCGCCTGGATACGCATGGCGAGTCCCTATGCCGGACCGGGTGACGAATGTTCGGCTCATGGCATGCACTTCCCACTGCATAAAGGCGCGGAGGTGTTACTGTCGTTTGAAAACGGCAACCCGGACAAGCCGGTTATCCTCGGCGCTGTTCATAATTCGGTTAACCCGAATTTGGTGAAAAACGAAAATCAGACACAGGCGATGATACAAACAGGCGGCGGCAACAGTCTCGAGTTTTACGATCAGGACGGGCAGCAGGGCGTACATTTATTTTCTCCGGTATGCGGTTCAAGAATTAGTATAGGCGCGCCTCCCAACGCGGCAAAAGGGGTAGGTGCTGAATCAAGCAGCACTCCGACTTACGACGGCATCGGTTTGCAAACGTCAGGCACCATGGCGTTTACCGGTCAGGATAAACGGTCCAATATATACGGTTTTTCAAACTCCATCGTTTGGGGCGAATACACTTCATCGGTCGTTGGCGCTGCGGCCTCAACCTACCTCGGTGGGTATATGTCGTCTTATCTTATCGGATACAAAGCCAATGTGGTGGGTTTTAAACGCGAAGATATTTTCGGGTGGACATGGAGCTCTACTATTGGAGCTAAAACAGAGTCCATAAGAGGGCCCGCGACGAAAACGGTGACAGGAACCGTGACCGATGTAATACTGGGGGATACCTTTAAGACGGTAACGGGAAACTGCGCCGAGCTTTTCAATACCAAGACCAGTGAGTCAAAGGTTGAATTTAACAAAAATAATCTGTTTACCCGAAAAACGAGTTTAAAAACGATACAGGATAATATAACGACTATATCTACCCAGGTTAAAGATGATAAAGCCGAGGCGGAGAAAAAGAAGAGAACGGCGATCACCGAAGAAATTAATACTGAAGTTAAAAAAGTGCAAACAAGCCTGGATCAGGTAAGTACAAAAGTTGAAAAAGTAGAATCGAGCGTGGTACAGGTAAATAGCGCAGTTGAAAAGTTAAGTTCAAAAGTTTCAACGCATAGTGCTCGTGTATATAATGGGCTGTTTAAAGTTGGAGCTTTTACTTCTTTATGACGACAGAGTTTATTCTAATTAAGAAAGCGTTGATATAATCGTTTCCAGTTTGAAATAATATCCTATGCTGGAAGGAAAAGCACATTATTTGTGTTTCATTTTCTGTGACGGCTAAAAAGGTAGTCCATTGAAAGTTATTAAGGAATTTACCCATCCGTTGTTTATGCGTCCTTTAGGCTTGAAAGGGAATTTGTTTCTTTCTGTGGCGGTGGGTTGTTTTTTTGATCTGGAGCGGCCGGAACAGATCGGAACCGAAATCGATATGTGGAAGCTGGCCGCTGAAACGCTGGGCAAGGATGCGTCGCTGGATGAGGGCAATCCCAAGCCGGTGGGCGAGTTTTTGGCCTGCGGTCGATGCTGGTCAGCCACGGGAGCCCCGATTGCTTCATCTGAAGTAAGTGTCCGCGTCGGGAATGTCGCGAAGAATCTTTATGTCTTCGGCGACAGGGAGTGGCTGCCCGCAGGTAGCGAGACTCCATTGAGCATGTCGCAACCAAAACCGTTCGTGTCGATGCCTTTGAGTTCGGAGCGCGCATTTGGCGGTGAAAGCTATGTAATGAATCCGTATGGTCAAGGCTTACAGCCCACAGCGCCGTTCGATTATTGGCCGTTGCCCAACATCGAAACCGGTGCGTTTGTTCAATCGACTTCGGATCGGCCTGAGCCGGCGGGTTATGGAATGCTGGATTTTATGGACCCGCGCCGTTATCGCAATATGGGAACCTACGATCAGCGTTGGCTGGAAAACCGCTGGCCGCATTATCCGGACGACTTCGATCCCTGCTATTTCAACTGCGCGGCGCCGGATCAGCGCTTGGACCAAGGCTATTTCTTCCCCGGAGACGAAATCCGAGTGTATCACATGCACCCCGGGGAGGCGCTGTTGCTGAGCCATTTGCCGTTGGTTAGGCAACGCGCTTTCATCCGCCAGCAACAAGGCGAACATTTGATGTTTGTTGAAGCGGCGTTGCAGATCGATACCGTTTGGTTATGGCCTGAACAGCTGCGCGGATTGACGCTTGCGCGCGGAGTGTTCCCGATAGCCGACGATGATGCCGATGATGTTGAATTGATTTTTACGGTGACCGAGTCGGCGCTGGCGGCACCACGATCTCTCGATAAATGGGAGCAAGAGTTGAGCGAACGGCTGCAGCGCACCGTGCCGTATGACTTGTCCCCGTTGATTCCAGGACTGGACGAGGAACTCAATGCATCGGCCGAGAAGCTAAAGGCGATTCCAGATAAACTGCGTCAATTGAAAGAGGAAATCGATTTCGATCGGCCGTCTGCGGTGTCGGAGACGACTGCAGAATCGCTGCTGAAGGAAAATCTTGAGACTCAGGCCGAAATCGACGCGCTAATGCAAGCACCTGCCTTTGGGACAGCCGAACAAATTGCACTTCATCGAAAAATTCTGCGCTCCAGGATAGAATTGAGTCAGGCTCTGCGCGAAGCGGAAGCAATAAAATCCGAACCCACTGCCATTATGCCGCTGGCGGACAGCATTGTTGCCGAAAACAAGGAAATGGAAAAGACCTTGGCCGGTATACACGATCAAATCGCCGGGCTTAAACAGCAAAATCCCGCCGCTTACCAAAAAGCACTGCAAAAACTTGATGAAACTAAAGCCGAAATGGCTCGTCAAGCAGCGGAAAACCCGCTAAAGGGCAGCACTGTAGAAATTTCCGCCACCAGTGAATTACCGGTGCGCCCTTCCGAAAGACTGGCCGATATACTAAATAACCTGCAGGAACAAAAGGACGACTTATTGCGCCAGATCGAAAAAACCTTAGACCAAACGGAGTCCGTAGCTGCTACCGGAGGTAGTCCACTAAAGCAAAAGCTTGCCGACATAGAGGAATATATGTTGGAGGTAGAGGCAAGCCGGAAGAATATCGTGCAGGCCAATATCGATAAAAATGCAATGTTAGACCAGTTTATTGAAATGACCGATTCTATGACCAAAAACTTAAGCTCAAATAAATGATGGACATGCCGTATGGATATTGAGCAAGAAATTGAAAAAAGTTTGAAGGAGCACTTGGCCGAGTTACAGTCTACGCTGGAAAAAAATGCGCCGCCCGGCGCTAAAATACCGGATTTGGCGGCAGAGGCTGAGAAAGCATTGAAGTCCCGCCCCAAAATGCTGGGGATGGACGAAATGCTGGCATCTTTACCGCCCGAAGCGTGCGCCAAAATATCTGCAGACGATTTGGCTAAATTGCGCAAAATGGAAGCGGAAAACGATAAGCAAGTTACTGAAACAGACCAGGCAATCGAAAACATGAAGGCCCGTCTGGCCGGAACTCAGCAGGCTCAAACCGAATTTGATATGGGAGAGCAACATCCTTTTCTGAGAACCATGACTCGTGAGCGGGTGATAGACATGCATGCAAAATCGGAATCCATGGTGGGGTTCAACTTCACCGATCTTGATCTCTCGGGCTTGGATTTATCTTCGGGCCGGTTCGAAGGCGCGCATTTTGTGCGCACCAACCTTAAAGGCAGCCGGTTGAATGGCGCACGGTTAAACAATGCGCGTTTCGATGCGGCCGACGCCAGCGAAGCCGATTTCAGCGAGTCTCATCTTCAGGATAGTATCTGGCTGCATCATACCCTTGCCGTCAACAGCCTTTTCGTAAGAGCGCATGCCAAAGGCATGAAGGTTTTAGGCTGCAGCTTTTCGCATGCGAATTTTACCGGGGCGCAACTGCAATCCTCCGTGTTCAACGAGTCTGATCTGGCGGGCGCGTGTTTCCGGGACGCAGGAATGGATGATTTGGTCATGATCGAAACCCAGGCGCAGCAAGCTGATTTTTCTGGCAGCGAGTGGAAGGCCGGTTTTATTAATCGCAGCAGTATCGCCGAATCCTGTCTGGAAAAAAGCCGTTCATCCGATATGACGATATGGGAGTCAGATGCCCGCCTGATACGCGCCGCCGGCGCGAAGCTGGAGGGGCTGGTTGTGGGTGGCGAAGGCACGGCGCTGGACGGTAGCTGTTTCGACGGAGCGGATTTGTCGCGCACCAGCCAGATGAATATTTCCGCGCGCGGCGTGACGGCCAGAAAAGCGATCTTCGACGACGGCTATTTGCAAAAAGTCGATCTTAGCCATGCCGATTGGAGCCGGTCGCGCGGTTTACGCGCATCTGTGACCAAGTGCAATGTAGCGAACGCCGATTTTAGCGGCGTCAATATGATGGGAGGATCATGGCGCAAGTCGGCCTTCCGTAAAACCGATTTATCGGAGGCCTGCTTTTACGCAGTCGATTTTTATCAGGCGGACTTCATCGATACCCGGTTGGATGCGGCTTTCACCGCCTCATCGGGCCTCACCCAAAAACAGCGAATAAAAGCGCTAATGCGCGCGGAAGAGCAGGAGAATTAAACTGTGTTTATGCATAATATTTCCGGCGGCATGAATATGGCAATGCCCGACGTTTGCAAGACCCCGGTCGGCCCGGCGGTGGTGCCTATTCCCTATCCCAATATATCGACCAACAGCACGGCCAATCCTTCTTCAACCGGAAACAAGGTATTGCTGGATTTTATGCCTTCGGTACATCAAATGACTTCGATTTTAACGAGTAATGGAGATCAGGCGGGGGTGTTGATGGGCGTTGCGTCCAATCTCATTATGGGGCCTACGGAGTTCGTGGTTGGATGCAATACCGTACTGGTTGACGGTAAACCGGTACAGCGGCTTACCAGCACCACCAAACAAAATGGACAATCACCTAATTGTGTAGGAACCAGTATCGTGCCTACGCAAGTCAAAGTGTTGGCGATGTAGTAATGAAACCGATGACGGTGGAGGAGGTAGTTGCGCTTGCCGTGCTGGGCGAGTATGTCGAGGACGCGGATTTGTCCAACCTGGATTTTTCTGAACACAATCTTACCGGCGTGGTGTTTTCGCGTTGTAATTTGACTCATGCAAACTTTACCGGTGCGCAAGTGATCGGCGCCGCTTTTAAGGACTGTGAGCTGGCGGGCGCCAATTTTTCGGGTTGCGTATTGCACAAGGCTATCTGGACGCATTTCAATGCCATAGGCGCGCGTTTTTGCGGCGCGGATTTAAGCGAGTTTATTGCAACCGGAACAGATTTAAGTCAAGCCGATTTTACCGGCGCTAATTTACGCAATAGCGTGTGGACCAGTTGCAAGCTGAACCATGCGGATTTTAACGGCGCTCAGATTAACGAAGCCGTATTCACCGAATGCGAAATGATGTCGGTAAACTGGCGAAGTCTGTATCTGGATAATATCGTCGCAGCTGAGTGCAATATGAATCGGGCCGATCTGACCCAGGCAAATCTTGAGCGTGCGGCATTTGTGAAATGTACAATGGCTGGAGCAATATTGACTCAAGCGCGTTTGCACCGAGTGCTGCTGCAGGATTGCAGTCTGCCGCATCAGGACTTTTCCGGTTGCGAATTTTTCTCTGTACGCGCTGGCGGAACCGACTTTTCCGGCTGTAACTTCGAAAATGCGCAGCTCGGATTTTCCAGTTTTAGCGGAGGAAAACTGCGCTCAGCCAATTTCAGGGGAGCAAGCGGCGACGCGGTCGTATTTATGAAGGCCGATCTCACCGGGGCCGATTTATGTCACAGCCGTTTTACGGGGGCTTCCTTTGCCGAAGCCAATCTGACCGATGCACGCATGACCTGCATGAGCAGTCCTAATTCCAGTTTCGAAAAAGCAATAGCGCTGCGAACCCACTTCAAAAATGCCGATCTTAGTGATTGTGATCTGGCTCATATGGTGGTGGAGAAAGCAGATTTTATCAAGGCGCGGCTATTCAGGACAAAGCTGCATGGCATTAAAAATAAAGCGGTTATTACAGATTATGCCGATGTAATTTCATATAGCGGAGACGATGAAGATCGTCTTAAAGCAGAAAATTGGCAAGCTTGCAACGGGGAAAACAGATGAATAGAACGTCCAAAAGTACAGTGGCCTATCTCGAACGGTCCGCAGAAGCATTGCTTCAGGCGTATGTGGACCGCGCAGGCGCAGCGCGGCAGCCTTTTGAATTGACGGATGAAAACGGTGTCAGACGATATGCCCGCAAGGCGTTTAGCTGTCTGGTTGAACCCGTCGAAGGTGATCTGGTGTTGTTGTCGCCGCCCGCAGCTCATGCCGTTGTTGGCGAACCGGGCTGGATATTGGCAATACTGCACAGACCGGGTGAAAGTGAAACCGTGCTGGATTTCGACCGGCCCGTACGCTTGAGCAGCCAACAGAAAATTTCGCTGGTTTCTTCTACCTGCATAGAGTCCCTTAGCGAGGGTTCTGTGAGCATTGCCAGCAATAGCTTGAGAATAAAAGCAGCGCAAGTTGAAGGATATGCGGAGGACTCTGTGTGGACGTCCCGGCGTATGGCCACCCATTTTAAACAACTGTCGATGGTAGCCGAGACTTGTACTTCGGTATTTCGTTCGCTTGCCCAGCACCTGGACACTTATACGCGTAGAGTGGATACCGTAGAAACTCTGCAAGCGGGGGCATTACATCAGGCGGTAAAAGGTACTGTTACCGTGTACTCGAAAGATACTGTAATGACTGCGGAGCATCAGGTCAAAATCAAGGCTGATGTGGTTCATTTGTCGTGAACCGCGACTCCTTTCCTGGCGGCACGGTTGCGAAGTTCCCGGACGGAATCGGTTGTCTTATCCTTAGTCGCGACTACACTGAATACTTACGAAGTAACCTCGTTAATCATAACTATTCAGCTATCGTTGTAGGAGCGGGCTTTAGCCTGCGATCGGTCTCTTGCGCTGACTAAAGCCCGCTCCTGCAACGTGTTTCATTAGAAGATTACAATGCAGTCCCTTTTAATGACACGTTTCCCGTAGAAGGCTTTAATGAGCTGAATAGTTACCGTTAACCTTATTATTCTTTGCTCCAAAAGTTGGGCCAATAACCGCGCGGCAGCCACATTTGCACCAGCGAGGTAAAAATCATTGCGGTGGACGCCAGACTGTAGCCTATGCCTCCCAGCATGGTGAGCAACGCGAATACCGGCGAAGCCTTGGTCAGCCACCAGGACAGCACGTCCAGAATCAGGAATGCGAACGGCGTTGCGATCAGTATCCATTTCCACTTCTGCGGAAACTCGGTCAGCGCGAAAATCCAGCCTACAAAAAAGAAAATAAAGGAAATACCGAACAGATGGATGTGTGAAACACGTGTCAACTGGGTGTAGCTTTCACCTCTGTCGATTTCGGCAACCTTCTTGACATTCTCGAATACGTTAAAGTCCGGTAATGAACTGTCCGCGTGATGACAACTGGTGCAGTATTTATCTATTATGGGTTTGATTTCGGCGTTCCAGTCGCTGAGGGGGGCGCCGTCCTGGGCCCATTTGACCAGTTCGAAGCGCACCTCGTCGGGGGCCATAGGTTTCATTTGACCGTTCAGCATGGTCTGTAGCTTCGAGCCGTTACGATTGCCGTAATAGCTGTAAACGATGTCGTCCATGGACAGGCCGGGTTTACCGTCGGCTTTGCCATGCGTCATCATGATCTGTGCGCCCGCCATGAGCAGGCCCACGCCTATGGTTAATAAAAAACCGGTAAAAAGTACGCGGTAATGTATGGGCAGGCGTTCGAGCGATGTTGTTGGTATCATGATGAACTCTCATTGAATTTTAAGGCTCCAATCATAAGCTACCTTATGTGTCAGCGGCTAGCTCCCGGCCCGTGAATTATCTATTCCGCCGTTCCGTGCGAGAATTTTATAAGGCAGTCATGTTCCCGCGCTTTGCGCGGGAACATGACTGATGCTTTTAGTCGATAGTCAAGCGCTGCCCTGTCTTTTGGGCGCTTTTGACCAGGGTCAGCGTGAGCACGCCGTTTTCATAACGCGCCTTGCTGGCTTGCTGATCAATATCGACCGGCAGTTGGAAGCTGCGGCTCACCTCGCCGTAATAGCGCTCGCTACGGATCAATTTGTCGTCGGAGCGGTCGGTATCCGTCTGACTGACTTCGGCGCGTAAGGTAACTACGTCGCCTTCGATATTTACGTGTATGTTTTCCTTGCTGCTGCCTGGAATTTCGGCATGTATGACGTAATCCTTATCGCCTTCTTTAATATCGAGTTTAATCTGCGTCGGTAGAGGCTCGCCGTGCAGCGGGCGTATAAAGAAGCCGGGACTTACGTCTCTGAAAAGTTCATCAATCAGGTTGCGTTTGGAGAAAGGACTCAAGCTGCTCATGTTGATGCTCCTGTTTTATGGGTTTGCAAGGTACAGGAAGAGCGGTTGCCCTGAGCGGCGAACCAACTTTCAAGTACAGCGGGAAGTATAAGCAATAGCAGTAATTTGTGATAGCCGAACAGAAAAGTATTTAAGTTCTGCTTGATTAATATTGCAGAATGAAATAGACTGAGAAATTAATAGTGGCAGCGCAAGTTGCTGCCTCTCCTTGCCTTACCGCGATAAAACGGAAGGCTCAAATCCGTAGGGAGTTATAATGCGTCATTACGAAGTTGTATTCCTGGTGCATCCAGACCAAAGCGCTCAGGTTCCGGCCATGCTGGAACGCTACCGTTCCATCGTGGAAAGCGCTTCCGGCGTTATTCATCGTTTGGAGGACTGGGGGCGCCGTCAACTGGCTTACCCCATCAGCAAAATCCACAAGGCGCACTATGTGCTGATGAACATAGAGTGCGATCAGGCAACGCTGGATGAACTGGAAAGTGGATTCCGTTTTAACGATGCGGTGCTGCGCAGTCTTACTATCCGTAGAGATGAGGCTATCACGGAAGCTTCGCTGCTGTCACGGTCCGGAGGTGTGGAGTCCGACAGCGCCGACGAGGAAGCAGAGGCGGAGACCACGGTTGTGGCTGAAGCCGTTGTTGAAGAAACAGTGGTTGCCGAAGAAGAATAAACTGCGAATACATCAGGAACGAAAACATGTCTCGTCAATTCAAACGTAGAAAATTTTGCCGTTTTAGCGCCGAAGGCGTAAAGGAAATCGATTACAAGGATCTGGACACGCTCAGGGAATATATTTCGGAAACCGGAAAAATCATTCCCAGCCGTGTTACCGGAACCAAGGCCAAATATCAGCGTCAGCTGGGTACCGCGATCAAGCGCGCGCGCTTTCTGGCATTATTGCCGTTCTGCGACTCGCATCCCGAATAAGCGGCTGAGCGTGCCGGCCCGAAGTTTGGGTGTGTTGACCATGTTCCCTGTATTGCGTTGTCATGCAGGCAGGGCCATGCATCGGGAAAAAACAGACTTTACTTCGTGAGCGTGCACCGCGTATGAAAGGGTTGGCAGAGTTTGTGATGAAGGGGCGCTGGCAGGCGGTGCTGTGTATCGCCGGTCTCGCTTTGTTGTCGCTCATTATTCCGTTTGCCAGCTTGCTCAGCGCAGCTGCTTTGGGTTTGGTTACATTGCGGGTAGGCGCAAGAGAAAGCGTTTGGGTTATGGTTTCGTCCCTGTGCGTGGCGGGGGCTGGAGGGGTGTTTGTTACCGGCGATGCTTTTTTGGCGCTCGCCTACGGTTTACTGCTCTGGGCCCCGGTCTGGCCGGTTGCGATTGTCCTGCGTGAAAGCGCGCGCCTGGCTTGGGCGCTGGAGTTGGCGGCGCTGCTGGGTATGGTGGTTGTGCTGGGTATTTATCTGGCCGTACCCGAGCCCGCTCAAATGTGGGGGGAAAGCCTTCAGCGCTTTATGCAGCCGCTTTTGGAGCAGGCTCCGCCAGGGTTCGATACAGCCCAATTCAGTCAGAGCGCGGCTGCGATAGCCCGTTACATGAGCGGGTTGATTGCAGCGGGATCAGTGCTCAGCTTGGTTCTCGGTTTGTTGCTGGCCAGGTACTGGCAGGCAACGCTTTATAATCCAGGCGGTTTCCGCACGGAATTCGTTGCGCTTAAGCTGCATGCAGCCGTTTCATGGGGGGCTGCCGGGCTGGTGCTGGCCTCGGTGGCGGCTGACGGGGCGATAGCCGAAATCGCGGGCAACATCGTTATGGTGGTGTCTACGTTATTTCTGGTGGCGGGATTCGCAGTGCTCCATGCGGCGCTGGGGGCCAAAAGGTTTTTGCTGGTTGGCGCATACGTTTTGTTTTTTATCATTCCGCAGACGCTTGTAGTCCTGGTTTTCCTGGGCTGGAGCGATGTTTGGCTGAAATGGCGGCAGCGTGCCGTTAAAGCGGCATGACCAGCTGGCCCGCAGTGCCGGGATTTTTCTGATTTAGTTATGTATTGAGGCAACACATGGAAATTATACTTCTCGAAAAAGTGGCGAACCTGGGTAATCTGGGCGACAAAGTCAGCGTGCGCCCGGGCTATGGTCGCAATTTTCTGATTCCTAAAGGCAAGGCGGTAAGAGCAAGCGCTGCAAAAATTGCAGAATTCGAACAGCGCCGGGCAGAGTTGGAGAAAAAGGCTGCTGCCGATCTGGCGGCTGCACAAGCGCGGGCAGAAGCATTGAGCCAGCTCAGCGTCGTTATTGCCCGCAAAGCCGGCGATGAAGGCCGGTTGTACGGATCGGTCGGAACGCGCGATATCGCCGAGGCCGTGACCGCTGCGGGCGCACCTGTTGAAAAACATGAAGTACGTTTATCTTCAGGTCCGTTGCGTCTGTTGGGCGATCACTCAATCAAGCTGCAGATCCACACCGACGTCACTGCCAGCGTTACCATCAGTATCGTTGCGGAATAACTGAACTGCGGTTTCTCCTTAAGCGCGTTGGTCCTCCGCTTTAAGGGCGGGGGAGACTGTTTTTGGTTTATTCGCTGTGGTTTTACCTTGAGGGTTGTAGATGAGCGGGTTCTGGTTGCGGCTGGTTTATACCTCGCTTTTCTATTTACTGACGCCACTGATACTCGCTCGCTTATACTGGCGCGGCAGGAAACTGCCGGCCTATCGTCAGCGCTGGGCTGAGCGCTTCGGATATTACAACACGCCGGCGGCCAGCGGTGGCGCGTTGTGGTTTCATGCGGTTTCTGTCGGCGAGGCGGAAGCTGCTTTCCCGTTGATCAGACGCATGCAGGCACGTTTTCCTGAGCTGCCTTGCGTTGTTACCACAACCACTCCGACCGGTTCGCGCCGCGTTGCGCAGGTGTTGGGTGAGACGGTGCTGCACGTTTATTTGCCTTACGACATGCCTGACTGCGTACGGCGTTTTCTGGCCCACTTTCAGCCGCGTCTGGCGGTTATCATGGAAACCGAAATCTGGCCCAATCTTTACCGGGCCTGCCGATGCGCGGCAATTCCCGTGGTTATCGTCAACGCCAGAGTATCCGGACGATCAGCCCGCGGGTATGCGAGGCTGGGCGCATTGACGAGAGAGGCGCTGGCTGATGTGCGCTGCATAGCTGCGCAAACGGAAGCCGACCGCCAGCGTTTCGTCGCGTTAGGCTCACGGTGCGATGAAACACTGACAACAGGAAATATCAAGTTCGACATTGAACTGCCAGCCGAAGCAGCGGCGAATGCCGCAATGTTACGCAAGAACTGCTTCGGCGTTCTGCGTCCGATATGGATTGCCGCAAGCACGCACGAAGGCGAGGAAACACAGGTACTGGAAGCCTTTAAACGCATTCGTGCCGATCATCCTGAGTTAGTGCTGATTCTTGCGCCGCGCCATCCTGAGCGATTTGACGCCGTGGCCGAGTTATGCTGCGCCGCCGGTTGGAAGCTGGTGCGTAGAACGGATGGGGAAACTGCCTGTGAAGCGGACGTGTTCCTGTTGGACACATTGGGCGAGCTCAAACAGTTTTACGGAGCCAGCGATATCGCTTTTGTCGGCGGCAGTTTGGCGCCTGTAGGCGGTCACAATCTGATGGAGCCGGCTGCTGTCGCATTGCCGGTATTGGTGGGGCCTTGTTTGCATAATTTTAAAGCGGCAGCCGATGCATTATTAAGCGCCGGCGGAGCCCTGCTGGTCCATGATGCAATGGAGTTGGCGGCGGCATGCAGCGGTCTATTGAGCGATCAGGAATACCGCAAGCACATGGGTGTGCAGGCGCTTGCTTTTGTAAACGCAGGGCAGGGCGCTTTGCTGCGCGTGGAAGCCTTGTTGAGCGGACTGCTCGAAGCGGCAGGCGATCCAGGGAAGCGATGATTTGTTTTTCATAACGGTTCGGCAACCGGTTTTTGAGCTGGGGGTAAGATTGTTGAAACATGCGGAATCGTGTCGATCTACCCGCTTCATCGGGAGTCAGTCCATTATGTCTCGATTCTGGAGGCTCGGCTTTTGGCTCCCATGCAAAAAGCAAACTTGTCAACCTTACCTGCCAGCCCGTGCAGCACCGTCTTTGCAGGCGATGCAGAATATTAATCTTTGGAAAGCCTGATGTTCAGTCAGTCTGCCGATGATATTTAGCCGTGCTGGAGCGGTTTCGAATTAATCAGCGTTTACCTTGGGTTCTGTTTAAACCCGTTAAAAACTTTAAAGCAGGAATAATATGGCGCTTCATTGTGGCATCGTAGGCTTACCCAACGTTGGAAAGTCCACACTTTTCAATGCGCTGACCAAGGCGGCCATCGCAGCGGAAAATTACCCGTTCTGCACCATTGACCCCAATGTCGGCGTGGTGCCGGTACCTGACCCGCGCATGGACGCGTTGTCGGAAATCGTGCGCCCCGAGCGCGTGGTGCCAACCGTCATCGAGTTTGTCGATATTGCCGGTCTGGTGGCGGGCGCATCCAAAGGCGAAGGCCTGGGTAACCAGTTTCTAGGTCATATACGCGAAACCGAAGCGATTGCCCATGTGGTTCGCTGTTTCGAAAACGACGACGTAGTGCACGTAGCAGGCCGCGTCGACCCGCTTTCCGATATCGAAGTGATACATACCGAACTGATACTGGCCGATATGGCTTCGGTTGAAAAGGCCTTGTTGCGCGTCCAGAAAAGCGCTAAATCAGGCAACAAGGATGAACTGCGCAAAAAAGAGGTGCTGGAAAAACTGTCGTTGCATCTGGATACCGGCAAACCGGCGCGGTCGCTGGATCTGGAAGCGGAGGAACTGATGTCTGTCCGCGATCTTTTCCTGCTGACGATGAAGCCCACCATGTATATAGCCAATGTCGATGAACATGGCTTTAACGACAACCCGTTGCTGGACCGGGTTTGTGCAATGGCGGAAGAAGAGGGCGCCATGGTAGTGCCGGTCTGCGCCGCAATGGAAGCCGAAATCGCTTTGCTTGATGAAATCGACAGAGAAGAGTTTTTGGCGGAAATGGGCCTGAGTGAGCCCGGCCTGAACCGGGTGGTGCGTGCAGGTTACCGTTTGCTTAATCTGGCAACCTATTTTACGGCAGGCGTCAAGGAAGTGCGCGCCTGGACGATACCGGTTGGAGCAACCGCGCCCCAGTCGGCCGGCGTAATTCACACCGATTTTGAAAAAGGTTTTATCCGTGCCGAAGTCATCGCCTACGAGGATTTTATTGCTTACAAGGGCGAGCAGGGCGCCAAGGATGCCGGTAAATGGCGTCTGGAAGGCAAGGAATATGTAATGCGCGATGGCGACGTAGTGCATTTCAGATTCAACGTCTGATTATTGAGTAATATTTCAGCTGCCAGCATCAAGGTAAATCTTCCGGGTAGTAGCGCGATCCTGTTCCTGCAGGATCGACCGTACCTTTGCCATGGACGGCTCTCGACAGGCTGGTCCTGCTCTCAGCTGTTTTGGTCATGATCCAATAGCTCACGCTGAATAGCTGCAATCCTTCGAACATAAACCTTCTTCAAGTTGCGGCGCTGACGGATTGCCATAATGCTTGTTATCATGATAATGTCTTTAACGATCAGAATCCGTTCTTGGATGGAGATTTAACAGGAGAAAGCGTGATGACCGAAAAGAAAGCCGAAGCACCCACAGAAACGCACGAAGTTGATAGTGCATTGAGTAATATTTTTACGAAAGTAAAAGAAAATCCCAAGTCCCTGCTCGGTTCCAAAACCCTGTATGGCGTGGTAGGAGCCGTACTGGTAGCCATTTTCCTGTTATGACAGGGGGATGTTTATTTGCCAGCGGGATAGCAGGTAATACGCAATATGCAATATGCCCGACATCAGGTAGATAACACGTGACAAACTATGACGTTTTAGGAGGTAGGCAATGAGATTTATTCTGGCTATAGCTGTGCCTTGGTTCCAGTTTTTTACCATAGGCCGCCCTTTTTCCGGCATTTTGTGTTTGCTGCTTCAGGCAACGCTGATTGGGTGGTTACCCGCCGCAATCTGGTCTCTGTATGCATTAAGCCGATACAAAGCTGATAGACACGAAAATTTCGGTTTCATATGCGCGCCGGCGTAAAACAACTTTCTTCATTCTATACATGAATATGGCGGCTGTCTGCAAAACCATGAGGACGCTTGCATGATTGTTTGCAAGTATTCAGCATACCCATTGGAGAGGAAGTGAGGTGAATCAGGAAGGACTCTTTACTACGCCCATGGATGGGCGCATAGAGCTTCCAGTAGAGACGAACTTGCAGTATGTCTCGACTGGCTTGCCTCAACCCGGCAGGTTCGGTCATGCTTCAAAAGCACTCACTGAATAGCACAACTCTTGTTCAATACAGCTGATTTAAGCATGCCCCCCTGCAATCCCGAAATCACCGGTAAATCCGAATACCGGTTTGGCGACTTGATCGATGCCCCGGCTTTTTCACGTATGCTGGAAAGTTTTTTCATTGCGACAGGCATTCCAAACGGCGTGGTGGATGCAGACGGAGAATTGTTGTCCATGGCCGGAGGAGAGAACGCCTGCGCTGTATTCCATCGCGCGCACCCTGAGGCCGCCGAACGCTGCCGTGACAGTAATAAAGCCATAATGCGCGATCTGCGCGAACGTTGTGTAGCCGGCGGGCCTTGCCGCAACGGGTTAATGGATTACGCCACGCCGGTGGTTGTCGAAGGGCGATTGTTGGCGACCCTGTTTCTCGGGCAGATACTTCATGGGCCTGCCGATAAAGAGTTCTTCCGCGCTCAGGCTGCGCGTTTTGGTTTTGACGAAACGGCGTACCTGAAAGCGATCGCCGCTGTTCCGATAGTCGACAAGGCTCGCGCCGAGTCATCCATGGCTTTTATGGTTGAGATGGCGCAAATGCTGGCTGCCAGCGGAATAGCCAGACTCAGGCAAACAGCGCTGGAGCGGGAGCTGGACGCACACGCCGAAAGGCGGGTTCAACTCGAGGATATACTGGACTTCTCTCCGGTCGCCATCGGCTGGTCAGATGGCAACGACCATATTGAGTATATCAACCGCCAGTTTACGCGTTTGTTCGGATACACTCTCGATGATCTGCCGAATATCGAGACATGGTATCGACTTGCCTGCCCCGATGAGCACTACCGGGAAACGGTTGTCCGTCCGTGGGTCGCGAACGCGGCGCTGGCGCACCGGAGCGGCGCCGTGCAGCCCGAGCTGGAGGCCAAGATCACCTGTAAAAATGGCGGCGTGCGCCGCGTGCTTATTCGTACCTCGTGGGTCGGTTCGCACCAGCTGGTCAATCTTTCCGACATAACCGACCGTTGGGTGAACGAGCAACGCAAACAGGCGCACGACGCAATGCTGGAAATGGTGGCGCGAGGCGCCGCGCTGGCCGACATCCTGAAAGCGATTGTGCTGCAAATCCAGCACGAGGATAATACCGCGCTGTGCAGTATTCTGTTGCTGGATGCCGAAGGAAAACGCCTGCTGATCGGGGCGGCGCCGAGCCTGCCGGAGTTTTATAATCAGGCCGTCCATGGCGTTGAAATCGGCATGGGCGTCGGTTCCTGCGGCACTGCGGCTTTTCTTGGACAGCGCGTAATCGTTGCCGACGTCCGGATCCACGAATACTGGAAACCCTATATCCAATTGACGGAGCGGGCGGGGTTGCAGGCCTGCTGGTCGGAGCCGATTCTGTCTTCACGGAGCAAAGTTCTGGGGACGTTTGCCATTTATCATACCGTGCCGAAAACACCCGAACAGCAAGATATCGAGCGCATCAGTTTTGCCGCCAACCTGGCCGCCATTGCCATCGAAAACCGCAACGCTTACGAAGAGCTGGAGCGTCAGGCCTACTCCGACTATCTGACCGGTCTAGCCAATCGACGCCATTTTTTCGAGCAGGCGGAGCAAGAACTGGCTCGCGTACTGCGTTACGGCGGAGAACTGTCGATTCTGATGCTGGATGTCGACCACTTCAAGCGAGCCAACGACACCTACGGTCACCAGGTTGGCGACATCATGCTGCAAACCCTATCGGAAGTCTGTCGCAGCACGCTGCGCAAAAACGATATCGTCGGACGGATCGGCGGCGAAGAGTTTGCTGTGCTGCTGCCGGAAACCGGGTGCGCGGACGCAATGGATGCCGCCGAGCGCCTGCGCGCTGCGCTTGCTGAAGCCAACGTTCCCTTGGGTAATGGAGGGCAGCCCTTGCATTTTACCGCTTCGTTTGGCGTGGCAACGCTCACCGGCACAGACGCCAATATTGATATCCTGCTTAACAAGGCCGATCAGGCTCTTTACCGGGCCAAGGGCGAGGGGCGTAATCGGGTCTGTGTGTATCGGGAATAATGACCGTCGTGATCGGGTTTGAGGAAATGATCAATAAACCATTCCCGTTCATGGCCCAAAAAGGCTCTCCTGAACGTAGCTGAAGGGTTCACTATTAGTGAAAACATTCTTTTGCTCAGCAACTTTTCTGGCTGTCGGCATCAGTCATATCGTACAATAATGGAAACTTTATTCAAATGATGGAAAAGCAAACCGCTTTCAGCACACTTCGCGCATGAATCAGATTGTCCTCATTGCCCTGCGCAGGCCTTATACCTTTGTCGTTCTTTCGATTCTGATCGTGCTGTTCGGCATCATGTCGGTGCTCAAGTCGGCCACAGATGTCTTTCCGCCTATCAAGATTCCCGTTGTCTCCGTGGTCTGGGCCTACGCAGGACTATTGCCGGCGGATGTGTCCGGTCGTATCACGTTTTATTACGAACGCGCCTTGACTTCGACGGTGGAAGGTATTGCGCGCATCGAAAGCAACTCCTATTACGGCATCAGCATCATCAATATCTATCTTCAGCCCGATACCAATCTCGCCGGCGCCGAAGCCGAGATAACCGCGATTTCACAGGCGGTCGTCAAGCAGTTGCCACCTGATATTTCTCCGCCCCTGATCATGCGTCTCGAAGCCTCGTCGGTGCCGGTGGTCATGCTGCAGGTTACTTCCGATACGCTGTCGCCGTCGGAGCTTTATAATCTCGCCTACGCGCGTATCCGTACCTTGCTGGTGACTATCCCTGGGGCTATTCTGCCTCAGCCTTACGGGGGGAAACCTCAGCAGCTGCTGGTCTCACTCGACAAGCAGAAGCTGCTCGCCCATAACATCAGCGCGACCGATGTTCACAACGCGTTCGGCGATCAAAGCATCGTGTTGCCGGCCGGAGACATGAAGATCAAGCAGACCGACTGGATGGTGCAGACCAATGCCACGCCGATGCTGGTTGAGGATTTCAACAATATCCCGATCAAGCGCGTCGACGCCACCAACGCCACCGTCTATTTGCGCGACGTCGCCGACGTGCAGATCGCTGGTCCCCCGCAAATCAACTCCGTGCTGGTCGGCGGCAAGCAGGCGGTCATGCTGGTGATGATGAAGAGCGGCAACGCATCGACCCTGGATGTGGTCGACGGCGTCAAAAAGATGATTCCGCGCATCGAACAAATCCTTCCCGAGGGCGTGCAGATCAAACTCCTGAACGATGCTTCGATTTTCGTGAAGGATTCGATACAGGACGTTCTGCATGAAATGGGTACTGCCGCTCTGCTTACCGGGCTTGTCGTGCTGCTGTTTCTCGGCTCATGGCGTCCGACCGTCATAATCGCAACTTCCATCCCGCTCGCCATCCTGACCTCGCTCATCTGTCTGCACCTGATGGATGAATCGATCAATATCATGACTCTGGGCGGACTGGCGCTGGCTGTCGGCATACTCGTCGACGACGGAACCGTGATGATCGAGAATATCGACACTCATCTCGAAATGGGCAAGCCGCTCGAAACCGCCATCATCGACGCCGCGAATCAGATTGTCGTTCCGACTCTGGTGGCCACGCTGTGCATCGTTACCGTCTGGTTCCCGCTGTTCGAGCTGAGCGGCGTGTCCGGTTACCTGTTCGCGCCGATGGCTGAAGCGGTGATCTTCGCCATGCTCGCCTCCTTCATACTGTCGCGCACGCTGGTGCCGACCATGGCGAAATATATTCTTGTGGATCATAATGCGCCGCATGGACAGCCTGAAGCGGCATTGGCCGGCGGTATCCACGGCGCCGCGCCGCCGGGTTCCGGTCATCACGCCGCGAAGCCTCCGGGTTTCCTGGGCCGCTTCCAGAAGGGCTTCGAACGCGGTTTCGATCAATTCCGCGAAAGTTACAAGGCGATGCTCGAACAGGCAATCGCCCAGCGCAGCGCATTTATTCGCATTTTTCTGGCGTTCGCTATCGGATCTCTCGTCCTGTTTTATTATAACGGACGCGATTTCTTCCCCGAGGTCAAGTCGGGCACCATGCTGATGCATATGCGCGCACCGCTCGGCACGCGCATCGAGACTTCAGGACGCATCGCCACGCTGGTTTCGAACGACATCGCGAAGCTGCTGCCCGGTCAGGTCGAAGACGTTGTCAGCAACTGCGGCATACCGGTCGGGCCGCATAACCTGGCGTTTATTCCGACCCCGACCATCGGTTCGCAGGATTGCGATCTGACCATCAGCCTGAAGAATGAGGCGTCGCCGGTTTGGGATTACCGGCGCACACTCCGTAAAGGCTTGCAGGAACGCTATCCGGGAACCGAGTTTACGTTCCAGCCGGCCGATCTGACTGCGAAGATACTCAATTTCGGCTCACCCTCGCCGATCGCCGTACGCGTCAATGGCACGGAAATGGAGGCTAACTACGAGTACGCGCGCAAACTGGCGAGCGAGTTGCGCAAGATCAGCGGCAGCAGCGACGTGACGATACAGCAGACCATGCGTACGCCGACCCTGAATATCAACGGCAATCGCAGTCTGGGACTCGGCATTGATCTGTCCTTGAAAGACATTACCGACAACCTGCTGATGTCGACGTCCGGCAGTCAGCAGGTCGATCAGGTCTACTGGCTCGACCACAAGACCGGCCTGTCCTACCAGGTCAATGTCTATTTGCCGCAACCGCAACTCGCGAGCGTCGAGGATCTTTTAACCATTCCGGTTGATAAGGGCGACATGGATCCGACCGGAAACGGCATGCAACTGCTCGGTAACGTCGCCTCGCTTTCAGTCACCGGAACGCCGGGCGTAGTAACGCATATGGATATCATGCCGGTGTTCGATATCTATGTCTCCGCCGAAGGACGCGATCTCGGCGGGGTTCTGGCGGATGTCGAAAAAGCCGTCAAGAGCATGGAGAAAGAACTGCCTCGCGGTACGGCGGTCGATATCAAGGGGCAGGCTGAAACCATGAGCAGCGCTTATATAGAGCTGCTGGCCGGGCTTGTCGCCGCCATCGTGCTGATCTATCTGCTGCTCGTCATCAACTTTCAGTCCTGGCTCGATCCCTTTATCATTATCACTGCCTTGCCTGGCGCATTGGCGGGCATCGCCTGGTCGCTGTTCATCACGCATACCAATATTTCGGTGCCGGCGTTGACCGGCGCGATCATGTCCATGGGTACGGCGACCGCCAATTCGATCCTGGTGGTTTCATACGCCCGTGAGCGGCTGGAGGTGCATGGCGACGCGCTGAAGGCCGCCGTCGAAGCGGGTTACGCGCGCATACGGCCGGTGTTGATGACCGCGTCGGCCATGGTCATCGGCATGCTGCCGATGTCGTTGAGCAATTCCCAGAATGCGCCCCTGGGGCGCGCCGTCATGGGCGGTTTGATAGTTGCAACTTTCGCGACGCTGCTTTTCGTGCCGTGCGTTTACGCCATGATTTACAGCAAACGAACCGCCAGTACCAAGGAGAATAGCTGATGCACTCAATTCTGCGCCAACCGCGCGTTGTCATATTGATCCTGCTGTGCGTCGTTTACGTCGGCTATCAGTTCTATGTGCGCAAACACGACGCCGATGCGTTGCGCGAGGAGACGCTGAGGGACGCTGTTCCCACTGTTGCCGTCACCCACGCCAGGCCGATTGCGCCGACCGCAACCATTACTTTGCCCGGCAATATCGACGCCTGGTATCAGGCGCCGATCTATGCGCAAATCCCCGGCTATGTGAAAATGTGGTACAAGGATTACGGCGCGCATGTGAAGCAGGGCGATGTGCTTGCCGAAATCAGCCAGCCGACCCTCGACGCCGAATTTTCCCAGGCCAAGGCCGATCTGGACTCGCAACGCGCCAAATACAATCTTGCGCTGGTGTCCCTGAAACGCTGGCTGGCACTGCGAGAATCGCATGCAGTCTCGGAACAGTCGATCTCCGTGGCGGAAGCAAACGAGAGATCCGAAGCGGCGCTGGTCAAGGCGGCAGAGAACAACGTTAATAATTTCCTGGCGAAGATGCGTTTCAAAACCATCGTCGCGCCTTATGACGGCGTAGTAACGCAGCGTAACATCAACGTCGGAGACTACATCAATAAGGACGGCAATATCAGTAGCGCCAGCGGTAATACGGTGAGCAACCTGTTTTCCGTGGCCGACATGCATAAGATGCGCCTTTTTATTTCCGTGCCCAGCGCCTTTGCCGATATGCTTAAGCCCAGCCTCACGGCGGATGTCACCGTGCCGCAATTTACCAATCGCCATTTCACAGCCAAGTTCCTGACTGCCGCCAATGGCATCGATCCGAATACGCGCACTGTGATTACCGAGTTCACCATCGACAATGACGACGCAGCATTATGGCCCGGTTCGTACGCTACCGTTCGTCTCACCGTGCCGGTCGACACCAATATTCTGAGCATCCCCGCCAGTGCTCTGGTATTTCAGGAGGCCAATACACAGGTAGCCGTTGTGACGGATGACGACCGCATTCATTTCAAGTCTATCCTGTTGAGCAAAATTCTCGACGGTACGGTTGAGTTTACAGAGGGAGTTTCCAGAAGCGAGCGCATTGTTAACAACCCCAGTGCCGCCTTGCTTGAAGGCGACAAGGTGCGGGTTGTCACGCCTGCGCCTGGCTATGACCTCACCAGTCAGGAAACGCCTGAGCCGGCTGCTGAGCCATCCTCATCAAACGCTTCCCCTGCCGAATGAAGGGCGAGCGCTTCTTGCAGACGAAACCGGACATGTCAGGCATCTTTCTCTCTCGCGCGCGGTGTGGCGGTTTGTTACTGCTGGCGCTCAACTTGACTGCCTGTATTGATGGCCCGGCCTTCGATCTGGCGCCCGCCTATGAGCCTGCGCAATTCGTCGTTCCCGACTCCTGGCATGGGTCGAGTCCTTTTGTCGATGCGAAGCCATCTGATGGCGAATTGCGCCCGGATTGGTGGAAACTTTATAACGATCCGATTCTGAATCAGCTTGAAGAGCAGGCCATGGCGTCCAATCCGGACCTGCAAGCCGCGGCCGAGCGCTTTGTTCAGGCGCGCGATATGATGATGAAGGTTCGTTCACGCCTGATTCCTCAGTTTGGCGTGGAGTTCGGGGCCTCGAACAATGAACAGTCCATCAATACGCTGTTTCGCGCCCCCAATGCGCCTATTGAGCAGTCGGATTTTTACTCCGGGGGACTCGCGTCCTGGGAGCCCGACTTCTGGTCGGCGATTCGCAACAGGGTGCGCGCCGAGATTTACCTCGCGGAACAGCGCGCCGCCGAATACGGGCTAGCGCGCTTGAGTCTGCAGGCGGAAATTGCGGCGAATTATTTCACGCTGCGCGGCTATGATGCGCAGGACTCCGTTTATACCAAATCGATTGCCTACTATAAAAAATCGCTGGATATTGTCGACGCCCAGTTCAAAGGCGCTATCGTGCCGCAGCTCGACGTCGCCCGTGCCGAATATCTGCTGCACAGCACCGAAGCGAAAGAGCTCGATATTCAGGGCAGACGTCAGGTGGCCGAACATGCGATCGCCATTCTTGTCAATCGGGTGCCTGCCGCTTTCAGCATCGCGCCGGTTGACGAGTTGCCGTCGCCGGTTTTTACTGTTCCGCAGAAAATTCCGGCCTCTTTGCTGGAGCGTCGGCCCGATATAGCCGAGATGGAGCGCCGGATGGCGCAGGCGAACCGCGCTATCGGCATTGCCCGCGCCGCTTTTTTCCCTAATGTGGTATTCAAGGCCAGCGGCGGGTATGAAAACGGCAACATGAATCTGATTGCGCTCGCCAATAGTTACTGGTCTTACGGCGCCTCCGTTTCCATGCCGCTGTTTCAGGGCGGTCTTCGCCGCGCCCAATTGCAGCAGTCCTGGTCGGCTTATCGCGAGACCGAGGATAACTATCGTGCGACGGTGCTCAACGCTTTTCGCGAAGTCGAGAACGGCTTGAGCCTGACGAACCGGTTGACCGCTGCCGCCGAGCGCCAGGACGCGGCTGTCAGAGCTGCGCTGCAAACGCAAAGTCTGACTATGGAACTGTATATGGGCGGTCTGATTACCAGTCTTGATCTCATTTACGCGCAGATCAACACGCTGACTGCGAGTATCGACGCCGTGGTGCTCAAGACCGAACGGCTGAAAAACTCGGTTGCGCTTATCCGTTCGCTCGGGGGAGGGTGGAACCGCAAGCAGTTGCCCGCCGACGATCAGATACAACCCTTCGGAATTTTCGAAGAATACGGCAATGCCGGAAAACCGCAACCCGCAGGGGGGATTGATGTTCCGGCGGACAATAACAGGTTGAATAATGATCTGACCAAGCCCGCAGTTCCTTGAGCGGCGCTCAAGCCGGTACGCAGAGCGAGAAAGGTTAGATATTGCGTAACTATTCAGCGAGTGCTTTTGATTCCTGGCCGAAGCCCGTCGGAAGTAAGGCAAGCCACAGCCGAGACAGGCTGCAAGTCCGTCCGTGGAAGCTCTCTGCGCCCATCCGTGGACGCAGAAGGTCTCGCCTGACTCACCTCACTTCTTCTCCAACGGGTATACTGAACAGCTAGGATATTGCATTGATTTTGCCGCAGCGGATTTACCCTTGTTCCCGGTCGGTCGTACCGCAAGAACGAGAGGTATTTATGAAGCCGTTTCTCTCACTCCAGACGGCGTATTAATGTATCGTTGCGGAAAACGACAAGATTTCAGCGGAAATAATGATGCAGATGGTCTTTGGATCGTGTAAGGGTTGCGTTCCGCCAGGTTTTACGTTGAGTGAATGGCTCAGTATGAAGTTGACGAGGTTGCAGCTCTTTGTGAGTAACTGCATATTCGCTGATACTGAATAGTTACAACCCATGTTAATGCAATAAATCAAGAAACCCGGCGGCGTTGACCGCATAGCTTCCGGGATTTTTGGCTCCAGCCAGGGTCGAAGCGGAAAATACACCCACTAGCCAAAAGTCCTTGCCTTGGCGCAATAGAAGGGGAGCTCCGGAGTCGCCTTTGGTGCTATCGCAATCCGTAACCAGAATCCGCCCATTATCTATAAGGCTGCGTATTGCGCAGCTGTTTACAAGAGATAATAGATACGGACGGTCTTGAGCGTAGCCAGCGGTTTCAAAGTGGAGCGAAGCAATATCGGGAAGGTTCATCTCCAACAGAGAGCGGACCTTGACTGGCTGCACCGACAACGCATGCAACAGTTTAACTATCGCCCAGTCATTGGCAATAGTATTTACTGTCGGATTGCGGGGGTCGAAGCCCGACGGCCTCTGGATAGACTTGCAACGTGCAAAACCCGCATCTTCGTCGCGCCTCAAATCAGCTACGAACACGATTTCTTCAGGTTGCAGCCAGCGGTTGGCTGCGTGGTTATAGACACAGTGAGCCGCTGTCAATACCGTGTCCGGGGCTATCAGGGTTCCAGTGCAATAGGCGTTGCCATCAGGCTGGTTGAATCTGCCTATGGCTTGCCAAGGCCAAGCAGTCGAATCGAGAGGGACCCGGTCATCGTGGCCAATGATACCCGGTAGGTCCGATTGGGGGGCGGGCCACTCCAGTTGTCCTGAATCCGCCTGGCATGCAGAGGAACTAAGTCCAAGGAATGCGCCAAATCCAAAGATTACACTCAACCAGATCACTATGGTATGCCCCTTTATTTATTGATTGTACTGTTCGGTGTAATCGTACACATCTGGTCAGCTTACCAGATCCGTCGGGCGATTGTTGCAATCTTTATATATCGAAAGACCTTTACCTATTGTCCCCGTATCAATTCCTATTGACCAAGTAGATAATAAATAGGAATGGCAAAATTAATGCGCGGTATGTCGGTATTACGGATTGTGAAAATAGGCGGTTTATGTTTGTCCGTCATTTATGACCGAATGTTGAACCCGAAGCGTCATTCTTGGTGGTATCAAAACGTTTAATGAACCCCGCGCAATTGCTCTGCTTTTCTCTATACCCGGATTGACAGCCTGTCTTCGCATAGGTAGTCTATGTCTTGCGTGGGTAGTGTATTCCATTGAATTTTATATTTTTGTAATATGCACGCTATGCTGATCAGCTGTTTTCAGCAAAAAATTCGCAAAGTGCGGCGCTTGAATGATCGTCGGCAATGTTAGTCCGGTATGACAAGTAATCCCATAATTCCACACGCCTTTATTTTCAAGGAGAGCAGTATGAAAGAAGAGGGCAGTATGAAAGCAAAAGATGTCATGGTTCGTGATGTTGTAACAGTGAAGTCGAACTGTGAGGCTGCCGATGCAATTAAGCTTCTTGTCGAGCACGATATCAGCGCGTTGCCCGTGGTTGACGAGAAAGGGGTGGTGATTGGTGTGATCAGCGAAGCGGACTTTATTCATCGCGAGGAGATCGGCACCGACAAGCATCATCCCTGGTGGCTTGAGGCGCTGACGCCTGCTTCGACCCTGGCCGGGGAGTTCGCCAAGTCGTATGGGCGTCACGTTAGCGAGATCATGTCGACCCGTGTTATATCCGCATTGGAAGATACACCGCTGGACGAGATAGCGACTCTGCTAGAGAAATACCGTATAAAACGGGTGCCTATCCTCGGGAATGACGGTAAGCTTGCCGGTATCGTGAGCCGATCCAATTTGATTCAGGCGCTCGCGTCGTCGCCGCCTCGGACCAACACATCTGCCGCTTCCGATCGCCAAATCCGTTTGGAATTGCTTGATAGGCTTGGCAGGCAGCCTTGGACGGACTTTGGCGCGCGCAATATAATCGTGAGCGAAGGTGTGGTTCACTTATGGGGTTTGGTGTCTTCGGAAGAAGAGCACAAGGCGCTTATCGCATTGGCGGAAGGGGTGCCTGGTGTTGCTCGCATATCGGATGAGATGTTTCCATCGTATTGATTCAACATCTGATCGTTGCATAACTATTCAGTCCGATCAGACTCCGGAAACAGGAAGACCGTCATACCGGCACGGATTCAAGTCGGGCGAATCCGCTCGAAACGCTGTGTGGGTAAATGCAAATTTTCTCCAAGCGTATTGGTGCCGGTATCCAGTCGATCAGGAGATAACGCCCAACCGGCCATGGCGCAAGCGTTGCCCCGTATCATGCAAACGCACGCGCCACGCCCGGTTTCCCTCACCCAGCCTCTCCCGGCGGGAGAGGGGGTTGGGTGTTCGCTTCGCGATTTGCACGGTAACCATTCACGGAGTCTGGATTCCGGTAATCCCTGCCGGAACGATGCGATTTTTAAAACTCAACTCGATATTTGCGTCTTGGCATGTTTCTGTTGAGAAACTCTGTAGATCTTGCGGCATTAGGTTACGATGGCAGCAAGGCGTCTCAACAGGTAAAATCCTGCACACATATTTCCTTGCGGGGTAGGAAATAACTCCGTACGTATTGGATATCTCCTGATAGCCATTTTACCGCTCCGCTGGCGTTGCTTCATCCACCGGCTGCACTACTTTCGCCTGCTGCTTTTGCGGGGCATTCGCTTGCTGCTGCTGAGTTTGCGAGTCTTTATCCTGCTTGGCGAACTCAAGGTCTTTTTCCAGGCCGGGGGCATTGGCATTACGCTGCAAGGTAACCGTGAAGTTTTTGCCGACCGGATTGCACAGCCGAATGGCAGGCGCGGATGACGCGGTTGCGCCGCTCATCCAGCGCGCGCTGTAACCTTTTACGCGAAAACAGCCCGTTCTCTCTTTATCCCTGTTGGTTTTATTAACCAGCTCGGCTTTATCGAAGTCAAGGGTTACCGGTGCGACGCCCAGACCGGCGCCGGTCTCGGTTTGCGATATATACGCGCCATCCGGTTCCGATTTTATTACCAACGAGGTTTTATTGGATGAGCATCCGGACAGAACGGTGTAAAGTAGTAATATTGAGGCCGCCGTATAAAACCTGAACTGTGTTTGCATAGGGAGTTTCTCGTTGTTATGTAGGGCTGGGATCATCTAAGTCGCTATTTTACTATGCTCCAGTCTTTCCCCCAGCTTCTTTTTTCCTTTCGCTCCAGCGCTGGGTGATGATGTAAAACACCGGTACGAACGGTATCGCCAGCAGGGTAGAAGCCAGCATGCCGCCGAATACCACTGTGCCAATGGCCTGCTGGCTGGCTGCGCCCGCGCCTTCGGCGTTCATCAGCGGGACTACGCCGAGGATGAAGGCGAATGATGTCATCAGGATCGGACGGAAGCGGCGTCTGGTTGCTTCGACCGCCGCATCGGCTATCGACATGCCTTCGGCGCGCAGTTCGCGCGCGAACTCCACTACCAGAATCGCGTTTTTGCTGGCAAGCGCAATCATCAACACCAAGCCGACCTGGGTGTAGAGATTGCTATCGAAGTTGCGCATTATCAGCGCCATGACGATGCCTACCAGCGCCATGGGGACGACCAGAATTACTGCCGCCGGACTTGCCCAGCTTTCATACTGCGCCGCCAGCACCAGAAATACCAGCAGCAACGACAGTCCGTAGATTAAATAGGCCTGATTACCCGCCAGTTTCTGCTGGTAGGCAATGGCGGTCCATTCGCCGCTCATTCCGGCCGGCAATCCGTTGGCCGCCATCTGCTCAATCAGATTGATGGCTTGACCGGCGCTGAATCCCGGAGCCGGAGCTGCAATCACCGATGCGGACGGATACAGGTTATAGTGAGTCACCAGTTCGGTGCCGAGTTTGCGGTTGACGGTCATCAGTGTACCGAGAGGCACCATTTCCTCGCGAATATTTTTTACGTACTGATTCTGGATGTCTTCTATTTGCAGACGATAGGGCGCATCTGCCTGGATATAGACCTGGTACGGCTGATTAAATTTGTTGAACAGATTGATGTAGCTAGATCCCAGATAGCTTTGTAAGGCATCGAAAACCGTACTCATCTGGATTCCCAGTGACTGTACCTTGGTGCGATCCACGTCCAGATACAGTTGCGGACTCTGATTGCTGAAAGTGGTTGCGAAGAATCCCAGACCCGATTGCGTGTGGGCGAGGCGGACCAGCTCCTGAACGCTTTTTTCCAGTTCGGCCAAGTTGTCGCCGCGCTTATCTTCCACCATCATTTGCAGACCGCCGCTCTGACCAAGTCCCTGTATCGGCGGCGGCGTCACCACGGCGAATTTTGCCTCGGGAATGCTGTTCAAATCGTTGCGCAGTTTGGCTATAATATTGTTTTGCGTCAATTCCTTGCCGCGTTTATCCCAATCTTCGTAAATCGCAAAGGTAGCAACCGTATTGGACAGGTTGGCGGCATCCAGCAGCGAGAATCCGCCGATGACTACCCAGGCCTTGATGCCGGGCGTTTTCTTCAGAACATTGTCAACTTGCGCGGCAACCGCGCGTACGCGCGGTTGGGATGCGCCATCAGGCAGACGCGTAACGACTATGCAATACCCCTGATCTTCCGTTGGAAGAAAACCGCCAGGATGGTTTGCGAACAACCAGGCCCCGAAACCGACGATACAGAAGAAAAGCAAAGCCATGGCAGCGGTGCGTTGCGCCATCCAGCGTATCAATCGGGTATAAACTTCCTCTATCGAGCCGTAGACCCGGTTGAAACCGCGATAAAATGCATTGGGCTGATAGCCGGCGGGTCTTGGGCGAAGATATTGTGCGCATTGCGCCGGTTTCAATGTTACAGCATTGATGGCGCTGATGATGGCGGTGGAGGCAATTACCAGCGCGAACTGACGGAACAATTGGCCGCCGATTCCGGGCAAAAAGGCAGTCGGTACGAATACAGCTACCAGAACCAGGGTTATGCCCATCACCGGTCCGGTCATCTCCTTCATGGTCTGGATTGCGGCATCCTTGGGCGTCATTCCCTTTTCTATGTAATGCGATGCGCTTTCAACGATGACTATTGCGTCGTCGACCACGATGCCGATTGCCAGTATCAGCGCGAACAGCGTCATCAGGTTGACGCTGAAACCGAGCAAGGCCATCGCGCCGAAAGCGCCGATGATGGTGACGGGCACCGTGGTTGCCGGCACCAGCGTCGCGCGCCAGTTCTGCAGAAATACCATGATGACGATCAACACCAGCACGCCGGCTTCGTACAGGGTTTCATACACGGCGTGTATGGATTGTTTGATGAACTGGGTGGTGTCGTACTGTATGTCGTATTTAAGACCTTCCGGGAAGTCGCGGCTCATGTTTTCCATGCTTGCGCGAATCTTGTCTCCTACCTCGATGGCATTGGCGCCCGGCAGGGCGTAAGTCAGGATTTGCGCCGCCTTGTGACCGTTGAGACCGGCAAAATTGGCGTAAGTCTGCTGGCTCAACTCAACGCGCGCCAGATCCTTGAGGCGGACGATTTGAGCCGAGCTTTGGTTGTCTTTGTCGCGATGCGTCTTGATGATTATGTCTTCGAATTCCGACTCTTCCGACAAACGTCCCAGTGCATTAACGGTGAACTGATACGCCTGATCGTCCGGCACCGGCGCGCTGCCCAGCGCGCCGGCAACCACTTCGACATTCTGTTGTTGAATGGCGGTGACGACATCTTTGGTTGTCAGGTCGTAGTAGCGCAAACGCTCGGGGTTGAGCCAGATACGCATACTGTAGGAACCGGCGCCCATGGTTTTGACCTGCCCCATGCCGTGGATGCGGCCCAGAGGATACTGCAGGTTGATGATGGCGTAATTGGAAAGATAGGTTTCGTCGAAACGGTCGTCATCCGAATAAATGCTGACCACTTGCAGAATATTGGTGGACACCTTTCTGACGTTGACGCCTTGTTTTTGCACCGTATCGGGAAGCATGGCCAGTGCGCTGTTAACCATGTTCTGCACCAGCGACAGACCTGTGTTCAAATCGCTGCCGACCCTGAAGGTAATGGTCAGGACATAACTGCCGTCGCTGCCGCTGGTCGATGTAAGATACAGCGAGTTTTCCACGCCGTTGACCGCCTGTTCGATCGGTATGCCTATGGTTTTGGCGATGGTTTCCGCACTGGCGCCGGGATAACGCGTTGTAACCTGGATGGTCGGCGGCACAATGTCCGGGTATTGGGCGACAGGCAGGTTGACCAGACTGACAGCGCCGAGAATGATGGTGATAATGGCGATAACATTGGCAAAAATCGGGCGTTCGATGAAGAATTTGGAAATCATTGCGCAGCCGCTCCCGCGCCCGCAATTTCGGGCACATTGCCGGAACCGGTTTCCGCCGCCGTTTGTTTAACCGGCGTGACCGGCTTGCCGGGGATCGCGCTTAGCAGGCCGTTGACGATGACCCAGTCCTCTGCGGAAACGCCGTCGGTAATCGCAATTTGCTTGCCGGAACGCGAGCCGGTAACGACGCTGCGCCGTTGCACGATATTGTTGCCGTCGACTAAAAGAACGTAGGGGCCCTGTTGATCGAAGCTTATGGCGTCTTCCGGAAGCAGTAGCGCCGCGGCGGGGTTATCTATGGGCGTTTTAATACGTGCGAAAGAACCGGGAAAAATTCTAAAATCCGAGTTATTGAAGGTCGCGCGCAGCAGCAGTGTGCCTGTGGTTGTATCCAGGCGTATGCCGGCAAAGTCGAGCGCGCCCTTGTGCGGATAACCTTCTTCGTTGGCAAGGCCCATAAAGACCGGAATTTCCGGCACCCGGCCCCTTTCCCTGCCATCATTTTCGTGTTCCTTGCGGACGTGCAGCAAATCCTGTTCGCTGATAGTGAAATAGGCGTAAATCGGGTCCAGTTGGTTGATTTCGGCCAATACGGTTTTTTCGCCCGCGCCCACCAGATTTCCGGGGTCCTTGAGGCGGCGCCCCGCGCGTCCGGTAAAAGGCGCGGTAACGCGGGTGTAGCTCAGGTTGAGCTTGGCCAGCGTCACATTCGCTTCGTCGGCCATGATGGCGGCTTTGGTCGCGTCGCGTTCATATCGATATTGGTCGACCGAGGTTTGCGGCGCGGCGTTTTGCTGGAGCAGGCCGGAGTAACGCGTCAGTTCGGTTTCGGCATGCAGCAGCTTGGCCTTGTCGGCCAGTAGCTGGGCCTGGGCCTGCTGCAGTTTGGCTTCGTAAGTGTCCTGCTGGAGCAGAAACATCAATTGTCCTTCTTTTACGATATCGCCTTCGCGGAACAATACTTTTTCCAGGTAGCCCTCCACGCGCGCTACCAGTTCAACGGTTTTGATCGACTGTATGTTGCCGGTAAATTCCAGGAAGGGCGTAACGGGCCCGACGCTGGGATGGCTGATCGTAACCTGTGGCGGCGGCGGTGGAACATAGGTATTCGGTTTTTTGCAGGCAGCCGATGCCAGAACAAGCGCGGTGACAATGCCGATCCTGAATATGCGTATCACTGGAAAAGTCTCCCTGAAGTTATAGATGTTTCTGCTTACCATTGCGGTGCCCGGATCAAGTCGGTGGGGCGTTCGGTCGGAATGGGGGTTGGTTTCAAAAGGTCGCCCCAGTTGGTGCGGTTGTCCATGGCCTGTTTTATCGGTTCGGGAACAAACTCCTTACCCTCGCGTATTTGCCAGCCGCCGCCCAGCGTTCGATAGACGCCAACCAGGTTCGAAGCGATGCCGCCCAGAGTTTGAGCAAAGTTGTCCTGCTGTTTCAGCAGCTCCTGTTCGGCCGTCAATACGGTTGTAAAGTCGGTGATGCCTTCGCTGTACTGGAGCATGGCGAGATTGAGTGAGCGTTGCGCCGCGGCGGTGCTTTCAGCCAGGAATTCGGCGGAGTTTTGCGCCATTAGAAAGGCGATCAGCGAATCTTCAACTTCTTTTTGCGCTTTCAGTACCGTGTTTTGATAGTCCAGCAGCAGCGCTTCGAAGCGCGCATCCTGCCCTCTGACCTGATTGGTGAGTTGTCCGAAGTTGAACAGATTCCATTGCACCGACGGACCAAAACGATAAAAGTGCTGGCCCCAACTGAACATATCGCTGAGGCTGCTGCCTTGCGAATTGGTACCGATAAAACCAAAGCTGCCGCTGATTGAAAAAGCCGGATAGAGGTTGGCCTTGGCCATGCCGATGCGTGCCGATTGCGCTGCGGCAGTCAGTTCAGCCTTGCGGATATCCGGCCGTCTCCGCAGCAGGTCGACCGGAATGCCCAGCGCAACCTGAACCGGAGGGGTCGGTATTTTTCCGCAGTCCTCTGCGGCACCCAGGGATGTTTCGAACTTGTCTGGCGGGATGCCCTGCAGCAGACTCAATGCGTTTTTCGCCTGACGCAAGTCTTTACGCAAGGTTGGAATCGTCGCCTGCGTACTGGCGAGTATGGTTTTGGCCTGTTCGACGTCGCGCTGCGTACTGGCGCCTCCGATGAACTTTGCCGTGGCTATGCGCAGACTGTCGGTTTGAACCTTGACGTTCTGATTGGCGATATCCAGGCGTTTCTCCGCTGTGCGGATCTGTACATAGGCGTTGGCGACATCTGCTGTCAGCGATACCAGTATATTGTCATAGTCGGCCACGGTAGCCATCAGCTGCGCATCCGAAGCTTCGATCGCGCGGCGGAATTTGCCCCAAACGTCGATTTCCCAGTTCGACTGGATGCCGATACGGCTGAACCACATGCTGTCGCCGAGCCCGAGATTTCTCATGAAAGGTGATGAATACTTATCGACTTCACCGCTAAAGTCCTGTTTTTGCGGATACAAATCGCCGATGGCAACGCCCAGTTCCGCGCGCGATTCCAATATGCGCACTCCGGCGCTTTTAAGCGATATATTTTGCGCGTAGGCGGTTTCTACCAGCTTGTTCAGCACCGGGTCGTTGAACAGCCGCCACCATGCCTTGACATCGTCATCCTTGCCTTTTTTCAGGTGCTGATCTCCGGCCTCCAGCCAGTCGGACGATACCTCTGTTTCCGGGGTTTCGTAATCTGGTCCGATTTTGTATGAGCAGGCAGCGGATAAAATAACTGGAAGAATCAGAAGCAGGCGGCTTCCAACGGTTTTCAATGATCGAATCTTCGGTATCATCCTGTACGTGATCCAGCAGGAGTAGGAGAAAGTTGCCAGTATACTTTAATCGGTTTGCGGGCATAGTTTCATATATGCCCATATGTATTCCTGAAGTACATTAACCCAAAAAATCGGGAGAGTCTATTGGACTTTGGTCCCATGTCCCGCTTACAGAACGGTCACTGGTTGAGGCGACGGCGACGCGTTGGTTCTCAAGGCGCTGACGTGTCTGCATTGCTCCGCGCTCTGCCGGTTTTTGCAATGCCCAGTTTTTTTACGCGCTTTATGCGCCTCGCCAGGCTGGTTGTGTCCTGTCGGATCTGGATATATGCCGGGAGTAAGCGGGTTGGCGTTACAGCAGAAGCTCGACGGCGCGGTAATTGTCCCCTTTTGTCGTGTTGCCTGCGGACAACGGCAATAACTCAAGCCGGTTGTCGACTCGGCACTGTTTGTTGCCGGGCGCGTAGACATCGACTCTGGGGACCGGTAGCCGCGCACCGCTGTCTGTGATAGTTTATGTGTTATGGATACCGATTATGCGCGTTGCCGTATGGCATTGAGAACGAAACAGGCCGCACTTGCGGGCGGCAGAACCGCAGGCGTTTTTATGCTGTTGTCGGCCCTTGCTGTTTCCGGTTGTTCGAGCATTCGCTCGGGCAGCAATGAGGTAAAGACCGCCGTTGTCGATCCTGCGCCTGACGCGGGCTTCATCGCACATCCGGAGCGGCAGCGCTCGCGCGCCGACTTGCCGTTTCAAAAGGTTTGGATCAAGCCCGGTTTCGATAAAAACAACTATCGGGAGCTGCTGGTCGCTCCGGTGAACACCCGATATATGATGGAAATGGACTGGCTGCACGGCATGAGCTCCGCCGCGTGGTTCAGCGACGTACAGGCTGATATCGCAGAGCTTGGGCTCTATTTTCACGATCAGGTTGTGAAGGCTTTTAAAAATGATCCCCATCATCGTTTCCGGGTAGTCGAACGTCAGGAGTCGCAAAAACACCCCGCTTTACGGCTGGAGCTGGCTCTGATCGAAATCGACCCGTCCACTCCTGTGCTGCACGCGCTCAGCTGGGCGGGGCCGCCGGGAACGGGAACTGTTGCCGGTGTCGTCAATCAGCGTAGAGCGGCTTTCGAAGGCCGGTTGCGCGATTTGAAAACAAACGAAATCGTCGCTACCTTTGCAGATCGCGATATGGCGGATATTGCTCCGATCGATCTTACGCGTCTGACCTGGTATGGCCCTGCCAAGCGTATCATGGAGCGCTGGGCCGGACAGTTCGTGCTGATCGCCAACCGTAAACAAGGTGAGGCGGTCACTGATGAGACCCCCTTCACCGTGATGCCGTTCTGATGCTTTTCTGCGTTATACATAGTTGCCGGTTAGCGTAAATTGAGCCTATTAAGACCAAATGCTAATGGAAAAGGGGATGTGCCAAGATTTAGAATGAAGCTTCCCGAAGCAGGATGCGCTTTCCTGTTCCGGATTTGAATAAACAAATCATTTTGGATATTAATATGAAAAAACAGATAACTACGTTGACGTTTGCGTTTGCTCTTGTTTTTGGCGCCGCTTGCGCCGAAGCTGTGGATGCAGTTGCGCCGGCTGGCGGCGAACAGGATGCAATCAGTTTGTTGCGCGCCGAACTGCGTATGGACAAGCGTGCGTTTGTAAAAGCCTCCATGCCGCTCAACGATGACGAAGCCAAGAAGTTTTGGACCATCTATAACCAGTACGAAGCCGATCTGATGAAAGTTAACGACCGTAAACTGAAAGTGATCGAGGACTACGCGGACAATTATGATGATCTGAGCGAGGACAAAGCCGCCGAATTGGTGCAAGACATGTTTGATGTCCGCGAGTCCAGAAGCAAAATAGTGAAAAATTATTACAAGAAAGTTGCGAAAGCGCTGTCCAACAAAATTGCAATGCGCTTTGTTCAGATTGAAAGCGTATGGATTGCGGCTGCCGATTTAAAGATCAGTTCCGCAATGCCGTTGATTCCGAAACAGTAAGAGGCCATCCATGACCGCTCGCCATGGGCGGTTGGCGTGCCTGTTGTGCCGTTTCTCTCTTCCACGGGGAGAGGGTGGGAGCGTGCGCGGGGTCGAGGGTGTCTTTTTATGGGGGCGGGAATTTTGTCATGGCCGGTAAGCTCATTCGCGACGTGTTTTATCCCTTGCTTCCAGCCTGTCTGTGCGATGCGCAAAATCCTGCATGAGCTCACTAAATTAAGTAGGTTGGTAAATCTCTACCAAAAAAAGTAGTTCAGCTTGAATACGTCACCGGAGGGTAGAGTTTATGCGTCTACACAATAATTATCAGATCAGAGCCATTCTGGCTGTCGCCCTTGTTGCAGCCCTGCTCTCCTCTGCGGCCCATGCTCGCAGCGGGTCGGCCTCCGGGTACAGAGGCAGTGCTTCCTGGGGCGGGGGGTCCGGCAGCGCGACCGGCGCAAGAGGCGGCAGCGCTTCCTGGAACGCGGGTTCCGGCGGTTCGGCGACTACGGCCAATGGCGGCTCGGCATCCTGGGGCGGCGGCACCGCCACTGCCACTACCGCTTCAGGAAGTACCGTCACCCGAAGCGGTGCTTATTATGGCCGGCCCCCGGCTGCGTATGGCGCTCCGGGGTATCATCCTCCTGCGGCCGTATACCACCCTCCCGCAGCGGTATATCATCCGGTGCCTTACGGTTCCGCCAATGTTTATTACAATAACGGTTATAACGCTACAACTGGGCAAGTAATGGCTGCCGGGGCGGCCGGCGTGGCGGTGGGCGCGATGGCCGGTTCGGCCGCTGCGAAATCGTCGCAACAGCCCACTTACGCAGCGACGGCATCCGCCCCGCCTTCCGTCGCGCAGCCTCCTGTGATTGATTCGCCGTTGCCGGTGGGCTCCCAGCTGTCCGCCCTGCCGGCCGGCTGCACCAACGCGGTGGTGAAATCCGTCGAATACTACGGCTGTGGCCCAAACTGGTTCAAGCCGGAGTTCGGAAGCAACGGGGTTTATTATCAGGTTGTCAAGCAGCCATTCTAGTCTGGCCTGCTCCTGTTGGCGTGAGTATCGCAGAGGAAGCGGCTGTAAACAAATTTAAACCAAGAAATGGGAGGCTTGACTATGCAAGCAGAATTGATCGCAAATCGGTTTCAACGGAAGGCTATGGTCCGGCTGTTTATGGCTCTGGTTCTTGTTTGGTCTGCGAGCGCCTGTGCGGATGATTTACCGCCGGATAACCCGCGGATCCCGGCTCAACCCTCAGCGGAAGAACCAAAAACGGCTGCGCCTGCGGGCAACGCCGAAAACTCGGCTCATCCCGTCATGGATCAGCGTGCTCTTGCTCTTTTGAAGCGCATGAGCGATACCTTGGTCGCAGCCGGATCCTATGGCTATCACACACGTAGTTCGGTGGAAATTCCTGCATCGACCGGACAATTTCTGACTTTCTTCGCCCAGGCCGACCTGGTGCTGGAGCGTCCCAATAAGTTACGGGTCAGAATTAGCGGCGACGGTCCGGCTTACCAGATTACCTACGACGGTTCCAAGGTGTGGGCGTTCGATCCCGCCAAGAACCTTTATGCAGTCCTCGACGCCCCCGGCAGCATTGAGGACACGTTGAGCTTGTTGATTACCAAGGCAGGCATCCATTTTCCAGCGTCGAATTTCATGGCTAGCGACCCTTACGCGGTCATGACCCGGGACTTGAGCAGCGCCTTCGTCGTTGGTGCTTCCAATGTGAATGGCGCGCTGTGCGACCACCTGGCTTTTATTGGTCCGGGGGTTGACTGGGAAGTCTGGATCGAAAGCGGTAAAGAGGCTCTGCCGAAGCGTTTGGCGATTACCTACAAGGATGCCGCCGACTCCCCGCGCTACATGGTTGAATTTTTCGACTGGAATCTGAAGCGGAAGCCTGCGTCCACCGACTTCGCTTTCAAGGCGCCGAAGGACGCCAGACAAATTGAGTTTTCCGGGCCGCCGGATAGTCCGCAGGCGTTGGCGAATCCGGGAGCAGCGGGCGAAAAAAAATAACGGCGCGATTCTTTTTCTGTCCAGAGTTGGTTACTCTGGTATGCAAACGTATTCGCCGCCCTATGGCCCTATGACGGTATAGCCATCAACATTGGCCCCTCTCCTGTGCGAGAGAGGGTTTAGGGCTGGAACGGCTTATTTTAACGGTGTTATCGCTGACTCCCGTCTGTTTTCCCCTCGCTATTTGGAATAATTATAAGTGTACTGGATTTATGATTTGCCGACCTGGCAACTCGGTGCGGGTATCGTTTTGTCGTTTCTTGCTTTTTCGCTCGCAGGTTTAATTGCGTTGCGCGGGTGGATTTATAACACGTTTCGTATTTCCGACAGTACCAACGAACCGATCAGTGCTGTTTTTGCCGGTGTCGGTATGCTGTACGGGCTGTTGCTGGGGCTGGTTGCGGTTGCAGCCTGGCAAAACTTTGATAGCGTCGGATCGCTGGCCAGCAAGGAGGCCGCTTCCATTGCGGCGCTTTACCGGGATATCAGCGCGCTGCAGGAACCCGCCAAACACTCGCTTCAGAACTATCTCGCAGACTATCTAGCCTATGTCATTGATGTTGAGTGGCCGTTACATCGGCATGGAGAGAGCCCGAATGACGGGGCTGTGATTCTTACCGGCTTTTATGGCGTCTTGTCAGGTTATCAACCGGACTCGATCAGTCAGCAAATCCTTTTGTCGGAGTCGGTCACCGCGTTTAATCATCTGATTGAATTGCGTCGAGCGCGTATGGATTCCGTAGACGTAGGCATTCCGGCTGTTTTCTGGGTCGTCATGCTTGCCGGGGCGTTCCTCATTATTCCATTGATTTACTTCTTCCATCTGCCATCAATGAAGACGCATCTTGCGCTGACGGCCGTATTCTCGATTTTCCTGGGATTTATGATTTTTCTTATGGCTGCGGTAGACAACCCCCTGCGTGGTGAAGTGAGTATTTCTCCCGACTCCTATCAGGCAATACAGGATAGTCTTAAAAACTTTGATCCGGTTCGGTCAAGTCAATGAAGCAAGAGTCCATCTTCGGGGTATGTGGCGAAAATACTTCCTCGTTTGTGGGCGTAGCGCTGCGAATGCGACTGGAGCGTCCTGCGTATGCGATCAGGGAGCTAATGAATAGAAACGTTTACCCGGCTTTTTTCCCGGCTGCGTCAGTTTATAGACTCAAAGCCCTATAGTCTCTGGCCGCTTGCTTGTGTTAATCTTGGACATCCTGCCGCCAGGTTTCAAAGAATCTCTGCAAAATCGATTTCCTCTTGGCGACTGCAACATTCGACGTTCCGCAAATACGGAGAGATAGGCTGGGCCGGGCGCGGTTGGTAAGCCTGTTTGATAAAATAGAATTACACATTTTTCATTATTTTTGGGTCGAACGGGTTGAGTGCGAAAGATTGCATGATACAGCGACATATCCGGCGGCAGCCTTGGCTTGCCTTTGCTTTCCTGTCGTTTGTCGCAGGTATGTTAAGCCTGCCCACGTTTTCTCAAGGAAATGGTGACGTTTCACCGCCTTCCAGCGAAATGCAACAGGGCGTGGTGCATGACCGTCTGGCGGAAATTCGCAGACGTTTGTCCGCCCTGCCGGTAGATGCCGCCGCGGTGCAGTCTGCGGGAGCAACGGATGCCGAGTGGGGGGAGTACAAGCGCACGTTGCGGTTGTTGGCGCAACTGTATCAGACTCATCTCGATTCGCTGAATAGATTGGAATCCATACGTCGCTATCATCGGGAAACAGCGGAGAAAACGCTTGCCTGGCATGGATTTGAGCTGCCAGGGCCTTATGCCGCAGACTTCATTGATAATTTGTGGAACGCGGTACTCGCCAAGGAGCGCGAAGTCGAGGCGCTACGCAAAGAGCAAGCGCTGTTCGATCGTACACTGGAAGATGCGCGCCTGGATCTTAAGCGAACAGAGCAAGGGGTGCGCAAGGCGGATGAACGGCTGGAAGGTTCTGCCGTTGATGAAAAGGAGCGCGCCAATTGGTTACGGAGTTTAAGCGACCTGCGGCGCCAGCAAGAAGAAGCCAGGTTGGCGATGCTCGACACCGAGCGCGACTTTCACAATGAATTACTATCGGTTCGCATCAGCGAACAAACGCTGTTAAAACGTCAGGCTTTGACCGCCAGCCGCATTTCACCGCTTACTCCTGCCGATCTTGATGCCAAGCTGGCGCTTCTGGATCGAAAACAGCAGGAAATCGAAGCAGCAACGCAAAAAGCGATAGAAGCAGATCGGGAATCTCAAGCCCGCTTCGATGCGGTTCGTGAGCGCTTGGAAAAAATGCAGGAGCACGGGAAGCCGGCGAACCCTCAGGAAGAACAGGCGAGAAATCATGAAATCGTTAAGAACCGGGTAGAACTGGACGCGAGCAAGCTTGAAACAGAGGCAGCAGCGGCAATTCTGAAGATAATGCGCATGCAGGCACTTCTTCTGGCAATGCGCCGCGAGTTGTGGGAGCACCGCTATGCCAGCGTCCATCAACAAGCGAGCAAGGAAGCCGAAACGGCGATGAGCGCATACCAGCGTATTCGAGATATTGTGGATTCCTGGCTCGATTTTCTCGGCGCCGAACTCGAAATAATCCGCCGGCGCGTGGACGATCAGCAGCAGCATGTCGACGCCTGGAAACAGGAGTATGGTGACCGCGCGCCGGCTATGCGGGAGCAGGCCGCTCTTGTCCGCTGGGAGTCCATGTTGCGCGGGGCTTTGGCCGAGGCTGAAGATCTGGACGGCGATCTGCGCAGCTGGAGCGAGAGTATGTTCCGACCGAAAGAGAGCATTTCATTTGCCGAACGCCTGAAAAATCTTCAACTCACCATCTACAAACTGAGCGTTGAGGCTTGGAATTTTGAAATAGTCGCTGTCGAAGATAAAATCATGGTAGAGGGGCGCGAGATTGTCGGCAAGCGTAGTGTGACCCTGGGTAAAATCATGCAGGCGCTCGCCATCCTGGTGATAGGGCTCTGGTGTTCGACGCGTATCGGTAACTGGTGGCGTGGTCGCATTATGCAGCGTTTTTCCGGCAAGGAAAGTTCTGCGCTGTTGATACATCGCATTTTCAGTATGGCTACGGCCGTTCTTCTGGTCGTTTTCTCGCTCCTGGCAGTGAACATCCCGCTAACCGTATTTGCTTTTGTCGGCGGTGCGCTCGCCATAGGCCTTGGCTTTGGCGCTCAGAACATACTTAATAATTTTATCAGCGGGCTGATTCTGCTGGTGGAAAGTCCCATTCGTTTGAACGATATCGTGGAAGTGGACGGCGTGCGCGGACGGGTTAACGATATTGGCGCGCGCTGTTGCCAAATCCGTTGCTTCGACGGGATCGATATGTTGATTCCGAATTCAACCCTACTGGAGAAAAATGTTACCAACTGGACGCTGTCTGATCATCATATGCGTTTCACGATTAGTGTTGATGCTGCTTATGGCTCGCCGATCCATGATGTCATGTCGGTATTGAAGCGTGCGGTTGAGGAGCATCCCCGGACGCTCGACGATCCTGCTCCTGAAATTTATCTGCAGGAGTTCGGCGACAGCTCTCTGCTTTTTCGAGCGGACTATTGGGTGGATATCAGTAAAGTGCCTAATTGGATGCGTGTAGCCAGCGACCTTCGCATTCGCCTGGAGGAACTGTTCGATGAGATAGGCGTCGTCATTTCCTTCCCTCAGCGCGATATACATCTGGATAGCGTCAAGCCGCTTAAAATCGAACTGGTTGGTGCATCACTCCATGCATGAAACACAAAATAATGCCGAAGCGCTCATTGCCTGCATCGATTGCGATCAGCTATATAGCAAACCCTGGCTGCAGAAAGGTGAAAAGGCGCTGTGCAGCAATTGCGGCGCGGTGCTGTGCGAACGCAAGCGCGGCGGCATCGATCTTAGCCTGGCACTGGCGCTTACCTGCCTGATTCTGCTGCTGCTGGCAAACGTTTTCCCCTTGCTGCGCATGAGCATAGCCGGAATAGTGCAGGAAGGCTCGCTGATGACAGGCATCGTTGAAATGTATAAGCAAGGCTACTGGGAAATTGCCGCGCTGGTTTTTATCGTTACCATCCTGGCACCGCTGGCCAGAGCCCTGTTGCTGTTATATGTCCTGATCCCGATGCGATTCAACCGGCTCGCGCCGAGAGCGGCGCGGGTATTCAGACTGCTGGAAACGCTGTCGCCCTGGGCGATGACCGAAGTGTTCATGCTGGGAATACTGGTAGCCGTGGTCAAAATGGCCGATCTGGCGACACTGCAGCCGGGCATCGCGCTCTACTCGTTTGCAGCATTGATGCTGTTCGTGGCCGCAACGGATGCCTCGCTGGATGTCGATAATATTTGGGAAAAAATAGGAGCGGCATCGTGATCCAGAGTAGACGCACAGCAACGCGGGCAGGCTATCTGGTTTGCCACGATTGCCGTCTGCTGACGCCGATCAATTCCGTAGCGGAGCACGCGCACCGTTATTGCCCGCGTTGCGGCAGCAGTCTGCACTTGCGCAAACCGGATAGCCTGACGCGCACCTGGGCGCTGACATTAACTGCCTATATTCTCTATATCCCCGCCAACCTGTTGCCGATCATGACCGTAAAAATGTCGGGTCGGGGAGAAGCGGACACCATACTCAGCGGTGTCAAGGCATTGATAGTCGGCGGCATGTGGCCTCTGGCGCTGGTGGTCTTTTTCGCCAGCATCACCGTGCCGGTGCTGAAACTGCTGGCGCTGACCGGCCTGCTGCTTTCCGTGCAGGTCAAGTCGAACTGGCGTCCACGGGAACGCACCGTGATTTATCGCCTGACCGAACTGATCGGGCGCTGGTCGATGATCGATATCTTTGTCATCACCATACTGGTCGCTCTGGTCCAAATGGGTTCGCTATCCACGATCGACGCCGGTCCGGGCGCGGTTGCCTTTGCCGGCGTCGTGGTGATCACCATGTTTGCCGCCATGAGCTTCGACCCGCGTTTGATCTGGGATAACCTCGAAAATCAGCCTATGAAGGAAAAGGAATAAGCATGTCCCAAGCCCCAAAAGAACCGAACAAAACCGTCATGGCAAGCAAACCGCAGCAGCAAGGCGGAGAGGCCCTGGTGGAAAAATCCAGAGGCTTGGCGCTGGTCTGGGTCATTCCGCTGATAGCGCTGGCGATAGGCATCTGGCTGGCCTATCAGACGCTCAGCGCCGAGGGGCCGACCGTCACGATTGCATTCAGGGAAGCTTCCGGTCTGGAAGCGGGTAAAAGCAAAATCAAATATAAAAACGTCGAGGTCGGTACTGTCTTGAGCGTGGAACTCAGCAAGGATCTGACGCAGGTGCTGGTCACGGCGAAAATGGACAAGCATGTCGCGGATCACATAAAGGAAAACACCGTTTTCTGGGTGGTAAAACCGCAGTTCGGCCTGAGTGGCGTATCCGGCATGGATACGCTGCTCGCCGGCAATTACATCGGTGTCGAATTCGGCGACGGCAAGCCCAGATACAAATTCAGCGGTCTCGATCAGCCGCCTCATGTCAGCGCCGACACGCCCGGGCGGTCGTTCCTGCTTTCGGCGGATAGCGCAGGTCCTTTGGGTTACGGGACGCCCGTCTATTTTCGCGATATCCAGGTCGGACAGGCTGTCGATGTCAAACTGGCCGAAGACCGGCGTAGCGTGCAGGTCGAAATCTTTATCAATGCGCCCTATGATCGTCTGATAAAAGACGGCACGCATTTCTGGCAAGTCAACGCTGTTGACCTGTCGATGGGCGCGCAGGGCGTCAACCTGAAGGTAGGTTCGATGGTAACGCTGTTGAGCGGCGGCATCACCTTCGAAACTCCCGGTCTGAACGACCCGGACATTCCGCCCAGCGACGCCGATACCCGCTTCCGGCTGCACAAGGATTTTGCCAGTATCGCCGAAGGTTCATATACTGTAAGAAATAACTTCATGCTTTATTTCGACGACTCGGTTCGCGGTCTGAATATCGGCGCGCCGGTGGAAATCAAGGGCATACACGTAGGCACCGTCACCGATATACGGCTGGAGGTGGATTACTTCTCCCTTAAGATCAGAGTCCCGGTTATCGTCGAGATTAACCCTGAACGCTTGATGCCGATGAACAAGGGAGGCGAGATAAAAAAATTCCTTGAATCGCAGAAAGCCAACATTGCCGCGGGCCGACATCCCGGCTTGGAAAAACTGATTGAGCGCGGACTGCGCGCGCGGCTCAAAACCGGCAGTCTGATTACCGGGCAGCTGTATGTCGATGTCGATTTCTACCCGGATGCGCCGCGCCAGACTCTCATTTACGGCGGACAGTATCCTGAAATGCCGACTTTGCCGTCAGCCACCGATGAATTGATGAAGAATATCGGCGATATCGTCGCCAACCTGAAGAAACTGCCGCTCGACAAAATCGGCGAGGAATTATTGGGTACGGTCAAGGGCAGCAACAAGCTGCTTAATTCCGCCGACTTGAAGGAGGCAACGCATTCGTTGAATCTGGCATTGGCGGATATGCGCCATCTTGCGCAAACCACCGACAAGCAAATAGCGACGCTGAGCGCCAGTCTTGAAAAAAGTCTGGGATCGACGGCCAGGGCGTTGGAACAAATAGAACCGGGCGCGCCGATGTCGGTTGACATCAGCAATGCGCTGGAAGAACTATCCGCCTCGGCGCGCTCTATCCGCGCGCTGACCGACTATCTCGAACGACATCCTGAAGCCTTGCTTAACGGCAAGGCGGGGAGCGGAGCCAAACCATGATACGCCGACTACAAATTATATCCGCATTCTGTTTTCTGTTGCTGTTAAGCGGTTGCAGCAGCCCTGAGCCTCACTATTACGTTCTCGCCGACAGCGCCACGGCGGCGCAGCGGAACGAGTCGGCGCCAACGGATAGTTCCGTTGGCGTGGGGCCTGTCGAAATACCGGAATATCTGGATCGTCCGCAAATTGTCACGCGCAGCGGCCAGAATGAACTGCAGTTGGCGGAGTTCGATCGCTGGGCGGGACCGCTCAAGGATAATGTCACCCAGGTGCTGGCTGAAAACCTGAGGGCGCAACTGCCCGGCAACAGGGTAGCGGTTTATCCATGGAAACGCGCGGCGGGTATCGACTATCAGGTGACGGTAAAAATTCTCCGCTTCGACCGCAGCGTTGACGGCGACAGCGTTCTGAACGTGCACTGGGCCATACTGAGCGGAGATGGTGTAAAGGAGCTGGCTGCACATGACGCGCATTACACTGAACGGCCCGCCGGATCGGGCAATCGAGACACTGTTGCTGCGATGAACCGTACCCTGGAGTATTTCAGTAGCGACGTCAGTCATGCGATCAACATGCTGCGCAAAGAGAAATAGCGTGACCGCCTGATAAAGTTATTGGCAACTGTAGATAGCTTTATCCGATATCCGCTTTTTGAGCCCGCTGACGATGATACAGACCGGACTATCAATTTTTGCCTCAAAACGTCGCCTTGCCGCATTGCTTCTTGCCTTGTCGGTATTGCAATGGGCCGGAGGCGGCGCCAACGCCGATGAAGCGACTCCCCTCCGGCCCATTGACACCACCAGTCCTCGCGCTACGCTCCATGGGTTCGTCAAAGCCATGAGCGAAGGCTATGCGAATGGAATCGGAGTATTGCAGTCATACCAGGACTCCCCGAGATTATACTTTTCGCAGGAAGAACTGGCCGTTATGCGGGATTCTTTCAATATGGTGGATGATGCCGAACGGACGCTGGATTTGAGCGAATTGCCTCAGGCTACGGTTCGAGAAACCTCCAGGGGACTGGCAATACAGTTGAAGGAGATACTTGACCGCATGAGCATCCCTCCCTCCGAATTGATTCCCGATGCGCAGACGATGAGTTCTGCAGAATTCAAGCGCTGGACTCTGCCCGACTCCGAGATCCGGATTGCGAGGGTCGAAAAGGGCCCGCGGGCTGGAGAATATCTGTTTTCCCCGGAAACGGTGAGACGGATTCCCGAGTTTTACCAGAAAATAAAGGATATGCCCTACAAGCCTGGCGCATCCGCCGGCTGGTATGATTTCGCCTCGTATAGTCCGAGCGGGGTGGCGCTTGTATTGCGCAGGGTAGTTCCTACCCGCTGGGTGCTCGAAATGGCGGAGGGCTCCCGCCCTGTGTTTCTTGATCAACCGCTGTGGCGATGGTTCGGCATTCTGCTTGTTCTGAGCGCCGGCTTGGCTGTCGTTTCGCTATGCTTTCGCCTAAGCAGCCGCTGGGCCAGGAAGAAAACAACAACTGCCGGAAGATGGGCGCACTTGCTGCAACCGCTCAGTCTGGTAATCGTGATGCCGGTGGTTACGTCGATTTTTGCCGAAGTTCTGCGGGTTTCCGGCGTAGTCTACCAGATAATGTCGCTGTCGCTGTGGGGCCTGTTTTTTCTCGCCCTGACCTGGGCGGTCTGGGTTGCCGGCGGGGCTGTCGCGGAAAGCATCATCGCTCACGAACGGCTGCGTACGGGTAGTATCGACAGCCAGCTCATCCGTATAGCGTTACGTCTGGTGACCATCGTGCTCGCGATTGCAATTCTGGTCACCGGGGCCGATAGACTGGGGTTGCCGGCTTATTCCGTGCTCGCCGGCCTCGGCATAGGCGGCCTTGCCGTTGCCCTGGCGGCGCAGGAAACTCTGGCCAACCTGCTCGGTTCCCTTATTATCATGTTCGAGAAACCTTTTGTTATCGGTCATTGGGTCAAAGTGAACAATATCGAGGGCAACGTCGAAGATGTGGGGTTCAGAAGTACGCGAATCCGCACTTTTTACGATTCTGTGGTGACCATTCCCAGCAGTAAAATAGTGGGCAGCACCGTAGACAATCTGGGGTTGCGCAAATTCCGGAGGGTAAAAACCGTCCTGAACCTGACTTACGACACATCGGCTGAAAAAATGGAAAGCTTTGTCGAGGGGGTCAAGCGGATCATTGCTACTCATCCGGAAACGCGGAAAGACAAAATCGAGGTCGTGTTCAATAACTTCGGACCCAGCAGTCTCGATATTCTGGTGTATTTCTTTCTGAAAGTACCTGATTGGTCCGCAGAGCTCAATCAACAGCAGGGAATTTTTATCGATATCCTGCGCCTGGCCGATGCCATTGGAGTGCGGTTTGCATTCCCGACGCAGACCTTGCACATCGTGACAGACGAAACGCATTGATTTCACTGCAGCGCTACTCAAGGCAATGCACAGTCATGCGCCGGTTATGAATAAATCCCGTGAACAATGAAACCGAGCTGAATACCGGCATCGCCGTCATCCATTCCAACCGGCTGGAACAGCTGCGCGATCTGGTGACCTACTGGCTGCAAACGCATCCGCTGGCGCCGCTGGAAAATGAAATCGTGCTGGTGCAAAGCGCCGGCATGGGGCAGTGGCTGAAGCAGGAACTGGCAGCCGATAGCGCGCTCGGCATCGCCGGCGCGATGGAAATGCAATTGCCGGCGCGCTTTCTGTGGAATCTATACCGCGCGGTGCTGGGCGATGCCGAAATTCCCGACGAGCAACCTTTGGGCGAGGCGGTATTGCTATGGCGGCTGTACCGTTTATTGCCGGAGTGGGTGCAACAATCCGGCTGTTCGTCCCTGCAAAAGTTTCTGCATGACGACGGCGACCAGCGCAAGCGCTATCAACTTGCCGAACGTCTGGCTGATTTATACGATCAGTATCAGGTTTACCGCGCCGACTGGCTGACGGATTGGGCGCGCGGACGCGATGTGCTGCGCAGCGCCGAAGGTATTGCACGCGACTTGCCCGATGACCAGCGCTGGCAGGCGCAACTCTGGCGCAATCTGCAGGCCGATGCGGCTATGGATAGCGCAGCCGCGAGCAGCCGCGCGGACGTGCATGAGCGTTTTCTGGCGCTTGGCGACGCTCTCGACCGCCGCCCTGCCGGGTTGCCGCGCCGGGTTATCGTTTTCGGAATTTCTTCCCTGCCGCAGCAAACGTTGGAGGCATTGGCCAGGCTCGGGCGTTTCAGTCAGATCGTGCTGTGCATACACAATCCCTGCCGCCATTTCTGGGCCGATATCGTCGAAGACAAGGATCTGCTGAAAGCCGAGCGCAAACGTCAGGCGCGCAAGCCGGGCATGCCCGCGCTGTTGAGCGATGCGGAGTTGCATTTATACGCCAATCCGCTGCTGGCGGCCTGGGGCAAACAGGGCAGGGATTATATCCGGCTGCTGGATCACTTCGATCATACGGAAAATTACTGCGATTGGGGCTGGCCCGATAACCGCATCGATTTGTTCGAAGATTATGCCGATGTTGGCAAGCCGAGCCTGTTGCAACAAGTGCAGCAAGCCATACTGGATCTGGAACCGTTGCCTGAGTCCGGTGTTTGCTCCGAAATAGCAGCCGACAGCTCGATAGCCTTTCATATCGCGCATAGCCCGCAACGCGAAGTCGAAATTCTGCACGACCAGTTGCTGGAGCGATTTCAGCTGGCGGAGCAAGGCGGCAAGCGTTTGTCTCCGCGCGATGTTATCGTGATGGTGCCGGATATAGATACTTATGCCGCGCAGATCCGCGCCGTCTTCGGACAGATGGGGCGGGACGATCCGCGTTACATACCGTTCAGTCTGGCCGATCAACGCGAGCGCGGACAAAACCCGATGCTGGTCGCGCTGGAACAGCTGTTGAATCTGCCCGATGCGCGTTTTTCCGTCAGCGAAGTTTTAGCGTTGCTGGAGGCGCCGTGCCTGCGCGAACGTTTCGCGATTCGCGAGCAGGATATACCGCGCTTGCATCTATGGATAGAAGGCGCGGGCATACGCTGGGGGCTGAATGCCCGACAGCGTACGCAAGGTCTCGATATGCCGGTATCGCTGGAACAGAACACCTGGGAGTTCGGTCTGCGCCGCATGCTGCTGGGCTATGCGCTGGGCGCGGGTGCAGCCTTCGACGGCGTGCAGCCCTATGAGGAAATCGGGGGGCTGGAGGCGCAACTGGTCGGTGCGCTCGCGCATCTGCTGGAAACCCTGGAGCGTTACTGGCACAGCCTGCGGCAGGACGCGACGCCGGCGCAATGGCAGGAACGCCTGCTGGCGTTGATAGAGGATTTTTTTGACGATAGCCATGACCGCGACCGCAAAACACGCGGGCGCCTGCTGCAAAGCCTGGAAGCCTGGCGTAGCGTTTGTGAGCAGGGCGGCATTGTGGACGAAGCCTTGCCGGTTACGGTGGTGCGCGAGGCCTGGCTGTCCGCGCTGGATGAACCCGGTTTGACGCAGCGTTTCCTGGGCGGCTGCGTCAATTTTTGCACGCTGATGCCGATGCGCGCCATTCCGTTCCGTATCGTCTGCGTGCTGGGCATGAATGACGGCGATTACCCGCGCAGCCATCAACCGCACAGCTTCGATTTGATGAGCAATCTGCATGGCGGCTACCGGCCCGGCGACCGTTCGCGCAGACAGGACGATCAATACCTGTTTCTGGAAGCCTTGCTGTCGGCGCGCGAGCAACTCTATATCAGCTGGGTTGGGCGTAGTGTGCGCGATAACGCATTGCGCCCGCCTTCGGTACTGGTAGCCCAGCTACGCGATTATCTGCGGCTGGGATGGCGTTTACCCGGAGCCGGCAACGGACAGTCGTTGCTGGAGCGGTTGACGCTGGAACATCCGTTGCAGGCTTTCAGCGGGCGCTACGTCGCGCGCGATCGCGATTCGCGTTTGTTCACCTACGCGCGCGAATGGCACCGGCAGGAAAAGCAGTCGCCGATAAGCGTAATTCCACTGCCCGACGGCATTTCTGATGATTCGATAGACCTGTCTCTGACCGCTCTGGCGCGGTTTCTGCGCTATCCGGTCATGAGTTTTTGCAACGAAAGTCTGAAGCTCTGGTTCGACGCGGATCATGCCGTCAGCGAAGACAACGAGCCCTTCGACTTCGACGGCCTGGATTGCTGGATGCTGGGTAGCGGGTTTTTACACTCAGCCCAGGCGAGTCAAGTAGATGAGAGCGCGAAGGAAGCGTTTTTTGCGCAACAGCGCACGCTGCTGGCGCGAAAAGGGCAATTGCCGTTGGGCGGTTTCGCGCGTCTGGCGCACGACGCCATCGCCGCTCCGGCCTGGCAGAGCTGGCTGTCGGCAAGTACAGCCTATCGGGAATGGCCGTTGGCGGTAGATACGCAAGATATCCAACTGGAATTCGAGTCGAGTCTAGCTGATAAGACCGTCCGCATCAGCCTGAGCGGTAATCTGGCCGGTTTACGGCAAGACCCGAACTCAGGCCATTACGCACTGATACAGCTGAGTCCGCAGCCGCTATTCAATAAAGACCAGTTCAAATGGCGCAATCTGGTGCGGAGTTGGGTGCTTCATCTCGCCGCCTGCGCTTCCGGTCTGCCGCTGCAAACTCTGCAGATCGGTTCAGACCAAGGCGTAATTCTGTCCCCGATCGCGCGCGATCGCGCGCAGGATTATTTGCAAATACTGGTTCACGCCTGGCAACAGGGCATGGAAAAACCGCTGCCTGTCGATTGCGAAACCGCTTTTGCCTGGCTGCTGGCTTATGAAAAAAACCAGGACGCAGCCAAGGCCGATGATGCGGCGCGTAAGCGCTACGAAGGCGATGAATTTACTGCAGGCACGCTGAAATTCGATCCTTATCTCAACCGGTTTTATCCCGATTTTTCCGGTTTGAGTCGGGCAGGGTTTGCGGATTGGACGAGAGCGCTTTATGAACCTATGATGCAGCATGTTAATGCGGATGGATAATACTTTATGCACGCAGCTATTACAGGCTATGACACGAGCTTTGTCAGGGTGAAAATAATTATACTGCTGTTTTTCTGATAAGTGTGTCTGCTCTGGTTGCCGTTCTGCAAATTCTTCGATCGGGATCGCAATGGCGTTTGCTGCCCGTGGATGTGATCAACAGGCAGGCCGGTGTCGTCAACGGTTTTTGCAGCCGCTATGGATTTCTGGATAAACCGCTGCGTATTCGTTTCCGCATGCTGGATCCGGCGCAGGCAATGCTGCCGGGCCGCGATCAGGATATCGGTATTACTCACGACAGTTTTGCGCTGCAGGAACCGAAAATAGAACGCGTATTTATTACCGAAAACGAAATCAACTTTCTGGCGTTCCCGCTTATAGCCGACAGCATGGTGATTTTCGGCGCTGGTTACGGTTTCGACATGCTGGCGCAAGCGGATTGGCTGCGTCGGTGCAGTATCCATTACTGGGGCGATATCGACACTCATGGTTTTGCCATTCTCGATCAGTTGCGCGCTGTTTTTCCCCACATCGAATCGCTGTTGACGGATCGTGATACCCTGATGGCGCACGAAGCGTTATGGGGACGTGAAATGCAGCCGCTACGCCGCGAACTGCCGCGCCTCAACAGCGCTGAAAGCGCGTTGTACGATGAGTTGCGCGACAACCGCATAGGCGCAGGCGTCCGACTCGAACAAGAACGTATAGGTTACCGCTGCTTACGCGCGGTGCTGGGAAAGTTCGACAGTTATTGATACGCGGTAGGGTGAAGTACGGAAAATCCATCATCACCTCAACGCGGTAAAAAACTCCACTGGGGCATACTACCTGAATGAAATGGAAACAATCCCTGTGAATAACCTCCCCGTTGTGGGTATAGGCGCTTCCGCCGGCGGGTTGGAGGCATTCGAGCAGTTTTTCCGCAATGTTCCGGCCGACACCGGCATGGCTTTCGTACTGGTATCGCATCTCGACCCAAACCACGCCAGCCTCCTCACTGAAATCCTGCAACGCAGCACGGCTCTGCCCATCGTTGAGGCCAACGACCGGATTGCGGTAGCGCCCAATCACGTCTATGTCATCCCGCCCAACCGCGACATGACTATCCTGCAAGGCAAACTGCGACTGAATATCCCGGATGAATCGCATGCGCAGCGCCTGCCCATTGACACTTTTCTGCGTTCGCTGGCCGCAGACAAGGGCGACAATGCTATCGGCATCGTCCTGTCAGGCACCGGTACAGACGGCACCCTCGGTCTGAAAGCGATCCTTGACGGCGGCGGCGTTACTTTCGTGCAGGATCCGATCTCGGCAAAATACGACGGCATGCCGTCCAATGCAATACACGCCGGATGCGCTCGTTTTGTCCTGCCCGTGGATGAAATTGCCAAGGCTCTGGGGTCAGGTACACGCTCAACCGTTATCTTTCAGGGAACACCGCCAACCCCGGCGGCAATCAGCGGCATGAACCGTATTCTGATGCAGTTGCGCGCTGCCAGCGGCCACGATTTCACACTCTATAAAAAAAGCACCATCAACCGCCGCATCGAACATCGCATGTCGCAACACAACATCGACGATACGGATGTCTATGCGCGCTATCTCAAGGAAAATCCGCACGAAGTACACATGCTGTTCAAGGAGCTGCTGATCAATGTCACCGGCTTTTTCCGCGATGGGGAGGCGTTCGAGATATTGAAGCAGGACATTCTGCCCGAACTGTTCAGCGACAAACCCGCAGATTACGTGTTTCGCGCCTGGGTGGCAGGCTGCGCCAGCGGCGAGGAAGCTTATTCCATCGCCATACTGCTGTATGAGTGGCTGGAGGAAACCCACCAGATCTTTAATATTCAGATTTTCGCTACCGATCTTGATGAAGACGCCATCGCTTTCGCCCGCGCGGGGATATATCCGTTCACCGTGGCACAGGATGTCACGCCTGAACGGCTGCATCGTTTCTTCGTCAAGGAGGATGCGGGCTATCGGATAAACAAGGAAGTCCGCAAAAAGGTCATGTTCGCCCTGCACAACGTCATCAGCGATCCGCCTTTCACTAAGATCGACCTGCTCAGCTGCCGCAACCTGATGATTTATTTGGAGCCAGAACTGCAGCAGCGCCTCATTCCTGCTTTCCATTACGCGCTCAGGCCGGGGGGCGTCCTTTTTCTTTCGCCTGCGGAGAGCATCGGTACGCATACCGGGCTGTTTTCACCGCTCAACCGCAAATGGAAATTCTACCGGGCCATTCGTACCTCGACCTTCAGCCGCGCGCTGATGACCGATCCGTTATGGATATCCGACAACAGCAGCAAAGCACCGGAGGCAAGTATCAGGAAGAGCGGAGACGGCAACTTCGCCGAACTCACCCGGCGGGCGCTGTTGCAATTTTATGCGCCTGCCTCGGTGGTGACGGACGCCAAGGGCAACATTCTTTTCGTGTTCGGAGAAACCGGCAAGTATCTGCGTCCTGCGCCGGGCCAGCCGACTTTGAACGTTATCGAGATGGCGCGGGAAGGCTTGTCGCTCGATCTGCGTGCGGCCCTCCATGCCGCCGGTCAGGGAACGCCTACGCTGGGTCGGGAGCTCTCGGTAAAAACCAATGGCGGCTTTACCAGTGTGAGCCTCAGCGTCCGTATACTGCCCGGTCTGAGTAGCAATGAAGGTGTATTACTGCTGAGTTTTCAGGATGTGACGGCGCTTTCCCCGCCTCGAAAATCATTACGGCGTAAACGTGCCGCAACCTCCGGGCAGGGACGCATTGAGGAACTGGAGCGCGAACTGGACTATACCAGAGAAAACCTGCAGGCCACTATCGAGGAGCAGCAGGCATCCAACGAAGAATTACAATCAGTCAACGAAGAACTGCAATCCAGCAATGAAGAACTGGGAACCTCCAAGGAAGAACTGCAATCGGTCAATGAAGAACTGATTACGGTCAATGCCGAACTGCAGGCCAAGATCGAGCAATTGATCGGCGTACAGAATGATATGAAGAACCTGTTCGACAATATCAATGTCGGCAGCATATTCCTGGATGAACACCTGGTAATCCGACGCTTTACGCGCGATGCGGCAAAAATCTACCGTCTGGTGGTCACCGATGTGGGCCGGCCTTTGAGCGACATCAAATCGGCCATAGAAGACGACGATCTGCTGACCGAAGCCCGGACCGTGCTGGATACGCTGATACCGCATGAGCGCGAAGTACATATTACGACCGGCGGCTGGTATCTGACGCGTATTCAGCCTTATCGAACCCTGGACAATGTGATTGAGGGCGTGGTGTTGAGCTTTACCGACATCAGCGCGCGTAGAGATGCCGAGATGGCCATGCAGGATGCGCGAGAACTGGCCGAAAACATCATTAATGCGGTACGCGAGCCGCTTATCGTACTGGAGGACAACATGAAGATCGTCTCGGTCAGCCGCGCGTTTTACAACAAGTTCCAGGCCACGCCGGGAGAGACTCTGGGCCGCCCGATCTACGAATTGGGCAACGGCCAGTGGAATATTGCTTCTTTGCGCACATTGCTTGAAAACATCCTGCAACAGGATAAAACATTTGATGATTATGTGGTTGAGCACGACTTCCCCGGCATCGGTTACCGAAAAATGCTGCTCAACGCCCGTCTCATTACGCCTCGAGTCGGTAATAAGCCATTAATCCTGCTGGCAATAGAGGATGTAACGTGAACAAGAAGCGGGAGGGGGGAATATCATCCACTCTGCAATTACGGGACAGGGCGGAGACAGCGCCGGCTCAATGACCGGAAGCCCGCACAAAGGCGTTGCCGGATGATTCCGGCGCGAATATGCTTCACGAACTCCTGGTACAGCAGATTGAACTGGATCATGCAGAATGAGGCGTTAAAACAAGCCCAAGTTACCCTGAAACAATCCCGCGACCGTTATGTGGACCTCTGCGAATTTGCCCCATCGGGTATCTTACGTTAAACCGGGATGTGCTGATTATCGAAGCCAATTTCACTGCAGCCACGCCACTCTGCGTGGAGCGCAGCAAATTGATGTACCTGCGTATAGACGCGTTTGTTGCGCGCCAGGATCTGGAGCGCTGGCGCAGTCCGCTCTTGAGCGCGATGAAACACGCCGGAGTTGCACGGCAAACTTGTGATCTACGCTTGAAACGCGCAGACGGCGCGCTGTTCCATGCGCATTTTGACTATTTGTACAGGATCGCAGAGGACGGGCATCCGGCCCTGCGTATCGCGTTCGCCGATAGCACTCCGCTCAAACTGACCGAGGAAGATTTGCGTATCGCCGCCACGGCCTTCGAGACGCAGGAAGCCATACTGGTCACCAATGCCGGTACCGTGATCCAGCGTGTCAACCGGGCCTTTATTGGACTCACCGGTTACACAGGATCTGCTTACCCAGTTACCCAACCGCCAGGCCAGGAGCGAAACCACGCCATTGCTGAATGAACGCCAATGCCTCTTGGGGCTTAGGCTGGACAGCAAACGCCAGACGATGAGAGCATCGAAAACAAGCTTTGCGCCGGCAACTGCACACATTGGCGAACGAACTGCTGAATACGGCGGTACGGGATCGCCCTGCCGCAGCCCCGGCGCGATTAAAGGAACTGCATACCCTGCGGGATAAACTCATCGGGGTGTTGAAAAATCTGCTGACGGCAACAAGGAATGTCGACCGGCGATCGGAGTCTGGGTAAGTAGCCGGACGGAAGGTCATACGCTGGACTTTTCCGCTTCAGCCTGCTTGATTTTACCAATATCGATCATCACGAGACGCAATGTGGGGGGCGCGTCCAGAGATTCCCGGCGTCTGCAGTCGAGATAGGCATGAAAGGTGAAACCATCGGAACGCGTCATTTCAAAAACGAATGCTTGCTTCTCGGTTCCGGTATCTTTCATTGTTTTCAGAAACAGGCTATGCCAACGGTCTTGATCTTGAGGAGAAATAAACTGCGAGAAACGGCGATTGACCAGTTTGGCGCGATCAACGCCAAGCAATGCAGCCCCAGTCAAATTGATTTCGCTAATCAGGCATTCCCGGTTGATGGTGATGTAGCCGACCGGGGAGAAATCATAAAGATCCACATAGAGATCCCTGGCCTCTTCCATTGCGATATGGCTTCTTCGCAACTCTTCAATCTGCATCTCCAGCTCGACCTTATGTACCAGAAGCTCATGCTGCAATACCTCATAAGGCAGCAATGCCTTGTCTGCCTGAGATACGCCGGCAAGCACATCCTCCGACTTTTTTCTTAGCGATTGGCGTTTTTTTATCCAGTCAGGCCTTCGCTCCATACCGTCTTATCCTTACATAAATTGAGATGGCTATAATCGATTGAGGTGCTGGGAGACGAATTCCATGGCACGCCGCTTTATAATTGGGTATTTTACCAGAGTTCAACACGGTACCCCCTTATTGGTATACCATATCTCTTTCCGTCATCTCTTTCCGTCATCTCTTTCCGTCATCTCTTTCCGTCATCTCTTTCCGTCATCTCTTTCCGTCGAGTCAATCGGATGGTAGCTTTATATAACTCCCGCCGACAAAACTTTCTTTTAGACAGCTTACCCGTAGCCGAATTTGAGCGTCTTTTCCCTCATCTGGAACTGGTTCCGATGCCGCTCGGCAACGTTGTCTACGAGTATGGGGACAAGTTGCGTTACGCCTATTTTCCCACGACCTGCATCGTATCGTTGCTTTATGTCATGGAGAATGGCGCGTCAGCCGAAATCGCCGTAGTCGGCAGCGATGGCGTCATCGGTGTCGCCCTTTTCATGGGCGGTGGAACCATGCCTAATCGAGCCGTGGTGCAGAGTAGCGGCCATGCCTATCGGCTGCACGCATCGCTGGTACAACAGGAGTTCAACCTCAACGGGCCGCTGTTTCGTTTATTGCTGCGCTATACCCAGGCGCTGATTACCCAGACGGCGCTGACGGCGGTTTGCAACCGGTTTCATTCGGTCGACCAACAGCTCTGTCGCTGGCTGCTGCTAAGCCTCGACCGGCTGGACGGAAACGAGTTGACTATGACTCATGACTTGATTGGCAATATGCTGGGCGTGCGCCGCGAAGGTGTAACGGCTGCTGTCGGGAAATTGCAGCAAGCGGGGTTGATTTCTTACCATCGGGGTCAGATCAAGGTGCTGGATCGGCCGGGACTGGAGGCGCGGGTCTGTGAGTGCTATCAAGTGGTCAGAACGGAATGCGATCGCCTGTTTCCCTTGCCCCGCTGTGATTAATCATAGTCGACGCAGGTCGCCAGACGTTCTTGCGGTGAGCCCCAATGCTATTTATAAGTTATAAGCAATTTACGCGCGACAATTCTTCAAACCTGCTGCCGGCAGCGGTAGTTTTGGACGCTGAAGATAATCATGGTGTGTAAGTTAATGAGTTTACATAATATATTGCTATTACTATTGCGAAATCATGAACAGGAACCCCGGCTTTGCTTTATAATCGGTAACTATTCAGCATACCCGGTTGGAGAGAAAGTAAGGCAAGTCTGGCGAAACCCTGGATTTACGGTGTGTCACGGCATGCTTGCCTCATTCCCGTCGGCCTCGATTTAATCTAAAAGTTCACGTTGAATAGCTACTGTAATCCCATACTTCGCATTAAAAATTGTCTATTCTCAATAAATCTGCATTTTTTGTTACCCCATGACTATCCAGTTACTCCCGCCCCAGCTTATCAACCAGATAGCTGCTGGAGAAGTGGTGGAGCGGCCCGCGTCGGTGGTCAAGGAACTGATCGAAAACGCTTTCGATGCCGGAGCCAACGCGATTCAGGTCGATATCGAAGCGGGCGGTTTGCGCCTGATCCGCATACGCGACGACGGCTGCGGCATACCGCGCGACGAGTTGCAGCTGGCATTGTCGCGCCATGCCACCAGCAAGATCGCCTGTCTCGAGGATCTGGAGCAGATTGCCAGCATGGGCTTCAGGGGCGAGGCTTTACCCAGCATCAGTTCGGTTTCGCGGCTGACCTTGCTGTCGAGAACCGTGCAGGATGAAATGGGCTGGAAGGTAGTTGCCGATGGCCGCGAATCGGCTTATTCGGTCGAACCGGCGCAGGCGCAGCCGGGTACGATGGTGGAAGTGCGCGATCTGTTCTATAACACGCCGGCGCGCCGCAAGTTTCTGAAATCCGACAAAACCGAATTTTCGCATATCCAGACCTTGCTTGAGCGTCTTGCGCTGAGCCGCTTCGATCTGGCGTTTCGCCTGACGCATAATCAGAAGGAAATTTTCGACCTGAAACCGGCGCCGCACCCGGATGCGCAGGCGCAGCGTCTGGCGCGCGTGTGCGGCGACGAGTTTTTGCAAAACCGGCTCGCAATTGATAACGTTTCGTCGGGCATGACGCTGAGCGGCTGGGCCGGGCTGCCGGGCTATTCGCGCGCGCAGGGCGATTTGCAGTTTTTTTATGTCAATGGCCGTCTGGTACGCGACAAACTGGTGATGCATGCCTTGAAACAGGCTTATCAGGATGTGATGTACCAGGGCCGCCAGCCGGTTTACGTGCTTTATCTGACGCTGGAACCTGCCCAGGTCGATGTGAATGCGCATCCGACCAAGCTGGAAGTGCGTTTCCGTGAAACGCGGCTGGTGCATGATTTTTTGTATCGCAGCGTACAGCGCGCGCTGGCCGAATACCGGCCCGGCACTACCGAAATTCAAGACCCAAGCGAGGAAAGCGAAAGCGGACTATCTCCGGAACGGCCCATGGCGTCGGCGCCTTTCACGCCGGTTTCGCAACCTGCCGCCGTGCAACAGCGATTCGGGTCCACCTCTTACGGCGAACGCCGTTCCACGCCCGCGCCAAATCGCGTGCAGGAAACCTTGCGCGGATTGAGCGATCTGTACGCGCCGCGCATGGAAACAAAGCTTGAACAACAACCGGGCTTGCCGAAACAACCGCCTGCTCAGCCGGTTTCCGGGCAAACGCCGTTGCTGGGTTTTGCTCTCGGACATCTGCACAATATTTATATTCTCGCCGAAAACGAAAATGGCCTGGTGCTGGTGGATACGCACGCGGCGCATGAACGCATCACCTATGAACGCATGAAACGCCAGTTCCGCAGCGGCAGTATTGCGCGTCAGCCGCTGTTGCTGCCCATACGTTTGCAGCTGACCGCGCGCGAAGCCGATCTGGCGGACGAATACGCGGCGCAGCTGGAGCAGTTGGGTTTGGAGCTGACGCGTTCGGGCGTCGATACGGTATTGATCCGGGCGGTACCGCTGGCATTGCAGGCCGGACAGGCGGAGAAGCTGGTGCGCGACGTGCTGTCGGATTTGAATGAAGTCGGCCATAGCGGACGCATGGAAGAAGCATCGAACGCGATTCTGGCCGACATGGCCTGTCACGGCTCGGTGCGCGCGCAACGGCGTTTGGAAATCGCAGAAATGAACGCGTTGTTGCGCGAACTGGAAGCTACCGAAAATTTCGGACAATGCAATCACGGTCGGCCGACCTGGGTCGAACTGGACGCGAAGGCGCTCGACAAGTTTTTCCTGCGCGGACAGTGATGCAGGCGAAGCCGATGCACGCGGTATTGCCCCCGGTTTTGGCGATCATGGGTCCGACCGCTTCCGGCAAGACCCGGCTGGCGATAGAGCTGGCGCAGGCGCTATCGGGCGAGATAATCAGCGTCGACTCCGGGCTGGTGTATCGCGGCATGGACATCGGCACCGCCAAGCCGTCGATGGCGGAACGTTGCGGGGTGCCGCATCATTTGATCGACATTGTTGATCCCTCGGAGGCTTTCTCCACCGGGCAGTTCAGGGAAAAAACACGGTCGTTGATGGACGACATTCTCTCCAGAGGCCGCTTGCCGATACTGGCCGGCGGCACCATGCTTTATTTCAACGCCTTGCTGCATGGCCTGGCCGATCTTCCGGCTGCCGACCCCGCCATTCGCAGTCAACTGGATGAACAGGCGTCGCGCATCGGCTGGGTGGCGATGCATGAACAATTGCGTCAAATCGATCCGGTTGCGGCTGCGCGTATACATCCCAACGATCCACAGCGCATCCAGCGCGCGCTGGAAGTGTATTATGTCAGCGGCAGCAGCCTGACCGCCCTGCAGCAGGCAACGGCAAGACAACCCGATGATTTGCCATGCCGTATCCAGCGTATCGAGCTGACCTTTGCCGATCGCGACAGCCTGCGCGCGCGTATAGCGGCGCGTTTTCATCTGATGCTGAAACAGGGATTTGTCGCCGAAGTGGAAATGCTGTATCAACGCGGCGATCTCGATGAAAACCTGCCGTCCATGCGCGCCGTGGGCTACCGGCAAGCCTGGTCTTATCTGCGGGGAGAGTGCAGTTACGACGAGTTTGTAGAGCGTGCTATCATCGCTACACGGCAGTTTGCAAAGCGCCAATTAACCTGGTTGCGGCGAGAAGCAGGGCAGCTCAGTTACGATGCGGAAGCGGACAAAATCGCCGCCAGGGTTTTATCGGATGTTAAAAATTTTATGGAGCGCTCATGAAAATAGGAATCCCCAGCGAAATAAAGGATAAGGAAGGCCGTGTCGCGCTGACGCCGAAAGGAGCGAAACAGTTGATTGCGTCCGGTCATTCGGTTTTGGTGCAGACCGATGCCGGGGTGAACTCAGGGTTTTCCAACGATGAATATCTGGCCGTCGGCGCGACGCTGGGCAGCGTGGAAGAAGCCTGGAACCGTGATCTGGTGGTCAAGGTGAAAGAGCCGGAGGAGCCGGAATACGGGTTCCTTAAGCAGCAAATCGTGTTCACCTATTTCCATTTGGCCGGCGTTCCGAAGGCGTTGACGCAAACCCTGCTGCAACAGGGCACCACCGCCATAGCCTATGAAACCCTGGAAGACGCGCAGGGGCGCTTGCCGTTGCTTGCGCCGATGAGCGCCATTGCCGGCAATATGGCGGCCCTGGTGGGGGCTTATTATCTGGGGCGTCCGTGGGGAGGGAAGGGCGTGCAACTGGGCGAAGTGCTGGGTACGCGTCACGGCAAGGTGCTGGTGATCGGCGACGGCGTGGTCGGCTATCATGCCGCCAAGTCGGCGCGCGGTCTGGGCGCGCATGTCGCCGTCGTCGGGCTTGATGAAAGCCGGGCGGGGCTGTTCAGGAAGGAGATCGCCGACGATATTGAGTTCTTTGCCTCCTCGCCCGAGCGCATCGCGGAACAATTACCGGATACCGATTTGCTGATTGGCGGCGTGCTGACGCATGGAGCCAGAGCGGATTACGTGATCAGCGAAGCGATGGTGAAACTGCTGAAGCCGGGTTCGGTGATTGTCGATGTCAGCATCGATCAGGGCGGTTGTATCGAAACTTCGCGGCCGACCTCCCATTCCGCGCCGATTTTTGAAAAGCACGGCGTAACCCATTACTGCGTAACCAACATGCCTGGCGCGTATCCGCGAACCTCGACGCTGGCGTTGACTCAGGCGACGTTCCCGTATTTGCTGCGGCTGGCCAACGACGGGCTGAATGCGCTGAAAACCGACCCCGGATTCGCCAGGGCGCTGAATACGTATCAGGGGCATGTCGTTTACCAGCCGGTGGCCGAAGCGCTCGATTTATTGCCGCAGTATTGGGCTTACGGCGAGTTGTTTGCGGCGTAACCAGCTCAGCGTACGGCTAGCTGCGCTGTTTTCAGGCGGAACGAGGTACTTGCCTCTGTCCCTGCGTTTGAACGTACTCGCGTACAACTCGCAGCCGACGGTTTTCCTCACCGGTCAACGGGCGGCGGCGGTGGCTGATTTCCACTGTTGTCGTTACTGCCTCCTCGGGGTGGACGATCCGGTATCGCCGCCAGTTGAGCGGGTATTGTCTTGCAGATACCGCTAATCGTCTCGCCGCGCCGGCTGGTGAAGGTGACAGCGTCGCCTTCCTTCTTTCCTTCGCACGCGCTGAAAGCCTCCGCAGGCGGTATGCGCGGACGGCCTTCTGCCTGCTGTGGTTGTTGAAAGCGCGGCTGATCGTCTGCATAGGCTGGGCAAAAGGCCATCGATAGGGTTGCGATAAAGCAGAATCTTGCTATTGGCATGGCGGTTCTCCTGCATAATTATGATCGAATGACGAATCTATAGAATACCCCTAAAAACAAAATGATATTATTATTTAATATCAATGTCTTGAAAGTATAAGTTTGGCCAAAAAACGAGGTTCTCCTACACTCTCAATACTCGGTTATTCCTGACTTATGCTGTCGGCGCAGCAGTTACTGTTGGTGATATAATCATCAATTAAACTCAGGGTCAACTTGTGACCAACGATTAATAGCACATTACTCTCATGGTAGTTGTAGACCAGCATACAACGCTCGACTCAAAGCGAATCACAGACGAGAATAACCGGTTGGGGTGCGATTGCTTTGATGTGTCAAACCGCTGGCTGACCTGTATTGATCTCTTCGCAGGCGCGGGGGGATTCTCTTTGGCGGCAAAAAATGTCGGCATCAATGTTGTGGCGGCTGTAGAGTTTAATCCTAATGCCTGCAAAACCTACACGACAAATCTGGTCGAGGCAGGCATTCCGCATCTTTACAATGTGGATATAAGGGCTCTGAACCCCTTAACCATAGCAGTAAATCATTTTCCTGATGGAAACGGATGCGATATCTTATTGGGCGGGCCGCCGTGTCAGGGGTTTTCTGTTCATAGAATCAATGACTCCGGGATCGACGATCCACGAAATGAATTGATTCTTCGATATTTTGACTTTGTAGGTCATCTTCGCCCCAAGGTTTTTTTGATGGAAAATGTTCCGGGGTTGCTATGGCAGCGGCATCGGCATTTTCTTGACGAGTTTTACAGGCAGGCGCGGGAGTCGGGATATTTGCTGCGTCAGCCGGAGATTCTCGATGCAAGAGATTACGGTGTCCCGCAGCGTCGCAAGCGTGTTTTTGTTTTAGGTGTCCGGCGTGATATCGATTTAACTATTGATTGGCCGCCCTGTCCGACTCATGGCGACGACAAGGCTAGACTGGCAAATCCTGTACTACAGCCTTGGCTGACAGCTTCAGCAGTATTCAACTCTCCTGTTTGTATCGGCGACAAGAATAATGTGCATATGAATCATACTTCCGCTCTCGTCGATGTTTTTCGGCGGACGCCGCCAAATGGCGGTAGTCGTAAGGATTCGGGGCGAATACTGTCCTGCCATGTTAATCATAACGGGCATCGCGATGTTTATGGGCGGATTGATCCGAACCAACCCGGCCCAACGATGACGACTGCCTGTATTAACCCTTCCAAGGGACGTTTTGTCCATCCGACCGAGCATCACGGCATTACCTTACGTCAGGCTGCACGTTTTCAAACTTTTCCTGATTGGTTCGTGTTTAATGGCGGTTTGATTGCCGGAGGCGAGCAAATCGGTAATGCGGTTCCAGTCCGACTTGGTGAGGTGTTGTTGCGTACCATCAAGGAAGCGCTTCTTGCCTGGGAGCGATCGCATGATTGAGTCGTTCGCGTTTCAAACGCGCGCCCGTACTATAGATCATCTCGGGCGTGAGCAAATCGCCGATTGTCCGACTGCAGTGTCCGAACTGTGGAAAAACGCCTACGATGCCTATGCGCGCAATGTTGCCTTGAATATCTATGATGGCAAACCAGCCATCGCAACCATTGTCGATGACGGTCACGGCATGAACCGTCAAGAGTTTACCGAACGTTGGCTGGTAGTCGGTACAGAATCGAAAATTGATCAAAGCGATACTCCGGAATCAGCAGAAGAAAGTCGAAAAGCAGAAGAAGATCGCGACGGATTAGCGCCTCGTACCAAACAAGGGCAAAAGGGAATCGGTCGGTTGTCGTCCGCCAATTTGGGATCATTGCTGCTTGTGGTATCCAAAAGACGACATTATCCGTTTGTCGCAGCATTGATCGATTGGCGACTGTTCGAGAACCCTTATCTTTTCTTGTTGGATATCGAAATTCCTCTTGTGGAATTTGACGAGAAGCAGGAGTTGCTGCCTCTGTTGCCTGAACTTTTTGAACGGTTGATGTGCAACGTCTGGGGCGGCGGTAAGCCGGAGAAGAGCGAACGTGATCATCGTATTGAGGCGGCGTGGCAGCGTTTTTCCGACCAGGAGACTGCAGAAGGAGAGGTCGAAACAACGCAGTCAAAAATCGAGGCAACGGTAATCGGCACCGTTTTTGAAGAGCGGCATTTTTCCGAATGGCCGCTGTGGAAGGGGATGACAGATCATGGAACCATGCTGGCCGTTTCCGATATTCAGTTCGATCTTGATGCGATGTTTTCTTGTCACGATGAAGGCAAGGACAACGCGGTACGTCAAGCTCGCGAGCGACTGTTTCAGACATTGGCGAATTTCACCGATCCGTTTTTGAACGAAAAGGAGCGCAAACTGGGGTACGGTGCTACCGATTTTTCGACTCGCGTGACGGTTTGGGAGGGCGCTCTACAACGAAAAATTATCGGTGACGAGTCTCCCATCGATATGCATACTTTGCTTGAGATGGAACATGTCGTCGATGGAGAAGTCGACGCAAACGGCATATTTCATGGTCGGATCAAGGCCTTTGGTGCATGGTTGGATGGTGAGGTATCAATTCCGCCGGCAATCGGTGTCCCAACAAGAAAAGATTCTCATGTGGGGGCGTTCCACCTTCGAATCGGTACTTTCGAACAAAAGCCAGAAGCAACATCGCATAGCCCGGAGGTATTTAGGCGTCTGGAGGGACAAGCCAGATTGTATGCGTGCTTTATGGTCTATCGAAACGGTCTGCGCGTGATGCCCTACGGACGGGAAGGAAACGATTTTTTCGAGATCGAAAAACGCAGAAGCATGCATGCTGGACGAGAGTTCTGGTCGTTGCGACGTTTGTTTGGTCGAGTCGCACTGCGTAAGGAGCAAAATCCCAATCTGCGCGACAAGGCCGGTCGCGAGGGTTTGATTGACAACAAGGCCGCCAAAAGCCTCCGTGATTTGGTGGGGAATATATTAAAAACCACAGCTAGGAATTATTTCGGTACCGATGCCGGTATGCGCAAGGAGATTATCCTCGATAAAAAGGAGGAGTACAAAAAACAAAAGGCGGAAGAGGCGCGAAATAAACAGCGCGTGCAGAATCGTAAACGGTTCCGCGCCAATCTGGATCGTGCGATCCCTGTTTTAGCTGATGTGTCGACGAAAACCGAACACTTGGCGAGTAGGGTAAGTACCTCTGATTTATCGCAGGAAGATGCGGTGGTTTCATTGCGGATTGAACTGCAGGATCTGAAGCAATCCATGAAGGAAACCACGGTAGGCGAAGCACCGCGCAACCTTGGAACTTTGGAGGAGCGCTATCTGGACTACCGTAAAAGGTCGCGTGGAACCAAGGAGTTGCTCGAATCGATTTCCAGTTCTTTGGACAGCGCTCTGGAACGAATAAAACCTCGTTCGGCACGGGATATCGCTTATTCGGAGCTGAATTCCAACGCGGCATTCCTGCATAAGCGGTTGCGTGCATGGGCGCAGGAAGCCAAGCAATTGCTGATAACGGAGCAGGAACGCATTACGGAAATTCACAACGAACGTAATAAAGCCTATCACGCCAAAGTGTTGCCGCTTATCAGTGATGTAGAGCATGGGCGTCTCTCTTTACGCAAGGTATCGGAGGAGCTGGAACGGGAGCGGGATCTGCAGGATTTTGAGAACGAGGAGCTGTTTGAACCCTACATTTCCGCGCTGAACAGCCTAAAGGAGCGTATCGATTTGGCTGGTTTGGCGCGTTTCAGCCAGGATCAGGCCGACGAGTTGCGTGAAGAAGTGGATCGGTTGCATGCGTTGGCCCAGCTTGGCATCACGGTAGAAATTGTCGGTCATGAAATGGAGGGTCTGGAGCAGACTATTTCCACCGGTTTGAAGTCTTTCCCCGAGGTGGTTAAGCAATCGCAAGCTTATTTGATGGTGAGGGACAGTCATGAAGCGCTGGTGGAACGGTTGCGTTTTCTGTCGCCGTTGAAGCTTTCCGGTCCTAAAACCCGAATCAATCTGACCGGCAAGCTGATTTTTGATTATGTCCAGCGGTTCTTTCGGAATGATTTTTCCGGGCATGGTATTGATTTGGCAGCAACCCCCGCTTTCCTGAGATTTTCAATTTTCGAGCAGCCGGCCCGCATCTATCCGGTATTCGTTAATCTGGTGAACAACGCCGCCTTTTGGGTAAATCACTCCGATCAGGAAGAGAAAAAAATTCTGCTGGATGCCGTGGACGGCAAGGTGGTGGTTGCCGATACCGGTCCCGGCGTGGATGAGGAAGATCGCAAACGCCTTTTTCGGCTGTTTTTCACGCGCAAGGTACGTGGGGGGCGAGGTGTTGGACTCTATCTCTGTCGAAGCAACCTTGCTGCCGGCGGACATATCATTGAATATGCCGCCGATAAACGACTTAACCGGCTCCCGGGAGCCAATTTCATTATTGACTTCAAAGGCGCCAAGTATGAGTGAGGCTGTTGCCGCAAATCCGGTTCCCAGTTACCGGGATCTGATTAAAGAAGTTTTTATCGACCCGATTCGTACGGCGGTTGTCGTGGACGACGAATATCCTACCTTGGATAAGCTGCTGCAGAAATCGATAGAGTCTAGGGAACCGCTGATTAATAGCCAAAACCTGGGTTGCTGCGCCGGTGCGCAATTTTTTTGAGCCTAAATTTTCTATTTTGGCGCATTTTTTATGCGTTCCCTCTTAAAACCACCGGTTTTACCGGCATTTTCCGCCTTTCGGGCGGATTGAGGGCGCAATAATCCCTCATATCGACCCCATCAGCCGCTTTTGGCTCCGGTACAAATTACAAAGCCCGAACAAAATCTGTAGTTGATGCGTGTTCTTTTCCAATCCCCGATACCGCGTCTTGCGATAATGAAACAGGTTCTTGATCACATGGAACGGATGCTCGACACGCGAACGAATCTGCGCCTTCTTTTTTTCGATCTCGCGCACCGTTTCTTTCCATCGGCCTTCGGGCATCGCTTTTAGCTTGCCGCGCTTCATGGCGATCAACCACTCCACCGTTTTCCCGGTATTCTCTTCGCGCTTTTCAACGCCGATGTAACCGGCATCGGCTATGACCACTTGTTCCCGACCATGAAGCAACTCGCTGGTCATCACCACATCACTGACATGCGCCGACGTACCGACAACCGTATGAACCAGTCCCGATTCAGCATCCACACCAATATGCGCCTTCATCCCGAAATACCACTGATTTCCTTTCTTGGTCTGGTGCATTTCCGGATCGCGCTCGCCACTTTTGTTTTTGGTCGAGGGCGGCGCTGCGATCAACGTGGCATCCACGATCGTTCCTTCGCGCATGAGTAATCCTTTCGCTTCAAGAAGCGCATTAATGCGGCCCAGCATCACCGGCGCCAGCTTATGCTCTTCCAGCAGGTGGCGGAAGTTCAATAGCGTGGTAGCATCGGGAACACGCTCATGCGTCAGGTCAATTCCGGCAAAGCGGCTTAATAGGGGCATATCATAAAGCGCATCTTCTGTTCCTTCGTCGGAAAAGCCGTACCATTGCTGGATGAAATACAATCGCAACATCCTTTCGATCCCGATAGGCGGACGACCTCGTCCGGAAGCGGGATACACCGGCTGAATGAGCTCGACCAGTTCAGACCAGGGAACTACCTGATCCATCGCGTTCAAAAAAGTCTCGCGCCGCGTGGTACGCGATTTTTGCTGGAGAAGAACGTCAAGGAGGGTGGTCTGTTTCATCATACGCCGGAAACCGTTTCAGTATAATATATTGATTATTATACCATGGTTAATTTATATCCATAATAAATATATGGAATTAGGTGGCGATTAAATCAGCGTTTCCCTAGGTGTCCTGGAAATGATAGCAGAGAAATTCGGGATCCGAAAGATGCCGAAAATTGCCGAAATGTTCTCAAAATTCTTGATTTTTGCCGAAACAGGCAGCCAACTCCCTGGCTTGTTGACATTCATGACGGCAAAACGCCGCCAATTGAGTCTGAGGGAGATAGCGCTTCGCATTTCGATCATTCCGATTTGCTGATTCTCGACTATCACTTGGATGGAAATCAGGGAAGTGAAAAAGCTATCAATATTTTGCGACGGCTTGCCGGCAACAGCAATTTCAATTTGGTGGTGGTGTATACACAAAATCGAAGCGAGGCCGGTGCCGGTATAGAGAATACTATCAACGAGATTGCTTTAAGTTTGGCATGCCCAGCTACTCAACTTAAGCTTCATCAGGGCAAATTAACCAGCTTGCAGAAAAAAATGGGGGCTTGGGAGGATATTCAAGACGGCATTTTTGATTATTTATTGGGCTGTGTAGATCAAATCGCGTTCTTGAAAGTTCTGGAGAGGGACGATCGTAGTTGGAATGCTATATCTGAAATGCCGGAGCTGAATGACCTTGCTCGATATTTGAATTCGATTCCACAAGGCGTAAATCTTAATGCAGATCAGGTTATCGAGTTACTGATGCACCGGCGTCAGAGCGATTTTTGTCAGAAAATGTCTCAAGTTCCGTATGGTCGTGTAACAACGGGAAGCAACAATGATATTAACTGGATACGAACAGACAGCCTTTTTATAACCGTTGTATCGAAACAGCACGATCCGAACACTATTCCAGAGCGACTGCTGGATGCGCTTGAGGCGTGGGACCCGGTTCCCCACAGGCTTATTATGTCGAAAATGAGAAGCGAGCTGGATCAGCAAGGCGTCATGGCAGAAACCGGGGTATTGATGAATCGCCACTTGCATGCCGGGTGGCTGGAGGAAATTCTGGAATCCGACGAAGCCAAGCGTAGAACGAGCGTAAGGCTGAATGTAGCTAGGCATTGGGAAAGTCTGGGCGGAAAAATCGAATCCAGTGTTGTTGATTTTGCGGAACGAGTGGCTGCCTATCTTTCGCATCCCGATCATCGTCACATGATGATGAAACGGTTTGATCTCCTTGGTGCAGGCCAACAACGCGAGGACGTTTGTTTGCAGTTAAACAGTTATGCATGCAGTAAACCAATTGAGGGGCATCATCTCACTACCGGACATATTCTTCGTATTGATCGTTCCTCAAGCTCCAGTGAATACTGGCTGTGTCTTACGCCTGCATGTGATCTTGTGCCGGGCCAAGGAAATGATAAAGGCTGGAAGAAGCGCCTTGGATCTTGGTTGCCATTCAAAGCCGTCAGACTGTACAGTGCCGACAAAACTCCAGCACTGAAAAACGCGAGCCGTGGGAGCCATCTTTTTTTGCAAATAGAAAATAAGCTAAATGTTTTCGGGTTTTCAGAAAATGCTGAAGGCCGAGATGTTGACGGGCAGCCATTGCGATGGGAACAGCTCTTTGCAGCGGGCAATGGAGCATTCAATGGCTCCAATCAACTGGAAGTCGCATATATAGTCGACGAAAAAGGAATTCTCAGCCATAAAAAGTACCAAGGTGTAGTTGTTGCCCAACTGCGATATGAATACGCACTGAACTTGCTGCATAGACTGGGGTCGCATCTTTCACGAGTTGGGTTGGATTTCATCCCTATGAAGTCTGATGAATCCAGTGGATAGTTTCTCACCGGAAAAACGCTCCGAAATTATGGGGTGCATTAAGGGGAAAAACACGACACCTGAACTGCGCGTCCGCAAGCTTCTTTACCAATTGGGTTATCGTTTTCGGTTGCATCGCAAGGATCTTCCCGGCAAACCAGATATTGTGTTGCCGAAGTATCGCTTGTGTATTTTTGTAAATGGATGCTTTTGGCATCAACATCCAGGGTGTCCGCGTGCAACAATTCCAGCTTCCAATGTGGAGTTCTGGCGGAAAAAATTGCAGCGGACACGCGAACGCGATCTGCAAAACATTACTGAACTGACCAATCTTGGCTGGCGAATATTGCTTCTATGGGAATGTGAAACGAAAGATTCCTCCCGGCTTCAATCCTTGCTTGATGGGGTATTAGTCTTTCGGAGTAAGGATACGAATGAGTTGTCGACGGCTGCGGCACTGGGTGACATATAGGTCTAAACCGCCGTATTTATTCGATTTTCAACCCAGCACCACCCGAACCCGATGTACTCGTCCGTCGTCCTGCAAGGTAATGCTGTTACTGTTTTTCTGATATTCGCTATCCAATTCCGTTGAGACTACGCCGCGCATTACCCCATTCGGATTTTCAACAGCGATGTCATAGCGCGTGGTTTCATGCTGATAAACCATGCTGTAATCGCGCCACGCTTTGGGTATGCAGGGATCGAAGACCAGTTTACCGGCGCGTACCTGCAGGCCTAATATCGACTCCATTCCGGCTCGGTAAAACCACCCCGCAGCGCCGGTGTACCAGGTCCAGCCGCCGCGCCGCGCGTGGGGGGATTCCGAGTAGATATCCGCCGGCAGGACATAGGGCTCGACCTTGTAGGCGTAAACGCCGGTACGGGTGGCCGTGCGCTTGATCGGATTCAGCATGCGCAGCAATTCCACAGCCTGATCGCCTTCGCCGAGCATGGCGTAGGCGATGACCGACCAGATTGCCGCGTGGGTATATTGCCCCCCGTTTTCGCGCACGCCCGGAGGATAGCTCTTGATGTAACCGGGGTCGCGTTCGGCCTTGACGAAGGGCGGGGTGAACAGCAATACCAGATCGTCGCCGTAGCGCACCAGGTATTCCCGCACCGACGACATCGCCTGCCGCGCCCGCTCTGTCCCGGCTGCGCCGGAAATAACAGCCCAGCTCTGGGCAATCGAATCGATGCGGCACTCGCTATTGGCTGCGGAACCGAGCGGCGCGCCGTCGTCGAAAAAGGCGCGACGGTACCATGCGCCATCCCATGCCTGCGCTTCAACCGCGGTTGTCAGATGGACGGCATGCTCGCGCCAGCGGATGGCCCGCTCGCCGTCTCCGCGCGTTTCCGCCAGGGTTGCGAACTCCGGGAGCGTGGCGAGCAGGAACCACGCCAGCCATACACTTTCTCCTTTTCCCTGATTGCCTACCCGATTCATGCCGTCATTCCAGTCGCCGCTGCCCATCAGCGGCATACCGTGAACGCCGTTTTTCAGGCTCAGGTCGAGCGCGCGCGCGCAGTGCTCGAAAAGGGCGGCCTGCTGCATAGACTGACCCGGCTGGTAATAGGCGTCATCCTGTTCCGCTCCCAGCTCGGGGCCTTCCAGAAAAGGCAGCATCTCATCAAGTATTCCGGCGTCGCCGCTAGTCCGGATATAGTGGGATACGACATAAGGCAGCCAGACGCGGTCGTCTGAAAAGCGGGTGCGCACGCCGCGTCCGGTGGGCGGGTGCCACCAATGCTGCACATCGCCTTCGCCGAACTGCCGCGCGGCGGCGCATAGTATGTGGGCGCGGGCCAGATCGGGCCGGCTGACAGCCAGCGCCATGCTGTCCTGCAATTGATCGCGAAAGCCGAAAGCGCCGCCCGCCTGATAAAAGGCGGCCCGCGCCCATAGGCGGCAACTCAGGGTTTGATAGAGCAGCCAGCCGTTTAACAACATATCGAGCTCCCGATCCGGCGTTTTCACCTGAACCTTGGCGAGTACCCGCTTCCACGATTGAGTTACCAGGGAAAACGTCGTTGCTGTGTCGGTTGCCCGGTAGCGCCGAATCAGCTCTCCGGCATGGGCGCGGTCATTGCCTTGTCCCAGCAGGAAAACGATCTCCGTGCTTTCGCCGGGCGCGAGTTCGATTACCGTCTCCACGGCTGCGCACGAATCCAGGCCTGCGCCTGCGCGGTTCTTCAGCGGCCCGGAACGCAGCAGACCCGCCGGCGCGCCCAGACTCCCGTTACGTCCGATGAATTCAGCCCGGTCACAGGTCCATCCGCTGGATTTACCTGCAACACAGGCGAAAGCGATGCGGTGGCCGAACTCCATGTCCCAGGGGTTGGAGGCGAACAGCGCGCCGGTACTCTGGTCCTGTTCGGTGATGATGTGAGACGCGGTCACGCTGCGCGAGGCACCGAGCACCCATTCCACGTAGGCGGCGACCGTCAGCCGGCGGGTGCGTCCGGAAATGTTTTTCAGCGTCAGCGACGATAGCTTGACAGGGTCGTCCGGGGCGACGAACTGCAGCAGCTCACTGTGTATGCCATGGGATGCGTGCTCGAAACGGCTGTAGCCCTGCCCGTGACGTATTACGTAGCTTGCATTGTCGATCCGGATCGGCAAAACGGTCGGACTCCATAGCTCGTTGCTTTCGTCGTCGCGCAAGTAGAAAACCTCTCCCGACGGATCGCTGACCGGATCGTTCGACCAGGGCGTCAACTGGTTTTCGCGGCTGTTGCCGCACCAGGTGCATGCGCTGCCCAGCTCCGAAACAGTAAAGCCGAACCCGGCGCTGGCTATCACATTGACCCATGGGGCCGGCGTCCACTGGCCGTTGTCAAGCACGATGACGTATTCGCGTCCATTTTCGGCAAAGCCGCCGAGTCCGTTGAAAAATTCGAGCTGGGGTACGGTCAAGCGAGGCGACTGAGTTTCGGGGGCGGATAAAAGCCTGGGCGCAACGAAAGCCGTTGCCGGGCGCGAGTGTCTCAACAGTTGTTCCGCCAGCGTGCCTCTTTTGCTGAAAAGCACCGCGCGCGCGGCAGTCTGCAGCAAACGCTGTTCTTCCAGCGAAAGTTGATCTACGCGTATCACAAAAATCATGGCATGATTTTCGTGCAGATGATGGGTCGTAAGCGCCTGATTTTCGCGCACCATGTTTTCCAGCAGCATCTGCAGGTCATCGATATAGGACAGTTCCTTTTCGTTGAGGATGACCAGATCGGCGATAAGTCCTTTCATGAGCCAGTATTCGTGGGCGCGCAGCAGTTGCTCGACGATGGTGCGGTCTTCCTGCCCGGTTACGCGCAGCAATACGATGGGGCGGTCTCCCGAGATACCGTGCCGCCACAGCGCGGCGACGTTCAAGGTATTCATCTGCATGATCCTGCCGGGCGGGCGCAGCGAAGCGTCGGCATAGATCACCCGGTTGGCCAGGTCCTGAAACAGCAGAGCCTCGTCCGGTTTGGTGCGCAGATGATGCAACTGCACATGGGCATGAGTCCACGCCATGGCTGACACGCGCTCGAATACGGCGACATTGTGGTATTTGTCCGATGCATCGACAATCGCCTGGCGCGTAGCGGCGGCCAGCGTGGTGAATGTCACATGTTCGGTTGCGCCTGCCGCAATTCGAATCCGCGTGCGCAGGCTGAATATCGGGTCGAGAACGGCGCCAACCGTGTTGGTCAGCGGGCGGCCATCCATTACGGCAATCGGTTCGCGCAGCGTTTGTCCGCGCCCGACGAAACGGGTACGGTCGGTTTCGTATTGGATTCCGTCGCCGGTTTGTCTGCCGGTCAGCACATGGGCCGCCCATATGTTCGGATCGCCGTCCGCGCGCTGCCGCCGTTGAGCGATCAGTCCCGGCGCTTGAGGCAGATACTCGGTATGCACGAACAAATTGGAAAAAGCAGGGTGCGCGATGTCCGCCTGTGAGGAGGCGAGCACGATCTCCGCATAGGAGGTGATTTCGATTTCCCTGGCGTTTCTCCCGTTATTGGTCAAACTCAGACGGCGGATTTCCGCATCGTCCTCGGGTGATACCAGAATCTCCAGCGTGCTGACCATGTTGCCGTCGGTGCGAGTGATGCGCGCGCGGTCTTCGACAAAGATTACCTCGTAGAGGTCGGGGGCAACGACGGTAGGCTGATAGCCGGCGGACCACACCTGGCCGCTTGCGACATCGCGCAGATAGATATAACTGCCCCAGGCATCGCGCGTGGCGTCCTCGCGCCAGCGCGTCACCGCCAGATTCCGCCATTGGCTGTAGCCTGAGCCGGCAGCGGTGATCATCACTGCGTAACGGCCATTGGAGAGCAGGTGCGCGGAAGGCGACGGCGCTGTGGGCGAGGGAACGCGCCGCACCGGCGGCTGCACGGACTCCCTTATTTCGGAAAGTTCCTCAATCAGCGGCATTACGCTGGTATCCGCTCCGCGCGGGATGCGTTCCTGCAGCAGCAGATCGGCTGCCTGAATCAACGGCGCGCGATGAAAGCGATGGCGCATCGCTCCGTCGTGCACCACATTGGCGAATGCCACCAGTGACATGCCCTGATGGTGAGCCATGTAGCAGCGCACCAGCGCGACACGCTGGCCTTCCGCCAGCCTGATCGGCGTGAAATCGAGCGCTTCATAGAATCCGAAACGGCCCAATGCCCCTTCCTTTTCCAAACACTCGAAATTTTCCGCTGCCGCGTGCGGAAGATACATCGCGGCCAGCGCCGTGGCGTAGGGAGCGATCACCATTTCTTCGCCGAGTCCCCGTTTCATCCCCAGACCGGGTACGCCGAAAGCGGAGTACTGGTAGGTAAAGGAAAGGTCGCGGCCATTGAAAGCCGATTCCGATACTCCCCATGGAACGCCGCGCTCTTTGCCGTATTCGATCTGCCGTTTTACGACCAGACGGCAGGTCTGATCGAGCAGACTGTAACGCGGGGTGAAGGTTACCAGGGAAGGCATCAGATATTCGAACATCGATCCCGACCACGACAGCAGCACGGTGCCATGCGCGGCGCGCGTGACCTTGCGCCCAAGATGGAACCAGTGCGTACCCGGCACATCGCGTTTGGCTATCGCAACGAAACTGGATAGGCGCGCCTCGGAGGCAAGCAGATCGTAATAGCTGGGATCGAGGTCGCCTTCATTGATACGGTAACCGAGAGAAAGCATGTGGCATTCGGTGTTATAAAGGAAACGAAAGTCCATTTCGTGGAACAGGGCGTCCAGTCGCGCTGCCATTTTTTCCAGGCGCTTCGTCAGCGTACCGGCCTGATCGCCGGCGTACCGCAAGGTCATGGTCAGCGTCTCCCGGTCGCCCGGCGCCGGCAGCTTTTCAGACAAAGCGTCCATATCAGCCAGACACAGCGCATAGTGGCCTGCGAGTTCATTCAGCGGGGTGTTCAGGCTCAATGCGGTTGAGTCGGTTTTCCCGCTTTGCCGGCTTAAGCCGGAAGATTCCGCGCCGGCGTCCAGCCGGTCCGCGAACTGAATCCATGGCATCAGGCTATCCGCATCGCGCACATGCGAACGGATGTCATTGCGCAGCAACCTGGCCCACGCCGGCACTTCGCTGTCGTATGTATCGCCGCGTTCGGCGGCATAGGCGCGCGCCAGATCCAGCAGAGCATCGGCGCGGCGCATCAATTGCCGCCAGTGCCGGTTCCAGGCGTGCGGGTCAACGGGATGGTTTTCCAAAAGCTTCCCAAGCGAGACCACTTTCTGCCTCAGCTCTTTCAAGGACACGGTGACTGTACGCCGATCATCGGTAATGCCTGCGAGCGCGTCCATCAGCAGTCGGTGCGTATCCGTCAGGCCGCTCAACGCGGTGGAGAATGAAAGCGGCTGTTGCAACGTTTCCCGGCAGGCTTGCGCCAGTGTCAGCAGATGCGCCGCCAGGTTGCCGCTGTCCACCGTTGATACATACCGGGGTTCCAGCACTTGCAGATTGCGGGTGTCGTACCAGTTGTAAAAATGGCCGTGCAGACGCGGCAGCGCATTGAGTGTTGTCAGAGTCGCTTCGAGCCGATCCACGGTGTCGATCAATCCGAGCCAGCCGAAATCCCGGGCGGCCACGACGGATAACAGATAGAGGCCGAAGTTGGTGGGCGAACTGCGATGAGCGATAACAGGCTGCGGATCTTCCTGAAAATTATCCGGCGGCAGATAGCTTTCTTCCACAGTCACGAAGGTTGTGAAAAAACGCCAGATACGCCTGCCGATCAAACGCAGCCGCAAACTGTCTTCGGGTAGCAGGGATTCTGCCCGGTCGGGTTTCGGCGGGAGACTCAGCGTGCGGGCGACGACCGGAGCCAGCCACCATAACAGCAGAAACGGTGCGGCGGCCTTGATCCCGTCAGGATTAAAAATCAGCACTGCCGCGCCTGCGATCACAATGACCGCCGACGAACTGCCCAACGGGCGGATGAGATTCTTCAGTTTGTGGTCCGCCGCTGTTTTTGCCTGCAGCGCGGTAACCCACTTCAGCAAGCGGCGCCGGGTAATGAACAGCCGCACCAGGGTGTGAGCGATGGCGTCGGCCATCAGCCAGGCCTGTTGCGCGAGCAAGGTCAACGCCACCAGACTGTTGCCGCAAGCCCATAATACATTCTCTCCCGCAGCACGCAGATGGGTAGGCAGAGATATGCCGCGACGGGGCGCGGTAAACCCGCTTATGAAGGCGAGAATAGCGGGAAAGGTCATGGCCGTCAGCACCAGTCCGATCATGACGGCCTGCGGCGCATCCGGAATAGTCCAGCTTGCCGCCAGTGTGAAGAAGGCGCCCGGCGCCGAAAGGGATCGGCGCAAGTTGTCGAACATCTTCCAGCGCCCGATCATCGGCAGACTTTTCCCGCGAGGTCCGAATATCCACGGTAACAGCTGCCAATCGCCGCGGGTCCAGCGGTGTCCCCGCGATGCCGCAACCTCGGTATGTGAGGGGAATTCCTCGAAGAACTCGATATCGCTTACCAGCGCGCAACGCGCGAATACGCTTTCGAATAAATCATGGCTGAGCAGGGTGTTTTCCGGCACGCGCCGGGCCAGCGCGGCTTCGAAAGTGTCTACGTGATACAGGCCCTTGCCCCCGTAAGTGCCGAGTGCGAACAGGTCCTGATAAAGTTCCGATACTTCGCTTACATAAGCGTCGGTACCGGAAGCTCCGGCAAAAAATTGATGAAACATCGAGCATTCCCGGCGTAGCGGCAGGGTAGGCGTCACGCGCGGCTGGAGAATGCCGTAGCCGTTCACGACACGCTGGGTAATCGGGTCGAACACGGGCCGGTTCAGAGGATGGGCGGCAACGCCTACCAATTGGGATACGGCGTCCATGGGCAGTTTGGTGTCGGCATCCAGGGTTACGACATAGCAGACGCCGGGTGGAGCGGCAGCCGGTTCTCCGGCTATCGGCAGAAAGGAAGTATCGGTTGCACCGCGCAGCAGGCGGTTGAATTCGTGCAGTTTGCCGCGTTTGCGTTCCCAGCCCATCCACATCCCTTCGCTCGGATTCCACAAGCGTTTACGGTGGAATACGAAGAATCGCTGACTTTCGTATTTAGCGTTAAGCGCGGCTATCGCAGTAACGGCGGCATCCAGCAATCGGTCATCGCCCGGCATGGTTTCCTGCGCCGCGTCAGCCCAGTCAGACAACAGCGCAAATAAGATCCGACCGTCCGGATTGGACAGGTAGCGGACTTCCATCTGCTCGATCTGCTCCTTTACCCCGGCGGCGCTGACGAACATCGTCGGCACCACCACGAACGTGCTCAACGCCGGCGGCACGCCGTCCTTAAACTCCAATCGCGGCAGATGACGCGGAGGAAGACCGGCGACTATAAGCCGGTTCATCAGGCCGACGGCGATATCCGAGGCCGGAAATATGACCAACAATGCAATCAGGGATATTTGCAGTCCGCCGAGTCCTGCGGCGAAGCTTGCGCTCAAGGGAAGCGCCAGCAACAGCAGCGTCAACAGCACCAGGCTTCCTGTATATGCGAGTCCCGCATTGGCGACACAAACGCGCAGGAGCTGTTGTTTAAGCGCAGGCTTAAAGCCGACCTCCCGTTCGAACTCAAAGCGTCCGTCGCCGATCAGATAATAGCCTGGTTCCGTTTGCCGTTCGTCGGTTGCGACGTGTTCGTCTGTGCGTTGTACCCTGGATATTACCCAGCGAGCGATTTCCAGTTCGGAATGCGGAGAACGTTTGGCGAGATCCTCGATGGCGTGGCGATAGCGATCCCGGGTCAAAAAGTCCATCGCAGCATAACCTTCGTGAGCGCGCAGGCAGGCGTCCGCCAGACTGGCGTCCTCGACGAACTGCGGCCACTCGAAAGTGGAGATCGCGCGCATGCTGGTGATGATGTTGCGAACGGTTACGTTGTCGGCAATCTGGTCGGCATGCTCCAGACGCACGATTTCATCGAGACTGATGCCTTGTTCGTTCAGCCAGTCATTCAGTAAATCAAGGGATGGCGCGCTGCCCGGATGAGGGTCATGCAAGCGCTGCAGGATTTGCACGGCGTAGGCCTGACGCAACGGAATCTCCGGCAGTTCCGTTGCAGGAAGCGGCGGGTCCGGTTTATCCGTCGATGCGGCGATTTGTTCGACGCGATCGACGAAATCGTTCGCCAGCCGGCGGCCGGTTTGCGAATGCATGATGCGGACCGCCAGACGGCGCAGATTTTCGACCAGCAAGACGCGCAGCGTACTCGGTATCGCCCATAGTTCGCCGAGCGTGAGCGGTTCGACGCTTTGATACGCCCGCACAAAGTGCATCAGCAATTGCGCGTCAAAACGGCTGTCGGTATGGGCTACAAAAGCCCAGGCGATGCCGTAAACGCGGGGATAACCGGCGAGTACGCCTTCGGCCAGCTTGGGCAGTTCCCGATAATAGCTTTCGGGCAAGTCGAAATAGAGATCGCTGACCTGCTCTTCGATCACATGAAAGTTGTCCAGAAGCCATTCCGCCGCCGGTGTGATGGCGTGTTGCTCGCCTACCGCTTTGGCAACCGCTTTATAGGCGTCAAGCAATACCCCGGCGTTGTCGCGCACCCGCGGAATCAGTTTTCGTCCTTTCTTAATGCTGCTGACTTTCTGCGCCCGAGCCAGGCTTACCGCATGCTGTTCCAGCCGTTCGGTGCTGAATAACTCGAACCTGATGGGCGTTTCGCCGTCGCCTGGATGGCCGACCCGGGCGTGCCGTCTTCGTTCTCGCCGCTTCAACATGGTTTGATTCTCCGAGCCCCAAAATGGAAGGCTAACCGCAACGGCGGTTGCAGTCTGTACGGTAACGCACACTCGGTCGCTGCCGCGGCTTGCAGCCGTTTTTTCTCCAATCCGATCCTGATAAATATTCTTGAATAGATGGGTGTTGTGTGCTAAACAGCACACACGTGCGTGACACCCTCATAGTGAGGAAGTTACAGGAGCACGATGACCAAAGGGAGATGAGCCGCATTTTATTTTAATTAAATTAAAGAAAACCTGGGTGGCGTATTATGACTATCAGTTTGCATCTACCTCGACAAAACCGTGTCCTCGCAGCGCTGCCTGTGGTCGAATACGAGCGGCTGCACCCTCATCTGGAACTGGTTCCGATGCCGCTCGGCGACGTTCTTTACGAGTGCGGCGACAGCTTGCGTCACGCCTATTTCCCGACGAACGGCATCGTATCCCAGCTTTACGTCATGGAGAACGGAGCGTCGGCCGAAATAGCCGTGATTGGCAACGATGGAGTTATCGGCGTGACCCTGGTCATGGGGGGCGGAACCATGCCTAACAGGGCTGTCGTGCAGAGCGCCGGCTACGCTTATCGGCTGAGGGAACACATACTGCAGCAGGAGTTCAATCGCAGCGGAGTGCTGCGGCGTTTGCTGCTGAACTATACCCAGTCGCTGTTTACCCAGACGGCGCAGACGGCGGCCTGTAATCGACATCATTCGGTGGACCAGCAACTCTGCCGCTGGCTGCTGCTGAGTCTCGACCTGCTACCCGGAAACGAGTTGCTCATGACCCAGGAATTGATCGCCAATATGCTGGGCGTGCGGCGCGAGGGCGTTACCGAGGCCGCAGGGAAATTGCAGCGAGCGAGATTGATACATTACAGCCGCGGTCACATTACGGTGCTGAATCGACCGGGATTGGAAGCGCGGGTCTGCGAGTGCTACCAAGTGGTCAAATCGGAATTCGATCGCCTGTTGCCGCGCGGCTTAAGCACCCATACCGTTGACTCAGGCCGCCTCCCGCCTCCGTCCCCCACACACAGTGCTGCCGTTTATAATTGATGCGAAGCTGGAACTGTCGTGGTTTTTCAAGGTTGGTAATATCTACAGAAGCAGGCGTTTCTTTTATGAGTCAACAGCATTGAACTCGGTCCGCAGGTAGCGCCCGAGCCTATTTTCACCACGCCGGCACGTTCTTACCGAACGGGACTTTGGCTACTTTCAGTAAGAGGGCGCGATGAGCGATACCCAGTCCGGTGAGTTAAAAAAAACGCCCGTGGACAACGAGTCCTGGATGAATAATCCGCTCTGGTATAAAGATGCGGTTATTTACGAATTGCACGTCAAGGCTTTTTTCGACAGCGACAATAATGGTGTCGGAGACTTCGCCGGTTTGATCCAGAAACTCGATTATCTTCAGGATCTGGGAGTGAACACCCTCTGGTTGTTGCCTTTCTACCCTTCGCCGATGCGCGATGACGGTTATGACATAGCCGACTATCGCATGGTTCATCCCGAGTATGGGGACATGGCCGATTTCCGGCAGTTTGTGAAGGATGCGCACCGCCGCAGTCTCAAGGTCATCACCGAGCTGGTTATTAATCATACTTCCGACCGGCATCCCTGGTTTCAGGCTGCGCGCCGCGCGCCGGCGGGTTCGAGCAAGCGTAATTTTTACATATGGAGCGATAGCGACCGGAAATTCCCCGAGACGCGGGTGATTTTTACCGATACCGAAAAATCCAATTGGGCGTGGGATGAGGAGGCGCATGCCTATTACTGGCATCGTTTTTTCTCTCATCAACCGGACCTCAACTACAATAACCCGCAGGTGGTGAAGGCGGTTATCCGGCTCATGCGTTTCTGGCTGGACCGTGGCGTCGACGGCGTGCGTCTGGACGCGATCCCCTATTTGTGCGTGCGCGAGGGTACTCAAAACGAAAACCTGCCGGAAACGCACGGCGTGATCAAACAAATGCGCGCCGTGCTCGACAAACATTACCGGAATCGCGTGTTTCTCGCCGAAGTCAATCAGTGGCCGGAAGACGTGAGCGACTACTTCAGTGATGGCGATGAATGTCATATGGCTTACCATTTTCCGCTGATGCCGAGAATGTACATGGCCATTGCCCAGGAGGATCGGCATCCCATCGTCGACATCATCCGCCAGACCCCGGATATACCGGAAACCTGCCAATGGGCTATTTTTCTGCGCAACCACGACGAGCTTACCCTGGAGATGGTCACCGACAAGGAACGAGACTACATGTACCAGATGTATGCCGGCGATCCGCGCGCGCGCCTGAACATCGGCATCCGGCGCCGGCTGGCGCCGCTGATGGACAATGAGATCAACAAAATCCGCTTGATGAACAGTCTGCTGTTTTCCATGCTGGGTTCGCCTATCATCTATTATGGCGACGAAATCGGCATGGGGGATAATTTTTTCCTTGGCGACCGCAACGGCGTGCGCACCCCCATGCAGTGGAGTCCTGACCGCAACGCCGGCTTTTCCCGCGCCGATCCGCAGCGCCTGTATCTGCCGCCCATCATGGACCCTGTGTATGGCTACGGCGCAGTCAATGTTGAGGCGCAGCTGCGCGAACGCGCTTCGCTGTTGAACTGGATGCGGCGCGTGTTGGCGGTGCGTAAAAATCATCCTGCGTTCCGTCGCGGGAAACTGGTTTTTTTGCATCCCGGTAATCGCAAGATACTCGCGTATTTCAGGGTATATGAAGACGACATTATTCTTTGTGTCGGTAATCTGTCTCGCGCTGCGCAAGCGGTCGAGCTTGATCTGTCGGCGTATCAAGGCTGTGTGCCTGTGGAATTGATGGGGCGTTCGGTTTTCCCGCCGATAGGCGAATTACCCTATCTCCTCACCTTGCCAGGTCATAATTTCTACTGGTTTCAGCTGGCCGACAGCGAAGAGGTTCCGGCTTGGCACGAGGAGCACTTGCCGTTAGAGGAATTGCCGACCCTGGTTTTGTTCGATGGCTGGCGCAGTTTCTTTCGGGATCGGGTTGAGCCTTGGAGGGTTGCGATGGCGGAAAGAGTGCGTGGTCAACTCGAAAAGGATGCGTTGCCGCGCTTTGTCGTGGCGCAGCGCTGGCTTGACGGCAGGGGCGAGCCGGTACGTTGCGTGACCATTGGCGATAATGCCGAGTGGAGATATGAGGATTGCCAGTGGCTACTGGCTCTGGTCGGTGTTGAAGGCGCGACAGGAGAAAAGCCGCCAAGCTATTTTTTGCCGCTCGCGCTGGCCTGGGAAAATGGCGACCCGGAACGCCTGCATGCCATGTCGGCTAATACCGTGGCCAAAGTGCGCAGGCAGGCTCAGCTTGGCATCCTGAGCGATGCGTTTGCCGATCAGGTGTTTTGCCGGGCGCTGGTGCTGGCGATCGGCGCTGGTCGAACGCTGGCCTGCGAACGGGGCGTCATTCGTTTTTTGCCCGGCAACGCCTACGCCGGGATGGCCGGAGCAGGGGCGGCCGAGCTTCCGGTACGTACGGCCGCCATGCAGGGCAACAATACTACCGTTGTACTGGGTGAGCGGCTATTTCTGAAAGGCTACCGGCGTCTGCAAATCGGGACGCAGCCGGAATTTGATATCGGTCGTTTTCTGACCGATGTGGCCAAATTTCCCAATATCGCGCCTTTGGCCGGCGCCGTCGAGTATGAGTCCGGGGACGGCGGCTGCATTACCCTTGCCTTGCTGCAAGGCTATGTCGAAAACCAGGGCAATTGCTGGGTTTACACGCTGGATTATCTTGCGCGTTTCATCGAAGAATGCCGCACGGAAGTCGCCTCGCCGATAGCGGCGGCGCAAGCGCACGGCGCTTATCTGGTTCTGATACGCACGCTCGGTCGGCGTACCGGTGAACTGCACAATGCGCTGGGTACGGCAACGGGCGATGCAGCATTCGACCCGGAGCCGGTTACCGATAACGATATCGCGGATTGGGTCCGGCATGTGCAAGCGGAGGCGGTCGTCACGCTGGATCTGCTCGATCGTCTGAAGAATGAGCTCACCGAGACTGTTCGAGAGGTCGCCCTGACCTTGCTTGCGCAGCGCAATTTACTTGCGGATCATCTACAGAATTGCATAGGCGGGCGGCAGGTGCAGGCGGTCAAGACAAGATGCCATGGCGATTATCATTTGGGGCAAGCCTTGCTTACGCAGAATGATTTCGTGATCATCGATTTTGAAGGCGACTCCGCACGCCCGCTTTCAGAGCGTTGTCGCAAACATTCGCCCCTGAAAGATGTGGCGAGCATGCTGCTTTCGTTCAGCTATGCCGCTCATACCGCGCATACGCACGACAGCGCGGAACGAACCGAAGATTGGACGAAATTCGAGCCCTTGCTGCGCGAATGGGAAGCCGAGGCCGGGCGCGTTTTCCTCGTAGCTTATGATGAAGCGGTGCATGGATCGGAATTGTTGGCAGCGTCATCGTCGCGACGCGGTTTACTCGACCTGTTCCTGCTGGAAAAGGCGCTCTACGCGGTGCGCTACGAACTTGACAACCGCCCGGACCGGGCTTTTATTCCACTGCGGGGCATACTGGCGCTATTGCAACAGGCGGTAAACGGCGGGTCATGATTGCAATAATATTATTGAATAATATAGTCTTTTATCCCTCGCGGTAACCCCGCTCCGCGCCCCATAGCCGGACTGTGGTGCAATACAGTCCGGCTATGGGGCGGTGCGAAGCATGCTTTGCAAAACCCCGCCTACGCTCCGCAGGAGAGGGCGCTTGTGCAGATACCTATGCCCAGAGAGAGGGGAGGGTTCAAGTTGTTTGTTTCTCGACGCTCGTGATAGCGATGGGCAGGCGTGAGAGGCGTTATTCATCAAGGACAATAATCCGGACCGGAGGATGCAATATGACCAACATGATTACGGCGGTATGGCCGGGGCGTCCCTATCCGCGCGGCGCCTATTGGGACGGCGAAGGCGTGAATTTCGCCATTTTTTCCGAGCATGCCGAAAAAATCGAATTGTGCCTGTTCGACGCCAATGGACGGAACGAAGTTCAGCGTATCGAACTGCAGGAGCGCACCAATTGGGTCTGGCACTGCTTTCTGCCCGAAGCTCGTCCCGGGCTGCTGTATGGTTTCCGTGCGCATGGACCTTATCGTCCGCAGGAGGGGCATCGTTTCAATTCCAACAAGCTGCTGATAGAACCCTATGCGAAGGATATAGTGGGAACTCCCCGCTGGAGCGACGCTCATTTCGGTTACCGCATCGGCAGCAAGGACGCCGATCTTTCCTTTAATCGCCGCGACAATGCCGGCAACATGCCGAAGTGCCGGGTTGTCGATCAAACCTTCATCTGGGGCAACGACCATCCACCGGACATACACTGGCGCGATATGGTGATTTATGAGGCGCACGTCAAGGGCTTCACCATGCAGCATCCCGACATCCCTCCGCAGTTTCGCGGCACCTATGCCGGGTTGGCTATGGATCCGGCCGTCGAACATCTACGGCGTCTGGGCGTGACGACAGTTGAACTCATGCCTGTGCATGCTTTCCTTGACGACCGCCACCTGGTCGAACGAGGGATGCGCAATTACTGGGGATATAACTCGATCGGCTTCATGGCGCCTGATATCCGTTACTCGGCCAGCGGCCAGATCAGCGAGTTTAAAACCATGGTGAAAACGCTGCATAAAGCGGGCATCGAGGTTATTCTGGACGTGGTGTACAACCATACCGCCGAGGGAAATCAACTCGGTCCGACGCTGTCGTACCGCGGCATCGACAATGTTTCCTATTATCGTCTGATGGGCGATAATCCGCGCTATTACATGGACTACACCGGCTGCGGCAATACCCTGGACATGCAGCAATCCTGCGTGCTGCAGTTGATGATGGACAGCCTGCGTTATTGGGTGCTGGAAATGCATGTGGATGGCTTCCGTTTCGATCTGGCTTCCACGCTGGCGCGCGAGTTGCATGAGGTGAACCGGCTTGGTACCTTCTTCGACACCATCCGCCAGGACCCTGTGCTGAGTACCATCAAACTGATTGCCGAACCCTGGGATCTGGGCGAAGGCGGTTATCAAGTCGGAAATTTTCCGCTGGGCTGGGCTGAATGGAACGATAAGTATCGCGACAGTATTCGCGCCTACTGGAAGGGCGATGAGGGGCTGATCGGGGAGCTGGCGCAACGCCTGACAGGGTCCAGCGACCTGTACCAACGTAGCGGACGCAAGCCGCATGCCAGCATCAATTTCATCAGCGCCCACGACGGGTTTACCCTGCATGACCTGGTGACCTACAACGACAAGCATAACGAGGCCAATCTGGAAGCAAATCCCAATGGCGGCGACAATAACCATTCCTGGAATTGCGGCGTCGAGGGAGAAACCGGGGACCCTGCCATCAACGCCTTGCGTAGCCGTCAGAAACGCAATCTACTCGCTACCCTGCTGTTTTCGCAAGGGGTTCCGATGCTGCTTGCAGGCGACGAGATCGGCCGTAGCCAGCAGGGTAACAACAACGCCTATTGTCAGGACAACGCAATCAGCTGGCTCAAGTGGGAACTTGGGCAACAGGATAGCGATTTGCTTGAATTTACCCGGCGGATTATCGGTTTGCGCAAACAGCACCCCTTGTTCCGGCGCTCCTATTTCTTTCAGGGGCATCCCATTAGAGCCGGGGAGGTAAAAGATATCGTCTGGCTCAACCCGGACGGTTCGGAAACCAGGGATGATGACTGGAATCAGCCGTCTTCGCGATGTCTGGGCGTATATTTCGACGGCGGAAAACTGCAGCAGACCGACGGGCGCGGACGTCTTTTGAGAGACGATAATCTGCTGTTGCTGCTCAATGCGCATCATGAGGATATTGCATTTACGCTACCGGAACTACAGGGACAACACCATTGGGAAGTCCTGCTAGATACCCTGAGCGTCAACGGAACGCCTGAGATTTCTCGATACAACACCGGGCAAGCCTATCCGTTGGGCGGGCGGGTGCTGGCGCTGCTGAAACAGATACACTCAACATGAGGCGCGTGCATGAAATGCCCTTTGGCGCCACTGTGCTCGCCGATGGCAAGGTAATCTTTCGATTGTGGGCGCCGACGGCGCGCACAGTCGAGTTGTGTCTGGGAAATCAGGCCGCTGAAGAAAGCGTATTGACGATGGACCGGCTCGCGGACGGCTGGTTCCAGTGCGAAACGCCACCGGCTCTGGCCGGGCACGGCACGCTTTACCGCTATCGTATCGATGGCGGTCTTTGCGTGCCGGACCCGGCTTCGCGAGCAAACCCCCTCGATGCCCATGGTCCCAGCCAGGTGATCGATGCCGGGGCTTTCGTCTGGAAAGACGATGACTGGCATGGTCGTCCCTGGCATGAAGCGGTCATCTATGAACTGCATCTGGGCGCATTCACGGCCGAGGGGGGCTATACGGCCGCCATACAGCGTCTCGACTATCTGGCGGAGTTGGGTGTCACCGCCGTGGAACTGATGCCGGTGGCGGATTTTCCCGGCGCGCGCAACTGGGGCTACGACGGCGTGCTGCAGTTTGCGCCCGACCATAGCTACGGCACGCCGGATGAACTGAAGGCGTTGGTGCAGGCCGCGCATGCGCGCGGTTTGATGGTGCTGCTCGACGTGGTTTACAACCACTTCGGACCGGACGGCAATTATCTTCATACTTATGCGCCGCAGTTCTTTACCGAGCGCCATCATACGCCATGGGGGGCGGCAATCAATTTTGACGGCAGGGATAGCCGCACAGTGCGCGATTTTTACATACACAACGCGTTGTACTGGCTTGATGAGTACCATTTGGACGGGCTGCGCTTAGACGCCGTGCATGCCATTGCAGACGATAGCCGACCGGATATTCTGGAAGAACTGGCTGCGGCGGTACACGACGGTCCCGGACGTTCCAGACAGGCGCACCTGATACTGGAAAACGACGCGAATGCCGTTCGATATTTGCGGCAGGGACAGTTTACCGCTCAGTGGAACGACGATATTCACCATGCCTTGCACCTGTTGCTGACCGGCGAATGCGACGGTTACTACGCCGATTATGCCGATCAGCCGGCACGCCATCTGGCGCGCTGTCTTGCGGAGGGCTTTGCTTTCCAGGGCGAATCTTCGGGTTTTCGCGAGGGCAGGCCGCGCGGCGAACCCAGCGGACACCTGCCGCCCGGCGCTTTCGTCAATTTTATCCAGACGCACGATCAAGTGGGCAACCGCGCTTACGGCGAACGCATTACCATGATTGCGTTACAAAGACCGCTGCAAGTTGTACTGAGCGTGCTGCTGCTGGCGCCGTCGCCGCCGATGCTGTTCATGGGCGAGGAGTTTGCCGCGGCGACGCCGTTCCTGTTTTTCTGCGATTTCCACGGTGAACTGGCGGAGGCGATCGCCGAGGGGCGGCGCATGGAATTCGCCCGCTTTCGGGCATTTGCCAACCCAGCCGCCCGCGCTCATATTCCCGACCCTAACGCTCCGGCTACATTTGAGCGTAGCAAGCTGGATTGGGGGTGCCTGGACGAGCCGCAACACAAGTTCTGGCTCGATCATTATCGAAGTATGCTGACGCTGCGGCGCGAGCAGATAGCGCCACGCTTGCCGGGTATATGCGCCGGTGGCGAATTCGAATTGGCTGGGGCGTCAGGTCTGATCGTCCGCTGGGGTCTGAGGGATGGCGCCCGTATGACGCTGTTGGCTAATCTGGGTGAAAGTCCGGTGGAAGGCTTCGAACATTTTTCTGGTATAGCCCTTCCTTCTCTTTTCGGGAGGGAGATTCAGACTATCTATCTGAGCCAATCGGATCTGCCGGATTTTTTTTCCGCCGGGCGTATGCCTCCCTGGTGCGCAGCCTGGTTCATTGAGGAAAAGCGCGCATGAAATCACATGGCAATGAAAATCCTTTTGTCGAAAAAATTGCAGCCAAACGGACCAAAGCCGGTCAGGCCGCATCACGAAAAATCGCTAAGCTGCAAAACACGGAGCCACGCATTCCATTGTCCACCTATCGTCTGCAATTCAACGGCGATTTTACTTTTAATCAGGCGCGGGAAATTGTTCCCTACCTGAGCGCGCTGGGCGTCACCCACCTGTACGCATCGCCCTACCTCAAGGCGCGTCCCGGCAGCCGGCACGGCTACGACATCATCGATCACAACACGCTGAATCCCGAGATCGGCACATACGAGGAGTTCGAGCGTCTTTGTACAACTCTCGCCGAGCACGGCATGGGGCAGGTGCTCGACGTGGTGCCTAATCATATGGGCGTGCAGGGCGGGGACAACGCCTGGTGGCTGGACGTGTTGGAAAACGGTCAGACAGCCGCGCATGCCGGATTCTTTGATATTGACTGGGCGCCGGTAAAGGCCAAACTGCGCGGCAAGGTGCTATTGCCGGTGCTGGGCAACCATTATGGCGCGGTGCTGGACAATGGTGAATTACAACTGCGCTTTGACGCGGAGCGCGGAGAATTCGGCATTTATTACTTCGAGCATCACTTTCCGGTGGATCCGTCCGAATATCCGCAGGTTTTGGCGTACCGTATGGATGTCCTGAGCATGCGCCTGGGTCATGACAACCCGGTATTGATGGAATATCAGAGCCTGATAACCGCGTTCAGAAATCTTCCGCCCCGTGATGAAGACTTAGCGGAACGTCAGCTGGAGCGCAGGCGCGACAAGGAAGTGCATAAGCGTCATCTTGCCGGTCTTGTCGAACAGTATGCCGACATCGCCGGGTTTGTGGAGCAGAACCTGCTCATCTTCAACGGCACGGCCGGGAACTCGGCCAGTTTCGATCCGCTTCACCTATTGATTGAAGCGCAGGCTTACCGGCTGGCGTTCTGGCGGGTGGCGTCGGACGAAATAAATTACCGGCGATTTTTCGATATCAACGATCTTGCAGGATTGCGCATGGAGAACGATGAGGTTTTCGATGCGACCCATCAGCTGCTGTTGCGGCTGGTTCGGGAAGGCAAGCTGGATGGCCTGCGTCTGGATCATCCCGATGGTTTGTACGATCCGGAAGCATATTTTTGCAAGCTGGAGGCTCAGTGCAAGGGAGTAGGGCGCGCGCCTTACCTGGTGGTGGAAAAAATTCTGGCGGTAAACGAGGCGTTGCGCAAAAGCTGGCCGGTGCATGGTACGACGGGTTACGAATTCACTAATTTGCTCAACGGGCTGTTTGTGGCGACCGGCGCCGCCAAGCGCATGGAACGCCTGTATAACAATTTTATCGGAGCGCATGTCGATTTCGACGATCTGCTCTACCGTTCCAAAAAACTGATCATGGAGACCGCGCTGGCGGGAGAACTGAATGTGTTGGCCAACCTGCTCTCGAAAATAGCCGAAGCCGACCGCCGGACCTGCGATTACACGCTGAACGGATTGCGTACGGCGCTGGCCGAAATAGTTGCCTGTTTTCGCGTTTACCGTGGTTACATCAGTGTCCGGGATGTGGTTGCGGAAGACCGCCACAATATCGAACAGGCAGTGGCAATGGCTAAACGCCGAAGCACTGCGGCGGACACCAGCATTTTCGATTTTTTGCGCGGGGTACTGACACTTGCCGCGGCAAAGGGGAAAAATCCTGAATACCATCGGCAGGTATTGGTATTTGCCATGAAATTTCAGCAGTTCACCAGCCCGGTTATGGCGAAAGGACTGGAAGACACCAGCGCCTATATCTATCACCGCCTGTTGTCGCTTAACGAAGTCGGCGGCGACCCGCGGCGATTCGGCGTGACCCGCAGCGCATTTCATCGCGCCAATCAGGCGCGCGCAGAGCATGCTCCGCATTCCATGTCGACTACCTCCACTCACGACACCAAGCGCAGCGAAGATGCGCGCGCGCGTCTCAACGTGCTGTCTGAAATACCGGCGGCCTGGAGGTTGGCGCTAAAGCATTGGAGCCGCGCCAACGGCAATCTCAAGCGCGTCGTGGACGGAATGCAGGCGCCCACGCGCAACGATGAATATTTCATCTATCAAACGCTGCTGGGATTTTGGCCGTCAGGGGATGCGGGCAGCGATGAAATGGCGCGTTTTAATAGCCGTATCAAGGAATATCTGATCAAGGCGCTGCGCGAAGCCAAAGTTTATACCAGCTGGATAAACCCCAATGCCGCTTACGAAGACGCTGTTACAGCCTTTGCCGATGCGTTGATCAATGCGCCGGCGAACGGGGCGTTTCCAACGAATTTTCGCCCCTTTCAGCGGCGTGTAGCACGGCTCGGAATGTTTAACAGCCTGTCTCAGACCTTGATCAAGTTCACGGCGCCAGGCGTGCCGGATATTTATCAAGGTTGCGAACTATGGGACTTCAGTCTGGTGGATCCGGATAACCGGCGTCCGGTCGATTTCGTCCGCCGCGGAACCCTGCTGGCCGCATTGCAGACGCTTGGCGCGCAGCCGGCGCAACAACGCGGCGCCGGGGTAAGGGAATTGTGCGATACCATGGAAGACGGCCGGGTCAAACTGCTGGTCGTCCGCTCGGCGTTGGCGTTACGGGAACGCTGGCCTGAAGTGTTTCAGCAAGGAAAGTATTTGCCGCTGGCGGTCAAGGGCGAAAAGGCTGATCACCTGTGTGCTTATGCGCGCTTTACCGGCGGGCGTGCCGTTATTTCGCTGGCGCCGCGTTTTTTCGCACGGTTGCTGGGTGAAGTCGATAGCCTGCCTCTGGGAGAGGCGGTTTGGGCAAATACAACCGTGGAAATACCTTTCCATCGGCTCGGTTGGCAATACAACTGCGTATTTTCCGGGAAAGAATTAGGGCCTTGTCAGCAGCAGTCCGGATGGTTCCTGCCCGTCGCTCGAGTACTGGCGGCATTTCCGGTGGGCCTGATTGCCGGAGAGCGCGTGCAGTCCTGATGAGATAGGTAAACCAGCCGCCGCTACCGGCGGAGATCTAGAGGTAAAAACACACTGACGCCGGGTGACGGCTGTGGCGGATAGTACACTGGAGGCGGGACATAGACAGGTTGCGCGTAGCCATAGGGTTGCTGATACCTGGGCTGATATCCATAATCATAGCCATAGTGGTGCTGATATCCGGACCGGTGTCTATAGCCATCGTGATTACCGCGGCCATGATCCTCATGCAGCTCACCACTCCGGCCACCGTCATTGTCAGTGTACGCCGGCGATATGGATAAAACGCTGATCGCGCCGGCAAAAGCTATTGCTATCAGTATTCTGCCGACGCTGGCTCTGCGGTATTTGGCTTGCCGTATTAAAGGTCTCATAATGTCTTTCTTCCTCCGGGATGCTTGTTGCAATTATGATAAACAGGTTGGGTAGCGTTATTCGTGCGCACCCGCATTCATAATCAGTTGCGTTCCGATGTCTTGTGAGCGCGCTTTAGATCGCTTTGCCCATTATCACCACCATGGCGGAACAAGGTATCCGCTTCCTTTTTCTGGGTGTCCGACATGCAGGCATAAAGCGCGGCAAACACCGTAGTCAGTTTCTTTATCCCGTCCGCATGCGCATCGGTGATTTCTTCGTAGGATTTGAGATCATCGATAGCGGTCATGTCGCCGGCATGATCATGCCTTGCCTGAGTCAGGGCATCCATGATTTTCGCATTGTCGCGCGTTACCTGGGCGACCTTGGTCCACTGTTCCTCCTGTCCCTGCGTGATCTTGAGTCTGGCATGCATGTCCTTGATGCGCAGTTCAGCACGATCTTCGTGATCATCTTTATCGGTGGCGAGCACCAGCACCGGCGCGAATATCAAGGCGGCAACCAGCATTGCTGCGGCAATAAAATGCGCGTTGGCCCAAGTGAAAAGATTGTTGCTGCCTGGCTTCATGTTCGTTCTCCTGGTGGATTGACGTTTCGCTGCATCTGCCATGCAAGGCGTTCGGATTTAAGCGTTATTATTTCCGTTGTTCAGGTGGTGTTCCGTTCGGTGGGACACATATAAACGAATTAGTGAAAGCCGTTAATTCAGTATTGTGCGGTAACGCACAGATAAAACATTATCCTGCTTATTAAAATAAAAGAGCTGCTGGGAGAGTAGCGAAAAAGCTCTGTTGGCAATGATTGCAATTGATTTCGCAGGGAAGCGGAAGGCTAGCCATATTCACTACTGTTATTACTGCCGGTTTACGATACAGCTATGTTTTATGATATTAACATTGCTTGTATCACGTTCCCCGCTCAACCATCACTGAGATCGATCATGAAATCAAACATACTTGTTACCATAATAGTCAGCCTTTTTTTGTTTACGGCTTCAAGCGCCGCTCTGGCGAAGGGCGGTGACGATAAGGTGAAATCGGCGCATGCGGAATGCCCGTATTTTTTTAAAAGTTCAGAGGAGTTTGATAAAAAACTGGAGCAGCTCCATCAGAATTTGAAGCTGAGCGCTGCCCAGGAGCCTTCATGGAAAGACTGGGCCGGAAAAGTTAAAGAGTCGCGCGAGGCATGGAAGAAAAGCAAGCTTGATCATGATGCCTGGAAAAATCTGACTGTTATCGAGCGCCTGGAGAAAAGGCTGGTTTTGACGCGCGAGCGGCTTGCTCATGAAGAAACCAATTTAACCGCTATAAAGGCATTTTATGCGCAGCTGACCGATGCGCAACGCAAAACTTTCGATGAGCAGTTTCCGCACGGTTATCATTGCGATAAGCCGTAAATTTTTTTACATGCTTTGGAGCTTGGCAAGTTGTTTTCAAGAAAAATAGTTTGCGAGTGCGCCGCTTGCAAGGGTTACAGTGTTCGATTTATGTGCTGCGGGCGTGAAGCGCAATATTATTCTCTAATATCTTCTGAAGCCTGTTGATATGTCAAAGTCGCGATACCGGCACCGATTGCCGGTATCGCGTCGACAACAGTGTTACATGGCATATGCTTCCCCAGTGCAGTTTTGCGGTACGCTTCGATTAATTTTCTTGCTGGGCAGCCCGATTTTCACCGGGTTTCACATTCCGAGCACCATGGATTATTTCAATCGCTCTATCGATATTTTATTGGGAATCGATGGAACTGACCGGTTCGCCTTTCTGCCGGTGCCGGTCATATTCAACCGGGATATATTAATCGCAACGAATCGCTCGGAATTTTCGAATTAATCCCCTCTGTGACAACGAAATCATTCTGACCCTGAGTCGGCTAAATTCTGCCCGTCAGGATCAGTACCAGTAAGATGATCAGCAGCAGCCCAAGTCCGCCGCTGGGTCCATAACCCCATCCTCGGCTATGTGGCCAGGTTGGAATCACTCCAATAAGCATCAGGATAAGTATGATGAGTAAAATTGTGCCAAGTGACATGATATGCTCCTGTTGAAAAAAGTACATCAAACGGAAAGCCCCTCCAAAGCAGCGAGGCTTTAGCCCTTAGTGTTACCACTTCATAGTGAGGTATGCTGCATCAGTCCCAATACGCCACGTACGATTAGATATACGGCCACGAAATAGTTTAAAAACCTCGGTACCAGCAAAATCAATATCCCTATCACAAGAGCCAGTAAGGGTTCGAGCTGAACGTTCTGGATATACATGGCGCCTCCTTACACAATTAGGTGGAAAAACATTCTAGCGGCAGAACTGGAAATGGTCTGTACGGTATCGCACATAAGATCGCTGGGGCAGAAATGCGGAACCCTGCCATCTGACAATGGCTTTGTTTTCGAGAGTTTGGGTAACATTCAGTACTACCGAGTTTGATGTTGCATGAGGGGATGACGTGAGGTTGGAGCGACCGTCAGCCGCCTTGTAAGTGCTCAAGACTAACAGACGTGGAAGATTATTTTAGCTCGCTTTCCAGCCCTGAAGGGAGTTGCTGGCAGTACAAGAGTATATTTCCACGATGGTTATGCGGACACACTTATACTGTCAAGTTCGTCAGTAGTTAAAAATTAAGGTATGATGAAAACGGTCGCTTATTCTTCATCTACCGTATTTTTCTATTACGCTGATAGGCATACGTAGATGGTATTCCTGTTTTTATATTGATTTATTTTATATGTATTCGATCCGCTGTTCAGAACAGGCTTATTCGCATCTATCGACAGTATCGGCTAAAGTTGTTGTCTGGTCTCGCGCGCTGATACGATCCGTTAACGAGGATGGTTTGAATTATCGAGCATCCAGTCTTGCCTACAGATCGCTTCTATCTTTGATTCCCGGGTTGGCCATAATTTTTTCTCTATTAAAAATATTTGGCCAAGAGGAATATCTGAAACCATTTTTGATCCATATATTCGAACCGCTCGGTGTGGAGGCGCCAATACTAATCAGTAAATTGATGGACTTTGTTGGCGGCGTCAACGTTGGTGTGCTTGGATTTGTAGGGCTGATTTCCCTGTTGTATATGATTGTTTCCATGTTTATGGAAATAGAATCTGCATTCAATCATATCTGGCGTATAAAGAAAAAAGTAAACCTGGGGATGCGTGCCGGAGAGTATTTGAGTATTACGCTACTGGGTCCTGTATTTGTGTTTTCGGCAGCGGGTTTATCCTCATATATTCCGGGTAACTCCGCCATACACGAGCTGCTTGGTCGAGAGCCTTACAATACATTGCTGAATTTGGGAGATAAACTCTATTCTGTTTTTCTGGTAATCGTTGTATTTAGCTTTATTTACGTATACACCCTGAAGCCGCTGGTTTTATGGAAAGCGGCATTGTTCGGCGGAGTTATCGGTGGAATTGCCTGGAAAATTACCGGCTACTGGTTCAGTGTTTTTATAACTATGTCAGCTAATTACCATGCGATTTATTCCAATCTGTTAATGATCATACTATTCATGATGTGGCTGCAATTATCCTGGTTGATGCTTCTTCTTGGGGGGCAGTCGGCGATGTTTTTCCAGTATCCCTATCGCCTTGGTGGCGGATATCAACCCCTTAATCCATGTGGTCATGCAAAAGAGTGGCTCGGCCTGGCTATTATGGTATTGGTGGCCAGAGCTTTTATAAATAAAGACAGGCCATTGACATTGGACGCACTTGAAAAATCCATGAGCCTCCCAAAAGAGTTGCTGGAAGAAACCCTGGATATCCTGCAGCAAAATGGACTTTTGGTGGAAACGGCTGGAAGTGATGCCGGATACCTGCCTGTCCGGGATATAGCGGGCATTACCATATTGGAAATCGTGCGCTCAATGAGAATGGACCGGGACAGTGCCGTATTAATTAACAAGCATGGAGTCATGCCGCCTATGGTTGCCAATGTCATTGATATTTTCGATGAGGCTGCCGCCAAGACTGCTGTGGCCAGTCTTTCTCTTCGGGAAATGGTGACGCGGAATTCAATAGATGTTAACTGAATACAACCATTGTTTCACCATGGGTAACGTGCGGGCGAAATCAGAAAGCCTTTAAATGATGGCCGATTTGTGCGTTACCGAACAGACCCGCTGCAACCTATCGGTTAAAACTCAACGTTACCGGGAAATATTGGCAATCTGATGTTGATTGGCAAGGGGTGTATTACGATCGTAAAGAATACTGGCGCCTGAAACGCTTTTGAGTTGAAGCGTGCTGCGCATGCCGTGAGTCAGGCATCTGAGGGTGCGCAACGAGCCGGTGAACGGGTCCGTGAAGCAGGCCCGGATAATGGATTTGTTTCAGCGTTTTGCATATACGGGCTCCTATATGCTTTCTTACGGCACGGTACTCCTTCAACGAAGAAAAGTGTCATCGTTCAGGTTCAGCTCAAACGTCCCTGCATGTTGAAGGTTGCCGTTTGGTCTGTTTTATCTGGTATAAAAAGACGAAACCGAAAGTCCCATAGGATTTTGAGCGCGCACCTTAACCCGACTTTCCATCCGCTGACTGCTCTACCCCCTTTATTACCATTTTCATAAGCGGAAATAAAATGTACAAACTTAAAGATGGTACAGTAGTAACAGCGAATGATATCAAAGCCGCTTTCCTTGCTGGAAAAGCCGTGATTGTTCATTCAAATAGAGAAGGCGACTCCAAGCAGGGTTTACTACTGCACGGTTATCATTTTGACACACGCGGAAAATGCGACTACGCATTGGATGAAACATGGACAAAAATCCCACAAACTCTTGATGAAGCTTTGGCGATAGCTTTATACAACCCCAATCCTTACTGCAAAGTATAAAAACCTGTGACGGGTTAGGCGGTAAAGAGTTATCGTATGTGCGTAAAATCGCCGGAAATTTCGCGTGATACATATTCTCAAGGGTTATTCGACAGTCTGTAGGCGTTCGTTTTAATCGAACATCGAGGGAACCATGAAAACGGATGAAAATACAGTTCGGAATAGCCGTTCCAACGCCAAACCGGAAAACTCACTCTTCACGGTAAATAACTTACTTTTTCTTGCGATTCCGTTGGCGCTTGCCTTACGTTGGTTTAATGCGAATTCTATCCTGGTATTCGCTGTCGCTCTTCTTTCGATCTATCCGCTGGCCGAAGCGATGGCGGAAGCCACCGAAGCGATATCGGCTACCTTGGGGCCAACTGCCGGCGGTCTGCTCAATGCTTCACTGAACAACGCCCCGGAAATCATCATCGCCATGTTCGCGTTAAAAAACGGACTTGGCAATATCGTCAAGGCTTCCATCGTCGGTTCCATATTGATCGAACTCCTCTTCGGCCTGGGGCTTGCCATGTTCCTGGGAGGGTTGAAGCACAGCGCTCAACGCTTCAATGAAGAAGCGATCCAGATTAATGGAGGTCTTTTGACTCTGTGCGGCTTCGGTTTGATCATCCCCTCGATATTTCATTTGTCTTCGCCGACAGCCGAACTGGAACTGAGTTTTGAGATTTCGGCCATTTTATTGCTCATCTACTTCGCTAACGTAGGAATCACGCTCTCTCGCAAGCCCCAGTATGCGGCAGGAAGCCTCAGGCACACGCTTCCTCTGGATTCCGGGACTGGACATCCTCCAACACGATGGTCGCGCACTCAATCGCTGAGCGTGCTTGCCTCGGCTGCCCTTGCGCTAGCCGTCATGAGCGAAGTGATCACAGGCAGCATCGAACCGACCAGCAATCAGCTCGGTCTGACGCCCATGTTTAGCGGCATTATTCTCCTGGCCGGCGCCGGCGGCATCGGTGAAATCATCAGTGCAACCCGTTTTGCGCGCAACAACAACATGGATCTAGCCGTAGAGGCGTCGGTCGGCTCGAGCATACAGATGATCCTCCTCGTTGTTCCATTGCTCATCTTCAGTGCGCCACTCATGGGGGTTAATATGAATCTCCTGTTCGAACCGATTGAGGTTATAGTGATTGCTCTGACCGTAATCATCACCCGCACCCTGACTGCTGACGGACGCTCTACCTGGATCGAAGGCCTCATGCTCCTCGCCGTTTACTTTATGCTGGCGATTGGCTTCTACTATCTTCCTGAAAGTACAGGGACTCTCTAGCGCATTGGCAGCCTCACCGTTTTGAGAAAATCGTTAACTGGTGGCGGTGATTGTGAGATGAGGTGAGATTTGCGAGTCTAAATAATCACAGACAAAACAGAAAACCCGCCGTAGGGCGGGTTTTCTTATACGTTTCTTGAGAGTCTGAGGCGCATGCAGCAGCTTGGACTACCTGGTTTTATAATCGGCCTCTCCTTGCCAGACCAGCTGCACGCGACGGTTTTTCGCACGTTCGGCTTCATCGCGCTCATGCGGTATCAGCGGGTGCGATTCGCCCATGCCTACGGCATGCAGCTTGTTTTTCACACCGGCCCATTTCAGATACTCGACGACCGATGCTGAGCGGCGTTGCGATAAGTGCAGGTTATAATCATCGCTGCCTTCGGTGCTGGTATGACCGACCACTTCGATTTCATGCTTGGTAGGATATTCGATCAGGTTTTGCGCAACGCCGTCCAAAATTTTCTTGGATTCAGGCAGTAACTCGGACGAGTCATATTTGAAGTGTACACCTTTCAATTCTATGATGACCGGACAACCTTGTGCGTCGACCTGGGCGCCAGCCAGGGTGCCTGGGCATTTATCGTCGCAGTCATTGACGCCGTCATGGTCGGTGTCGCGGGTAGCGCAATCGTTCTTCGCAGCGGCTACTGGAGCTGCGGCAAGCGCCGTCGGTTTCGGTTTGTCGCCGAACGGAATAACAAAGCCGACATTGACCAGCATATCGTTCAATACGCCGCTGCCGCTGTTGGAAACGGTGGCGCCGCTGGCGGTAGTATAGGTGCTGCCGCCGGTAGTGGGCGCGGTGTTGATGCGATAACGCACATCCGCTCTTATCAACAGGTTGTCGAGCACCTCGTAGGTTGCACCGACGCCGGTTTCAAAAATGAAGGAGGCGACGCTGGCGGCTGCCGCAAATTTGGTCCATGGCTGGGGGCCGCTGGTGTTCATGCCGCCGATGCCGGCAACGATGTACGGTGAAATGGTATCGCGGAAGAAATAAAACTGTCCGTCGATGGTGCCGCCGGTCAGATCGGTCTGGCCGTTCCAATTGCCCGTCTTGCCGTTCCACAGGGTGTTCGCTGCGTTGGAGTTGCCTACTCCCGGATTGACTCTATCGCTCTGGTAATTCTGCCAGAATCCGCGTACTTCGACGTTGAAATGTTCATCGAGAATTTTGCCGAAGCCGACGCCCGCGCCCCAGCCGCCGTAACCGTTGGTGTTGCCGCCCGGTTGCAGATAAGTGCCGAACGGCGCGACATAAAAACGGTCGTCGAGAAATTCTTCCGCCTGCGCAACCGATCCGGTGATAGCGAGACCAGCCAGTCCCAGTGACATTAAATGCTTTTTCATTCGTTCCCCCTTGGATTATTTATCGATAATAATGGTTTGCTGTACATCGTTTCTAGCGTTTAACGACAAGATTGTTTTCCACCGCTTTAACATTCTGGTTGCTATGGACTATTTCCATCGCTCTATCGACACTTTGCTGGGAATCAACGACGCCGCTTACTTTTACGGTGCCGCCGGTAGTGGTCACGTTAATCTGGGATGCCTTAAGCAACGGGTCGCTGAGGATTTCCGCATTAATTTTGGCGGTAATAGCCGAATCATCTATATACCCTCCGGTTTTGTCTGCGGCCGCGCCCAATGACGCCTTGGTTTCTTCAAGCTTTTTGCCTGCTTTTTCTGCCGCTTGATCAATCTTTTGCCCTGCCTTTTCGGCAGAGCCTTCTTGTTGGCAACCGGTTAGTCCGATAGCGGCGGACAGGAAAAAGATAAAAAAAACGCTCTCTGAAAGTCGCATTGGTTTGTGTCCGCCTTTCTTTTTCATAGGGTAATCCTAAATTGGTTTATTATCGTTGAATTTGGAAACAACGCTCGCAATACAGCTTCTAAGCTCAGACCAGACCTTGTCCGCGGTTTCCGTGATCGTCTCCCATGCATCGCCGCCGGCTTCCTCCAGCTCTTTGATTTTTAGAGATGCTTCATGCTGTCTGGTGCGTAACTCGTTGAGTTCTTCGATGTACTGGTGCTTCAGATGCGCCGATGCGTTATCCGCCTTGGCGGCCAGATGATCAATCTGAGCGCTCCACTCTTTCAGTTCGGACGCCAGACTTTCTATATACTCGTCTTTGGTTTTCATAAGGGTTCTCTATCAAAATGTTGTTTGATAATTAATGTTCATTTATTTCGGTTTGTATTGATTCCAGCATACGGTTATGCCGTTGCCGCTCTGGGTAAATTACAGTTCCACGGTGAGCCATCTCCTCCCGTTTCTGTCACTGCCATAAAGCTTGACCGGAACAGCGAGGCGCAGTCTGTGCGCTAACGCACATATAGCGGCTGCCGATAACAGCCTCCGCTTTACCCTGTCCGATAACTCAAGTGGAATGCCGGAGGCCTAAGGGTTCATGATTTCATCGGCATCTTTCGGTGGGCCGGCAATTCTGCAGCTGGATATTGCCTGATTGCTGACAAATGAAGTTTCGCCTCCTGGCGGAGGCGAAACGATAAATCCCAATACATGGATGCACAAGCTGGTTAGCGACCTGGAACGATCACTACAGTACCGTCGCTTGAGCTTCCTCTCGAGCCGGTCGATCCGGTATTCCCCTTTGCGCCCGATCTACCGGTTGCGCCGGTATCTCCGGTGTCTCCCGTCTCTCCGGTATAGCCGGTGTAGCCTCTGGCGCCGGTTGCTCCCGTGTTACCCATGGCTCCAGTGGTTCCCGTGGCGCCGGCCGGCCCGGCAGGGCCAGGCGGCACCGTCATGCAAGCGCTCAGTGCGAGCGTCGTCAGTGTCGCAGCGATTAAATTTTTGTATTTCATGATGATTCCTTTTCTGAAATTATGAGAACTACTCACGCTATTGCGAGCAATCCCCCAGGTTGATCAACCCCGGATGGCCAGAATCGGCACCGACAGATTCGGACGATTGCCGCCACAGGAGCGGATCAGTAGCCGGCTTGCACGCTTCACATCAGGTGGAGCCTGAAATTGCGCATTGCCGTTGAGGATGAGCGTATGCGATATAAGATCTTGACTCTGTACGCTAGCGCGCATAAGTCGGATTTTCGTCGGATACGGGAATTCAGTGCCGCCGCAGGCGGAACCAGGCAGGATTCAGTTAATCTGTTTCGACGCGTTGAAGGATGGTCGCTAGCTGATCTATCTCCGCGTTAGCGGCGTTCCCTGGGTATATGTCTTATCAATCTTCCCGTATGTGCGATACCGTACCGACTGCCGCCGGCTATACGGCCAGAGTGTGTTCGGGCTAGGCGACTCACTACCTGGATTGGCTCACGGTCGAGATGATCTGTCCGGTGTTTGCGTGGCTTGCGCAATAATTTGCAGGCAAATGGCGTGAATGTGCAATGGATTGCCGGAATGACCATGAGCCTATGCCTGATCAATGCCTTATCTCAATCCATATCCGGCTTTGCCGCTTCCGGATCGGAAAGTTACCGGAATTTTTCTTTAGTCATCGGCTTCAGCGGAATGACGGTATAGCGGCCAAATATATCGATACAGGTATTTTGAGGAGTTCGATCATGAAAAAATTAGTTATTACTTCTGTTTTGCTTATGTCCTTTCCGGTTGCAGGTATGTCTGCAACCGACCAGGCCGCTGTTTCTCCGGCCGGAGCACACAGTGACCAAACTCGTCCCGGTTCCAGTTTATCCGTTCAGGAACATGCTTCCGAGAAACATGTAGCTGCGGCCGCAGCTCATGAGCAGGCCGCTACGCATCATATGGCTGCCGCTGCTGCCGCTTACGCTTCTCAATCGGAGCAGGCAAAGGAAAATGCCGTGGCTGCGGAGAAGTCTTCGGTAGCGGCTTGCGAAAAAAGCAAGGAGGCCCTGACCTCCACACTTGGCAAATAGATAGGAATCAGATTACAAATCTGAAGTTTCCAGTTGACTCAACTCAAGTGACGCCGTGCCGGCACGGCATTGCGATTCCACCGGCAGACGCAGGCATGCTGGGCCGGAGTTGATGTTGATAAGGGATGAAAAGAGGATTAAGAGAATGGCTGCAATCACCTGGCGTTTGTAGATATCGGCGGCGTAAGGCGGCGCCGGCCTCGGCCAGAAACGGAGCGCGCCAACGGACGAGCGCAACCCGACCTCCTTATCAATATTACTCCAGCGTCAGAAATATCTTCGAGTTACGAATGCAACAACAAAAGGAAATAATTATGAACACCCATACTTCCAATACTTCGATCGTGGCGATTTATCCATCACACACCGCTGCAGAGGCGGCGATCAAAGAGCTGCAGTTGTCCGGTTTCGATATGAGAAAGCTGTCGATTATCGGGCGCGACTATCATACCGACGAGCATGTGGTCGGTTATTACAACATAGGCGACCGGATGAAAGTGTGGGGTAAAACCGGCGCATTCTGGGGCGGGCTGTGGGGGCTTTTGTTTGGTTCCGCGTTGTTTTGGATACCCGGTTTGGGGCCGCTGCTGGTGGCGGGACCGTTGGTCGCCTGGATAGTCGGCGCACTGGAAGGCGCAGTCGTGGTGGGTGGTCTGAGCGCGATTGGAGCCTGTTTGTACGGCTTGGGCATACCTAAAAACAGTATTTTGCAATATGAAACGGCGCTCAAGGTCGGCAAGTTTGTTCTGCTGGCTCACGGCCCCATATCCGAAACGGCCCAGGCAAAAGAAATTCTCAACCACACCAAACCGGAAGCATTGGAACATCATCAGAAAACCGATCAGGAGTGAACCGTTGACGCAAAAGTCGACAAAAGTCGATGGGAGCCGATATGAATAAGGTATCTCAATTACACTGGACGCGGAAATTTATATTTCCCGTATCGATGGCTTTTTCATTATCGGGTTGTCCGCTAAACGTGAATTTGAATGTTGCAACGGATAAACCGATTGCTGTTTACCTGGTGGTCGATAAACCGATCAAGGTAAAACTGGACGCCGGCATTGCGGTAACCAAACTGCCGCCGGTAAAAGTAGACGCCGTGGCTGCAGTCACCAAACTGCCGCCAATAAAAGTAGGGGTAGGGGTGCAATAGCCGATTGTATATTGAGCCATGACGAAATCAGGCTGCTGCGGCGCGTAGCGGGGGTGTTGTTCCTGTGCGCAGGAACAACATCAAGTTGTTGATCGGCGTGAGCTTGGTATCGGATAGTTTTTGCCCGGCAGCTGCGTCGGCGAAGATGCTGCGCTGTTAAAAGGCGTCATACCGGCAGTTTCAGGGGCATGCCGGTATCCGGACGACAGGAACTTTGTTCCGCAACAGAGCGTCCGGGTTCCGGCGCAAATCCAGCGGGGATTTGCATAAAGGCGCAGGGCTCGGGCGGTTAAGCCTGGCGCGAGTCCCTGCCGGAACGACGAAAAGTTTGATTTAACCATCTTGCCCCCTGTGCGAGTCTTGCGGGGTAAGTGCCCGCAGGCGCGCGCAAGACCTTTCCCCGGCCCGAAGTTTACCAGGCAAGGCGCCGGAATAGACCGACAATGGCGTTAACAGTGCTGGTTATGGCATCGACGATTGCGGTTACTATATAGTTAACCGCATAACCGACATCGTTTGCGATAGTGGTGACAGTGTTGCCAATATTATCAATCAGGTTCATGACAGTATCTCCTATTCTTTCAGTTTGTTGCAGGATAAAGACAAGCCGGGATACCCAGGTTGCGTAGTAGTGGGCCTGGGCGCTTCCGGGCGACGCCGCTCCGTATCGCTCCGGCAGATTTCGTTTCGACCAGGCAAGTTACAGGATTCTTCGGCCTTGTATGATGCGGATAACGATCACGATGACCGCGATAACAAGAAGAATGTGTATGAATCCGCCCAAGGTGTAAGAGGAAACCAAGCCCAGTACCCAGAGGATAATAAGGACAACCGCTATAAGTTCGAGCATTTGTGTTTCTCCGTTAGAGGCCGTCGAGTGACGGCGATATTAATCCGGGATAAACATATGAAATATTGACGAATGTAAAATGCCATCCGCCTTTATGCCGGCGAGTTTCACGTTCGCCCGTCATACCAAAATATTCGATTGCATTTCGCTGACGCCACGCGCTCCGGATCGGCTCATCCTGAACCGTCCGGCCCAGACGCGCTCGTTTTAGCGATTTTTCTTGATATCCTCTTTGAGATCGCCAAACCCCGCACGGGCTTTGCCGAGGTTCTTTTGGATATTTCCGTCTATTTCCATAGGCGCATCATCGAGTATTCTACCGGCAACTTCCTTGACTTTACCTGCGGCTTCTTCAACTCGGCCTTTAACTTGATTTTTGTTCATGAGAGTCTCCTGCGTAATGAGTTTAGCCATGACCGGAGCCAGAACCGTTATCTCCCGCCACTCAATTAAAACGATACACGCGGAACCGAATACGATCTGTGCGGCAACGAACATAGATGGAGGGTTTTCCTGCGATGACCGGAGTTTTTCGATACGCTTATGTTCGATACCGTACCGACTGCGCCTGACGCGTCGGTTAAGTTTCTCTGGCGGCGCAAAGTTTCCGCGTAATAACTAGGACCTCCTGATTAACGAAGTCATCCTGTCCGGCGCCCGCCCGTTTGGTTTCCTGGTTATCGCTGGAGAAGTTGCCATGCAAAAACTCATACCCGCCACCAATCTTCTGCTGGGCGCCTTATCTCGCAAGGATCGCGAGCCGTTGCTTGCAAATTGCGAGCAAGTCGATTTCATTTTTGCCGATGTGCTTTACCGGACCGGAGACTTGATTACTCATGTTTACTTTCCGACGGAAAGCTTCATTTCCCTGGTAACGTCCATCGATGACAAAGCAAGTTTGGAGGTGGGGTTAATCGGTAGCGAGGGCGTGCTCGGTGTTACTCTCATACTGGGAATCGATATCGCGCCTTTTCAGGCTCTGGTTCAGGGCGCAGGTACAGCTTTACGCATTACGGCGGCATTGTTTCTCCATGAACTCGAACAGAATCCCGCGCTACGGCGAGAGATGCGGCACTACCTTTATGCGTCGATAAGCCAGCTCGCGCAAAGGGCTGCATGCACCCGCTTCCATATGGTGGAGGCTCGCCTTGCCTGTTGGTTGTTGATGACTCACGACCGGGCGCATTCCGACACCTTCCTTGTCACGCAGTTGTTCATGGCCTATATGCTCGGCGTTCGGCGAGTCGGCGTTACCAAAGCAGCGAATTCGCTACGAAAGCAAAAGCTCATCAGCTACTGCCGCGGGGCTATTACGATCCTCGATCATGCCGGTCTGGAGGCTGCTTCGTGCGCGTGTTACCGGGCGGAAAAAGAGGGCTACGAGCGGATTATGGGCTACTCATCAAATTCTATTTTCTGATAAGAATCCGTTAAATTGCTGCCGGTATGTTCACGATTGCCGACGAAATTGTAATTATTCAGTGAGTGTTTTAGAGTCATGACCGAAGTAGTCGGGTTGAGGCAAGCCAGAGTTTGATTTGGGGCGGACTGCCCGTAACCCCCGGCAGCCTCAGCGATTGATGCCATGAACGGTTTTCCTCACCCAGCCCGCTCCGCGTCCCACGTGCGTTGCAGTGCAGTCCGGCTACTGCGCTGCGAAGCGTGCTTCGCAAAATTCCGGTTTCGCACCGGCGAGAGAGAGGGTGTTAGCTGCGCGATTTGCACGGTAACGGTTCTGGATTAGAATATGCAGTTTAGCATTGTTGATATGGTGAACTGCTAATGACAGATACGCACCATCCTAGGCAAAACCACCTTCTCGACACCTTGCCGGAACAGGATTACAAGCTTCTTTTTCCCCATATGGAACTGGTCCCGATGCCACTCGGCGATGTGCTTTACGAATCCGGCGACGAGTTGTGTCACGCTTATTTTCCTACGACCTGCATCGTGTCGTTGCTTTACGTCATGGAAAGCGGGGCGTCGGCGGAGATCGCCGTGGTCGGTAACGAGGGCATCATCGGCGTAGCGCTGTTCATGGGGGGCGGAACCATGCCTAATCGGGCAGTCGTACAGAGCGCGGGCTATGCTTACCGGTTGCGTGCTTCACTGATACAGCAGGAGTGCGGCAGAAACGGGCCGCTCCTTCGTCTGCTGCTGCGTTATACCCAGGCGCTGATTACCCAGATGGCGCAAACCGCAGTCTGCAATCGTCATCATACAGTCGACCAGCAACTCTGTCGCTGGCTGTTGCTGAGTATGGATCGACTCACCGGTAATGAGTTGACCATGACTCAGGAGCTGATCGCCAATATGCTGGGCGTGCGCCGCGAGGGCGTTACCGAGGCAGCCGGAAAATTGCAGCGGGCGGGATTGATTATTTACAGCCGGGGCCACATCACAGTGCTGGATCGGCCGGGATTGGAGGCGCGAGTCTGCGAGTGCTATCAAGTGGTCAAAACCGAATTCGAACGCCTGCTTCCCTCTCTTTCCCGCGCGGCTCGTTGACGTGGATGTGTCAGGGGGTAACCGGCCTCATGCCTTGCATGAGGTCAGGGGCTGCCGCACGAGGCGGTGACCGGCGTAAATCGGGTAAGCTCCGCACGAGAATGTGCATTCGTATTCGGAAGGTTGATGGGTTGGCAATAGTTACGAACGTTTATACATACAGCGAGCACGGTTTATAATGTTTTTGTGATAATATCTACAGGCTTTCATATTGCTCAACCAGACTATGGCCAGAAAAACCGTTCGTGGCTCCAAGGGCGGACGCAATCCAGTCGCGCACTTTGCCCACAAAGCCAATAATCGTTGTATCCCTTTCCGGGATCACTCCAAATACAAGCGCAAGCAGAAGCACAGGGCGGATAGCCGCCCTGATGCCGTGTACGCCAATGATAAGGCGCTTTGCGCATAGTCCTTTCGACTCGCGCGGGCAGGTATAGTAAACTGTCCATATGTCGCAGTATTTTGAAATTCATCCTAAGAATCCGCAGCCACGCGTGATCCAGCGTGCGGTCGACGTGGTGCGTGCGGGCGGTTTGATTGTCTATCCCACCGATTCGGCTTATGCTCTCGGTTGCCAGATCGGCAATAAGCACGCGCAAGACCGTATCCTGCAAATTCGTGCATTGGAAAGCGATCATCAGTTCAGTCTGGTGTGCGCAGATATTTCGGAAGCGGCTACCTTTGCAAAAATCGGCAATGAAGCTTTCCGGTTTATCAAATCGATAACACCGGGACCGTTCACTTTCATTTTGAATGCGACGCGCGAAGTACCCAGAAGGCTGGTGCATCCCAAGCGCAAAAATATCGGCATCCGCTTACCGGACAACGAGATTTCGCGTCTGCTGGTCGCCGAGCTGGGGGAACCTTTGCTGAGCTCCACGCTTCTAATGGCAGGAGACGAAGACGCCTTGTCCGACCCCGAAACGATACGGGAGCGCCTGGACAAAGATGTCGATTTGATCATGGATGTCGGTGTGATTCCCTATGCTCCGACCACCGTAATCGGATTGACCGGAGATTTTCCCGAAATTCTCCGCCAGGGAAAAGGCATCGTACCCGCGCTCAAAAATTGAAGATTTGCTTTTGAGGGGGCGGCGCACATTGTTGCGTCGTGCATTGTGCCGGATACCGCTTTTGTATATATGTTGGAATGGCTATGGACGAATTAACTACCGCAGGGCGCTTCGCCGTTTGGGCGATCCCCGTCGTTTTTGCAATTACCCTGCATGAGGTTGCGCACGGTTGGGCGGCCAAGCTGTTAGGGGATCGTACTGCGGAAAGAATGGGGCGGCTATCGCTGAACCCGCTGCATCATGTCGATCCGGTCGGCACCTTGCTGGTTCCGGGGCTGTTGCTGGTGTTCAGCCATTTTATTTTCGGCTGGGCCAAACCGGTACCCGTCGATTGGGGGAAGCTGCGCAATCCGAAGCGCGACGTAGCATTGGTCGCCGCAGCTGGGCCGGGCGCCAACGCCGTAATGGTTCTGCTCTGGATGTTGCTGGCGCGGCTGGCGATTACGCTGAATGACGCTTTTGTTTCCCGTCCGTTGATTTTCATGGCGGCAGCCGGTATTTTTATTAACCTGGTGTTGCTGCTGGTTAACCTGGTGCCGGTGCCGCCGCTGGATGGCGGACGCATATTGGGCAGTTTGCTGCCCCCGCGTCTGGCAATGCGCTACGCCCAGCTCGAGCCGTACGGCTTTATCATCATGTTGGCTTTAATCGCCACCAATTTGCTGTCGATGCTGTTGGGCGGGCCGTTGAATCTGCTGCTGGCCATCAGCCTCGATATAGCCGGCATACCGCCGGGCATCCTGTACCACTTGATGGGTTCAGGGACTTAAGAAGCGCTTGGGCAATAGCACCGAGATGGTTCACCCGGAGATAAGGTTGGAGATTCCAGCAGAGGCAGTGGCTGTTGTCAATGGCGCGCCTTATATGGCGCTACCGCAGGACTTGTATATTCCACCCGATGCGCTGGAGGTTTTTCTGGAAACCTTCGAGGGTCCGCTCGATTTGCTGCTCTATCTGATCAGGCGGCAGAATATTGATATTCTTGATATTCCTATAGCCAGTATTACACGGCAATATGTCGCCTACATCGACATGATGACGCATATGCAGATGGAACTGGCGGCGGAGTACTTGTTAATGGCCGCCATATTGGCGGAGATCAAGTCGCGTATGCTGCTTCCGCAGCCCGCCAACGCTGAAGGCGAAGAAGACGACCCTCGCGCCGATCTGGTGCGCCGCCTGCAGGAGTACGAGCGTTTCCGCACGGCCGCCGAGCGGCTTGATGCGCTTCCGCGTTGCGGACGCGATATTTTCGAGTCCGGCGGTTTGGATGCCGCTCATATTCCGCCTCAAAAACGCTACCCCGAAGTCGATTTATCTGAAATATTGACGGCTTTTCAGGATGTGTTGCGCCGTGCGGATCGAATCACCCATCATCGTATTTTGCGCGAGCCCTTATCCGTGCGCGAGCGTATGACCGGCGTACTGGAACGCTTGAGCCGGGTTGGCTCCCTGCTTTTTCAGGAGCTGTTTGCGTACGAAGAAGGGCGTCAGGGGGTGGTGGTATCGCTGCTGGCGATTCTGGAGCTCAGTAAAGAGCGCTTGATTGAAATAGTGCAGGAAGAGCCTTTTTCGGTCTTATCCGTGCGCATGCCCGCCGCCGCAGCCGAAGAGCGCGCTTTCTTGCTGTAGGTGGCGCGCCGGCGCAAGGAACTCCCTTGGAAATCAAACCGATAATAGAAGCCGCCCTATTCGTTGTGCAGAAGCCGTTGAACATGGATGATCTGCGTCATTTGTTCGGCGACAGCGAGGATCAGCAGCCCGCTGCGGTGGAAATCAAACAGGCGCTCGCCGAACTCGCCGGGGATTTTCGCGAGCGTCCGCTTGAACTGGTAGAGGTTGCGTCGGGTTATCGCCTGCATGTGCGCGACAGTCTGGCCCCATGGATTTCCCGTTTGTTCGAAGAGCGTCCGGCGCGCTATACCAAGGCCTTCCTCGAAACCCTGGCGATTATAGCCTACCGCCAGCCTGCTACTCGCGGTGAAATCGAGGAAATCCGCGGCGTTTCGGTTTCCACCCAAACGCTGCGGGCGATGATGGAGCGCGATTGGGTGCACGTAGTCGGACACAAGGAAGTGCCGGGGCGTCCGGCGCTTTATGCGACGACGCGCGCTTTTCTCGATCATTTTAACTTGCGCAGTCTGGCGGATTTGCCGCCGCTGCAAGACTTCATAGACTCGATTCAGGATGAAAAAACTGAGTCGCCCGCTGCTGCGGCAGTGCCGCCAGAAATACCGGTTGAATCACATGACGAATCCCAGGAAGCCCCCTCTTAAATCACAAAAGCCGGTTGCGGACGCTCCGGGCGAGCGCATACAGAAGGTATTGGCCCATGCCGGCCTTGCTTCTCGCCGCGAAATCGAGGGCTGGATCGGCCAGGGCGAAGTGCAGATAAACGGCCACGTCGCAAAATTGGGCGATCGCTGGCATCCCGGCGATTTTCTCACGTTGCGCGGGCGCGTGGTGAACGTGGAAAAACGCCTGGACGCGAAAACGCGGGTGCTGGTTTACCATAAACCGGAAGGTGAAATGGTCACGCGGCGCGATCCGGATGGTCGCCCGGTGGTATTTTCCAACCTGCCGCGTCTGGACATCGGGCGCTGGGTAGCAATCGGCCGTCTCGACATCAATACGCAAGGCTTGCTGCTGCTTACCAATAACGGCGAGCTGGCCAATCGCATGATGCACCCGTCGCAGCAGGTAGAGCGCGAATATGCCGTGCGCATACTCGGCGATGTGAGCGACGATACCTTGAAACGGTTGCAGGATGGCGTAGAGCTTGAAGACGGCAAGGCGTATTTCAACAAGCTGGAGTTTGCCGGCGGGGAGGGCGCCAACCGCTGGTATCATGTCACGCTGATGGAAGGACGCAATCGCATCGTGCGCCGATTGTGGGAATCGCAGCGGGTAGCGGTCAGCCGGCTGATCCGTATCCGTTACGGCGATACCGTGCTGCCGCCCGGTTTGAAGGCGCGCGCGCATTACGAGCTGAATGAAGCGGAACGCGATGCGCTGCTGGTTTCCGCGGGCCTGCCGCCGGAAGCGCCGGTCAAGATCAAACGCAGGCCGGCTGTGAAACGAGGCGGGCGCGGTTCAGGCGCCCGTTAGAGGTCTACGCGCGGCTTGACCATGTTCTGTACGGGACACTCGGTAAACCGAGGCGGTCAGTGCAATGCTGGAAGCCGGAGCCGTGAAAAGGAATAGCGCGCATGTTCTTCCATTCAGCTTTTGGCTGCGTGGGTTTCACTATCCAGCTTAACGAGGCGCATGTCCATAAAACCAGTTTTTTGGCAACTTTGGCTTGAATTGACTCCAGTCGGTCTTTTCGAAAGACCTTCCAAAGGATCTTCCTGCTTCCTGAAGATGGTTTTTGGTTTCGATTCCGCCGGCCACAATATGATTTTTGGCAGTCACTGCCGCTCTGCCAATTCCATCGCCTATTCTTCTTAAACTAAGGCCGCCGACAATTTCATCCAACTCCTGATCGGACAGTTCCGCTGGTTTTTCAGGAATCACCAAATGATAGACGCTGTCGGTATTTTCCACAGCCTTGATGGTAAAGCCATCTTTGATTGCTAAGCCTTCTTCCTTCAGCGTTTCCACCGTATTCACCAGCAATTTGGCTTTGAAAGCTTCATCCGCCCAGCACTTGGCAATAAGGCCAGCGAATTGTGCTTCGTGTTCATCGTATTCCGGGGTTTTTTCTGCTGCTGCTTCGTTCATTTCGTTACTCCTTCAATAAAAAAGTGATCGCCTGTGTTCAACCTGCTCAGTGCAAAGCGCATATCGATGGGGCCAGGTTATAGTTTATGTAACACGCGTTGCCAGAAAGTTCTCGCTTTTTTATAGCTCCGAGCGCTCCCTGCGTATCCTGACGCGCTTGCGTTGAGTCCAAACCTGACTTGAAATCTATACGTATAGAGTACAACGCTTTCATGACTTAAGTCATTTGTGCTTGCCCGTGGGCGTCGGCGACGCCTTCAAGGTTTCGATTACGGCGGGTTTGAGCCGGGGGCGGCTAGAGGGGGTCCCCCTATGTCTGGATAGTTGTCGGTGGAAGATGGCTTTCAGATCAACAGTACTCCCATGAAAGTGGCCGACAACATCCGTGTCTATGTGTACCGAGGCAACTAATTGGTTTGATTGCTATATCCTTCTCGAACAGTAGGCGCACGTTGGGGTAACGGAGCGATTCCAGCGATGTCTCCAATCGTATTCATCCTCAACGGTTTCATCCTCGTTATTGATTATCTTCGACTGGGATAAAGTAAATGATATCTGTTTAAACACAAAAATCAGCGTTAACCCGATGATGAGGCCAATTAAAAAAAATGTAAAAAATATCATAAGCGCTTCCTCTCCACTGAAACGCAATATTGCACATATTTGATTAAGATTTTATTAAAAGCCGACTAGGTTCTGTTGACGTATCACCGCAACCAAATGAGAGCTGAGACGAAGTGAAGGAAGGCCATGTAGTTGCGAGCTGTTTTTTAAAAACGCGAAAATATTCGTCGGTAATGTTTGATTTTGTTGAAGAAGCATTCAATCAGATGGCGTTCTTTGTAAATAAACCAATCGCACTCGCGTACCTTGTTTCGATTGCAGCGCGGAGGAATGACGGCTTTCATATCTCTCGCTACGATGGCCTGGACGAGCGCATCGCTGTCATAGCCTTTGTCACCGACAAACGCACGCGCACCCGCTGTGGCGTCAGCGCCGGCAAGGTTTCAGCCTGTCCAATGTCACTGGCCTGCCCTCCGGTCAGTAAGAATTCGAGGGGATTCCCCAAGGCATCGGTGATGGCGTGAATCCTGGTAGTAAAGCCGCCCTTCGACCGTCCCAAGGCTTCATCCTCGGCATTGCTGCCCGCCGCGCCACCAGCGCAGGGATGAGCCCGGTTGATGGTGGAATCGATAAACACGCTTTGCAAATCAGGATGATGGATGCATCCGGCGAACAGCGACTGCCAAACCCCATGCTTGCTCCAGCGGGAAAAACGCTTGAACACGGAGTTCCACTTGCCATGCGCTTCCGGCAGCAAACGCCATTGCGATCCCCATCGAAGAATTTGCAGAACGGCAACCAGAAAGGCCCGGCACTGTTCCTCGGACGTCGATCGGACATGCCGATGTTTCACCAGTATGGGATAGATAACGTTCCAGTCTTCGGCGCTAATTTCGAGTCGGTCAGCCATTTTCGAAATGGTTCCAGCTTCACTGGTGGCGCGTGCTAATGTCAACAGAACCTAACCATTAAAGTGCTTATGCCCGCTGTCTATCAACGGACAACGGCTGCCCAGCGGGAGCGGACGACGACAAAACTGTAGGCTCAGTTTCCGGCCATGTCAATCACCTGGCTTCTGGAGCGCCAGCAACGAAAATACAGACGGGCCTTAGCGCCCGTTTTGTTGGAATTCTGCGAGAGCGTAGCACCGGTGTAGCACGATAGTTTTTAAGCGAGAAGCAGTGTTATGTAACTATTTGAAATTATGGAGCGGGTGATCGGATTCGAACCGACGGCGTTCACCTTGGGAAGGTGACATTCTACCACTGAATTACACCCGCAACGCTGAAGCCGGAAGTGGCGAGGTATCGATGACCCGATAACTTCTTGTTCCTGCCCTATGTCTTTAATGAAGTGCGCATCGAAAATCGATTAAGCCAATATTTCCTTTGATTCGACGTAACTCCCCATACCGCCAGCCGGTTGGCGTAATCCACTTGTGTCGCGGAGACAACAGGCGAACCACCCTCAGTTGGATTCACGGCATAGCCGAGGCCGGTACGCATCCGGGCATTTCGACACCTTTATTCCCCGATCAGAAGCTCGCACTGAATGGCTACGGGTTTTATTTTATAAGGTTTGCGGTGACTGTGGCAACTCGAATTTATGTCCGCAAGCATGATGATAGAAATTGCAGGTATATCAGGCTGAAGGCCGGTTACGGCAGAATCTGGTTTTCTATGTTAGATAAATTTATGGTCACGGTAATTCAGTTTAAGCCGTCATAAGTAGTCATGTATTACTAGTGTGGAACTTTATGGTGTATGCTGGAGGCATCCACAGCAAGAAGCCCGAATGAAGAAGCGCAACATACAAAAACGAAATCTGCTCGATCAGCCGCTGACCAGTGAAGAGATCGAAACCTTGGAACAACTCGCAAAACACCATCACTATCCTGATTTCCGTCGGCGCGCGCTGGGCCTGCTGGCATTGAATGCGGGACGGAGTGTCGCCGATATTTGTGAGTTTTTGCATGTCAGTGATCAACCGATATACAACTGGGCTAAAGGCTGGCGAGAGAAAGGCATTGCCGGTATTCTGAGCGGACACAAAGGCGGAGCACCGGTGAAGTTGACCCAGGAAATGCTGGATGTCGCTGCGGAAATAGCCTGCCAGGAGCCGCTAACCTTGGCGAAGATTGCTGTTCGCATAGCAGAACGTTTTCCCGATGCGCCCAGCTTCAGTTTGGATCGTCTCGCTGCGGGGCTGAAAGCCAGAGGGCTTTCTTTCAAGCGGAACCGGCTTTCCTTGAAAAAAAACGGGATGAAACCCGGTTTCAGCAGGTGAAGGAAGCGATGGGGAAAATTCAGCGCGATGCTCACAACGGCAAGGTTGAATTGTTTTATTTCGATGAAGCGGGTTTTTCTTGCCTGCCCTCTGTGCAACGAAGCTGGTCGCCTTTGGGGAAGCCTCATTGCGCTGATGCGAGTGTCGGACATAAACGGGCCAACGTGATGGGGGCGCTGAATTATGCACAAGGAGCCCTGCATTTCGAGGTCTGTGACCACACTATCCGGCGTGAACATGTCATTAACTTTCTTGATCGCCTGGCTGCCTCTTCTGCGCAGGAAAAGTGGACTTTCGTGTGGATGGATAACGCTTCGATACATCATTCTATCGAGCCGGAAATCACCGACCGTTGGTTGGTCGACCATCGGTTCGTTCTTTTGTATCTGCCGCCCTACAGCCCGGAACTGAATTTGATCGAAATACTTTGGAAGCATGCAAAATACCATTGGCGTGACTTCACTTCCTGGACACGAGATACGTTGATTCAGAATGTTCAAGTGCTTCTGAATGACTTCGGCACAAAGTTCCACATATGTTATACGTGATTACTTACCGATATTCAATCAGTATTGAAATATGTTTTTCTTTCCGATAGGTAAGTATGATTTATTTTTAATGCTCGTACTTTCATATGTTATTTATTTATCTGCAGTAAGAAAGCATGATTGCTAAGATTTTGGTTTTTTTCATGGCTCCTGAGGGTTCGTGAATTGCTCTCTATATCATGACTGGTCACTTTTATTAATATGAGTAATATGTTATATTCCCTGAGAAAATTTTATTCGTTTTGAAAGTATAGTGTACGCTCTGTCTGGTAACTTATTTGCATGGCAAGAACTGGCGATGTTATAAAACAGGCAAGATTGATGCTGAAGCTAACCCAGCATGAACTTGCAACTCAGATTGCTGTCCAGGTAAGGGACAGCTATTCGCGCGCGGCTTTGTCTCAGGTGGAAAACGGCGATACCAAGGATATGAAGCCCGCTAATTTGTTTGCTGCGTGCAAAATTCTTGGGATAGACCCTCAATCTGCGGTTGCCGGCAAGCTTAAATGGGTGGACAGCTTTTTAGGCCAGCCTGCGGAAAGCGCATCTTCCTTGCAAATCGAAACAGCGCCTGCTTTGTCCGGGCCCGATCAGCTTTCCAGGGAAGAGCGCGAATTACTTGGTTCTTTTCGTTGCCTGACCCTGCGGCAACGGCGCGACATCTTGCAACACGTTCAGGATACCGGGCAATCCAACAGGGAAGTGGTCGAGGAATGGAATGTCAGAAACGGCAGCCGATTCTGATTCCTGCTTCGTGCGCTTTTATCATCACCGCAATATATCATTTTTCTTCTGAAGTTCAGGTTTTCGTTGCCGTGCGGGAACTATGAGCGGTCGATCGTTGTTGCGAGCGAATGTTTTCTCTTCCGTATCCGCTCCGCGCTGAAGGAATTAGCCTGCTTTTACTTCTGCTGGCGGCATATAGCCTTGCGGTAAATCTGCGCCTGTTCCGAATAGAAATTTTTCCCGTTCCTGTGCCAGAAACTGTTTGTGCTGGGAGTCGAACGGCGTCAGACGGTGTTCGTTTATCAGCATGGTTTGCAGTTTGAGCCATTCCTGCCAGGCTTGTTTGGATATATGCGCCTGTATGCGCAGTCCCTGTTCGCCGGGAAAAGGGGGCTTATCCAGTCCTTCGAGGACAGTTCCGTATTTTGCGCAGGTTACGCTGTTAGTCATGGCGTAGTGTTCTCTTTATTTGTCATAGTGTTGTTGTGCCAATGCCAGGTTGGCTTTTTCGTTGCGGAAAACCGATGTCACCGACGGGTTATTTCGGTAAGCAGCCGGGAAACGGGGGCCGGTATTGCCAAGGCCTCGCCGGCTTTCAGCCAGCAGCCGGAAGTTTCCTGAACACCGTCAAGCGACGATGTCCATGCTATTGCCGGTGTGTAGTCCAAACGAAAGTGAGTAAAAGTATGCCGTTGTTCGGGCAGCAGTTCAAGTTGCGAGATGTCTATCCGGCGTTGGCGGCACCAGGTAAGCATATCTGCTTCGCTATCGAAGCAGGGAAAAACCCAGAGTCCGCCCCAAAGGCCGGCTCCGGGGCGTTTTTCCAGGTAGAAAGCGTTATCATCACCATTATTACGCAGGATCAGCATCCAGCTTTTTCGTACCGGTATGCTGCTGCCCGGTTTCGAGGCCGGAACCCTGTCCGTGCATTGTAGCTGATGGGCTGTGCATGCCGACTGTAGCGGACATGCGTTGCAATCGGGATGCGTGCGCGTGCAGACCGTCGCTCCGATGTCCATTAGCGCCTGGTTATAATCGCCGGCCTGTTTTTCCGGAGTCAAGCGCTCGCTGATCGCCCATAGCAGGCGCTGGTTGGCGGCTGTTCCGGGCCATCCCTCCAGGTTGACGTAGCGGCTAAGTATGCGTTTTACATTGCCGTCGAGTATCGCCGCGCATTTGCCGTATCCCAGGCTGAGTATCGCGCCTGCCGTCGAGCGCCCGATGCCGGGAAGCGCGGTCAGTTGCTCCAGCGTTGCCGGCATCTCTCCTGCATGATGATCGGCGATCAATCGGGCGCTGCGATGCAGGTTGCGCGCGCGGGCATAATAGCCGAGTCCGGACCAATGCTGTAATACCTGATCCTGGTTGGCGGCGCTCAGCGATTCGAGGGTCGGAAAGCGCTGCATGAAACGAAAAAAGTAGGGTATAACGGTATTTACCTGAGTTTGCTGGAGCATGGTTTCGGAAACCCATACCTTGTACGGAGTAGTTTCCAGTTTCCAGGGCAGATTTTTCCGTCCGTAGCGATCGTACCAGCCTAGCAAGGCCTGCTGGAATGACAGTGTTTCGATCTGCGTCGGATTTTCGTGAGGCATGCTGCATAGTTTATCGCATAGTCAATGTGCGCGGACAGCATTTTGCTTTAGAATGACGACCATGAAGTATCATGCATTCGATCATATTTATGAATATTATTCTTTATCGCTCCTTATTGCTTTCCGTAATCTTGTCGTTGAGCGCAACTGCCTGCGGTTCCAAAGGCCCCTTGGTTCCTGCCGATAGCGCGATGGCGGCTACAATGAGGCGGCAGGAAGCCGCCGAGCAAAAAAGAGCCGAGCAAAAAGAATTAGAGTCGTCCAATCAGAAGAGCTCTCAGCCCTCACAATTGCAACCTTCGCCGTTTTAACGATACGATGGATCACTTCAACTACCGCAATGGCGTGATGTACGCCGAACAGGTTGCTTTGCCTGCAATTGCAGAGCAGTATGGGACTCCTGCCTATGTCTATTCACGCGCAACGCTGGAAAGGCATTGGCGGGCTTTTGACGCTGCGTTGTCGGGGCGGCGGCATTTGATCTGTTATGCGGTCAAGGCCAATTCCAACCTGGCGGTATTGAATATCATGGCGCGCATGGGTTCGGGTTTCGATATCGTTTCCATCGGCGAACTGGAACGCGTGCTGGCGGCCGGAGGTGATCCGCGCAAGGTGGTTTTTTCCGGGGTCGGCAAGCGCGAAGACGAATTGCGGCGCGCGTTGATCGCGGGCATCAAATGTTTCAATGTCGAAGTCGTTGAAGAGTTGGAACGGTTGAATCGTATTGCCGGCGAATTGCGGGTAAGGGCGCCGGTTTCGATTCGCGTGAACCCCGATGTCGATGCGCAAACGCATCCCTATATATCGACAGGTCTCAAGGAAAACAAGTTCGGTATTGATATTGCGGCAGCGCCCGGGGTTTACGCTCAAGCGGCCCTGATGTCCAATCTGGATGTCGTCGGCATCGATTGTCATATCGGGTCCCAGCTTACCAGCATCAGCCCGTTTATGGATGCGCTGGAAAAGGTTTTAGCGCTGGCCGATACGCTCCGTCAACAGGGTATTGAGGTGCAGCATCTTGATTTTGGCGGAGGGCTGGGTATACGTTACCGCAACGAACAGCCTCCGGAGCCTTCGGCGTTGATGGCGGCGCTGCTCGACCGTTTGCCGCCGTCCGATTACGAGATTTTGCTGGAGCCGGGGCGCGCCATTGCCGGTAACGCCGGCGTGTTGCTGACGCGCGTCGAATATCTCAAGTCCAACGCCGTCAAGAATTTTGCGATTGTCGATGCGGCAATGAATGATTTGTTGCGCCCCGCGCTTTATGGATCCTGGCAGGAGATTTTACCTGTTGCAGAAGGAGGGCATGGCGACTCCCGTGTTTGGGATGTGGTCGGGCCGGTTTGCGAAACCGGAGACTTCCTTGGAAAACAGCGGGAACTGGCGCTCGCGGCAGGCGATTTGCTGCTGGTGCGCTCTGCCGGCGCTTACGGTTTTGGTATGAGCTCCAATTACAATGCTCGTCCGCGTCCGGTGGAACTGATGGTGGACGGCGATCGCGTGCATGAGGTGCGGCCGCGCGAGGCGCTGGCGTCCCTGTTCGCTACGGAACATCTGCCGGATTGGGGAGTATAGTGCTGCAGTTTGTGAAAATGCACGGTCTGGGCAATGATTTTGTCGTGATCGACGCTATTAATCAGCAGGTAAATCTTGGCGAAGCCGACGTCAGGCGCATTGCGGACCGTCACTTCGGCGTCGGTTGCGATCAGCTGCTGCTGGTGGAAAAGCCGGAGGGCCGCGACGCCGACTTCCGTTATCGCATTTTCAATGCGGATGGTTCCGAGGTGGCGCAGTGCGGTAACGGCGCGCGTTGTTTCGCGCGTTTCGTGCGTGAGCAAGGCTTGACCGCTAAAACTGAAATACGCGTGGAGACAAGGAGCGGGCATCTTTTATTGCGTCACGAAGCGGACGGGCTGGTAACGGTCGACATGGGCGTTCCGCGTCACGCGCCCGCCGAAATCCCGTTATTGGCGGAGCGTGAGGCGGCCAGATACCCTGTCGAAGTTGACGGTCAGGCCCTCGTGTTCGGGGCGGCTTCGATCGGTAATCCGCATGCCGTGCTGCTGGTTGACAACAGCGAAACCGCTCCAGTGGAGAAGCTGGGCGCTTTGCTGGAGCGCCATGACTTGTTTCCCGAGCGCGCCAATATCGGTTTCATGCAGGTGTTGGACCGCCAATCGGTTCGTTTGCGTGTTTTCGAGCGGGGCGTTGGAGAAACGCTTGCTTGCGGCAGCGGAGCGTGTGCGGCCGTCGTAGTCGGCAATGAGTGGGGATTGCTGGATGACAAGGTTCGCGTGGCTTTGCCGGGCGGCGAGCTATTGATCCGCTGGTCCGGGCGCGATCAGCCCGTGTTGATGTCGGGACCCGCGGTTACTGTTTTTAATGGAAGTCTATTGTTATGAAATCGCTAGTAGTATCGCCGCGCCGCGCAAAAAAAACGCCTGGTGCCGACGAAGTTGAAAATTATCTGCGCGACAACCCGAATTTTTTTCAGGAGCGGGAGTCCTTGCTGGAAGAAATCAGAGTGCCGCACGCCTGTGGTGAGGCGGTTTCGCTGGTGGAAAAACAGGTTGATGTGTTGCGCGCCACGAATCGCAAGTTGCAGCGTCAATTGGAAGCTATCGTTGATATCGCGCGCGAAAACGATGCGCTGTACTTGCGTCTGCATCGTTTGACTCTTGCCTTGTTGGACGCGAACTCACTGGAGGATGCCCTGGCAGGCCTGCAATGGGCGTTGCACGAATGCTTTCAGGCCGATGTTGCAGTAGTGCGTTTACTGGAACCTCTGTTCGAGTGTCCAGTTGCCGATCTGTTTGCCGATGACGCGCTGAAATCTTCCGGTGCGATGATACGGTTGCTGGCTTCCGGAAAACCCGATTATGGCAAAGTGGACCCGTTGCTTGCCGGGCAGTTGTTTGGCGAGCGGGTGAATGAAGTCGCTTCCGCCGCGCTGTTGCCTTTGCAGCATGCCGGGCTGAAAGGCGTATTGGCGATCGGCAGCGCAAGCGCCGACCGCTTTCATGCCGGTATGGGCGCGACGTTTCTGATGCAGTTAAGCGATATCGTTGCCGCGCGGCTTTATTCGTTGTTGCCTGAATGTAAGGGATGACCAACCCTGATGCGTGATAGCGCACTATGACGATGCACGAACAGGCTGAATATCAGTTGCAGGCTTTCATGGAGTTTCTGCGCGTACAGCAACGCGTGTCGGAGCATACCATCGACGCTTATGCGCGTGATCTGAACCGGTTCGCTCAGTATTGCCGACAACAGCGTGTAACTCAATGGAATGAAGTGGATCAGCATCGGGTGCGCGCTTACGTAGCGCAACGTCACCGCGAAAAAAAAGCGGGTGGAGACGCGTTAAGCGGGAAAAGCCTGCAGCGCATGCTTTCGGCTATTCGCTCCTTTTACGACTTTTTGATTCGCCGCCATCAGTTTCAACAGAATCCGGCGCGCGAAGTGCGCGCGCCCAAGTCGGGCCGCAGTTTGCCGCGGCCTTTGGATGTCGATGAAATGGCGGGTTTGCTGACTGCCGAGTGCGCGAATGAACTGGAGACCCGGGATTTGGCCATGTGGGAGTTGTTTTACTCCTCCGGGTTGCGCTTATCGGAATTGACCGCTCTCGATTGCTCCGATGTGGATATTGCCGCCGGTCAGGTTTTTATCCGTTCCGGCAAAGGCGGGCGTTCGCGTTATGTTCCTGTGGGGGTCAAGGCTTGCGAGGCTGTCGGCGTCTGGCTGGGAGTTCGCGCCGGTTTTGCCGAGGGCGGCGCGCTGTTCGTCAGCAGGCAGGGTAAACGAATTACTCAGCGTAGCATACAATTGCGTCTGGCGCAGTGGGCGCATAAACAGGGGGCGGTGGAGCGCGTGCATCCGCATAAACTACGTCACTCCTTTGCCAGCCATATGCTGGAAGCCAGCAGCGATCTTCGTGCGGTACAGGAGTTGCTCGGGCATGCCAATATAAGTACGACACAAATTTATACGCATCTCGATTTTCAGCGGCTGGCAGCCGTTTACGATCAGGCGCACCCACGGGCCAAAAAGCTTAAAGACTGAAATTCGCGCGTCACTACGCGCTATAGGCTATAATCTTCCGAATATGCGTAAATCGCCAGAGGGCAAAGCAATGTCAGTGCCAAAGCACCCATTATTCAATGATCGTTTATCCAAACCAGGGCCGCTGGGTTTTCTTAGCCCCAAGAAGATCAGGGAAAGGGGGTTGCTATGGACTGTTGGTTCTTCCATCGTTTTGGTAGCGGCGCTGTTGCTGGCTATTGCCGAATATTGGGGGGACGAAGCCGAGCCTTTCGACGTTATTGCCGAGGCGATGAAAAGCGCCCATGTGGAAACGGCCAACGAGCTGCCTTTGGGATATGTCTACGCGACCAGCCTGATCAAGATTGCCGATACTCTGCTGCACAAGCCGGGCGGTTTTCTATCCAACGATGTCTTCCCGCCCGGCGTGCTGGAAGACAATATGCCAACCTGGGAATACGGCGCGTTGACGGCATTGCGCGACGGCACTTCCGCATTGCGCAATCATATCGCGCGCGCGCAGTCGCAATCAAAAGAAGATCCGGATCTGGCCAAGGCGGAACCGATGTTTTATTTCGACCATCACTCCTGGCAGCTGCCATCCTCGGAATCCGAGTACTCCAAAGGGATCGAGGCCATGGAGCATTACCGGGAAAGGTTGAAGTTCAAGGATGCCCAGCTCAATGCCAGACAGGAGGGCGGGGGTAAACAACAGGACGAAGCCCAGTTTTATTCTCGCGCGGACAATCTCAGGCAATACCTGGAAATTCTGGAAAAACGTTTGGGTAGCCTGTCCAACCGCTTGAGCGCCAGCGCGGGAGATACCCAGAAACATAACGAAGAGGCCGTGGTGGATGTCGATCCCAGCGCGGAACAGCAGTATGTGGCATCCAAAACTTCATGGTGGTATATCGACGACATATTCTTTGAAGCCAGAGGCTATTGCTGGGCGACTATTCATATACTGCAAGCGGTCAAATATGACTTTCGCGCCATTCTGGGCAATAAAACCGCGCTGGTTTCTCTGGAGTCCATCATTCGCGAGCTTCAGGACGGTCAGGCGCCTTTTTTGAGTCCGATGATTTTAAATGGCGGCGGATTCGGTCTGTTTGCAAATTATTCGTTGACGCTGGCCAACTACATCGCACGCGCGAATGCAGCTACCATTGATCTCCGTACCCTGTTGCAGCAGGGGTGATTGCGCGTGCGTAACGTCTATCCCCCCGATAACAACGATGATGAAAATACCGTCGTAACGAGGAACGCATTCATCCGTGCTCTCTTTATGGCGGTTTTTTTCGCGCTGTTCATGGGGGCGCGTTTCTTTTTGTGGCTGATCGTCCTGTTCCAGTTTTTATCTCATCTGTTTACCGGAAAGCCGTCGCAGGCAGGCACTCGCTGGGGAGCCGGGATTTCTGCGTGGATTTATGCGGTGATGTTGTTTATGACTTATAACACCGAGCGTATGCCTTTTCCGTTCTCACAAATATCGGCAAGCAGAAATTAAAAAGCAATATTGTCCACGAAAAGCACGAAAAACTTCGGAAAAGGTATTTTCAGATAATTCTTCAGTTCCCGGCGTTGGTGCGGGGATAAGACTGTCGGTCAGCTAAAACCACGCCCGTAAAACCATCAGTAGGGGCTCTCGCATGCCATCCAGGTCGTAAACGGTCTCGCCAACATACTCCCACAACAAGCCTTTCTGGGCATGTCCCTCTCGGCGGTACTGAACAGCTACCACTTTCGTGGACCCTATCTTTTATTTTCTGTCCAATACGATAGCGGGCTGCTCAGACTCTATTTTCATCTGTTCCCCTTTTTCTCTGTACAAGCGAGCTCTTTCCGTGTTCCCCAGCGAGTCATGAAAAACCGCCAGATTATGCGCGGCGAGATGGCTGCCGCGTCCGGCTACGCTGCCCGGTAAGCTCGGTTGTTCGCCGATTTCCAGGCATTTCAGCCAGCTTGCTTCCACTATGGGCAGGATTTCATTCAACGCCTTGTCCGGATTTTGCATGGCCCAATCCAGCATCAGATCGCCTAATGCAAAAAAGAAATCGGGAGAGTGCTGCCAGTTCGGCATTTCGCGTTCTGCGAGGCTGATGGCGCTGCTTAAATCGCCGCTTTTTTTGAGCGAATAGAGTCCGCGCACGATCAGTTCGTGGCGGATTGGATCGGTAGGCGTCGTCTGCTCCAACGCTTCCAGGCACAGGTGAGCCGCCAGTTCGAACTCTCCGTGATATTCGGCAATCCCGGCCAGGGTATGGTATTGCCAGATGGTGCGCGGTTCGTGTATTTCCGCCGCCGGCGCGGGCGGCTGCCGTACAAATTCATATAACGCAAGCTTGACCTGTTCCATGACTCCGTCCCAGTCGCCCGGAGTTTGCTGCCGGAATAAACGCATGACGTCCGGATACCAGGATGAATCGCATCGTTCATGCAGCCAGCGCCAGTCGGTGCCGAGCGCCGGCAGCAGCAGCCAAACCGGTTTGCCTAGCGCTCCGGCTAAATGCGCAACGGCGGTGTCGACGCAAATGACCAGATCGAGCGCCGCGATTACCGCGGCAGTGTCGGCGAAGTCGCGCAATTCGGACCCCAGCGCCAGCAAAGACTGGTCGCTCCAAGTCGCTGCGTCCAGCGCTTCCTGGTTTCCAGCGCCTTTTTGCAGACTGATAAAGCGGATACCGCCGACGCCCCATAACGGTTTCAGGGTGGATAAGCCTGGAAGGGAGCGTTGGGCATCGTTGCCATGTTCGGCGTTGCCTTTCCATGCCAGTCCGACTCTACGCCCGGTTTCTGCGGCGGGTAAGCGTTCTAGCCAGTACTCGTGGCGTTGTGTCCAGGCCCACACATAAGGCAGTTCCGCCGGTATGGTTTCAGGCGTTTCGTGGCAAAATAACGGCAAACTAAGTGGAAATACCCAGTAGTCGTGCGGGTCCAGCCGTTTTTGGGCTTGTTGCAGAGGCAATACGCTGTCGAATCCGGGCGCGGATAATAACAGGCCCAGCAACGGACTGTCGCAAACCAGCGTTAATTGGGTGACTCCCATTTGCTTGAGCTGTTTTCCATAGCGTGCAAACTGAATCTGGTCGCCGAAGCCCTGTTCCGGCCAGATGACCAGTGATTTTCCTGCCAATGACTCGCCTTGCCAGCGTGGGAAGCCCACCTCGGGTGGAATGGCCTTGCGATTCACATGTTCTACGTGGTAGCGCCATTCGTGCAGTTGCCAGCCTTCAGCGTAGCGGCCCTGGCCGAGCAGCAGGGAGCTGAAATTCCATGCGCAGAGCGGGTATGCGTTCGGATCGGTTAATATTTGCCGGAAGTGTTGTTCCGCTTCCTGCTCGCGGCCGGTGATGCGCAACAGTACCGCCAGATTGTTGCGGGCGGTGATCATGTCGGGTTGGTGCTGCAACGCCATGCGGTAATGGGGTTCCGCTTCCGGCAGCCGTTGCTGTTCATGCAGCATATGGGCAAGATTGTAGTGAATTTCAGCAATGTGCGGGCTCTGCGTCAATGCCGCGCGGTAGTGCCGCTCAGCTTCATCAAGCTGTTTTTGTTGCTTGAGCAGTTGCGCCAGGTTGATGTGTGCGTCCGGATAGTGCTCGTCGATTTCCAGAGCCCGCCGGTAGGCCGCTTCAGCGGCGGCCCGGTCCTTTTTGTTTTCGTAAAGACGGCCAAGGTTAAAATGAGCGGCGGCGCATGCGTTATCGGCTTCTATCGCTTTGTTCCAGTATTGTTCCGCCTGTTCGAAATGTTGCTGGGCATAGGCGAAAGCGCCGGCGAGACAGAGCAGGCTGCTGTCTTGCGGGTTTTCGGTAAGCGATGGTCTCAGTATCTCCATGGCCCGAGCGGAGTCGCCGCGCGTATGACAATCCAAGGCCAGCCGGGCCGTCTGTTCGCTGTGCGTGGAAAGCAATGAGGAAATATCAGCACCGGTTTCGACGGTGGTCGTTGGGCGGGTGGCGGATTGTGTTTGCTGGTTCAGGGGCATTGCCTATCCTGGGCATAGTCGAAGGGCTGAGGGGCCGCGATGGTTAATTTTATTGTAACTACTCAGCTACATTATATATCGCTGCAGGAGCGGGCTTTAGCCCGCGAAAGAACCCGATCGCGGGCTAAAGCCCGCTCCTACAAAGTGTTCCATTGACGCTCGGCTTTTGTCTCTCCGTCACAGATGGCTTCATCAGCCTCAGCCTTTTTTCAGCACGTCGAATCTGGTACTGCTGATGGCCTCCGTGATCGCATTCGTGGGATGAGGCTTCCGTATCTCCTATCATCAAAGCCTTGTCAGGCTGTGGTATGAATCAGCGATCCGGGAGCAGGTGTGCTGCTTCCTGCCGAGTTCAGGTTCTGGGACAGAGTACTCAGGAAATTCTGCAAACCAGTTGTATTTTGGGTAGCGCTTACGCCACCAACACTTTGCACCAGTGCATTGTAGTCCGATTGTAATTTATTGAGCGTTGAGTTCTGGCTGTTGCCACCGCTCGCGTTGCTGCCCAATTGCTGTATCAGACTCTGCAGATTGTTGGATATTTGGCTGTATGCGGATGTTGATGCGCTGTTTTTAGCCGTGCCGACTGAGTTGCTGCTGCTTCCTTGCTGTACTGCCTGAAAGATATCATGCATCAGTGCATGTACTGCGCGGGATTGGCTACCCGATGAAGTATTGATTCCGGACTGGTTCAGCGTTTGCACAACCCCTTGCGCCAATAAAGCTTTGCTTCCATCGGCGGATTGCTGGTTCTGGACAGCCGACGTGCTCCCGCTTTGTGCCAAGCCCGAACTCGCAAATGAGGATGAAAATCGGTACAGTTCGCTGTTAATGCTATTAATGCTCATGGCTTTACTCCTTTACATTGCGGCGCCTAAGCGCACGTCAACTGCAAAACTTGGACTTTCTCAAGAACAATATCGGCGTCTATTGGCAGAACTTTAGTTCCCAGGGATAAATATTTCTCCCGCAGCGCTTTACTCTTCACAGTGGATATATTCCGGCGTCAGGCCTGCGAGTTGGCGTTGCCACATTTGCGTATAGACCTGTTCGATTCGCCGTGCGAATCTCGGCGTGTCGAACAGCGGGGAGGTAGTGCGATTAGCCGCCAGTTTGCTGCGCATTGTGTGGAGTTTTTCAGGCTGCCGGGCGAGTTCGATGGCGCGCGTCCGGTATTCCTCCGGCGAATGGGTAATCAGTTCAGGCAAATCGAGCGAGGAGAGCAGGCTGGCTGCAACGCGCCCGGCGAAAGTATCCCCCAAACAGGTAAGAACAGGCAGCCCGGCCCAGAGCGCGTCGTTTGCGGTGGTATGAGCACCGTAGTAAAAAGTGTCCAGAAACAGACCCGCCAGCCGGTGTCGCGCCAGGTGCTGTTCCGCCCTTTCCACATGCGTTGCAAATACGATGCGTCCGGCTGCAATGCCCCGTTGCTCGGCTTCCTTATGGATATTGGCGACGCTCCAGGTGTTGCCTCGGGATAGCCACAGCACGCTGTCTTCGACTTCATGCAGGATATTCATCCAAATATCGAATACTTTGGGCGTGATCTTGTAGCTGTTGTTGAAGCAGCAGAATACGAATGCGGTTTCGGGCAGTCCGAATTCGCTACGGTGGCAGTCGACTGAATCGATAGCGCGCCGACGGTCGCTGACCATGAAGGAGCAGGGAAGAAAAGCGACCTTTTCTGTGTAATGCTGCAGATGTTCATCGCTGATGACGACCGGATCGGCGATCAGATAATCAATGTAATCAGTTCCCAGCGTGCCGGGATAGCCCAGGTAATGGCATTGTACAGGCGCCAGACGCTGCGCAAAAAGCGCCAGCCGGGAACCGCGCGTGTGTCCGCTCAGGTCGATGGCGATATCTATTTCCAGTTCGTGCGCCAGCTCGATAATTTGTTGATCGGAATGCTGGAAGAGATTCATGAAACGATCAAAGCCTTGTTCGAGACGGCGGCGTATCGCGTCCTGAGAGGGCGGTCCATAAGAAAATGCCATCACTTCGAAACGGGAGCGGTCATGCAGCTCGAACAGCTCAGCCATAAGGTAAGCAACGGCATGCGTGTGAAAATCGGCTGAGAAATAAGCCAGCCGTATTTTTTGATGCGCCCGAAGAGCCGCCCCGCCCTGCCCCGGCGGTTGCTTGGGGCTGGCGTTGCCGGCATAGCGCTCCACACATTGCCGTTGTTGCCGGGGGTTGGACGCAATGGCTAGAAAAGGAAAGGGCGTACTGACCGTTTTCCCTGCATCCACGTCCTGTAAGACACGCTTTTCTATCTCGTCGAAACCTTGCCATTGGCACATCAACTGGCGGCAATGCAGAATATTTCCCTGCAGAAAAGGATAGTCGGGATTAATGAGGGATGCCAGTTCGAAGCTGGCAAGTGCTTCGTCGAAACGCTTTAGTTCGCGTAATGTAATGGCGCGATTACTTAAGGTTTCCGCGTTTTCCGGGTCGAGTTCCAATGCCCGGTTAAAGCTGGCAACCGCTTCTTCATGGCGTCCCAGCTCCTTGAGGGCTACGGCGCGGCCATGCCAGGCGGGGGCGTAGCCGATTTCAAGTATCACGGCGCGGTCGAAACAATTCAGCGCATCCGCAACCATGGGGATGCCGAGCTCGGAAACGCCGAGATTGCTCCATAATTGATGGTTTCTGGGATTGATGTCGAGCGCGGTGCGCATAATTTCAACTCCCAGGTTTCGATGACCGGCGTTGCAATGCATCAGACCCAATAGATGCAATGCTTCGGTATCTGCCGGCGTTTGCTGCAAAATCATTTTGCAGATAGCTGCCGCTTGAGTTCTGTACCCTTGCTGATCCAGTTGCAGCGCCTGCTGGAAATCGGCGCCGGCGCCGGGCGGCGGCTCTGCTGCGGCGAAAGCCGCCGTGTAGCGTTCCAGATCGTAGGCCGGAAAGTTTTCCTGATCTGCCTGGGTTTCAAGTTGCGGATCATGGCGCACTATCAGCTTATGTATGGCGGCGGCCTGATCCAGCAGCCCGTGCTGACGAAACTGATGCAGTTTCTGCAGCAGCGCCGCTATATCCGGTTTTTCGGCGTTTTCATCGGCCAGCAACGCGATGTAGGTATCCAGTAATTGCTGGTGTGCGCTCGCGTCGAAGTGCGCCGTCTTTCCCAGACGTTTTACCGAGAGTGTTTGATCGATTTTACGGCAACTGAACCGATGCCATAAGCGCAAGCGGTAACCGAGCGGGTTATCCGCGAGCGGATTTGAACCGGCTTCCAACGCAACCTGGGCGCGGACGAAATGGCTGTCGCGCAAGGTCAGAGCCGGGTGATGAAAAAGAAAGTCCTCCAGGCGATCCATTTTTCGGAGCTGCGGATGCTGTTCGCTTATGCCGAGATTGTCCGGCAGCTGTTCGCTGATCAACCCGAACAGGGCGTCGTGGTTTTCGATATGGCTGGCGAGATATTGAAAAGCGTAAGGATAAAGGATGTCATCGGGATGCAGAAAGCACAGCCATTCGATACCCTGTTCGACAGCCAGACGGGCGCCGTGACAGAGCAGACCAGCCTGACCGGTCTGGCCGGAATTACTCATGCGGATCACGAATACGTCGCTGAACGGGCCGGGGTCCGTTTCGAATGCGAATTGCACTGAAAATGCCGTTTCCTCGGCAAGTATTTCGTGTTCCGGCGCTATCGGAATAATAACGGCGCAATACATGCTTACGGCCGCTTGAGTGCCATCAGGCGCAGCTGTATTTCAAACATCGCTTCCAGCGCTTCGACATGCCGGACGGCGTCCTCTACCGTTTTTCCCCAGGTGTACAGGCCGTGTCCCTTGATTAAAAAGCCGCGGCTGTCCTTATCCAATCTGGCGTCGACGCTCTGCGCCAGACGAACGATGTCCTGATCGTTTGCGATCACCGGTATCACCACGCGCGTTGCGTGGGTATCGATGCCGCTCAAGGCCTTGAGCAGTTCGTAGCCTTCCAGCGCCACTTCCGTGCCGCTCAGTAGTGAAATGGCGGTCGCGCTGGGTGAGTGAGTATGCAGCACGGAGCGGTTTTCCCGATAATTTTTATAGATATAGACATGCAGCAGCGTTTCGGCAGAGCATTTTTTTCCGTCCATGGAGCGTCCAGTGACATCTGTCAGCATGATGTCTTCGCGGGTTAATCGTCCCTTGTGCCGGCCGGAAACCGTAATCGCTAAACCATCGTGGAGGGCAGCGGATAAATTGCCGCTGGTGGCGGGCACCCAACCGCGATCATGAAAGAATTTGCCAGCCTCTATCAGCGCGTTCGCATGCTGGATAAACTCCTGATTTATTAAGCCTGAGTTCATGTTCTATCCTTAAGGTGTATGTGCATAACAATATGATAAAAAGGCAATAAGCTCCGGGAAGGGAAGTCCGGGGCATGCCGCAGCCTGTCTTAGTTCCTCGTCTGCACCGACAAGACATTGCTGATGTTGGAAATTTTTCCGATGGCGTCGTCAAGCTGGCGCTGGTGCTGCAGTTCGACCGTAATCAACATGGTTACGCTTTGATCCAGCGGACTGGTGTTGGTATGGATTTGCAGTATATTGGCATTTTCCAGCGCCAGCACATGCGTAACATCCTTGAGCAGGCCTTTGCGATCTATTGCGCTGACTTCGATTTGAACCTGGAATTGGGTTTCGCCGTTACCCCAGCTGACTTCCACCAGACGGTCGCGCCGATGCGGAGGCAACTGCTCGATGTTGCTGCAATCCTGGCGGTGTACGGAAATGCTGTGGCCTATGGTCACATAACCGATGATCGGCGCTCCCGGAACCGGGTTGCAGCATTGCGCCAGATGGGTGAGCAGGTTGCCTACGCCGCTTACGTTGATGCGCGCCGAAAGCTTGTCGTGGTTGCGCACCTTGCGCGCGGATGCGGTAACCGCCTTCACTGCCGGCGGGGCTTCTTCCGCTTTTCCGAGCGCGGAGGCGAGTTGTTCGGCGCCAATTTCCGCTCGTCCGATGGCAAGCAGCAAATCATCCGCGCGCGGCAAATGAAAATGCCGCGCAAGCCGGTTCAGCTCCGCTTCCTTAAGCGCCGGCTGATGCAGTTTATGCCGTTCGCTGTCCAGCAAGGCTTTTCCCAGACGAAGAAACTTCTCGTGATCCTGTTGTTTGAACCATTGCCGGATCTTGCTGCGCGCATTGGGCGTCGCAATATAACCCAAATGCGGATCCAGCCAGCCAAAGCTGGGCGCGCCGTGTTTGGCGGTAATGATTTCCACTTTTTCGCCGGATTTCAGGGTATAGGTCAGCGGTACGATTTGTCCGTTGACTTTTGCGCCGCGGCAGCGGTGGCCGACTTCGGAATGAATGGAATAGGCGAAGTCCACCGGGGTCGCGCCTTTTCTGAGCCGGATGACCTGGCCTTTTGGCGTCAATACGAAAATCTGGTCGGCAAACAGTTCGGTATGAAAATCGTCCAGCAGCTCCTGATCATTGCTCCGGCTTTCCAGCAGACGCCGCAATGAATTGATGCTGCGATCCAGCGCCGCGTCCTGTTTGCTGCCTTCCTTGTAACGCCAGTGCGCCGCGACGCCGTATTCGGCGAACATGTGCATTTCCTGGGTCCGTATCTGGATTTCGACATGCCGCCCCTCGGGACCGATCACCACAGTATGCAGCGACTGATAACCGTTTTCCTTGGGGTTGGCTATGTAATCGTCGAACTCTTTGGGTACATGCAGCCACAGGCTGTGCACCAGTCCCAGCACCGCGTAACAGGTTGCCGGCTTGTCGACGGTAACGCGGACCGCCAGCAGGTCGTACAGTTCGTCCACCGGCACCTGTTTGTTCTGCATTTTGCGCCAGATACTGTAAATGTGCTTGGGACGGCCGTATACGGTGGCGGCGATGTCGTTTTGTTTCAGCGCGTCCGATAAGGTTAGAATAAAAGACGATACGTAGCTTTCACGTTCGGCGCGGTTGGTCGCCAGCGATTTGGCCAGGCTGCGATATTCTTCCGGTTCTATGTAGCGGAACGACAGGTCTTCCAGTTCCCACTTTAGTTGTCCCAGACCCAATCGGTTGGCCAGGGGCGCGAAAAGATCCAGCGTTTCGCGCGCTATGCGGTAACGGATTATGTCTTCCTGGTTTTTAAGCATGCGCAGGCGCTGGACGCGGTAGGCCAGTTTGACCAGCACCGCGCGCACGTCGTTTACCACGGCGAGCAGCATGCGTCTTAACAATTCCGCCTGTTCAGGCGCCTGAATTTCCGATTCAGGGTATTCGTTGAAGGTATTAAGCCAGTTGATTTTTTCTACCAGCTCGGCAACCTGAGCGCCGAAGCGGTCACGGATTTCATGTGTTCCCAGATTATCTCTAAGCCATGGGTCGCTCAGCAGTGCCGATTCCAGCGTTTGCGCATCGACTTTGAGCGCGAGCAATATGTCTGCAGCGTCTATACCGCGCGGGCGCTCCAAAGTATCTATGTCGCGGGCCCGTACCGCCAGTTCCAGCGCCTGTTCTATCCGCAATGCTTCGGACTCAGAAATGTCCGCGCAGAACCGGTCCCGTAGCTGGGCGACAGGTTGTTTCGACACGTCCGATTGATAAAACGCGTGCTTCATTGCGGGGGTACCTCTGCGTGGGCCTTGGAAGAGTGGCGTAGTGCTCACCATAGTATAAAGAACTTTTGCGCGCACGGAGAAAATCAAGAAAAGCAAACAATACTTGGTCGCGCGTTCTTAGCGGCGCAGGCGCTTTAAACCCTTTGTAACTCAATGAATTAAGCCACTGGATATGCCTCCGCCCGCTAACCGGTCATGGTGCAAGCGTCCCTCCTATCATGCAAACGCTTGTTCCAGGCCTGGTTTCCTTCCGCCAGGCTCTCCCATAGGGAGAGGAAGTTAGGTATTCGCTACGCGCTCTGCATGGTAATGTAAGGCGGGTATGGACTCATGTGATTGATTTAATTATGTTTCAGATGCGCTAACGGTATTTCAAACCCCAAACCCCAATCTCACTCGTACCGCCAGCAGCGGATACCCTCCGTGTAAACAAAGTGGATAGCCCATTTATCTGCTTGCTTTAAGGAGGGCTAAAGACACTTCATTAAACCAAGGTTCAATATCGATGAAAGCCGTTCGACAATATAGTTTGAACCGAACCGGCGGAATCCGCGGCGGTGAACTGGTAGACGCAGCGCCGTCTGTGGATCATGTCCGGTTAAACGTGTGGAAGCAAAGGGCGATGCAACTCACGGATGGAATCGGTTTCTACGAACGCAAGCTTTTTAATTAAGAGGAAAAGTAGATGAACATAGTACTGACGGTAGTAAATAACGACGTTAACCTGGCTTCGCAACAGGTTTTGGCCTATCTCAAACCGCAAGGATCGAATTCCGATTGGCTATCGTCCGCCTGGGCCGCTTGCAGTCCTCAAACGGGCGGGGGATCAAGCACATTGCCGGCAATAACCAACGACGTGGAAGCCTATGCGACCTGGAGTAACAATATGAATAAAACAGCCATGGTAAGCATACCTAATCAATACATGTCTACCATCAGTCAGTCGGGCAATGTTGTTCAACTGGGCCAGCCAGTGCTGGATGCAACAGATCTGACAGCACAGCAGAGCGGCGTTACCAATACAACCTCGATAACCGATATGTACGTTGTTTGGTGCGTGAATAATTCGAGCGTCTGTAAGCCTGCAAACCCGATGATGAATACCGGAATCTCATCGTTCGAGTTGACGCAAAGCGTTTACTTTACTATCGGCAGTCAAACAAAAACGCAGACCTTTATTGTTCAAAACTGGACGGCACTGAGCCAAATTCCATTGGCTTCAAATCTGGTCAGCGCCGATATTGTCGTAGCGATGAACAAGTCGACCAACACACCGACGTTTACTATCACCAATCAAAAGTATTCCTAACCGGCTTCGTAGTTGGTCAGGCAGTGCAAACAAAAGCTTTGATGTCGCGCTGGACTGAAAAATTTACGGGGCAGGCGGGAAACTGCCTGCCCACGTTATCAGGCTATATCGAACATCGGATAGCCGCCTTGAAAATTTGATGGGGAGAAAATAATGGCAACTAACATAGTAGTAAATATAGTGGGCGGAGCGGAGGCGCAAAATACCACGGCAGTAACCATCGGCAATGTAAGGTGGGGATTGAATGGCACAGCTCCTTTTGGCGCAGCGCAGGCGGTACCTGATGGGTTTCAAACATTGACGGTTTACAAGACGACCGTACCCACTCAAATCAGTATCACAGTGCAAGCGCGTGGTTATGATACAACGTTAAATATTACGGTTAATCTCGGAACTATCGATGTGCAAACAGCATAATCACGCATAATCTGAACTCATCATGATGACTTTTCATGAATTGTCTTGTATCCATCGTTAAGATATGGGTATTGCTTGGAATCATTAGCCTCGGCTGGTGTAGCTTTATCTATGCCGATGTTCAGTATTCGCTGAATATCGGCGTAGATGCTGCCAGCCGGGATTTTCTGAACAGCAATCAACAGTGTGTCGCCATTGCCTATGCCAGTCCCTTGTCCGAAGGAAATACCGTCGTTGTTTCTCTGGTCTTCGCCCCAATAAACGATTCGACAAACATCGCTTTCGATTACGGCTGGGCGCTTTATACCTCACTTGACTACCCCGTAGCCGTATTCGACGTTATCAATATGGCCGTTACCCAGACCAACGTAGGCTCCCAGCGGGCATACCGCTTTGATGGAAAAACGATTATCAGCGACGGCACGGGGGTGTATGGGTATATAACCCTCTATTACAATGCGCCTCCAGAATCCCAGCCGGTCACGGCAGGGCTGGCCCAGTACATATACGATACGTCGCAGCAACCCAATAAGCTGGCGCCGATAAATTATCATACGCTGAACCGGTTCGAGACCTTGTCGATTCCGATGTCCGGCTCTACCGTTTGGGTATTCGTCGCCAGTAATATTGCCGTTGGCAGCGTGCTGCCGGTCAATATCATGAAACCAGTATCGGACTCGACGTCAGCGACATCGAATAACGCAAGTACTTCGGCGGCGGCACAAACCACTATGCTACAAATAAGTCGTTATTTGCCCGTAGATTTGAGCGTACCTTCTCAAATCGCCATCCATTTCGAGCTTGATATCAATGCGTTTGCTTACGATTCTACAATGACCCAGTGAGGCAGCCTTATCCGGAGGTAGCTATTGACCATGACAACTGTTTGACTCGCTAGCTTTCTGCGCATTCAATTCTTTAACCTGAAAAGGATAGTCAAAGCCTCCCGTCCTGCTTTGGATTTTGTATTCCTATCGCATTAATGGTTTCCAGCAACTCCCGCTCGGTAAACGGCTTGCGTAGCAATGCCGCTCTGCCGTCTGCCGCTATTCTTTCCCGAATGGCGGGATCGCCGTCACCCGTGATGAACACGACGGGGATAGATAAACCCGAAGCCGCTATCCCCGCCTGTACATCCCAACCGTTCAGTCCGGGCATGAGCAGATCGAGCAGTACACAATCGGGAATATGATTATCGAGCGCATCGAGAAAAGCGCGCCCGGAACTGGACGTTTCGGTACGGAAACCGCAAACGCGCAGCAATCGCTTGATAGCATTTAGTACAATTTCGTCGTCATCGACGACAGCTATAAGAGGTGATTCGTGAGATATAAGGAAAAACCGGCATTGCTATGAAAGACCCGGCAAACCTTAACAAGTGATTGGATGGTTTACGATTGAACCTAAGTTTACTTTTGGGGTATGGCGGGTGAAATCCCGCCTCTTTCCGCCAACTTTATTAATTGGGCAAGGGACCGTACCCGAAGTTTTTCCATGATTCGCATTCGGTGTACTTTGATGGTTTGTTCGCAAGTTCCGAGGTCGGCGGCAATTTGTTTGTTGAGTCGACCGGCGATGACATGGCTGCATACTTCACGTTCACGCTTGGTCAGCGTTGCCAGACAATGTAAAAGCTTTGTCCTTTCCGCTTGTACTTGCCGCGCCTCTTTATCTAAGACGATAGCTTGCTCGATAGCCTCGATTAAGTTCTGGTCCTCGCAAGGTTTGGTCAGAAAATCCACCGCGCCGGCTTTGATCGCCCGTACACTCATTGGAATATCGCCATGACCGGTGAGAAAGATGATCGGCAGACCTGGCCCGCGAGCGGCCAGCGCCTGCTGCAGGCTGAGGCCGCACAGGTCAGGTAACTGCACATCAAGCACCAGACAGCCTGGAGAGTCGTTCTTGTCATGAAAGAGAAATTCGCTGGATGAACCGAAAACCGCAGCCTGATAGCCGACAGATCGTACCAGCCTGTCCAGACTGCTCGATACAAGCGGATCGTCGTCAACGATAAATACCGTTGGGGTAGCGGTCATGAGCTTGTTTCTTGGGTGATGGGCAGGGTGAAACGGAGTGTGGCTCCCCTATCGGGGTTGTTGATCGCCCATAACCGTCCGCCGTGGGCGTTGATGATAATTCGGCTGATAGTCAGTCCCATCCCCAGACTGTGAGGTTTGCTTGTAATAAAGGGATCGAAAATCTGTTCCAGCGCCTGTGGAGCGATACCAGACCCTGTGTCATGTACAGCTACCTCCAGGGTGGCCGTATCACTGAGACTGGTGCAGATTCGCAACTGGCGCAGTCCACTCGCCGACGAGGTCATCGCTTCAGTCGCGTTCATCACCAGATTGATCAGTACTTGCGTCAGTTGTACCGGATCGCCTATCGTACATTGCAAGTTATCAGCCAGATGCAGGGTTAGAGACACTTGCTTGGCGATCAGGTCGCTATGCAACAGTTTGGTGACTTCTTCGGTGAGCGTATTGATATGCAGCCCCTGTTGTACCACCTCGTCTTTCTTGAACAACACTCTTAAGCGGGAGACTACTTGGCTTGCCCGACGGTCGGCTTCGGTAATGTCGTTCATGATGGCGCGCAGTTCCTTCCAGTCAGGCGGTGTTTTCGCAAGAAACCGCTGGCCCGCCTGAGCGTTGCAGAGGATGGCGGCCAACGGTTGGTTCAACTCATGGGCAAGCGCGCCGGAGAGCTCTCCCATAGTGGTCACCCGCGTTATGTGAATCAGCATCTGTTGTTGGACCTTCAATTCCTGTTCCATCTGTTTGCGCGCTGTGACATCAACTGATGCGGCCAACAGTTGCAAAGGTTTTCCGGCATCATCAAAGTTCCCACGGTACAGGGTTACAATCCAACGCACCGAGCCGTCCTGACGGATTACTCGGTATTCATGCCGGTAATCATTTTTTTCGGTCAGCACCTGCTGTATGGCTAGTTGAGTAGGCTGTCGGTCATCCGGGTGCAAGGTCATGAGAAAACCCTGATAATTTATCGGCGTTGCGGAAGCAAAGCCGTATAGGCTACGGCCAAATTCCGTGATCTGGAAGCGGTCACGTGCGATATCCCATGACCATATCCCTAAATCCGCTGTTTTTTCGGCCAGATCTATCCATTCCTTACTAGCGCGTAGCCGGGTTTTTGCACGGATGCGGTCAGAGTGCCATGATGTGATGAGGAACAGGGCTTCGGTAATATAAAAAATGATGACGTTGGCTCTGTACATAGCATTAAGAAACAACTTCCTGCTGCTTATAAATAGAAACGGCCAAGGACACAAGCTACGCACTTTGGAAGTATGCGCAAATTTGAACCTGTCCGATAGTCTAAGGAGTGAATGTTCCGGCTACAACCTGTCAATATTGACAGGTTGTAGCCGGAAAAACGAATGTATCTTGTCTCAATCAAGCAGTTTTGAGGATAGTTCCCCCTTCACCGTTTTTATGGAAGCGCGAGTTGAAACTGGTTTATTCGGGCCGGTTGATTCTTCAGACGCGATAAAATGCGTACTTCACTATGGAGTCCCCTATACGTGAGCCTTGGAAAAGCGGCCTACACTCATTTATAGTACTAAGAAATTTGAGGAGCATGCATGAAAACCGAAAAAGTAAAACAATCTTTGCCTCGCCTACTCATCGTAGGCGGCGGGGCCGGTGGCTTGGAGCTGGCGACCCGGCTGGGAAATTCCTGGGGGAAACGTCAAAAAGCCAGTATTACGCTGATTGACGCCGGAAGAACGCATATATGGAAGCCATTGCTGCACGAAGTGGCGGCCGGTACGCTGGATGTGCATGACGACGAAGTAGATTATCTGGCGCAGGCCTATAACAACCATTTTCATTTCATGCTGGGGCGCATGAGCGGGCTGAACCGCGCGCAGAAGACCATCACCATAGCGCCGATGCTGGATGAAAAGGGAGAGGAAATCGTCCCCGAGCGTTTCTGCACTTACGACTATCTGGTAATTGCGGTCGGCAGCGTATGCAACGATTTCGGAATCAGCGGCGTCGCCGGAAACTGTTTGTTTTTGGATACGACTGCGCAGGCCGAGCAGTTTCATCATCGCTTGCTGGAAGCCTACTTGCGTGCGCATGTGCAGGGCGGCGTTCGGGTGGCAGGGCAGCTGGATATCGCCATAGTCGGCGGCGGCGCAACAGGTATCGAACTGTCGGCCCAGTTGCATCAGGCAGCGGAATTGTTGAACGCCTACGGTCTGGATAACGTTAAGCCCGCCGATATTCATATCAATCTGATAGAAGCGTCCCAGACTCTGCTGCCCGAGCTGCCGAAGCGCCTGTCCCAGGCTACCTTGAACCAGTTGCGGCTGATCGGCGTAAGTGTGCATCTGGGCGAGAGGGTGGTTGCGGTAGATGGGCAGGGGATACATACCCAGTCCGGTCTGTTTATACCGGCGGTGCTCAAGGTTTGGGCTGCGGGAATAAAGGCGCCTGATTTTCTTGCACATCTGGATGGCTTGGAAACCAACCGCATCAACCAGTTGCGCGTTCGATCCACTTTACAAACGACAGAGGACGATCATATCTTCGCGATCGGCGATTGCTCCGCCTGTCCGTGGCCTGAAAAAGGCCCGGAGGCCACCGTGCCGCCGCGCGCGCAAGCCGCTCATCAAATGGCGACTTTGGTTTTCGACAACCTGCAGCGCAGCATCAAGGGCAAAAAGCTTGAAAATTACCACTACCGCGACTACGGTTCGCTGGTGGCGCTCGGCAAGTTCAGCACAGTGGGGAATTTGATGGGGAATTTGATGGGTAGCGTGATGATAGAGGGCGCTATCGCGCGTCTGGTCTATTTGTCGTTGTACAAAATGCATCAAATGGCCTTGTTCGGGCCTTTCCGTTTGGTTTTGCTTATGGTTTCAGGTTTTTTTCATCGGCGTTTGCGTCCGCGGATCAAGTTGCATTAGGCGGTTCTGAATTTGTTGCTTGACGCCCCCGTTACGCGGCGAGGGATTACCGATCGCTCAGGTTTTAACCTTGATTGACCGACGTCAACTTCGCCACACGAATTCGTACGGCTGTGCTAGCATGAGACAACACTTTCCTTTCCCCCGTAATGGATTGCATGTTTGCCCGATGACCCCGGATTTATCTTGTTTTCGTATCGCCGGTTTGTTCCGTGGCTATCATCGCGGCAAAGTACCGGTTATAGCCGCGCTTTTAATAGTGGCGGGGCTGGGCGCCTGTAAAAAAGCCGAGACGCCCGCACCCCTGCTGGATATACCGTTCATCACGGTAGAGCCCGCGGATGTGCCGATAGAAAAGGTCTGGGTGGCGACAGTTGACGGGTTGGTCAACGCGGAAATCCGCTCCCAGGTGACCGGTTATCTTGTCAAACGTAACTATCTGGAAGGCTCCCTTGTCAAAAAAGGGCAGGTGCTGTTCGAGGTGGATGCGCGTCCGTTTCAGGCCGCGCTTGACGAAGCCAAGGCGCAACTGGCGCAGGCGGAAGCGCAGCACGGCAAAACAGCGCTTAATGTGAAGCGCTACCGTCCGTTGGCGCAAACGCAGGCTATCAGCAGGCAGGAACTGGATGACGCTGTTCAGGATGATTTGTCCGCCGCCGCCAATGTTCTGGCGGCGCGGGCTGCGGTAGAAAAAGCGGCGGTAAATCTCGGCTTTACCCGCATCATTTCCCCAATTGACGGCGTTGCCGGTATTTCCAACGCGCAGCTTGGCGATCTGGTCGGTCCTTCCGGGACCAGTGGTTTGCTGACTACGGTTTCCACCATCGATCCGATCAAGGTTTTTGTTCCGTTGGGTGAGAAGGAGTATTTGCTCAAAGCGGAAAAAATCAATAAACCGCAAAGGGATACTGAGCCACAACAGCATTTGGATCAGCTCGATCTGATATTGGCCAATGGATCGGTCCATCCGTACAAAGGGAGGTTTTATTTCGCCGACCGGCAGGTGGATGTGAAAACCGGGACCATCATGGTGGCGACGCTGTTCCCCAACCCGGGGAATATTCTGCGTCCCGGACAGTTTGCCAAGGTGCGTTATATCGACAGCATGCGCACCGGCGCGCTGCTGGTGCCGCAACGAGCGGTGATGGATGTGCAGGGCAGCAACCAGCTGGCTGTAGTCGGGCCGGATGATAAAATCAGTTTCCGCCCGGTGCAGATGGGCGAGCGCTACGGGTCTTCATGGGTGGTCACTTCCGGCCTGCAGGCGGGCGAGCGCGTGGTGGTGGAAGGTTTACAGAAAGCAAAGCCCGGTCTGCAGGTCAAGCCCGTGGCCTGGCAGTCTCCCTCGCCTGCCGGCGATACGCCTGCACGCTGACTGCCATGCCGCGCTTTTTCATTTTACATCCCACCGTTTCCATCGTTATCTCGATTTTCATGGTGCTGCTGGGGCTGATCGCGATGGTGCAGCTGCCGGTGGCGCAATATCCCAGCATAGCCCCGCCTGAGGTTCAACTGCTCGCCAATTACGTCGGCGCGGACGCGCTTGCGGTCGAACAGGCCGTCGCCACGCCGATAGAGCAGCAGATGAGCGGCGTCGACAACATGCTGTACATGACCTCGATCAACTCCGGCAACGGTTCCATACGTCTGGCGGTCGATTTCGACGTCAAGACCGATCCCAATACCGATATGATACTGATGCAGATTCGCTATTCACAGGCCGAGGCGCAGGTGCCGATCGATGTCCGCAATTACGGCGTCACCATACGCAAAGGCACCAGCAGTCCGTTGGCGCTGTTTGCGCTGTTTTCCCCAAAAAGCACTTACGATCCGCTGTTTCTGGCCAGCTATGCCCAGATCAATCTGTACGATCCGCTGGCGCGCCTGCCCGGCATCGGGCAGGTCAATGTGTTCGGCTCCGGGCAATATGCGATGCGTTTCTGGGTGCGTCCCGATACGCTGGCCAAGCTGAACATCACCGTCAATGACATTATCACCGCGCTGCAGGCGCAGAATACCGTGAACCCTTCCGGTCAGATAGGCGCGGAACCCGCTCCTCCCGGCCAGGAGTTTACCTATACGGTCAGATCGCAGGGACGATTGATTTCCAGCGAACAGTTCGAAAACATCATTATCAGAGCCAATCCGGACGGATCGATCGTACGCATGAGGGATGTCGCCCGGGCGGAGCTGGGTGCGCAATACTACACGCAACGCGGGCGCATGAACGGCGGCAATGCCGCGATCATTGCGATTTATCAATTACCCGGCTCCAATGCGATAGAAACCGTCAACCGCGCCAAGGCATTGATGGAAGATCTCAAAACACGTTTTCCGGAAGATATCGATTATGTGGTGTCGCTTGATACCACCAAGGCGGTTACCCAAGGCATCAAGGAAATCGTCAAGACTTTGTATGAAGCCGTCATACTGGTCGCTTGCGTGGTTTTTGTATTTTTGCAAGGCTGGCGCGCGACGCTGATTCCGTTGCTGGCGGTGCCGGTGTCGTTGATCGGCACTTTCATGTTTTTTCCTTTTTTCGGCTTTTCGATCAATACGCTGTCCCTGCTGGGTCTGGTATTGGCCATCGGTCTGGTGGTGGATGACGCGATTGTGGTGGTGGAGGCGGTGGAGCGCAACATCGAGCACGGAATGTCGCCGCGTGCCGCAGCGCTTAGAGCCATGGAGCAAGTGACGGGTCCTATCGTTGCGACGACGCTGATTTTAGGCGCGGTTTTTATCCCTGCCGCGTTCATTCCCGGCATTACCGGGCGTATGTACCAACAATTCGCGATCACCATCAGCGTGTCGGTATTCATTTCCGGCTTTAATGCATTGAGTCTCAGCCCGGCGCTGGCCGCGTTGCTGTTGAAACCGCGCGATGAGCCGAAAAGCGTAATAGGGCGTTTTTTTGCCGCGTTTAATCGCTGGTTCGAGCGTATGACCGTCCGTTATATTGGCGCCTGCCGTTTTTTTATTCGCAAATTCGCGATTGCGTTGCTGCTGTTGGGGCTGCTTGCCGCCAGCGGCAGCTTTCTCGGTGGCGTGTTGCCGGCCAGTTTCATTCCCGAAGAGGATCAGGGGTATTTTTATATCAACGTCCAGCTGCCGCCTGCCGCATCCATACAGCGTACCGACGAAGTGACGCGCCGGGTCGACGAGATTTTGAAGCAGACGCCGGGAATAGAGCGTTTTAACCTCACCATCGGTTTCAGCCTGCTCAGTACGGCGACGACCACCTACAGCGCGTTTTATTTTGTTACGCTTAAACCGTGGGATGAGCGCGATCCGCAAGGGCTGACCGCAAAGAAAATGATGCAGGATTTGAACCGGCGCTTCGCGCAAATGCCGGAGGCCCAGGTTTTCACCTTTTCGCCGCCGGCGATACCGGGCGTCGGTACCGCAGGAGGCATTACCTTCGTGTTGGAGGATAAGGCGGGGCAGGATGTCGGCTTTCTCGCTGAGAATACCAGAACCTTCATGGAAGCGGCGCGTAAACGGTCCGAGTTTTCTTCGGTCAACACCATTTTCATTCCATCGGTGCCGCAATTTTTTGCCGATGTGAACCGCGATCAGGTGCTGAAGCAGGGTATCGATCTGGCCAGCGTATACAAGACGCTGCAAGTCTATATGGGTGGCGCATTCGTCAATTATTTCAATCGCTTCGGACGAACCTGGCAGGTTTACGTGCAGGCGGACGGCGCATTCAGAGGCGATACCGATGAAATAGCGCAGTTTTACGTGCGCAACAGCGAGGGCAAGCCGGTGCCGATGTCGGCGCTGGTCGAGATGAAACGCAGCAACGGCCCGGAATTCACCCAGCGTTACAACGGCTATCGATCGGCCCAGCTCAATATTTCGTTGGCGCCGGGTTATAGCAGCGGACAGGGCATGGCGGCGCTGGAGCAAGTATTTGCCGAAACCATGCCGCGCGGCATGGGCTACGACTATATGGGCATGTCTTTTCAGGAAAAGCTGGCTGCGAAAGGGGTTTCGCCGTCGCTGGTATTCGCTTTTTCGATATTAATGGCGTTCCTGATACTGGCGGCTCAGTATGAAAGCTGGGCATTGCCGGTCAGCGTGATGATGGGAACGCCGGTGGCGATGTTCGGCGCTTTTGCGGCCTTGGGCGTGATGGGGCTGGAAAACGATGTGTTTGCGCAAATCGGTCTGGTGACATTGATAGGGCTTGCCGCTAAAAACGCGATTTTGATCGTTGAGTACGCGCGCGTGGAACAGAAAAACGGTAAATCGGTGGTCGACGCCGCCTTGACGGCGGCAAAAGTACGTTTGCGGCCTATCCTGATGACGGCGTTCACTTTTCTATTGGGCGTGCTGCCGCTGGCGCTCGCCAGCGGGGCCGGAGCGCAGCAGCGTCAGATTCTTGGCGTAACCTTGATCGGCGGCACGCTGGCTGCGAGTTTTATTGGCATACTGCTGATCCCGGCCAGTTATTATGTTGTGGAAACATGGCTGGTCGGAAGCAAAGCGCGCGATCGGGCGCCGGACTGAATAGCCGCATGTTACCCGGAATCCTGCCGATTAAGGTCCGCTTAAGCTGGTTGGCGGCGCTGTTGCTGTTACTGAATGCCTGCGTGAACCCGGTAGGGCCGGATTATCAGCGCCCGGAAATCGATAAGCCTGCCAGCTTGCCGCATCACCCTGAGCAGACGGAAACTAAATCCATGGCCGATCTGCCCTGGTGGGGCGTATTTCGCGACAAGACGCTGCAACAATTGATAAAGAGCGCGGTTGCGAATAATTACGATCTGCGCGCCACTGTGCAACGCATAGAGCAATCCGATGCGCTGGCGCGTCAGGCGCAATCGCAGCTGTTTCCGCAAATCGGTTATCAGGTCGGCTTGAGCAACGGCAAGAACAGTTATTTCGGCATGGCTGCGCCGTTCCTGAGAGGAGAGAGCGTCTCTCCCATCGTGACCGCGTTGAATATGAGCTGGGAGCTCGATATCTGGGGACGGATACGCCGCTCCACGGAAGCGGGCTATGCCGACATGCTGGCCAGTCAGGAATTCCGGCGCGGCATCATGCTCAGTCTGGTCAGCTCGGTCGCCCAGGCCTATTTCGAATTGCTGCAATTGGAGCTGCGTCTGGCTATCGCGAAAAAGACCACGCAGTCTTTCGACGGCAGCCTGCAGATATTTACCCAGCGGCTGCAATTCGGCGTAGCCTCCAAGCTGGAAACCGATCGCGCACTGTCTGCAAAAGCGCAGGTAGCCGCGCATATCCCGGATTTGGAGCGCCAGATTCTGGTCAAGGAAAACCAGATCAATCTGTTGTTGGGGCGCAATTCCGGGACGATAAAACGGGATATCGGTTTGCTGCAGCAAGAGCTGCCGGTGCAAATTCCGGCGGGTTTGCCTTCCGCGCTGCTGGAACGGCGCCCGGATCTGCGTCAGGCCGAGCAGCAGCTTATCGCAGCCAATGCACGTATCGGCGTGGCGCGGTCATTATTTTTCCCCAAGCTCGGATTAACTGCTATTCTGGGCAGAACTAGTCTGGAGCTAAGCGGTTTTACCGCGGGTACCTCGAACTTGTACGGCGCTTTTTTGTCCCTGGCGGGACCTATTTTTCAAGGCGGAATGCTGATGGCGCAACACGATCAGGCCATCGCCGCTTATGCGCAGGCCGAATTGGAATACAAGCAGGCTGCGTTGAACGCGTTTAAAGAAGTTGACAACGCGCTGATAAACAGCGAAAAGCTATCTGAAATAAAGAAGCAGCAAACTATAGCGACCGAAGCGCTGGAGGATGCGGTTACCGTAGCGCTGGAGCGTTACGTGGCCGGCAAAGCTTCGTATTACGAGGTGCTTGAAGCCCAGCAACAGCTCTATCCCACGCAAGTGGCGCTGACCGAAACCGAGCTGATGCAGCGAACTGTCATAATTCAACTGTATAAAGCATTGGGAGGCGGCTGGAAGTTTTCCGACCAGGAATGGCTGGAAGCGGAGGCCGGTAAAAACGTGGAAACAACGACTGACGAGGGTAAGATGCATGAGTAATGAATACGCAGATATCGGCCTGATCGGGCTGGCGGTCATGGGGCAAAACCTGGTTCTCAACATGGCCGATCATGGTTACAAAGTGGCGGTGTTCAACAGGACTACCGAAAAAACACGCGAGTTTCTCCGCCATTGCAGAGATCATGAACCCAGTGTGGATCGCGTATTGGGTTACGAAGAACTGGAAGAATTTGTTGCGCACATAAAACGCCCCAGAAAAATCGTGCTGTTGGTGAAGGCCGGCACGGGGACCGACGCGGCGTTGAACAGTCTGCTGCCATTTCTCGAACCCGGCGATATCGTCGTAGACGGCGGTAATGCACACTGGATGGATACGCGCAGAAGAGAACGCGAATTTACCGACAAGGGCTTCGAATTCATAGGCTCCGGCGTTTCCGGCGGCGAAACCGGAGCGCGTTTCGGACCTTCGCTGATGCCGGGCGGCAGTGCGAAAGCCTGGTCCTCGCTGGAACCGATCTGGCGCGCGATTGCCGCGAAGGTCGATCCGGTGACCGGACAGCCGCTGGAAGGCGCAGAGCCGGGCAAGCCGGTCGAAGGCGGCTTCTCCTGCACCGCGCATATCGGCCCGGACGGCGCAGGTCATTATGTCAAAATGGTGCATAACGGTATCGAATATATTGACATGCAGTTGATTTCTGAGGCCTATTGGTTGATGAAAAAGCTGCTGGGCTTGAAGTCCGAGCAGATTGGCGAGCAGTTCGACGCCTGGAACAAGGGCGACCTCGGCAGTTACTTGATACAGATTACCGGCGAAATTCTGCAACAGCAGGATCCGGAAAGCGACAGCTATCTGGTCGACAAAATACTGGATGCCGCGGGTCAGAAAGGAACCGGTTTGTGGACGGCTTCCAGCGCGCTGGAATTGGGCGTACCGGCCAATGCCATAGCCGAAGCGGTTTTTGCGCGTGCGCTGTCATCGCTCAAAGAGGAACGCGTTTTTGCGAGCAGCTGTCTTTCTGGGCCCGCCATAGAAGTGCAAACGGGTATCGAAGAGTGGGGGGAGGCCATCCGTACCGCGCTTTACTGCTCGAAGATTTGCGCCTATGCGCAAGGCTTCCAGTTGATGAAGGAAGCGCAGAAAGTGTACGGCTGGCAGCTTGATTTCGGCACCATCGCCAGTATCTGGCGCGGCGGCTGCATCATCCGGGCAAGCTTCCTGAATCGTATTACCCAGGCTTACCAGGAAGTCCCTGCGCTGGGCAACCTGATGCTGGCCCCGTATTTCAGGCAGATACTGGCGGAAGGGCAAACGGCGTGGCGCAAAGTCATTGCGCTGGCGGTTGTAAACGGCTTGCCGGTACCCGCCTTCAGCTCGGCGCTGGCCTACTACGACGGTTATCGCAGCGCGGATTTACCGGCCAACCTGATACAGGCGCAACGCGACTACTTCGGCGCGCATACCTATGAGCGCACCGATCAGCCGCGCGGACGTTTTTTCCATCTGGAATGGACAGCGGAGCAGCGCGTGCAGCGCGTGGAAGGCTGATCCTAGGGTATTAACCGCCTCGTAGCGTTTGGAACGGGTTTCTGCCCGTGTCAGCGCCTATTCAGGACTACCACAGCCCACTAAGTCAATTAATTAGTGGGCTGTGGCGTGTCTTCAGTAGGCTTGGCTTGTCCAAAATTTTTCCCATGATATTATTGCGGCTGCTCCTATAGACGTTGTCATCCTCTCCCGCCTAAAGTCGTCTGGCTCTGCGTAGGCATCGAACACCGATGTAAGGGTACGCTCGCTATCATTGGCTAGGCGCATCAGTACACGGGTGCCTGGTTCGTCACCTTGACCGACCATTAACCAATCCGTACCATCCGCTTCATGAGCGAAATTTAGGTTTCCAGAGAGTATATCGAACTGGTCAGCGGCCTTGGATGAGAAAAATATCCCCTCTCCTGTGTGCCGGGATGGATCGGTTGTCAGTTTACCCTTCGCCAACTCAAGGATTGATTCCCTTGCGTCCCACAGGCCTAGCGCCTTCTGGATCTTCAGAAATACGCCCTCTCCGTTGTCAGACACCTTCAGGTAGGTATTGATGGGATCCCTTCGCAAATACACCGCTACGGTTGGCGACCCTGAATGGTCGATTGCATTGTTGATCATCTCAGTTGCGGCATAGTGCCAGGAAAAGGTGTTATCTGCACCCAGTACCCAATGCGTTAGTGACAATGTCCGGTGTAGGTACGGTGACCTGAAAACTGAAAGTCGACATTTGCTAAGCCGTTCTTGGCTGACGGTTTGTGATTAAATCTTGCTCTGGTTCAATCGAGATTTGTTGATCGGTACGTCCTTGGTTTTCTGAGCAGACTTCTCAGTCGCAATCGCCGCCGCGCCGCCGACCGGAAACTTACTGCAGAACAACTCCGAGATTTTGGAGTTTTGAGCCAACAGCACTTCAGCGTTCATGTCACTCAGAACCATGCACGGCATCCCCAACCCTCCGTCATCCTTACCGGTTATGTAGTACCACCAAGCCACGAAAATCATGACGAATACAGTCAAAATCGTCGCAAACATTCGATCCCCTCAAGCGTTTTTCGAGTAATTCAATGAATCTGGTTTGCAGTTCCGGCGCGGCTTCTTTCATAACCTCGATTGTGGTTTTCTGGATCGTGCGAATTCGGCCCATATTCAGGACTTCGCCCTGAATCTTGGTCGGCAGTGACAGCAAAGTCGTGGCCGATGTCAGAGAATCCTTCCGGTCACGGATAGAGTTGGCGCTTTTCGCGTTCAGCCTGAGTTTTCTGACCTCTTTGAGCCGTTCGCACACCTCCGCATACAAGTCGATATCCTTCCTGCCTCCTATGAGATTTACATTGTTGATGGCGGCAGGCGAGTAGTTGACGCGCGGACGCTCCTTGATCTCGGCAGGGAGCATATCCCGGCGGGTGAGCAGGAAATCCACCAGTTCATGGGGGTTCTAGCGCCAAATTGGCTTGGACCGGGCATTTTCGGGCCGATATGAGTTTAAATTCTGGGCGGCGGCGCATCCGTGCTCGCCGGGATGGAATTTTGCCGGGGTCCAGAGGTTCCTGGGGCGGCAGTTTGTAAGATTTTTTGAAAAAGTGCGCGGTAAGTTGTTGGTTTAGGGTAGGGATGTTGTAAAATAATTCATCGGTGGGGAGTGTTGCGAGAAGGGGGATGTCGTTGTTTTGTCTTAATGTTCAAGGGTAAAAGTTGGTTGCGAGCCGCGTCACGTTTGGAGCGTCCATTTTGATATCGGACAATAGGACTCATTTTGTCCCATCAATTACGCAAATAACCCACTACATCATGCAATGCTTTATCATGTGGACTCGATGACCTCGAAAGTAGCGGCGTTTTTTGATGAATTAAACCTAACTATGCAGGTGAAACCATAGCACCGAAACTGAGCGCACGTAATATTCTTAAAGGCACCGCGAATGTGATCACAAATGGCGTTGTTGACACAGAAGTCATAGTCTTCATTGAGCTGTCTCCCGGCGTGGAAATCGTTTCTATCATCACCAAAAGCTCCGCCGAGAACATTGGCTTAACCATAGGTGGCAGCGCTTACGCGATTATTAATGCATCTGACGTCATCGTTGCCGTAGACGGATAATCCGATTTTTCCTGCCAGTAAAACTGTGCCGTGAAAACTATTTCTCATGGTGCGTGCTAAGTAAGCATGAGACATTTCGGCAAGAACTGTTTAATCGGTTGTCCTGGTGACATAGTATCGAAAAACGCACCGCGTTACGCTATCGCCGGACGACGTCAAATACGGCTCGGCTCTGCGCGAAGAGATTAATCGGAAGATTACGATTGGAACATTCAGCCTCGAAGCGTATTTCCCTTGCTTCGTAAAGGCTCAGCAGGATGAGTCCCGGATTACGTTTTTTGAACTGGCACGCCGGCTGGTTAGCAGGGCGGGATCACTTGGCCCTGCCTACTGTTACGGAATAAGTGCTCAAGACTAACAGACGTGGAAGATTATTTTAGCTCGCTTTCCAGCCCTGAAGGGAGTTGCTGGCAGTACAAGAGTATATTTCCACGATGGTTAGGCGGACACACTTACTAGTGCTTAATCTCTTAAATTAACGATAGTGTTCTTGAGCTGGCTACCTCGCACATCTCGTTTGCGCTATTTAAAGGGGCGCGGATTTTGAGCCTATTTGGCAACGAACGCCTCAATGGCATTTCTTAGATCGGCGATGCTGGAAATGCTGCCGCCCCGCAACGCCTTCCGGCTTAGGATGCCGAACCAGATTTCCACCTGGTTCAACCAACTGGCCGACGTCGGCGTAAAGTGGAAATGTAACTGTCGTGGCGCTCCCGGTCTGGCTTGATCTTCCAGCTCCTCCAGTTGTTTGGAAACAAAGCGATCCCGCCATTTAATGATCGTGTTAGGTCGAGTTTTGAGGCGTTTAGCTAACTCCCCATAACACCCAGCGTCGTTTCGCCGGGCCTTGCAGAACAAGCGCCATTCAGCGCATGATCGGTTAAGCGCAGTGTGACCTTTCCAGCGCCGGCAATGGTCTCAAAAAGTGGATGACGAAATATCAGACACATCGATTTTCCCATTTCGGATTTTGCCAAAACGGCTGCACGATCGCTTAAACTATGGAGTTGAAACCGGTAGTCTGTTGGGTTTGGATTGTAACCTGTCAATATTCGTTGGCTTATTAAAATTTGCCAGCTCAAGCCGGATGGCCTTTCGGAAACCGCCATATTTTTAGAGAACATAATTAGATCTATGATGCTTTACGGAGTTAAAAACTGCGATACGGTTAAAAAAGCGCGCGCGTGGCTGAGCGCCGAAGGTATCGAATACCGTTTTCACGATTTCAGGGTGGATGGACTGGATGCGGCTTTGCTGGAAAGCTTTGAGCGTGCGGCGGGTTGGGAAATTTTGCTGAATCGCCGCGGCACCAGTTGGCGCGGCTTAAGCGATGAGCAGCGCGCCGATGTCGATCGCGGGAAGGCGCTGGCGTTGATGCTGGCGCATCCTGCGCTGATCAAACGTCCTGTGTTGAATAGCGATTCGAAAATTGTGGTCGGATTCACGCCGGAGAAGTATGCTGCGGAGTTGAAACGATGACGGCTGCGCTGGAATTGACTCAGGCGCTGATGTGCCGCCGCTCGTTGACGCCGGATGACGCAGGCTGCATGTCTATCGTTTTGGAGCGTCTGCAGCCATTGGGTTTTACGGTCGAGTGGCTGGACTTCGGACAGACGCGCAATCTCTGGCTACGGCGCGGCCGGCAAGGGCCGTTGTTTGTGTTTTTGGGGCATACCGATGTGGTGCCGCCGGGCCCGCTCGAATCCTGGACTTCTGATCCGTTCGAGCCTGAAATTCGCGACGGCGTGTTGTACGGGCGCGGCGCGGCCGATATGAAAAGCAGCATCGCGGCGATGGTGGTGGCGCTGGAGTGTTTTATCGCCAATTGCCCCGATCATGACGGGTCTATCGCGCTATTGCTCACCAGCGATGAAGAAGGCACCGGCGCGGACGGCGTGGTCAAAGCGGTCGAGGTGTTATCTGCGCGCGCTGAAAAAATCGACTGGTGTCTGGTCGGCGAACCGTCCAGCTTCGTGTCGCTGGGCGATGTGGTGCGCGTCGGGCGGCGCGGTTCGCTGTGCGCCGAGTTGCAGGTGTTGGGCGTGCAGGGGCATGTGGCCTATCCCGACAAGGCGGAAAATCCGATACATCGTTTTGCGCCGGTGCTGCAGGAGTTGACGACCGCGGTTTGGGACAACGGCAATGAATTTTTCCCGCCGACGCGTTTGCAGGTTTCCAATATACAGGCCGGAACCGGTTCGGAAAACGTGATACCGGGCAGTCTGCGCGTTCAGTTCAATTTCCGCTTTTCAACGGCGGTGACCGAGCAGGATTTGAAACAGCGCGTGGAGGACATGCTGGATAAACAGGGCTTGCGTTACGAACTGAACTGGCGCTTATCCGGATCGCCTTTCCTGACCACCGGCACGCGTTTGCTGGATGCGGTTCAGCAGGCCTTGCAGCAGCTAATCGGAAAACCGGCGCGCCGCGATACAGGCGGCGGCACTTCCGACGGGCGCTTTATCGCGCCGACCGGCGCTGAGGTGGTCGAACTGGGGCCGCTTAACGGCACCATACATAAGGCGAACGAATGCGTGCCGGTTGCGGATATCGGCGCGCTGGTTCATATTTATCGCGGAATTTTGTTCAATCTTTTGCAGCGTAATCAATGAAAACTATTAAAACAAAAACAGGAATGGTAATCGGCGCAATGTTGGCAGCGCTGCTTTTTGGCAACCAGCCGGCGTTAGCCGCTAATAAACATAAAGCGGAGGCTGCCGCCGGCTTGACGCAGCAGCAGGTGACGCAATTTCTGCAGCAGTTGGACGATCAGGCCATGCAGAAAAACGTGAATGGCGTCATGGCGCACTTCGATGCAACGGCGCAGGTGGTTGTGCTGGCGCCAACCCCTCAGGGGCCGCAGCCGATGAATTTCGGTTTCGAGGATTATCGCCGGCTGATGGAGGCAACGCTGTCCAGCGCAGGAGAGTACAAGGTGCGGCGGCAGGATGTGGCCGTGCATGTGTCGGGAGCCGACAAGGCGGTAGTCACCGATATTAATTTTGAAACCCTGGTGACCCAGGCCAAAACCATCAAGACCATCGCCAACGAGCAGATGGAAATTGTGCGTGTCGACGGAAAGCTGAAGCTGACCCGGCTTAACTCTCAGGTGCTGAGTACTACGGAATAGCGGCTGGGTTCGGGTTCGGCTGGTTTTCACGACAACTTTAGAGAAGTTCCTTTGCTGTGAGGGCTATAGAACCACAAGCCGTTCGTGCTGAGCTTGTCGAAGCGTGAACGGCTTTACAACATTCAATAGCTATTCTTCTGCAATCGGCCTTGGGTCTGCGGGTCAGGCTGTCGAGACACGCGGAAGCGTGTCGGTAGATCAACCGCGCAGTAAACCCTTCCATGGGGGCTCGACTGCGGCATCCCTGCCGCAGACGGTCCCGCCAACCTTACCCGCAGCCCTTTTTGTAACGTCACGGAAGGGTACTGGCATGGTTATTTTTTTGTCTATGCCCTTAAATTAACCGGTAAAGCAGGCCTGTCGTAGGGTGGATAAGCGTAGCGCATCCACCGCACGGCTTTCCGACGCACGGCTTTCCGACGCACTCGGTTACGGGAATTTATTGTTGACCAAATCGAATAAGGAATCAGCCTGATGTCCGAACTAGCTCAGCGTCTTATCGAAGAAAACAAGCAAACCCGCGCTACGTTTCTGGATTTGGGCAACTGTGGCCTGACTGAAGTGCCGGTTGAAATTGGAGAGCTGGCTTGGCTGGAGGCTTTGTCGTTTTCTTCATATTGGTGGGAAGACGGTGAGTGGAAAAAACTCCGAATACCGGTGCTGCCAACGATATTCGGAGCCTGACGCCTTCGTAGTCCGGTTTAAGAGTCAAAAAAAGCTTGTTCGGTGTAGTGGTACAACCAAATCCTTTCTCTCACTTGATAAGTTTAAAGCTGCTTCGATTGGCGGGTGATTATGAAAAAATCTATGAATTAATTGACCTGACCCCGCTGGCTGGACTGAAGGGCTAAAGGAAAAGGTCGAAAAACTGGTGCCGTGCAACTGTGCACAATGTCTGACTCGGCTCGAACCTAATTCCTACGAGCTAAAGATGCTGCTGCGTTTCAAGGCGGACGGGATACGGAAGTGGAAATGCTCGCAGAGTTATGCCGATGTCAATGTGCTGGAACTGCTGGACGGCATACACGCAAACCGCCCGCCTGATCGGGTCAGTCCGTCACCGTTGCGCATCTTCATTTCCTATTCCCATGCGCAAAGGGATTATTTCCACGTTTTCAAAACCGATTTAGGTCAATATATCCAACTTCCCGATGTGGAAGTTCAGGTGTTTGACGATAATGCAATCCCCATCGGTGCGGCATGGGATGAGTATTTGCAGGGCAAGGTTTCTGATTGTGACGTTATGGTGTTGCTGGTCAGTCAGGAATTTATGAATTCGCAGTACATCCGCGAAAAGGAGTTTGGCTCGGCGCTGGAACGGTGGGAGCAGACTGTTGATTGCGCCGATTTATTTTGCGTCTTGCCGGTTCGAATCGGACGAAGAGTTGTCCCGCCTGCAATTTTTCAAGCCGCGTGGCGATCCGTTCGGCGAGGCGCAAAAGGGTAACGGCTTTTCCTTCATTGATTTGGTAAACTTCCGCGAAACCGATGGTCCGCCTATCCTCAACGCCAACCGCCAGCATTACATGATGGAACTGATGAAAAAGATGGAACCGGAACTGCGGAAACTTGCGAGCAGCAACGCCCGAAATTAATACACTAACCCTGCCCGCTCCGTTCAGTTCCGTTAAGCGAGGTAAGGCTGTTCGCGGTGAGTCCTTCGACTCAGCCAGGAGAGCTTTGTCGAGCCGGGAATGGCTTTATCGTCAATGCGTTATGTTTTTCCGTTCGGCTTTCGACAAGCTCATGACGAACGGAAAAACTTTTATCTTAACGGAATGCCGCTCCGCTCACCCCTCACCGGAATTAAGCGCCGCCACCTTTTTCTCGAGCTGCTTAAGCCGCGACCACATTTCCGACAAGCGCGTCATTGCCGCCATATTTTTCAGGTATTGCTTGAGCGGTTGTGCCGGTCCACCTGCATACTGACCCGGTTCCTTGATGCTGTTATTGATCCCGGCGCGGTGCAGCAGCACGCAGTCGTTCGCCACCGTGACATGATCGAGTACGCCGGTCTGTCCGGTGGCTATCACGCGCTTGCCGAAGCGGCTCGACCCCGATATGCCGGTATGCGCGCAAATGATGCAATCCTCGCCGATTTCGACGTTGTGGCCGATATGGCACAGCGCGTCGATGATGACGCCGGAGCGAATGATGGTCGCGCCGTAGGTGCCGCGATCTATCGTGGTGTTGGCGCCGATCACCACGCGGTCTTCGATAATGACTTTGCCGGTATGCGGTATGCGGTAGTTGCGGCGCTGCGCATCCTGGGCGAAGCCGAAACCTTCCGAGCCGATCACGCAACCCGCCTTCAGCATGACCTGTGCGCCGATTTCGCAGCCGTGGCTGACCACGCAGCCCGGATGCAACATCGTATCATCGCCGATGACCGCCCCTGACTCGATCACCGCATTGGCCATCAATGCGACGCGATTGCCCAGCACCACGTTGGCGCCCACTACGACGCCGGGGCCGATCACCGCATCTTCCGGTATGTTTACGCTGGAGTGCACGACGGCCGAAGGATGTATCTGCGGCCATTCGGTATGGTGGAAGTCCCTGTCGACATAGGCCTGCTTGATCAGCGCCGTAGCCAGACGCACATTGGGTGAAATCAGTATCGCGGTTGCGCCGGGCTTGATACCGTTGGCGATTTCTTCCGTCGTAACCACGGCGGCCGGTTGGTTTTGCGGGATTAAACTCAGGTACTTTGGATGGTCGATAAAGACGAGGTCGCTCCGGCCGCAATCTTCCACCGGCGCGATGCCTGTAATGAGCGTGGAGGCCCCATTATGGCTGCTAATCAGCCCTTGATCTTGAAAACGCAGAAAAATTTCTGATGAAGTCGTATGCATGCTGCAAATAAATAAGTTCCAACTGTCGCCAGCATACCTCAGTTGTGCGGGTAAACGAAAGTGCTATAGTTGCTTGGCAGCGACTCCGGCGAGCAAATGGTTTTATAATGTATGCCCCAACTGACTCCAACTGATTTTATGTTGGCGTTGTTCATTATTTATGAGGAGTAAGTCGATATGAAAAGCACAATTACTGTGAAGGGTATGAAATGTGGCGGATGCGAAACGAACTTGCAGAATGCGCTGCTCCCATTGGCTGGCGTGGTGTCCGCCAAGGCCAATGCAAAATCATCGCTCCTGGAAATTGAGTACGATGAAAACGTGTTGAGCGCAGAGCGCATCAATCAGGTCATTGTTGAAAAGGGCTTTCAGCCTGGCTAGTGGTTATTCGTGCGGTTTTGCGTATTTATAATCCTGTTTAATCAAGCGATTGGCTTGCTTTTACAGGCAGCGCTTCCCTTGTTTGGATGTCTGAGTTGTTTTTTAGGAAGGACGGAAATGATGGTGACCGAGTGAAGGCGCCGGTGCATATTGCGGTTACAGGCGCGGCCGGTCAAATCAGTTATTCCCTGTTGTTTCGACTGGCTAATGGCGATTTGCTTGGTCGCGATCAACCGGTCGTGCTCCGGTTGCTGGAAACGCCTGAAAGCCTTTCGTCCTTGCCGGGGGTGGAGATGGAGTTGCGGGATTGCGCTTTTCCGTTGCTCAGTGATGTAGTAAAGACTGCGGACCCGTATCTTGCCTTTCATGAGGTCGATATCGCTTTTTTACTGGGAGCGAAAGCCCGCGGGCAGGGGCAGGAACGCAAGGATTTATTGCAGGTCAACGCTGAAATTTTTGCGTTGCAGGGGCGGGCCTTGAGCCGGGCCGCCAAGCATACGGTCAAGGTGCTGGTGACCGGCAACCCTGCGAATACCAATGCGCTTATCGCGCTATCCAATGCGACTGAATTGACTGCCGCGAATTTTTCGGCGATGACGCGTCTGGATCATAATCGTGCTGTCGGTTTGTTGGCGGAGCGGTGCATGTGTTCATCCGCGGATATCGTTCGCATGACAATCTGGGGCAATCACTCGGCAAATCAATACCCTGATTTGGCTTACGCAGAGGTGCGAGGGGTTCCTGCGCTGGACCGCGTAGGGCGCGCATGGTTTCAAGAGGTTTTTATTCCTACGGTGCAAAACCGGGGTTCCGCCGTCCTTTCCGCCAGAGGCCGTTCCAGCGCCGCTTCCGCCGCAAATGCCGCACTGGCGCAAATGCGTAATTGGCTGTTCGGAACCGGGGAGAGCGATTGGGTTAGCATGGCTGTGCTCAGTCACGGTGAATACGGGGTGGCCCCGGGGGTGATGTTTTCGTTCCCGGTTACTATAGATGATAGGCGGGTTAAGGTTGTTCAGTCTCTTGAGTTGGATCAGCACGCTCGTGAGCGGCTTGCGCTGAGTGAGCGCGAATTGCTGGCTGAACGCGATATGGTGGCGCATTTGCTCTAGTTGCAATGTGTTGGAATAAAGTTTTTTTCTGTTGTAATTGTGTATATGTTATTTGTTCATTATTGGCGCGTATGCACTAATAAGGTGCATCTTGGTGTCGGGATGATGTTTTATTTGTATTTATCTTAATGATATATAGGTTGTTGCATGCATGGCACACCTATTGCACATATAGCAACAGATATGGCGTAGTCCCTGTCGTGATTAATCTCAAGAGGAAAAAAACATGACCAATAATTCGACAAGTAAAGGCTTCAGGTTGAAGGCCTTGGCGGCCGCAGTCGCCATGGGCTTGGCCTGTGGGGTTGCGCAGGCGACCGATGTCAGTGAAGCCAGTGGCCTACTGGATATGGTGGGCGATTTGAATCCCAATAGTTGGGGATTTCTGCATGATAACGGGTTCAAGATAGGCGGCTGGATAAACGGCGGCGTTACCTATAACGCCAACGGCAACGGCATGTCCACTACGCAGGGTTTCAATGGCGGCGCTACCTTTGGCGATCGCGCCGACATACCGCAGCTGAATCAGTTGTATCTGTATTTGCAGCGTGCTGTGGCAACCGAAGGCGATGCTTGGGACTTTGGCGGACGATTCGACTTTAACTACGGTACTGACTCCATCTTTACCCAGGCCTATGGTATTCCGACTGTGGACGTTACTACTGGCAACGTGAATTCAACGCGCGGCAACTGGGACTTGAATATTATACGCGGTCAGTATTACGACATCGCTCTGCCTCAGGCATATTTGGAAAGCTACATTCCTATCGGTAACGGCCTCGACGTTAAGTTGGGGCACTTTTATACCCCGATCGGTTATGAAGTGGTTACCGCCCCGGATAACTTTTTCTACACCCATGCCTACACCATGCAATTCGGCGAACCTTTCACACATACCGGCGCGCTGGGTAATTATGCGATAGACGGTAATTGGGCTGCAATGGGTGGTGTGATCACCAACAGCGGCACTGGCGGCTGGGATGGCGGTTATAATGGTCAGTGGAATAACTGGGACGGCATTGCCGGTTTGACCTATACGACCGATGATAAGGGGACCTCGTTTAATGCTGCTGGTACTTATGGCGGTACTTCGGCGACAGCGAATAGCGGGACTTGGAGCATGTACAGTCTGGTGCTGAAACATAATATTATGGACGACCTGCACTTTGTTCTGCAGCATGATCATGGTTTCGCAAATAATGTCTGTTCCGGCGGCAGCAACGGGATCGCGGCGTGTAATATCGCGGTTGCGACCAGTCAAAATCCGCAGTGGTACGGAATTCATAGTGATCTGTTCTATGACGTGATGGAAGGTTTGGGTGCCGGCCTGCGTGTGGAGTGGTTCCGGGATAATGATGGTTTCAGGGTTGGGGCGCCGGGCCGTGTTGCGGCAGGTTTAAATCCCAATAATCCGAATAACGGTAGTATGACTAACTTTGTCGGTGCGAACTATACGGCCAGCTATCTGTCGGCCAGTTATTACGAAGTAACGCTTGGATTGAACTGGAAGCCGCTGAAGTGGCTGACGGTGCGTCCGAATGCGCGTTTTGACTGGATCAGCTCATCGAGTCTGGCTGGTTCGGGAACTCCGGGGTATTCTCCATTCGGTTATAACAGCAGCGGTGCTGCGCAGACGACGCAGTTCCTGTTTTCAACTGATGCCATCATTATGTTCTAAGCACCTTGTGCGCTTAGTTGAGTGATGCAGTAAAAAAGCGCCGAGAGGCGCTTTTTTACTGTTTGGTGTAAGTTGTTGTTATTGAGAGATATGCGGTGTGTTACAGAAAAACGCCAGAAAAAAATGTAAAAAAATAGTTGACGCGTGTGTGAGCTCCTGTATAATGAGCGGCTCAGTTCGGCAGTAGATCAAAACGAACGGTTCTTTAAAAAAGCGGACAGATAATGGATGTGGTTTCCTGCGTTGGGTAAGGCGTAAGAAATCGGCGAAAGGGATGCGATGCAGGCGAAGCCTGTGTTGATTGCTTTGGCCAAAAGAAAGAAAAGATAAAAGCGTCGGGTTTAGACCTGATGCCTTGCAATTAAACTGAAGAGTTTGATCATGGCTCAGATTGAACGCTGGCGGCATGCTTAACACATGCAAGTCGAACGGTAACAGGCCTTCGGGCGCTGACGAGTGGCGGACGGGTGAGTAACGCGTAGGAATCTGCCCACGGGTGGGGGACAACTCGGGGAAACTCGAGCTAATACCGCATAAGCCCTGAGGGGGAAAGGGGGGGCTCGCAAGACCTCCCGCCGGTGGATGAGCCTGCGTAGGATTAGCTGGTTGGTAGGGTAAAGGCCTACCAAGGCGACGATCCTTAGCTGGTTTGAGAGAACGACCAGCCACACTGGGACTGAGACACGGCCCAGACTCCTACGGGAGGCAGCAGTGGGGAATATTGGACAATGGGCGGAAGCCTGATCCAGCAATGCCGCGTGTGTGAAGAAGGCCTGCGGGTTGTAAAGCACTTTGAGGTGGAAAGAAGGGTTCGGGGTTAATACCCCTGGACATTGACGTTACCACCAGAACAAGCACCGGCTAACTCCGTGCCAGCAGCCGCGGTAATACGGAGGGTGCGAGCGTTAATCGGAATTACTGGGCGTAAAGCGCGCGTAGGCGGTTTGTTCAGTCTGATGTGAAAGCCCCGGGCTTAACCTGGGAACGGCATTGGAAACTGGCAAGCTAGAGTGTGGGAGAGGGTAGTGGAATTTCCGGTGTAGCAGTGAAATGCGTAGAGATCGGAAGGAACACCAGTGGCGAAGGCGGCTACCTGGACCAACACTGACGCTGAGGTGCGAAGGCGTGGGGAGCAAACAGGATTAGATACCCTGGTAGTCCACGCGGTAAACGATGTCAACTAGCCGTTGGTGGCAATTGAGCTGTCAGTGGCGCAGCTAACGCGATAAGTTGACCGCCTGGGGAGTACGGCCGCAAGGTTAAAACTCAAATGAATTGACGGGGGCCCGCACAAGCGGTGGAGCATGTGGTTTAATTCGATGCAACGCGAAGAACCTTACCTGGCCTTGACATGTCGCGAATCCTGCAGAGATGCGGGAGTGCCTTCGGGAACGCGAACACAGGTGCTGCATGGCTGTCGTCAGCTCGTGTCGTGAGATGTTGGGTTAAGTCCCGTAACGAGCGCAACCCTTGTCCTTAGTTGCCAGCACGTAAAGGTGGGAACTCTAAGGAGACCGCCGGTGATAAACCGGAGGAAGGTGGGGATGACGTCAAGTCATCATGGCCCTTATGGCCAGGGCTACACACGTGCTACAATGGTCGGTACAGAGGGCAGCGAAGCCGCGAGGTGGAGCCAATCCCAGAAAGCCGATCTTAGTCCGGATTGCAGTCTGCAACTCGACTGCATGAAGTCGGAATCGCTAGTAATCGCAGATCAGAATGCTGCGGTGAATACGTTCCCGGGCCTTGTACACACCGCCCGTCACACCATGGGAGTGGGTTGCACCAGAAGTAGGTAGTCTAACCGCAAGGAGGGCGCTTACCACGGTGTGATTCATGACTGGGGTGAAGTCGTAACAAGGTAGCCGTAGGGGAACCTGCGGCTGGATCACCTCCTTAATAAGCCGGCCCCCGGCGCAGGAAGCCACAATCCATTATCTGACCGCAGAAAAAGTCGAGAAGTAAAGAAGCAAAAAAGCCAAAACCGCGCTTGGGTCTGTAGCTCAGGTGGTTAGAGCGCACCCCTGATAAGGGTGAGGTCGGAGGTTCAAATCCTCCCAGACCCACCACTGGCGGCGCAGAAAGCCAGGAGCGGAACAAACTTGGAAAGCCTAGACGGGGCCATAGCTCAGCTGGGAGAGCGCCTGCCTTGCACGCAGGAGGTCGGGAGTTCGATCCTCCCTGGCTCCACCAGACTCAGCGAAAGAGTCGAAAGTCTTGTACAGGTGAAAAGCCTTTACTTCAAGAAGTGATGAGCCGTAAGCGGGGCATTATGCATTGTACGGAAACATTGTTGCAGAAAGCGCGAAGAAAAGCGCGTAAAGCAGCGATAAAAAGACCGATACATAGCGGAAAGAAGACACGCTTACGAGTCATCATTGCATGACCGATCTTTAACAAACTGGAAGATGTACACTGTAACAAAACGCAAAGGCGCACGGAAACAAAAGGCCGTGTGACCCAAGTATGTGACATGCGAAACGATGTAAACCTGAGGTGGAGTCGCCGTAACAACGGAGGCCCGACCGATTGGGGTTATATGGTCAAGTGAAAAAGCGCATACGGTGGATGCCTAGGCGGTCAGAGGCGACGAAGGACGTATCAGCTTGCGAAAAGCTTCGGGGAGGTAGCAAAAAACCTTAGATCCGGAGATCTCCGAATGGGGCAACCCACCTGCAAAGGTATCCTGTCATGAATCCATAGTGGCAGGAAGCGAACCGAGGGAACTGAAACATCTAAGTACCTCGAGGAAAAGAAATCAACCGAGATTCCCCAAGTAGTGGCGAGCGAACGGGGAACAGCCCTTAAGTTGGTTGTGTGTTAGTGGAACAGACTGGAAAGTCCGGCGATAGAGGGTGATAGCCCCGTACACGAAAATGCGCATCCAATGAAAACGAGTAAGGCGAGGCACGTGAAACCTTGTCTGAACATGGGGGGACCATCCTCCAAGGCTAAATACTACTGACCGACCGATAGTGAACCAGTACCGTGAGGGAAAGGCGAAAAGAACCCCGGAGAGGGGAGTGAAATAGATCCTGAAACCGTATGCGTACAAGCAGTGGGAGCAGACTTGTTCTGTGACTGCGTACCTTTTGTATAATGGGTCAGCGACTTACTTTCAGTGGCGAGCTTAACCGACTAGGGGAGGCGTAGCGAAAGCGAGTCTGAACAGGGCGTTCAGTCGCTGGGAGTAGACCCGAAACCGGGCGATCTATCCATGACCAGGGTGAAGGTTAGGTAAAACTGACTGGAGGCCCGAACCGGGATCTGTTGAAAAAGATTCGGATGAGTTGTGGATCGGAGTGAAAGGCTAATCAAGCTCGGAGATAGCTGGTTCTCCTCGAAAGCTATTTAGGTAGCGCCTCGTGTATCACTGTTGGGGGTAGAGCACTGTTACGGCTAGGGGGTCATCCCGACTTACCAAACCGTTGCAAACTCCGAATACCAACAAGTGCGAGCACGGGAGACACACGGCGGGTGATAACGTTCGTCGTGAAGAGGGAAACAACCCAGACCGCCAGCTAAGGTCCCAAAATCATGGCTCAGTGGAAAACGATGTGGGAAGGCACAGACAGCCAGGAGGTTGGCTTAGAAGCAGCCATCCTTTAAAGAAAGCGTAATAGCTCACTGGTCGAGTCGGCCTGCGCGGAAGATTCAACGGGGCTCAAGCCATGTACCGAAGCTGCGGATTTGCCGCAAGGCAAGTGGTAGAGGAGCGTTCCGTAAGCCTGTGAAGGTCAATTGTAAAGTTGGCTGGAGGTATCGGAAGTGCGAATGCTGACATAAGTAACGATAAAACGGGTGAAAAACCCGTTCGCCGAAAGCCCAAGGATTCCTACGCAACGTTAATCGGCGTAGGGTAAGTCGGCACCTAAGGCGAGGCCGAAAGGCGTAGTCGATGGAAAACAGGTTAATATTCCTGTACCGGTCATTACTGCGATGGGGTGACGGAGAAGGCTAGGTTGGCCGGAGATTGGTAGTTCCGGTTCAAGCATGTAGGGAGTGTTCTCAGGCAAATCCGGGAGCACAATCCTGAGGTGTGATAACGAGTCTGCTTGCAGACGAAGCAACTAATGCCCAGCTTCCAAGAAAAGCCTCTAAGCATCAGGTAATGAGTGGCCGTACCATAAACCGACACAGGTGGGCAGGGTGAAAATCCCAAGGCGCTTGAGAGAACTCGGGTGAAGGAACTAGGCAAAATGATACCGTAACTTCGGGAGAAGGTATGCCCGTGGTAAGTGAAGTCCCTGCGGATGGAGCTGAAGCGGGTTGCAATAAAATGGTGGCTGCGACTGTTTATTAAAAACACAGCACTCTGCAAACACGAAAGTGGACGTATAGGGTGTGACGCCTGCCCGGTGCCGGAAGGTTAATTGATGGGGTCAACGCAAGTGAAGCTCTTGATCGAAGCCCCGGTAAACGGCGGCCGTAACTATAACGGTCCTAAGGTAGCGAAATTCCTTGTCGGGTAAGTTCCGACCTGCACGAATGGCGTAACGATGGCCACACTGTCTCCACCCGAGACTCAGTGAAATTGAATTGGCTGTGAAGATGCAGTGTACCCGCGGCTAGACGGAAAGACCCCGTGAACCTTTACTATAGCTTTACACTGGACTTTGAATCGACTTGTGTAGGATAGGTGGGAGGCAATGAAACTTGGACGCCAGTTCGAGTGGAGCCAACCTTGAAATACCACCCTGGTCTATTTGGAGTTCTAACCTAGATCCGTGATCCGGATCGGGGACCGTGTATGGTGGGTAGTTTGACTGGGGCGGTCTCCTCCCAAAGAGTAACGGAGGAGCACGAAGGTGCGCTCAGCGTGGTCGGAAATCACGCAAAGAGTGTAAAGGCAAAAGCGCGCTTGACTGCGAGACACACACGTCGAGCAGGTACGAAAGTAGGTCTTAGTGATCCGGTGGTTCTGAATGGAAGGGCCATCGCTCAACGGATAAAAGGTACTCCGGGGATAACAGGCTGATACCGCCCAAGAGTTCATATCGACGGCGGTGTTTGGCACCTCGATGTCGGCTCATCACATCCTGGGGCTGTAGTCGGTCCCAAGGGTATGGCTGTTCGCCATTTAAAGTGGTACGCGAGCTGGGTTTAGAACGTCGTGAGACAGTTCGGTCCCTATCTGCCGTGGGCGTTGGAGATTTGAGGGAAGTTGCTCCTAGTACGAGAGGACCGGAGTGAACGAACCGCTGGTGTTCCGGTTGTCATGCCAATGGCATTGCCGGGTAGCTATGTTCGGACAGGATAACCGCTGAAAGCATCTAAGCGGGAAGCCCCTCCCAAGATGAGATCTCCCTGGGACTTGAGTCCCCTGAAGGGCCCTGGAAGACTACCAGGTTGATAGGCTGGGTGTGGAAGCGCAGTAATGCGTGAAGCTGACCAGTACTAATTGCCCGAGAGGCTTGACCATATAACACCCAATCGGTTGGGCGTGTGTCACAACACAGTGGAGCGGCGTACGAGAATAAAAAAAACGTACGGTGGACCGAAAAAACAGAGTACATCCGACAGTTTGAAAGGCTTTGATAAAAACAATCAAAGCCGCTTGCAACAAGCAACCAGTTTTGCCTGGTGGCCAGAGCGAGCGGGAACCACCCGATCCCATCCCGACCTCGGAAGTGAAACCGCTTAGCGCCGATGATAGTGTGGACCTCCATGCGAAAGTAGGGAACTGCCAGGCTCCTAATCTACAGGCAGCTGACATCACAGCTGGACAACAAGGCCCCTTTCCGTTATCGCGGAGCGGGGTTTTCGTTTTTGGTGCTTTATTTTATGCTCTTGAAGTGGGATGATTCAGCTTTACATTGCCGGGGTCGACATTATTCATGGGGCATACTCACGATCACCACGCAGAGAACCAGGGCGCAGGGTGGCGTCTTGGCGTTTCTGCCATTATTACGCTGGTTCTGATAGTTGTCGAAGTCATAGCCGGGTTGCTATCCAACAGTCTGGCTTTGCTTACCGATGCCGCGCATAATTTGACCGATGTCATTGCACTGCTCCTGGGCTGGTATGCAGTCAATATCGCGCGGCGTCCGGCTCATGCTGCCGGCACTTTTGGATATCATCGCGTGGGTATCCTGATAGCGCTGTTTAATGCCACGACATTGGTATTAATTGCCGGCGGTATCATTTATCAGGCTTATAGCCGCTTCGGCTCGCAGGAAGCCATTATGCCCGACGTATTGGTCGGCGTTGGTTCGGCTGCATTGCTGGTCAATGCCTTTACCGCCTGGTTGTTGAGCCGGGGACGAAAGTCCGACTTGAATCTGCACAGCGTCTTTCTTCATTTGATGGGCGATGTCGTCGCCAGCGTCGCAGCAATTGCAGTCGGTATCGGTATCTGGCTGACCGGTTTGTTATGGCTGGATCTGGCTGCGAGTATTTTAATTGCGCTGCTTATTTTCTGGAGCGCATGGGGCATACTGCAGGAATCAGTCGATATTCTGCTGGAAAAAACACCTGCCGATATATTGGTGGCCGGAGTTCTGGATGATATGAAGCGCATTGAAGGCGTTTCCGACGTGCATGACCTGCATATCTGGAGTATTACCCGCAGTTTGCGCGTGCTGACGGCTCATGTCACGGTAGATGCGGATCTTAATCTCTCGCAAGGCGCTTCGATCAGGAAGGCAATCAATCAGTACTTGTCAGATAAATACAATATTCAGCATGCAACGTTACAGGTTGAGTTTGAAGAGTGTGGATCGGCAACCCTGTATTGCAATATGCTTGCGCATGGTCATGATGATGACCATGCGCATTAATCACTGCCGGATTTAGAAAAAGGGCTTTCGCGGCATGAGCGCGTGAGTGCTTATCGGTCTTTCCCGATTATCACGATATCGGTGCGGCGGTTTTTTGCGCGATTCTCGTTGCTGTCGTTGGGAGCGATCGGTTGATATTCGCCAAATCCGCGGGCCGACAACAGGGTGGGCGCTACGCCGCCTTTTTGCAGGAATTCCAGCACGGATGTCGCGCGCGCGGTGGATAGTTCCCAATTCGATTTATATCGACGCTTTAACGAACCGCCAATCGGTACGTTGTCAGTATAGCCCCGGACTTCTATATGTTTATCTGTTACGCTTTTTAAAGTAGGCATAATTTTGTCGAGAACTGTTTTGCCGCTACGGTTAAGGTCGGCGCTACCTGAAGGGAAAAGCAGTTCATTGACCATGGATACGGTCAGCTCATCATTGAGTTCTTTGATTTGTACCTGATTGGCGGCCAGTTCGCTTTGCAGCTCCTGGTTCAGCGCCTCTTCTTCCTTGTATTTTTGCGCCGACACACAGGCGCTGGCACCAAGAACCGTCAATAATAGAAAAGCCAATAATCGTATATTCATAACCAGGGGACCTTTTGTTGATGATTAATGCGGGGTTTATTGTACTCCTCGACAGTATTCCGGTCTTGTTAAATGGCGTGTATTCATTGATTATCGCCGGTCAGGGAGCGAACTGGTTGCGGTCCGCCGGGGTTGCGTTTTTCAAGGTCTGCGTGAAAGCGTGAGAGGAAGCGGACAGGCGCATCCAGCAGGTGCGCCTGTCTTTTGGTTCTAGCCATGCGCTGAAAGATGCGATAGGTCGATGGCCAAATGATAATACTTCCGGCAATAACGAGCGGTATATCGACCATACCGGGAACGGCTATCCCTATTATCCCGAGTATCAGCAGCATCCAGCCGATATCCTTGGGGATAGTATCCAGCATATCCATGTCGAAATATTCGGTTGGCACCTGCTCGGCAGCGCCTATATGTATCAATTCTTTTCCGGTAGGTTCTCTGGTCTTGTCGTTCATGATCGTAATAGGTACCCTGGATGCTGTTTTATGGGGTTCGGGCCACGATATGCGTGGCGCAAGCCTGATCATTGGCCTTTCACAATATCAAGCGGATATTACAATTGAATGTTTTGATCAATGAGTTGGTACATGGTGACAATTTGTCACACTGGCAGTTGCCGCGCGTCTGGTAAGATTATGCCATGACAGACGACTCGGTAATCAGTTTCCCGCTACTTGATGCTTCGGATATTTCCGCGCGAAAAAATCTGAAGTGGTTGTTCGTGTTGCGCAACCTGATGATTTGCGTGGAGGCGCTGGCGGTCATCATCAGCGTTTACGGTCTGGAGTTGCCTTTGTACCAGGCTGCGCTGACCGCCGTAATTACTGCGCAATTGGGGTTTAACTGGTACACTTGGGTGCGGCTGGAGGAAGAACGCATTGTAGTCGATGGCGAGCTGTTTTTTCAGTTGTGCTGCGATGTGCTGACTATTACCGCCGTGCTGTATTTCACCGGAGGCGCAAGTAACCCCTTGGCGTGGTTCTTTCTGCTGCCGCTGATTCTCACCTCAACCATACTTCCCAGAATTTATACCTGGTATATGGTGCTGTTTACATCGGCGTGCTACACCCTGCTGATGACCTTTTATAAACCGCTACCCGCGATTCTGCCTATAACCCTGGGGCCTAATACGCCGCCGGAACTGCATCAGCTCATGGATCACCACGATCTGCAGCTTCATGTTTTCGGCATGTGGTTCGGTTTCGTGTTCAGTGCGGTGCTGGTGGCATATTTTGTAGTTGGTATTGCCGACACGTTACGCCAGCGCGAACGGAAACTGGCGGAAATACGCGAGCACACGTTGCGCAACGAGCGTGTAGTCGCGCTGGGGACTCTTGCGGCAGGCGCCGCCCATGAAATGGGGACACCGCTGGGAACCATGGCGATCATCGTTCATGAGTTGATCAAGGAGTACGGAGAAACCGATGCCGACTTGTGCAAAAAAATGAAAATACTGCGCGAACAGGTGAGCAGATGCAAGCAAGCGCTGTCGGTACTGTCGGCTTCCGCCGGAGAAATCAGGGCCGAGTCCGGGCATCCGATGCCGGTTTCCGCTTATCTGGATGAGGTGATTTCCAATTGGCGGCAGCAGCGGCCGGAAGGGGTTTTGGCTGTCAACAAACAGGGGTTCGAGCCATCGCCTTCGATTCTGGCCGAACTGACGCTTACCCATGCTTTGGTCAATATCCTCAATAATTCCGCAGATGTGTCTCCGCACTTTATCGAACTGCGTGCGCGGTGGACCAAGGATCGCCTTGTTCTTGAGATCGTCGACGACGGTCCCGGTATTGCCCCAAGCGTATCCGAACAACTGGGCAAGGAACCTGTTTCAAGCAAGGAAAATGGTTTGGGGGTAGGGCTTTTTCTGGCTTTTACCACGATTGAACGCATGGGCGGGACGATTTCCATGGCGCTACGTAGCGAATGCCAGGGTACGCTGACGCGCATCAGCCTGCCTGTAACCTTAAGGGAGGCGGGACTATGAGTACGATTGCCTATATTACTGAAAATCCGCGCTTATTGCTGGTCGACGATGACGAAACTTTTTGTATGGTTCTGGAAGAGGCGCTGCAAAAGCGCAACTTCGATGTCTATGTCGCCCACAATTTGCAGCAGGCGATGGAGATTGCGCGCCAGGTGGAACCCGAATATGCGGTAATCGATTTGCGTATCGGTCAGGATTCAGGTCTGGCCATGGCAAAGTATCTGGTCGATTTGGACGACAATACCCGCGTGGTGATCCTGACCGGTTACGCCAGCGTGGCGACGGCAGTCGAGGCCATCAAACTGGGCGCTATTCATTATTTGACCAAACCGGCCGATGCCGATGAAATATTGGCCGCACTGCATAAGGATGGCGGCGATCCCACGGTGGAGATCAAGGACAGGCCTTTATCGGTCAAACGTCTGGAGTGGGAGCATCTGCAGAAAATTCTTGCCGAGCACGACGGCAATATTTCTGCAGCGGCGCGCGCGCTCAACATGCACCGCCGCACGCTGCAACGCAAGCTGGAGAAGCGCCCGGTCAAGGATTAATCGTGCAGCCCCGGCGTTTGAAGCACGTTTTCCGGCGGTCGCCCCAGGGTTGCGCCCGTTTCTGTGAATACTATCGGCCTTTCTATCAGCACCGGGTTTTTTATCATGGCTGCAATCAGTTGTTCACGGCTCAGGCTTTGATCAGCCAGATTTTCAGTCTTGTAGGGGGCTTCGTTTTTGCGCATCAACGCGCGGGGTTCCATGCCGAGTAATCGGATAATGGCGTCCAGTCTTTCGGCTGACGGCGGCGATTTCAGGTATTCGACCACTTCGCATTCTATGCCGTTTTCCTTGAGAAGCTGCAGCGCGGCGCGGGATTTGCTGCAGCGCGGGTTGTGGTAGATGGTAACGCTCATCTGTAGAGTTCCTCTGTCTGATTTGTAGTGTGCAGGCGCCATTCTACCGTTCTTCTCCCGCTATGCTGAAGAAGGAAAGCCACAGAATATGTAACTATTCTGTAACGGCTGGAAATAATTCATGACCGGGGCAGCCTCGGAGCAGGGTAAACCTGCCGGGACACGCTGGAGTGTGCCTATCTAGCAACTACACCCTGCGTCGTCTGTCCCTTCGGCTACGCCAGATCAGGCCGCTGACGGACTCCCCTCCGGCTCACACCGTTTTTTCTACTTCATGAGGGCGCTGGGTAGCAACAGTTACCAGAATATAAAGTTTTACATCCTTGCCGCTTGAATTGTTGGTTGGGAGCCTCCATAAAAGGGCGGTGTGATGCCTTGCAGGCGCGAAGGGTGGCATGGATTTAACTTGTTTGCTCGCAAAACAGGAGTACGACGCCTTGATCCTATTGGATGGTGTTGTGTGAATATAGTAAATCAATGTGAACCAAGCCTTGACAAGGCGCGCGGGATGGCTATTATTAGCACTCGCCTTGATTGAGTGCTAACGGCGCTGCCGGCAGCATAGTGTTTTAATCAACATTTATGAGGAAAAAAATGAAAATTCGTCCATTACATGATCGCATCATTGTTAAACGCCTTGAAGAAGAGCGTACCACAGCAGGAGGTATCGTAATTCCTGATTCAGCTGCCGAAAAACCCATGCGCGGAGAAGTGTTGGCTGTTGGTCAGGGAAAAACGTCGGATAATGGCGAAGTTCGCCCGTTGCAGGTTAAGGTCGGAGACAAGATTCTGTTCGGCAAATATGCCGGTACCGAAGTCAAGATCGACGGCGATGAAATTGTGGTCATGCGTGAAGAAGATGTCATGGGCATTATCGAAGCCTGATTGGCATAACCGCAAGTTATTTAAACTTATAGTTATTTGAAGGTATAAACATGGCAGCTAAAGAAGTTAAATTTGGTGATGACGCGCGTTCGCGCATGGTGCGTGGCGTAAATATTCTGGCTCACGCGGTAAAAGTGACGCTGGGTCCTAAAGGGCGCAATGTCGTCCTGGAAAAAAGCTTCGGCGCACCGACCGTTACCAAGGACGGCGTTTCAGTCGCGAAGGAAGTCGAACTGAAAGACAAGTTCGAAAATATGGGCGCGCAGATGGTTAAGGAAGTCGCTTCCCAGACCTCCGACGTAGCCGGCGACGGCACCACCACCGCTACGGTTCTGGCTCAGGCTATTTTGAACGAAGGGTTGAAGGCGGTTGCTGCGGGCATGAATCCGATGGATCTGAAGCGCGGTATCGACAAGGCTGTTCATGCAGCGGTTGAAGCGATACACCAGATGTCCGTTCCCTGCGCCGACAACAATGCCATCGCCCAGGTAGGTTCGATTTCAGCCAATTCCGATGAGAGCATCGGCGGCATCATTGCCGAGGCGATGGACAAGGTAGGCAAGGAAGGCGTCATTACGGTGGAAGACGGTTCGGGTCTGGAAAACCAGCTGGATATCGTTGAAGGCATGCAGTTCGACCGCGGCTACCTGTCGCCTTACTTCATCAACAACCAGCAGAGCATGAGCGCAGAGCTGGACAGCCCCTTCATCCTGCTGTACGAGAAGAAGATTTCCAATATCCGTGAAATGCTGCCGATACTGGAAGGCGTGGCCAAAGCCGGCCGTTCGCTGCTGATTATTGCTGAAGATGTCGAGGGCGAAGCCCTGGCTACCCTGGTAGTAAACACCATGCGCGGTATTGTCAAAGTTGCTGCCGTCAAGGCTCCAGGCTTTGGCGACCGCCGCAAGGCAATGCTGGAAGATATCGCCATCCTGACCGGCGGCACCGTGATTTCCGAAGACATCGGTCTGAGTCTGGAAAAGGCGACGCTGACCGATCTCGGCACCGCGAAGAAAGTACAGGTGAGCAAGGAAAATACCACTATCATTGACGGCGCCGGCAGCAGCGACAAGATTCAGGGTCGCGTTGCTCAGATCCGCAAGCAGATGGAAGACACTACTTCCGATTACGACAAGGAGAAGTTGCAGGAACGTCTGGCCAAACTGGCTGGCGGCGTTGCCGTCATCAAAGTCGGTGCTGCAACCGAAGTCGAAATGAAGGAAAAGAAGGCACGCGTCGAAGACGCGCTGCATGCGACACGCGCCGCGGTAGAGGAAGGCATCGTACCGGGCGGCGGCGTTGCGCTGATCCGTGCGCTGCAGAAGATCAAGGATCTGAAAGGCATCAACCACGATCAGGATGCGGGCATCGGCATTGCGCGTCGCGCGATGGAAGAACCGTTGCGCCAGATCGTATCCAACGCAGGCGATGAGGCTTCCGTGGTGCTGAACAAGGTAGCGGAAGGCACCGGTAACTTCGGTTACAATGCCGCTACCGGCGAATACGGCGACATGGTCGCCATGGGTATTCTTGATCCCGCCAAGGTTACGCGTACCGCATTGCAGAATGCGGCTTCCGTTTCCGGATTGATGATCACCACCGAGGCGATGATCGCTGAAGAGCCCAAGGAAGAAGCGCCAATGCCGGGTGGCGGCATGGGCGGAATGGGCGGAATGGACGGCATGATGTAATCGCAGAGTTTCTTTGCGTCTGAGGCCCCGACCGGGAAACCGGTCGGGGCTTTTTGTTGTGCTCTACTTGCCGTATGGCAGGTAGAGGTGGAAATACGTTTTAAAGCGGGTACCCGGATGGATGAAAAACGATTAAACTGGATGCAACTTTTTCGTCTCGCACCGAAAGGCCAGGTTATAAATCAGCAATAACTGCATAAAAACATGTTGCGTATTATTTCAATCAATCTCAATGGTATCCGTTCCGCCGTCAATAAAGGCTTTCTCGACTGGCTTGCCGAACAGGATGCCGACTTTATCTGCATGCAGGAACTCAAGGCGCAGGCCGGCGATATGAGCGCAGAAATGCTGAATCCCGCCGGCTACTACGGCTATTTTCACTATGCCGAAAAAAAAGGCTACAGCGGCGTCGGCGTCTATGCGCGCCGTCAGCCCGACCAGATTATCGAAGGTCTGGGCATTGCCGATATCGACGCGGAAGGGCGTTATATCGAATTGCGCTACGATGGTTTTTCCGTGGTTTCGGTCTATTTGCCGTCCGGTTCCAGCGGTGAACATCGGCAAGCCACAAAATACAGTTTCATGGAGCGTTTTTTTCCTCATCTCAACGCATTGCATCAAGGCGGTCGCGAGGTGGTGTTGTGCGGCGACTGGAATATCGCGCATAAGGAAGTCGACCTTAAAAACTGGAAGTCCAATCAGAAAAACTCCGGCTTTCTGCCGGAGGAACGTGCGTGGTTAAGCCGCGTCTTCGATGAACAGGGCTGGGTGGATGTTTTTCGCAGGCTGTACCCGGAAGCCGGCGGCGAAGGCTATACCTGGTGGAGCAACCGCGGGCAGGCCTGGGCAAAAAATGTCGGATGGCGCATCGACTACCAGATTGCAACCGATAAACTGGCCGCAGCCGCACGTACTGCGGTTGTCTACAAGGAACAGCGTTTTAGCGACCATGCGCCGTTGACGGTAGATTATGACGTCAGCCTCTGAACCGGCGGCGGTCTGGTACCGGATTTACTTCACGCGCCGCATATTGGGGGCTTTTTTTACCGGCTTTTATGGCGGATTGCCGCTGTTGCTGACCGGTTCGGTGCTGCAGGCCTGGCTTAAGCAGGAAGGCGTCGATTTGGCGACAATAGGGCTCTATGCCCTGGTCGGTCTGCCGTATACGTTGAAATTCCTATGGGCTCCGGTATTTGACCGCTATCGCATCAGGCATTACGGCAGACGCAGGGGGTGGCTGATCCTGACTCAGGCGGCGCTGGCGCTGGCGCTGGCGCTGCTGGCGTTCAGCCAGCCGGCCCTGCACCCCATTCTGCTGGCGGGACTGGCGTTGCTGGTGACTTTTTTTTCCGCTTCCCAGGATACATTGATCGATGCCTGGCGGCGTGAAAGCCTGAGCGATTACGAACAAGGTTTGGGCGCTTCCTTTTACGTCAACGGTTATCGTTTAGGTATGCTGCTGGCTTCAGGCGGCGGGTTGATTCTGGCCGATTTGTGGGGGTTTACTTTTGTTTATCTACTGATGGCGGCGGTGATGCTAAGCGGAGCCATGGTCAGCCTGATCCTACCCGAACCGGAAGAGGCGGGGCATCGCCCGAAGCGCTTTGCCGCGGCGGTGATCCAGCCGTTCATCCAGTTTTTTGAACGGCAGGACGCCTGGTGGATTCTACTGTTTATCCTGTTGTACAAAATGGGAGACACCATAGCCGGACAGATGTCGACGCCGTTTTATCTGGATATGGGCTATAGTAAAACCGAAATCGGCGCGATAGTGAAACTGTTCGGGTTCTGGGCGACGCTGATCGGCGGCTTTGTCGGCGGTACGCTGATACTGCGCGTGGGCATCTACCGCGCATTATGGCAGTTCGGCATATTGCAGGCGTTTTCCACCGCGGCATTCGCCGCGCTGACGCAAATACCGCCGCAACTTCCGGCCCTGGGCGCGGTGATCTGCTTTGAAAATCTTTCAGCCGGGATGGGAACCGCAGCTTTTGTCGGCTTTATGGCGAGCCAGACCGACCGGCGTTTCACCGCCACGCAATATGCGTTGCTGTCGAGCCTGATGGGGGTGCCGCGGGTGCTGATTGCCGCGCCCAGCGGTTGGATGGCTTCGAGCCTCGGCTGGTGGTGGTTTTTTTTAGGATGCTCGCTGTTGGCGATACCGGGTTTATTGTTGTTGATCCGCTTTCGTAACTGGTTGCGTTGAGGCGTGCGCCATGAGTCGAAGCTACTGGATAACGCCGATTATATTGCTGTGGATAGGCTCCGCCTGCGCCGAGCCTGCCGGTATCCGTTTTGTCGAGAACACGCCAGCGGATAATGCCGAGTATCGGACCGGAGATTTGATACGCAGGGAAATCCGGGTAGGCGTGGAGCCGGATTATGAGCTGGAAACCGGACTATTACCGAGTATAGGCGTGTCTGTTGCCGACGGTCTGGAAGTACGGCAAGTGAGCTGGACGCGCGAAGATGAAGGCGATGGGGTGATTTACCGGGTGCAGCTGGCCTACCAGCTTTTCAAAACCGTGGTAGATACCGAGCAAACTACCGCGCCGGCTCTCGGTCTGGGATTTGTTGCCGGAGGCAAACGCGCATGGATGGAAGTTCCCGCCTGGTCTTTTACGCAAACACCCCTGCATGATTCGACTGACGGTCATGCGTCAATCAAACCGGCGCTGCCGCCGCTCGAATATGACCTGGAGCCCGCTGGCCGGGTCGTGCTGGGCCTTATCGCGGCGCTGTTGCTTGTTGCAGGATATGGCTGGCTGCGGCTTCGTTTTTTCAAGCGGCTTCCTCCGTTCGCCGCGGCAGCAAAAAACTGCCGTCGATTGCTGAAGCACCCTGACAGCGCCGCCGAACAAGCGGTTTTTCTGGCGCTGCATCGGGCCGTGGATCGAACAGCCGGATATGTGCTGTTCAGCAGCGGTTTGGCGCGGTTTTTAATTGAACATCCCGAGTTTGCCGGCATGGAAGCCGAATTCCAGCAATTTTTTTATATTTCGGATCGGTACTTCTACGCGAAAAACGAACAGGTTTCTGATGCGGGATCGTTGCGTGACCGCCTCGATTTTGTGGCGCAGTTTTGCGACGCTTGTGCGTTGAGGGAGACATAGTGCCCGTTTATCTGCATCACCCCTGGTTTCTGCTGTTGCTGCCGTTGGCCGCGCTGCCTTATCTGCGCAAGAGACAGGGTGCGCTCAGGTTTCCAGGAATGGATTTTTTTCCGGCAGACCCGTTTTCGGAGCAACTGGCGCGTTTACGGCGCGCTTCCGCAGCATTGGGCATCGGCTTGCTAGGCATTGCGCTGACAGCTCCCGAATCAGTCAGTCAGCAATGGATAGCGCGCGTGGGGCAGGGCGCGCATGTGGTGTTGCTGGTGGATCGCAGCAGCAGCATGAACGAGAATTTTTCCGGGAGCTATCTGGGCGGCGCGGCCAAGGAAAGCAAGAGCGCATTAACCGCGCAATTGCTGTCCGACTTTGTCGCGCAACGTCCCGATGATGCGTTTGCACTGGTGATATTCAGCGCCGCGCCGGTTTTTGTGCTGCCGTTGACCCAGGATCAGGTTGCGCTGCAGGCTGCGCTGAAAAGCCTGGCTTCCCGAGGTCATGGCATTACCAACATCGCGACCGGTCTGGAAATGGCGCTGGATCATTTCAGGCATAATACGGGTGATGAGTCGCGCATGATAGTCCTGGTTTCGGATGGCGCCGCGCGTATGGATGCCGAGGCGCGCGACTTGATACGGCAGCGCTTTCAGGACACGCAAGTAGCGCTTTACTGGATTTACATGCGCAGCCCGAGAAGCGGATCGCTTGCAAAGGCCCCGGCGAATGCCAATGAAACCAGTAGCCCGGAGTATTTTTTACACCAGTTTTTTCAATCCATGGGTACGCCTTACCAGGCGTTCGAGGCGGAGAATCTGGAAGCGGTGCAACAGGCAATAGCCACGGTTGGGCAGCGTAACCATCGACCGGTGCACTATAAGATCCGTGCTCCGGGGCACGATTTGACGCGCTGGTTTCTGGCGCCGGCCTGGTGTTTTTTATTTGTATACACCGCTTTCGCCGCGCTGGAGTTCAGGCGGTGATAAAGCTGATGCGTTTCTGCAAATTTGCCGGTTGGCGAGGTCTTGCGCTATTGATAACGGTAGCGCTGTCCGTGGAGAGCTTTTGGCTTTGGCGCCTTACGCATATCAATCATAGGGTACACGACGCATCGTCGGAGGTTTCCGCCAATGACGATCCGTACCTGCGTTTTGCGAAGTCCTGGCGCATGGCGCGCGATGGAGAGGGTTACGCGGCGATCCGCGAATATGCATTGCTGTCGTCGTCCGATGATGCCCTGTTGCGTGAGCGGGTGAACTACAACATCGGCACCCTGTATCTGGAGCAAGCCGACGCATTGTGGCAAAGTTCGGGCTTGTTGGAGTTCGAACGCGTTACTGCCTTGCTGACGCTGGCAAAGCAGTACCTGATTGAGACACTACGCATGAACCCGCAAAATACCGATGCGCGTTTTAACCTCGAATATGCCGGGCGTATTACGCCACCGCCCAGGGAAGCGGCTGCTCCGAAGTGGCAGGGTACCAAATCGAGCGTGTTTTCCACGCTGCCGGGGTTGCCGGGCGGTGGGCCATGAGACGCTTTCTGGTGCAGGAGTGGCAGCGTACAGGCTGGCGTTTCAAGTGCCTTGCCGCCGCCAATCTCATGCTGTTGCCGGCTTTGTTCGGGCTTTCCGTGCCGCTTCCGCAGCCGGTTTTCCGCTATAACTGGGTCATCGATATCACCCAGAGCATGAACGTGCAGGACTATCACGATCCGGCGATGCCGGCCGACCGCCTGCATTTTGTCACAGCCTCATTGCGACGGGCGTTGCCGAGGCTGGCCTGCGGCTCGGAAGCCGGCTTGAGTCTGTTTGCAGGCCAGCAGGTGTTGCCGCTCTTCGAGCCGATAGAGGTTTGCGAGCATCGCGCCTTGCTGGATCAGGTGCTGGAGCGTCTGGATAGTCGTATGGCATGGACGGCGGATAGCGATATTGCGGTCGGATTGGCGGCGTCGATGCGCCAAAGTTCAGGGCTGCAGCCAGCTGTCGTGCCGGTATTTTTTAGCGATGGGCAGCAGTTTCCTCCGGGTGCGGCGCTGCCGAACTTTCCGGAAACGGCGAAGGGGGGCAGCGGTTTGATTGTCGGCGTCGGCGGCAGCGTGGCGGTTCCGGTGCCGCGCCTGGATAGGGACAACCGCTTGATCGGCTATTGGGAACAGGCCGAACTCGAAAAGTTTCTGCCGCCCGGCGCAGACCGGACCGACTCAGCATCCGGTTTTTACCTGTCCCGGCTGGACGAGCGCCATTTGTTGGAGTTGGCTGCGTTGACCGGATATTCGTATCATCGCCTGCAGACGCCGGATGCATTGCCGGATGTATTGCAGTCGCGGGATTTTGGCCGCGTTGTCTGGGTTTCCGGAGACAGGCCGGAGCTATGGATAATAATAGCGTTGTGCCTTATTTTCGCAACGTTGGCGGCTCCGGCCTAGTGGCCTAGTCGGTTTCAGTAATTGCGTTTATTGCGGATGCGTGCAGTGATAGGCGGCCGAATCGGCCTTGATCATCAGTGAAACCGGGTATTCGTTCTGGTTGACGAATTTTCTGACTTCTTCCGCTGTAAGGTGTTTCGATTCGTCCCTGGCGACGCATTCGCAAAGCTGGTTCATCGCAACATCTTCGGATGTAACCACCGAACCCTTGTTTTTGTGTTCGCGTTTAATGCACATTTCCGTATATTTTTTCACGAAAGCCTGATGTTCCTCTTCCGTAACCGGTTTGTTGGCGCTCGCGCTCGAACACCAGAGCGTGCCGATGGAAAGCAATGCGGCGGCGATATAAACGGTTTTTTTCGATTGCATAATTAAATTTCCCAGTGAGTTGCGAAACAAAAGTGGATTCAACACGATATTCTATAAGGCTTGCAAGAGCCCGGCAACAATCGGATTAGTCGGGCGAGTTTTATGCTCCGTAACCCGGTTTGGAGTATCATACTGCATGCATCGGCGTGTAGCAGGTTTATCCCATCCCTTTGGCTGATAAGCCCGGTTTTCATGCCGGATTTATCTGAAGCGATCGGGTGCTGGCGCGTATCCCCTCGCAAGAGTTGTCTGTTCGCCGCGTATGTTGAGCCGGCGTACCGGTTGAAGGCCGGTAATCATGGTTTTTTGAATAGGGGGGGGAATGCGGTATCAGGAAAGCATCGAAGAGAGCGTGGCGTTTGTCAGGCAGGTAATGCCGTTGATGGCCAGGCACTCCGCGCCCATGAATCCGATCAGCTTTGCGGTCTGGTACGAGTATGTCTCCGGAGTAAACCCCCGGCTCAAGGAGGCAATCGATACCGCCTTAAAAGACAAGATCGTTTTGGATGCTGCAGCAACTGAATTGCTTTATCGCCGTTTTGTCGCCGATCTGGACGCGGATTCAGCCAATCGTCTGGCGCTGGATTTTCACCGCATCATGGCCGATGCCGTACAATCCGCTGCTTACACCGGGACGCAGGCAGACAGTTACGGTTCTTCCCTGCAACAGTTCAGCAAGGAGCTGGATGCCGACGCAGCGGTGCCGGCGACGCTGGATGCGATCGATCGCGTTTTGATCGAAACGCTGCAGATGCAGACTTCGATGGTTGCACTAGGCAAGCGCCTGGAAGACAGCCATAAGGAAATTGAAAGTCTGCGCGCCGAGGTGGTGCGTGTACGCCAGGACGCCATGGTGGATGGTTTGACAGGTCTCGCCAACCGGCGCAGTTTCGATCTCGATATGGATAACTGGCTGGGACAGTTTGTCCCCGGCGTTCCCGGCCCCAGCGTGTTAATGATCGATATTGACTATTTCAAGAAGGTAAACGACACCTATGGTCATCTTTTCGGCGACAAGGTGATACGCACTGTTGCAGAAGTGCTGAAGCGCAATGTCAAGGGCCAGGATATTGCCGCGCGTTACGGCGGGGAGGAGTTTGCCGTTCTATTACCTAAAACGCAATTGGAGGGCGCGCGCGCCTTGGCGGAAAACATCCGTGTAGCTGTTGCCGGGTGCCGTATCCGTCGTCACGATAATGAGGAGTTGGTGGGCCACATTACCGTTTCGCTGGGGGTGGCCTGCTATTTGAAGGGCGAATCGGCGCAAAACTTTATTGGCAGAGCCGATAAAGCTTTATATGCATCAAAAACCCAGGGGCGTAACCGTGTAACGGCCCACGGCATAGACCCGATGCCCTGATTTGCCTTATTGAAATCGCCGGATGTTAGGATTCCTTGCGGGAATATAATACAAATGTCAACTCTTCCTCACGAAAAGGCATTGCGGCATCAGGTGCGCGTACTAAGCGTGTTGTTGTCGCGCGTGCTGAAAAACCAGCTTGAACCCGATGTTTATAGCGCTATAGAAAGCCTGCGCAATGGTTTTGTACGGTTGCGGCGCCAGAACGATCCGGTATTGCGCCAGCAGCTTATCCGCTCTATTTCGCGCCTGGAGCCGGAGAAGCTCGCCCAGGTGGTGCGCGCCTCTCATATTTATTTCAATCTGGTAAACAGCGCCGAGGAAGTATGGCAGTTGGGCTTGCGACGGCGCGAGGCCGAACGCGGCGGCCATCTCTGGCAAGGTTCTTTTCACGACACCTTGAAAGGTTTGCACGAACAGGGCGTCACGCGCGAAGAGCTGCAGTATTTGCTCGATAACCTATGCTATCACCCAGTGTTGACCGCGCATCCGACCGAGGCGAAACGGCGCAGTATCAAGGAGGCCTTGCGTCGTATCTTCGTCAGCCTGGAACAGCTCGACGACGTGCGCATACAGGGCGTATATCGTGATGAAATCATCGCCCGCCTGCAACTGCAGATCCAGTTATTGTGGAAAACCGATGAAGTGCGCGCGCAACGTTTGGATGTACGCGATGAAATCAGTAATGGTCTGTATTATTTTCCTGTCTCGTTGTTTGGCGCCGTTATCCAGGTTTACCGCTATCTGGAGGCCACAGTCACCGAGATATATGGCTGCGATCGGACTGAAGACAACGCAGCGCTTTTCCGAATTCCCAGTTTTATCCGTTTTGGTTCATGGATAGGCGGAGATCGCGACGGCAATCCGTTTGTCAAACCGGAAACAACGGCGCTGGCGGTGCGCATGCAGGCGCGTACGGTGGCGGTGGAGTATATGGGGCGATTGGAGCGCTTGCGCGATCAACTGACTTTTTCCACCGGCATGTGCGAGCCTTCCGAGGCGTTCTGGTCGTCGCTGCATCGCGACGAAGCTTTGGCGGTGGCGGTTTTCGGGCACCGGATCGGTTTGTATAAGATGGAGCCTTATCGCCGCAAGCTCGCGATAATGCGATACCGGATGAAAGCGCATTTGGCCAAGGTAGAGGCCGGTATCGAAGGCGGTTGGGCAGGTAACGAGGATCATGCCTATGCGGATGCCGGTTCATTTTTGACGGATTTGCGTGTTGTTTACGATTCGCTCTGCGCACATGACGATCAGGCGATTGCTCACACCGATTTGCTGGATTTAATCCGTCTGGTGGAAACCTTCGGCTTCCATCTGATGCCGCTGGATATCCGCCAGGAGTCGTCGCATCACTGCGCCGCCGTTGCGGAAATTATTCGGACTGCGCTTGATATCGATTACGCTGCGCAGGACGAGCCGGGCAAACTGGCCTTGCTCAGCGAAGCCATCGTCAATATCTCCGCGCTGACGTATCGGCAGGATCAGCTCAGTGCGGCAACTCAGGAAACCTTGCGCGTTTTCGAAGTAATGACGCAAATGCGGCGCGAATTGGGCGCAGACTGTTTCGGGCGTTATGTCATTTCCATGACGCATAGCGCCAGTAACGTGATGGAAGTGCTGTTTCTGGCCGCATTGTCCGGACTGATCGGACAATTGGCGGGGCGGCGTTTCTGCCATATCGGCGTCACGCCTTTGTTTGAAACCATACAGGATCTGGAGCAAGTCGAACCGGTGCTGGTTTCCTTGCTGGATTTGCCGATCTATCGCGATTTGCTTGCCGTTTCGCCCGGTGTGCAGGAAGTAATGCTGGGTTATTCCGACTCCTGCAAGGATGGCGGTATTCTGGCCAGTGTTTGGAGCTTGTACGAAGCGCAGAAAAAAATTATAGCGATTACCAGTTCAAGAGGGCTGCGTTGCCGCTTGTTCCATGGACGCGGCGGAACCGTGGGCCGAGGCGGCGGGCCGACGCATGAGGCGATATTGGCGCAGCCGCCCGGTACCGTACAGGGGCAAATCAAGTTCACCGAGCAGGGCGAGACCGTTTTTTATAAATACAACAACATGGAAACTGCTGTCTATGAGTTGACCATGGGTGCGACCGGGCTGATGAAGGCCAGTCTGAATCTGATTCGACCGGTGGAGAGCGAGCGCCGCGATTATCTCGGCATCATGGATGAAATCGCGCGTATCGGCGAGTTGCGTTTCCGGCGATTGACCGAACAGGAATCCGGTTTCCTGGATTATTTTTACGAAGCGACGCCGCTGGCGGAAATCGGATTATTGAATATCGGATCAAGACCGTCCCATCGCAAAAAACAGGATCGCTCCAAGGCGTCTGTGCGTGCGATTGCCTGGGTGTTCGCCTGGGCGCAATCGCGTCAGACCTTGCCGGCCTGGTTCGGTATCGGCACGGCTCTTGAAACATGGCGAGGCAAGGACCCTGCGCGTCTGGCCAAGCTGCAATCCATGTATCGGGATTGGCCGTTCTTCCGTACTCTGCTGAGTAAAACACAGATGGCGCTGGCCAAGTCCGACATGGACATCGCCAAAGGCTATGCGGGGCTTTGTCACGATGATGAGGTCGCGACTCGTATCTACGGGCTTATCGATGCTGAGTATCGCAGCACCGTGCAACAGATATTGAATGTAGCGAACACCAAGTCTCTGCTTGACGATGCCCCGCAGCTGGCGTGGTCGCTGCAGAGCCGAAATCCTTATCTTGACCCACTCAATTATGTGCAGATTTCCCTGTTGCACCGGCTGCGCGCATTGCCGGAAGAGGAAAGCCATTCCAGCCGCTGGATGAACAGCCTGCTCAGAACCATCAATGCCATTGCAGCCGGCATGCGCAATACCGGTTAAGCGTCTTTCTTCAAGAATAAAACATGAAAGTCATCATCGAGTGGTTAAGCAACTGGGTTAGATGCATTTTCCCGAATGTGCAGGCGGTTTCGTTCGCTACTCTTTTAGTGGTGGGCGTGTTATGCGTTGTCACGCTGGGTAATCTGCTGATGCCGGTGTTTGCCGCGGCAGTCATTGCCTACCTGTTGGACAGTCTGGTGCGTCTCGCTGTGCGGGAGCGCATTCCGCGCACGCTGGCTGTGGTGATGGTCTACCTGTTCTTTCTTGCGCTGGTTTTTTTTGTGCTGATCGGATTGTTGCCGTTGCTGTACCAGCAGGTTGGCGAATTAATCAAGCAACTACCGGCGATGATGAGTCAGGTACAGCTGTTTGTGATGCAGTTGCCGCAGCACCATCCCTCCCTGATTACCGCGAAACAGGTTGACGAGATAATAGCCACGCTACGTTCGGAGCTGTTGAGTTATGGACAATCCCTGCTGACCTATTCATGGGCCTCGCTGTTGAGCGTGATCACGCTGACTGTCTACACCATACTGGTACCTTTGCTGGTGTTTTTCTTTTTGAAGGACAAGCAGGAAATTCTTGCATGGTTTGCACGTTACTTGCCAAAAGGACACGATGTCTCGCTGCAGGTCTGGCATGAAGTGGATACTCAGATTGGCAATTATGTGCGCGGCAAATTCCTGGAGATCGCTATTCTGCTGGTAGTCACTTATGTGACATTTTCATTGATGGGGCTGAACTATGCATTGCTGCTGGCCGTGTTGATTGGTTTGTCGGTAATCATCCCTTATATCGGGGCAACCCTGGTGACGTTTCCGGTAATACTGGTCGCGCTGTTTCAATGGGGGGCGGGCGACGAATTTTTTTATCTGATGCTGGCCTATACCATTATCCAGGGACTGGATGGGGTCGTGCTGGTTCCGCTGTTGTTTTCCGAGGTTGTTAATCTGCATCCGGCCGCCATCATGTTAGCCATACTTTTTTTTGGCGGTGTCGGCGGGTTTTGGGGGGTGTTTTTTGCCATACCGCTGGCAACGCTGGTACAGGCGGTATTGACGGCATGGCCGAAATTTTCCAATAAGAACGTCTGTTCGCCTGATTACTAAAAAATAGGGTAACACACAATCCAGCCACCGTTATTATATTGCCAGCTAAAGCCCGCTCCTGCAAAGTTGTTTCATTCGAAGATTACACTACAGTCCCTCTTCTCTTAATGATGCGTTTTCCGTAGAAGGCGCTAATGAGCTGAATAGCTATAAAACTACGGTTGTTTGGGGGTTATAGCGGACGTTTTCTGCGGTTGTTTTCAACCTTTGTTTGCACTGGAAAATATTATTATGTTTCAAGTAACTGAATAATATGTATTTTATTTTATGGTATAAGCTGTGCTTGTTGGTGTATGACAGTAAAACCGTCGACTAACCAACAGTGGGGAGCAGATCATGAAACGGAAGCTTTTGATGGCAGCGTTATTGGCAAGTATTGGTGTTGTTGCCGTTATCGGCACAGCCAAGGCCGATGAGGACGACCACGAGTACCGCCGCCGAGGCGGTTATCGGGCGGAACGGGAGTATTATGACGACAACAGGCCGAGATATAACCCCTATTACCCTCCTGTAAGGGGCCGGCCCTATTATAATCCGGGCTATGCCTACCCGCAGCCGGGTGTGAACATCAATATTCCATTGCCGCTACCAGTTTATCTCGATCCCGATCGGTTATTTTCGGGCCGCAGATAGGCTAATCATCATTAGCCTCAACCTGACTCAGAATATAGTAAATGGTATCGGAAATGTCGGCGTCGCTCAATTCGGAACGGCCGCCTCGAGCCGGCATCGACAGAAAACCGGATTTGACGTGTCTGTCTATATCGGCAGGCCAAGCATCGGCGCGTTCATCCCATTCTTCGGCATCATCCAATTGCGGCGCGCCGTTTGTTCCCTTGTCGTGGCACGCGCTGCAATAAGCCGTATAAATTTTCGCGCCGTGGCGAATATCAGGCCGATATCCGGAAGCTAATGGCGCGCTTGAGTTTTTTTGTTGCGCAGTCGGCGGTGCGCAAGACGCCAGAAACCCTGCAACGCATAACAGCGCAGTTACCTGATGATGCGCCCGCCGTATTCCGGTTTTTTTTCGCGTCGGCGAATTACATGCCATATGGAAACTCCTTGTGGTTCAATACACCGCTGGCGCGCACCAGTCTTAAAGCCTTTCCATACTCCGCCAGAACGTTCAGACTGTAATCGATGCGCTTGCGCAGCAGCGCATCTTCTTCGGATTCAGGGTCTTCAAGGTTCAAAACATCGTTGACGAAACGAATGATGACGTGTTCGGAAATATATTGCAGATGGGTATTTTTGTAGCTGCTGCTACGCAACTCTGCAATAGGGTAAGCGCCGTTACGTGCAGACGATACGCCGACAAGCAGTCCTGGCTTATGGTAAACGCAGCCGTCGCACACATACAGCATGAAGTTTTTCAGCGCGGCAGGCGCCATCCCGGCCCATTCCGGCGAGATGACGATTATGGCGTCGCTGGCGGCAAGCTCCGCTGAAATCGGTTTCCACTGGTCGGCGAGATCCGAATTGCCTTGCCAGATACTTTCGTCCCATAAAGGCAGCGGCGTTTTTCCCAGGTCAAGCACATGAGAGGAAAAAGAAGCGTCGAGTTCCTTCAATCGCTTTGCGAGATAGCGGGCAACCTTGCCCGATTGCGATTCCGGCCGGTGGCTGCCGGAAATGATGGCAAATTTCATGGCATTCTCCTGTTGATTCTACACTTTGAAGTTCAAAGTGCCGGGATTTGCGCGCGCAATATGCGCACTTCGCTTTCCAGCGTCCTGATTCGCTCCAGTAGACTAACTGTCAAAGCCAGCGCATGGTTATCAAGATCAAGTTCGTTGCGCAGACGGTATGCAGTTCGTACCGTAGTTAAACGGTCAGCGCCAAACACCCAGTCGCCGGCGTCCGGATTGCGCGGGGTGAGTAAACCTTCCAGTACCCATTCATGCAGGTCCTGCTCCGCTACCCCGGTCAGCTCGGCCATCTCCGCCAGAGTGAGTTCATGGTGTTCATGCAGTAACAGCGCCTCTTCTATTTGAATTTGCATGGTGTGCATGGGTTAACTCCGTTCAAAATGTGCTCTGGGGTTGAACGAAGAAAGTTTCGATAATTCTTCGTAAAGCGCTCTTTCCTTTTCGCCGATGACGGCAGGTACCGCGATTTGCAGAATAACATACAGATCGCCGCTGCCTTGGTGCGGTTTTGGCAGACCCTTGTCGGCAATGCGCAGCTTTTGTCCGGCACGCGCAGAGCCGGGAGTCTTGAGGCGTACGTCGCCGGCCAGCGTCGGCACCTGTATCGTGGCGCCCAGTGCGGCTTCCCATGGCGCCAAGGGTAAATCGAGATATAAATCGTGTCCGCTGACCCGAAACAGCGGGTGAGGGTGCAGGGCTATATTCAGATAAAGGTTGCCGTCGCGTCCCCCATTGCGCCCCTTGCCGCCCTTACCGGCCAACTTGAGTCGTTGACCGTCGGTTGCTCCGCTTGGAATCCGCGCCTTGATGGTTTTTTCAGCCCGTTGCAGGTGTCCTTCCTTGTCGGTTTCAGGTACGGTAAGACTGATAGCGAGCTCGGTACCCTTATAGGCTTCTTCGAGTGTAATATGAGCCGTGACTTCATAATCCTGGCCTGGCATCGCGCCCTGAGCACGCCCGGTTGACCCCTGGTGAGTGAAATGCGCGAAAAGATCGGCCAGATCGATATTCTCAAAACCGAATCCGGCGCTTTGTTCGGCATAGTGTCGTCCCCATTCCGGCGGCGGACGGAAGTCTTCGCCGGCGTGATGGCTGCCGAGCTGGTCGTAGGCCGCGCGCTTTTCCGGATCTTTCAGCGTTTCGTAGGCTTCGGCGACTTCCTTGAATTTTTCTTCCGCGTCGGGCTCTTTGGATACGTCCGGATGGTATTTGCGCGCCAGTTTGCGGTAGGTTTTTTTTATTTCCTCAGCGCTGGCGCTTTTATCCAGCCCCATGATTTGATAGTAGTCTTTGTACTTCATGGATTTGACTCGCTAAGTCTCGAAGGTTCGGGTACGGCCAGTCAGGGCGCGGCTCCGGTTTATATGCTGCGCGTTTGTGACGAGTCTATCACAAAAAGACAGGCCGCAATTATGGGTTATCCGGTCCGGGAGTCTGTGGTTGTTGGCAAGTGCAGGTATCCGAATAGCTGCCCTGGTCCTGTGCTCCCGCAACGTATTGGCGGGCCAAGAGGCTTTGGAAAAATTGCCGGTCTTCGGTTTCCCGGTTTGGCGCTGGGGTAAGGGCCGTCGATATGCGCTGAATTGTGCCGGTAGATTTAAAGCATGCCCTGAATATGCGCGCATCAAGGGCTGGGCTTGTTCCGGTCTCTGCCCGCCCATTTTCAACGGAGCCACGCTCGGCGGACAGTGACTCTAGCACTTACTCATCGCCGCCAAACAGGCTTGTTATCGTCTGCCACAGCGTTTTATCGCGCTCGATTTTAGGTATGTCGACGGTGACATCCTTGTTGGTTTCAACCGAGGGGAGGGTGCCGGGTTTAAAGTCGCCCTGGACGCCGGAAAGTGCGTCATTTTTAAAAAACAGCGATATGCGTTTTTGCATGCGATCCTCGCCGCCGGGCTGGTTGGAGTAGATGTAATCCCAGCGGTTGTCATGGAACGGATCCTGCAGCAAAGGCGTACCCATGATGAAGGCGATCTGGCGTTTGTTCATGCCGGGGCGGATTTGATCCACCATTTCCTGCGAAACGATATTGCCCTGATGAATATCGGGTGTGTAGATACAGCCCGACAGGCTTGCGAACAGGGTTGCGATTAGAATGCAAGGTACGCGCATGGTATGATGATATACTCCGAATTATCCATTGCGGATATAATACCTTAACGGGTCAAAATAGCATACGGGTATGGCGCCGGGAGATAACGTAAGGTACTTATGGATTCGTCGATTGCTAAAAAACAGGAAAACCTTAACATTCGCAAGGCCGGTCTGAAGGTTACTTCGCCGCGGGTCAAAATACTGGAAATGCTGGAGTCCCGCGATGCCGACGAACGGCATTTAAGCGCTGAGGATGTATACAAGGCGTTGATTTCGGAAGGAACGGAAATCGGGCTGGCGACGGTCTATCGCGTGTTGACCCAGTTCGAAACGGCGGGTCTGGTCAAGCGCCATCACTTCGAAGGCGGAAATTCGGTTTTCGAGCTGGAACGGGGCGATCATCACGACCACATCGTCTGCATGAGTTGCGGGCGCGTGGAAGAGTTTCATGACGATTTTATCGAGCAGCGCCAGCGTGAAATCGCCGCTCGTTTCGGTTTTATCCTTACCGAACACTCACTATGCCTGTACGGGACCTGTGGTTCATGTTCGGCTGTCAATAAATAACGCCGGTTTTTCTCAATCGGCCATCCCGACTATAAATTAGCATCCATGTTTAAACCGCTCACCCTTTACATAGGCCTGCGTTATACGCGCGCCAAACGCCGAACCCGGTTTATTTCCTTTATTACCCTGACCTCCGTGCTGGGCATAGCGCTGGGCGTTGCCGCGCTGATTACGGTATTGTCGGTTATGAACGGGTTCGAGGCCGAACTGCGCGAACGGATTTTGGGCATGACCGCCCATGCCACCATAGCGGAACAGGGCGGACAACTGCGCCATTGGGAGCAGCTTGAGCCCGCATTGGGTCAGGATAAGCGGGTGCTGGGATGGGCGCCTTATGTCGAAGGTCAGGCGATGTTGAACGCCGACCGCAGGGTCAGCGGGGTGATGATACGCGGTATTATGCCCGGTTATGAGCCCAGGGTATCGGAAGTGGCGAATCATCTGGTCTCAGGCGATCTGAGCCAACTGGTTGCCGGCGGCTTCGGCATCGTGCTGGGTGCTGAGCTGGCGAATTACCTCGGCGTGATTCCCGGCGACAAGGTAACCGTGATTACTCCGCAGGTGACTTCGACGCCGGCCGGTATCCTGCCGCGTCTGAAACGTTTTACCGTGGTTGGCGTGTTTCAGGTCGGCATGTTCGAATATGACCGCAATCTGGCGTTGATACAGATCGACGATGCGTCGCGGCTGTTTCGCATGGACGATGCGATTTCCGGGTTGCGCCTGAAACTGGATGATCTGTTCTTTGCGCGCAAGATCGCACGTGAGCTGGCCAAAACGCTTCCGGGCAATTATTACATTACCGACTGGACACAGTCGCACGCCAACTTTTTTCGGGCGGTGCAAACCGAAAAACGCGTGATGTTTATTATTTTACTGTTGATCGTCGCCGTGGCGGCCTTCAACATTGTTTCCACGCTGGTGATGGTGGTGACGGACAAACGTGCGGATATAGCCATTTTAAGAACCCAGGGCATGACTTCTCTCGGCATTATGGAGATATTCATGGTGCTGGGTACGATAATCGGCTTGTTCGGTACTTTGCTGGGCAGCATTGGCGGGGTGTTGCTTGCGCTGAATGTCGAAACCCTTGTGCCGGCCATTGAACGCCTGTTCAACGTCCAGTTTCTTTCCGCAGACGTCTATTACATCAGTCAGTTGCCATCGAAACTGATCTGGTCCGATGTGGCGCAGATTACCGGCATGGCGTTCCTGCTTTCGGTGCTGGCTACGATTTATCCCGCGTGGCAGGCGTCGCGCATCAAACCCGCAGAGGAGCTGCGTTATGAGTAAGCCGGTTTTGGCCTGCCGTCATTTGAGCAAACGCTTTACCCAGGGCGGCTTGAATGTCGACGTATTGCGCGATATAAATTTTTCCATACTGCCGGGGCAGGAGATTGCGATCATGGGGGCTTCGGGTTCCGGCAAAAGTACGCTGTTGCATCTGTTGGGCGGGCTGGATACGCCGACGGAAGGCTCCGTAGAACTCGACGGTATGCCTTTGGCCTCCCTGAGCGAACGCAAGCTGGCGCGCCTGCGCAATCAGGGTTTGGGATTTATCTATCAATTTCATCATTTGCTGGGCGAATTCACCGTACTTGAAAACGTGGCTATGCCCTTGCTGATCGGCGGTGCAAGCATCGATGTAGCGCGCGATCGCGCCGCCAGACTGCTGCGGCGGGTTGGTTTGGAACAGCGTCTGGAGCATAAGCCCGGCGAGTTGTCCGGGGGCGAGCGTCAGCGCGCTGCTGTCGCGCGTGCGTTGGTAACACGTCCCAAATGCGTGCTGGCAGACGAGCCGACCGGCAACCTGGACAGTAAGACCGCCGCCCAGGTTTACGATTTGATGATCGAGTTGAATCGCGAACATGCGGTCAGCTTTCTGGTGGTTACGCACGACCATAATCTGGCTGCGCGCATGGATCAGATTTTGCGTATGGAGGACGGGAGGCTCGTTTGATCCTCAATGCGCGGTTGACTGAAGCCGCGATAGCGACAGCCATCCGGTCGCATCACTGTCTCTTTCGTTCGTGTTTCAAATAACGTTGATAGGAAGCGTGGCTTTGATTGACGAAAAAAACAGGGTCGAACGGTTTGTTGCGAAGTTTTCTTGCCTCCCAGCGTTCCAGCACCGATTGCCGCCAGAGCAGGCGGGTGCCGACATAGCCCAGCAGAGCGCCAAGATTCATCAGGATAAAACAGCCGAGCAGAAAAGGCGCGCCTAATTCCAGTGCTTTCTCGATCGAGAAATTACCGGAGAACTCATTAAAATTAAAGGCGCTTTGTCCCAGACTGAAAGCACCCACCCGGTAAGCGAAGTAGTACATCGGTATCCATGTCACCGGGTTGGTAATCCAGACCAGTGCGACCGAGATTGGCAGGTTGGCATTGAATGCGATGGCTCCGATCGCCGCTATCACCGACTGCCAGGGCAGCGGCGGCGTATACATGGCCCAAAGACCTACGGCAAAAGCCCGTGAAACCGATCTGCGATTGACGTGCCATAGATTCGGCCGGTGCAGCTTTTCTCCGAGAAATGCCAGGCCTTTTATTTCGCTGATGTTGTGGCGTGTGGGAATAAAGCGAGTGAAATATCCTTTGGGCATGAGTGCAGCCTTTTTTATTTTTTGAAATTCGGTGCGTGTAGACTCACAATAACATTTTAATGCCATGGCGGGAAAGTCGAAATCCATGCCGCTGCCGCAACGCTTGTTTACTCCATTGCTTATACTCGCTTTTGTTGCGGGTATCGGCCTTGTGCAATCCTTTTCCTATCTGCCCTCAGCACAGTTAACGGCGTTTATCGCGGCAGCGCTGGTGATTATGGTGCTGACACGGGTATATTTTCCGGCAGCGCTGATGGCCGGCATACTGTGGGCCAGCATTTTTGCCTCCGTGCGTTTGCATGATGCGCTTCCCTCCGAGTTGCAACAGCAGGATGTGCAGGTTGCCGGCTACATAGACGGCCTTCCCGACAGGCGGGATGCCGATCTACGTTTCGATTTTAACATTGACCGTGCCGGCGGCGCTATCCCCGTACCCGGCCATATCCGCCTGACCTGGTATCGCGCGCCGTATGATCTCAAGGCCGGCGAATACTGGCGGCTTAACGTCAGACTCAAGCGCCCGCACGGATTTGCCAATCCCGGCGGCATGGATTATGAACAATGGCTGTTCAGTCAGGGTATAGGCGCTACCGGTTATGTGCGTGAAAGCCCCGAAAACGGCAAACTGGAAGAAAGTCCTGCGTTTTCCATTCAGCGTTGGCGGCAATGGCTGGACGATCAGATCGGCATGCGTTTGCAGCATAGCGATATGCGGGGTATCGTCAAGGCGCTGGTGCTGGGCAATGAACAGGACATTACCCAGGATCAATGGACGGTATTGCGCCGCACCGGGACCGCGCATTTGATTGCGATATCCGGTTCGCATATCAGCCTGATTGCAGGATTTTGTTTTTTCTGGACGCGCCGCCTATGCGCCGCAATTGGCTTGATGCGTTGGCCTCCGTCCGCCGTTGCGGTTGTGGCTGCAGTCTTCGCTTCGGTAGTTTATGCCGGTCTGGCAGATTTTGCGATTCCGACGCGGCGCGCGCTGATCATGATAGCGCTGGCTATGGGCGCGATTTTTTTGCAGCGCAATACCCGTCCGCTGCAGGTCTTGATGCTGGCGCTGCTGCTGGTAACGCTGCACGATCCCACGGCCATTCTTTCCGCCGGATTCTGGCTGTCTTTCGCCGCGATCGGCATCATCCTGTATGCCGCAGCCGGTCAGCTTGACAGAGTCGGGTGGTGGGCAGATCTCTGGAAAATCAATTGGGCGACCAGTTTGGGTCTGGCGCCGCTGACGTTGCTTTTTTTCCAGCAGGTATCACTGATTTCACCACTGGCGAATCTGTTGGCGATACCGGTGTTGGGCGTGCTGGCAATTCCGTTGTGTCTTGTTGCCGCCTTGTTGCTGCCGGTCGTTCCTGCAGCGGGCGATTTTCTGCTGCGCGGAACGGAGACCCTGCTGCATGGCTTCTGGCCGCTGTTGCAATGGATGGCGTCTTTAAGCTGGGTGCAGTGGACTCACAGCGCGCCTCCGTGGTGGACATTGCTTTTTGCCGTTCCCGGCGTCATTCTGCTGTTGGCACCGCGCGCGACTCCGGGACGCTGGCTGGGCCTGATGTTATGGCTGCCTGCTTTGAGCCAGGTTCCGGCCCGCCCGCCTGCGGACGGATTTCGCCTGACCTTGCTGGATGTCGGGCAGGGTCTTTCCGCAGTAGTACAGACACAGGCGCATAATCTGGTGTTCGACACCGGTGCGCGGATGGGTTCGGGGTTCGATATGGGCTCCGCCGTTGTTGAGCCGTTTTTACGCGACAGCGGCGTCGCTAACCTGGATACGCTGGTGATCAGTCATGGCGACAACGACCATATCGGCGGCGCATATTCATTGCACGAGCGCGTGAATATCAGACAAACGCTGACCAGCGTGCCGGAAAGACTGAACGGATTTTCTCCGTTACGTTGCCGGGCCGGACAATCATGGGAATGGGACGGCGTGCGTTTCGACATATTGTCGCCTGACGGCGATGCTGCTGCAGCGGCAAGGAAGGAAAACGATAACTCCTGCGTTTTACGCGTTGCCCGAGGGAACTCCTGTGCGTTGCTGACCGCCGACATAGAAAAGGAAGCAGAGAATCGCCTGCTGGAAATCTACGGCGCCGGTTTGAGGTGCCGAGTGCTGGTGGTTCCCCACCACGGCAGCAATACCTCATCGACCGGCGCGTTTCTTGCCGCGGTACAACCGGAGTACGCGCTGATACCGGCAGGTTTCCTGAATCGCTTTAACTTCCCTCGTCCGCAAGTCATGCAGCGTTATCAGACGCAAGGCGCGCTGGTTTTGAATACGGCCGAAGAGGGTGCGATACGCGCGGAATTCGCACCCGATGGCGGTTTGGTTATCGACCGGTATCGTACGAGCCATACCCGATATTGGAACGCCCGGTAATCATGAACTGCGAATCAGAGATACTTATCGGTAACCGCTCCTTCGGAGGCCGAGCTGGTCAGGCGTGCAAATTTGGCCAGCACGCCACGGGTATAACGCGGCGCCGGTTGTTTCCACTGCATCAGTCTGGCTTGCAAAGCGTCGTCGTCGAGATGTAGCGTCAGTTCGCGCGACTCGGCGTCTATGGTGATGGTATCGCCATCCTGCACCACCGCCAGTGCGCCGCCGCTGAAGGCTTCCGGGGTGATGTGGCCTACCACGAAACCATGTGTGCCCCCGGAAAATCGTCCATCGGTAATCAGCGCGACTTCCTTGCCCAAACCCTTGCCCATTACCGCCGAGGTTGGAGACAGCATTTCGCGCATGCCGGGGCCGCCTTTGGGACCTTCGTAGCGTATAACGATCACATCGCCTTTCTGAATGCGGCTATCCAGGATTGCTTTCAGAGCCAGTTCCTCACAATCGAAAACGCGCGCGATGCCGGTGAATTTCAGGCCTTCCTTGCCGGTTATTTTGGCTACGGCTCCTTCCGGGGCTAGGTTGCCTCTGAGGATAACCAGATGGCTGTCCTTTTTTATCGGGTTGTTCAGGGCATGTATCATATCCTGTCCGGCCGGATAATCGCCTGCTTCCGCCAGATTTTCAGCCAGGGTCCTGCCGGTGACGGTCAGGCAGTCGCCGTGCAACAGGCCTGCGTTCAGCAGTTCTTTCATCAGCGGCTGTATGCCGCCGATTTCGACCAGTTCGGCCATGGTGTATTTGCCGCTCGGCTTCAGATCGGCAAGCATCGGCACATGCTGGCCGATACGGGTAAAGTCGTCCAGTTCCAGATCAACATTGCAGGCATGCGCCATCGCCAGCAGATGAAGTACGGCGTTGGTCGAGCCTCCGAGCGCGATGACGACGGTAATCGCGTTTTCGAAGGCGGCCTTGGTCATGATGTCACGCGGACGTATGCCCAGCTCCAGGAGTTTTAATACTTGCGCGCCGGCGCGTTCGCAGTCGAGTTCCTTATCGCGCGAAATAGCCGCCTGAGCCGAGCTGCCGGGCAGGCTCATGCCTAATGCTTCTATCGCCGAAGCCATGGTATTCGCGGTATACATGCCCCCGCAGGACCCGGGGCCGGGGATGGCTTTGGACTCTATGGCATGCAGTTCCGCATCGTCTATTTTGTTGTTGGCGCGCGAGCCGACCGCCTCGAATACCGAAACGATGTCGAGTTTTTTTTCGCCGTGACAACCCGGTAAAATGGTGCCGCCATATACAAATATTGACGGACGGTTCAGGCGTGCGATGCCGATGATGCAGCCCGGCATGTTTTTATCGCATCCGCCGATAGCGATGATGCCGTCGAATCCCTGACAGCCGACCACGGTTTCTATCGAGTCGGCGATCACTTCCCGCGATACCAGAGAATATTTCATGCCTTCGGTACCCATGGAGATGCCGTCGGATATGGTAATGGTATTGAACACGACGGCTTTCCCGCCGTTGCCGTCAACGCCGCGCGCCGCGTCGTCGGCCAGTTTGTTGATGTGCATGTTGCACGGCGTCACCATGCTCCAGGTTGAGGCGATACCGACCTGCGGCTTGTTGAAATCAGCCTCGGTAAATCCCACGGGATAAAGCATGGCACGGCTCGGCGCTCGTTCCATGCCGTCGACAACCAGGGAGGAAAAGGGGCGGGTGCGGGTATCGCTCATGGTGGGTTTGCTCCAAAATAAAAACGTTTTCTGTTTCAAGCCGGTTAAATTAGAATTTGCCCCAGCTGTTTTTTCGCCGGAGGCTGATTCGCGGCAGAATGATGCCGAGCAGGATGCCGCCTCCCAGCACGGCAGCGCCGATCATGAACCAGTTTTGCTGCGTGGACGAATCCAGCGCCTGTTTTTCACGCTGGATGCTTTGCAGTTTGTTTTCCAGTTCGATATTCTTTTTTTGCAGACTGTCTCTATCGTTCTGGATTTGGATCACGCTGGCTGAAGCCTGTTTAATGGTGGTTAACTCACTGCTTAAGCGTGAAACTTCTTCATGCAGTTCTTTAGTGGTTTTGTCCGCCCCGTCTTTCTCTGTTTTCAGCGACTGAAGTTCTGCTTTAAGGCTTTTGTTGGCGTCCAGGGTTTCGGCCAGTTTGCCGGAATTTGCCTTTGCTTCGAGCAGCGAGCTGGGAATCGGGTGGCGCGTGAGGTATTTGCTCAGTATCCAGCCCTCTTCGCCTGAGGCGAGCGCAACATAGCTGAATCCGTTCGACTCCTGCTCTTCCAGCACGTCAACCGGAGTCCCGGCTTTCAGCATACGCAGAATCTTGTTTTGGGTGGATGGGCCGGACCTAAATTGTATTTCAAGCTGATCGGTAACGTAGGCTTGTTCTCCCGCCATGGAAAAGCCTGTTGCTAACAATAATACAAGAGTAAGTGTGACCTGTTTCATGGTGTATCCCCGTCCTTCCATTTTTGTAAGTGCTTACATTGTAACAGATGGTTAATCGTGGTCGATCAATCCGTCAAGGCTTGCCGTAATCAACATGCTTGTCGAGCAGCTAGGGCGCCCCACGCGGCGGAATATGGCAGCAGTTTTTGCTCGGCATGCAAGCGGCCGGCGCTTTGAATCATCACAACCCGCCATGGCGTCGTTGTGATGCGCGTTATGACCGACTAAAAAAGTCGATGAAAGATAATTGTTTCCAGATTCGTTCAGCCGTTTACGCATGCGCAATCAATAATTCCAGCAAGGCCTTCTGCGCGTGCAAGCGGTTTTCAGCTTCGTCCCATACGACGCTCTGCTTACCTTCCAGTACTTCCGTGGCGACTTCTTCTTCGCGGTGAGCCGGCAGGCAATGCATGAACAGCGCATCGGAGGCGGCCAGACTCATCAGGGCTTGATTGACGGCATAGCCTTTGAAGGCAAGTTTCCGCTCATTTTGTTCGCTTTCCTGCCCCATGCTGGCCCAAACGTCGGTTACGATCAGATCGGCATTGCGCGCGGCGGATTGAGGCTCGCGCACCAGTTGGACATGGGCTTGATATCGTTCGATGAGTTCCGCTTCCGGATCGTATCCGGACGGGCAGGCTATAACGAGTTCGAAGTCGAGCAGGGCGGCGGCATGAATATAGGTCTGGCACATGTTGTTGCCGTCGCCGATCCAGGCGACGCGTTTCCCTTGTATGTCGCCGCGATGCTCGAAATAAGTTTGCAGATCGGCCAGCAATTGACAGGGGTGAAATCTATCGGTAAGCCCGTTGATGATAGGTACACGCGAGTATTCGGCAAATATTTCCACGGTTCTATGGCAATTGGCGCGCAGCATGATGCCGTCTACCATGCGTGACAATACGCGAGCGCTGTCTTCCAGCGGCTCTCCGCGCCCCAGCTGGGTATCGCGCGGAGACAGGAATATGGCGCCGCCGCCCAGTTGCATCATGCCGCTTTCGAATGAAACTCGGGTTCGGGTCGATGATTTTTCGAAAATCATCCCCAGCACCCGGTTTTTGAGCGGCTCGTAGATTGAGTCAAGCGCTTTCAGTTCTCCTGCGCGTTTGATAAGCGCGCGGATTTCCGGAGAGGATAAATCCTCAAGCGTGATGAAATGTCTTGGTTTCATGATGCTCCTCATGCAGTGTGCGCTGTAAACGCATGGTTGATGAGTCCAGCCAGTTTCTCGATCAGTACCTGCGCTTCTTCCACCTTCAAAATAAAGGGCGGGAGCAGACGTATCACCTTATCGGCGGTTACATTGATCAGAAGTCCCTGATTCAGCGCCTGAACAATCAATTGCGGGCACGCTTGATCAAGCTCTATGCCTATCATCATGCCTTTGTTGCGTACCTCCCTGACATGCGGGTTGCCCGATAAAGCAGAGCGTAGTCCCGAAGCCAGACTGTCGCCCAGAGCGCCGGCGCGCCCAACCAGCTTTTCCTTGCGTAGTGTTTTCAGTACGGCAAGCGCCGCGCTGCAGGCCAGAGGGTTCCCGCCGAAAGTTGAGCCGTGTTTACCTGGAGTCAATACGCTTGCTGCCACGCCCTGAGCCAGACAGGCGCCGATGGGGACGCCATTGCCGAGCGCCTTGGCCAGGGTGAATGCGTCGGGCAGGATACCGGCATGCTGGAACGCAAACAGTTTTCCTGTCCGACCCATGCCGCTTTGCACTTCATCCAGTATCAACAGCCAGCCGCGCTGGTCGCAAAGCTCTCTGAGCCGGCTCAGATAGTCAGGTTGCGGTATGCGTACACCTCCTTCGCCTTGAATCGGTTCGACCAGAACCGCTACTATGTCAGGGTCGGTTAGTTCTTCCAATGCTTGTATGTCGTCGTAAGGCGCGCGCAGGAAGCCGCTCACCAGCGGTTCGAAACCTTCCTGCACCTTTGGGTTGCCGGTGGCGCTAAGCGTCGCCAGCGTGCGTCCATGAAAACTGCCTTCCATGACGACAATGGCGGGAGCGTCTATGCCTTTCTGATGACCGTAACGGCGGGCCAACTTGATCGCGGCTTCGTTGGCCTCGGCGCCCGAGTTGCAGAAAAACACATTTTCCATGCGGCTTGCAGCGCAAAGCTGATCGGCTAGTTCTTCCTGTAGCGCAACGCGGTAAAGGTTGGACGTGTGCACCAGCTTGGCGGCCTGTTCGGCGATGGCCTTGGTGATGGCGGGGTGGGCATGACCCAGATTACACACGGAAATTCCGGAAAGGGCGTCAAGGTAAGTTTTGCCGTGGTTATCCCACAACCACGCGCCTTCGCCCCGTTCGAAAACGACCGGGAGGCGTGCATAGGTAGGCATGATGTGATCGTTCATGGTTGCTTCCAAAACAAAAAGGCAGCCTCACGGGCTGCCTGACCATCAAATTCAGCTAGAATGAAATTCTATGGGATATCGTTAGCACTCACAAGAAAAATTTACGGCGCGTTTTTTCCTGGCTTGATGGTGCGTTTATCGCCATCTGACAGGCGTGTGCCGGAAGTCAAGGGGATGAATCAAGATTAGGCGGTTACTTACCATGCATATATCAGCTGAATCGGTGTTGCACTTTGTAGACGAGAGTTTGAAAAGCGGCGAGCTGAGCCGGCTGGATCGCGCATTTATGCTGTTTTTGCGCAATATCGACACCAATGCCAGCCCGCTGGTTTGGCTGGCTGGAGCCTGGGCGAGCAGGCAGGTGAGCAGGGGGCATGTGTGCCTGAATCTTGAGGCTTGGGCGAATAACGGATTGGAAGAGAGCGCCTTGCAAAGCTGCACCCTGGATCAGTGGCTGGATGCATTGCGGCATAGCCTGCTGGTAGGCGCAGGCGCAGGTAATACGCCGCTGGTACTGGACGGGCGCAACCTCTATCTGCGGCGTTATTGGCAATACGAACAATCCGTCGCCGCAGCGGTTAAACAACGCGCCGCTCAGCCGGCATTGAAGCTGCCCGGCGATTTGCGCGCGCGCTTGAACCGGCTGTTTTATGACGGCACGCAAAAACCGGATTGGCAGAAAATTGCCTGTGCAGTTGCGTTGCGCGCGCGCTTCTCCATTATTACCGGCGGACCGGGTACGGGTAAAACGAGCACGGTGACGCGTCTGCTGGCTTTGCTGGTTGATATAGCCGGCAACAGCGAAAATGGCGGGCGCAAACCTATTATCCGCTTGGCTGCCCCAACCGGCAAGGCCGCTGCGCGGGTCACGGAGTCGATACGCCGCGAGTTGGAAAAAATGCCCCTAGCTGGTTCCATGCGCTCCAGTCTGCCGGGAGAAGCCGCTACTTTGCATCGCTTATTGGGCAGCCGTCCCGGGTCGAGATTATATGCCTACAACCGCAACAACCCGCTGCCCGCGGATATCGTCGTTGTCGATGAAGCGTCGATGATCGACCTGGAAATGATGGCGGCATTGCTGGATGCTTTGGCGGAAAAAACGCAACTGATCCTGTTGGGCGACAAGGATCAGTTGGCTTCGGTGGAGGCGGGCTTCGTGATGGGCAACCTGTGCCGCGGGGTGGGGGAGAACGTTTACCATCAGGACACGCTGGAATGGATAGCACGGCAGAGCGGCGAAATCATTGACGCGGCTGCTGCGCTTGACGCTAATCCATTGCACCAGCAGATCGTGATGCTGCGCCACAGCCATCGCTTCGACGGCGACAGCGGAATCGGACGCCTGGCGCAGGCAGTGAATGCGGGTGACGATACCGGGGCGATCTGGCAGGCCCATACCGATATCGAGCAAATGCAATTCCAGAATGCACATGACGTGCGGTTACGGATGCTGGTTGGAGGAGCGGATGCGGAAGGGAGCAAACCGGGTTACGCTTATTATCTGGCTACACTGCGCGCGACCCGTCCGCAAGATCAAGCGGGCCGGCAGGCTTACGACGCCTGGGCCGGCAGCGTATTGGACAGTTTCGGCAGATTTCAGCTGCTGTGCGCGCTGCGTGCGGGGCCTTGGGGAGGGGATGCGCTGAACCGCAGCGTAAAACAATGGCTGTTTCCTGAACATGCTCAGGGCGATTGGTACGAAGGCCGTCCGGTGATGGTGATGCGGAACGATTACAGCCTCGATCTGATGAACGGTGATATCGGTATTGCGCTGCAGGATGGCCGGGGCAGGCTTGCGGTGGTATTCAGGCAGCCGGATGGCCATATTAGATGGATTTCACCCGGACGTTTATCCGATGTGGAAACTGCGTTTGCGATTACCGTGCATAAATCGCAAGGCTCAGAATTCGATCACGTTGTTCTGGTGATACCCGGCAGCAACAGCGCGTTGTTGACGCGAGAACTGATTTATACAGGCATCACGCGGGCTAAAAAACGCTTCACCCTGCTTTACGGCGATGAAGCTGTATTTCGCCGGGCCTTGCAAACCAGGGCGCTTCGCTGCGGGGGATTGGAGACGCTGCTGGCGCACCACGACAACGGATGAAACGTTATATGCGAAGCATTGACGAAAACACGTTACGGCGTGCCGGAAGATGGGTTTTCCGGTAAAACGCTTGTGTTTTCAGTATAAAACTCATTGATTGAGTCCATTATTTCTGCGATTACCTGTTGCCTTTTCGAGGCCGGCTCCCGGCCGGATGACGGTGTGGCCTCATCGGGGAAAGCCTGGTACATATCGAGTTCGGTGCGCAGTACCGACAGTCTGGTTGTTATCAGCGCATATTCGGCTTGCCTTTGCAACACTCTTGCGGTCTCGGCTTGCGCTTTGGCGGACTTTTCCAGTTCGAGCCGCGTTAGCCTCACTTCAATTTTCGAGTTTTTAAGTTCTTTACGCGCAATTTGCAGTTGCTGACGCTGTAGTTCTATCGTATGTACCAGTGCGATAATGGATACGAAAGTCAAAATTGGGCTGAGCGTTCCGCCAATAAAGTCTCCGAAGTCGCCCCATGCGCTGGACTCGTGATTCAGCGGCGAATGAAATGCATAGAAATAGATGCCGAACACGGCAACTATAGACACGGCGGCATAGCGGATGATATGACTGAAAAACCTGGCATTGTTCGGGCGAGTTTTTATATCTGTGTCTGGACTAGGCATAATTTTTAAGAAAAGAGGGAGAGTTTGTATGCTGTCAATTGTTCAGCGCCCGAGGTAGCGGTAAGGTCCTACTTGATTGGCCGAATGGTTACGTATAGGATTGATTCCTGATATTTTGCAAGGATGGGGCGTAAAATTCAATTTCGGTAAGCGTAGGGTAGTAAAAAGTCTGATGGAGGCGATCAGATGCATAATAACAAAGAAACCTATACAGATAAGCCGCATACCATTTTTCCGTGGAACGATAGTTTCAAGCTGGGAATCCTGCTGGTTGATCAGCAGCATGAGCGCTTGGCGGGCTTGGTCAATATACTGGCTAATCATCTTATCTATAATGCCGACGTTCCGGCGCTGAGCGCCGTTTTCAACGAGTTGGCCGACTACGCCGTCTATCATTTCCATACGGAAGAAACCATCTGGCATCAATCAGTCCCGGACGATTCCTGGGAAACCAGGCATAAGGATGTTCATGACTCGTTTATCGAGGAGGTGTCGCGTCTGCGCGCCGGCTACGGCGGTAAACCGCTGGATGAGGCGGTGCCTGATATTCTATCCTTTCTGACCAATTGGCTGGCATTCCATATTCTGGATAGCGATAAACGCATGGCCAAACTGGTGCGCGCCACGCAATCCGGTCTTCCTCTGGAGGAAGCGAAACGGCTGACCTCCCACGAAATGAGCGGCGCGATCAAGGCTTTGATCGAGGCGCTGCTTTCCATGTACCAAACGCTTTCATGCCGCACTTTGCAGTTGTTGACGGAGATCGTGGAGCGGCAGAAGGCCGAGGTCAAGTTAAGGCTGGCTTCCAGCGTGTTCGACAATACGCTGGAAGCCATCTGCATTACTGATGCGGACGGCATTATCATAGACGCCAATCCTGCATTTAGCCATATTACCCAGTATGCTCACGACAAGGTGCTGGGCAATAGTCTCGATACGCTTATGCTGGGCGCGGAAAGCGACGCTTTCGATATTGCCAACGTGTGGCAGGCTGCGCGGGAGGAGGGTCACTGGAACGGCGAGATCAGAAGCCGCTGCCGGAGCGGCGGAGTCAAGGCAGGGTGGCTGACCTTATCGGCCGTCAAGGACGAGCGCGGGAATATTTGTAATTTCGTGGCGGTTTTTTCCTGCGTGGAGCAATTGATCAAACGCCAGCACGAGATGGAGTTCATGGTCAACCATGACGCGCTGACGCAATTGCCGAATCGTCTGCTGATGACCGATCGCCTCGAACTGGCTATTGCACATGCGGAGCGCTCACACGAATATCTGGCAGTGTGTTTTCTTGACCTTGATGGGTTCAAGGCTGTCAACGATGTGTTCGGACATGCGGCAGGCGATTGCCTGCTGCAGGAAATAGCAAGACGTTTCAGTCGGGCGTCACGCCGTAACGATACCGTGGCGCGTGTCGGCGGGGACGAATTTGTCATTTTGCTGAACGGTTTGCGCCGATCGGTGGATTGTTGTTTATATATGGATAAGTTGCTGGATGAAATAGAGCAGCCGGTGCTGATTAAAAACGATATCATTCGGGTATCGGCCAGTATCGGCATTGCGCTATTTCCTGATGACGGCAATAGCGCGGAAGCGTTGCTGCGACATGCCGACCAGGCGATGTATCGATCAAAAAAATCAGGGAAAGCGGGGTATTGCTTTTACAACGCGTTGCAAAATTACGGCGGCGCATTTTGAGCAATCAGGTTGAAGGCGGCAGGAAAAACCCAAGTTCCTTGACCGGGGGTCAAAAAGTGGGGGTACCATGTACAAACTCAAAGATGGCTCGGAAGTATCGGAAGCGGCTATTGACGCCGCCTTCAGGGAGGGAAAGGCGGTGATTGTTCATGTGCGCAGGGAGGGCGGTTGCGGTGCGCGTTTACTGCTCGACGGGGAGCACTTTGATACGCGCGGAAAATGCTGCCATGCGTTGGATGAAACCTGGACCAGCAGGCCAAAAACGCTTAAGGAAGCCCTTGACGCGGCCTATTACAACCCGAATCCGTTTTGTAAGGTATAGCCCGGCAGTTTTGGCAAGCTCGGGACCAGGGTAAACCCGCATTAAATCCGGGGCGGCAGGCTTTTGCCTCCGTGATCATGTTTTCCGGCCCTCTTCTGTGCGTGCGCGAATCCGTTTCCGGCAGATTTATCCAGGAGGGAAAGAAAAACTATAGAATTATGGATGTACCCATGCCAACACGGGAACCGAATAGTTACCCGGCTCGTTGCTTAGCCGATGTCAACGCATCTGCAATTCGCTCTAAAGCCTCAGCGACTACGGCTTTGCGCGTGCCGATGTTCATGCGCATGAATCCGCTGCCATTGACGCCGAATGTCATGCCTGGATTCAAGCCGACCTTGGCTTTCCTGATAAAAAACTGTTTCAATTCGCTGTCGTTCATGCCCAGCTCGCGGCAATCCAGCCATAGTAAATAAGTGCCTTCAGGTTCGATGAAGCGGATGCCGGGCAGGTTTTGTTCGATAAATTCGCGTGAGAAATCGCGGTTTTCGGCGAGGTATTCGCGCAATTGCATCAACCACGGCCCGCCTTTGCGATAGGCTGCTTCAAAAGCAGCCAGACTGAACGGATTGGTGGTGCTGACATGCAGCATCTCGAAACTGTTTTGCAGGGCTTTGCGGTATTCAGGATTCGGGATTATCAGCGCCGACAATCCCAGCCCTGGGATGTTAAAGGTTTTGCTTGGCGCAATTGCGGTGATGATGGCGTTATTCCCGGCGGTCAGCGCGCCGGGCGAGTAATGGATAACGCCGGGGTAGGTCAAGTCGGCGTGAATTTCATCCGAAAGCAGGGTAACCCGGTAACGCTGCGTCAGCGCCAGCAATTCTTCCAGTTCCGGTTGGGTCCATACCCGGCCTGTCGGGTTCTGCGGCGCGCACAGCAGCAGCAGGCGCGCGCCCCGTTTCATGCAGCTTTCCAGGTGGTCGAAGTCCATCCGGTATTTGTCGTTCGACAAACGCAGCGGATTTTCGACCAGCGTGCGTCCGGATCGTGTCACTGCCGAGAAAAAAGGGGGGTATACCGGCGGCTGTACGATTACGCCGTCGCCGGGACGCGTCAACGCAAGTACCGCCGCGTTCAGAGTAGGTACCACGCCCGGCGCCAGCATCAGCCAGTCGCGCTCGGTTTTCCAGCGGTAGCGGGTTTCGATCCAGTTCTGCATCGCATCGAACAGGCTGTCCGGGGCCAGCGTATAGCCGTAAAGCGGATGCGCGGCGCGTTTCAGCAAGGCGTCGGTAACAGCCGGCGGCGTGGCGAAATCCATGTCCGCCACCCACAGCGGCAGTATGTCGTCCGTACCGAAAACCGCTTTTACCGCATCGTGCTTTAACGAGTGGCTGCCCTGGCGCGATATGGGCTGATCGAAGTCAATCATGCCGTCTCTCCCACAGCGTTACTTCGGACAGCGTGTGCTGAAACTTGCGCCGTGTTTCCCTGATGACGAACGGGATATCAAGCGGCGGCTGTATCAGTCGGAAGCGTCGTTCCAGTATCACTTTCAATCCGTCCAGCGTCGTCCGGTTTTCGCCGTCCTGTTTATAACCGCCGACCCATGCCGCGCGAGGCGTGTGCTCGCTTAGCCAGGTGTAAGGCGATGTAATCATCAGCAGCCCTCCCGGTTTGATGCGTGCGTGGATGCCGGCGAGAAATTTTTCCGGGTCGTAGAGCCTGTCGATCAGGTTCGCGGCCAGGACCAGATCAAAGTCTTTCCACAACGGTTTCAGGTTGCAGGCGTCGCCCTGGGAAAAGCTGACCTTGTCTTTGACATGATCGAGCTTCAGCGCCGCAAGCGTGCGTTCATGGTAGCTGACCAGTTCGCCCTCGTCGGTCAGGGTATAGCGCAGCAGCCCATGTTCCGCCATCTGTGTTCCCAGACCGATAAAACGCGCGGAAAAATCAACGCCGGTCACCGACTGAAAATGGCGCGCCAGTTCAAAAGTCGCTCGTCCGGCGGCGCAACCCAGATCGAGCGCCGTTAAGGCCGGACGTTGCCCCATGGCGTTTATCGCGATTTGCGCCAGGGTCTTGGGGAAGTTGGCTACGCCGAAAAATTCGTCGCCATAATGAAACTCGGCATATTCCGATAGCAGGCGGTCGGTTTCATAGTTCGAAGTGTGGATTTCTGTCTGCGCCGCGCCGGTCACATAGCGAAAACCGGCATGTTGGAAAAAGTGGCGGCGAAAAGCATAACGCGCGCTGTGCAGCGCTTCGTTGCCGCATGAAATCCAGGAACCGCCCTTGAACAGATTATGGCGACCGTCGAACGTCGGCGTGGTGAAATCATCGTAGAGCGGGTGCACTTCGAACCCTTCGAACGGATAAATCGGCGTTTCCGTCCATTGCCATACATTGCCGGCTACATCGTGCAAATCTCCATGCGCAAAGCGGTTGACCGGGCAGGGCGATGCCGCGTAATCGAGACCGATGTTGGCGTTCGATCGTGTATCCGCAGGCAATTCGCCGAGTCCGGCAAAGTCGTACAGGCGATACCATTCATCCTCGGTCGGCAGGCGCACGCTTGCTCCGGTCTGCGCCTGTTTCCAGTTACACCATGCCCTGGCTTCATGGTAGTTGACCTCGACCGGCCAATCCCACGGCATGGTCGTTTCCTGCAGCATCAGGCGTAAACACCAGTTTTGTCCGTCCTTGATCCAGAACGGCGGGTGTGTGTTGCCGGTGTAGCCCAACCATGCCTGGCCTTCATCTTCCCACCAGGATGCCGTTTGATAACCGCCCGCTTCGACAAACGGCAGAAATTCCTGGTTGCTGACCAGAAACCGGCTGGCCTTGAAAGCAGGCAGATCTGTCTCATGGTGTCCATATTCATTATCCCAGCCATAATGACAACCGGTGCTGCGCGATTTGTTTAGTATGATGCGTCCGGCAGGAATGTTCACCAGGGTGTTATTCGGCGCAGGACCGGTTTCAGTCCACGGTATCCAGTTTTCGTGAGGCCGTACAAACTCGAGCGCATGCTGGCGTATCAGCACCGATGAGGTTTCGAGGTGGATGCGTTCGTGCTCTATGCCCATCAGCAACGGCCACCAGGGGTGGCCCCAGCTTATCGGCAACGTGAGCGGCAGCGTTTCGATCAGCGCCGTTACCCGTTGCCGCAGTTCGTTGCGATAGGCTTTGACTTCTTCCACACCTGGCCAATCATAATGCATTTCATCGAGATCGTCCCAGCTCATCTCGTCGACGCCGACCGCAAAAATGGATTCCAGCCGTGGGTTGATGCGTTCGGCAAACAGGCCCGCCAGCAGCAGCTTGTTGGTGAAAAACGTGGCGGTATGGCCGAAATAGAAGATCAGCGGATGACGCAGCCGGATCGGTTTCAGATAATACGCCGCTTCGCTGTTCAGCGTCTCGAACAGCCGCTCGTAGCAATCGAAAGTGGTAACGAAATAGCGCAGGATTTCCGAGCGTTTTTCATTTGCATTTTCGCCGTCCAGCAGGGGTGTTCGAGAAAAGGGCATTGGTTTCATAGGCTGGGAATCGGTTTTGTAAGATTGTCAGATAAAAACTAAGGGAGAATTTCGCATTTCCCGCGGTTAATTTCAACCGGTTTGAACTGGCGTGCAGGACTCTGCGATAAAATGAAATCATCATGTCGTTTTGACTCCTGATCCGCCTAGTATACCGATGTTGAAAAATACCTATCGTAATTTGCTTGTTTCCCTGATTTTACTGCTTGCCAGCTATCCGTTGCTGATAGAGGCGGGGCTGTGGGGCAGGGTGGTTGAACTATCGCTGGCGACAGCCGTGCTGGTTACCGGTACGCTGGCTGCCAGGGGTCGGAGTCTGCGGGCAAGCTTTGCCGCTTCCGTAAGCGCGGCCGTCGTCCTTACCGGAATATTTGCGTTGTTTAACCCGGATATCGCATGGGTTTTTGCGCTCAGAGCGCTGCTGTTCACGATTTTTCTGGGACTGATTATTGTGGTTATGTCCCGTCACGTCTTTGCGGGGGGGCGGCACGCGAGCACGACCAACCGTCTTTATGGGGCGGTCTGTATTTATGTATTAATAGGCATGTTTTTTGCCGACCTGCATTTGATTGTCAACACGATACATCCGGGTTCCTATCTGTGTCAGGCGGGCCAGTGCGGCGGCGATTTTCAAACCACTTTTCAGACCGGCGTTCACCTTTACTTCAGTTTTATTACGCTGGCGACGGTAGGTTACGGCGATATCGTTCCGGCAACCTGGCTTTCCGGCATGGTTGCAGCCATGGAGGCGATTGTTGGGCAGATGTATGTCGCAATACTGGTTGCCAGACTTGTGGGGCTGCATCTGGCGGCGGATGCGGAGAAATAGCAGCGGTTGCGACGCGCGGTGTTAACCGAATTTAAGTCCAAGGAAAAAGCCGGCGCTGGCGCTGGCGCCCTTGCTGGTGATGTTGGAGAGATGCCCCATCAGAAAACCGCCCGATTGCTGCGCAGCCGCGGTTGCCGCAGTCGCCGCATTTTGCAGGCTGTCCGTACTGACATGGGCGATGCCGTAGTTATTCGCTACCAGCACCAGCACGATGGCGGCTCCGCCGATGAACAGCGCGAGTCTCAGCATCTTTTTTGCGAAATAACCCGCAGCAAGACCGATGACGAAAGGTGCGCCGACCTCGCCGAGCAGAAATGTCGAAGACAGCATATCGGTGGGTAATTCGCTGGTAATGGAGTTGATGTTCATGTTCATGGTTTGTGCCTGACTTTACATGCCGGCTCTGGCGCCTGCGGAGAATGGGTGGGGTTATTTTTAATCATTTTCAGACTGGATTCCACCGAAAAAAGGCTGCTCATGGCGATGGTGTTTAAGCGCGTGTCGGTTGTTACGGCTTGATGGGGCGTTTTGTCAAAAAACGAAAGCTTCCGCTAAGGAGTAAAATAAATATAAAAACAATATGTTAAGTGTGTCTGTCCGACCGCAGAGTAAATATCTTTTGGGCAGTCGTGCACCCCCAATTCAGGGTAGGGGAGACGAGCTAAAGCAATACTCCAGTTAGTCTTCGATACTTAAAATATGCGGCTGCGCCAGATTGCGGGGACGACCACCTTTCTGGTCGTTCGTGCGCGATGGGGTTGCTTCGGCAGTGCTGCGGCGTTCACCTGAATACCGATCGACAAATCACCGAACTTCAAGTAATAAGGGGATAAACTCAGTAAGAAAAAACAGAAAACTCGACCATCTTGGGCGATAACTAGCTTAAAACCGTCCGTCCTTGACGTAACACGCTGAGTAATCGGATTGTATCCTGACTTGCGCTTGCCGACTCCAGTGCTGCCAGCCTTGTTGTTTCTACCAATTCACGAATCTCGGCAATGGCTTTAGCATTTTGTGTTTTTAATTGAGCGCGGTGATTTAAATGTTGTGTCTTTTCTGGTAAGGCGTGAGCAACAACTGTCTTGTTAACCCCAATGGATTTCGGTTTTGAAATAGCTGGAGAGCGCTCTCCAATAGCATGGGTTGTTGCTGCAGCAAGATTTTCTGCTGGAGCTGGTGCTGGCGGGGTTGGCGCTGAGGCTGTTACACTCTTGGGCGAAACCGCTGCAGTTTTGATAAGGCTATCGGCAGGGGGACTATAGTCATGCAATCTGTGATTATGTCCGGTTAAATCCCACCCATGCGCCTCCAGCACTTTATTCGCCGCATCTGTTTTGGCAGTTTTCAAATCAGTAACCTCTTTCTGTTGTTGTACTTGAGCTTCCTTCACCAACTCAGGAGCAGCAGAAGCAAGGTCAGAGACGGCAATGGAATAGCCCTCTTCTTGATTGCCATTGATGGGCAGACCCTCCCCCCCTTTCGTGACCTTAGCCAGCGCCGCCCTGACGGAAGATTCAATCATCTCTTTGGGAAATATGAGCGAGCCTTGACTCCAAAACGAGGATTCATAGCGTACCTGAACGCCAGTTTGATCTCTTACTTTAGCCGCCTCCAACTCCAGCTCCCGTTTCTGCGCGTTGGAGTCCGCGTAATCAAACTTTTTCATAGCCTCAACAAAAGTACCCACGGCTTTGTCTTCCTGAGCCTTCTGCTGGATACGCTCCGGACTGTTCTCTGGAAACCTTGCGTTACGGAGTTGATCGAGAGTAAGAGGGGTGTAAGTCATAATTTTTCCATCCTGATACTGGGTGCTGATCAACAAAAGGCTCTAAAGTTCCATGGAGTTTGCCGGAAAAACTGTTGTTAACGGCCTAATGTACCGGCATAATCCCTTTTCCGCACTATTGAGGGTATTCTACCCTTCGTTCAAGTAACGCCCGCGTGCTTCATATCGCCCGGATTACCGGCAGGTAAACGCCCGTCACTTGCTTTAGACTCGTACAAGTGCACGAAAGTTGCGCAGATCATCCCGCCGTCGGACTTGAATATCAGATTTTTTAATCTCGATCATGTGCGCAATATAGCTCTTGGGCTGCACGTTATCCACGCGTTTTTGAAAACAGTCCGGTTTTCAGACCGCGTTACGCTCAGCGGCAATTACGCCTTGAAATAAACAAGGGCGATACCCTACGCGTGGCTTTCGCTATTGAATCACCACTGACTTTTGTAGTTTCAATTCTTAAAGGACCAGCTAATGACGAGACTCGTAGAGGTCAACGCGACAAAAGCAAATTGACAAATCGATCATATATCAGAGATAATGTACCAAGTCAAGAAATTTTATGACCTGAGTTAATCAGTGGTTATTTATCGCTACAACCTTCCGAAACGTCAAATTGATACGCCCATGAGTCGTATTTTTATCGACAGGAACGCTATGTAGCCAATGCCGCTGGAAATCGGGCTGCATGATTAGCAGCGTGCCGCTGCGCAGTAATATACTTCCATTTTCCGATGTTTTCTTATGCCGGTATGCAAATGGTCGTTCCACTCCCAGGGTCAGCGATGCGATAAACGGCAGTTCGCCCAGTTCCGGTTCATTGTCGGCGTGCCAGCCGACATGGTCTTCGCCGTTACGATAGCAGTTGACCAGTACCGAGTTGAACGAAAGGTTCAGGGATGCCTCGATTTTGGCGCGGATGTCGGACAGTAGCGGCGTCCATGGCCGGGTTTCGAGCAGATTATTGCTATAGCTGTAGCGAATTCCAGAATCGGCGTGCCAGGTTTGCAGTCTGGGCAGGACGAATTGCCGTCCTGCGTGGGTGTAGCGATTGTCCGGCCAGCTTTGTTCGTGCAGCAAGCGCTGATAAATGCGTTCGCTGGTTTCGGCGTCGTAAAATGCTTCGATAACTTTAAGTTCGGCGCAGAGGCTCATCCGGCAAGACCTTTATCCGCAGGACGCTGTTTTGATATGCGCGGCGAGCGCGCTGTCCATGGTTACGACGTGCAGTTCGAACCATTGCGGGAGGCGTTCCTTGACGAACGATCGTCCGAAGGTAATCAAACCCTTGTCTACCCGCGTCTTGAATTGACTGAATTCGCCGAGTATGCGCTGGTGTTCGCTCTTATGCTCGGTTTCCGCGGGGTAAGCATATTGCTGCATCAATTGATTCTCTCGCTCGAAATGCCGTTCGCTGTGTTCGTACAGCTGCTGAAACAATGCGGGGAAATCGGCATTGGTGGCGGCGTTCAAACGCCGTAGCAGAGCGATAAATTCGGCGTGATCGTTATCGATTGGATCATGGCCCAATACCATAGCTACGTTTTTTTCCATTGCTTCCATCCCGTTTTGCTAATAACGCCCAAAATTTTGCAAGTATTCAATTAACGCCTGAGATCCCTGAAGGAGCGGACTTTAGCCCGCGATAACGCACGTTTCGTGGGCTAAAGTCCGTTCCTGCGAAGGGATTTATATGAAGGCTGTTTGTACATCTTCCGGTCTATAGCCTTCTTCCATCAGCACGCGCCGTACGACCGGACGCGACAGCATCAGCCGATAGTGTTTCTGGCATTTGTCCGGCAGTTCAATGCCGGACTTATCGGCCCAGAACTCGACATAAAACAATGCGGCATCGGCGATGCTGAATGCGTCCATGGCGTAGCCTTGCTCCGGCAAAGCCTCGTTGATGACGGAAAACCCCTGCTGAACGATATGTAACCCTTGTGCTTTTACAGTTTCGAAATCGGCCGGGGAGGGCGCGAATTTGTCGGTGGTGAAAATTCTGGCGTAGCCCTGTCCATGCAGGGTGCCGACCACGTAGTCCATCAGCTCGATGATGCGCGCGTCGCCGTCCGCGTCGCCGGGCAGCAGCCGGGCTTTGGGATAGCTGCGCGCCAGCCAGTAGGCAATGGCCTGAAACTCGGTCAGTGCACTGCCGTCGTTGCGTATCAGTGTCGGGATGGTGGCTTTGGGGTTGAGCGCCAGATATTCCGGCTTCAATTGATCTCCGGCCAATAGGTTGACGATGTGCGCCTCGAAAACCAGATCGAGTTCTTCCAGCAAAATGTGGATGCCGGTCGAGCAGGAGCCGGGCGTTAAATAAAATTTCATCGCGTTGCCTTATGTGTTGAATTGAGTAAATGGGCGGCGCTTGTGCTGCATTGCAGGGAGTTGCGCCGCCAGCGCGGCAATGCCGGCGCTTCGGTCGTCGCTGTCGGTAGAATCAGTTTTTTGCGAAAAATATCCCATACGCCGTCATAACGCTGCTGTACCCGTATGCTCCAGCCCCAGACGATAGGTAAATGCACCGGCGTCCAAATATGGCGCTCAGGGTCGGATGGGGCGGCGTTCTGCAGAAAATAGCAGGTGTATTTCTCCAGCACGCTGACGGAAACGACCGCTTTTTCCTGGAATTCTGCTGGAATAAGCTGCGATATTTCCATATTGTAACCGATCTTTTGCCGCTCGCCCCGCGCCTGGAAAGCGCAAACCGGTTTAACCGCCTGGGTATCGCCCGTTCCGCCCAGATACAGAACCGGGCCGTCATCCGCTGCTTCGGTATCGAGCAAAATCAGAGCTTCGCCGTCGCTAAAGTGCAGGGTGCGCGACGATTCCATCAGCTGTATGCACCCTAGTTGACTGGCGAAAGCCTCGGTAGTCCATTCCAGTTCGAAGCGGGGGGCGACGCTCAGCATGGTTCGCTCATTGATTAAGCGCACTTCGGGGCCCCCCAGGCAGCTATCCATCAGCGTTAACCTGTTGTTGTGCCGTGGAGGAGCTTGTTCCGCTTCGCTTTGCAAACCGCGGCGCATGGTTTTGGTGAGCAACTCCGTATTCCAAACGAAGCAGTTCAACGGCTGTGCGTTTAGATCAATCGCTTCGATCTGCGCGCTGTCGATGCCCGGCCGGTAAGCGCCGACAACGCCGGTGTGATGGTCCGCGTCAGCTTCGCCGGCACGCTTCAAATATTCGGCCAATTCGGACTCTGACCAGTTCACCCGGTAGCGGTAACCCGGTTGAATCGTCGTTTCTTCCGGTGTCGGCGCAAGGTGAACGGGAAACTGAGGCATGGCTATACTGTCTATGTTGTGCAGGTTAATGTCGTGGCTTCGGTACGGCTGTGTATCACTAAAAGAAAATAAACGCAACAATAAGGCCGACTTGGATATCGACGGTATAGATGCCGCTTTTAAAGCGGGTGTAGTGATTTGGTACAAAAACTCATTGAACGATGTCAGTTATCCGACAACCGGCTTGCGCCGGTCTCTAAACCGGTAGTGGAATAGTTCCACCTGATGTTCTGTATGAAATGTGGCGCGATCAGAGTCCTGTGCAGTGTTTCAGTTGAAAGCCGTGGTCTTGCGAAATTGTTGGCGTATTTCAATAACATGTTGCAGTCATGTGGAAACCCTTGTCAGATTTTCTTGCGCGGATTTGATTTTTTATAGTACCCGTTGAAGGAAACGTTGAGTCCGCCGCATCGCATGTTGTCGCCGCTGACTTCCAGGCCATTTCCCGCAAAGGTAATGGTCAGCCTGCAACCCTCGCTTTCGCCGTCCGTGTAGTGAATTTGATTTCCTTCCAGCGGCAGTTCGCCATCAAGGTCTCCCATATTAACATTGCCCGTGTTTGCATTGCTTACCCAAATAGCGGAGCCTGTGATATGGGCTTTTCCGTTTCCCAGTTCCCGTACAGTGATGTTTGAAGAATGTTTGTCCGGTTTTCCATCGAAATAGCGTATGTATTTGCCTGAAACGGACGGCGATTCGGCAGCGTTTGCAACGGCATTATTCAGTTCGGCCAGACGCGACGTATATGCCTTGCTTAAACAGGTTTTGTCCTGACAGGTATTGCGTACGGACTTGAGCCATTCTCTCTGCGCCGTTTTTAGCGGCGCCTTATCGGATTCCCGCGACAGGGCTTTTGTGTAGGAAACCATTAGCAAATCGTCCAGATCCGATAGTTGTGAGTCGGAACAGATAGTTTTTTCAGTCCATGTAGCCGATTTGGCGCAATTGAAACTTGCGCCGTATACATGCAGCGGGGCTATGAGCAGGCTTATAATAAGCAGATATTTATTAAGTTTTCGCATCTGGTTTCTCCTGGGAAATAATAAGGGCAGCCCTCTGAGGGAAGCGGAAAACCGCAGCCGGTACTCGATAAATTGCCCAATATTTTCGGGCAGCGTCTTCTCTTCGCCGGATTGGTGCGGGGGATAGTCCTTGCGAGCCGCCGAACGCTATCCTAATATGGCGAATGTTCAGGTTTTGCTTTTTGCAGACAAGGAACATCTGGTGTGCCGCTTGGTTTTAAAGCAGGGTCGCCACTAAAGCCGAGAGTTCGCCAGCCGCAGTTAACCGTTGTTTGATCAACCGGAGACAAAATGAGAACTATTATTACAAGCGTGGTTGCAACAGCGATCCTGATTATAGCAGGTTCGGCTCTGGCGGTAGAAATGCCGGCGGACGTAAAGGCCAAGTGTGGCGCCTGTCACGCCATGGATCAGAAAATCATCGGCCCGTCATTCACCGAAATCGCTAAAAAATACAAAGGCGATAAGGACGCAGCCGGAAAAATAATCGCTAATGTGGTCAAGGGCGGTTCGTTTGGATGGAACCTTGGGTCGATGCCGCCAAAAGGCTTGGGCGCAAGCGACGCCGAAGTAAAATCCGCGTCGGAATTTATTACCGGTCTGGCAAAGTAGGCTGTTCCTGCTGGCGATGCGTGCGCTTGCATCCCGTACCGTAGCGCGGAGGCGTCCAGTCGATATGCAGATCAGGCCCGCCGCCGCGCTCCGGTTTTTCCCGGAATACCATAAAGAGTGGTTTGCCTTGTTACTGCCGTAAAAACTCAAGCCACAGTTGGCCAGTATGTACCGACCATTGAAATACAAGGGCCGAGGCAGCATCAGCAATGCCGCCGGACGATTCGAGAAACAAAGCCGCCAAGACGTCGATGATGGCTGGGGCAACCAGGATGCCGAGTTGCCGCCGCTGAATTCAGAGGTAATCATCGATGCGAGCCGCTCGCTGATTACCTACAACGACTCGCCGGATATTCCCTTCGATCGTTCGATCAACCCTTATCGTGGCTGCGAGCACGGTTGCATTTATTGTTACGCCCGGCCTACGCACGCCTATTTGGGGCTTTCACCGGGCCTGGATTTCGAAAGCCGGATTTTGATCAAGCCGGATGCCGCTTCTTTACTCCGGCAGGAGCTGAGCAAGCCAGGTTATCGCTGTGCGCCGCTGGCACTGGGCAGCAATACCGATCCTTATCAACCGCTTGAACGTCAGCACGAGTTGATGCGACAGATTGTGGAAATACTGGCGGAAACCGGTCATCCGTTGAGCATAGTCACCAAGTCCGCGTTGATCGAACGCGATTTGGACCTGCTGGCGCCGATGGCGGCGCAGGGTCTGGTTTCGGTGGGCATATCGATTACTACTCTGGACCGATCTTTGGCTCGGACTTTGGAGCCCAGGGCCTCCGCGCCGCAACGCCGTTTGGAAACCCTGGCCCGATTAAGCGAAGCCGGCATTCCAACGGTAGCGATGGTTGCTCCGGTCATTCCGGCGCTGAACGATCATGAAATGGAAGATATCGTCAAAGCCGCCCATGCGGCCGGTGCTGTCGGCGCCGAATTTATCCTGCTGCGATTGCCGCTGGAGGTAGCTGAACTGTTCGAGGAATGGCTGCGTCATCACTTCCCGTTGAAAGCCGATCATGTGTTGAGTTTGATCCGGCAGAGCCGCGGGGGGAAGGCTTACGATCCGGCGTTTCATCAACGGCTGCGCGGCAGCGGCGTTTATGCCGAACTGATCGCGCAGCGCTTCGGCTTGATTTGCAGACGCTTGGGGTTGAACAGGTCCCCGCCCGAGTTGCGCACCGATTTGTTTCGTAAACCCCATCCGTATGGGCAGACCAGCTTTGATTTTTTCGACTGATAATCTGAATGATCAAGCGTTGCAGGGTACGCCTTTTGCACGTCTGTGGATTTGGGCGTAATAGTTTTCCGGCTTCGTCCGATAAGCGTTACTTTCGTTTGCAGGCGCCTGTTTTGTATCGGGAGATGAATATGCATCGTTTCAAGTCCAGGGTTGCTTTGCCAGCTGCCTTTTGCTGCGCCATAACAGCCGGCGGCGCAGGCAACGCGCAACAATCGGACGACAAGGCTATGCCTCTCGGCGATGGCAGGGCTGGCTCCATGCCGTTACGCGGCCATGTTTATTCCTGCATGACCCGATTTCTTGGAGGCGGAGCCGAGCATGACGGCGAATGGCTCGGTGCCGATAGTTGGGACGCCACGCGTAAAATCCATGTGCAAGGCGATGTGTCGTGGCCGAATGCACGATTCAGCGTGCAGACGCTAAACGGCGTTCGCAAAATTACAGGCAACGGTTTGCCGACCGGCCATACCACTGGGATATTTCCTATTCATCCGTCGGACCCCGCCTATCGCATAGACCGTAATCCGAATCGAATCGAAGCCAGGCAAGTAGCCTTGAATCTTCCGATGCTGCCGGAAATCGCCGCCGACGCCGGCTGTTTGCCGATGGGCATGGTAGGGATTACCAGCGGCGGCGTGGCGATATTCAATGCGCTGGATGCAGCCGGACGCGATGCAGTGGCGCATGAGGTTCAGGATCATTGCAACGGTCATCCCCAAATGAGCGGTCAGTATCATTACCATGGTATATCGCCTTGTCATGCCGCAGAAAATGAAAACAATGCGTTGATCGGTTATGCGCTCGATGGTTTCGGCATTTACAGCAGTCGTGACGAAAGCGGCAAGGAGTTGAGCAATGCCGATCTCGATGAGTGCCATGGCCGTATCAGTCGTATTTCATGGGATGGGCAGCGGAGGGAAATGTATCATTACGTATTGACTAAGGAGTATCCGTATACCATCGGCTGTTTTCGTGGGCGTTTGGTTAGCGGTTCCGGAGAAGCGACGAATGGCGAACAGCCTGCAACAGGCGGACCGGGCTTCGTTCCTGTGGGAGCTGCGAGCCGCTTGCCGCCGCAAGAAGCCCTTGACTCCTGTGGAGTTCTGTCGCTGGGTGAGCGGTGCGAATTCGTTTCTCCGCGCGGCGACCATGTCTCCGGCATCTGCCGTTCGCCCAGCGGGCTTAAGGCATGTGTGCCTGACAGGATGCCCGCCATACGGTGAACAGAACAGAAGGCTGGAGACTGAAAAGGTACAAACTCGCTTTCATTAATACAGCGGGACGTCGGAACGTGTGCTTCGGGCTTGATTTTGTCGCACTGGGCTTGGGTGTTTTGGCTCTGTGGAGTGGTTCCAAACCCCGCCTTGCCATAAAAGTGAGATAGGCTCGCATGGGGTGCATATTTAAGGTAGAACGTATTTCAGCGCCTCCTCCAATCTACGCCATTCATCCGGAGTGCCGGGCAAGCCGAAACGCAGGCTACGCGGTTGCGTGTACAAACGAAGCAGTATCCGCTGTTCGGCAAAGTGCGTGTACAACCGTTCGGCCTGTTCGGTTTTAGTCCACTGAAAAAGCGCGGTTCCATGCAGAGGCGGCAATCCGTGGTTCTGAAGCAGCGCACTCAGCGCCTGGCTTTTGGACGCCAGTAAAGCGCATGCAGTCTCATGCCAGGCGAAATCCGCCAATGCGAGCCGGCCAATCCAGCGCGCTGCGCCTGAGACCGGCCATGGCCCAGCCAATTCGCGCAAGCGCTGCAGCACATCGCGTTCTGCGGCGACAAAGCCCAGCCGGGCGCCCGGACAGCCGAAGAACTTACCAAAGGAGCGCAATACGATCAGGCCGCTACGGTGGGTTTCGGCGATCACGCTCAACTGCGGCGTTGCATCCATGAACGCCTCATCGACCACCAGCCAGCCACCGCGTGCCCACAGCGCCTCATGCCAGCGCAGCAGATCATCGCGCGTGCGGCAGTCTCCGGTCGGGTTGTTCGGGTTGACCGCCACCAGCACATTCAGGCTGTCCAGTTGTTCCTCGGCGCCATCGGCGTCCAGTTCGGCTACTTCATGACCCCATTGTCGCCAGGCATGAGCGTGTTCGGCATAAGTAGGACTCAGCACCCCGACACGGCCGGGTTCGCGCAATTTCGGCAGCAATTGAATGGCGCACTGACTGCCGTCGACCGCCAGCAAATCGTGCGCGCCATAGTAAACGCTGGCAGCTTCGATCAAACCGTCGTCTTCTTCGGGCAAACGCGTCCAGCATCGCGCTGGTATTTCCGGTATCGGCCAGGCATAGGGGCTGACGCCGGTGGACAAGTCTAGCCAGTCTTCGATTGGCGTGCCGCTGGCCGCGGCGGCGCGCGCCAATCTGCCTCCATGTTCAAGCAAGGGATATTCCCCCGAAAACACTCAGCGCCAGCCATAACAGCAGCGCCCGTTGCACCAGTCTGATGGCGCGTTCGATATCGCGGACTTCAGCCCGCCGTCCGAATCCCAATGGCGGACGTTGCGTCAGCTCGCCATGGTAACTGGCTGCTCCGCCCAGTTCGATTTGCAAGGCGCCGGCGCCTGCCGCCATTACCGGACCGGCGTTCGGGCTTTTCCAGTTTGCGCCCTGCGCGCGCCAGGCGCGCAACGCGGCAGGCGTGTGACCGCATAGCGCATAAGACAACGCGGTCAGGCGCGCCGGGATATAGTTGAGCGCATCGTCCAGACGCGCGGCGGCCCAGCCAAAATCCCGGTAGCGGGTATTGCGATAGCCCCACATCGCATCCAGCGTATTGGCCAGTCGATAAACGACGACGCCGGGCAGGCCCGCCAGAAGATACCAGAACAGTGCGCCGAAAACCGCATCGCAGCCGTTTTCCAATACTGATTCTGCAGTGGCGGCGGCAATCTGTTCCGCATCCAGCGTTTGCGTGTCGCGGCTTACCATGCGCGCGATGGCCAGCCGTCCCTGATCGAGCTGTCCCGCCAGCAAGGCCTGCTGAACGGAAATGGCGTGTTCGCTCAGGCTTTGTCCTCCCACGGCCAGATAAAGTCCGGCGATCGACAGCAACGCGCCGAGGTAAGGCATGTTTTCGATCAGCGTCGCAAGCGTAAGCGCGGGCAGCAGCAGGATGGCGACGGAGGCGGCGCCGCGCAGACGCCGGGCATTCGCCGTCACGCCTTGTTGCGGGCCGTAGATAGCTTGCTCGGTTCGAGCCGCCAGACGGCCGAACCCGATCAGCGGGTGATAGCGGGACGGTTCGCTCAGCCACCGATCCAGTAGCGCGGCAATCGGCATGACCAGCATTCGGGTTGAGATATCCATATGTTCAAACCTCTATCAAGGCGCAAGCAGCGAGAGCGCTTGCTTCGCTGATTTCTATCATCGCGCCCAGTACGTCGCCGGTGCAACCGCCGATACGCCGTATTGCGACTGAACGCAGCCCCCAAACGGCCAAAACTGCCGCCAGCAGCGGCCATGGTCCCAGCGCCAACCACGCGCAAAAAGCGGAAACGGCAAGCGCCGTTATTGCGGGCCGCCTCGGCAGATTTTCCACCAGCGGCGAAGCGAGTCCCCGGATGCGCACATAGGGCGTGGTCAACAAGATCAGCGCAACGAAGCTGCGCCCGATTACCGGGATTAACAGCAGCGGCAGGTTGATGTGTTTTTCATAAATCGCCATCAGCGCGCCGAATTTCACCAGCATCAGTAAAACCACAGCCGCTACAGCCATCGGGCCGGAGCGAGGATCTTTCATGATAGCCAGACTGCGCTCGGCGTCGCCGTATCCGCCGACGTACGCGTCCACGCAATCGGCCAGTCCGTCGATGTGCAGGCCTCCGCTAATCACAACCCAGGCAGTCAACAGCAAACCTGCCGCCAGACCCGGTGCGGCGTGCTGGTATTGCAGCGCGCCTTGCAACAGCGCAAGGGCCATACCGATCAGCAAGGCCACAAGCGGATACATCACCACCGACCAGCCCAGCGCCGCCGGTCCAGGCGTCACCGTGCGCGGAACCGGGAAGCGCGTTAGAAACTGTAATGCAAGCCAGAAGGAGGTAAAGTTCATAAACCGGGTTGATTGCTTGATTTTATTTCGGCGGTCAGGTTGCCAGCGTTTGGCCTTGTCCGTCCAAGCGTGTTTCTCATGGCGTCACGGTCCAGTTCGCCTTCCCACGACGCAATCACTACGGTGGCTACGCTGTTGCCGACCATGTTGGTCAACGCGCGGCATTCGCTCATGAATTTATCGATGCCGAATACGATCGCCATGCCGGGAACCATCGCCGGGTCTATCGCTGCGAGCGTTGCCGCCAGGGTAATAAATCCGGCGCCGGAGACGCCGCTGGCGCCCTTGGATGTGAGCATGGCCACAACCAGGATGGTTGCCTGCTGCCCCCATGTCAGATCGATGTTCAGGGCCTGGGCGATAAATAATGTCGTCAGCGTCATGTAGATATTGGTGCCGTCGAGGTTGAACGAATAACCGGTGGGAATAACCAGACCAACCACCGGTTTTGAGCAACCCAGTGCCTGGAGCTTGCTCATCAAACGGGGCAATGCGCTTTCGGATGAGCTGGTGCCCAGTACCAGCAACAGCTCATCCTTGATAAATAGAAGGAAATGCAGAATGTTGAAGCCGGCAATACGCGCGACTGTCCCCAGGACCACGACTACAAACAGGGTGGCGGTCAGATAAAAGCCGGCAACCAGCCCGGCAAGGCTGGCGAGGGATTGCGGGCCGTATTTGCCTATGGTGAACGCCATCGCGCCGAAGGCTCCGATCGGGGCTGCTTTCATAATAATGGAGAGGATGCCGAACATCACATGAGCGATATCTTCGATAAACACGCGCATGGCCTGACCGCGTTCGCGTAGCGCCATCAGTGAAAAGCCGAATAATACCGCGACCACCAGCACATGCAGTATATCGCCCGCCGCCAGCGCGCCGAAGAAACTGTCGGGGATAATACCCAGTACGAAATCGACGGGTTTTAGTTGGGACGCTTTTTCAGCGTAACCGGCCACGGACGAAACATTGCTTGGACTGCTGAATCCTCGTCCGGGCTGCAGAATATTACCGACCAGTAAGCCAATGATCAGCGCAAAGGTCGAAATCACTTCGAAATACAGTAAGGCCTTGACACCGATGCGTCCGACTTTTTTAGCATCCTGAATGTGGGCGATACCCGATACCACGGTGCAAAAAATGATGGGCGGAATCATCATTTTTATCAGTTTGATAAAGCCCTCCCCGAGCGCTTTTACCGCTGCGCCGGAGGCTGTTTCCGGGCAAAAAATGCCCAGCAAAATACCTAGCGCGATGGCAATAAGCACTTGAACGTAAAGTTGACGACACAAGGGGAGTATATGCATATGACGTTACTGAACCGTAGAGAACTGCGAAAAGGGTTGCGGGTGTACTCCGATATTCATTCCCCACCTGTTCTCGAAAACCAATTCATCCACATTGCGGCGTTTTTCCCAGTCGGTCATTTCCAGCATCGGTTGCGGATAGAAAGCTTCGACGTGTCCCAGGCACAGTATCGCCACCGGTTTTCCGCCATCGGGGATGCCGAGAAGTTCAGCCAGCTCAACGGGGTCGAAAAACGATACCCAGCCCAGCCCCAGGCCTTCCGCACGCGCGGCGAGCCACAGATTCTGTATCGCGCAGGCGACCGAGGCCAGATCCATTTCCGGCAGCGTACGCCGGCCGAAAACATGCTTTTCCCGATCATCGCTCAGCGCAGCTACCAGCAGCACGCCGCAGTCAAGTATGCCTTCGACTTTCAGCTTGCTGAACTCGTCTTTTCTGTTTCCCAGCGCTTCAGCGGTTTTTTGGCGTTCGCTTTCAACCTGTGCGTGTATTTGCATGCGCAGGGCTGGGTCGGTAATCCTAATGAAGCGCCAGGGTTGCATGTAGCCGACGCTGGGCGCATGGTGGGCGGCCAGCAGCAAGCGCTCGAGCACGCGCGGGTCGATCGGGTCGGGCCGGAAGTGGCGCATGTCGCGGCGCTCGCGGATAACGCGGTAGACGGTTTCGATTTCTTCCGCGCTGAAGTCCGACATACTCAAAGCTCAATCCCTTTTTGCGCGCGTATGCCCTGTTTGAAGGCGTGTTTGATGTTGTTAACTTCGCTGACGGTATCGGCTATATCGATCAGTTCGCGTATCGCGCCGCGCCCGGTAATAACGACATGCTGTCCCGCCGGACGTTGATGCAACGCGTTCAGTACGCGCTCCAGCGGCAGATAGCCGAATTTCAGCACAATGTTGAGTTCATCCAATACCACCAGATTGATAGCGGGGTTGCTCAGCATGGTTTGCGCGACTGTCCAACCGGCTTCCGCAGCCTGAATGTCGCGGTTGCGATCCTGGGTTACCCAGGTGAAACCTTCTCCCATGACGTGATATTCGACCTCATCCGGAAAGCGCCGGAAAAATGTTTCTTCGCCGGTGGAAAACGCACCTTTGATGAACTGCACGACGCCGGCTTTCATGCCGTGGCCCAGGGAGCGAGCTACCATGCCGAAAGCCGAACTGCTTTTGCCTTTGCCGTTGCCGGTTATGACCAGCAGCAGGCCTTTATCGTGCGTCGCGCCGGCTATCAGTTCGTCAACCACCTTCTGTTTACGCAGCATGCGTTCGCGATGGCGTTGATTGCATATGGATTCTGCGGTCATGTATAGGGGCTATCCCTCGGATAAAAACCAGCTCGCAACCAGAGCCGGATTGGATGGAAAATACCAGTGAACATAGGATGCCAGCAGCGAACCATGCCGGTAAAGGGCTTCTCCCGTTCTACCGTCCTGGGTTTGCGCCTGAAAACAGGGTGTCAGTGTAGTATCGAATCGGGAGTAATGGAAGGTATGACCGCGTATGCTTGCTCCGGCAATCAGCGCCTGCTGTGAACCGATCGCATGCAGGCGTTGCCCCATGTGCGCTATGCCTGGCAGCAGGCCGAGCATGGCATGCCGGTTGCCGTTCAGATCTTCCAGCGCATCGCCTAGCGTCATCAGACCACCGCATTCGGCGAGCAGCGGTTTATTTTTCTCGACATGGCTGCGCATCTGTTGCCGTAAGCTTTCGTTGCGGCTGAGTTCAGCCGCAAACAGTTCCGGGTAGCCTCCGGGCAGATAAATTGCATCGGCGGCAGGCAGCGCGTTATCCTTGAGCGGCGAGAAAAAAACGACTTGCGCGCCAAGTTTGCGCAGGCAGTCGATGTTGGCGCGATACAGGAAACAAAAAGCATTGTCGCGCGCGACTGCAATGGTTTTTTCATGCAACAGGGCTTCTGCCAGCGGTTGGGTAGCCGGTTGCACAAATTCAGCAGGCGCCGGCAGCTCCGCCAGACAGCTTGCGCCGACGGCTTCGGCCAGCCGGTCGAGCCGCTGGTCGAGCCCGTCGATTTCCGCCGCGATCCGGAGTCCCAGGTGACGGCTTGGCAGCGTCGCGTCCGGGTTGCGGGGCAGGGTTGCAAGCTTGATGTGCGATGGCAGGGCGGCGCGTAACAGTTCTGCGTGACGTTCCGATGCAACGTTGTTGGCTACCGCTCCGGCAATTTTCAAGCTGTCGCGAAAGGTAGCCAGCCCGTGCAGCACGGCGGCAAAAGTCTGCGCCATTTTCGATGCGTCGATGACCGGCAGCACCGGTAAGCCGAAACATTCGGCCAGATCGGCGCTGGAGGGCGTGCCGTCGAATAATCCCATTACGCCTTCGACCAGAATCAGGTCATTGCCGGCTGCGGCTTCGTGCAGCAGTTGCCGGCAATGATCTTCGCCCATGATCCAGGTGTCCAGGTTGTAAACCGGCTGGCCCGATGCTTGTTCCAACAGGCCGGGGTCGATGAAGTCCGGTCCGGTTTTAAAGCAGCGTACACGCAGGCCTCGACGACTATGATAACGGGCGATGCCTGCGGTCACCGAGGTTTTGCCGTGACCGGAAGCCGGTGCGGCAATCAACAAGGCGGGGCATGATGGAATATTTGGCATTGATATGCGGTCGGGGTAAGCCGTACCCAGGGGCAACGGGGATCTTCAGACAACGAACGAGTCAAGTTTTCTGGAAGGATTATAGCGGAATTCGAGAGTCGGCCTGATATCTTAGGGCGCCGTATGCGCCGAAGACCGGATGCAATCCTGTTCATAATATGCTCAACCCAACGCAGTTCATGGAACCCATGCCTTGAATGCCTGAGGGTGTCGAGAGCAGGGACGTTCAGTAAAATAGTTTGTGACTATTCAGCTCATGAGAGCCTTATACGGAAAACGCATCATTAAACGGGACTGCAATGTAATCTTCGAATAAAGCATCTTTGCAGTAGCGGGCTCTAGCCCATGATCGGCCTTAAACCCGCCCCCGCAGTGGTATACAACGGTAGTCGAATAGTTACAATAGCTTTAAATTACTGCCGGATTTAAATACGACAACGCGCGCCATGGGCTGTAGTATAAACGGACGGACATCCGTATGGGCATGCGCCTTATGTATCGAACTTTATGGAGTGAGTAACGATGAAGATACCGGATGCCACTGCCGCCAACCAGAAGCCTGACGGACCGGCATATCAAATGCCTGTGCTGTTCATCGGTCACGGCAGCCCGATGAACGCCATTGAAGATAACGAGTTCAGTCGCGCATGGAGCCGGATTGCCCAGTCGTTCCCCAAACCTGAGGCAATACTGTGTTTGTCGGCTCATTGGGAAACCGCCGGCACTTATGTGACAGCGATGCTGCAGCCTCGCACTATTCATGATTTTGCTGGTTTCCCGCAAGCGCTTTTCGATCTGGAATATCCTGCTCCCGGCGAGCCTGCACTGGCGGAACGGATACGGCAGACTGTCGAAGGAGTCGCAATCAAGCCGGATTTTGACTGGGGTCTGGATCACGGGGCGTGGTCTATCTTGCGCCGTATGTATCCGCAGGCCGATATCCCGGTTCTCCAACTGAGTCTGGATCACAGCAAACCCGCACAATTTCACTATGATCTGGGCAGGGCTTTGAAAGTGCTGAGGAATCAAGGCGTGCTGGTTCTCGGCAGCGGAAACATCGTTCATAACCTCGGAGCCGTGATCTGGAAAGATATCGCTCATGATTGGGCCATTGCCTTCGATCAGCAAATCAGGAAGTTGATTCTGGCCGGTGAGCATGACGCGATTATCCATTATCAGCAATTGGGCGAAGCCGCGCGTTTGTCCGTGCCTGCATTCGATCATTTTTGTCCGCTGCTGCCTGTACTGGGGCTGCAGGATAAAGGGGAAGCAGTTACATTTTTTTGCGAAAAAGTCACTCTGGGCGCTATTTCGATGAGTTCTGTGCTAATAGGCCAGAACAAGCCGGATCAGGTTTAAGTTCAATGATGTCAGTCACTTCGCTATATTATTTGTAACTATTCTGCTACCGTCTTATGTCACTAGTGAGGATAAAATGCATATCATAGAGTGGGTTCGGCAGTATGGTTATTGGGCTGTATTTATCGGTTCGTTTCTAGAGGGCGAAGCGGTATTGCTGATTGCGAGTTTCGCAGCATATCAGGGCTATTTGTCCTTTTTTTGGGTCGTGGCTTTATCCATGGGCGGCAGTTTCGCCGGCGATCAGTTGTATTTCCTGTTGGGAAAACATTACGCGCCGCAACTGCTGCGCCGCTTTCCCGGCATCGAACCGCGCATCATGAAGATACGCGCGCTGATGCAACGCTACCATCGACGTTTGATTTTTACGATGCGCTTTCTTTACGGGCTGCGTATAGCAGGCCCGATCGCGATAGGAATGAGTGACGTAACCTGGCGGCAATATACGCCGCTGAATTTTTTCGCGGCATTGTTATGGGCTCTGGCTGTGGGCGCTCTGGGTTATGTTTTCGGCAGTACCCTGGCGCTGGTGGTTACCGATCTGCGTCGAATAGAAGAGGGGGTAATCGTGGGGATCGCGTTGCTTGCTCTGATAGGGTGGTGGCTGCACTATACACGCCGAGTCAAGCTGCCTTGGCATATCGAGTAAGCTTGTGTTTCAGGCGGCGTTGCCCAGCAGCAGCTCGAATTCACCGATCGGTACCGGCTTGCTGAACAGATAGCCCTGAAAATGATTGCAACCGTGACGGGCTAGAAAGTCCAGCTGTTCCTGAAGCTCCACGCCTTCGGCGATGACCGATAGTCCCATGCTTTTTCCCAGCGCTATGATGGCGCAGGCGATGGCGTCGTCGTTAGGGGCTATCAACACGTCGCGTACGAAAGACTGGTCTATCTTCAGCTCGTCAAGCGGCAATCGTTTCAGATAGGACAAAGAGGAATAGCCGGTGCCAAAATCATCCAGCGCGAAACTTACGCCGATGGATTTCAAGGAAGACATTTTATTGATGACGTCTTCCACTTTTTCCATCAGCATGCTTTCGGTTAGTTCTAGGTTGAGTTTTGCCGGGTTGGCGCCGGTGTTGTTGAGTATGTTCTGCACTCGTACCACAAAATCCGGTTGATGGATCTGCTTTGCGCTGACATTGACGGAAAGGTGCAAGGAACTGGTTTTCGTATCGTTTTCCCATGCTTTTAACTGTTGGCAGGCCGCCTTCAGCACCCATTCTCCAATGTGCAGAATCAAGCCGTTTTCTTCCGAAAGCGGGATGAATTCGGCGGGAGAAATGATTCCCTGCTCCGGATGAAGCCAGCGCAGCAGTACCTCGGCGCCAAAAATCCGGCCGCTGGAATCGACTTTGGGTTGATAATGAAGCCGCAACTGATTATCGGGGACCATATTGCGCATCCAGGACTCCAGCCGCAGTCTCGACTCCAGTATGGACTGCATTTCCGGGTCATAAAAGCGCATGTTGTTGCTTCCTTCCTTTTTTGCCTGGTACATGGCGGTATCGGCGCGTTTGAGCAGTTCATCCACTCCAAACTGGCTGCCGAGAAAAAGGCAAACACCGATACAGGACGAACTGTAGTATTCCTGCCCTTGCAGGCTGAACGGTCCGCGGCAGGCTCCCAGCAGTTTTTCGCCGACTATTTCGGCCTGTACGACCGCCTGCCGGGTTTCCATGTCCAGATTATTCAGGATGACGACGAATTCGTCTCCGCCCAGTCTTGCCACTGTGTTGCCTTCATGATGAGCTGTTTTATGCGGATTTTCGCCAGCGATTTCAGACTCCGATCCCTGCGTGTATAGCATGGCGGTGAACCCATCTCCGCCCAGTCTGGCCACCGTGTCGCTTTCACGCAGCGTGGTTTGCAGGCGCTCGGCCACTTCGATCAATAATATATCGCCGAGCTTGTGTCCTTTACTGTCGTTTAGAATTTTGAAATTATCCAGGTCGATAAACAGCACGGCTCCATGTCTTCTATGCCGGTTGCCGGCAGTGATCGCCTGCTGTAGCCGGTCGAGAAGTAAACGGCGATTGGGCAGGTTGGTCAGGGGATCATAGAAGGCAAGGTCGTGTATCCGGGCCTCTGCGGCCTTATACTTGGAAATATCGGAAAATGCGCCGACGGAAATATGCGTCTGCTCGTTGGGATCGGAAATACAGCTGACGGTCAGCCATATCTCCATTAACGCGCCGTCCTTGTTTCTGCACCAGGCTTCTCCCTGCCAGCATTGGTCGTGCAAAAGGATTTCCTGCATGTGGTGAAGGAACGGAGTTTGATTCCGCCCGAATCCGATCATGACCGGAGGGGCGCCGATTACTTCTTCGGGCTGGTAACCGGTCAGCCGGCAGAAGGCTTTATTGACGCGCAGGATGATTTTTCTTTCATCGGTAACGAAAATGCCTTCCTGGGTTTCAAAGGCGGTCGCGGCGATACGCAGTTCATCTGCGTTGGATTTCATGATGGACGTTTGATGGCGTAACTCCAGCGCCAGACCGATGCTCATCAGCAAGATCAGTATGAGAAATGCAAGACCAGGGCTATAGAAGGAGTTGATGAGCCCCAAGTCTATCAGCATGCCCCATAGATAGGTGGCGACAAGGAGTAAAACGCTGGTCGCCAGAAATATCCCGTCCCGCCGTTGTCCCTGCCTGAATTGCACGGCGCTACGGTAAAGTGCCCAAATCAGGATACCTAAATGGGTCGCGCGCGGAATCGATGCATAAGATCCTGTTTTTCCTGAAAATCTTGGCAATATTTCTCCCCAGGGCAAAATCAGCGGCGCCGCTTTATCCAGGGTTGCGTACCGTGTGCCGTAAGGAGATAGGCAATTGGCTATCATCAGGCCGCCCAGAATCAGCGCTATGCCGATCAACCAGGGCTTGATTCGGCGTTGTTGCGTATAGATCGCGACAAAGGCATAAAAAACGAGGAAGAAAAACCCGATGAGCGTTGACTGCCATTTGATGGCTACCGCTGCCGCGGCAACGGTGTCAACCAGATAATAATTGACTGTGGTGAACATGAAGCCCGCCGCCAGGAGGCACAGCAGCGAGAATACCCGGTAAAGTTTCGTGCGGTATCCCGCCAGAGCGACAAAGCTTGCCTGAATGCCTATCGCGAATATAAATCCCGCGCTGACCAGATAAGAACCGATAAGAAATGAGCTGTTCGAAATGATCATCGCAGACGCTGACGCTTTTAACGTTTAACAATTCATGCTCCACACAGTCGCATGCCTGAAATACCCAGTCTTGCACTATACTGTCCATTATATTGTATGCTTTGTTTTACAACAGGGTATTTTGGCTGCGGATGTGGTTTTTTTCCGGAGCCGGAAACCGGTTCCGGGAGCGTTTCCCGCTACAGAGAGAGAATCAGTCCCATATGACGGTACATAGACCGCGTAAACATTTTTCGATGATTCGAGAACTCCATCTTGCCGACTGGTTCACATTGGCAAACGCAGTCTGCGGAACGGTGGCGTTGTTTTCCATGATGACGTATCTGCAAACCAGCGAAGTCAAGCATGTATTATTTGCAAGCGGTCTGGTCTTTGCCGCTTTTATCTTCGATTTTCTGGATGGGCGGGTTGCCCGGTGGCGGCGGAAAATTTCTTCCATGGGGCGCGAGCTGGATTCTCTTGCCGACATCATCTCCTTCGGAGTAGCCCCGGCCGTCATTGCGTACGGTTGCGGAATGCAGGGCTTATACGACCGCATTGTCCTGGCTGGTTTTGTTGCATGTGGCGTTTCCCGCCTGGCCCGCTATAACATTACGGCCGAGTCGCTGTCGGACGGTGGCGATAAAGTGAAGTACTTCGAAGGGACGCCTATCCCAACCTCGTTACTGCTGGTATTGTTGATGGCTGCCGCTGCTTCTCAGGGTGCTTTGCGCGAATCTCTTTGGTTCGGACAGGTGGTTTTTGCCGGTTTAACGCTTCATCCGATGGTGTTGTTTTTCGCGGTTTCCGGATCTCTTATGGTCAGCCGCATACAATTCCCAAAAATTTGAGCGGGTTTTTTTCGATTTGGTTTTTGTCAGCTTGCTGCATATTGCCATTCCAGCGACTTCAAACATGAATTACCATATTAACTATATGGTAGTCTCTTGACATTGCCCTTTATTTACAGCTTATAATCGCAAGCCAAGCAATCACTGCGGCGGTTATGCCGCGCAAGATTTATCTGGTCATGAGCAGAGCAGATCCAGTTGTTTACTCTGCGGAATGCGCTACTTCGCACCATACCCTTACTCTCGTTGAATTCGTGGTCGGCTCGGTTTCCGCCCCTACGGCATTCCGCTGAACAATCGAATAAGCGGGAGTCCCATTGAACCCAGATAAATCTTTTTGATAATTCCATGACGCAACTTCCAAAATACCTTTCCATCTTTTCACCCAGCACGGCCAGCGAACGCAAGGACAATTTCGATATTTACTGGAATTTTACACAAGAGCATTCCGGAGAACTGCTGGAGCAGGAACAGAGTTTGTCCAAGAAAAAAGCCAAGCTTGACTCTTTCCAATCTCAGCCGGTGCAATTGCGGCAACCGTTTCAGAACCCGGATGCTTTCTACAGAAATTATGTGCAGCTACAGGATGCCGCAAAGACGCTGGATCGTAAAACGTTGCTGTTGACCTGTATTTATAAATTCGCCCGCCACGAATGGGTGGGCATTACCGGCGCCTGGGCGGCTACGCCGGATATGGCGAACTCCAGACATGTAACGGACAAGATCAGCCGTTATCATCTTGCCGAGGAGTTTTCACACATACGCTTGTTTCATGAAATGTTCCTTACTTTCCGTCTGGATCAGGTCGAGTGGGTTCCGTTGAGCTTTACCCTGCGCAAGGTTTATGAATTGTTTCCCAAACTCCCCGAAGACTTGATGAGTCCTTTTGCGTTTGTCACCGAGCTGATGGGTATCATGTTCTACCGTCGCGTCGATGCCTTGCTTGATGAGGTTTTTGCCGACGAACCAGAAGCAGCAGCCCGGTTACGCGAATTGCTGAACGAAATCACCATAGACGAATTGGCGCATATCGGCCAACGCCGCAATTATCTTGGAGCGATGGGACTGAAGCTGTCCCAATGGATGACGCCGGCCCTGTTCCGCATGTTTTTTCATGACATTCCGGAAACCGCGTTATTGTTTGATCTGGAGCTGATGATTCAGGAAGCGCTGGTATTCGATTACAGCGAAATTCCCGCTCCCTTGATGCGGAAAACCTGGATACCCAGTTATTGCATCGCGCCGGCTTAAGCGCAATCGGTTAATTGTTTCAAGAACCCTCTCCCGTATCGGGAGAGGGTTGTCATGCGCTCGAACCTTTTGGCTATTTGAATAGCCTTCCTTCCCCCTGGATTTCAATACGCGCCGTTTTTCAAAGTAGGTCATATCTCGTAAAGTTGTGGGATATGACCTGATATTCGGCCTCACTGCATCTTTATAAAAATACCAATATATTGATATTTATATTATTTAGTGTATTGGCATGTCTATTGTATATATTATGAGGCGTGTATAACCTCATTTTCATGGCGGGGAGTTTCAATCGGATACACCTGAAACGACTCGCCATGGTTTTTTTGTGACACGAAAGTTTTAATTAGCAGAACCGGTCCGGCTGTAAGCTTCCCGGATTTTAATAGATTTCATGTTTTGCCGTGTTGTTGACACAAAACCTTTTTCTATATCGATCTCGCATATTATCCATTCTGTTGCTGGCAGGAATGGGTGTGTTTGCATTGCACGCGCGTGCCGAAACGTATGCGCGAAGCTCGTCTGCTGTTTACCCTGACCTGCATGGCGTCAGCGCGATCCAAAGTGTCGATGTCGTTGGTGACGGCGATGTGTTGCATGCCTTGATTGCGGGTACGCGCGAAGGGCTGCGGCAGGGGCTGTTTTATTTACGCTCCCGGGATGGAGGGTTGCATTGGGAGGCACCGGTAAACATCGGCATGGCGGCCGATAAGCCACTGCAAGTGCGGCGGGGAAACGACGCCAGACTTGCGGTAGCAGGGAACAGGTTGCTGGCGGTTTGGCAGGAACAGCGGGATATGCCCGGCAACGGGCCTCTGCAATCCGCCGTGTCCGATGACGGCGGGCGTACTTGGCGCATTGCCGGCTATCCTGTGAAAGGGGATAGCGCGAAAAATCAGGCCTATGCCGGCTTAGCCGCCGACAGCCAGGGTCGTATGCATCTGGTTTGGCTGGACGACCGCGAGGAAAACGGAAACACCAGCGGTTTGAGATATGCGGTTACAGATAACGGCGGACAGAGTTGGCAGCAAGAGCAGACTGTCGATCCGCTGGTATGCACCTGCTGCTGGAATCGCATACAGATGCTGGACGATCAGTCAGTTGCGGTGCTTTATCGCAGCGCCGAACCGCACGATATGAAGTTGGCGCTCCGCCCAGGCGCCGGCGGTCAGTGGCGTAAGGAAGGCGCAGTGGGACGGTTCGACTGGCATTTTGCCGGGTGTCCGCATAATGGCGGCGGTTTGGCTTTGACTCGGGCAGATGGAAAAACGCTGCTGCATGGCGTGGTGTGGACCGGCAAGGACGAGGCGGCGGGTCTTTATTATCTGCAATCCGCCGACGCCGGAACGCATTGGTCGACGCCGCAACGTATCGGCGATGCGCTGGGGCGTGACGGCGATATAGCCGGTACGCCCGCCGGTAGACTGGGTATCGTGTTCAGCCGGATCGATCGTGGACACTCGCTGATACATTTTCAGTCATCCGCCAATGCAGGGAAAGAATGGACGGCGCCGCAAATCATAACAGCCGCCGATGCGATTGCGGATCATCCGGTCATCGTGACCGTTGCGGGCGGATTTCGGGCATTCTGGACGGAAAGACGCCTTGATGCAGGCAAAGTGCTGGGTATGTCGGTCATTAACTAATTTATCAATAAAAATATCAACATGAGAATATTTTTTGTTTTAATCGCCGCGCTGTTTTGCGATGGTTCATGGGCGGGATACGCTGCTGCGGTTCCGTATTTAGGCGATCGGGGGACGTTACGCCATGAACGATTGGAGGGTGTGTTAAAGGAAAGCAAATCTTCGCCATTCGCATTGGCTGGTCCGGACGGAGGCTATCCTCCGGTAAATTTGGCTCACGCCATACTGGTCGAATCGCAACCCGATAAAGACGCGGTCATCAGCGATGCGCCCGACGATGTTTTACTGATTTTTAACGACGGGGTAGGGCAGGAGTATCTGGCCCTTGCCGTTATCGACGAGAACGGAACGCGCGTGGACAAGCACGACGCCAAGCTCGATTTTAGCGATCATTCGCATTTGAGGGCTTCCGTATCCAAGCTGAACCCAGGCCGTTATACCGTCCGCTACCGGGTACTTTCCGCTGACGGTCATGTCGTCAGCGGAAAATATTATTTTCAGGTTGAACCCAAACCACACTAGAGAGCGCCGCCCATGAAAATCCGTAAGTTCCGCAGTATAGTTTTATTCCTTTTTTGCGCCGTTGTTTCATTAAGCGGCGTCCTGTGCGCCAATGCGGCGAACGCGCCGAGGGACCCGATGAATAATGGCCGTCAGGCCTACGCCGGTTCCGGTATAAAATGCATGGTCACCAACGATTTTTATGCGGTGAATTTTACCGCGATGCAGGAAGGACAGGTCAAAGGAGAAACTACGCCTTTCGTCAGATATTGTCAGGAAATACCGGCGACCGGCAAAACGTTTTTGACTGTGGATCTGCTGGACCGGGATGTGCGCACAACGCCGCTTTCTCTGCGGGTAGTCGAGGAAGAAATCAACGATGGACGCTTGCCGAAAATCAAACGTACCATTACCGAGACCCCTGCCAAAGTTTACAAGAACGGAACCGCTGAAATTGTTGCCGATTTAATGCAAGCCGGGCATTACGCATTGATGGTGACGATAGGGGACCGGGATATTACCGAAGACGATCATTTGCGCGTTCCGTTCAGCGTCGCTTTGGAAAGCCCGACGAAAAAATCCGACTGGCTGGGTAAATTTACCGGTTTTGTTGTCGTGTTGTTTTTCTCGATCATGGGGTATATCGGTTTTCGCACCTACCGCGCCTATCGTCCGCACAAGGCGGAAGGAACGCTGGTTTCATCCAGTGGCGCTCAATCATAGTTTTGACGTACTAAGCTTTGGACTCGGACAGCAATAGCGTCCTTGTCCATCTTGCCGGAACACTGTTCGGCGGATGCGCTGGCACCACCCATTTTGCATGAGGATCATTCTGTAATTTCATGCGGGATACCGCCGAAAGTGAAGGAAAATAAGGGCTGCGCGTAAAGGCCTCGGCGTTGTTGCCGTCCTCCGCGCGCAATTCGATCACACTGCCGGATAGGATATTCAAGCTAAGGGTTATTTGCTGAAAAGAGCGGGCATGTCCCCTCTTCTTCAACTCCTGACGTAGCATATGCAGCGAGAATACCACGCCGCTATGGTAGTTAGTCTTGTCAAAATAACCGTGGTTCTGATCTGCTGCAATTTTACGTAGCGCGTCCTCAATCAGCTCTTCATTGGCGCTTGGGTAATAGTCTTGCGATGTACCGTCCGGTTTCTCGATACGGGCAGGCTGAATAATAGCCTTAAGCATCTTACCCTTGTAGTTGAAGTCGAGTTTTAACAGCTCAAGAAAGCCCTTTTCTGTACGCAGTTTTACCATTGCCTGCCGCGATCTTTCCATTCGGCTTCGTCGAAATCAGCTGCAAGAAAATGGCAGGTATCGTCAGGCAGTAGTGGGTAAACACCAACGGTATGCTTACCCGCCAGGTGATCGTAGATAACGGCATCGGAAAATGGAGCCAGCAAACGGCTCCCACAATTCGAACATTTAATGCGCGGCTTTTCGCAGATACCGCTTCGCCACTCATTGGCGCAGGCAGGCGAGTAGCCAGCTTTACTGGATGATTTGCTTTCCCAGCGTATAGGATAAACATCGGTACGCCCCCGGAACAAGCGGCGGAATAACGCTACTTTCTCGTCAGTACCGAGTTTTGGAGAATCAATTTCAATGAAAGGCACTGGCGCTGGCTCGAGCGGCAATCGCCATTCGATGCCATGCTTCTCCAGTAGAGCTATCAAACGGGAGTTTTCAGCTTGGAATAATGCGAGCGCGGTACAAGTATCTATTTTGACGGATCGTTCCGATTCGATGCTTGTTAACGGAGAACTGGCTGATCGCTTGTCTTTTGTCTGTGTAATTTCCAGATTTTCCGCCACTGTGTAGTTCGCATAAAGTACATATTTATAATCTGACTTTAGACTTTTTATAAGATGGAATCAAGCTAAAGGTCAACCGTATTTCCTTTGTTTTTCAATAGACAACGGAGGCTTTTCGATAAAAAAAGCGGTGGCTGAAAGCCGTTTTTTATCGTGAAAGCCGTTATTTTTATTATCCTGCGCTAAGGAACCGCTGATTAATAGCCAAAACCTGGGTTGCTGCGCCGGTGCGCAATTTTTTTGAGCCTAAATTTTCTATTTTGGCGCATTTTTTATGCGTTCCCTCTTAAAACCACCGGTTTTACCGGCATTTTCCGCCTTTCGGGCGGATTGAGGGCGCAATAATCCCTCATATCGACCCCATCAGCCGCTTTTGGCTCCGGTACAAATTACAAAGCCCGAACAAAATCTGTAGTTGATGCGTGTTCTTTTCCAATCCCCGATACCGCGTCTTGCGATAATGAAACAGGTTCTTGATCACATGGAACGGATGCTCGACACGCGAACGAATCTGCGCCTTCTTTTTTTCGATCTCGCGCACCGTTTCTTTCCATCGGCCTTCGGGCATCGCTTTTAGCTTGCCGCGCTTCATGGCGATCAACCACTCCACCGTTTTCCCGGTATTCTCTTCGCGCTTTTCAACGCCGATGTAACCGGCATCGGCTATGACCACTTGTTCCCGACCATGAAGCAACTCGCTGGTCATCACCACATCACTGACATGCGCCGACGTACCGACAACCGTATGAACCAGTCCCGATTCAGCATCCACACCAATATGCGCCTTCATCCCGAAATACCACTGATTTCCTTTCTTGGTCTGGTGCATTTCCGGATCGCGCTCGCCACTTTTGTTTTTGGTCGAGGGCGGCGCTGCGATCAACGTGGCATCCACGATCGTTCCTTCGCGCATGAGTAATCCTTTCGCTTCAAGAAGCGCATTAATGCGGCCCAGCATCACCGGCGCCAGCTTATGCTCTTCCAGCAGGTGGCGGAAGTTCAATAGCGTGGTAGCATCGGGAACACGCTCATGCGTCAGGTCAATTCCGGCAAAGCGGCTTAATAGGGGCATATCATAAAGCGCATCTTCTGTTCCTTCGTCGGAAAAGCCGTACCATTGCTGGATGAAATACAATCGCAACATCCTTTCGATCCCGATAGGCGGACGACCTCGTCCGGAAGCGGGATACACCGGCTGAATGAGCTCGACCAGTTCAGACCAGGGAACTACCTGATCCATCGCGTTCAAAAAAGTCTCGCGCCGCGTGGTACGCGATTTTTGCTGGAGAAGAACGTCAAGGAGGGTGGTCTGTTTCATCATACGCCGGAAACCGTTTCAGTATAATATATTGATTATTATACCATGGTTAATTTATATCCATAATAAATATATGGAATTAGGTGGCGATTAAATCAGCGTTTCCCTAAGGGTGCGGTGGAACCTTAGCCTTCAACAGCCGGTTCATGCGAAGCGTGATCCGGCCAGGGACAAGCAGTCCGTTGACACAACCAAACGAAAGGGGGCGTTACCGTAAGGCCGAGACGGAAACCGGCTCGGTGCGCGTAGCGCATAGCACCCGACCCGCCAGGGATGGCGGGTTCGCCCAACAGAAAATTTCTCGTTTACATCAAAAGCCCTAAGTCGGTTCACTGTTCCATTGCCCCCCAAAAACACAAAAAAGAACGGTTGGTTAACGGGTCGCGTGAATATTGGGTCGTGCGGTTATGCTCAGCGATCCGATGCCGGCGCTCAGAACAGCCTTGATGTCGAGGAGCGTTTCGCGATGCTTCGCAGTCGCTTTATCCGGCCCCTGGCCAGATACCGGTGCTGGTTTCGCCAGTCATGGTTTTTACAGACTACAAAAAAAGCCCACCATAGGGCGGGCTTTCTTGAATCTATCGTCTGTCCTCGGGGGGAGGCTTACACCAACAAGCCCCGTGGTTAGTCCTACGGACGATAAGACACATATCGGATGTCGTCAACTAAAAAACCATACAAACTAAATACTTACCTTTTTACGAGGAAGAAATATCCCCTTGATGCAATCTGGATTGATTACGGATAATTGAATATGATTGTGCGTTCTAAATCCTGCATTCGGATAAAGCTCATCACCCTCCCAGAAAGCCGCTCTGACCGAATCAAATTTAATGTTTTCCTCTACTTCGGCTAATTGGACGGCATAACGAATAACCGCACAATCAAGCTCGCGCTTCTTAAAATCAAAGTCATTCACACCAAATGACGAATTTGTAGGCGGCTCCTTATCGCCGGCATCTTTCAATCCAAGCATCATGTCATCATAAGCAAGACGGATAAAATCCAGCCATTTTTGGTCAAGAAGGTCTAAACAGGTTCCAAGATCAATGATTGCGCCGATAACAAACGGTTTATTAATCGCAGAACCGCTACGAGTACGGGCCTGCTCGACAAACTGGCGCGCACGTTCTTCGCTATTTTCCCAGAAATAAACGCCGTTCCCGAACCAGTCATAGCTGTTATTGCTATGACGCAACTCATCTTCGCCATTCAACACTTTCTTGCCAACTTCTTCGTCAAGACCATGAAAGCCAAGTACATATGATGATTTTGACGAATACAATTTTATTTTTCCTCACGACGAGCTTTATCTTTTTTTATCGTTTCAGACGAAAAAAAGCCTTTCACATAATCGCCATTGCTATCGAGGATATTTGCTTTTATCAAAAGCGCCGCCCGCTGCTCTTTCGTGCGAACTTTAGAACCGGCGCGAATAGCTGTCTCAGCATAATGCGTTTGCATATGTATTCTCCTACAGAACTATTTATGCTTAATGTAGTGCGCACAAGGTACGCATTCAATGATCGCACTGTAGACTTTTTCTAAGACGGAATCAAGCAGATAGGCGTAGAACACCTTCGTAAATGAGTAAAATCGGTCGTAACCCGCATCACGTCTGACGCCATGCCCGACAACAAGACACGAGGCGGATTTTACGCACGCCGGTCCGCACGATCATTTTGACTACGCCGTTATGCTTTGTCTCCCGTCGCCAGCTTACCGGCGTTCTTCGGTTTCTTGGATGCCGCTGCCGGCTTATCCTCGGCGCGCGTGTACTTATAATAGGTATTGCGTGAAATACCGACGATTTCGCAAATGTCCTTGACGCTACGCTCCTTGTCCCTGGAGAGCGCAATCGCCGCTTTTTTCTTCCTTTCGTCCACGCCTGCAGGCCTTCCGCCATTTCTGCCACGCGCACGCGCCGCCGACAGCCCGGCATGGGTACGCTCGCGGATGATGTCGCGCTCAAACTCGGCCAGCGAAGCAAAGATATGAAAAATCAGTTTGCCGCCTGACGTGGTGGTGTCGATATTTTCTTGCAGGCTTTTGAAGCCGACACCTCGCGCCACCAGATCGCGCACGGTTTCAACCAGGTGCGGAAGAGAACGCCCCAGCCGGTCGAGTTTCCAGACAACCAGCGTGTCACCTGACCGGCATTGCTTAAGCGCGTCGGTCAGTCCTGGCCGCTGCATCTTGGCTCCACTGGCGGTGTCAGTATAAATGTCATCGCACTGCGCAGCCCGCAAAGCATCTTGCTGAAGATCAAGGTGTTGGTCGTTGGTCGATACTCTGGCATAGCCGACAAGCATAAAATTAGCCCTGTTTCTGGTAACAGGCCATTTTATACCATGATACTCATCTAAATTTATCGGATTGGTACTTAGATTTGATATACGTGTTTTATGGTACGAATAAGCGGGGTAGGGCGCACAAAAATGGATTTTTTGAGGCCGACAGTCACCGTACCACTAAAACGGTCGTTTGTTTGAGCAGAAAAAAGAACGGTGCTACCGGCCTGCATGGTTGTCGGAAACAGTAAGGAAAACGATCGTTTTCTTTACCGGCGCCGGCGGAGTACGCTAGCGTGTGCCGTGTTTGGGCGCAGCGGTCAGTCGCAAATAATGTGGGTTGACGGCGATGGATTGCAGGCCGGCGCGGTTGATTTCAGGCCCATTCTCAGTTAATCTGGGCTTGCCGATGCGCTGATTGCAGGTTCGGGCGTTTTCGATTGCAGGTCGTTACACATACGGATTAAATAATGCGCCGATAATCTCGCGTTGCAGATAATCGTTTTATGGATAGGCGGAGTCAAAATACTCTATCTTGAGTTTGGGGTACGCTATATATTTGGCTTATTCAAATGTAGCTTAAAACAATCAGTTTAGGATAAATTATGCATTCATTCAGCCAACTCAGCGGTTCTAATCGCCGCTTCACTTTTTCCTGCGCAAACCTGCCGCAGCATACTTTCGAAGTGGCGCGCTTCGAAGGCGAAGAAGCGCTATCCGAGCTTTATCGGTTCGAGTTGCTGCTGGTTTCCCAAAACGGCGAGATCGACGAACCCGGCCTGATCGGCCTTGATGCGCAATTTTCGCTGAACGACGGTATCGAAGGTGGCCGGGACACCGTTTATCGCGGCTTGATCCAGGAGTTTTCCTACGAATACCAGGTCGACGACTGGACGTTCTACCGCGCGATATTGGTGCCGAAACTGTGGAAACTGGAAACCTACATGCTTTCCGAAATTTATCTGGACCAGAGCCGCCCGGAAATCTTCGACACGGTGCTGGAAAACGCCGGATTGATGAGCAACGATTTCGAGGTGCGGCTGCTGAATAACGCTTCGAACGCGCCCAGGCTCGATTATATCTGCCAGTACCGTGAAACCTATTTGAATTTTATCTCGCGCTGGGCTGAACGCTTGGGCATCTACTGGTGGTATGAAACAATCGACGGAAACGAGAAAGTTCTGTTCAGCGACACCTGGACCGCGCACAAGGACGAGGCGATCAGGCTGAGTTATCAAGCGCCGGGCGAAACGGGCGATGGCGTGTTACAAACGCGCCGCTTTCAAAGCTTGCGCCGGGTGGCGCAAAACCTGCCCAAGCGGCTTGTGATACGCGATTACAGCGCCGAGCGCGCCAGTCAGGAGCTGAAGGCACGGCGCAGGTTAACCCGGCGAGCGGCATCGGCGAAGTGCATCTGTTCGGCAGAAAAATAAAAAACAACATGGAAATAAAACTGCGCGCGAAACTGCAAGCCGAGAGCCTGCTGTGCCGTGCCGACCGGTATTTTGGCGGTAGCACCGCCACCGGTTTGCGCTGCGGGCATTTTATTGAAACAGCGAATCATCCGCGCCAGCCGCTCAACCGCCGCTACCTGCTGACCGCGGTTAAACATCGAGGCTCCCAGGCCGGATTGCTGCTCGACGGATTAAGGGTTCCGGCGGAGCTTGGCAGCAGCGATTTTTACAGCGCGGAATTTACCGCCATCCCGGACAATGTGCAGTATCGCCCGGAAACCAAACATCCCTGGCCGAAAATCATCGGCACCATCAACGCCTTTATCGATGCCGAAGGCAGCGGTCAGTACGCGGAATTGAACCAATATGGCGAGTACAAGGTGCAGTTGCCGTTCGATATCAGCCATAAACGCGCCAACCGCGGTTCGGCCTGGATCCGCATGGCGACGCCGTACGCCGGCAGTGATCACGGCATGCACTTCCCGTTACTGAAAGGCACCGAGGTGCTGCTGTCCTTCGTCAACGGCGACCCGGACCAGCCGATTATCATGGGCGCGGTGCCGAACTCGATCAACCCCAGCGTGGTTACCGATGTCAACCAGATGCAATCGCGTATCCGCACCGCTGGTGGCAACGAGATCACGCTGCATGATGAAGCAGGCAAACAGCATATACTCCTCAAAACGCCCGGTGGTAATACCTGGATGCGCATGGGGTTGGGCGGATCGAACGAGTCTAAGGCGCGTTATTCGTATACATCGAAGGCCAACCCCGGCACACAGCAACAGTGGCAGGCGAGCCCGGAAAAACTGTCATGGCGGAATACACAGCAGATGTGGCAGGGCGGAGAACTACAAACAAACGTCACGAGGCAACAGCAGCAATCTCCTAACGCTGATGATGAACCGAAAATAAACTATACCACTGCATGGGGCGCTTTGCCTTACTCTACACAACAGCAATTAACTTTAAATGGTTTCCCCACACCAGCAGCAACAGATAATATTAATTTCGAATTCTATACGGACGGCAGTAGCATAGATATCGCAACAGGATTATGGAACACTGAAATTACTACCGGAGACAGTTACGAGTTTACAGGAGGAAACGGCGGTTTCAAATTCCAAGTGCAACGGTTGTTGATTCGCACATAGCCTCATCCTTTTGGCAATTATGCAGGAATTCGGCATAAACTTCCAAGGGGGTTCTAAACCCGAGAATTTTTCTCGGTCTCGTGTTCAGTCTGTATGCGATTTCATCCAGTTGCTCCTGCGAGTAGGTCGACAAATCGGTTCCTTTGGGTAAATACTGGCGCAGTAGTCCATTGGTGTTCTCGTTACTTCCGCGTTGCCAAGGGCTATGAGGGTCGGCAAAGTAGATGGTGATGCCCGCTCGCTCACTGAGCGTTTTATGGCAGCTCATTTCCTTACCTTGATCATAGGTCATGGTTTTGCGCATCGGCTCATGGACACGGTTCAATGCGTTACTGAAGCCTTCCAGTGCGGCTTCAGCCGTGCCGGACGTCATAGCCGCCAGCATCACAAGGCGGCTGCTACGCTCGACCAGCGTGCCTACCGAAGAACGATTGCCTGACCCCTTGATCAGATCACCTTCCCAATGCCCTGGAACCAGCCGGTCTTCAATCTCCGGTGGACGTACATGCAAGCTGTTCATATCAGGTATCTGACCACGCCGATCGGTTCCTCTGGCGCGAGGACGTCTGCCCGTGTGAGATTGCCGCAAACAGCTCAACAGTTCGCTGCGTAATTCACCGCGTGGGAAGGCATACAGTGCGGTGTATATCGTTTCATGTGACACCGTAAGGGCTCCCTGCTCTGCATACACGCGCTTGAGTGTGCCAGAAATCTGTTCAGGCGACCAACCTTCATGCAGAAAGTAATCGACTACGCCAAAAAGCAGGCTATCCGGTAATAATTTGCGCGGCTTTCGAGCCATATGGCGTAACTGCCTCGCTCGTATCCCCGCCGTACCTGCGCAATAGCTACCAGACTTGACTGGATTGCGTAACAATTCGCGACTGATCGTTGACGGAGATCGCTGTAATCTCAAAGCCATCGCCCTCAGGCTATGTCCATCTGACTTCATCAACATGATCGCGGCACGATCCTCTGCACTTAAGTGATTATATTTCTTTTCCATTGCAACACCTTATCATAGTGTTGCACTTGTATTTTGAGCCCGCCGGAGGAAACAGTAAGGAAGTTGTCTCAGGAAATAGCGTTGAATTAATTAACGGAAACTCCACTGAAACAGTTAATGGAGATTCCACTGAAACAATTAACGGAAGCTCCACTGAAACAATTAATGGAAAATCCACTGAAACAGTTAATGGAGATTCCTATGAAACAGTTTACGGAAGTTCATTCGAGTTTTTATTTGGAGCCTGGAACTTTGCTTGTTCTCCCTGGGTTACTTTCGAAGCATCTTCTGTTCTTATTGAAGCTATTGGTGTCTATTTAGAAGGAATACTGGCTAGCGTGGGAGCAATAGGGCTTAGCGTGGAAGTAATAGGATCTAATATTTCACGAATACAAAGCAATAATGAGATAATAGCAGTTGACGCTCACTTCAACGAAGATGTTTTAGAGGTGGTTGAAAGTAAGTTCAAAAGCATAGACTTGTCACTGAGTAAATACGATCTATCTATCAAAAAGGCCGATACAGTTTTACATGATGCGTCTCTCGCTATTGATTCTCTTGAAACTAGGGTTTTCAACTCTAATATATCGGTTCATGCTGCAGATTGTCATATCTATACCTGACTGTACGCAAGAGAAGATACCTCTGTAAGCCGCGCCGCGCCTTAAGCAGGGTGGAGAAAAAGGCCTCTTCCAAAAATCTTACCGCTATCGCTATATGGTAGTGGCCAACTGGGAACTTCGCACATCTGCCGCCAGTTCATCCCGCAAGCGGCCAATGCCGGGGCGTTGTGCCAGTGTGCGGAATTTCTGGTCAATGCGGTCGATGAAGTCGTCTGCCCGCGCTTCGCTGTCTTCGGCGATGTAATCCCATATTTCGACAAGATCACTTTTGGCGCGTGGCCTTTTGGTAATAAATGGCACTTCAAGCCCCTTGAGTATGAGTGGCGCTGGCGGCTCGTCTCTGGCGGCCTTCCCGTTTGATCTCTTCGGCATCTCACGGCGTCGGCTCGCCGCTTTCCATCCCTTCATAAATGTCCTGCCTCAACTGTTCAAGTTTTGCGGCGCGTAACCGGTCTTGTGCCTCCATCATCCGCAACGCTTCGCGCACAATTTCGCTGGCCGAGGTGTAAAGGCCGGAAGCAACTTTTTGCCTCACCATGTCCTCAAGCTGAGGGCTTAAATTGACGTTCATTGTCATGTCAACCTCTTGGGTTAGGAACGGTTTCAACTCAGCACTATTGTCAATAATTGGCAATTATTGACAATGCTACCGCCACAGTTTTTCAAACCGCGCCGGACTGGTGGCTGTATAACGCACCGTATGCTGAATATTCCGGCGTCCCAGGAATCCTGAATCAGCCGCGTATCCGCGCCCTGGTCGGCCAAAGCAAAGCCGCAAGCATGGCGCAACATGTGCGGATGCGCGGCAATATCCAGCGCCGCCGCATCGCCATAGCGCCGAACCAAACTCCATACCGTTTTGCGCGACAACACCCCGCGCCGCTCGCTGATGAACAGCGCCGTTGTCTCCGGGTTCATCGCCGCCCGCACCTTCAGCCCAGCGCGCAACAATCGCAGCTCGTCGCCGCGCACGGGTGCGTGGTCGATAAGCCTTTCTTCAGCCGCGTCACATGCAGGGTGCGCCCGTCCAGATCGACCGCGTTCAGTTTCAGCGCCAAAGCTTCCGAGACGCGCAATCCATGCCTAAACAGCATCACCAATAAGCAGCGGTCGCGCGCTTAGTTACGCGCGCCCTTGACCGCGCCGCCAGCAGCTTTTCGATCTCGCGCCCGGTCAGGTGTTTTCTGTCGTCGTTCATTTTATCTAGTCTGTCTATGGACTGAACAGCCAACAAAAATGGGGTGTAAGCGCAAACCGCCGAACATTCCGTCAGCTACACAAGTGTTAAGTCTTAACCTGATTTTGGCTTGAAAAGCTTACAGTTACGGAAAAAATGCGAGTGCGAGCTCAATACCAGCTTGCAGTTTGTCCATTTGGCCTTCCTGGCGTTATTATTGAAAAGATTATGAACAGCTTCTAAGCAAAACTTACCCCAGCCTTCCACATGGAAGCGGTTACTTGAACGCACTACACCGCTTTGTCCAGCATCGTTTCCGAATCCATCTTAGTCTACACCTCGCCCGACGGGTGAATATTTTCGCGCTTAAATTGCAATACCCGCCGCCATGAAGCTAACTATTTGTCTCCATTATGGTTTGCAAATTGAATCCCCACTTTGTGGGATCTTCACTCGATTCTATGCTTTCGCGTGACTTAGCCATGTTTATTTTTTCCGGAAAAATATGCATGTTGCCTGCTATAGAAAAGAAAACTTTCACTATCGGCGTCGTCAGATTTTTTTCTGTTTGATCGACAACGACGCCCAGGCGACCGGATTTCAGCTTGACCAAGGTTCCGACCGGATAAATCCCCACGGTCTTGACGAATGCGTGAAACACTTTTTTATCGAAATGTCCGTTCTGCTGCCAGGAAGCTATTTTGCGTATGGCTTCGGCAGGCTCCCATGCATTTTTATAGCAACGCTCGGAAGTGATGGCGTCATATACGTCGCAGATTGCACCCATGCGTGCCGCCAACGACAAGCTTTCGCCCGAGAGTTTGTCTGGATACCCCGTGCCATCTGTTTTTTCATGGTGATGCAAGGCTACATCCAGTGTTAGGTCGTTGATACCCGGTAATTGCTTTAAAATTCTCCAGCCCAGCCGCGGGTGCTGTTTTATGACGGTAAACTCTTCATCCGTCAGTTTTCCGGGTTTATTCAGTACGGTTTCAGGAATCTTGGCCTTGCCGATATCGTGGAATAGTCCGGCCTCTCCTAACAGCGGCAATTGTTCGTCTCTGATGCCCAATTGCTTTCCCAGCGCCATCATCAATGCACAGACCGCGACGGAATGCATATAGGTGTAATTGTCCTTGTTTTTCAGCCGTACCAGACTTAACAGCGCATTCGAATTCCGCGCAACGGATCGATTGATTTCATATACCACCGTCATGACATCTTCGATTTGGAGCGCTTTTCCCATGCGTGCGTCGAGAAGCATGATCTCTACCTTTTTTTGAGCTTTGGCCAGTACCTTACGGGCGTTGTCAATCTCTTCGTGTATGGCTACAGCTCTCCCGGTTTTTGGAAGGTCGGCTATCGCACCATGCAGCACGCTTTCTATTTTCCGGTTTTCATTTTCCTGGGTTACCATGGAGATGCGTGGTTCAACATCAATCCCTCTTGACACATCTATCCACACATACTTTATGCCGCTGGCCTTGAGTTTTGTTAAGCTATCGATCGAATTCAGAGCGAACGAACCATTCCAGAAAGGGTGATCCAGCCAGTTGGCACATATTTCGTGAATGAACATGCCAAGCTTGACCTCGGAAACATGAATTTTCTTTGTCATGAGGGAGCCACGGTCATTCTGTTTGCTCCCGGCGAAGCCGTTCATCAAGCCTTGCTTTTGCATTTCGTTATCTAGATTCTGTTGACATTAGCAGGCGCCACCAGTGAAGCTGGAACCATTTCGAAAATGGCTAACCGACTTGACATTACGCCGAAGATTGGAGCGTTATCTATCCCATGCTGGTGAAGCATCGGCATGTCCGGTCGACGTCCGGGGAACGGTGCCGGGCCTTTCTGGCCGCTGTTCTGCAAATTCTTCGATCTGGTTCTCAATGGCGTTTGCTGCCGGAAGCGCATGGCAACTGGAACGCCGTGTTCAAGCGTTTTTCCCGCTGGAGCATGGGGTCTGGCGGTCGCTGTTCGCCGGATGCATCCATCATCCTGATGTGCAAAGCGTGTTTATCGACTCCACCATTAACCGGACTCATCCCTGCACCGGTGGCGCGGCGGGCGGCAACGCCGGAGACGAAGCCTTGGGACGATCGAAGGGCGGCTTTACTGCCAGGATTGTAAGCGTCCAGTCGTCCCGTCTACATAAAAAATAAGTCTTCCGTCATGCTTTGCATTTTCCTTGAGGAGTCGAAGCATGAATAGCATGAATAACAAGCAAGCAGAGCAGATACGCCATATCGAGCAGTGGCGAGCCAGCGGCCTGAGTCAGGTCGAATATAGCCGTCGGAACGAGCTGAAGCCGGCTACTTTCAACTACTGGGTGCGGCATCTGGATGCCGAAGCATCCGCGGTTCGCCCTCTTTCACCTTCGCGCGCCGGTTTTTTGCCGGTATCGATTGATAAAGTAGCTGAACCGGCGGCGCATGCGCTGCTATTGCGGACAAGACAGGGGTACACCCTGGAACTCTCAACGTCGACTTCTCCTCGCTGGTTGGCGGAGCTGCTGCAATGTCTGGATTGATCGCTCATCCCGTCCAGATTTGGTTCAGTGTCGCGGCGGTGGATATGCGTCGCGGCATCGACGGTTTATCAAGCCATGTGCAGCAGGTGCTGGGACATGCGCCTTGCGCGGGGTCGGCCTTCGTGTTTCGCAATCGTGCGGGTAATCGCATCAAAGTATTGCTGTGGGACGGCACCGGAGTGTGGTTATGTCAGCGCCGTTTGCACGAGGGCCGCTTTATTGGGCCGAAGGCGGGAGAGCCCTGTGTTTCTCTCACAGTCGCGCAATGGGAATGGCTGATTGCCGGGGTCGATTGGCGGCGCTTGTCGTCTGTCCCGTCGGCGGATTTACGGGCTTGAACAGCGCCTGCATTTTCCGTAAAAACCTGCTGAAACCCAGCATTCATGCGGGTTTCAGCGTGACTCCCTACCGAGCATCGGGTATAATAACACCATGAATTTACAAGCTAAACTCGATCAACTGAATCTGGAAGCAGCGGCCAAAACACAGCTGGCATCGGCGATCGATTCGTTGATCGAACAGGCGCGGCAGGAAACTGAACAGCAGTTCGACGCAACGCTGAAAGCCAAGGACGATGAAATTCGTATCAAGGACATCAAGATCGAGGCGCTGACCCTGGAGCTCAGCATCCTGCGCCGCACCCGCTTCAGCGTCAAAAGCGAAGCACTGCCCGCTGTGCAGCGCGATCTGTTCGAAGACACCTGGAACGAAGACCTCTCCGCCGTTGAAGCGCAAGTCGAACAGCTGGTCGAAGAACAACCCTGCACCACCGTCGCCAGACCCAGGCGTCCGCGCGCAGGCCGTCAACCGCTGCCAGAACATTTGCCGCGCATCGAACACCGTCACGAACCGGAATCCTGCCTGTGCGGACAGTGCGGTAAAGACTTGGTCAAAATCGGCGAAGACATCACCGAACAGCTGGATGTCGAACCGGCCAAATTCTTTGTCCACCGCCATATCCGCCCGCAATACGCGTGCAAGGCCTGCGAGACGGTCAAGGCTGCGCCGATTGCACCCGCCATTATTGATGGCGGCATGGCGGCGGTCGGCTTGCTCACCTGGGTGATGATCGGCAAATACCAGGATCATCTCCCGCTCTATCGTCTTGAACAGATCGCCGCGCGCGACGACGTGATCCTGTCGCGTTCGACGCTGGCAGACTGGGTTGGTCGTGTCGGTGTGGCGTTACAACCGCTGGTAGACCGGCTTGCCTGGCATCTGTTGCAGCGCAACGCCCTACACGCCGATGAGACGCCGGTGGCGCAACTCGATCCCGGCAACGGCAAAACCAAAAAGGCCTACCTGTGGGCCTACCGCAGCAATGATCTGGAACCGGGGCCTCGCATCATCGTCTTCGACTATCAGCCCGGACGTAGCGGCGCACATGCGCGCCACTTCCTCGGCAACTGGCACGGTCACCTCATGGTCGACGACTATGGCGGTTACAAATCCCTGTTTGCTGCCGACCGCGAGGGCGCGCAGCCCTGTATCGAACTGGGCTGCATGGCGCATGCGCGCCGGAAATTCTTCGATTTGCATAAAGCCAATAGCTGCCCGATGGCGCTGGAAGCCCTGCAGCGTATTGCCAGGCTGTACGCGATAGAAGGCGAAGGCAAAACGATGGACATCGAAGCACGCAAGCAACTGCGCCAGGAAAAAAGCAAGCCCGAACTAACAGCCCTGCATGACTGGCTGATCGAAACCCGCGCGCGTACTGCCAACGGCGGCGGCTCCGCCAAAGCGCTGGATTACGCAATCAAACGCTGGCCTGCCCTGATCCGCTATGCCGACAGCGGCCATCTGCCGATCGACAACAACCCGGTGGAAAACAGCATTCGTCCTATTGCCATCGGCAAAAAGAACTGGCTGTCCGCCGGTTCCGAGCGTGGCGGTCAACGCGCCGCCGCAATACAGACCTTATTGGGCACAGCCAAACTCAATGGACTTAACCCGGCGCGCTGGTTGAAAGACACGCTGGAAAAACTGCCGGTCTGGCCCAACAGCCGTATTGATGAGTTGCTGCCCTTTGCCGTTATGGATATTAAACCGCAGGCGTAAGCGCAGGAATAGATGGTGGCGTTACGCGCTTACGGTAGTTCCGACGCGCCGGCAACAGCGGCGCGCGCTTCTGGAGGTCAACTCACGAAACAGAAAATAAAGCATGCTAAGCCCTGCCGGAAACTTGGATGTCCCGGCAGGTTTCGCGAAAAATGGTGTCCCCTACTGTTCGTTAACTTCAGCGCTAATCAGGAAAGTCGTGCGCGCTACGCGGCGGCGGCACGACCTAATACTACCGCACTTGTTGGGTAGGTTGCTGACTGCGGGTTAGCGCCAACGCTCCAACAAAACTGAATAGCAGCATCGGATTCGTAGAGTTCTATGATTCCCATTCCTGCGCCTATTCCTAGACCTGTAATTCCGTTTGAATTAGTGGATGTTTGAGTTGGTTTAGTACCACGAGAATCGCATGAGTGCGGATCTTGTGTTTCATCGATGACAACCACCAATGTACCGCCATTTTCACCGGCAGTGTGAGCTGAATTATCAGGTAAAGTGTATACCATGCCAGCAGTCATCACTAACACAGCAGCCACCAGCATGATATGTCCGGTGTCGCCTGCGCTCTCGGTTCCGCTTGCATATACGATTAAATCCCCCGGCTGAAGGTCTGATAATGCGATGGATTGAAATTGATTAGGAGGATTAGATGACCCCGGTTGAGTAATCAGACTATAGTAATTTTCCGGATTTGGGTTGTTACAGCCAGAAGTAGGATCAAAACAACCCGCCTCTGGAATTGACGAGTTTAGTTTCCAGTTCTGGAATACGGTCTGAATATTGAGTTGCTGGTTAATATAGGCAAAAATGGCGGTAATAAATCCGCTGCAATCTGTCCAGCATTGTGCGGTGGAACTTGCAGTACCTTGCGCCACTGTTCCGGCGTACTGTTTAAGTTCACCGTAATTTGGTGTGCTGGCCCATGCCAGAGATGGATTTATCCAATTTACATAAGTGTTATTACTTGCGTGAATCAAATATTGTGTTTGACTCACTGTGTCAGGGTTGCTCGTAGATATGTTATAGGATATAGGCAAATAATCAGTGCCTGCCGCACCGCCAATGGCATAACCGATATAAGTATAAATACCTTGAAGAAGTGACTTGGCACTCTGTAGTAATGCGGAGTTTACATTTAAATTTGATTGAGGTATATGGCTCCATGCCATTTGAATAATTAATTTTCCATTAACATTTGCTATATCGGCTATATTAAGACTTTGGAGATATGAATAGTATACACTGGATACATTTGTGTCTCCATTTATTGTTTTGCAATTAGCTGTAATAATGGTCGCTGGTCCTGGATTTTCGATACAAATATCAGTGCAACTATTCTGATAGCTGCCCGGAGGTAACGAATTATTGTTTGTCATAAAAACATATCCTTCAAATATTTTCCTACTCATAAGGCTTTTCGGAGTACGCCCCGTTTTTAAGATGGTTTCCGGTCTCCATAATCCTCTCGGCTTGGAATAATGATCCTGCCCAGTTTCAGCAGACACATTGCCAAGCGACATTTTTAAGCTCAAAGGCCTCAGTGGACAAATAGCCCAGTTTCGAATGAAGCCGTTTCCTATTGTAATACGCTTCGATGTAATCGAAGACGTGTTGTTTGGCATCGTTCCTGGTCGGGAATCGCTCTGCGTGGATCGCCTCGACTTTAAAGCCGTGATTCCAACTTTCCATGGCGGCATTATCGTAGCAATCACCTTTCTTGCTCATGCTGCAAATCAGTTGGTGTTTGGCCAGCAAAGCCTGATAGGCATTTGAACAATACTGACTACCTTGATCCGAATGGACGATAACCCCTTTCGGTCAATGCCGCCGCCACAACGCCATCGTCAGCGCATCACAGACCTGTGTAGCGGTCATATGTTCAGCGATGGCCCAGCCCCCAGAACTTTACGCGAAAATAATTCAAGCACAACCGCCAAATAAAGCCAGCCTGCGTCAGTCCAGATACAGGTTATATCCGACACCCATTTTTGATTTTTCACCGGCGCTTCAAAATCCTGTTCCAACCGGTTGGGCGCTACCGGCAAGTTATGATTGCTGTGGGTCGTGGCCTTGTATTTCCGTGCTGCTTTCGCACGCCAGCCCCGGGATTTCATGATGCCGGCCACCGTATTACGACTGGTGCGATACCCTTCATCATTAAGACGCTTAGCGATCCTGGTCGAACCTGCTCGCCCTTTTTCAGCGTCGAAAACACGCTTAACCTCGTTAGCCAGGTCTTTACGCGCTTGCTGACGCAGCGGCAGCGAAGGTGGGCGCTTTCTCCATTGATAATAGCCCTACGAGAGACTGACAAAAGGCGGCACATCAAGGCGACGGCGAATTCAGCTTCAAGCGATTGAATCATGGCGTGCTTTACCTCGGTTGTTTGGCGAAGTACGCCGCCGCTTTTTTTAGAAAAGATACCTCGTCTTCCAGACGGCCAACCTCCCGTTTCAGCCTGGCTAATTCGGCCTGCTGAAGCTTCTGATCTTCAAAAGGTTGGCCTGTTTGACGGCTTTTGGTTTGCCAGTTGTAGAGCATGGCTGCAGCAATACCGAGGTCCCTGGCTGTCTTAGGGACGCCATCGCGTTTTGCCCGCTCTAGCGCCTGCTCTTTGAACTGTGGCGAATACTTGTTGCGCTTGAGTTTGGGGTGATTCGTTTCTTGCTCTGTAGTTTTCATGAGACTCATCAGGTTGGGAGATTACTCTCTTAGCTGAGTGTCTGTGAAGTTTGGGCAAGATCAACCTACAGTGATTACTTAATACGGCCAATTTCATAAAGCGTTTATTTCGATCGTCAGCTGCTGCAGCTCTTCTTTCAGGCGTAGCGCCTGCTCGAGCCGGTTTTCCTGCAGGCGTTGCTGTTGCTGCAAGGCCCGCGCATCCTGCTCGCGTGTTTTACGGCTTTGTTTCAGTACGTGCACTATACCGGCTGACGCCTGTTCGAGATGGCGGGTGATTTCAGTGCAAAATGCGCTTTGCGCGTTGTCCAGCCGATTGAGAATAGCGTAGCGCGCGCGTCCTGCGTGCATTTCGATGATTTCCATCAACCGGTTTCTGTGCCGTTCTATCACCCAGGTTTTACTGATGCGGACGATGGCGGCCTTGATACGGCCCAGGCGCGTGTCCACGTTATCGTTACGCCAATCGACCGCTATCGCTTCCAGCAGTAACTCCAGGCCGACCGGTTCATCGGTCTCGTTTGCAAACGTTTCAATGGCTGCGCTGCCGTTTGCTACTGCGCGTATGTTTTCGGGGCGCACATCGAAAAGTCTGGATGAGTAGTCGCGTAATTCCTGCAGCAATGCGTCGATATGTGCACGGAAATGTTGTTCGCGTGATTCCAGTTCCGAATAAAGGGTGACAGCCATACCTTGCTGCCAGTCGACGAATGCCCTGCCAACCTGTTGTTGTATCCAGTTGTCCATTTCCTGCGTGAGCGCTTTCGGCGTCAAGGTTTCGTGCTGCTGCACAAATTTATCGAAGTCGATGTTCAAATCGAGCGTCAGCGTCTGTTTGAACTGCTTGAGGGTTTTGTCCAGCAAGTTGACAACCGCGCGCTCGCTCTCGCTGCGGAAATGCTGCTCGATCACTTGTTTTTCACGTTCTATGCGTATTTGTTGTTCGTGGAAACGCCGGATTTTATCGTCCAGTTCCTTGAGCGGCAGCCCCAGCGATTTCAATGCCAATTGCAGTTCGAAACTGCGTTGCTGAATTGGAGTCAGCAAACGGCGTACGGCGCCATGCAAGAGTACCTTGCCTTTTTCGGATTCCAGAAAATTTTCCAGCACGGCGGTTAATTCAGGGAGGCGGCTGGTTTTCAGTAACTCGGGTAAATCGTCCTGTGCTGCTTTCAGCGCCTGCGTGGATGAAAGCGGAAAGATTTGTACGGCATGGCCGAAAGCATGTTCCAGCGTCGTGCGCGTGAAATGCAGCGCCTGTTGCAGATCGTCGCCGGAAAGATAATCGATTTTGTTGAGTATGAAAAAGATTCGTTCGGCATATTGGCGTACGTCCCGCAAAAAATCCAGTTCCGCCTGACTTAGCGGCTGATCCACGGACAGCAGAAACAATATCGCGTCGCATTGCGGCAAGGCAGCGTAGGCGGTATCGGTATTGGCTTGATAAACCGAACCGACTCCCGGCGTATCCAGCAGCCGTATCCCATTTTTCAAAAACGCCGCAGGTAGACGCGCATGGACTTCTCTTACATCCTGGTCCGTCGCGTTCGCGCCGGTTACATAAACGCCAAGATCGCTACTGTCGATTTCCCGGACGCAGCCGTCGCGCAGCCGTATGCTGAATTGCGGCAGCTCGGCATATGAGATTACGGTAACTGTCGAGGTCAACGGTATTACGCCCGACGGAAGCAGCGCTTCACCCAATAGTGCATTGACCAGACTGGTTTTGCCGCGTTTGAACTGTCCGACCACGGCGAGGTTGAAGTGCTCGTTTGACAGCTTTTCCTGCAACGATGCGTAGAGTTCATTATTGTTGGCGTCGAATCCGCTACAGGCTGAGGTGAGTTCCAGCAGCCGGGTTTTTATTGCCGCGTATTTCGATAGCAACGGAGATTCTTCATTCATACGGCTTTCGGTTCGAGTATGAGGTGGTTCCCCGTATTTAGCTATACTGCATACAGGCCGCCTTTTCTATGTTGATTAAAAAACCGGCGACATCGCTGACGCCGCCGGTTTGTAACTATACCATCGCTCGTTTTAGGCGATTTGGGTGGGTACCCATATCAGCGTCAGCAACGCGACTACCGCCACGATTTTGATGATGGGCGCGATGGCCGGGCCTACGGTATCCTTGCAGGGGTCGCCAACCGTGTCGCCGGTAACAGCGGCGATATGCGAGAGCGAACGCTTGCCGCCGTACATACCGCCTTCGATGTATTGCTTGGCGTTATCCCATGCGCCGCCGCCGCTGGTCAGTGCTATGGCTTGCAGCAATCCTGTGACCAGCGTGCCTATCAACAGGCCGCCGAGCGCTTCGCGTCCGGCCAGTGCGCCGACGGCTACCGGTGTGGCGATCAGCAGCAGGATAGGGGCCAAAGTCAGCAAAATGGCGCTGCGAGTGGCAATGGAGACGCAGCGCCCATAGTTTGGGGGAGTACTGCCATCCCATATGCCGGGAATATCGCGAAATTGAGCCAGGGTTTCTTCGACTATTCGTCCGGAGGTGCGCGCTACGGCAGTGAGCAGCAGCGATCCGAACCAATAAGGCAACAATCCGCCTATAAACAGGCCCAAAAGCACAGCCGGATTCACCAGATCGAACGTGCGCGTAGAAAATGCATGCGCATACTCGCTGAATAGCAACAGTGCCGCCAATCCCGCAGCGCAGATGGCGTAGCCCTTGGTAATCGCTTTGGTGGTTTTGCCGGCGGCGTCCAGCGATTGTGTAATGTTGCGGGTTTCTTCGGACAGCCCTGCAATTTCGCTGATGCTTGCGGCGTTGTCCGCTATCGGGCCGTAGGCGCCGATTGCGGCAATCACGCCTCCCTGGGAGGTCATTGCAACCAGTGCTAGCGCGACTGCGAACAGACCTGTGCCGGTACTGGCGCTGAATCCGCCGCCCAGAAAATACGCGCCGCTAATAGCGGCAATGACCGCGACAACAGGCAACGCCGTCGATTTCATACTGACCGATAACCCGGTAATGATATTGGTCGCGTGACCGCTTTCCGAGGCTGCGGCTATGCTTTTTACCGGTGCGAAGCCTTTCGATGTGTAGTATTCGGTAATTCCGATAATGAGCCAGGTCAAGGTTAAACCTATCGAACCGATTGCAGTTATGGTGGGTGCCGACAATGCCGGTTGTATCAGCGACAGGCCAGAAAACCAGTCGCTGGCCGGAAACAGCGCGCCGGCCGAGACCAGCGAAGCCAGCAGCGCGCCGCGATAGAGCGCCGCGATAATGCGCTGCCGTTTGCCGGCAAGGCGAGTGCAGGCAGCTGCAAACAGCGTGCTGATGACGCCTATGCTGCCTATCAGTAGCGGGAACTCTACCCATGGGCTTTCGGTTCCGAATGACGTGCCTGCTATCAGCATCGCCGCAACCAGCGCGATTGTGCCGGTTTCGTACAGGTCCGCACTTAACCCGGCGTTGTCGACGATATGATCGCCGACGCTGTCCGCTATCACGGCGGCGTTTCGTGCGTCGTTCTCCGGTACGTAACTTTCGACTTTGGAAACCAGATCGGCTCCGACATCGGCTGATTTGGCATAGATGCCGCCGACAATGCGCGCAAATACGCTAACGGTGGAACCGCCGAATATTAATCCGACCAGGGTGCGAAAGATTTCTTCTTCCGGGGCCAGCGAGCTCAGCGGGGCAAGGGATTTGACTGCCAGAAAGGACAGCGTGACGCTAAGCAGGCTGAAGCTTGCGACCAGCGCACCGGTGGCGAAGCTGCCGCGAAATGCGGTCGCTGCCGCCTGTTTTATTCCTTGTTGCGCGGCGTCCGCAGTGCGGACGTTGGCTCTGACGCTGATAATCGCGCCAAGAAAGGCAGTCAGCGCGGCGCTGGTGACGCCTATGACGAAACCAATGGCGGACCATAGTCCGATATAAGTCAGCAGCAAAAGATAAATCAACGTGGCGGCAACGAATATCGCCAGATATTCGCGCTTTATAAACGCATTGACGCCTGCGCGTATCGCTGCCGCGAGCGCCTGCATTTTTTCATTTCCTTCGCTTGCGCGCGATATCCGGATGGCTGTCAACAGGGCGTAAATGAGACCCAGCGAACCGGATGCCAACGCAGTCTGAATTAATATACTCGCCTTCATTGTTGCTACTCCTAACGCATAGTATTGATGATAGTTGAGAAACCTAATACCGCTATCCAATTTAAACCGGATAGGTATTTATGGGTATTTAATAGAGAGCCCTTGTTGTTTTTGTCGGGCTATCTTGTCAGTATAAGCACGATACGTGCCATTGTTTGTGTTGTTTATAAGTTAGTGTATATGAAAGGTAAATTTGTTTGTATGTTGGCTTTTTTTCCTGAAAACTGTATCGGTGTAAAGAAAATATACAATTTGCTATTTCAATTTCCTGGGATAAATATCCGTGTTGCTCGATTAACTAATTGCAAACCAATTAATTAATAGCGTTACGAGTCGATGGCACAGCTCATGCTTATGCTCAACGTACGAATTCGCTACGGAGATAATGATTTATGAATATGCCAGGACTGTATCCCACATGGTATGAGCCCGTGCTCGGCAGCGGCTGGGTGCTTGGCGTCATTGCCGTGATCCATATGCTGGCTTCGCATGTTTCCGTCGGGGCGGCGCTGGTGTCGACCTGGCTCGCCACGGTCGCTGTGCGCCGCAATCGCCCCGAGTTACTGGAATATGTGCGCAGCTATGGCGTCTTTTTGCTGGTTTTTTCCTATGTGCTGGGTTCCATCACCGGCCCGGGGATCTGGTTTTCCGCGACGGTCGCCAGCCCGCGCGGTTTGTCCGCGCTGATCCACAGCTTTGTCTGGCTGTGGGCGACTGAATGGGTATTTTTCGTCATTGAAGTGATAGGAATTTATCTGCTGGTCTATCTGGCCGGGCGTATCGACTCGCGCAGCTATCTTGGAATTGCCTGGCTGTTCGGCGGCGCCTCGTGGGCGACGATGCTGGTGATCGTCGGCATATTGTCGTTCATGTTGTGGCCGGGACAGGAGCGCTGGTTTGTCGAAGGAGGCACCCTGACCGGCTTTTACGGACCCTATACGTTTGCCCAGATACTTAGCCGCACCTGCTTCATGCTGATGGCGGCGGCGCTGGCGGGCGAATTGATAGCATCCCGTATCGAAGAGCCGCCTTTCCGCATGGAAATGGCGCGTACGCTGGCCAAGCTCGGGATATCTGCCGCGATACTGGGTTCGGCATTTTTCCAGTGGGGTTTGTCCACCGTGCCGGAAAGCGCTTCGCTGTTGTTGAAAACGCGGCTGCCCGGCTATTTCGTGCCGACGATGTGGGCGGTGCTGGCGGTCATCGTGATTTATTTCATCGCGATACTGGCGCAACCGTCGTTGCTCTCCAGACGGTTTTCAGCGGTGATGCTGGTCAGTCTGCTGGTTTTCGGCATCTGGCCGGAAGAGCGGGCGCGCGAGTCCATGCGCAAGCCGTATATAGCCGGGCAATTTATCTACTCGAACCAGATTATCGCGCGCGATGTGCCGGGCTTGGGCATCAAGTCGGAATTGCCCGCGCTCGAGCAGCGCGGTTTGCTGAATTCTCACCCCTTCATACCGCAAAATCTGCGCCGGATCTCCGCAGGAAATCAACTGGAAGCGGGACAGACGCTGGCGCTGGTGTATTGCTCGAATTGCCATGCGCTCGGCAGCAGCGGTATCCGGCCTTTGGGAAAGATGTTCGCGGGTAATCGCGATGCGCTGGAAATAGAAGCTTTTCTGAAGGGAGCGCTGGTGACCGGCAATATGGTGAATATGCCGCGCATTCCGCTCACCGACGAGGAGGCGCACGCCTTGTCTCTTTTCATAGCAGGCATGCCGCTGTGGCAAGCCATTAATCGTTAGTTGGAGTCTTGTATGGATATTGAAACCCTGAATGCATTGCGTAGTCCTTCCGGGCTGCCAAGCCACCCCGTCATTTTTCTGATATTGCTGGTTGTTACCTGGACGCTGCACATTCTGGCGGTTCAGGTGATGCTGGGCAGCACCGCACTAAGCGTGATCGGCGTCTTTGTCAATGACGGCTTCATGCGCAAATTAGGCAACATCATGCTGAACACGGCGAAAGTGGCGGTATCCATCGCCATAGTGCTGGGCGTGGCGCCACTGTTGTTTGTGCAGGTGATTTACGATCCGTTCTGGTATGTGTCCAATGTGTTGTCGGCGCGTTGGGTCATTGCGTTTATCTTTATCCTGCTGGCGGCCTATTGGGCGATGTATCACCGCTATTTTGCAAGCAAGGATAATGCGGATGATCAGCAATCCGGCCGGTGGTCGCTGGTGGCTTCGCTGGTACTGCTGCTGCTCGTCGGTTTCATCATGCATGTGCTGGTCAGTCAGATGTTGCGGCCGGAACTGTGGATGGGCTGGTACGCGCCGGGCGGGCATATCGATTCTACCGGTTCGACGCTGCATGAATTCAACCTTTGGCGCTTTATCTATTTCATCTCGTTATCGGTGCCGGTCATTGGAGCCTGGCTGATAGCTTATCGCCAGTATCTGGGGTTGCATGGACCCAACGCCACGTTTTCCTACTGGGTAGGGCGTCTGGGTACGCGGTTGATGAGCGCGGGCGGTTTGGCGTCTCTGCTGTTTTACGTGTTGTGGCTGTCCACGCTGCCGGACAGCGCAGCGTCTTTCACTGGTTCGATCTGGGCGCTGCTGATGCTGGGGGCGACACTGGTGCTGGCGCTTTGTCCGCTGCTGAATAGTTGCGGGCGCAGCGATTATTACATCGCGGCGGTCGCGGCGGTCGCCGTGCTGTGCATCGCGATGGGCCGTGAAGCCTTGCGCATCGGCATTTTGCACGGCGTACACGGCTACAATCTTTTCGATTACCCGGTTCATTTCGACGCCTATAGTACGCTGTTGTTTTTCGGAACCTTTATCTTTCTGGGATTGCCGGCGGTCGCTTATTCCATCGTCATTTCGTGGGAAAGCGGCAGAACCATCGGTATCTATACCGCCTCGCCGCTGGTGACGCGATTGGGCAGTATCAGTCTGGTTGCGTTGGGCGTCTGGATTGCCCAGTACTTCCTGTTCGGATTCATGGTGTTGTTACAGGGAGAGGGGAGATGATGCCTCAACATGGTTTATGGACCATGGCGGCTGCGGCGTTCTTCCTGCTGTCTGCGTTCGATGCCGGGTCGGCGCGGGCGGATGCGCTGTCCATGAACGCGTTGCGGGAGGTTCTGAACGTCAGGCCCCAGGGCGACGCTCAAGTCGGGGCGGCGCTTTTCGCCGCGACCGGATGTGCCGGTTGTCATGGAGAAGCGGGGATTTCGGCAAATCCGGAATGGCCGATACTGGCGGGACAGCGATCGCCTTATCTTTACAAGATGCTGCTGGACTATCGCGCGGGACGCATGCAAGGGCAGGGCGCCGGGATGATGGCGGCTGTTACCGCCAATCTGAACGAACAGCAGATATCGGATTTAGCTGAATGGCTGAGCCGGCAAACGCGCCCGATGCTTATCAGGCATACCGGACGCGAACCCGCGGTGCTTAAGGGTGACCGCAGCCGCTTGATACCGCCGTGCGAGGCATGCCATGGCGCCAACGGCCAGGGCTGGGATTTGCAGCCGACGCTGGCGGGTCAGCATCGCGCCTATCTGGTTTCGGTGCTGAACCGCTTTAAATCGGGCGAGCGCAACAACGATATCAACGCCGGCATGGCGCAAATCGCGCGCAAACTCAATGAACAGGAAATTTCCGCGCTGGCGGATTATTACGGTAAGTAGGAGAGGCAGTATGCTATCGACAAAAAGCATCTTCAAGGAGATCCGCGCTAATGAAGCGGCGTTCAGGCTGCTGCTGAGCATCGCCGCCAAGGGAGAAACCCAGGGCGGATGGGAGAACGAACGCATTGCCGCGTTGACCGAGGATCAGGAGCTGGCGCGCAAGGTGTTGCGTCACGGCGCGGACGAAACCAAACATGGTTTGATGTTCTCGAAACTGTTGCGCAAGGCCGGTCTGGATAGCGTACTGGTGCCGACCGATGCCGATTATTGCATGCTGCTGGAGCGCAAAGGCATGGGATTGTCTCATACGCGTCTGCGTCAAAACCATGCGCTTACGCCGGATGAGTTTCTTCAGTATCTCGTTCATAGCAAGATCACCGAAGAGCGCGCGTCGGATGAAGTCAATCGCCTGCTGGCAGTTTTCGCGGACGACAATGAGCTGGCGTCTACGCTGCGCATTATCGCCGATGACGAAATCAATCATCTTTCCTATACCCACGAGGAATTGTTGAAGCTTTCCGATAGCGGCGTCGCGCAGCGGGAAAATATCGCGCAGATGCTGCGCATTTACGCGGATACCGAAATTCAGGTTTACCGCGACGTCAGTCTGGTGTTTGTGACGCGCATGGCCAGGCTGCTTGGCTGGAGCAAAACCAAACAATGGCTGTTGAGGCTGGGCGTGATGTTTATTTACCACTACGAAAAAACCATCGGCTGGCGCCGCCTGGCGACTTTGCATCAGCCTGAGCGGATTAACGCCATGGGTAATGACACGGCGGCGGCCCAGACCGTACTCGAATAGGGAAAGAAAAGATGAGTAATGTGCAAGCCGGGTCAGATACCCATATGGTATTGTTTTGTTCCAACTATATAAATACATACAAGGCATTCGAGCCGGAACGCTTGCCCTGGCCGGAGTTGACCGATGCCGAGCTGGAGCGGATGCGCGGCGTTCCTTTCTGGCAGGAGATTTTATATACGGAAATGCGCGCCATTACCATTATCGATGCGTTTTCGGCGACGGTCGAAAATCCGCTGATACGCAAGGCGCTCGATTTGATGGGGAAAGAGGAAAAGCGCCATGAACATCTGATTCGCTATCTGATCGCGCATTACGGAATCACTATAGCCGATCAGAGTCTGGAACCGCTGCCGGCGGATATCGAAACCACGTTTATCGATTTCGGCTTTGGCGAATGCGTCGATTCCTTTATCGGTTTCGGTTTTTTCAAAATCGCCCGTGAAACCGAGTTTTTGCCTGAGCCGTTGCTGGATATACTCGATATACTGATGGAAGAGGAAGTCAGGCATGTCCTGTTCATCATTAACTGGATGGCTTACCGCGAGGCCCGGCATGGGCGGCGCGCTGCGCCGTTGCGGGCGCTGACTTCCCTGTGGTATTACGGACGGGCGATTTCTTCGCTGGTTAACGTGGCGCTCAGGAATGCGCGCAACGAAAGCAATGGCGTTCAGTTTTCCGCGACTCAAGCCGGAGAAATTCTGGGCGAGACCCGCTTGCGACATGTATTGGAATCGTGCCTTGCCGAAAACGCGAGGCGGCTGGCGACTTATGACAAAAAGCTATTGCGTCCGTTGTTTTTGCCCAGGGTTGCAGGCGCATTGTTGGCGGTGCTGAAGCTGGGTTCTTTATTTGGAACCGGCAAGCGCGAATTAACATAGCCCGCTTTGTCGAACAGCCGTAGCAAACAGCTGAGTCATCATGTACATTAAACCGGGGTTATATCCCTGCCCCCGGCTTACGTCGGCCGATAGCTCGCTGTTTGGCGCTGTCCGATCTTTTATAGTAAAGGATTAACTATTTTATCGATTCTATCAAGGGGTAAAGGATGGGGTGGTTGTATTTGACGATGGCCGGCGTGTTTGAGGTTTGCGTCACCTCTATGCTCAAGTTGTCGGACGGTTTCACAAAGTTTTGGCCTTCGGTGATTTTTATTGTTTTTTCGCTGTTGAGTCTGGGGTTTTTAAATCTTGCAATGAAATCGATCCCGCTGGGAACCGCGTATGCAGTGTGGACGGGTATTGGCGCGTTTGGCACGGTAACCGTCGGCATTCTGTTTTTCGGGGATGCGGTCGACGCCAGCCGTTTATTTTTTCTGATAACGCTTATTGTCTCCATTATCGGACTGAAGTTTGTTTCGGAGGCCGTGGCTTGATAAAGCTTCGAAAATTCAACGTTTTTTCATCCTTTAAGATGCCAGTGAGTGGAAATCGTCGCCATACGGGCAGGAAAACCGGTATTTCACAGTGGACAAATTGCAGCTGCGCGTTAGACATCGCTATTTTAGAGATATTTTACTCGATAAAAACGCTGCGGAGACCTATGCTTCCGGGATACTATATGCAGCGCCCCCATATTTTGTCGTTTCCCGGAACGGGAGCGGAACGCGCGCAAGCCGCAAAGTCATTCCGTTATCCTGATATCCATTTACCGGATGAGGTCATTGTCAAGGTCCATATGCAGGCTATCGGACGCGATGTGCTGAATGAGCCGGTTAAACTGAATTATTTGGAAGAAGATGATCGCGATCAGGTTCCCGTACTGGCGCTGAATGCTGCAACATTGCGGTTTTCGGATAAACGCGCTTGTAAGTGCTCAAGACTAACTGACGTGGAAGGTTACTTTAGCTCGCTTCCCAGCTCTGAAGGGAGTTGCTGCAGCACAAGAGGATATTTCCACGCTGGTTAGGCGGACACACTTATCGGGATTTCTGCCCAGGCGCCGGTAACGATAGCGCGTTCACACGGAGAGCATACGGTTTGATATGATGCGTGCCTGTTGAATAGCTATACTTATAGAGTGTGAAATATGGGGTGGATTTATTTATCGCTAGCCGGTTTATTCGAGGTAGGATTCACGACTTCGCTTAAACTGTCGGACGGGTTCAGCAAGCTATGGCCGTCACTATTGTTCGGCGTGTTTGCCGCGTTAAGCTTCTGGCTGTTGATGCTGGCAACGAAAAATATTCCGTTGGGAACGGCGTACGCGGTTTGGACAGGCATAGGCGCGTTTGGCACAGCTTTGATCGGTATCCTGTTTTTCGGCGATCCGACTAATCCTGCGCGTGTTTTTTTTCTGACGATGCTGATTATATCCATCATAGGGCTTAAGTTTTTCTCCGAGGCATAGGTATGGCATCATTGGAGCACAAACCTGCGTGGACGCGAAACTTTGTCCGGCTCAAAACTTCCGTTGTTCTCGCGATAGGCCTGTTCGCTGCGGCGCTGGTCGGGATTGCGATCTCTAAATTTTCGTTTTCCGGTCTGCCTGCACTGAGTGCGGGTACGTTCTTTCCGACAGCCCGACCCATTGCCGACTTCAATCTGAAATTCGAGAACGGAGCAGAGTTCACCCGCAAGGACTTGACAGGGCATTGGACCGCGCTGTTTGCCGGCTATACCCATTGCCCCGACGTTTGCCCTACGGCGCTGGCGCAACTCAAGGCCGCGAAAGCAAAACTGGGCGCAGACGCGGAAAAGCTAACGATATTGTTTCTGTCCGTCGATCCTGAGCGCGACACGCCGGACCGCCTCGCCGATTATGTGCATTATTTCGATCCCTCGTTTCGAGCCGCTACCGGCAGCGAACAGCAGATCAACGCCTTCGCAGCCAATTTGTTCATTGTACATATGAAAGCACCGAATGAAAGCAGTGGCGGTTATGAGGTTGGGCATTCGGCCGAGTTGATACTGATTGATCCCAAGGGACGTCACGCCGGTTTTCTGCGTTCGCCGTTCGTTCCCGAAACCTTGGCTGCCGATCTCAAAGCCGTTTTAATGAGTCGTGTGCCGTGAATCGTTGTCTGCTTGCCGCAGTTTTACTGTTCGCGCTCTCCGTCCCTGTTTGTTGGAGCTGCGACGGCTTGTCGATCAAGGATGCCAGGATTTTTGAGGCTCCGCCGGGGGCGGAGGTGATGGCGGGATATGCGACGCTGCAGAATACGGCGAGTACGCCATTGACGCTGGCCGCGTCCGACAGTCCCGAGTTTGCAGCCGTGGAATTCCATTCGATGCTGACGGTGGACAACGTCATGCGCATGCAGCAGGAAAAACAGTTGTCGATCCCCGCTTTTGGCGAATTGGTGTTTGCGCCGGGCGCCCTCCATCTGATGTTGATGCAACCGGTCAGACGCTTTCGTGTTGGTGATAATATAACGATTAATCTGCATTGCGGCAGTGGCGTTTCCAAAGTGATATTTCCGGTTACAATGCGATAGGAAACGGTAGTTTCTTCGTGACCAAGTCATGCCGCGACAGCTTCGCATGCGTGGCTTTGCCATGATGCAGCCTTCAACTTGCCGGCAAGTTGTGCCAGACTAGGCGGCAGGAGAAAACTCACGATGAATCTATCAGCAATCGCTATCGTTTCCGCCAGCGCTTATTTTACCGCTACCTTTGTGCTGTTTCGTTCGCTGGGGTTCGAGTACGCTCAATCAAAGCGAGCCGGTACGCTGGCGTTTGCATACCCGGCTGCGGCGTTGCATGGCTTTAGTCTGAGCGACATGTGCGATTGGGCAGGGCAGGTCAACTTCAGTTTCATGAGCGTTTCCTCGCTTGCGGCTTTGCTGATCGTGGTCGTTTTGTTGCTTGCGGCGCTGTTTCGTCCTCTCGATAAGCTTGGGCTGGTTATTTTCCCGTTGGCAGGGCTGATATTGTTGATACGCGTGCTGGTGCCGGAAACAGCGCATCCGTTGAAAACCCATGCATGGCAGATGAATGTACATATACTGACTTCCATGCTCGCTTACAGTTTTCTGAATATCGCGGCGCTTCAGGCCGTACTCGTGGCCTATCAGGACTGGCAACTGCATACCCATCATAGCGCAGGACGTTTCGCGCGTTCGCTTCCTCCACTGCAAACCATGGAGAGGCTGCTGTTTCAACTTATGGGGGTCGGTTTCCTGTTGCTGACAGTTGCTCTGATCACCGGTTTTATATTTATCGACGATTTGTTTGCCCAGCATTTGGCGCATAAAACCGTGCTGTCGATCATGGCCTGGCTGGTGTTCGGTACATTGATGGCGGGACGCGGCATCAATGGTTGGCGCGGCAAGATCGCGATACAGATGACGCTGGCGGGATTCGTTTCCTTGATGCTGGCGTATTTCGGCAGCAAAATCGTACTTGAATGGATATTGCACAGGAGCTAAGGGTGACGCAATGAAAGAAAGATTTTTTGAGCGTATTCTGTCTCTGGTGATTGTCAGTACGTTGATTCTGGCCTGTCTGCGCATCACCTCGCCACTGCTCGGCGCTTTAGGCTGGGCCATCATCATCGCCGTCTCCATCTGGCCTTTTTTTGTCGGCTTGAAACAGCGCGTGGCCGGGAACGTTAATCTGGCGGCAATACTGGTTACCCTGCTGTTATTGATTGTTTTTGTGGTGCCGTTGTTGTTGATCGGGCGTTCTTTGTCTGAGCATGCCGAGAGCATCAGTCAATTTGCGCATAACCTTTCCACTTTGAGTTTACCGTCCCCGCCAGCATGGTTAGCGCAAACCCCGGTGCTTGGCGGTGATATCACGAGCGCCTGGCAGGCTTTAAACCACAACCTGGCTCAGGTTTTCAAGGCGGTAGAACCTTATTTGGAACAGGGCGTGAAATTCCTGTTGTCACAAAGCGCTCACCTGGGGCTGGCCATACTGGAGTTTTTGCTGGCAGTATTATTGAGCGGTTTTATTTTGGCCAACGGGGAGTATCTGCACTGGCTGGTTAACCGTTTCGCGCGCCGCCTGGATGAACCGGGCGGTTGCAAGCTGCTCAAGGTTGCCGAACTTAATATACGTGGTGTGACCTGGGGAGTCATCGGTACGGCTTTGATCGAATCGATAACCGTGGCGATCGGGCTTTACATGGCCGGTATGCAGGCGCCCGTGCTATTGGGTTTTGCCGGTTTTCTGGCCGCGATGGTGCAAATCGGGACGCGCATTATCTGGATTCCGGCCGCGATCTGGCTGGGATACCAGGAGCATCATGGCTGGATGATATTTCTAATTGTATGGGGGTTGACTATCAATACCCTCTGCGATCATTTTTTGAAACCCTATCTGATCAGCCGCGGCTCAGGCACGCCAATGGCCATTATTCTTGTAGGCGTGATAGGTGGCTTGGTCGCTTGGGGCGTGCTAGGGATATTCCTGGGGCCGACTTTATTGGCGGTAACCTATGTATTGCTTTTGAACTGGCTAGAGGAGCGCAATGCTTATTAATTATAAATCGCTTATTGGTAAACTTTTCCGGACGAACCCCGTGTTCCTTCGTGGTGCCGTCTTTACCGTTATGACAATCCCGATGCTGTGCGGTTGTGCTGCGCTTGATGCCGTCAAAGCGGAGGATACGGAGCAGCTGCTGGCAGCAGCCGGATTTAAGATGAATCTTGCCGAGACCCCGGAAAAAATGGCGCATGCGCGAGAACTGACGCAGTTCAGGCTGGTGCCGCACGAAAAGGAAAAAGCCATAGTCTATGTCTATGCGGACGCGGAAAATTGCCGGTGCGTATATACCGGAGATGAAGCCGCTTATCAGCGCTATCAATTGCTGGCGGTACAAAAAGGGCTTACCGAAGATCAGCGGTCGGCTGCGGAAGTCAACGATAATACAGCGGTGGATTGGGGTATGTGGGGGGGGGGTAGCGGCACCGGGATGATGTGGGGAACCGGTTGGTAAATTTCTGTCACCATCCTGTAATAATCTATTGTTACTATCAATATCTGAACTTTCAGAGGTTATGCCTGTCCCACATCTAAGCTATCAGATCGCAGTTCCGATTTGCAGCTTGAGTTTATTAAAATAACTCAACAACATCAAAATTAAAGTCAATAGGTTGTGTTTCATGATTGCCGGGAAAAACGATTAACTCAGTGCTTCCCTTGCTTCTTCACATGAATCCCATACAATGAGGGTAACGGTATTGGCCGTTTCACCGCTGAAATAAACTTGGAGATCAAAATATGGTTGCAAAAACTCAAACGCAGGAAACCCTCGCTCAGGAGGATCCGCTGAAATCCGTGGCCGATGCAATGAAGGATGCTGTAAATCAGGCATCCGAAGATGCGCAACGCGCCAGCGAACGTATCAGAGAGGTAGGCCCGGATGTGCTGCGTTCGGCATCGCGTTTTGCCTATACGGGGTCTTATATGCTTTCTTACGGCATTGTCTATGCGACCGTATTTGTTGCCAAATCACTTCCTCAGGATAATCCTGTCGTGGAGGGGTTTGTCGACGGCGGGCGCGCAGCCATTGACGCCGTGAACGAAGCCAAAGGCTACCGCTCCGATTCCTTTCAGAGCGCCCCGGCCTGATTCCATATCCAGGCACGTTCCTGTTCCTGTTTAACGGGAACGTGCTCATGCTACCCGTTTTTTTAAATTTTTTTGGAGTTTTTGATGTTTGATGATGGCAGGTTGGAACGTGTAGCCAATCCCGTAAACCGGCAGAGTGGCGCGCCCTTGAGCGTCAGTACGCCCGCAGAAGGTGTGATTCGTATCGATAATGCTGCACCGTTCACGGATGAGGGGCATGGTCATCATGTCGAACGCTTCCTGCAGAAGGTATTTACCCGTCAGGAAATCTCCAGTGCAATCATACATACCGGAAACAACGCCAGGGTGGATTTGCACTTTGACGCAAAACATTTTACCGTCAAGCAGACACTGGCATTGTTGGCGGAAGTATTGGCTGCCAATGGCTCACCGTCTACCGATGCTGCATCTGCCTTGCCGCGCGTGGCGCCGCTGGAAACAGCCAAGGACCGGCATGGCGTACTTCATTTTCATCGTTATGGCCGCTTCGTCAGCGGATTTCAGATTATTTCCGAACGCGTCGGTTTTTTGAAAGTCAAAAACCCGGTGCTTTACCGTAAAAGCGCGCTTTGCGAAGCAGTCGAACGCGAGCTGATGAGCGTATTGGGCGTTGAACGATATAAAACGCACGCTATGAATTGTACGGTGCAGATCGATTACGATCCGCGGCGTCTGACGCGCAATCAAATTATAGATATTCTGGATTGTGCCCTGTCCAACGCCGAACATCAGGCCGAGCTGGATAAGCTGGATCTCGATCTCATTGTGTGCGGCGGGTCGCTGGTCGTTGCCGGCGTTGCGCAATTCGCCGTTCCGGCATTGCTGCCGGTATCGGCTGTAGTTTTTGCGTACACTACCTTGCCGAGTTTTCAGGGTGCTTATGAAGTCCTCTTCAAGGAAAGGCGGCTGGGCGTGGATCTCCTTGACGCTGTTGTAGTAGTCGGTTGTCTTGCAACCATGCAGGTTTTGCCGGGTGCGGTACTTGCTTTGTGCCTGTCCTTCGGACGCATGCTGGTAAAAAAGACCGAAGACAACTCGAAAAAGCTTTTGCTTAGCGCATTCGGCAAGCATCCGCGCTTTGTCTGGCTTTACAAGGATGGTGTGGAAACCGAGGTTTCGCTCGACAAACTCGAGCAGGGGGATACCGTCGTTGTTCATACCGGCGATATGGTGCCGGTTGATGGTCATATCGTCGAGGGTATGGCCATGATAGACCAGCATGCTTTAACCGGCGAATCGACGCCGGCCGAGAAAGGCGCCGGAGATCGCGTATTTGCTTCGACTATCATGGTAGCCGGGAAAATCTACGTATCGGTGGAAAAGGCAGGCAGCGAAACTGCTTCCGCGAAAATCAGCCAGATTCTGAACGATACGGCCGGTTATAAATTATCTTCCCAGAATGCCGGCGAGCGCATGGCCGATCAGGCCGTGGCGCCTACTTTGGCGCTAGGCGCGCTAGCTCTGGCCGCCATGGGTCCTGCGGGCGGCGTTGCGGTACTGAACAGCGACATGGGAACCGGCATTCGCATGGCGGCGCCGTTGGCGATGCTGTCCACCCTGGCGCTGTGCGCTCAGAAAGGCATTCTGGTCAAGGATGGCAGGGCGCTGGAACTGATGAACAAAGTGGATACGGTATTGTTCGATAAAACCGGTACTTTAACCCGCGAGCGGCCCGAGGTTGGGCGTATCATTACCTCCAACGGGTTTGCTGAAAATGAGATTTTGATGTATGCCGCCACGGCGGAACAAAAGTTCCATCACCCGATCGCATTGGCTATCGTTCACAAAGCGGAAGAGCTGGGCATTGAGCTGGCCAAAACCGACGAGACGCAGTACAAGGTAGGTTATGGCATCAGCGTCGGTATTAACGGTCGCACCATACGGGTGGGCAGCAGGCGTTTCATGGAAATGGAAGGAATTGCGATTACCCCCGAAGTTGAAGCGGCGCTTGATGCTGCGCATGTGGACGGCAATACTCTGGTTATGGTCGGGGTTGACGACCATCTGGGCGGGGCATTGGAGTTGCAGGCGGCTGTACGTCCGGAGGTCAAGGACATTATTCGCGGTCTCAGAGAGAGAGGCATCAAACATCTCGCCATCATTTCCGGCGATCACGAAGCGCCGACTAAAAAGCTGGCCGAAGAGTTGGGCATGGATCGTTATTTTGCCCAGGTATTGCCCGCCGACAAGGCCGACTACGTTGAAAAGCTTCAAAAGGAAGGACGCACGGTTTGCTTTATCGGCGATGGCATCAACGATTCGATTGCGTTGAAACAGGCTAATGTTTCGATTTCACTGCGCGGAGCGACCTCTATTGCAACGGATACCGCACATATCGTATTCATGGAGCAGGGTCTCGGTAAACTGTGCGAGTTGCGTGATATCGCTCGTAGTCTTAGTGACAATGTGCGCAATAGCTGGATCATGATATTATTGCCGAACCTGGCCTGCGTTGCCGGTGTGTTTACATTGGGATTCGGTATCGGCGTTTCGGTGTTGACCAATAATGTTGCGGCATTGGGTGCGTTGGCGAATGGTGTGCGGCCTATGCGCAAGGTCGCTCAGCTCGAAGCCGAGCGTCGGCATCGTCTGGAGCTCGAGTTGAAAGCGTCAGGCTACACCATAGACGGACATGCGGAAGAATTACACTAATCAGCGCAATAATTCGACAGCGTTGCGCAGGGATGCGCAATGTTTCCTTCAGTTGCCTGAGCGACGTAGTGAAGCGCTAAAAGTACAGAGTATTTCTTTTTTTTGTGGAAAATAGTTATGGCGACGACGAATGCAGGTGGATCAGTCAAGTCTTCAGGGGGGCGCGGCAAGGCCAAGCAGCCTGGGATTGAAATAAAAGCCGCAAGTGAAAGCGAAGGCGCAGCAGCTTTGGCTGCGCAGCAACCGGAAGACGCAGCGCATTATTGCGGAGAAGGCGACACGTCCGAGGAATGCGCGCTGTTGCGGTTTCGTTTTTTTATCATCGACACGGGCTGGAAGTCAGTATCGGCAAAAGTCATACGCGACAATTTTGCGATGATACGCGAATATCAGGAAGGCGATGCGCTGTTTGTTCTTAGCCGTGAACAATCCATGAATCTGGTGAAGAGGCATCCTGATATGATAGGTAAGGATCCGATTATCCTGGTGCATGATTTACATGCGCATAACTATCACGAAGACGACAACGATTACCATGGTTTCAGGCTTAATCTCGGCTTGATCACAGATGGTGCGGCAGTGCTGGAAACCTTGCAAAGGTTTTTACGTTTTGTACATTTGCACCGCCGTAGCCGCGATATTGAGCAGGATATCAAGGATAAGCTGCATCGTGACGGCATAAAAGGGTCGATAGAGATTATACGGTCAGGCTCAAAAGATGTGATGGGCGGTTAATTTATATTGTGACGAGAGGTAAAGTGAAATGGGACAAGCAGCAGAAACCGTGACGGTAGTTTTCGCGGCAATTTTTATCGCAGCAATGGCGTTTGAAGTAGATCGTCGCCGTAAGCATTTACGCAAGCTTTACGATGTACTGGATAGCGATGAGCGTAGAATTACATCCGAGCTTGAGGCGATGGTGCAAAACGGCACGATCAAGCCTTATACCGATGAAATTTTTGCCTGGTAAGGTTCCCGTTGATTTAATCTGATTTGATTTTTAATGTGAACGAAACCACGAAAAAAACGCGTAATAGAGCCCTCCCGGTTAAGTCAAGGAAAGGGAAAGCTATATCCTCGATTTCGAACGCGGCTACTGAATCCCTGGCGAGTGGTAAAGGGGAGGCGGTGGCCGCTGCTGTTATCGATGAATACTCTGACCCGCCAGAAAAAGCGGCCGACTCCAAAGCATTGAAGACGGAACGGAATACCTTGCCGGTCGCGATCATGCCTGAACTGACCGGGCCGGGAATGAGGGAGGGCGATAGACTTGCCGTCAGATTGACGGAAATGAGTAATGAAGTCGCTTGGCTGTTGGTAGGAGCCGGTATTGCCGGTATTATTCTACCTGGAGTATTGGGGACGCCTTTTTTTGTCGTCGGTGTGCTGGTTTTGTTGCCCGGCAGGGCTGCCCGAATCGAAAGATGGCGCCAGAAATATTCCTCGTCTAATGCAATGAATCTTGCATTGAAGCAAATTAATCGTTTTCTGGACGATATCGATAAAAGGTATCCGCGGCGTATACGATAATTACGCCTTTACCTGGACGCGGGACTTCATCCTCTTCACCACAAAAAGCGGATTTCTCGTGAAGCCGCTCAGCTTGGCGTTAATCTGAGAAATCAGGGGGAATGTGTTTCCTCCTTATAGCGTGTATATTCCCATTCAGAGTCGAGATCATGTTTTTTACTCGTTATCGTCCCACTCACAAGCCGCTGAGTAATTACGAATCTGCCCGGTTGCGCGATGTGGCTGCATGGAAACGGAGCGAGTCCGGGCTGAGTGTGCTGGCGAAGCTGCTCGACCCTATTGCGCGGCGTGCCGGCCACGCGGTAGACCGGGTATTGCCCCGTTCAGGCGTTACTTTTTTAATGGAGCGTATGGATGACATGGCCGAGCGATTGGCCAATGACGGCGACGAATTGCTTGGTGACCCGTTCGTCAGAGGATTTAATATTTTTTCATGGACCGATCTGCATAATCAGCCGCTGGAAGTTGCCGACGCCATAGCTGACCATGTGGTCAAGGACGCGAAGAAAATTGCCATCGGGATGGGGGTGGCGTCCGGAACCGGCGGCCCGATTGCTGTTTTGGGCAGTACCCCGGTGCTGCTGGCTAACGCGATGACCGTTATTCATCGCGTCGGGCTGTCCTATGGGTATCAGAACACGCGAGAGCGTAGAAAAAATCTGGCTTTGTATATTCTGGCTTTATCCATGGCGGAGGATCCGCAGCAAAAACAGGTTGCGTTCGCAGATTATCGAACTCATATACAGCAAAGTCTTGTCGATCAGGCGGTGAGAGATACCGCAGCCCGGATGTTGCAGAAACTTGTATTCGGCTTTCAGGTCGGTTCAGCCATTCCCGGTTTCGGCATTGCAATGAATGCCTATTTAAGCCGCGCCTTTATCAAACAGGCCGGCAGAACCGCGCAACGTGTGTTTCAGGAGCAATGGTTGCTGGATCATCGCGGTGCTGTTTGTGTTTGATCCTTAACCAGTTTTATTCTCTCGGTACTTAAAGGCTTTTATGTCTTTGGCAGGCCGGGGATTTGTTTAGACACTGCTAGAAAACTAAAAACCCCATCGGCAGATGGGGTTGGTAAGGCTCGGCTAAGGTGTTTTTTATAAATCGACCGATTTCATGCTCAGACGTACACGCCCCTGACGATCAATTTCCAGTACTTTGACGCGTACGATGTCGCCTTCCGTCAGTTTGTCGCTGACTTTTTCAACATGGTCGTCCGATATTTGCGAGATGTGAACCAAACCGTCCTTGCCCGGCAGTATGGTTACAAAGGCGCCGAAGTCCATTAAGCGTACGACTTTCCCTTCGTAAATCTTGCCGACCTCGACTTCCGCAATGATATCTTCGATGCGGCGGCGCGCTTCAGCGCCGGCTTGCCGGTCAACCGAAGCTACCTTGATAATACCGTCATCACTAATATCAATGCTGGCGCCGGTCTCTTCTGTAATGGCGCGAATGGTAGCGCCGCCTTTGCCGATAACTTCGCGAATTTTGCTCGGGTCTATGGTGAAGGTAACGATACGAGGCGCAAAGTCCGACATTTCCTGGCGCGGAGTCGCCAATGCTTCATCCATTTTCGACAGGATATGCAGACGGCCTTCGCGAGCCTGATCCAGCGCAACGCGCATGATCTCGCTGGTAATGCCGTCGATCTTGATATCCATTTGCAGGGCGGTGATACCGTTACGGCTGCCGGCGACCTTGAAATCCATATCACCTAGATGATCTTCGTCGCCCATGATGTCGCTGAGAATGGCGAAGCTGTCATTTTCCTTGATGAGACCCATTGCAATACCGGCTACCGGCGTCTTGGTCGGTACGCCCGCGTCCATCAGCGCCAGACTGCTGCCGCATACTGAAGCCATTGAACTCGAACCATTAGATTCGGTAATTTCAGAAACCACGCGGACTACGTAAGGAAATTCATCCTGACTGGGCATAATGGCTTGTACGCCGCGCTTGGCAAGACGGCCATGACCAATTTCCCTGCGTTTCGGCGAGCCCACCATGCCGACTTCTCCGACACAGTATGGAGGAAAGTTGTAATGGAACATGAAGTTATCTTTGTACTCGCCGTCAATCGCGTCGATCAATTGCGCATCGCGGCCGGTACCCAGCGTCGCTATGACCAGGGCCTGGGTTTCACCGCGTGTAAACAGCGCTGAGCCGTGGGTTCTGGGAAGTACGCCGGTGCGTATGCTGATCGGGCGAACAGTCTTCATGTCTCTGCCGTCTATGCGTTTACCTTCGGTCAATATGCTGTGTCTGACGGTACGGTATTCCAGAGCTTCCAGTGCTGCCTTTACCGCTTTTTCGCTATATTGTTCACTTGAAGTCAGTGCTGCAACCGCCGCCGCGCGCGCTTCCTTCAGTGCTTTTTGCCGTAGTTGCTTTTCAGGTATGTGGTATGCCGCCACAAGGCTTTCTTTCGCCGCAGCGACCAGAGCCTGATTAAGCGCTTCGTCTGCGACGGGCGGCGTCCAACTCCATGGCGTTACGCCGGCTTCGGCAACCAGTTCGTTGATCGCCTGAATGGCTACGCGCGACTGCTCGTGACCATAAATCACCGCTCCCAGCATGATCTCTTCGGATAGTATCTTCGCTTCCGATTCAACCATCAGTACCGCTTTTTCCGTGCCGGCGACAACCAGATCCAGCTCCGAAGTTTCCAGTTCGAATTTGCCTGGATTGAGCAGGTACTGACCATCGCGGTAACCGACGCGAGCCGCGCTTACAGGACCTTGAAAGGGCATGCCCGATAACGATAATGCCGCTGATGCGCCCAACAATGAGGGAATGTCCGGATCTATTTCAGGATTCAGCGACATGACAGTCGCGACGATCTGTACTTCGTTGACGAAACCTTCAGGGAATAGGGGGCGAATGGGGCGGTCTATCAATCTGGCGGTCAGGGTTTCCTTTTCGCTGGGGCGTCCTTCCCTTTTGAAAAAACCGCCGGGTATTTTTCCTGCGGCGTAGGCTTTTTCCTGATAGTTGACCGTGAGCGGAAAGAAATCGCTATCCTTGCTGTTATCCTTGACGCCTACCGCAGTTACAAGTACCACGGTTCCTTCCATGTCCACCATCACTGCTGCGTCAGCCTGACGGGCAATTTCACCAGTTTCAAAGCTTACAAGGCGGTTACCGAAGTTAAATTCTTTCCGGATAGGTTTCACTATTTTTTCCTTTCCCTTATCTGATCAGGCGGCTAGCTCACATCGTCCTGCGCTATTTGCGCAAGCCCAGTTTTTCGATCAATGAGCGATAACGCTCGACATCCATGTCTTTAAGGTAGTCCAGCAGTTTACGCCGCCGATTGACCATGCGCAGAAGTCCCTGACGGGAATGATGGTCTTTTTTGTTTTGAGAAAAATGGGGGGCCAGATGATTGATGCGGGTAGTCAACAGTGCAACTTGTACTTCCGGCGAACCGGTGTCATTGGGTGCGCGCTGATATTGTTCGACAACAGCGCGTTTTTCTACAGCTGTGTAAGGCATGTGTATGTGTACTCCAGGATAAATTCACAATCTAATTACACATTATACCGAGATAAAGCCCCTTGAGACAAGAAACAAATTTGTAAGCATTCAGCTACCGGTATGGGGGAATGCTGTCAAGACTTTGTCGCTCAGACCAGGCAGGGTACGCACAACGTGCCCTGCGCATTGTAAAGTTACGATCATCGCGTAAAAACTTATCCGGAATTTTTAATTTAACTGAATAGTTGCCCTGTTTTAAAAAAGGGTACGTGCTTGATGTATGGCTCGTTTCATTTTCTTCGCTTAACCCTGGCGACAGCTTTGGCAAGGGGCTGCGGTTGTTGTTGCGTTTGTCTCCGGTGGCGTATGGAAGACCACAGAGACAGCAGTATGATGCTCATACCCAGTGTGCCGGTGATGATTTCCGAAACTTCGGCAAACAGCGTGTACAGCATTAGCAGTGACAGGGCGCCTATCGCATAGTGAGCGCCGTGCTCGAGGAATAGAAACTCGTCCAGCGCGCTTCTACGCACAAGAAACAGCGTAAAGTTACGCACGACCATCGCGCCCATGATAAGGCCGATCAGAATAATGACGATATCCTGAGTAATTGCAAATGCGCCGATTACGCCATCCAACGAAAACGACAAATCCAGTATTTCCAGGTAAACAAACGCGCTAAAGCCCTGGTTCGCCACTTTTTGAGGGGATTCGCTATCCTCGACAATTTTCGAGGCGCTTTTGATGATGACAAAAAGTACAACTCCGATAACGCCTGACAATAGTACCGGCAGACGCGATTCCTGCGGCAGAAAATATTGAGCCCCCATTAATATGCCAAGCGCGAGCGCGACTTCTATGGATTCCAGTTTTCCCAAACGGGACAGCCGTTTTTCCAGCCACCTGAGCCAGTGCACCGATTTGGTTGCGCGGAAAAAGAAGGAAAAAAACACCATCAGCAGATACATGCCGCCAAATGCTGAAATTTGCATGTGAGATTGTTCGATATGGCGGGCATAAAGATCAGGGTGCTGCACGGCCATGTGCGCAACCTCAGTCAGTGATAATCCGCTGGTCAACGACACGATCATCAGCGGCAACAGCATACGCACGCCAAACACCGCGAACAGCATGCCCCAGGTCAGGAAGCGCCGCTGCCACTGCGCGCTCATGTTTTTTAGTATGGAGGCATCGACAATGGCGTTGTCAAAAGACAGGCTGACTTCCATGAGGCCCAGCAGAAATGCCACCGATAGTCCCGGAAAACCTGCCCAGTAGTAAGCGACGCTCAAACCGACCAGCGTAACGATTATGGATGATGCGAAATGTTTCATAGGTGGCAGTTTGTTTGAAAGTGCAGCAGACCGAGTACCTTGGGAATACCCATTTTATGGCCTGTAAAAAGAGGCAATAGCTGGAGTATCGAGCACGGCTCGGGCGCTCATGCCCTGGAAGCCCGAGCCGGTGCAGGCAGGCTTCAACAGGCTGAACTGTAACTGTAGCCCCCCGATTCCCAGCAAGTATACCAAACCAGGACAAAAACTGGCAAAACAACAAGTTCTACTTTAAGGGTAATTCCATTAATTACCTTACTATTCAGTGAGTGCTTTTGAGTCATGACCGAAGCAGTCGGGTTGAGGCAAGCCAGTCGAGACAGGCGGAAAGGTGTCGGTTACATTAACCACGCTGCCAGTCCATTCCCTTCGGCTACCGCCCAGGACAGGCTCTGGAAGCTCTCTGCGGTCTTCCATGGGCGCAGAAGGTCTCACCCTGACTTCCTTCTCACTTCTTCTTCGGCGGCGGTATTATGCTGAAGCGTTGCTTGATTACTTGTGTTCCATGGCGCTTAACTGGCACTTTTTGAGTGGAAAGATATACTCTGCATCGTCGAATCTGGTAAATTTCCACGATTGGATATTAAAGATTATGCTTGATGTCTCAGTTTCCCTCTTATCGACTTTCTTGCGCTCCGATGCTGGAGTGGACCGACAGGCATTGCCGCTTTTTTCTGCGAACCATCAGCCGGCATGTGCAACTTTATTCGGAAATGGTTACGACGGGGGCGGTACTGCGCGGAGATCGCGCCCGATTGCTCGGGTTTAACGACGCCGAGCATCCGCTGGTATTGCAGCTGGGCGGCAGCGATCCAGCTGATCTGGCGGCATGCGCGCGCATAGCGGAAGATTTTGGCTACGACGAAGTCAACCTGAATGTCGGCTGCCCCAGCGATCGCGTACAGAAAGGTCGCTTCGGGGCTTGCCTGATGAAGGAGCCGCAACTGGTGGCGGACTGTGTAGCCGCGATGCAGGCTGCAGCCGGTATTCCTGTGACGGTCAAAACCCGTATTGGCGTCGATGATCAGGACAGTTATCAGGCATTGACGGCTTTTGTCGGGACGGTAAAGGCTGCAGGATGCCATACTTTTATAGTTCATGCGCGCAAGGCGTGGTTGTCAGGGTTATCGCCGAAGGAAAACCGCGACATACCGCCGCTACGCTACGACATGGCCGCCGATTTGAAGCGCGACTTTTCCAATCTCCGCATCATACTGAACGGTGGGGTGCAATTGCTGGATGAAGCGCGGCAACACCTGACGGTTTTCGATGGCGTAATGATGGGACGCGCCATTTACCATAATCCGTATTTATTGGCCGATGCCGACCGCCTCATATTCGGCGAGCATGGTGCGGCGCCGACGCGCCATGAAGTGCTGGAACGTTTTATTCCGTATGTAGAACGCGAGTTGGCGCAAGGGGTGCGTTTGCAGGCATTGAGCCGGCATATTCTGGGGTTGTTTCAGGGAGTACCCGGTGGGCGTCAGTGGCGGCGTTATTTAAGCGAAAACGCATGGAAACCGGGATCGGGCATTGAAGTGTTGCTGGAAGCAGGGAAACATCCCGGCTGAGCAGGCTGGTTTCGCGCCATATGCCGTAGCGAACCGGGTTTAAATATTGTCCAGTGCGGCGTTTCGGTTCAACTCCCGGCAATGCCTGCGCCAGAAACGCCTTCAGTTACTTCCAACTCAGCTGTCCAGATGTATATTCGCTTTCTACCGGATGGGATGATTCAATCTGGTAACAAGCCATCTGCCACACGCCTTCCCGTCCGCACGGCGTGCAGTATCCTGGTCCGAGAGTGAAACCGTGTCGATTCAGCACCTCTTCCAGCCGCTTTGGGGTGTAGCGCAGACTGAAAAAAAGCCTTAGTTCGTCGCCTTTGCGCGCCTGAAAATACTTGCCTTCCCAGGGGAAAGAAACATCTTCCCGCCATGTGCTGCGGGCGACGAAGGCCTGTAGCTTTTCGATGGGTTTGATGGTGAAGCGCAACGGAGTCAAATATTCCGCGATGCCCCAGTCGACCAGAACCTGCCCGAGCCACTGCCTCGTTTCCGCATTATCGTATTGCGGCAGGATGGCGGCGCAGGCACTGTGGTAGCTTGCATCAGTATCGGATGCACCGTTTTCCAATGCCAGGTTTGCGCTCAGCAGCAGCTTGTCCTGTGGTCTTAAAACACCATGCAGTCGCGGGAAAAGCCAGCTTGGCAGGAAGTTCGGAGTCAGTCCGAAAGCCGTGTAAATCCGCATCTCGCCGGCCGGGTAGCGTTCGAGCCAGTCCGGAAGCTCGCTCAGCAGGGAAAGGTCGCCCGCTACCGGCATGATATCGTAGCTCGATTTCCCGGCGGCCGTTTCAGCGGAGAGCAATGCCAATTCCAGGCTAATATCGATCGGGGTGTAGCGGCACGGGCAGCCCGCGCTTTGCAAAGCTTCCAGCAGCCGGCTTTCCTTTTGTCCTCCACCTGTGCCGAGACCAATTACATGGAGCGGCTGCCCGTTCAGGTTTGCGGCAACATCGGTGAAAATCCGGCGATAGATAGCCTCGAAGGCGGGATCGCCGAACATCGGTGCATGGTTGCGGTGTACTTCCAGCCATAACTGTGTTTGTCTGACGCCGACATAATGGAAGGCGTGCTCCATTTCTCCCAAACACAGCGAATCCGCACGCTTTCTCGCCTGCATTTCGCCACGCAGCGACGGGTGTACCCACACGGGCCGAAACGACTCGGTATTCATCGCAGATTCCATCCGCCGCTGACCACCAGATTCGAACCGGTGAGGTATGCCGGGGCTTCCAGCGCGAGAAATCTGACGGCTTGAAAAATATCCCCGAAATTTCCGGGCCGGCCCGCCGGTATGGACTCGGCTCCGGTACTGCCGATGCTGTTTTCGAGAAAGCCGGGTGAGACCATGTTTACGGCGACGCCATCGGCGGCCAGTTCAGCGGCCAGTGAGCGCGTCAATATCCATAAGCCGGTTTTGCCGATATGGTAGCTCAATGCGTAGTCGCGCGCGCCGGGCCGGTCGCAACTGGAGTCGCCGATGTTGATTATGCGTTTGAGCCGGGCTTTCTGCATCCAGGGAAGACAGGCGCGCGTGGTGAAAAAGGACTGGGTCACGGTCGAGTTCAGTCCTTCGAACCACTCCTCTTCGCTCAGCTGCAAACCGCGCCGCTCCCGATAAATTCCAGCATTGTTGATCAGCAGATCGATCTGGCCAAAACGCTTGCCGACGCTGTCGGCAAGCGCCAGAGCCTCGGCATCGCGCGCCAGATCCGCGCAAAACAATTCGGCAATCCCTCCTGATTCCTGGATAGCGGAGCAGGTTCGTTCGGCTCCGGCAGTGCTGGAGCGGTAATGCACCGCCACGCGAAAGCCGTCATACGCCAGCCTGATTGCAAGCGCGGCGCCCAATCCGCGCCCAGCCCCGGTTATTAACGCAACCCTGTTCATGAGATCATCTTCATCGCCTCGATCACGCCGCGCACCTTGGCGACTTCATGCGTGCGCAGCAAATCGGCTTGCCCAAGCAAGGCCATGACAGCGAAAAACGGTTCGGCGCTACGGACTTCCTCCTCGAAACATTCGAACGCATGCGGCAGCGCATGACAGACCGGCCAGCCCAGGGCGTGTAAACGAAAACTGTTCAGAAACGTTTCCAGCTGATATCGGATGCGGGACTTGCTGTCGTTCAGGTTTTGATAATAAAATCCCAAGCCGGGGTCGATCCACATGCGCTCCACGCCCAGACTGGCCGCCAGCTCGGTTTCACGCGCGAAATAATCGTAAAGCGCCTGAGTATGGTCGCCGGTCATCAGGAAGTCGCCGACGTCGCGAACATGTTTGCCGTTTTGCACGTAACAGATGATGATGCCGGCCTCGTGTTCCGCAACCATGCGATAAAAGGGTTCCGTATCGGCTCCCGCCGTCAGGTTGACAACAGCAGCGCCGGCCTGCAGACATGCCTTGGTGACGTCGGCATGATAGGTTTCAACCGAAACCAGGATGCCGTCGGCGCTGAGTTCCCTCACGACCGGAACCAGATTCGAGCGTTGCGTTGCAGCATCTACGCGAGCGGTATGCGATAAAGTGGATTCGGCGCCGATATCAATGATGCGCGCGCCTTCCACCGCCAGCCGCCGTCCGCGTCGCACGGCGGCTTCCACGCCGGTAGCCACGCTTTCCCGGTACCAGGAGCCGGGAGATAAATTCACCACCCCCATGATCGACACCTCGGGCCAGGGCGAAAAGCTTGCTCCGCGCAAGGTCATGGCGCGCGTCATGGGCTGCTGCAACGGGCCGCCGTGCATCCGGGCCAGTCCGGACAGATAATTCAGATCAAGCATGGCTAATCATCCTGTCATTGGTTGTAGATAGTACCCTAGTTTACAGGTAGGGATTTTACCGTGCGCGGATCGAATAGTGGTGCAATAATACCGCTCCCATTGCCGGCCTTGTTTATTCCGTACGATGACGGGTCAAAACAAGTTGCCCGGGCTGGTTATAATATTCCCAATTTGATAATACCAGAGGCACTATGAAAGACGCTTACTCCCAACTGATCCGGAATATAGGAGAAGATGAAACGAGAGAGGGGCTGGTCGATACGCCCAAACGCGCGGCAGCGGCGTTCCGATACCTCAACAGCGGCTACAATATGACGCTCGAAGGCGTGATAAATAACGCCATTTTCGAAGCCGATACCGAGGATATGGTGATCGTCAAGGATATAGAGCTTTACTCGCTCTGCGAACATCACCTGTTGCCGTTTATCGGCAAATGTCATGTGGCTTATCTTCCCAAGGGTAAAGTGCTGGGCTTGTCGAAAATAGCGCGCATCGTGGAAATGTACGCACGCCGTTTGCAGATCCAGGAAAAACTGACCAAACAGATAGCCGATGCAATACAGACCGCGGTGAATCCGAGAGGCGTTGCCGTGGTGATCGAAGCCAAACATCTGTGCATGATGATGCGTGGGGTCGAAAAGCAGAATTCGGTGATGATGACGTCTTCCATGCTGGGAATATTCCGCAAGGAGTTCAGCACGCGTTCGGAGTTCCTCAATTTGATTAATCGCAAGTAGCCGCCGCCATGGCTTCATCTCCCGTAAAGACCTGTGTGATGCTGTTAAATCTCGGCACGCCCGACGCCCCGACGCCCGCCGCGCTCAGACGATACTTGTCCGAGTTTTTATCGGATACCCGCGTCGTGGAAATACCTCGCGTGCTGTGGTGGCTGATTCTGCATGGCATAGTTTTGCGCTTGAGACCGCGCAAGTCGGCCAAGGCTTATAAAAGCATATGGACGGACAGAGGTTCGCCGTTGTTGGCGTTGACGCAGGATCTGGCCGATGCCGTGCGGCGGGTTCTCGATAGCGACGGTCACGACGATATACGGGTGGAGATTGCGATGCGTTACGGCAATCCCTCAATAATATCACGACTGGAAGCCTTGCGGCGCTTGCAGGTCGACAAGCTGATCGTTATGCCGCTCTATCCGCAATACGCTGCGGCGACTACCGCCAGCGCCTTCGATGCGATAGCCGCCGTTTTTAAAACATGGAGACGTATCCCGGCGCTGAATTTTATTGCCGGCTATCACGATGATCCGGCCTATATCGCTGCCGTTAGCGAAAGTATCCGGTCTTTCCACGCGGCGCATGGCGCTGCCGATCTTTTGCTGTTTTCCTTTCACGGCCTGCCGCAACGCTGTCGCGACCTTGGCGATCCTTACGTGGAGCAATGTCTGGATACCGCCGAACGGATAGCTGCACAGCTGGGATTGCCGCACGTAGCCTGGCGCGTGGTTTTTCAATCTCGCTTCGGCAAGGCCGAATGGGTCAAGCCCTATTGTGTCGATGTGCTGAAATCACTGCCGTGCGAAGAGATACTCAACGTCGATGTGGTTTGCCCCGGATTTGCCGTGGATTGTCTGGAAACTCTGGAAGAAATCGCAATCACCAATCGAGACATTTTTCTGGCGGCGGGCGGCGTTTCCTACCGTTATATTCCGGCGCTTAATGCGGGGGAGGGGCACGCCCGGCTTGTGGCGGGGTTGATAAAAGAAAGGTTGTGAATGGTGTAATTGGTAGATCGGAAACTCACTACAGCTGGCAACCGGTTGTGTTTAATTTATTCAAAATAGCCGAATTCCTGCAAGAACCCAAGGATTATAATGATCCCCTGCAGGGCAATCGCGCTTAAATCTACTTGAAAAGTAACAGCGATAAGGCTACCGTGGAAATCGTTTATGGCGCAAGCGTTGTGCATGACCGCTGCGATACTCCATCGCTGCTAGATGCTGCCAGATATGGAGCGAATCGAGCAGTCCCCGGAAGCCTTTAGCGCCGGGCAGGATTTTGTCGGAATCCTGCAGGCCTGCGACAAGGCGTCGAACCATCTGCGGCGAGAAGCGCCGTCTTCGGGTCACGCGGGGATGCGCGCGGTGGCCGAAGGCACAGTTATAGCCGGTTTTTCGCTCCTGAGGGAGGCTGGGATGTCCGATCAGGTTTCGCGAAAAATGGCGACGCCTCGATGCCTAGGGCAAAGACCCAATTGAAATTCCCCAGCGGGTCGACGTAATGACGTATAACGAAGCGCATCCCGGTCTCAATCTCCTTATTTTCTCCATGATTTCTGCCATTTTTATGCACAAAGAGGCATTAAGCTTTGTACCGTGGCGCAATGGCGCTGCTTACACTCAATATTAACAAGGAGAATACTTCGATGAGGTACACAGCAATTTATCGCGCACTGATCGCTCTCGGCCTGAGCCTGGATTTCATCGGGTACAGCGCCCAGGTTTTTGCCGCAGGCAGCTCGCCGCCCGCAGTTACGGCCTGGGTAGTTAATAAAAATGGTGTAACCGGCTCCAGCCCTGATGCAACGCTGAACTCGCTTGCTGTTCAGATACCCGCCAACGTGAGCAGCGTTAGTTCGACCGCTAGCAAGGTTTACATACAGACTTCGGGCGTTCCTTCCTACCCCACCGGACCATTTCCAGGTAATCCGGCCTATGCTTCCAATATACAGGCCATCTATGGCATTCCGCTCAATCCGCAACCGAATCTTTCCAATACCTTAACTGAAGTCGGTTTGGGTGCGATCGGCGTTTTTGTCAATGGGGTTGCGATTTTCAGTTATGCGGATGCCTTCAGCTACCAGAATCAGGGGGTTTGGCATCAGGACGCTAATGTTTTTGAAGGGCAAAGCTTTGACACCGCGCCCGGTCACCCTGCGCCGCTACGCAATGCGACCACCGCAGTGAGCGGCTATCTTCCGGGAGAATATCACCATCATCAGAGTCCGACTTCCTTGCGTGAAGAGCTGGGCGATGACGGTACTCATCACTCGCCGATATTGGGGTTCGCTGTGGACGGTTATCCGATTTACGGGCCTTACGGCTACGCCAATCCCAATGGCAGTGGCGGTCTCGTGCGTATTAAGTCCAGTTACAGTTTACGTAATATGAATGATCGGACTAGCTTGGCCGATGGCACTGTGCTGCCTGCTTCTGAAGATGGGCCATCCATTGCATCCGTTGCGCTTGGTTCCTATGCGGAAGATTACGTTTATGTGAAAGATTCAGGTCATCTGGATGAGCATAATGGACGGTTTACGGTAACGCCTGACTATCCAAACGGCACTTATGCTTATTTTACGACTGTAGATGCGAACGGCAAGGGTGTATTCCCCTACTTTTTGGGACCTACCTATTATGGCGTAGTAGCAACACAGAGCAGCACCGCTATACCCGATCACGCCGCCCCGCAAGCTGGGGGGAGCGGCAATGGCGCAGGCGCTTTGCTGCCGCATCATTGATGGCGCCTGCGAAACTTCATCTTGTGAGGGCGGAAGGGATATTCCGGCAAAAATCCGCTGTCCTGATGGTATTGTCGCGGGTTTACGGGTGAAGAAATGAAGCCATGCATTTAAAAATCTGGCATAAATTATTTATTGTCTTTGTATTGCTCGCACTAGTGGTGCTGGGATTGACTGCCGGCTTGATGCACTGGAGTTTTCGACAGGGTTTTTTGGATTATCTCAATGACATGGAGCGTACGCACTTAACTGGGATGGCCAGGCGCGTTGCGCAAGCCTACGATCCGGACAGCGGCTGGGGCAACCTGGTTGATAACCCTGGAGCCTGGTTACGGATTTTGCGTCCAGGGTCTGGGCGGCCGCCGCCCGGACCTGACGGGTTTCCGCCGCCTCCAGCGCCATTTTCAGAGAGAGACGTTCCTCCTCCCGATACACTTAGAATTGGGCCGCGCATCGGTTTGTTTGATGCAAATCGCCGTTTTGTAGCCGGTAATCCGGAAGCTTTGACTAATATTAAAAAGATGGAACCCGTTCAATATGCGGAGATGACTGTGGGTTATCTTGGCATCATGCCCATGATCGAAATCACGGATCGTGTCGATCTGCGTTTTGTAGAACGCCAAAATCAGGCCTGGTTTTTGATAGTCGCTCTGGTGTTGACATTGGCCTTGCTGGCCGCACTGGTCGTTGCTCGCAACCGTACCCGTTTTTTTAGAAAAATGGCGGAAATTGCCAGGCAGCTTGCTGATGGCTACTACGATATGCGAATTCCGGTAACAACCGGGGATGAATTGGGTGAGCTGGCCACGGACTTCAACGCGCTTGCTGATGCGTTGAGTAAAAGCCGCGATGCGCGGCAGCGCTGGTTTGCGGATATTTCTCATGAGTTACGCACGCCGTTGACAATTCTGTACGGAGAATTACAGGCTCTGGAAGATGGGGTGAGGCCTTTCGACGAATCGACGCTCTTGTCTTTGGTGGCAGAGGTACAACGGCTGAGAAAGCTCGTTGACGACCTTTATCAGCTGGCCTTGACGGATCAGGGGGCGCTTAACTATCGAAAATATACCGTCAATGTGGTTGAGCTGGTACAGGATGTGGCCGATTCATTTAGCGTGCGTCTTGCCCGACAGCAGCTCACGCTGGAGGTGGAGTCGCCTGCGAAGGCAATAGAGGTGTCGGCGGATGCGGATCGTCTGGCGCAACTATTCGTTAACCTGATGGAAAATAGTGCGCGCTATACCGATGCGCAGGGTTTGATTCAGATTAGTATTGAGTGCGACGGCCGTCAGGCTCTGATTATTGTACAGGATTCGGCTCCCGGTGTTCCCGATGAGGCGCTGCCGCGCCTGTTCGAGCGTTTGTACCGTGTTGAAGCTTCGCGTAGTCGAGATCATGGTGGTTCCGGGCTGGGGCTTGCCATTTGCCAGAACATCACGGAGGCGCATGGCGGCAGCATCGCGGTAAGCGCATCGGCCTTGGGCGGCCTGAAAGTGGAAGTGCGTTTGCCCGTTCTTGCTTCTACTCAAACATTCTTTGGGGCTGTTCATGATTTTTGAGGAAAATTGTAAAATGGCGGCATGAGAAAGAAATACCCGCGCGATATCTCAGTAAAGAGGCGTTTGAACAAGTCTCCAAGCGCTCCTGGAAAGTGTGCGTAAACGAACGAAACCGCGTACTTTCGATTAGTGCCAAGTATTCCGATCGGTATGGTATCAGCTGAAAACGAGCTGCCAGCGGCGCATGCCGCCCGGTTTTCGATTGTTGTCCCTCGAACCTGCGGCAGATTGCGCAACGTATTGAATATGGAAGTTACAATGGACAACCCTTTACTCTAGCGGTCAAAGAGAAGTTGAGGCAAAGGTGTAGGCGGCCAAGCGCAACGAGCTGCATACTTGCGGTGATGACCCCATCGGTGGATAGCGGAGCTCTCTTACGTCGTCTGGCTGCATAAGTGTCGGTGTTCAGGAAAAACTGCGAGCTTGAACTCGACATCCCTTGGCCGTTCGTCCATTCGGACTTCCTGATGTTATTACTGAATAGATTATGAACAGTCTCTAAGGCCATGGCATACATCTCATGATGGATCATTCCATATTAGTCGTTGACGATGAGCCAAAAATTGCGCGTCTACAGAGTTTGTACGGCATCCAAAATTCATGAATATACTCCGCCGATCTTTCCGTTTTTCTCCAAACACATCCTGCTTACTGTCCCTACCCCGGTTGCAGGGGTACTGCTGGGCGTTGCCGCCACGCATGACCTTCAGTGGCTGGGCGAGCCGGGCAATTTTCTGCATCTGTCGCAGCGCATTTGCAAACGGCATGGAAGAATGTCGTAGCGGTGCAATCCAGTCTGGCGCATGGGCGCGTCGCCGATAGATTTGCCACCCGGTTTCTGGAGGAGGGTATCGGGTTTATCCTGATCACGCAGGTTTTCCGTCGTGTACGGCCAAAAAAGCTGAGTTCCTGAAGAATATCTGGCGCGTGATTCAGTTCATCCCGGAATACCGCGGACGTATTTTCGGCGTACTGGCCGCAGGGACCGCGATAGGCGAATCGGCTACTGCACGCTTTGCATGCATAGCTCTGGCGTTCTTTTTGCTTATCATCCCTGTCTCGCTTGATGGCATCTGCCGATCCACATTGGGGGCAACAAACGCCATTAGGCCAACGTAATTCTCGAATTTTTTCGTAGCCAGAGGCGTCGTTGATTAGTGCTTTAATATTTACGATCATCAATAGTTTCAATCTGTTATGAAAAATAACCCGTATCTTACCTTCTTGTTCCCGCTCAGACCATTTTTCCCTTTAAAAAACGGGTCTTCAAGACCCTGAAACCTATATTGAGCCTGGAACCAAATGCTTGGGTGGTTTTCAATACTCGCGTCCCGGGGCTCGGAGACAGCGGCGGCGAGTTGCAATGCAGGTAGAGTAAACCGGTCTCGATATAGCTAGATAAACCGATAGCAAAATTGTTACAGGACAGCGCGTTTTTTGTTGCGATGAGTTAAAATATAATAAAAGCATGCGCGTGCCTTTGGTCTCTATGCGTGGGAATCGGGCAAAGGGACGTTCCGCGTGATTGGGTATGAAAAATCAATGTTGAACGAGAGCAAAATGAATCACCTGGACTGGGACAAGAGTACGGTTTCAGCCGTTATTGACGGTTTGAAGGACAAGCCTGGCGCGTTGTTGCCGATATTGCACGGTATACAGGACGCTCTGGGATATATTCCATCCGAGAGCGTGCCGTTGATTGCGAAAGCGCTCAATTTGTCCCGTGCGGAAGTCCACGGCGTCATTACCTTCTATCACTATTTCAGGGAAACGCCGCCGGGCAAGCATACGCTGCATATCTGCCGTGCCGAATCCTGCCAGTCCATGGGCGGCGTCGCGTTGCAGTCACACGCGAAAGCGGAGCTGGGTATCGATTTTCATGAAACTACGGCAGATGGCGCTATCAGTCTGGAGCCGGTTTATTGTCTGGGTAATTGCGCCTGTTCGCCGGCGATTGCGATTGACGGCGAGGTTTATGGCCGTGTAAGCGCGGCGCGGTTTGACGAAATAGTCGCTGACGTGAGGACGCAGGCATGACGACAACCATTTATGTACCGTTTGATTCCAGTGCGCTGTCGCTGGGTGCGGAGAAAGTAGCAAAGGCGATTGAGAGCGAAGCGCAGGCGCGCGGTCAAGACATCAAACTGGTGCGCAACGGCTCGCGCGGCCTGTTTTGGCTGGAGCCTTTGGTTGAGGTGGTGACGCCTCAGGGCCGTATGGCTTATGGCCCGGTCAGCACCGCCGATGTCGCCGGTCTTTTCGATGCCGCTTTCCTACGCGGCGGCGCGCATGATTTGGCTCGCGGCCTGACTGATGAAATCCCTTATCTGAAAAACCAGGAGCGTTTGACCAACGCTCGCGTCGGAATTACCGATCCGGTCAGTCTGGAGGATTTTCTGGCGCATGACGGCTATCGCGGACTGAAAAATGCACTGGCGTTGTCTCCGGCGGAGATCGTCAAGCAGGTGACCGATTCCGGATTGCGTGGAAGAGGCGGCGCGGCATTTCCGACCGGCATCAAGTGGAACACCGTGCTCAATGCCGAGTCTAATCAGAAGTACGTGGTTTGCAACGCCGACGAAGGCGATTCCGGGACATTTTCCGATCGCATGATCATGGAGGGCGATCCCTTTGTATTGATCGAAGGCATGACCATCGCCGGGCTGGCGGTTGGTGCGACCCAGGGTTATATTTATTTGCGCGTCGAATATCCGCATGCCGCTAAAAACCTGAATGCAGCCATTGCCGCTGCCTATGCCGCCGGTTATTTGGGTAAGGACATTTGCGGCAGCGGTAAGTCGTTCGGCCTCGAAGTGCGCATAGGCGCGGGCGCTTATGTTTGCGGTGAAGAAACCGCTCTGATGGAAAGTATAGAGGGTAAACGCGGACTGGTGCGTTTCAAGCCGCCGTTGCCCGCCATCCAGGGGCTCTTCGGCAAGCCGACAGTTATCAACAATGTTATTTCGCTGGCGTCGGTACCTATTATTCTGGATAAGGGCGGCGATTATTACCGCGATTTCGGCATGGGCCGTTCGCGCGGAACCCTGCCGATACAACTGGCCGGCAATATCAAGCGAGCCGGTTTGATCGAGAAGGCATTTGGCATTACCTTGCGCGAGCTGCTGTACGATTACGGCGGCGGTTCGGCATCCGGGCGTCCGATCCGCGCGGTGCAGGTGGGTGGACCATTGGGTTCATTCATGCCGGAATCGCAGTTCGATACGCCGCTGGATTACGAGGCTTTCGCAGCGATCTGGGCGGTGCTCGGGCATGGCGGGGTTGTCGTGTTCGACGATACGGTTGATATGGCGCAGATGGCTCGTTACGCACTGGAGTTCTGCGCGGAAGAGTCTTGCGGTAAATGCACGCCTTGCCGTATTGGCTCCACACGCGGCGTCGAGGTGATGGATCATATTATTGCAGGCGAAAACACGGATCAGACGGTCGCGTTGCTGCGCGATCTGAGCGACACGATGCTGAATGCTTCCCTTTGCGCGCTGGGAGGCATGACTCCCTATCCGGTTTTGAGTTCGCTGAACCATTTCCCGGAAGATTTTGGGGTAGTTGGCGGCGAAAAATCGAAGTAATCTAAACATTCATCCACGGATGAACGGCAGGCCTGCAACCAGCACACGAGGTAACACTATGACACTACAACACGAAAAAGACTACGGTACGCCGGCGAGCGCATCCGAAAAAAAGGTGAGCCTGGAAATCGACGGCTTCAACGTGACCGTCCCGGAAGGGACTTCGGTCATGCGAGCGGCGTCCAGTATCGGTATTGATATCCCCAGGCTTTGCGCGACCGACAGTCTGAATCCGTTCGGGTCATGCCGTTTGTGCGTCGTCCAGGTTCAGGGCGGGCGCGGTTATCCGGCTTCCTGCACCACGCCGGTTTACGAAGGCATGAAGGTCGTGACCCAGAACGACAAGCTGGCCCAGGTTCGCCGCGGCATCATGGAACTCTATATTTCCGATCATCCGCTGGATTGTCTGACATGCTCCGCCAATGGCAATTGCGAATTGCAGACCATGGCGGGTACGGTAGGCTTGCGCGATGTGCGTTACGGCTACGAAGGCAGGAATCACCTGAAGTCCGATAAGGATCGCAGTAATCCTTATTTCACCTTCGACCCGAGCAAGTGCATCGTTTGTTCGCGTTGCGTGCGCGCCTGCGAAGAAACGCAGGGTACCTTCGCGCTGACCATAGACGGACGCGGCTTCGATTCGGCGATTTCACCCGGGCAGCATCAGGATTTCATGGATTCTGAATGCGTGTCGTGCGGCGCTTGCGTACAGGCCTGCCCGACAGCGACCCTGATGGAAAACAGCGTGATTGAACATGGGCAGGCCGACCACAGCATCATAACCACCTGCGCCTATTGCGGCGTCGGTTGCTCGTTCCGCGCGGAAATGCAGGGCGCGAAACTGGTGCGCATGGTCCCCGATAAGAACGGCCAGGCCAATCACGGTCATTCCTGCGTAAAGGGACGTTTTGCATTCGGCTACGCGACCCACCCGGATCGCATCACCACGCCGATGATACGCAAGTCCATCAGCGACCCATGGCAGAAAGTGAGCTGGGAAGAAGCCATCAATTATGCCGCTTCCGAATTTAAACGCATCCAGGCCAAATACGGCAAGGATTCAGTCGGCGGCCTGACTTCCAGCCGCTGCACCAACGAAGAAGCCTATCTGGTGCAGAAGCTGATACGCGCGGCGTTCGGCAACAATAATGTCGATACCTGCGCGCGCGTTTGCCACTCTCCGACCGGTTACGGATTGAGCGTGACTTACGGCACGTCGGCAGGAACGCAGACCTTCGATTCGGTGATGCAATCCGATGCGATTATGGTGATCGGTGTGAATCCTACCGACGGCCATCCTGTATTCGGCTCGCTGATGAAGAAGCGTTTGCGACAGGGCGCCAAACTGATCGTCGTGGACCCTCGCGATACGGATCTGGTCAAATCGGCGCATATCAAGGCGGACTATCATCTTAAACTCAAGCCCGGCACCAACGTGGCGATAGTGAATGCATTGGCTCATGTGATTGTGACCGAGGGCTTGGTAAAGGAACAGTTTGTAGCCGAGCGTTGCGATCAGGAGTCATGGGCGAAGTGGAAGGCATTTGTTTCCGAGCAGCGTAATTCTCCGGAAGCCAGCGAGTCCGTTACCGGCGTACCAGCGGAGACAGTGCGCGAGGCGGCGCGTTTATACGCCACCGTGCCGAATGGCGCGATTTACTACGGACTGGGCGTGACCGAGCATAGCCAGGGTTCGACCATGGTTATCGGCATCGCCAACCTGGCGATGGCTACCGGGAATATAGGCCGCGAAGGCGTGGGCGTAAATCCGTTGCGCGGTCAAAACAATGTGCAGGGTTCGTGCGATATGGGCTCCTTTCCGCATGAGTTGCCGGGTTATCGCCATATATCCGATACCGCTACGCGCAGCCTGTTTGAAAGCGCCTGGGGTGTTAAGCTGGACCCAGAGCCGGGTTTGCGTATTCCGAACATGTTCGGCGCCGCGCTGGATGGCAGTTTCAAGGGCTTGTATTGCGAAGGAGAGGATATCGCGCAATCCGATCCGGATACCCAGCATGTCATGGCGGCATTGAAATCGATGGAATGTGTCGTGGTTCAGGATATTTTTCTGAACGAAACTGCGAAATTTGCCCATGTTTTCCTGCCGGGCGCATCCTTTTTGGAGAAGACCGGAACGTTCACCAATGCGGAACGCCGTATTTCTCCGGTGCGCAGGGTAATGCCGCCATTGGCCGGCTATGAGGACTGGGAGGTGACTCAATTGCTGTCCAACGCGCTGGGATATCCGATGAACTACGCCAACACCTCTGAAGTCATGGATGAAATTGCCAGTCTGGTCCCGACCTTCAAAGGCGTCAGTTTCAAGAAGATCGACGAAAAGGGCAGCATACAATGGCCTTGTAATGACGCTACGCCTGAGGGGACGCCAACCATGCATGTGCAGGGGTTTGTGCGCGGCAAGGGGCGCTTCATGCTGACCGAGTTCGTACCGACGCAGGAGCGAGTCAGCAGCAAGTATCCGCTCATATTGACTACCGGACGCATTCTTTCTCAGTACAACGTCGGCGCGCAGACGCGCCGTACTGCAAATACGGCCTGGCATTCCGAGGATCGTCTGGAAATTCATCCGCACGATGCCGAGGATCGTGGTATCAACGATGGCGACTGGGTAGGCATCAAAAGCCGGGCGGGAGAGACTGTATTGCATGCCTTGGTGAGCGAGCGCGTGCAGCCGGGTGTGGTATACACCACGTTCCATTTTCCCGAGTCGGGCGCCAATGTTATTACCACCGATAATTCGGACTGGGCAACCAACTGCCCGGAGTATAAGGTAACGGCGGTACAGGTAACGAAAGTTAATGCGCCTTCCGAATGGCAGAAGGGCTTTCAAGAGTTTAGCGAGCAACAATTGTCGTTCCTGGAGAACGCGACGACCGGTTAGTTGCTGCTGATTGGTCACGAAAAGCAATATGGAGCCGGGGGAAATTCCGGTAGCTCCCGGGTTGTATGGTTACCAGCCGGCTCCTTTACAATGCGCGACGACTAACGAAAACATCAGTTGGCCTGCTCATGGGCAGTATGTGGTGCAGCGCTGGCATCAGGGGCGGGGGTGCGATCCGGTTGTAACGGATGAAATCGCCGAAGAAGTTCCTGTAGCTTTGAGTTATAACGGCCTGTCGCATGTGGTAATGCTTGCAACCCCACTGGATATTGAGGATTTTGCGCTCGGCTTCAGCTTGACCGAAGGTATTGTGCAAGCCGTTGCAGAAGTTTATTCCATTCGGGTGCATCATCGTTCCGATGGTATTGACGTACGGGTAAAGATTCCGGAAGAGCGTTTTGCCTTGCTGCCCGGTAAAGAACGCAATTTGACCGGGCGTACCGGTTGCGGACTCTGCGGTTCGGCAACGTTGCAGCAAGCGGTGCGTCATCCGCAGCCGTTGCCGGCGGGAGGCGTTCAGGTGAGTCATCGAGATCTGCATGACGGATTGGCGGAAATTTCCGGCTGGCAAAAGCTTAATACGCAAACCGGTGCAGTGCATGCGGCTGCATGGCTGGTGCCGGGGCGAGGTATTGTTTATGTCAGGGAGGATGTGGGCCGGCATAATGCGCTGGATAAGCTGATCGGCGTGCTGGCGAGAACCGGCGCTAATAGAAATGAAGGCTATGCGCTGGTGACCAGTCGTGCAAGCTACGAAATGGTGCAGAAATGCGCTGCCGTAGGCATCGGTATGATGGCTGCCATGTCTGCGCCAACCGGCCTGGCTATTCGTCTTGCGCGTGAAACCGGTTTTACCCTGGTGGGGTTTTTACGCGATAAAAGTCACATCGTTTATGCTCATCCGCAGCGATTGCTTTGATTTTTTAATTATTAAGCTACCGTTATATATCAACACGGGAGCAGGCGTTAGCCCGCGATAGAGGTTGATCGCTGGTTAAGGCCCGCTTCTGTAAAATAGCTTCATTCGAAGATTACAATATAGCTATTTTTGATGATGCGTTTTACGCAGAAGGCGCTAAAAGCTGGATAGTGGCTGATTTTTTAAAGTTACCATACACAAATTGCATAGCGAACACCTGGTCTCATCCCATCCGGAGCTCAGGCGGGATTTTGCGAAGCATGTTCGCATCGCCCGGCGCTGTAACGCAGACCTTGGGGCAAGCGGAACGGGCTGGGTGAAAGAGTAAGCATGCGCGGGCGGCGTGGCGCGAACTAGCATGATAAGAGATGATGTTTTCGCCACGGTCGGTTAGGCGATACAGCCGATCAATTCGTCAACGGACACGTTTTTCATGGCGCACGCGGGTTTCATTGAAAAGGTGTTTTTAAATAACAACAAGTTAAGCGGCAGTTTTATGTATATAGAAAACTTGATCAAAATGGCCAACGATATCAGTGCTTTTTTCCAGAGCGAACCTGATCGGGAGTTGGCGGTTGGCGGGGTGCGTGATCATATAAGCAAATTTTGGGATCCGCGTATGCGTAACCAGATCAAGTTATATTATCAGGCAGGCGGGGAAGGGTTGAGCGATTTGGCAAAAGAGGCAATTAATCGCTTGGCATGAAATGAGTTTATTCGGGGAGTGAACGTAACTATTCGCTCCGGGATACGGTCCGCCAGCCCTGTCCGCCCTGAAGCTGTCAAGGAGGTGTTCATGGCAGGCCTCGGTGGCAACAGCCCCAGCTCTTCCCTTATTCAGCAAGCTTCATGCCGGTTGCCCTTTGGAGTTGCCGCGCAAACTGTATTATTTAAGCGTAACCAGCACACTCCGATTAGCTTAATTCGAACAGGCTTGTGCCGGATTGATTTTTTTATGCTTTTATGCTGAAACCGCCGCTGGAGCTGCCGCTTAAAGCGGCCAGCGTTGCCGCGAAGCCGGAATTAATCGCCGTTGTGTTGGCGCTGCTGCTGGTAGCTGCATAACTCCGCCCTACGCCGTTCAGCGATGGGAGGACCGACTGTGCTGCAGCGAGGTTGCCCGCTTTTAATGCTTGCCCTATTTTTGCAAGCGGGCTGTTCGGCGCATTCGTAATCGCTCCGCCCGGATAGGTTGCGGAAAGAGAACCGTATGCCTTTTGAGCTGCCGCCAGATTTCCCGATAACAAGGCTTGCGATAGCGTACCCATGCTTAAGCTGCGTTGCTGACCCGCAGAGCCATGTGAGCTACTGGCTTGTGTCACGCCGTTGATTGCGGCGAAACTATTGACTGCGGCGACCATGATGTATCCCTCCCGTTTTTCAAGCTTGGGTGTGTTGTCCAGGTCACATGCTGCAACTCCATGGTCCCTTACACCCACTGCTTATCTCAATAACCCTTGATGGTTACATCGGCTTTCGGGGGGTGAAACTTTAATGCTGTTTGATATTGTTAAATTATAAAAAATAACTTTAATGTTCTTTATGGAATATAAACTGTGCGGGGCGGGGTCGGGAAAGCTTGCTGCGTTGGCGGTTATAGCGCCCGCGTTGGCTTTATCGAAAGGCGGTTCAGGTGGCTGGACTCTGTGCGGCGTAAGCCGAAGCGCGCGTTATCGGCCGGGGCGGTGTTTTGGCTATCTTTATTGGGAGTCGGGCTTAGACCACCCCGAAAATTCTGCTTGCCAGATTGGGTGTTTTTAATCCTGCAATCAGTTTATCTACAAGCGCTTCGGCGCGCTGTTTTTCTTCCTTGCGCAGTTTCCAATAGCTGCGCTCGTAGGTTTGGTTGAAGCGAGTGATTTCCTTGAGATCATAGGGTTGTTCGAGTGTGTGAAAAAGATTTTGTATTTCGATGAAATCGGAGGATTGGGGTGGTAAAGTTTTATCTTGTGGCATGGTGATAACTCCTGTGATGGGGGTAAACGGTAGCGATATGCCCTTGATCCTTATGGATGTCTGATAGTTAAGCATGTTATATGCCAACTATTCTATCGCATGCAAATCAAGTTATTACCCTTTTTCTGGGGTGGTAAAAGGTGAGATACGTGTGTTTTAACGCGGAATTATGGGGGATATCGCACATTTTCATTTTGCGGGTTCGCTACCCGAATTTAGGTTATAATCCGAGGTCTTTCGTTATTTAAAGTTTTCTGGGTGGCTATGTTCAGCAAAGGTATGGAAATTGCCGGTTTCGACGATGCATTGTGGGCGGCGATTCAAGGTGAAGAGAGGCGGCAGGAAGATCATCTGGAGCTGATTGCCTCGGAAAATTACGCAAGTCCGAGAGTATTGCAGGCTCAAGGCTCGGTACTCACCAACAAATACGCAGAAGGCTACCCTTCAAAACGCTATTACGGCGGCTGCGAGTTTGTCGATGTAGTCGAGGAGCTGGCGATATCGCGCGCCAAAACGCTTTTCTCCGCCGATTATGCCAATGTACAGCCTCATTCCGGTTCCCAGGCCAATGCTGCGGTTTATATGGCGCTGTTGAATCCGGGAGATACCGTGCTGGGTATGAGTCTGGCGCACGGCGGTCATTTGACGCATGGCGCCAAGGTCAACTTCTCCGGCAAGATTTATAACGCCGTGCAATACGGATTAAATCCAGACAGCGGCGAGATCGACTACGAGCAAGTAGCCGCGCTGGCGCGCGAGCATCGTCCGAAAATGATAATCGCCGGTTTTTCAGCTTACTCGCGTATAGTCGATTGGCTGCGTTTTCGCGAGATTGCCGACGAGGCAGGCGCATATCTGATGGTAGATATGGCGCATGTCGCCGGTTTGGTGGCTGCCGGAGTTTATCCTAACCCGGTGCAGATCGCCGACGTCACCACAACGACGACTCATAAAACCCTGCGCGGTCCACGTGGCGGTTTGATTCTCGCCAAAGCGGATCCGGAACTGGAAAAGAAGCTGAGTTCGACAATATTTCCCGGTATTCAAGGCGGCCCGCTGATGCATGTGATTGCCGCAAAGGCCGTGGCTCTACTGGAAGCTTTGCAGCCTGAATTCAGGCATTATCAACAGAGCGTGGTTGATAATGCCAGGGCAATGGCTTCCGCACTTATTGCGCGCGGCTATAAAATAGTTTCGGGTGGTACGGATAATCATTTGTTTTTACTGGATTTGGTAGATAAAGGCATAACCGGAAAACTGGCTGACGAAAAGCTGGGCCTTGCAAATATCACCGTCAATAAGAACGCCGTGCCCAACGACCCGCAATCCCCGTTCGTGACCAGCGGTATTCGTATCGGCACGCCGGCGGTTACGACGCGCGGATTTGGTATTGACGAATGTATTGAGCTTGGCGGCTGGATCTGCGATGTGCTGGATAGCCCTGAGAACGATGAGTCGATTGCGCATGTCAAGCATAATGTAATAGAGCTTTGCCGCCGTTTTCCGGTTTATCCCGGATAAGGATAAGGCGCTTCGACATGCGATGTCCCTTTTGCGGCGCTCAGGATACCCGGGTTGTTGATTCCCGGCTTTCCCAGGAAGGCGACAATGTGCGCAGGCGCCGCGCCTGCAGCGAATGCAACGAACGCTTCACCACGTTTGAGGTCGCGGAGCTGAGTCTGCCCCGCATTGTTAAAAGCAACGGCAATCGCGAGCCTTTCCGTGAGGATAAACTGCGTGGCGGCATGCTGCGCGCGCTCGAAAAACGCCCGGTCGGAAGCGACCAGATCGAGGCCGCCATCAATCGTATCAAAAAGCGCCTGCGCACCAGCGGAGAACGCGAAATTCCTTCGCACTTTGTCGGTGAGAGCGTGATGAGAGAGTTGAGCCGGCTTGATCATGTCGCCTATGTCCGCTTCGCTTCCGTATACAGAAGCTTTCAGGATGTTAACGAATTCCGCACCGTAATCGATAATCTCGAAAAACAGCCGGTCGATGTATTGCAGCCGCAGATCGATACGGATGATTTTTCCGCGTAACAAGCCAGTATCGGGGCAGGTTTATTTTGAATAAGCAGGATGCCGTTTTCATGGCGCACGCGCTGCGTTTGGCGGAACAGGCGCTGAACCTGACGCACCCGAATCCGCGCGTGGGTTGCGTGCTGGCGCGTGACGGCATTCTCGTCGGAGAGGGCTGGCATCAGCGTTCGGGTGGCGGGCCGCATGCGGAGGTTTACGCGTTAAAGCAGGCTGGAAATGCGGCGCGAGGTGCAACCGCCTATGTCACGCTGGAACCTTGCAGTCATTATGGCAAGACCCCGCCGTGCGCCGACGCGCTGATTGCTGCGGGCGTGAGCCGCGTGGTCGCTGCGATGCAGGACCCCAACCCGCTGGTTGCCGGAAAAGGGATGCGGAAGCTGGCGCAAGCCGGTATCGAAACGGCGTTGGGCCTGCTCGGCGCGGAGGCCGAGCGCCTGAATCGCGGTTATTGCAGACGCATGCGTAGCGGTCGTCCGTGGCTATTCAGCAAAATTGCAATGAGCCTGGACGGACGCACCGCACTGGCTTCCGGCGAGAGCAAATGGATCAGCAGCGAGGCTTCCCGTCATGACGTGCAACGGCTGCGTGCCTCGTGCGCAGCCGTATTGACCGGCGTCGATACGGTTCTGGCCGACGATCCCGCGCTGACGGTGCGTTTGCCCGGTTTGCTGGAGCGTAGCCGCGCGCCGGATCGAGTCGTGCTCGATACGCAGTTGCGTTTTCCGGTTGATGCTCAAATGCTGAAGCTGCCGGGACGCACGCTGATTTACACGGGCGAGCAGGCCGATATGTCGCGAGTGCGGAGTCTGGAGGCGGCCGGAGCCGACGTGGTTCCATTGCCTTTGAGCGGCTCGGGCCGCCTTGATTTGGCTTTTGTCGCGGATGAACTGGGCCGCGCCGGTTTTAACGAGGTGATGATAGAAGCGGGCGCGACCCTGAACGGCGCGTTGCTGCAGGCCGGATTAATAGACGAATGGGTTATTTATCAAGCTCCTTGCGCGCTGGGAGACAGCGGGCGCGGCATTTTCAGTTTACCGGAACTTGCCCGCATGTCGGAGCGCCCTGAATTCAAATTTGTCGACTTTCGCTTTGTCGGCCCCGATATCCGCTTAAGACTACAGCCGGAGAAATAACAAAACCATGTTCACAGGTATTATTCAAGCTGTCGGACGTCTCGCCGGAATGGATTCGACAGGCGGCGATAGCCGTCTGACCATAGAAACCGGTTTGTTGCCGTTAAACGATGCGAAGCTGGGCGACAGTATTGCGGTAAACGGCGTCTGTTTGACGGCGGTAGCGCTGGGTGCGCAATACTTCGCCGCCGATGTCTCGCGCGAAACGCTGAGCTGTACGACGCTGGGCGAGTGGAAGCCGGGGCAGGCGGTTAATCTCGAACTGGCGTTGACGCCGTCGACACGACTCGGCGGTCATATCGTCAGCGGTCATGTGGACGGCGTAGGCGAAGTGCTGACGCGCAGCAGCGATGCCCGTTCGGTGCGTTTTGTGCTGGCGGCGCCCGCATCGCTGGCGCGCTACCTTGCCGCCAAGGGTTCGATTTGCGTGGATGGCGTCAGTCTCACAGTGAATGGCGTGAACGGCAACCGGTTCGAGCTGAATATTGTGCCGCATACCCTGGCCGAGACGACGCTGGCAGCATTGCTGCCCGGACAGCGCGTCAATCTAGAAGTCGATCTGCTGGCGCGTTATCTGGAACGTCTGGTTTTGGGCGAGCAGGCTGCGATACCGAAAAGCGGCATTACAGAATCATTACTGGCGGAAGCCGGATTCAAGGAATAGATAAAGCATATGGCGTTAAGTACTATAGAAGAAATTATCGGAGACCTGCGCCAGGGTAAAATGGTGGTCATCATGGACGATGAGGGCAGAGAAAACGAAGGCGATCTGGTCATGGCCGCGACGCATGCGCGCGCAGAAGATATTAACTTCATGGCGCGCTATGGCCGCGGCCTGATCTGTCTGACGCTGACTCGCGAGCGTTGCCAACAATTGCGCCTGCCTTTGATGGTCAACGAAAATAAAACGCCGCACTCGACCAACTTCACGGTATCCATAGAGGCAGCCAGCGGCGTGACCACCGGCATTTCCGCCGCGGACCGCGCCTGCACCATACAGGCGGCGGTTGCGCAGCAGGCGAAAGCGGACGATCTGGTTCAGCCCGGCCATGTGTTCCCGCTGATGGCGCAGCCCGGCGGCGTGCTGAACCGTGCCGGACATACCGAGGCCGGTTGCGACCTGGCGCGTCTGGCCGGTCTCGAACCGGCGGCGGTCATTGTTGAAATACTGAACGACGACGGCACGATGGCGCGCCGGCCCGACCTCGAGGTCTTTGCCGAACAGCATGGACTGAAGATGGGGACCATAGCCGATTTGATCCACTATCGCACACAGCATGAGAAAACGGTCGAGCGTATCTGTTCATGCGATTACCCGACCGAGTTCGGGCGTTTTCGTCTGCATGCCTATCAGGATCAAATCGAAAACAAGCTGCATCTGGCGTTGACCATGGGCGCGATCAGCGACGGCGAGCCGGTGCTGGTGCGCGTTCATGGACGCAACCTGTTGAGCGACCTGCTGGGCTCCCAGCGCGACGCCGTGGGGTTGCCCTTGCGCACGGCGCTGCAAAAAATCGCCAGAGAAGGCCGTGGCGTCCTGGTGGTTATTCGTAACAGCGAAGATGCGCATTCGCTGGTTGAGCGCATCCACCGCTACAGCATGCAGGATCGAGGTATCGACGTCGATACGGAAACGGAGGGCGGCGACGACTGGCGCACTACCGGCACCGGCGCACAGATATTGGCCGATCTGGGCGTGACCAAGCTGCGGATATTGGGCGCGGGAGCTCCGAAAAAATATTTGGGATTATCAGGGTACGACCTGGAAGTGGTCGAGTATGTCCACTGTGACGGTCTAAAAGGAGAACAATAAATGTCGAAAATAAAGGTTTATCAAGGCGGAATGACGATCGCCTCCGCGCGGTTTTGTCTTGTCGTCGCGCGCTTTAACAGTTTTATTGTCGATCATCTGGAAAGCGGCGCGATTGACGCGCTGCAGCGCCATGGCGCGCAGGATGAGGATATCGGCATCGTGCGCGTGCCGGGCGCTTATGAATTGCCGCTGGCGGTACAGAAGGTGGCTGCAGGACAGCGCTATGACGCCATTATTGCACTGGGCGCGGTCATACGCGGCGCTACCCCGCATTTCGATTACGTAGCCGGCGAATGCGTCAAAGGTATCAGCAGTCTTTCGCTGAAGCACCAGATTCCGGTGAGCTTCGGCGTATTGACGGTGGATAATCTGGAACAGGCGATAGAGCGCGCCGGCACCAAGGCCGGCAACAAGGGTGCCGAAGCGGCATTGACAGCGGTTGAAATGGTTAATTTGCTGCGTGAGCTGGATAAGGCATGAGCCAGGCGCAGGCGCGTACCCTCGCTCGCAAATGCGCCTTGCAGGCCATGTATCAATGGCAGTTGACCGGTTACGATCTTGTTGAAATAGAAAGGCAGTTTGTCGAGGAGCACGGTCTCGGCAAAGCGGAAGTGGAGTATTTTAAAACTTTATTGCACGGTATTCCGGCACGCGTTGATGAAATCGACGCCAGCGCGGCTGAATTTGTCGACAGACCCCTGAAGGAAATCGACCCGGTCGAGCGCGCCATATTGCGTGTATCCGGCTACGAACTGCTGTTTATGCCGGAGATACCGTATCGCGTGGTATTGAACGAAGGCGTTAACCTGGCGAAGTCGTTCGGCGCCAGCCAGGGCCATAGATTTATCAACGGCATACTCGATAAAATCGCCCATAAGTATCGCAGCGTCGAGATTGCGGCGGCAAAAAACGGAAGCCTTCGGCCTTGAACGATACCGCGCTCGGCGAGTTCGATTTGATTCGACGCTATTTTACAGCGGGCGCTCACCGGCACACGAGAACCTCGTTGGGCATAGGAGACGACTGCGCCATCCTCAGGCCTCAACCCGGATTCGATTTAGCGGTAACCGTGGATACGCTGGTGGAAGGCGTGCATTTTCTGGCGGGAACCGATGCCGAACGCCTGGGACACAAGGCGTTGGCGGTTAATCTCAGCGATCTGGCGGCGATGGGCGCGCAACCGGCCTGGGTGACGCTGGCGCTGACTTTGCCACATGTCGACGAGGCGTGGTTGTCCGCTTTTTCCTCGGGGTTTCTGGCGTTGGCAAAGCGCAGTGATGTCGAGTTGGTCGGCGGCGATACCACGCGCGGTCCGCTGTCGATCACGGTGCAGGCCATGGGATATGTCGAAGCGGACAAAGCGTTGCGGCGTTCCGGAGCCAAAGCAGGCGATGCGGTTTATGTAACCGGTAGTGTAGGCTTGGCGGGAGTAGGACTCAAATCGTTACTCGGGTACTACGACGGCGTAGCGTCTGAAGCGATAAAGCAACTGGAGCAACCGGAAGCGCGCGTACAGGCCGGACGTGAATTGCTGGGATTTGCGCACGCCTGTATCGATGTGTCCGACGGCCTCAGCGCTGATTTGGGTCATATTCTCGATGCAAGCAAAGTCGGCGCGGCGCTGGATTGGGAGGCGTTGCCGCTGCACGACGAGGTGCGGCAATACATTGCTCGAACCGGCGACTGGCTGCCGCCTTTGGTTGCGGGCGATGATTATGAATTGTGCTTCACCATGCCGCCGCAACATGAGCCGCAATTAGCGGCGGCGCTGGCCGCTGTCGGAACCGGGTTTACGCGTATCGGCATGATCGAATCCGAACCGGGGTTAAGATTGCTGCGCAACGGCCAATTACAGCAGTTGCCGGTTAGCGGTTACCAGCATTTCCGCAAATGAGCAGGGTAAAAAATAAACGAATTCCAGTGATGCCAAGTCAAGTGTTACGGTGTCCGGCCTGCTTTCTGGCATTCGGTTTCGGTTCCGGTTTGAGTCCCTGGGGGCCCGGCACGATGGGTACGCTGGTCGCCATCCCTATGTTTCTGCTGGCAGCGCCGCTGCCGGTGCCGTATTACCTGGGAGCGACCGCATTGCTGTTTGCCGCCGGTGTCTGGCTGTGCGGGCGTTGCGAAAAAAAACTGGGGGTTTCGGATCATTCCGGCATGGTATGGGATGAGTTCGTCGGTTTTTTCATCACCATGACCGCAACTCAGCCGACGCTGCTTAATATCGCTCTGGGTTTTATCTTTTTCCGGCTATTCGATATCCTGAAACCATGGCCGATAACGTGGTTCGACCGTAAGGTTCATGGCGGTTTCGGCGTAATGTTCGACGATGTAATCGCTGGATTGTATGCGTGGTGTGTTTTGCAAGGATTGTTTGCACTAGGTATCGTATCGATTAATGGTTGACGAAAACCGCTACAACGACGCCCAGCTTGACGGGCTGAAAGTTCCACCCTATTCGGTGCATGCCGAACAGTCGGTATTGGGCGGCTTGATGCTCGATAACCAGACCTGGGATACGGTTGCCGATCGCGTGGGCGAGCAGGATTTTTATCGCCGCGATCATCAGTTGATTTTCCGTGCAATCAGCACGCTGGCGGAAAGACAATCGCCGTTCGATGTGGTGACGCTGGCCGAGGTGCTGGAAAAAATCGGCAGTCTGGACGATGCCGGAGGGCTGGCCTATCTGGGGGCAATGGCGCGCGATACGCCGAGCGCGGCCAATATCGCCGCTTATGCCGATATCGTGCGCGAGCGTTCGGTGTTGCGGCAATTGATACATGTCGGCGCGGAAATAGCCGACTCCGCTTATTTCCCCGAGGGCAAAGAGCTGCCGCAATTGCTGGAGGCGGCCGAGCAGCGCGTATTCCAGATTGCCGATCAGCGCCGCAAGGGCGACACCGGCTTCAAGCCGATCAAAAACCTGCTGGCCGTCGCCATAGATCGCATCGAAACGCTGTTTCACAAGGAAGGCCATATCACCGGCGTCAGCACCGGGTTTAACGATTTCGACGATATGACTTCCGGCATGCAGCCGTCCGATCTGGTCATCGTTGCCGGCCGTCCGTCGATGGGCAAAACCACGTTCGCGATGAATATCGCCGAACATGTAGCCATCAAGGAACAGGTGCCGGTCGCGGTATTCAGCATGGAAATGCCGGGCGAGCAGCTGGCGATGCGCATGATGTCCTCGCTGGGCCGTATCGACCAGCATCGCGTCCGCACCGGCAAACTGGAGGACGACGAATGGCCACGCATGACTTCGGCGATCAGCATTCTGGCGGAAACGCGTATGTTTATCGACGATACCGCTGCGCTGTCGCCGCTCGAGGTGCGCGCGCGCTGCCGCCGTCTGGCGCGCGAACATGGCCAACTGGGACTGGTAGTGCTGGACTACCTGCAACTGATGCAAGGGTCGGGCGGCGGGGAAAATCGCGTCTCGGAAATCTCGGAAATATCCCGGTCGCTGAAAGCGCTGGCGAAAGAACTCAATGTCCCGGTGATTGCGCTTTCGCAGCTTAACCGCAATCTGGAACAGCGCCCGAACAAGCGTCCGGTGCCGTCGGATCTGCGCGAATCCGGCTCCATCGAGCAGGACGCCGACCTGATCGTCTTTATCTACCGCGATGAAGTGTATAACCCCGATAGCCCGGACAAGGGTACGGCGGAAATCATTATCGCCAAGCAGCGTAACGGCCCGATCGGCACCACGCGGCTGACCTTTCTGGGACAATACACCCGCTTCGAGAACTTTGTTTCCGATCCTTACGCGAACGACGGATACTGACATGGTGATGGCAGCGCATGCCGTTGTCGACCGGACGGCATTACAACATAACCTGAAAGTGGTGCGCGCCATCACGCCGCATTCCAAAATCATGGCGGTGGTGAAGGCCAACGCCTACGGTCATGGCCTGGTGAGAGTAGCAAAGGCCATGGCGCAGGCCGATGCTTTCGCGGTAGCGCGCGCCGATGAGGGTGTGACTCTGCGCAAGGCCGGTGTGTCGCAACGCATAGCCGTGTTGCAGGGATTTGTCAGCGGCGAAGAGCTTCGTTTGTTGATGCACTACCAGCTGGAACCGGTAGTGCATTCATTGCATCAGGTCGAGTGTTTGGAGCAAATCCGGCTTAGCGAGCCGGTTACCATCTGGCTCAAGCTCGATTCCGGCATGCATCGCCTCGGGTTCGACCGGGAAACTTTTTCACCGGTTCTGGCGCGTTTGCGGCATTGTTCCGCAGTGCGTAAACCTTTTGCGCTGATGACGCATCTGGCCAATGCCGATGTGCTGGATGATCCGGTAACCGAACAGCAAACCGGATTTTTCCGCATAGCGATGGATGGCGTACAGGCCGAACGCAGCATTGCGAACTCTGCCGGCGTTCTGGGCTGGAAAAACACGCAGGCCGAATGGGTCAGGCCTGGGTTGGCGCTCTATGGCATTTCACCTTTTGGCGCGTCCGATAGCATAACAAGTATGGATCTACGCCCTGCAATGGCGTTGCGCACGCGTTTAATAGCGGTTAAATTGCTGGAAACCGGCGCCGCAGTGGGTTACGGCGGCGATTGGGTGTGCCGGCGTCCGACACGTCTTGGCGTTGCGGCTATCGGTTATGGCGACGGTTATCCGCGCCATGCGCCGTCGGGAACGCCGGTTCTGATCAATGGCCATCGCGCGCCGCTGGCCGGGCGCGTGTCGATGGATATGATCAGTGTCGATGTGACCGACTGCCCGCGCGCGGAAGTAGGCGATCCTGTCACGCTGTGGGGCGACGGCTTGCCGGTGGAAGAAGTTGCCCGTTTCGCCCAGACCATACCATATGAGTTGCTGTGCGGCGTGACGCAACGCGTGCGTTTTGTCGAGATTTAGCGGGCAAGCTTGTGTCGCAGCGTATCGCGATGGGGATTGAATACGACGGTCATGCCTTCGCCGGCTGGCAGACGCAGCATCAACAGCGCACGGTACAGAGCTGTCTGGAACATGCGGTCAGCCGCGTGGCGGCGCACCTGGTTCCGGTGGTATGCGCCGGACGTACCGATGCGGGCGTGCATGCGCTGGAGCAGGTAGTGCATTTCGATCCCCCCCTGTTCCGCGAACAGCGTTCCTGGCTGATGGGCGTCAACGCCAACCTGCCCGACGATGTACGCGCGCTGTGGGTGCGCCCGGTCGATGCGTCGTTTCATGCCCGCACCAGCGCCATAGCGCGTTTTTACCGCTATGCAATACTCGACCGGCCGGTAAGGTCGGCTTTGTTGCGGCATCAGCTTACCTGGAGTTATCGCCCCATGGATGTGCCGGCCATGCAGGCCGGGGCCGATCATTTGATCGGCGATCACGATTTTACCTCGTTTCGCGCGCAGGGCTGCCAGTCCAGAAGTCCACGGCGCATGCTGCATTTCATTCGGGTTACACGTGTCGGCAGTCAAATCGAAATCGATATTTCCGCCAACGCCTTTCTGCATCACATGGTCAGAAATATAGCCGGCGTATTGATGGCGATAGGCTCAGGTCAGCGCGAGCCGGATTGGGCAAGAGAGGTATTGATAGCCCGCGACCGTAATCAGGGCGGCGTTACCGCGCCTCCTGACGGTTTGTATCTGGCCGGCGTTTATTACCCAGCAGTCTTCGGTATCCCCAGGCATCCGGTGTTCGAGCTGTTGCCGCCCGGCGTCGATCGCTATCGTCCTGGGGAAAACTGATGAGAGCGTAGTTCGCAGCCACGGTGCTCAAGTTTTGAAACAGCGAAATAATGGCTTTTATATAATGGCGTCTTTTATAATTTTAGGTATTGGTGATCGATATTAAAGAGGCAAAGATGACGGCGACCGCGATGCTATAGAGATACGCGATCAGTTGTAATTCCTCTCAAGACTGTCTCATTATTTGTGAGATGTCAGGCTTTTCCCGTCGCGTCTCAGTATCCGATTTTAACAGTGAGCCAGGCGGGTCCGCTGGAACGCGGAGTTTTTAATCATGATTTCAGATAAGGCAAAACAAATCCTCCGCGACGTATTCGGCTATGACGCCTTCCGCGGCGCGCAGCAGGCTATCGTTGCGCATGTGGCCGGCGGCGGCGATGCGCTGGTGCTGATGCCGACCGGCGGCGGCAAGTCGCTATGCTATCAGATTCCGGCGCTGCTGCGTCCGGGCGTCGGCATCGTGGTGTCGCCGTTGATCGCATTGATGCACGATCAGGTGGATGCGCTCAAGCAGCTGGGCGTGCAGGCTGCTTTTCTGAATTCCAGTCTGGAGGCCGATGCCGCGCGCGAGGTGTGGCGACAAGCGTTGCGCGGCGAATTGAAACTGTTGTATGTCGCGCCGGAACGTTTGATGACCGAAGGTTTTCAGGGGCTGCTCGAACGCTTGCAGCAAGACGGCGGCATCGCGCTGTTCGCCATCGACGAAGCCCACTGCGTCTCGCAGTGGGGCCATGATTTCCGTCCCGAATACCGGGCGTTAACGATATTGCACGAGCGCTTTCCCAACGTGCCGCGTATCGCGTTGACCGCCACGGCGGATGCGCCGACGCGGCGCGAGATCGTCGAGCGGCTGGCGCTGGAGCAGGCGCAACAATTTGTATCCAGTTTCGACCGGCCCAATATTCGTTACCGCGTCGCGTTGAAGAACAATGCGCGGCAGCAGCTATTGTCCTTTCTGGATAGCGAGCATCCTGACGACGCCGGTATCGTATATTGTCTGTCGCGCAAAAAGGTCGAGGAAACCGCGCTCTGGCTCAAAGGGCAGGGCAGGGACGCCCTGCCGTATCACGCCGGGCTTGGTGCTACGGAGCGCAGCGCCAATCAGCGCCGCTTCCTGCGCGAAGAAGGCGTCGTTATGGTCGCCACGGTCGCATTCGGCATGGGTATCGACAAGCCCAACGTGCGCTTCGTCGCCCATCTCGATCTGCCGAAAAGCATGGAAGGCTATTATCAGGAAACCGGACGCGCCGGGCGCGACGGCCTGCCCGCCAATGCCTGGATGGCTTACGGTCTGGGCGACGTGGTGTCGATGCGGCAGATGCTGCTGTCCGGCGATGCGCCCGAGGAGCGCAAGCGCGTGGAAATGCAAAAACTCGATGCGCTGCTTGGCTTCTGCGAGTCCACCGCCTGCCGCCATCAGACCATTTTGCGTTATTTCGGCGAAGAACATCCCGGCGATTGCGGTCAGTGCGACAACTGCCTGGAACCGGTTGATACCTGGGATGCGACGCAAGCCGCGCAAATGGCGCTGTCCTGCGTCTATCGCACCGGCCAGCGTTTCGGCGTCGGCCATTTGATCGACGTGCTGCTCGGCAAGGAAACGGCGAAAATAGAGCAATTCCGGCACGGGCAGCTCAGCACCTACGGCATTGGCAAACAGCTCACCCAGCCGCAGTGGAGCAGCGTCTACCGCCAGCTCGTCGCCGCCGGTTTGCTTGACGTGGATATGGAAGGCTACGGAGGCCTGCGCCTGAGCGAAGCGGCGCGCCCGGTATTACGAAGCGAACAGACTGTCCGGCTGCGGCGCGATGCCGCGCCGGTCAAACCTAAAGCCGGTAAGGACGAACGCGGCACGCAAGCGCGTACCGCCTTGGTCGGACCCGGCGAAGATCTGTTATGGACGGCGCTCAAGGCCAAGCGACTCGAACTGGCCCGCGAACAAGGCGTACCGCCTTATGTCATCTTCCACGACAGCACCTTGCTGGAAATTCTCAACCGCAAGCCGAAAATGCTGAGCGAGATGGGGCTGCTCAATGGCGTTGGGCAGGCCAAACTGGCGAAGTACGGGGATATCTTTTTGCAGGTGATCGCGGAAGCGGAGAACGATCAGCAGTGATGCGGCCCGCTCGTTCAAAGCGTAGCGATAGATTATTGGTCAGTATTTTAGTAACTATTCAGCGAGTGCTTTTGGGGCATGACCAAAGCAGCCGGAAGAGAGGCAGGCCCGTCGAGACACGCGGAAGCGTGTCGGTGATATTAACCACGCGGAAGCGTGTCGGTGATATTAACCACGCGGAAGCGTGTCGGTGATATTAACCAGGCGGAAGCGTGTCGGTAGTTAACCACGCCGCAAACCCCGTCCTTCGGCTGCCGCTCAGGGCAGCGCCCTGCGCCCATCCAAGGGCGCAGAATGTCTCGCCTGACTCACTCACATCTTCTCCTGCGGGTAGGCTGAATAGTTACGAATAGTTGTAAGTAATTATTCGGTAAGGATACGGCGATAAATAACTTCCCGGGTGACTATATACCCGTTAGCCCTGAGCTTGTCGAAGGGCCGTTCTCATGGTTCGAAAAGGCTCTGCTGAGCGAGCGTAGTCGAAGGGCTAACCACGAACGGGGAAGTTATTCTCGACCATACCCTATGCCTCCAGCAACTCGCGAGGAAATTCCTCAAAGCTTTCGATCACGGTTGACACGCCTTCACAGGCGAGCAGCTTGTCGTGCGTTTCGCGCGGACCCAGCCCGACGATATGCCCGATGCCTGCCGCATGCGCGGACTTGAAACCGGAAAACGAATCTTCGACAACGATACAGGCATCCGGCGGCAGGTAGAGGTTTGCCGCCGCCTTTGCATACATGTCGGGCGCAGGCTTGCCGGGAAGGAAACCGTCATCGTAGACGATATGCTGCAGACCGAACCACTTTTCCAGATCGAGGTGCTGTGCGAAGAAATCGACATTGTTTTTCTCCGAAGCCGTGGCAATGGTTCTGGGTATGCCGTTTTCCACAACGAAATCGAGCAGCGCGGTTGCGCCCGGAGACAGTGCGAAGCGGTCGGGATTTTTCAGGCACAAGTTCTGATACATTAATTCCTTGATCTGGGCGAGATCGAAGAGCTCGCGGCCTTGCAGCGTGCGTCCGGTCAGATAGCGCAAAATATGGGAGTTGGTGCGTCCATGCACATGGGTTGCAAATTCCTCACCGCTCATTTCCGAGCCTCTGAGCCGAAGTGCGGTCGCTTGCCATGCCTGAAAATGGAAGTCCGCGTCCCAAAGTAAAACACCGTTAAAATCGAATATTATCCCTTTATATTTCATCGCTATATTAAGATCGTCTTGTGTAGTGGGCGAAATGTTTCCCGATGCGGCGCGATTTGATCTGCCGCCGTCTCCATGCAATTTTATCGCATTGGGCCGTCGAGCGGCTTCTTATAAAAGCAGTTATGGTCATGTGGCCATGAGCTATTGAGTAAGCAGCACATATGGAGGGGTAATAATGCTATCCGATGTTTGGACGCATCACAAAAAAGCCGGGTTGCTTCGATGTTTCCGGTTGCGGCAAGTCTACGCCATTACTGTCGGGTATCGGTTGAACTCGATGGGAAGTAAAAACTCCGTTGGCAGGTTTTACACCTTACACGCTCATCCCCGTTATCTTCTGGCATGGGGAGCAGGTCCGAAACCTCGCCATGCGTAAAACAACTGGGGCATGGGCGTCGCTCATGCGGGAATAGGGTGTTCCAGAAGGCTTGATATTTCTGTATCGCCTCTTCGGTTATCAAGGCAAGACGGTTTTCTTTTTCTTCGATAGATTTCTTGAGATCTTTCCTGTCAGGTTCGAGATCGAGGTCTTTTTTATAAGACATTATCGAACGGCTAAGCCTGTTCCTCTCTTCAAGAAACCAGTTGTACAGAGTTTTAAAAAGCTGTTCATCGGCCATTGTTTTTATATCCCGGCTTTTGTGGCAAACAAAAACTGTATCGGCCTCCTGTCTTTTGCGCAACTGTCAGAATTGACAGGTTTGGCCGGAAAGCGTGCTGTAATTTCTGAAAGATCGGCAGTGCGATAATCGGCCAAGCTCCTGGCGTTTCCGGCGTAACTGCTTCAATTCCGGCTTAACCCGCTATTGCCGGACAAAAGGTTGACTAGGGATAAAAAAGGCATATTGTCCGCAAAAATTCCCAGAATATGCCCGGAACAAATTATCATGAACGCCTTTTTTACCTTGCTTGACCAGCGATCAGGACGCGGCGCTTGCCTGTCTGGATCAAGCCCGCAAGCACCATACGCAAGCGGCGATCGCCAAGTATTTGGAGATTGACGTTCGTACTATCAGACGGTGGGAAGCGAGAGAAACGCATCCTCCCGCCTATGTGGCTCACGCTTTGCAGCAATTGCTGCCATTCGGGGATGACAGCGCTGAAGGCGCTTTTGATTTTATAGACCTGTTCGCGGGCATTGGCTGTAATGGTCAACAAAAACCGGACACCTGTTCAGGCAGCGTTTCGATAAAATTCCCGCTCGAATTCGAGAGGGGTCTGATAACCCAATATTGAGTGTGAACGGCGGCCATTATAAAAAGCCAAATAATCGATCACACTCAGTTTTGCGGCCTCTTGGGTCTTGAATTTTTCGTAGTTGAGCTGCTCATGCTTCAAGCTGCGAAAAAAGCGTTCGGTCGGCGAGTTGTCCCAACAGTTCCCTTTACGGCTCATACTCTGTTCCATCTTCATCACTTCTAAATGCCGGCGATATTCCCGGCTCGCATACTGGCTGCCACGATCCGAGTGATGATGCAACAGACCGGGTGGCGGCTTACGGCGCCAGAAGGCCATTTGCAAGGCCTTGACGCACAGCGAGGTCCGCATGTGATCATCAATCGCCCAGCCCGCGACTTGCCGGGAAAACAGATCGATGACCACCGCGACATAAAGCCAGCCTTGTAGGGTCCACACGTAGGTAATATCTGTCGTCCCTACTTGATTGGGTTTGGCAACCTGGAATTGCCGGTCCAAGCGGTTGGGCGAAATGGCCTCGTTATGGTTACTATCGGTGGTGACCTTAACTCGCCTGGGATAGCGAACCTTCAACTTTAAATCTCGCATGATGCGCCGCGTTTTAAAACGCCCAACGGCATGACCTTGTTTTTGCAATCGATCCGCTAAACGACGCGAACCAAAGCACTGTTTATTGTCGATGAAAATCTGCCTCGCCTTCTCGGCAAGCTTTTGATCTTGTTGATCCTTATCGCTGTCCTGTCGGGCTTTTAACCACTCATAATACGCACTGGTACTCACCTGACTCGACAGAGCACGGTCACTGGATACGTCTTCTGTTGCACCTGAATAAACCCGTACTTTATTCGGCTTCTTTCGCAAAGAAGACTGCGGCCTTTTTTAAGATTTCACGCTCCATGCGTAATTGTTCAATTTCCTTGCGCAAACGAATCAATTCATCGTGATCCCCCAGATTCAAGCCTGGCTTTTTCGTCGCAGACTCATTGCCGGAAGGCTTGCGTTCCGCACGAACCCAGCGCCCGAGGGCACTTAATGATATGCCCAAATGGTCCGCAGCCTGGTTCAGGCTGTAGCCTTTTTCAAGAACCAGCTGGGCGGCATCTTGCTTAAATTCCAGACTGTATTTGGGGCGCTCGTGTTTTTTCTCGTTTGTCATCATGCTCACCTCTGCTGACAGTATAAATTCTGCCTTTGGAAGTGTCCGGGTTCATTAAACCATTACAGGCGGCTTGCGCAAGACATTCGAACAAATCGGCGGACGCTGCGTATTTACCAGTGAGTGGGACAGCTATGCACAGAAAACCTATGCCGAGAACTTTCGCGATGGACATCCTATTGCCGGAGATATCACCCAGGTGCCGGCTGCGGACATTCCCGACCACGACGTACTATTGGCCGGTTTCCCCTGCCAGCCTTTCTCGATAGCCGGAGTATCGAAAAAAATGCTTTGGGCAAGGCGCACGGTTTTGCCTGCGAAACGCAAGGCACGCTGTTTTTCGACGTGGCGCGCATTATCGAAGCAAAACGCCCGCGCGCCTTTCTGCTGGAGAACGTCAAAAACCTCGTTTCGCATGACAAGGGCCGCACCTTCGACGTTATACGCCGCACCCTGACCGAAACGCTGGGCTACCATGTCCATTATCGCGTCATGGACGGCGCGCATTTCGTCCCGCAACACCGCGAGCGCATCCTGATTGCCGGTTTCCGCGAACCGGTGGCATTCGATTTCGATGCCTTGCCTTTGCCGTCCAAGAGCGAACATACGCTCAAGGACATTCTGCACCGCACAACAAGGACGGATCGGAAATACTGGTATATCAAGGCGAGAACAAGAATTCGCGCCGATTGACGCCCAGAGAATGTGCGCGGCTGATGGGGTATCCTGATTCGTTCAGGATACCTGTTTCGGATACGCAAGCTTACAAGCTATGTTCTCAGGCGGCAGTTGTCCCAATGGTTGAATATGCGGCTAAACTGATAGCATTGCAACTCAATTTACAGGAGAAGGCATCGGAAGCGAAAGCTGTCGAAGTGCCGCAAGATATCATGACCACAAGTCGCTGGACGAAAGAACAACTCAAACTTGCATTTCATCTTTATTGTCAACTTCCTTTCGGAAGGTTGCACAGCCGGAACCCGGAAATTATTCAACTTGCCCAATTGATTGGGCGAACGCCTAGTGCCGTAGCTATGAAGCTAGTAAATTTTGCCAGTTTAGACCCGGCAATCACTAGCACTGGGCGTGCTGGCTTAGGCAATGCAAGTGCGCTGGACAAAGAAGTTTGGGCAGAATTCCATGCCGATTGGGAAAAACTCGCTCTCGAGTGCTTATTATTAAACGCTACGCTTCGTAATGAAGTAGATTCCGAGTCAGTTGCTGAATTGGACTCAGCTGAGCTAGCCGAGCTCCAAGACTTTTTTGGCGAGACAAAACGAGTTTTGACGGAAAAGCGAGTTAAACAACACTTCTTCCGGCGTGCTGTGTTGAGTAGTTATCGGGGGCGCTGTTGTATTTCAGGACTTTCAGATGCGCGTTTGCTGATGGCGAGCCACATAATGCCATGGAGTTACGATAAAAAAAACCGGCTTAACCCCAGTAATGGCCTTTGTCTTTCTGCTATCCACGACAAAGCTTTTGATCGAGGGTTAATAACACTTTCTGACGACCATGAGGTCATGTTGTCTGAACAATTAAAGCGAAGTGATGATGTCTTTGTTGTTAACATATTTCTTCCGGTTGAAGGCCGTAAAATTGAGATGCCGGAAAAATTTATTCCTAACCTGGCTTTTATTTCACACCACCGCAATAAAATATTTGTTGATGCCGCTGTTTGATTTGGTTTTATAAAAACATGGGGGGAGCGTGACTAATCACGTCAGTTATTCAAATGCTCTGGTAAGTATTGCGAAAGAACAGGCTAGGGTTGTTTTAAGTGGAGGCAAGGGGCTACAAGAGAGGTTGGAATTTATATTTCAAAATCATTTGAAATTCCGCCCGCAAAATCTAATACTTACTGCCGTAGCAAATTTTGAACTTTTGAAGAGACACACCCTCGATATAAAACCTATAGAATCAGGAATGTATCTCAAACTGATGCTTGGGGGTACAGTAGCTAACGAAGAAGTCGAAGATGGAGGATTGAATGGCCCATGGATCGGCCCGCTCAATTGGTTTCATTGCACATACCTTGCTGTCATTGGTCTCGGGTTTGCAAACGGCGAAGAATTAGATACGCAAGGGTACAATGTCGATATCCCATCACCCATATATTTGTATCAAGAAATGATTTACTATGATGGAATATATTACGGAGGTTGGGAACTTCAGTACGTGTAGTTTCAACGTAAGCAATCGAGTGATCCAGCAGCGCACTGTTTCTGGCAACAGTTGATGACCGTGTATCTTCGACTGCCATAGACGACATGGGCAATCAGGGAATTCATCTGGTTGTCCCCGAGTCACTGAAAGGATCGAACGAAACTTGCTACAAGAACAAGAAAAACGTAATCACATTCCGAGCGTTTTTCGACGAAGAGATTTCTTTCAAGAGGCCGGGCTGCGTTGAACCTGAATAGTTTCCGGACCAATATACGTTCGGACAGTTTTCGAAGTTTGGTGAGCGGAACTTAGCGATTTTCGATGGATGTGACGCTATGAAAACCACTACTCTTCCTTATCCAGTTTCGCCAACTGCAACCGCGCTTCCTCCCGTTGCTTACCGCTGCCGTCCGCGATAATTTCAGTCAGCAGCTCCCCGGCGCTTTTGCTGTCGCCCATCGCGGCGTAGGTCAGCGCGAGGTCGAGCTTGGTTTCGTTTTCGTCCATGTCGGTCAGGTCGGAGATAACCGCGCTGATGTTTGCGTCGGGGTTAGTAGTCAGGCTGCCGATGGTCGTTTCTTCAGCTACGCTCGGAGGGACTGCCGGAACGGGCGCGTAGCCGCCGCTCGAGTCGGGCGTTTCTTCCAGCGGCAGTAACGACAATCCGGAGCTTGGTGCCGGTGTCGCGGCTATTGCCGGTTCTGCGCCTGTTTGGTTCGGTAGCGGATTAATCTGCATATCCGGCACGGACAGTTCGGCGACGGGTGTTTCTGTTGCGCGGACGGGATCAGGGTCCGTTTGTTTTTGCGGATAGCGAATGTCCGCAAGCATTTTATCCTTTAACAACTGGCGCGTTACTTCGGCTTGTCTGGCCTGACGCTCGGCTTCGAGCGTTTGTTTACGGCTGCGTTGGGCCAGATATGCCCGTATTGTTAGCGACAACAGCAGCGCCAGCGCTGCCGCGCCGATCATCCGGATGTTGCTGAATGTTGCCGCATCTGCAGCCGGCTCCGGGGTTTTTTCCGGAATAGCGTCGATACTGGCGGCGACACTTGCTGTCTTTTCCGTTACATCGGCGACGGGAGGAGGAAGGGATGTTTCAGGCGAAGTAGGCGGTGCAGTGGGTGCAGCCTCTTCCGTTGGGACAGCGGCTGGTTGCTGCGAGTCGGAAGCGGTCTGATCGTTGTTGTTGGCTTCGGCCGCCGGCGTTGCCGGAGCGGGTTTCGGTTGAGCCGGAATCCGCGACTGATCGACAGTCGGCAGGACGGCATCAGGTTCGGATGCTGTCTGTCCAGCGGGTGCGCCCGCGGGCTGCTGCGCCGGTACTGCTTCGGATTGCGGCAAGCTGCGCGCGTCCCGCAGTTGCGCCAGTTCGGCTTTTACCTCGAGTCCGGCTTGTCCGGCCGGGATACGCGCAATTTCCTCATGTGCGGGGATGCTGAGATATTCGCCGCTTTTCAGCGCATTGATCGTCGGCTGGTAGAACGCTTGCGGGTTGGCCTGATACAGCGCCAGCGTCATTTGCGCCTGACTGATATCGGCATAGGGGTTGATAGCGCCGGCGATGGACCAGAGCGTTTCATTGGCTTTTACCGGCCCGTAACGGGTTGCACTCGCGCTGTTCGGAGTCCGGCTTTCTGTTGCGGCGGAAACCGGGTCGGTAAGCGAGCGGGGAGGGTCTATCAACAGCGAATATTCGCGCGCTGTCTGTCCTTGTCCGTCGCTGAGGCTTAGTCTCAGCTTGACGCCGGCGGCCTGCACCGTTTCATCCGAAATGACGTGAACGGTAAATTCATTGTTGCCGCTGCTCCTCTCCAGCGTTAAATGCAATGCCGGACTATTCGCTTCGCTATTGCCTGCCGGGTTTGCCGAAAGCTTGCCGTTGATGTGCAGGTTCGCCAATGATTCGCCGGCGTCCAGCGTAAGCGGAACCGTGGCGTTAAACGGCTGATTCAGCGCCGAATGGACGCTCGGTTCGCCAAGGCTCAGCGCTACCGCCCCGGTTGGCGGCAGCGCAAGAGCGATAAGCGCTGGTAACAGCGTAACAGGGCGCCGTTTGTGCAGGGGGGCGACTCCATTCGTCATTTTTGGTTACAGCCAGTGTTCGATCAGTTGTTCTGCGATTTGTACGCTGTTCAAAGCCGCGCCCTTGCGGATGTTGTCGGAAACGATCCATAGGTTCAGCCCCAGCGGATGGGAAATATCCTCGCGGATACGCCCGACGAAGACCGGATCTTCACCGGCGGATTCGCCGGCGGCTGTCGGATAACCGCCCGGTTGGTGCGTATCGATTACGCGCACGCCCGGCGCGGCTTCCAGCAGTTCGCGCGCGTGCTGCGCGGTGATTTTTTGGTGCGTTTCGATATGAACGGCTTCCGAGTGGCCGTAGAAAACCGGCACGCGGACGGCGGTCGGGTTGACCAGTATGCTGTCGTCTCCGATGATCTTGCGCGTTTCCCAGACCATTTTCATTTCTTCCTTGGTGTAGCCGTTGTCCATGAATACGTCGATTTCCGGCAGTACGTTGAAAGCGATCTGCTTCGGGAAAACTTCGCAGCGCGCGGGCTTGCCGTTCAGCAAGGCCGCGGTCTGGCTGGCCAGTTCGTCTATTGCCGATTTGCCTTTGCCGGAAACCGCCTGATAGGTACAGACGTTGATGCGCGCTATGCCCACGGCGTCGTGGATTGGTTTAAGCGCCACCAGCATCTGGATGGTGGAACAGTTCGGATTGGCGATGATGCCGCGATTGCGATACTCGCCTATTGCGCCCGGATTGACTTCCGGCACCACCAGCGGGATGTCGTCGTCGTAGCGGAAGCAGGAGGTATTGTCGATGACCACGCAACCGGCTTCCGCCGCAACCGGAGCCCATTGCGCGGACACGGATGCGCCGGCGGAAAACAGGCCGATTTGCGCCTGGCTCCAATTGAAAGCGGCGACATCCTGCACCAGCAGGGTATCGCCCTTGAATTCCACGCGATTGCCTGCCGAGCGCGCGCTGGCCAGCGCGAACACTTCACCCACCGGAAAATGACGCTGCTCCAGTATGGAGAGCATGGTTTCGCCAACCGCGCCGGTAGCGCCGAGTATGGCAACGTTATAAATTTTTCTGCTCATGATTTCCTCGCCAGCAACGCGGAGACGATAGCGTCGCCCATTTCCGTCGTGCTTACTTTTCGCGTGCCTTCCGAATAAATATCGGCGGTACGGCAACCCGCATCCAGCGCAGCCTGTATGGCCTGTTCGATATGCGTAGCCGTGGCGTCGTCGTCGAAGCTGTAGCGCAGCAGCATCGCCAGCGACAGGACGGTTGCAATCGGGTTGGCGACGTTGCGTCCGGCGATATCCGGCGCGGAGCCGTGTATCGGCTCGTACATGCCTTTGCCGTTTTTATCGAGCGAAGCCGACGGCAGCATGCCGATGGAGCCGGTCAGCATCGCCGCGCAGTCGGAAAGGATATCGCCGAACAGGTTGTCGGTCAGCATCACGTCGAACTGTTTCGGGTTGCGTACCAGCTGCATGGCGGCATTGTCGACGTACATATGGCTTAGCGCGACGTCCGGGTATTCCTTGCCGACTTCGATCACCACCTCGCGCCACAATTCGGTGCATTCGAGGACGTTGGCTTTGTCGATGGAGCACAGGCGTTTCTGGCGCTTGCGCGCGATCTGGAAGCCGATATGCGCGATGCGGCTGATTTCCGATTCGCTGTAAACCAGCGTATTGTAGCCTTCGCGTTCGTTGCTGTCGTTGATGCGGCGTCCGCGCGGCTTGCCGAAATAGATGCCGCCGGTCAGTTCGCGAATAATCATCAGGTCGAGGTTGGATACGACGTCCGCTTTCAGTGTCGATGCATCCAGCAGTTGCGGGTAGAGCAGGGCAGGGCGCAGGTTGGCGAACAACTCCAGTCCGGCGCGCAGGCCGAGCAGGCCGCGTTCCGGGCGCAGGGCATAGTCGAGTGGTTCCCACTTGGGACCGCCTACCGCGCCCAGCAGTATCGCGTCGGCATCCTGCGCCAGTTTCAGCGTGGCCTCAGGAAACGGGGTGCCGGTGGCGTCGTAGGCAGCGCCGCCGATCAGGCCTTGTTCGGTTTCGACATTCAGGCCGAAGCCGCTACGCAGGGCGTCGAGTACTTTTATGGTTTCGTTAACAATTTCCGGGCCGATGCCGTCACCGGGTAGTATTGCGATTTTTTTGGTCATAGTTGGTAATGTTGAGCAGTGTGTTTGTGCGTTTGTCAGGTGCCCCTCTCCTGCGGAAGAGGGTTGGGGTGAGGGCTAAAAACTCATGGACTTTCCATGATGTTGCTGCAAGCATCCGGCTCATGTCTCCCTCACCCCTGTCCCTCTCCCTGAGGGATAGGGGATAAAACATTCGCTTGCAGACTTGTGCAGATCGCTGATAAGGGCTTTGGTTTAAATATGCAGTGCTCTACCAGACGGAGATGAATGATTACGCGTGGCTCTGTGCGGGAAACAGCCATGGTGCTTCAACAGCGCGTTTGGCTTCATAAGCGCGGATGGCATTGGCATGTTTCAAGGTCAAGCCGATGTCGTCCAGTCCTTTCAGCAAACGATGTTTACGCGAAGGGTCAATGATAAACGGTATTTCTTCGCCGTACGAGGTTGTTATGATTTGCTCGGACAAATCGACCGTCAAGGTAAAGCTTACCGAGCATTGCTTGAACAGGCTGTCAATTTCGGCGTTGCTCAAGATAATAGGCAGCAGGCCGTTCTTGAAGCAATTATTGTAAAAAATATCGCCAAAGCTGGGCGCGATAATGACCTTGAAACCGTAATCTTCCAGCGCCCAGGGCGCATGCTCGCGCGAAGAGCCGCAACCGAAATTTTCGCGCGCCAGCAGGATGCGTGAGGTGAAATAGACCGGCTTGTTCAGGATAAATTCAGGATTCAGCGGACGGCGGGTACAATCCATGCCCGGTTCGCCTCTGTCCAGATAGCGCCACTCATCGAACAGGTAAGGTCCGAAACCGCTGCGTTTGATCGATTTCAGGAATTGCTTCGGGATAATCGCATCGGTATCGACGTTGGGACGATCCAGCGGGACTACGCGCGAATTGATTTTTCTGAAAGGTTGCATGGTGGTATTTCTCCTCTCATCTCGATTTGTTAGCGCGTTTGCGGTCGCTGTGAGCGCTTTTTTTGCGTGGGCCAGACACTGCGGACGGCGCGTGATGTGGCGCCACATGCGTATAGGTCTGTGCTTCGTTATCCTCGTTCCGCACATGAGAAGAGGATGCTTCGAGGTGCGCTGCTTCTGATTGCTCCGCGTTCTCGGCATTGCTTATCGCTGCGTCGTGTGCCGTAGCAGCGCTGTTTACTTCCGTCCCGGTTTGGATAGTTTCCGGGGAAGTGTCGGCGAGCGTTGCCGCTTGCTCCGTTTTCGCCACGGGTGCGAGGGCGCGGATATCGATAAAATGACCAGCTATCGCTGCCGCCGCGGCCATCGCCGGGCTGACCAGATGGGTACGGCTCATATAGCCCTGGCGTCCCTCGAAGTTGCGGTTGGATGTAGACGCGCAGCGCTCGCCGGGTTCCAGGCGGTCGGTATTCATCGCCAGACACATGGAGCAGCCGGGATCGCGCCATTCAAATCCCGCTTCAATGAAGATTTTGTCCAGACCTTCGTCTTCAGCCTGACGTTTGACCAGACCCGAGCCGGGTGATACCAGCACCTGTTTAACGCCCGAGTCTTTGTGGCGGCCCTTGGCGACGGCTGCTGCGGCGCGCAAATCCTCAATGCGCGCATTGGTGCAGGAGCCGATAAAAGCCTGGTCGATCCGAATCTCCGAAATAGGCGTTCCCGGTTGCAGGCTCATATACTCCAGTGCTCTGGTCATGGCTTCGCGCTTGACTCCATCCGCTTCCGCAGCCGGATCGGGAATGCGCGCGTCTATGGCGATAACCATTTCCGGCGATGTTCCCCAGGTAACCTGGGGTTGCAGCTTGCCTGCATCCACCACGATTTCCGCATCGAATTGCGCATCGGCATCGCTATGCAACTGTTTCCATGCAGTAACCGCCTGATCGAACAGTTCTCCCTTCGGCGCGTAGGGGCGCTCCTTCAGGTAAGCCAACGTCGTGTCGTCAACCGCGATAAGTCCCGCCTTGGCTCCGGCCTCAATTGCCATGTTGCATACCGTCATGCGGCCTTCCATGCTGAGCGCGTTGATCGCGTCTCCGGCAAACTCTATGGTGTAGCCGGTGCCGCCGGCGGTGCCGAGTCGCCCGATGACTGCAAGTATGATGTCTTTGGCGGTCACATCGTCAGGCGCCACGCCATCAATGCGCACCCGCATGTTTTTGGCTTTTTTCTGCACCAGGCACTGGGTGGCCAGCACATGTTCGACTTCGGAAGTGCCGATGCCGAAAGCCAGCGCGCCGAAAGCGCCGTGCGTTGATGTGTGCGAGTCGCCGCATACGATGGTCATGCCCGGCAGCGTAGCGCCTTGCTCCGGCCCGATGACATGCACGATGCCCTGGCGCGGATCATTCATGCCGAACTCGGTGATGCCGTATTTGGCGCAGTTTGCATCCAGCGTTTCTACTTGCAGCCGGGAAACGGGATCGGCAATTCCGTGTTCGCGCCCGGTGGTCGGTACATTGTGATCCGCCACCGCCAGATTGGCGTCTATGCGCCAGGGCTGCCGCCCGGCCAGACTCAATCCCTCGAACGCCTGGGGCGAGGTTACTTCATGGATCAGGTGCCGATCGATATAGATCAGTGTGGAACCATCGGGATCGGTCTGAACCACATGTTCGTCCCATAGCTTGTCGTAGAGGGTTTTTTGACTCATTTTGGTACCCCGCCTGCATGTTGTAGTATTTTTGATGTCGCCGGTGATACGCTTACTCCGTCAGTATGGCCAGCATTTTTTCAGTGATCCCGGAAACGCTCCCGATGCCGGGGATTGATGAAAACTTTACTCCGCCGTTGGTTTTGGCTTTATTCTGATAGTAGTCAACCAATGGGCGTGTCTGTTCATGATACACCTGTAAACGCTGCCGCACCGTTTCTTCGCGGTCGTCGGCGCGTTGGATCAGCGGCTCGCCGGTTTCATCGTCCAGATCCGCCTGGTGCGGCGGATTGAAAACCACATGGTAAGTGCGCCCCGATTCGGAGTGTACGCGGCGGCCGCTCAGGCGTTGCACGATATCTTCGTCCGGCACGTCGATCTCAACGACATGGTCCAGGGCAATGCCCATCTCTTCCAATCCATCGGCCTGAGCTATGGTGCGCGGAAAACCATCCAGCAGAAACCCATTTTTGCAGTCAGGGGCGACAATACGCTCCTTGATAAGACCGAGTATGATTTCATCGGAAACCAGTTGTCCCGCCTCCATGATTTTTTTGGCCTCGAGACCCAGAGGCGTGCCTGCACGTACGGCGGCCCGCAACATATCTCCGGTGGAAATCTGCGGAATCCCGAATTTTTCCGAAATGAATTTGGCCTGGGTTCCCTTGCCGGAGCCGGGACTGCCTAGAAGGATAACGCGCATGTAAATACTCCCCCCGCTAAAATTCTTGATTTTGTCATAAAAACGATCTTTTCGCACTTGTTCTTGCAAAAGCGGCTGATTTTGGCGGGAGGGAGCGTTTATGGCCGGCATATTGATGGGTTGGCAGTGTGTGGAGCGACAGGTTGACTATCCAAAAACCGCGGCTTAATCGACCAAATCACAGGCGTGCCTGATGCCTTTTGGCTTTCGCCATGGCCTCTGGAAAGGTTTCGTCGAGACAGGCTTTAAAATCCTGGCGGGATCTTGTCGGCGGGAGTTGTAAAGAGGCCTTTGGGATCTGAGTCCTGAATGGCCCGGCAGTGTGATTCAATGGTTAGCCATAATTGCTGCATACTATAGCCACTTAAGGTCGTCCACCGTAATTTTCTTGGGGCGACCCAGGCGACTTTTTTCAGCAACCAAGCGAATAGCGTTCGGACGGGAATGTTAAAGACGCGAGCCACCAGCGATAAAAATACAAGGGATAAGTCCATCAACAGCGCGTCATAACCGCTGTATTGAATAAATTTTCACTGCGTCAATACAGGAGGTATATTCTCGTACAGCCTCTTGGGCTCATTTCTGTTCGGTTTCGCGGTCCACTCCGCTTCACCGTCCGCGATTTTTCAAATGAGCTATGCTTCCATGGTTTTCGGCGATTTGCTTGCTGTTCTAAGTGTAGGGGACTAAGTGACTCGCGCGATTGGGGATATGTTTAGCGGCAGCGTCATTGCTCTGCCGATACTTTGCGCAATGCAGCGCGTATTTGGATAATATACTATCCGATCAGTCGAGTAGATATACATTCATATTTTAAATTTCTTATAAAATACCAACCGTTTTTTGTCAATCCCAATGCGGCAAGTAACGGTAATGATTGTAATCAGGAAATAATTGGCTTATTTTAAAAGGAGGGCGCAATGCTGAAATGGGAAAGCAAGTATGAAATTGGTAATGAAAAGATCGACTCGCAACATCGTTTGTTTTTAAGTCTGATCATAGATTTTCATGAAACGGAAACAAAAGGCGAGTCAAAGGAAAAGCTGATTCGTGTATTCAAGGAAATCAACAAGTACGCTGAATTTCATTTTCTGAGCGAAGAAAATATAATGATAGAATATAATTATCCGGACGACAGACGACATGCGGAAATGCACAAAAAGCTACTGGAGGAAATTCACGAGAAATACAATCCATTTATTTCCGGAGATATTTCAGCGCATGACGTATTTGAGTTTTTATTTGAATGGTTTGTTAGTCATACCGCCAGAGAGGATAAAAAACTCGTCGGTTACATTAAAAATATGTAACTATTAAAAGTGCAAACCTGGAAGCCAGAAGCAGAATAGGGAAGGTTACGATAAATCCCTGTGACGTACCAGGATGTCATAAGACGACGACTGAAAATGCCGGGCGAGCGCTTCGATCAAAAAAACCGAGCGGTGCTGCCCGCCGGTGCAGCCTACCGATATGTTCAGATAGCTGCGGCGCTCCGCTTCGAAGCGGGGCAGCCAACGCTCCATGAAGGCGTTGATATCGCCTAAAAAATTCATAACTTCCGGGATAGCGGACAGGAAATCGTTTACTTCCCTGTCTTTCCCCGTTTTACTTCTGAGGTTGGGTTCCCAATGCGGATTAGGCAGACAGCGCGCATCGAATAAAAAGTCGGTGTCCAGAGGCAAACCGTTCTTGAATCCGAAAGACTGGAAGCAAAGGGACATTAAATGTTCGTTACGCATGCCTACGCGCTCGAATATTAATTCCCTCAGTTGGTGTACATGGGTATAAGTCGTATCGATAACCAGATCGGCTTCCCTGGAAATAGGCTCTAATACGCCTCTTTCCCACTCGATGGCCTCGGGCAGCGAATGTGCGGCATCCGTTAGCGGATGTTTGCGGCGCGTTTCGCTGAAACGCTTCAGTAATGTCGAAGGTGCGGCTTGTAAAAAAATCACGCTGCAATCAATGCCATGATCCTGCATCATCGCCCGAGTCGATGGGAAGTGTTCGAGGCTTTCTCCTGGATTGCGCGCGTCGATGCCTATGGCGGTTTTCTGGAAAGTGACGCGATTGGTGATCATTGCCTCACTGATGAAGCCGTTCAGCAGGGCTATGGGCAGGTTGTCTATACAGTAATAGCCGCAATCTTCCAATGTTTCCAGCGCAATACTTTTGCCTGAGCCGGACAATCCGCTGACGATAATCAATTTCATGGCTTAAAAGGTCCGTTTCCTTTCGTTTGACGGCAGTATATTCATTGCCTCGCGATATTTCGCGACGGTTCTGCGTGCAACATGTATGCCGGTTTTGTTCATGGCTTCGGATAGGCTGTGATCGCTTAACGGTTTATTGGGATCTTCGTTTTCTATCAGTTCCTTGATGAAAGCCTTGATCGCGATGGCGGAACATTCGCCGCCGCCTTCGGTTCCCACATGACTGGAAAAGAAATATTTGAACTCGTACACGCCATTGGGGGTATGCATGTATTTTTGGTTGGTTACGCGTGAAATGGTGGATTCGTGCATGCCGACCTCTTCCGCTACTTCGCGCAGCACCAGCGGTTTCATCGCGCGTGCTCCGAATTCGAAAAAGTCGCGCTGGTGATCGACGATGGAGCGCGCCACCTTGAGCAAGGTTTCATTGCGGCTTTGCAGGCTTTTGATAAACCAGCGCGCTTCCTGTAAATGCGTTTTCATGCTGATATTGTCGGAGCTGTTGTCCGCGCGTTTAATCAGGTTGGAATAATATGGGTTTACGCGTAAAGCCGGAGAGGTGTCCGGATTGATGGACACGATCCAGTCCCCTCCCTTGCGGCTGATAAATACATCGGGAACGATGTATTGCGGTTCATCAAGCTGGATGCGGCTGCCGGGTTTGGGTTCCAGAGTTCGTATCAGCGCAACCACCTCGGCCAGTTCGTCTTCGCTCATATCCAGCACGCGGCGCAGTTTCGTCAGATCTCTGGAACCTAGAAGCGCAAGATGATGAGCGGTCAGTTCGAGCGCTTTCGCCTTCCATGGCGTGTCGTCGGCCAGTTGCCGCAGTTGTATGCTGAGGCAGTCCGCAAGATCGGCGGCGGCGACGCCGGGTGGGTCGAATTGTTGTATTCTGTGAAGCACGGCTACCAGCTCGCTGAGGTCAAGCTCTTCCATCTGGCTCAGCAGGCCTTGATGTATCTCATCAATGGATGTTGTCAAATAGCCGTCTTCGTTGATCGCATCAATGATGGCTGTCGCTATGGCTTTATCCTGGTCGCTGAAAGGCGTCAGCTCCATCTGCCAGATTAAATGCTCTTCCAGTGTTTGCGTCGGCCGGTATTGTTGCAGATAATCGTCATTATCGTATTCAGCGGCGGAAGCGGTATAACTCTGGGAATTGCCGTAGACATCGTCCCATGATGAATCCGTTCCGAGTTCGACCGGAATCTCTGAAGCCGTGTTGAAGTTGGATAGTTCGGCGTATTCCGCTTCCTCCCGCGGCGTCTCGATTTGTTCGGCGACACTGTTTTCCTCTTCAGCCAATTCCAGCATCATATTGGAATCCAGCGCTTGCTGTATTTCCAGTTGCAGGTCCAGTGTAGACAATTGCAGCAACTTGATTGCTTGCTGTAATTGGGGAGTCATGGCCAATTGTTGCCCAAGCCGGAGATGCAGAGATTGTTTCATGATGTTGAAGCGAGCCTTTTGCCTTGATGGTCTGTTTATTGCATGGATAACTTGGATATATTAATCGAGCTTGCGCGGGACTGCAAAGGAAAACAGCGGCTTTCTTCTCCATTGGCGCATAGGCGGGGATTCGCGCCGCCGTAGCCGGACTTCATGCAACGCAGTCCGGAGGTGTGCGGGCCAGAGTAAACATTCGATTGAGGGATGGATTCCTGAAATTCTAAAGCGAAAAATGCTCGCCTAGATAGACATCGCGGACTTCCTGATTGTTGACTACCTCGGCGGCGCTGCCCGCCGCTATCACGCTTCCACTGTTGAGTATATAGGCGCGATCGCAGATTCCCAGCGTTTCCCTGACGTTATGTTCGGTGATCAATATGCCGATGCCGCGCTCTCGGAGGTGTTCGATAATTTTTTTGATATCGATGATGGATATGGGGTCTACGCCGGCAAACGGCTCGTCGAGCAGCATGAACCGGGGTTCGCAGGCCAAAGCGCGCGCAATCTCTACACGGCGTCTTTCGCCGCCGGACAAGCCCATGGCCGGCTGGTTGCGCAGATGCGACACGCTGAGCTCTTCCAGCAGCTCTTCGATTCGGATTTCGCGCTGCCCGCGCGTCAATTCAGGGCGTAATTCCAGCACAGCGCGCAGGTTATCCGCTACGCTCAGTTTTTTGAAAATGGAGGCTTCCTGAGGCAGATAGCCGATACCCTTGCGCGCGCGCGCATGCATGGGCATGTAGGTAATGGCTTGATTGTCCAGGTGTATGCTGCCGCTGTCCGGGCGGATCAATCCGACTATCATGTAGAAGCTGGTGGTTTTCCCGGCGCCGTTGGGTCCGAGCAGCCCGACGATTTCCCCATTGTGCATGCTGATGGAAACATCGTTAACCACCTTGCGCTTATTGTAGGTTTTACTGATGTGCGATGCCGAAAGCGTGCTGTGTCTTGTCATTTTGCTTCCTTGACTTCGGACGGCTCCAGAGTGACATGTACGCGCTGGGAGCTGGGCGGAGCTTCTCCGCTTTTAGTCGTGACGCCGGCCTTCATGATCGAGTGCTCAATGTCATATTCGATGCGGTCGCTGGTTACGCGGTCGCTTTTCTCCGGTGTAACGCCTTGCCAGGCCAGGGCTTTGTCGAACAGTATCAATATGCGTGTTTCCGGATAATACTCCGAGCGCAAACCCAGGCCATGCCAGTCCGCTTTGTCGGGTTCCGGCGTTTGCTTCAGACGGGTAGGGTTGCCGAAGTTGATTACTTTATCGGTTTTTCCGTCTTTCTGAAAAACTTCCATGCGGTCCGACCAGCTTTCAATGCTGCCCTGCTGATAATGAACGTTTCCCGTGTAGATGGTCAGTTCCTTTTTTTCGTCATAAACAGCGTTATCCGCCTCGATATAGATCGGCTGTTTGCCGTCCGTTTCCAGCGCGAAGCAGTTCACCGCGCATAAGGCCAGGGTCAACCCTGAAATACTCAAATATTTATTGTACTTCATGCCGTCTCCTTACCTGGCTCAACAGCGTGATTAGAAGGTCCGGTTCGAAATAGATTTGCGCGCCGTGTCCGGTAACTTTGTCATGAGGCGCAATCATCTGGGCGTCTTCCGCGGTTTCGGCATAATTTTTATCCGGTATATAGGTAACATTGCGGGTGGTAATCTCGGTTTGACCTCCCTCGTCCAGCTCCTTTGTCGCCAGTACGTCGTCGTGCATCAGTATGGTCTTGCCTCCTTCCAGTAAGGTCGCGGTATCGGAGTGTATGATCCAAGGTTTTTTCCCTTCCTTGAACAATGTCATGACCGGTTTCACCAGAAAACTGTGGTCGTCGTTCTTGTAGTGCGTCATCCTTTCGGCTATAAGCGTTTCTTTGGGAATTCCTTCGGCGTTCATCACGGTGCGTATCAGATTTGTCGTATAGTAATCGACCTGACCGCTTTCACGTTTGGACGTGGGTTCGATAATTTTTATGTAGTTGGCCAGCCACCAGGTTCCGGCGACCAGCAGCAACCAGAAGGTATGGCCGAGGACATTGGTTGAAATCGATATTTTCACAGGCTCGGTATCGTATTTTAATGTTCGATGGTTTATGAGTGCCTGTGTATTATCTGGTCCAGAGTGCCTTGAGCATCCATGATCAAATCACAGACTTCACGGGCGGCGCCGCAACCGCCGGGATTGCGTGTCTGCCAGTGCGTGTGCGGTATAACGGATCGGTGCGCGTCTGCAACGGTGATTGCCAGGCCTACCCGTCGCAACAGCGGGAGGTCGAGCAGATCGTCTCCCACATGGGCGATTTGCATATCGGTCAATTTCAGCGCCGCCATCAGTTTTTCGAAGGCTTCGAGTTTGTTGTCCTCGCCAAGGAATATGAGTTCGGGAGCGATACCCAATCCTTGCATGCGCGCGGAAACCGATGGCGCCTTTCTGCCGGAAATGATGGCGACCTTGACGCCGGTTTGCTGCAGCAGTTTGATGCCGAGCCCGTCTCTGGCGTGGAAGCTTTTATATTCGCGGCCCTGCTCGTCGAAAAACAGGCGCCCATCGGTTAATACGCCGTCGACATCGAAAATGACGAGTTTAATTGCGGCGGCGCGTTTGTAAATTTCGACCATTAAAAAATCCCTGATTCCAGTAAATCGTGCATATTGATTGCTCCTACGAGTCGCGCCTGTTCGTCGGTTACCAGCAGCGCGCTGATGCGTTTGTCTTCCATTACGCATAGCGCCTCCGTTGCCAGACGGTCCTGGGCTATGCCGGTAAAAGTGCGAGTCATGGCTGCGCTTATGGGAGTGGCGTGGATATCGGTCGAGCGCTCCAGCAGGCGCCGCAAGTCGCCGTCGGTAAAGATGCCGGTGGCCCGTTTATTTTCGTCAATTATGGCGGTCATGCCCAGCTTCTTTGCGGTCATTTCCAATAAGGCTTCGCTGATGCGCGCATTCTGTTCGACGCAGGGAATGGCGTCTCCGGTGTGCATGATATCCTTCACGCGTAAAAACAAACGTTTTCCCAGGTTGCCGCCGGGGTGGGAGAAAGCAAAGTCCTCGCGTGTGAAGCCCTTGGCCTGCAGCAGCGTGACGGCAAGCGCATCGCCCAGGGACAGTGACGCAGTTGTGCTGGAAGTCGGCGCCAGTCCCAACGGGCAGGCTTCGTCGGGCGCGCCAATATCAAGATGTATGTCGGCCTGACGCGCCAGGGTGGAGCCGCTGTTGCCGGTAATCGCTATCAGCGGCGCGCCGATGCGCTTGATAAACGGCAATATCGTCAATAATTCGGATGTTTCTCCCGAGTTGCAAAAGGCCAGGATGATATCCTGTCCGGTAATCATGCCCAAATCGCCATGACTGGCCTCGCCGGGGTGGACGTAGAAGGCGGGAGTTCCGGTGCTGGCCAGCGTTGAGGCAATTTTTCCGGCAATATGCCCCGACTTCCCCATGCCTGTTACAACGACTCTTCCGTTGCAGGCCATCATCAGTTCGCATGCATCGGCAAAACCGTGATCCAATCGCGGTATCAGGCCTGAAAGCGCCTGAATTTCAACTTCGATCACTCTGGCGCCCAGACGCAGCAAGTCGGAGCGCCGGTCTAATCGGCTGTCGCAATGGTCGGGCCTGTTGAGTGGCGGGTTGTTTGAATTGTTCGGATGCATAGGATTCTGTAACTTCAAGCCGCCATTATGTCATGAACAAGGCCAAGGTTTCACATGTTGACGCAAGGTTTTGATCAGTTAAAGTTGACGGTTAACTTGTCAGTCAGGGACAATAGCCAGCTTACAGAACACATATGGCTGCAAAGTTATCGCATGACAGGCGTTTGCTCCCCGGAAAATATTCTTGTTTCCATTCGCGACCTGAGCTTTTTCCGAGACGAACGGAAAATTTTCGACGGTGTATGCCTCGATATTCCCAAGGGTAAGGTTACTGCCATTATGGGACCCAGCGGCACGGGGAAAACAACGCTGCTTAAATTGATCGGCGGACAGCTCAAACCATCCGCGGGAACCGTCGTCTTTGACGGCGTTACGGTGCACGAGCAGCGTCCCGATGCGCTTTACCGGTTACGCAAGCGCATGGGCATGCTGTTTCAGAGCGGCGCCTTGCTGACCGACTTATCCGTGTTCGATAACGTCGCATTCCCTCTGCGCGAGCATAGCGGCTTGCCCGAAACGGTGATTCGCACGCTGGTGCTGATCAAGCTGCAGGCCGTCGGACTGCGCGGTGCGCGGGATCTGATGCCGGCCCAGCTTTCCGGCGGCATGGCTCGGCGCGTTGCACTGGCGCGTGCTATCGTATTGGACCCGTTGATGGTGATGTACGACGAGCCTTTTACCGGCCAGGACCCGATCTCCATGGGCATTCTGGTCAAATTGATACGCGATTTAAACCGCGAGATGGGTCTGACCAGCGTAGTGGTTTCCCATGACGTGCGCGAAACGGCTAGTATTGCCGATTATGTTTATCTGATTTCCGACGGAAAAGTTGCCGGGCAGGGCACGCCGGATGATATCCGTCGCTCGGAGTCGCCCTGGGTCAGGCAATTCATGGACGGTTTGGCTGACGGCCCGGTCGCATTTCATTACCCTGCTCGGGATTATGCCGAAGACCTGATGGAGTTGAACTAAGCGATGGAGATCCTGTTGCGGACATTGGGCAGAAATACATTGCTCAGAGTGGCGAAACTGGGCAGGGCCAGCCTGTTCATGCTGCATGTTTTATCCGGCCTGCCGCTCATTCTACGCCGCCCGGGTTTACTGGTGACCCAGATGTATTCAGTCGGGGTATTGAGTCTGATGATCATACTGGTGTCGGGGCTGTTTGTCGGCATGGTGCTTGGACTGCAGGGATATTATGTACTGTCCGATTTCGCCGCCGAGCAGGCGCTGGGAGTCATGGTGGCGACCTCGCTGGTAAGGGAGCTCGGGCCGGTTGTTACCGCGCTGCTGTTTTCGGGGCGGGCCGGTTCTTCCCTTACCGCGGAAATAGGTTTGATGAAGGCGACCGAACAGCTTTCCGGCATGGAAATGATGGCGGTGGATCCGATCAAGCGCATTATTGCGCCGCGCTTTTTTGCCGGCCTGATTTCCATGCCGCTGCTGGCCTCGCTGTTCAGCATGGTGGGTGTGGTGGGAGGCTATTTTGTCGGTGTCGGTCTGTTGGGCGTCGATGAGGGCGCTTTCTGGTCGCAAATGCGCGCCCAGATCGACTTTTACGATGATATTCTGAATGGCGTCATCAAAAGCATGGTTTTTGGCGCCGTAGTTACCTGGATAGCAGTTTTTGAAGGCGACGATGCGGTACCTACTTCCGAGGGTGTCAGTCGTGCGACTACGCGTTCGGTTGTCAGTTCGGCATTTGCTGTGCTGAGTTGCGATTTCGTTCTGACTGCGCTGATGTTTGGAGATTGAATAATGCTGCAATCGAGGGTTATGGAAACATGGGTCGGCGTATTCGTTGCGTTGGGTCTGCTGGGACTGTTTTTTCTGGCCATGCAGGTTAGCAACCTGGGCGCGCTGAAGTTTGAAGACAACAGCTATACCGTTACCGCCCGGTTTTCCAATGTCGGCAGTTTGAAAGTGCGCGCGCCGGTTTCAATGTCGGGTGTGCGTGTCGGCAGAGTCAGTGCGATCCGTTTTGACAAGAAATCCTTCGAAGCGGTTGTGGAAATGAAGATAGATCCGTATTTCAATACGATACCCAGCGATACCAGCGCCAGTATTCTGACTCAGGGTCTGCTCGGCGAACAGTACATCGGATTAACGCCTGGTGCGCTGGATGAGCCGCTCACGGATGGTGATAAAATAGAAATGACGCAGTCGGCCATGATACTGGAGCAGCTCATCAGTCGTTTCCTGTTTTCCAAGGCGGAGGAAGGGTCTAATAAACAACAGGCTGAACCGGCTCCTGCGGCGCATAGCGCCGAAAAACCAAAACCACCTGCTATGGCTAAAAAAATCGCGGCTACGCCGGTTAAAGCCGGTGTAGTGTCCGCAGCGCCGCGCGAAACCCGGAAAAATGGTCAGCACTGAATCCATGGCAACGAAAAACGGCGTATCCGACGCCGGGGTATTCAGCATCGTAGAGCGATCTCCGGGGGTGTTTTTTTTGGTGGGAGATTTGACGTTCGAAACCGCAAACAGCGTTCTTGAAAGGACTTCCGGACTGTTGGGCGCGACGTCCGGTGCGAAAGGAATGATTAGGCTCGATCTTTCCGGCATCAAGCATGCGGATAGCGCCGGGTTGGCTTTGATGCTGGAGTGGCGCAAGCAGTCCTCCGCAGTTAAACGAGTCGTGCTTTTTTTAAATGTTCCGCAGCAATTACAAGCGATCGCCCGCGTTGCGGGAGTGGACGCGATCATTCATCAGTCAACGTGATCTGCTTGAATAACCAAGTGAATCAGAGATTTCAGAGTAGAACGGCAATGGATAAACTTTTAATTACAGGCGGTACCCCGTTATCGGGTGAGTTGCGCATTTCCGGCGCGAAAAATGCCGCTTTACCGATACTTGCCGGCGCCTTGCTGTCTGAATCCCCGGTCAGCATTGGTAATGTTCCCCACCTGCGCGATATTACCACGACCATGGAGTTGCTGGGCCGTATGGGGGTCAGTTTGACGGTGGATGAAAAGCTGAATATCGAAATAGACGCCAATACCATAGATAGTTTCTATGCGCCTTATGAACTGGTCAAGACCATGCGCGCTTCGATACTGGTGCTTGGACCGCTGGTGGCTAGATTCGGCAAGGCGGATGTATCCTTACCAGGGGGCTGCGCCATCGGCAGCAGACCGGTCAATCTTCATCTGGAAGGCCTGACTGCGATGGGTGCGCGTATTGATGTCAAAAATGGCTATATTCACGCTACCGCTGAGCGCCTCAAGGGCTGCCGTCTGGTTCTGGAACAGGTTACCGTAACCGGCACCGAAAATCTGATGATGGCCGCTACGCTGGCTGAAGGCACCACCATACTGGAAAATGCGGCAAGAGAGCCTGAGGTAGTCGATCTGGCGAATTTCCTGATTGCCATGGGAGCGAAGATACACGGCGCCGGCACCGATGTAATCGAAATACAAGGCGTGCCGGCGCTTTCCGGCAAGGGCCTGCATTATAATATATTGCCTGATCGTATTGAAACGGGCACCTACCTGATTGCTGTGGCGATGACCGGCGGCAAAGTCAGGCTCAAGGACACTTGCCCTGATTTGCTGGACGCCGTTTTACTGAAGCTGAGAGAAGCGGGGGCGTTGATCGAGTGCGGAGAAAACTGGATCGAACTAGATATGCAGGGCAGACGGCCGAAGGCGGTTTCATTGCGCACCTCGCCGTATCCCGCTTTCCCTACCGACATGCAGGCGCAATTTACCGCATTGAACAGCATAGCCGAGGGCATAGGCATTATTACGGAAACCGTTTTCGAAAACCGGTTCATGCATGTGCAGGAAATGCAGCGCATGGGTGCGGACATACGCCTGGAATCCAATACCGCCATTATTCATGGCGTGCCGAAATTGACCGGCGCCGAGGTTATGGCGACCGATTTGCGCGCTTCCGCCAGTCTGGTGCTGGCCGGACTGGTGGCCGAGGGGCAAACCATCGTTGATCGCATCTATCATATAGACCGGGGGTATGAGTGTATCGAAGAAAAATTGTGCCAGCTGGGTGCGGAAATACGCCGAATCCCGAGCTAGGGAGCGCCGATTGAGCAACGCCTCTCCATTGTTTCTTTCAAACATATGATATTTGAAACCGGAAAGCTGCTGATTTTCAATAAATCAGCGCTACCCTCCTAGAGCTTCGCGCAGATGCTGACACTGGCCGTTTCCAAAGGTAGAATTTACGAGGATGCCTTGCCTTTACTGGCTGAGGCCGGGATCGTGCCGACCATAGATCCGGATAAAAGCCGTAAATTGATATTGCCGACTAACCACATTGATATCCGCTTGCTGGTGATTCGCGCCACCGATGTCCCGACTTATGTGGAATATGGCGCCGCCGACATGGGCATCGCCGGTAAGGATGTGCTGGCCGAATACGGCGATGAGGGACTCTATGAACCTATCGATCTGGGCATCGCGCGTTGCCGTTTGATGACTGCTGCACGCAGGGATTATGTACCGTCCGGGCAGCGTCTGCGCGTAGCGACCAAGTATGTCAAACTGGCGCAGCGCTATTTCGCCGGACAGGGCGTACAATCTGAAATCATCAAACTGTACGGCTCCATGGAACTGGCGCCTCTGGTCGGTTTGGCCGATGTGATTGTCGATCTGGTCGATACCGGGAATACGCTCAAGGCCAACGGTCTCGAAGCGCGTGAGGAAATCATGGCGATTTCCAGCCGCCTGGTTGTCAATAAGGCGGCAATGAAAACCAAGCATCAGGTGGTAAGCGATTTTCTACGCAGGATGGAGCAGATCGTTGCTGCGCGCGTATAGCGGGGAAGATGCTTGATCACAGGGTAAATCCAGACTGTTCCGCTCTCGGTATGATGCGGCGGTAGAACGAACCATGCGGAAACGTACCGGTCCATACCATCCATGCCGTGAATCCATCCCGGCCAGTCTCGACAATCTAACCCGCTGACCCTCATCATGAATCGCGCCCGGTATTGCTGTATGGTTTTGTAAAATCAGCGGCATTGCAGTTTCCACTCCGTATTGTTGAGGTTTTTTGAGTTTTATATAGGTCTCTTATGTCTGAACTGAAAATTCGCCGGTTGAACGCGCTGGATGCCGATTTCGCACGCCAGATGGATGCGTTGTTGTCGTGGAATGAAGCGAGCGATAGCGCAATACATCAGCGTGTGCTGGAAATCATTGAGCGGGTCAGACACGAGGGCGATGCCGCGCTCATGGATTATACGCACCGCTTTGATCGCTATGCGGTTGAGCGCATGGATCAGCTTGAGCTAAGCCGCGATAAACTGGAGCAGGCCTGGAAAGGTTTGGATAGCCAGAAGCAGCAGGCGCTGGAAACAGCCGCAGCGCGTATACGCGCTTATGCCGGGCATCAGAAAACCGAAAGCTGGAGTTACACCGAAGCGGACGGGACTGTGCTGGGTCAGCAGGTGACGCCGCTGGATCGTGTCGGCGTCTATGTACCCGGAGGAAAAGCCGCTTATCCATCTTCGGTGCTGATGAATGTGATTCCCGCCAAGGTCGCCGGGGTTCCCGAAATCATCATGGTAGTTCCCACTCCGGACGGCGAACTCAATGAATTGGTGCTTGCCGCGGCATTCCTTGCCGGAGTCGACCGCGTGTTCCGTGTGGGGGGAGCTCAAGCAGTCGCTGCTCTGGCCTATGGAACGGCGACGGTGCCACGCGTGGATAAAATCGTCGGGCCCGGTAATATTTACGTTGCGACGGCCAAAAAACTGGTTTTTGGTCAATGCGGCATTGATATGATTGCCGGCCCTTCGGAAATACTGGTAATTGGCGACGGTCAAACCGATCCCGACTGGGTTGCGATGGATTTGTTTTCGCAAGCCGAGCACGATGAAGACGCCCAGGCGATACTGGTGAGTCCCGACGCAGGGCATCTGGAGGCGGTGGCCGCCAGCATGGAAAAGTTACTGTCAGGCATGGAGCGTAAGGAGGTCATTGCGGCGTCTTTAAACAGCCGCGGCGCATTGATACAGGTTCGGGACCTGAATCAGGCGATAGAAGTCGCCAACCGCATTGCGCCTGAGCATCTGGAACTTTCGGTTGCCGATCCGGCAAGCCTGTCGGGCGGTATCCGCCATGCCGGCGCTATTTTCATGGGGCGGCATACCGCAGAAGCGCTGGGCGATTACTGCGCCGGCCCCAATCATGTGTTGCCGACCTCAGGCACGGCGAGATTCTCATCGCCGCTGGGCGTTTACGATTTTCAAAAACGCTCCAGTCTGATTTTTTGTTCAGGCCCCGGTGCGGACGTCTTAGGCAAAACCGCTTCCGTGCTGGCGCGTGGAGAAGGGTTGACAGCGCATGCGCGCTCCGCCGAATTTCGAATTCAACATTCGTAACGCTCCGATCCCGCTCCTGCAATCAGTAAAAAACGTACGGCATCAAATCCGCATGTATAACGCAACAGACAGGGTTAAAGCGCTGCTCAGACCGGAACTGCAACAACTTTCCGTTTACCATGTGCCGCCCGCCACGAACTTTATCAAACTCGACGCTATGGAAAATCCGTACGATTGGCCGGAAGAGCTGGTTAACGAATGGCTGCAGCGTTTGCGCACAGTCAAGCCCAATCGTTACCCCGATCCGTCCTCGGCGGCATTGTGCGCAGCGCTGGTTTCATCATTCAATATCCCGGCCGAAAGCGCGTTATTGCTCGGTAACGGATCGGACGAACTGATACAAATCATATTGATGGCGATAGCGGGTCAGGACGCAGTTGTCCTGGCGCCTGAACCGACCTTTGTCATGTACCGGCAGATAGCAATCGGTTTAGGTCTGCGTTTCGAGGGCGTACCTTTGCGATCGGACGATTTTTCACTGGATATGCCGGCTATGATCGCCGCAATTGAAACGCTTCGTCCGGCAGTGATTTTTTTGGCTTATCCGAATAACCCGACCGGAAATTTGTTTCGCCGGGACGAAATTGAACAAATTCTGGCGTTGTCGCCGGGGCTGGTGGTCGTTGATGAAGCCTATGCGGCATTTACCGACAGCAGCTTCATGCCGCTCCTGCCGGAATTTCCTAATTTATTAGTGATGCGGACACTATCCAAACAGGGGCTGGCCGGGTTGCGTCTGGGTTATATGGCGGGCGATCCAGGTCTGATAGCCGAGTTTAACAAGCTGAGGCTTCCTTATAATATCAATATCCTGACGCAAGCCAGCGCCGAACTTGCATTGGCGCATGCGCCGGTTTTCGATGCGCAAGTCAGGCTTATCCGCGAGCAGCGTCGGTGGTTGCTGGCGCGGCTGAATGAAATCGCGTCGATTCGTACTTACCCCAGTGAAGCCAATTTTATTACTTTCCGCGTACTGTCCATGAGCGCAATAGACGTATTTAACGGACTGAGGGATGCAGGCATTCTTATCAAGAATCTGGACCCGGCGGGCGGACTGCTCAGCGGCTGCCTGCGCGTCACCGTGGGAACGCCGGAAGAAAATCGGATATTCGTCGATGAGCTACATCGGGTTATTATTTAACTATTTGTTTTTTATGTATTTATAATCATACAATTGTCTTGTTGGCCGCTTGCGTTTAAAATGGGTAAACAATCCATTTACAAACAACATAACAAGAGTGAAAGACTGATGGCATCAGTGGAACAGACCGCAGCGGATGAGCTTGATGCAGAAAAGCGCTGGTTTTTAACCAAGGTAGCGAGCGTAGCCGGCATAGTCGGAGCAGGACTGGCCGTAACCCCTTTTATGGCTTCCATGGCGCCCAGCGCGCGGGCTCAGGCAGCTGCGGCCCCGGTGGAAGTCGATATCAGTAAATTGGAGCCCGGCCAATTGATACGGGTCATGTGGCGCGGCAAGCCGGTCTGGATTTTGAAACGCACGGACGAAAACCTCAAGACATTAAACGGGTTTACTGATATTCTCCTCGACCCCTTGTCAAAAGAATCCGAGCAGCCCGCGAACGCCGCAAATGAAGTTCGTTCGATCCGTCCCGAGGTTTTCGTTGCGGTCGGCCTGTGCACGCATCTGGGGTGCTCTCCCAACTACCGGCCGGAAGTCGCTCCCGCCGATCTGGGCGCCGACTGGCGGGGCGGTTTTTTCTGCCCGTGCCACGGTTCACGCTTTGATCTGGCCGGGCGCGTCTATAAAGGCGTTCCTGCGCCTCGCAACCTTGAAATTCCACCGCATGTTTATCTGAGCGAAACGCGACTATTGATCGGTTCCGATCAGGGAGAAGCCGCATGATGGGAAAAATGTCTGCAAGTCTGCTGCAATGGGTAGATGAACGGCTGCCTATCGTATCCTTCTGGAACGATCATATGGCGCGTTATTACGCTCCGAAGAATTTTAATTTCCTTTATTTTTTCGGATCATTGGCGCTGCTGATGCTGGTCAATCAGATTGTGACCGGTATTTTTCTGACCATGCACTACAAGCCCGATGCCGCCATGGCTTTCGACTCGGTCGAATACATCATGCGTGATGTCAGCTGGGGCTGGCTGATACGCTACATGCATTCCACCGGCGCTTCGGCATTTTTCATCGTGATCTACCTGCACATGTTCAGAGCGCTGTTTTATGGGTCCTTCAAGTCGCCCAGGGAACTGGTCTGGCTGTTCGGCATGGTTATTTTCGTTATGCTGATGGCGGAAGCTTTCATGGGCTACCTGCTGCCGTGGGGGCAGATGTCCTACTGGGGCGCGCAGGTCATCATTTCGCTGTTCGGCGCGGTTCCGGTAGTCGGCGAAGATCTCGCGCTATGGCTGCGTGGAGACTTTGTTGTATCCGACGCAACGCTTAACCGCTTTTTTGCCTTTCATGTGATCGCAATACCGCTGGCGTTGCTGGGCCTGGTGGTTTTGCATCTGGCGGCGTTACACACGACGGGTTCGAATAATCCGGACGGCGTGGAAATCAAGAAAAACCTGGATGATAACGGCATTCCGAAAGACGGTATTCCGCTGCATCCGTATTATACGGTCAAGGATCTGTTTGCAGTGTCGGTATTTTTACTGATCTTCGCCGCCGTCGTATTTTATATGCCGGAATTCGGCGGCTATTTCCTCGAGTCGCCTAATTTCGATCCTGCAAACCCGATCAAGACGCCGGAACATATCGCTCCGGTCTGGTATTTCACGCCGTTTTATTCGATTTTGCGCGCAGTGCCGGACAAGCTGGGCGGCGTGATAGCAATGGCGGCGGCTGTAGGCATCCTGTTTGCTATGCCGTGGATAGATCGTTGTCCGGTGAAGTCGATCAGATATCGCAGCCGTATTTTCAAATTGCTGCTGTTATTGTTTGTAATCAGCTTTCTTGGGCTTGGGGTACTCGGCACATTATCTGTTTCGCCTGTCAACGCCTTGTTGGCGCGGATTTTCACTGCGGTTTATTTTGGCTTTTTCGTATTTCTGATGCTCTTTTCCGGGCGGGAAAAAACACTGGCGCTTCCGGATCGCTTGCGCGAACCCATCATTCCGTTGGCGCAAAGAGAAGGGTTGCATTGGCATTGGGTCAGAACCGGATTGGCTTGGCTGGCCGCCACACAGTTCTGGCGCAAACTGAGTTCGTATTACGAACCTGTCGATAAAAGCATAAAAAAAACCTGCGGCAAGTACTGCGATTAAGGTGCGTATGTTATTTTTGAAAAATCACCTGGACTTACAAAAAAAACTCCTGTTCTGCGCTATGCTGCTTTGGGCTGCGGCCGCAGGTGCCGGCGGTGCGGCGCATTTGCAGGATGCCGATGTTGACGTATTCGATATTCACTCGGTACGCAGAGGCGCCGAGTATTATGTAAGTTATTGCATAGGATGCCATTCGGTCAAGCATCTGCGTTATTCCCGTTTTGCCGGAGATTATGGGCTTAGCGAGCAGGAAATGAGCAAGTCCATTATGATGGCGGATGCCAGAGTGCACGACACCATGCAGACCGCGATGCGCTCCAGGGACGGTGAGGTCTGGTTTGGCGTCGCGCCGCCCGATCTTTCCCTGATCGCGCGCGCGCGTGGGGCGGATTGGCTGTACACTTATCTCAAGGGTTTCTATCTGGATCCTTCGCGTCCGACAGGCTCGAATAATCTGGTGTTCTTCGATGTCGGCATGCCTAATGTTCTTTGGGAGCTGCAGGGCATGCAAAAACCCGTATACCGGAAAACAGCAGGAGTGGACGCGATAGATCATCTGGTTCCTGCGAGTCAAGGAAAAATGACCGAAGCGCAATTCGATCAGGCGGTGACTGATATTGTCAATTTCCTTGTCTATGCCGCAGAACCGGGGCAATTACAGCGTATCAGGACCGGCAAGTATGTGCTGTTCGGTTTGCTGATATTTGTTGTGTTATTCTATAAGCTGAAAAAAATTTATTGGAAAGGTATCGAATAGCATGGTTTGCTATTCTATTCCGATAGTTGTTTATTTGTAACAATTCGGTTGCCGTTGCCTATCTTTGCAGGAGCGGCCTTTAGCCCGCGTGCGGTCTGCGATTCGCGAGCGCTGAAGGCCGCTCCTGTGAAATACCGCAGCCGCAGGCATACAATTACTGTTTTTAGCAGACAAGGCACTGACTTGTTATTTCTATGGGGTTAGGGTGGTGACGGCAGAGATAGGCCGCAAGTCGGGAATGACGTTGTTGTGTCCGCCCACAGAAGTGCGCGGGCATGGTGCGCGTATTGTCGTGCGTGAAAAGGATGTCGATGTGGATATCGAATTAGTCGACCCCGCCCATCCTCCCTCCGGTCTGAGCGAATTGAATCCCGGCTTGATCTGGCCTACTTTACTGGATCGCGACGTAGTGTTGTACGAATCCCGCATAGTGATGGAATATCTGGATGAGCGTTTCCCGCACCCGCCGCTGAACCCGATGGACCCGGTAGCGAGAGCGAAAGCGCGCCTGCTGATTTATCGTATCGACAGAGACTGGTACGGCTTGCTGAGCGAGATTGATGGCGCAAATGAAAAGAAATCCGGAAAGTCGCGCAAACTGCTCAATGAAAAGTTATTGGCGGCGGGTCCGCTTTTTGCTGCGCATCCCTTTTTTCTCAGCGACGAGTTTTCGCTGGTCGATTGCGTATTGGCGCCGCTTCTGTGGCGGCTTCCTGCGTTGGGAATTAATGCGCCGGTTGTATCCGACGCCATCGCCGGGTATGCCCGGCGTATATTCGGCCGTGAGTCTTTCCTGTTATCATTAAGCGATCAGGAACGCGAAATGGATGTATTGGGCTATCTTCGCTGAGTAGATTGAATGATGACACCGTTAAAACCTTATTTGGTTCGAGCTATCCATGAGTGGATACTGGACAATGATCACACCCCCTATTTACTGGTTAATGCAGCGGTAGAAGGCGTGGAAGTGCCGCGACAGTATGTTGAGGATGGCCGGATCGTGCTGAATTTACGTACGGAAGCAACCCAGGGCTTGAGTCTGGGCAATGAGTGGATAGAGTTTAACGCCCGGTTCGGCGGTAAACCGATGCATGTCATGGCGCCCGTGCATGCGGTGCTGGCCATCTACGCCAGTGAAAACGGCCAGGGTATGGTATTTGACGTCGAGGAAAACGGTAACAACGAGCAGCCTCCGACGCCGCCCGAGCCAGAGCCGCCGGTCAGAGGCCGGCCCAAGCTGCGCGTTGTGAAGTAGTCGCTTTTACATGGCGTAGGGCGGAACGGTACGCTATGCGTACCTTTGAACAGTAGCGGCAGCGTACCCACATGATTGAAAAGTCGATATTTTAGGAGTTATCATGTATGAAAGCCTTGAAAAGCTCGTTCTTGAACATTTGCGGCATATTCGCAGCCGACTTGATCAAGTGGCTGATGACGTAACTGATCTGAAATAGAGAATGTCCAGTCTCGAAAGCAGCATGAATCCGGTGCGCAGGGAGGTTGTTGCTATAGGCGAAGAGACCGATATCAGGCAGCAATACGAACTGGACAAAGATATCCGCAAGAATCGAGCGCATTGAACGCCGTCTTGAACTGATATAGCATCGCCTTATTTTTCCTTGCTTTCCTGCTCTTCTTTTTGCAGCGCCTGCAAGCGCTCGTCTATCACCGCATTGATGTAGAAATTGTTGCCTGCGTGCTGCCGAGCCAGTTTCATTTGCTTGATGGCGGTATGGGTTTGTCCGTTAAGATAATAGTATTCGGCGAGATAACGGTGCGATTCCGCGTCATTGTGTAATTCGCCGTAACATTCCGCCAGCAGTTCATAGAACTCCGTGGACGGAGCGAGCGTGGCGCTGTGCGCATTCAGCAGGTTTCTCGCTTCCAAAGGTTTTTGCATCAACAGCAGCAGCCTTACATAATTGAACACAATTCCGCGATTCTCCGGAAATCGTTCCAGAGCCATATCGTAATGCTTCAAGGCTTCCGGGTAGCGATGCGCATCGGTCTCGAGTCTGGCCAGCGCGTTAACGAAATGGGGTTGATCGGGATGCTGGATCACCAGTTTTTGCAGTAACGGACGGGCCTCGTCGTATTTTTTTTGGGCCTGCAGGGATAATGCCAGACCGTAACGAGTCACATCCTGCTGCTGTAGCGTGCCATGATTGTTGGTCGTGCGGAAATATTTTTCCACTTCGAAGGGGTCCGTCGCACTCAGCACCCGTAATTTGGCTTTGATGATTTGATATACAAAAGAATCTTCGTATTGCCGATAGGCGTATTTTTCTGCGCGTCCGCGTGTGTCTGAAATACGCGAAACGGTAACCGGGTGAGTCATCAGGAATTCAGGTAGCGCATTGCCTGCGAAACGCGTTGCTTGCTGCATGCGTTCGAAGAAAACGGGCATGGCGCGCGGGTCGAACTCGGATTTCGACAGGTTTTGCATGCCCACGCGATCGGCCTCGGCTTCATTGTCTCGCGTGAAGTTGATCTGAAACTGCTGGTTGGCCGCCTGCGCAGCGATAATGGCGGCTTCACCGGCCTGCGCATTGCCGGTCTTTGCTCCGATCAAAATACCCGCCAGCATTGCCGCCGCCATAGGCAAGGACAAGCGTGACGCGGCCTGATATGCCTGATAAAGATGACGCTGGGTGACGTGAGCTATTTCGTGAGCCAGTACCGAGGCCAGCTCGCTTTCAGCCTCCGTGGTCAATATCAAACCGGAATTGACACCGATATAGCCGCCTGGGCCGGCGAAAGCATTGATGTTGGGTTCCATGACCACGAAAAAGTGGTAGGCATGCTCCGGGTCGGCGCTGTTCGCAGACAGTTTTTGGCCTATGCGCTGGATATAATCCGTGGTTTCGGGGTCTTCGTTAATGTGTATCTGTCCGTGCAGGCTTCTGAAAAAAGCGGCGCCCAGCTCGATTTCCTCGTGCGTCGATAAAAGGGTTCCCGAAGGGTCGCCGATTTCCGGTAGATGCATTTCCCTGCTATTATCGTCGGCAGCCCTGTTTTCTACCGGCGATGCTTGCCCGGTAATGTCGCTGCTGCGCAGATCGAGCGGCGCGTTGCGGGATACGTACTGGTTAACGGCTGCCGCCGTTGTTTGACCGTACAGAGTCAACTGGGCGACTATCAACAGGGTTGCAGTCAGTTTAGAGCGTGTAGACATTTAGCAATATTTGTCTTTGGGATACGGCACGGGAAAAATATGGGGGTATGAAGTTCGCAATTCAAGTCAACGCGGGGCCTGATAGTCCGGCGAGCTTGTCGGCCCTGCGTTTTGTCGAAGCGGCGCTCCGGGCCGGACACGAGGTAGCACGCGTGTTTTTCTATCACGACGGCGTATATTGCGCAAGCGCGCCTGATGATTGGTCGCGCCTGGCGCTGGAAAAGCGGATCGATCTGGTTGTCTGCGTGTCTGCGGCCTATCGGCGCGCAGTGATCCACACCGATGAAGCGGACGGCCCGCTTGCCGGTCGATCTCTGCCGGAGGGCTTTCGTCTCGGCGGTTTGGGCATGTGGATGGATGCCTGTCTGCAGGCGGATCGTTTTATTGCTTTCGATGACTGATTGCCATGGCGGCCGTAAAACAATTCTGCTTTGTAATAAGACATGCGCCTGATGATGACTTTCGCGCCGGCGAGTTACTGGATATGGCGCTGACCACGGCGGCATTCGATCAGATCGCCACTGTGGTGTTTATGGATGAGGGTGTATTGCACCTGCTGCCAGGGCGCAATAGTCGGAGCAATGTCGTGCAAATGCTAGCGGCGTTCGATTTATACGATCTCGCGCCGCCCTGGGTGGAAACCGAGTCTTTGTCCGCACGCGGGGCCACAGCGGCAGACCTGCCCGTTCCGGTGCGTTTTATCGATAAAGACGAATTGTCGCGCTTATTGGCTCGGCAGCAAGTGCTGGTGGCCGGTTGACACTATGAGTACACTACATCTGCTGAGCCAACCCCAAGCGCTTGAAGCCTGTTTGTCACGAGCGGAGGAGGGCGATGTTGTCCTGATACTGGGAGCAGGGGCGCTTGTTTGTCGCCATCCGGAAAAATGCGCCACCAGAATAAACCTGCAGTGGAGAGTGATGCGGGATGCGCTGGAAATGCATGGCATAACCGAGGCGCGGCTTCCTCATAGCTTACAGTGTATTGATTATGCAGCATTCGTTGATCTGGCGGCCGCCGCGTCGCGTTGTCTGTCCTGGTTTTGATGGTTATCGAAGCGAGTATTGACGAGGATGGATACGGATTTCTGTAATGCTTACAGCGAGGTGAATATTCAGTGAGTGATTTTGAGTCATGACCGAAGCAGTCGGAAGAGAGGCTAGCCAGTCGAGAAAAGCGGAAGCGCGTCGGTATAATATTAACCACGCCGCAAGTCCGTTCATTATGGAAGCTCTCTGCGCCCGTCCATGGGCGCAGAAGGTCTCGCTTGACTCACCTCGCTTTCTCTCCAGCAGGTACGCTGAATAATTACATTGAGAGAAGAGACCGGTGTTGCAGGTAAACGATAAACATCTGGAGACCACTGCGAGCGGGTTTTTACTGGATGCGACGCAATGGGACGAGAGCGTCGCCGGCACATTGGCGCAACAGGCCGGCATCCGTCTGGAAGCTGCGCATTGGGAAGTCATTTATCATCTGCGTGCTTATTACGACCAGTTTAACCACTTACCCAATGCACGGATGTTCGTCAAATTGATGCAAAAATGTATGGGAGACGAAAAAGGCAATTCGGTTTATCTGCATCGATTGTTTCCCGAAAGCGCCGTCAGAACCGCGTGTCTGATTGCCGGTCTACCGAAACCTCCAGGCTGTATCTGATGATATCATGGCGACAATTCAGATCGCCGGAACCGTTTACCAAAAATACGCGCAATGTGCTTTTGAAAGTCTTTTTAGGAGCGGGCTTTAGCCCGGGACAACAGGCCGATCGCGGGCTGAAGCCCCGCTCCTGCGAGGATAGGCGATGCTAGCTGAATAGGGTTACGAAATCAAAAGGAATCAAGCTTCCGCCATGGCTGCAGTCGCCTGTTCCAGTAACAGGCTCATGTCCAGGACGATGCCGACATCGCCGCTGCCGAGCAAGGCGCAGCCGGTAGCGCCGCGTATGCTGGATAAATAGCCTTCCAGCGGACGAATCAGCACCTGCTGCTGTCCGATCAACTCGTCTACGGCAAGCGCGGTCGATTGGCCATGTCCGCCGACAACCACAAACAAATACTTCAACTCGTCCGCGGATGATTTCTCACGGTTATGCAGCAGCGCGGTCAGTTGTACCTTTCCATCCTCGTTTTGACCATGCCCGTTACGGCGTAAAAACTGGATAGGCAGGACTTTCTCATTTTCCATGCACAGCAGATAATCGCCCTCATTGGCGGAAACCTGCGTCAGTTCCTTGGAACCGGCTCTTACGATGCGCTGTATCGCCTGTATCGGGACGATATACCGGACTTCTCCCACGCGTATCACCATGCCGTCCAGGACAACGGTAGCCAGCGGCAAGGTCAGATTGAAGCGCAAGCCGCCCAGCTGCGAGCCGGCGATGCGTAAATCGCCTCCCTGACGCCTTAATTCCAGACGCGTTGCGCCAAGATCATGGCCTTCATAGTTGTCGTTGTCGCCTATGCGACCATAATTCTCACTCAGAACCAGATTGAGGGTGGGTTTGCTGTTCTGTGTCCGCTCGGCAATTTCATTGAAATCTATGCCTTTGCCGTCGTCCTCCAGTTGCAGATTGACATGTCCCTCATGGGTGCTCAGCGTCAGTTTGATACGCCCGTGTTCCGGCTTGTTGACGGCTTTGCGTTGCTCGGGAAGCTCAATGCTATGCCAGATGATGAAATCCAGCAAATGGCGTATCAACGGCTTGAGCCGGTCGAATAAACTGAAATCCAGGTTTTCTTCTTCACCGCTGATTTCCAGCTCGACATTACGGTGCGAATGGCCCGACAGCGTGCCCACATAAGCGTGCAACGGTTGCAGCAGCAGTGCTGCGGAACGCACCCGCTGCGTTAATGTTTCTTCCTGCAACTGCGTGAGCAGAGTGGAATTCTGGATATGGATTTGCGCCAGATGCTCGAGCGCCATCTGGTGTTCGGCCAGCAGGACGTGTATGCTGTCGCGCGAGCCGGTCCAGTTGCCGGATGCCTGGGTGATAATCTGATCGATATCTCGGCCCAGATCGCTTTCCTGCAGGCGCGCCAGTAAATGTTGCAGTTGCGACTGCCCGGTGACCAGTTCGCCGATAAGACGCAGCGCTTGCACGTTCTCGGTGCTTTCGCTGTTTACAGACTGATCCGCTGCAATTTGATTTCCTCTTTCTCCGGCGGATTCGGATGCGCCGGATTCCGCGGCCAGCGATTCAATGTGTCTGGCATGCGGTTTACGATCGACCAGCACCGCTTCGAGCGTCAGCAGTTTTCCGCTGGAGTCGAGGCGGGCAATGGTTTCGCGTATTTCGTCTTCCTGCAAAGGCGTGGACAGTAAAAAATCGAACAGAGTGTAATCTTCGATGAAAACGGTTACATTACTGATTAAATGCGCCTTACCGGTGCTGACCCAGGCTATCAGCCGTTCGCTGAGTGCTTCATCGCTGTTCAGGTCGGCGCGCAGGATATAAAAACGGTAACCGGCGCTTAAATCGGTGAGCGCGTCATGTACGCTTTCCGGCGTCAGCACCTTGTGAAATGCGCGGGGCAAACTGAGCCGCGACTCTACCAGCGATGATGAGCCTGCGCCGCTGCTGATAAACGGCAGCTCAGTTGCGACTTCCTGCAGGCGATCCAGTTGCGTAAGATCGGCGTATTCGCCATGCTCTACCGCATTCAGAATCAGCTCCATATCGTGCACGAACGATTTTATGATGAAAAGCAGCACCGTATCCGCATGCATTTCGCCTGTTTCCACGCGCGCGACCAGATCGACTATGGACATGATCAAATGCGCCGCCGTGTCCAGGTGATAATGATGGCAGGCGTGATAAACGCGGCGTAAACAGGACTTGATGCCTTCGCAATGAGTTTCGACATCATCCTGATTGCCCAGATACTCCAGGTGTTCGCGGATATCCAGCAAGGATTCGAACACATGATCTGCGCACCATAATCGCAGTATGGTTTGCGGATCCAGCTGTAAACCTTCGCGATCATGCAGCTCGCTTTCGGCGATCGCCGCGAGTTCCTCATAAAGACGGTACTCCATTTCATTAAAGTGCGCATTGACAGCACTCTCGGAAGTATCCGGCTCATTGCCGTCCATCATGCGGCGTTCCATCGCATCGGCAACGCCTACAAATCCCGCAGCTTCGGCCATTTGCCTTATTTCGCCGACGACGTGATTGAATTCTTCCGCAGTGGTGGCGATACCGCCTAAAACGTGCTGTCCGCGCCGCGCCAGAATTTCCAGCGGTGCGCGCAGACTGTCAAGGAAACGTCTGGCCGGGTCCCCGGCTGCATGCCGCATTTCTTCAATCCTGTCGACGGAATCCACAGCGGATGTCAATTCACGGTCGCCCTGGGGCCGGGGCTCTTCCGATATGTCGCGTTGAAACAGCGCTTTCAGGCTCGCCAGCAAGCCTGCTCGTGCATCGGGGCCGGCGTAGGGGAGATCGAGATAGTTCTGTAAAATCCTTTGCCACGAATCCAGGCCGATCTGTTGCGCGGCATGCCGCAGGCTTTCCACTTCTTCGGCGAAGCTTTGTATCGTTTCCGGCAGATCGGGGTCTTGCTCGCTCAGCGTCTGCAGATTGGTCAGCGTATCCTGCGCTAATCCGCTAAAAACCTCACGGTAGACCGGATCGCTGAACAGGCTGCCGTCCATGTTTCCGCCGTCGAAAATAATGGATTCCGGCTCTTCGTTGGTCCGAGCGGGTTCCAGTCCCGGCCAATCAAAGCTCAGTGCTTGTGTCCCGGTTCCGTTCGTTTCCTCCGGAATAGGCTCAAAGATCATCGGCTCGAACTCAGGGGGGGGCGCCGGGAACTCCATGGCTTGTTCGGACGGCTGGGCAGCCTGTGCTGAATTGCTGCCGGTGTGCGGCTGCCGGAATCGGGCGTGCAGACGTTCCAGCAAATGCGCGTTTTGCCCGGCATCGACATCTCTGCGGCTCGTGGCGCTTTGTTCGTGCAATTTACGCAAATGATCCGCGGTTTCGAGAATCAGATCATTAAGTTCTTCGTCAAGCGCTACGCCTTCATCGCGTACCAGACCTATCAGATCCTCCGCAGCATGCGCAACCGCTTCGATGTTGGCCAGCCCCATTACGCGCGCATTGCCTTTAAAGGTGTGCATGGCGCGGAATAGCGCGGCAATAGAGTCGGCATCGCCTATATGGTCCCGCAAATGCAACAGACGCTCTTCTACTTCATCAAGCGAGCTGTTGCCTTCTGCTGCAAAGAGACCCCACACTTCATCCAGTTCTTCCGACATCACTGACCTCTAGATGATTGGTAACTATTCAGTATCCGATTTTCCGTTCGTCCTGAGCTTGTCGAAGGATGAATGGAAAATCCTTCGAAATCCTGCGGTCTTGATAGTTAATTCGTTCATGGTTCGACAGGCTCTCCAGCCGCATTCGCGGCGCTACGCCCACGAACGACTTAACTTAACGGCACCGGTCAAAAGTCAAAGGGCGCTGAATAGTTACGATGATTGTTTTCAGATGTTATACGGGCAACCCCACCAGTTTACGCATGGTTTGCGTCAATTCGGCGCCGCGTTTATCCACCAGATCCATGGAAACAGCCCCCGACGGTTTGGTGACTATTGCGTTTGCGCCCAATTCGCGCGCTTTAGCGGCATGAGGCGAACCGCTTACGGCGACGGAAGACAAAATAATAACCTTTGCCCTGCTTTTGAGTTTGGCGTGACGCAAAAATGTCAAGCCATCCATTTCAGGCATTTCGATATCCAGCAGGATCAGTTCGAGATCCTTATGTTTATCCAGCTCTTCGAGCGCCTTCTTGCCGTTTTCGGCATAAGCGACGATATCAAATTCCGGCATGTTACGCATAAATCCGCGGATGACGGTGCGCATCATGACTGAGTCATCAACCACCATTACTTTGTGTGTAGCCATTTTTTGTAACCTGTTTGTTGTTGCCATGTTACTACTTTGAAATTCGTTTAGCAGGCAATGTGCCTGCGTTAATAAGCCGTCATACCGGCATTTATTGCCGGTATCCAGCCGGACGGGGGAAGCCCGCCCCTAAAATATTGCTCCGAGGCTATCCATGGCGTCTGGGTTCCGGTTTTCTGTACCAGAGCGACAAATCAAAAATATCATTCTTGCCTTCCAGTCCATAGAGTTAAAAATCGCCAAATCCACGCTCATCGGCATCCAGCGGCAGCGTCAATTTTGGCGCGCTTTTCTTGTGTCCGGCGCTGTGCTGTGTTGCCGAAGCAGGTGCATAGACAGCCTGCTTATTGTCGCCCAGGCCCATTTGATGCAGCATTTCCGGCGATAGCTTTTCCAGATTGTGAACAGTCGAAGCGCCGGTTTTTTGCGTGTTGCGCAAGGTAAAGCTTCGTACTTCGTTGCGCATCAGGTTCGACTGATCTCTAAGCTGATTGGCCGCAGCAGCCAGCTCGGCGGCTTGCGAGCTGCCTTCCTGGGCGGCTTTTGCAACCTGATTCATTGCTACATTGATTTGTGTGACGCCGTGTGACTGTTCAACGCTTGCGGTAGCGATTTCTGCAACGAGATCTTTTACCTTGACGACATTGCCGACGATTTGGCCCAGCGCTTCGCGTGTTTTTTGCGTGATCGCAACGCCTTCGGTGACGCGCTTGCCGGAGTTTTCTATCATTTCTGCGGTTTCGCGCGCGGCCTTGGCGCTGCGTCCCGCCAAATTGCGCACTTCTTGCGCGACTACGGCGAATCCGCGTCCGTGCTGTCCGGCGCGCGCCGCTTCGACTGCGGCGTTGAGCGCGAGCAGATTGGTCTGGAAGGCAATTTCGTCGATGACCTTGATGATCTTGGCGATATTCTGCGACGAGGCGTCGATCGCCGTCATCGCCTGCACCATGTCTTCCATGCGCGCCTGGCCTTCGTTGGCGGCCTGGGCGGTGCCGGTTACCAGTTGGTTGGCCATGTTGGCGTTGTCGGTATTGGCTTTGACCTGGCTGTCGGTTTGTTCCAGGCTGGATGTGACTTCTTCTACCGAGGAGGATTGCTCTTCCGAGGTTGCCGCCATATTTTGCGAAGCCACATTGAGCTGTTCTGAAGATTGCCCTACGCCTTCGACCGCGTCGACGATCTGGTGCAAGGTATTGTTGAGGCGAACCATGGCCGTTTCGTAGGAGTTTTTGACCTCCAGGAAGTCGCCGCGGTATTCGCCTTTCAGTTCGGCGCTGAGATTGTTGTTGCCCAGTTCCGCAATGGCCGCCGCCAGATTGTTGACCGGGCCGATGACGGAATCCAGCGTGTCGTTGACACCCTGCACGATTTTGCGGAAGTCTCCCTGATGTTTGCTCGCATCGGCGCGTGTCGCCAGTTTGCCCGCGACTGCCGCCGCCGACAAGGCGTTCGCATCGGCCACCAGTGCGTTGACGGCGTCGATGGCCTTGTTCAGGTTGTTCTTGATCAGGTTGAAGTCACCGTTGTAACTGTCGGTGATCTTCTGCGGAATATCGCCGTTGGAAATACGGTCCACGTAGCCTGCGGCGACATTCAACGGCCCGATAACCGCGTCCAGCGTGTCGTTGACGCCCTGCACGATCTTGCGGAAGTCGCCCTGATGCTTGCCGGCGTCGGCGCGCGTCGCCAGATTGCCGGCAACCGCCGCCGCCGCCAGCGTATTGGCGTCGGCGACCAGCGTATTCACCGCGTCAATGGCCTTGTTCAGGTTGTTCTTGATCAGGTTGAAATCGCCGTTGTAACTGTCGGTGATCTTCGGCGGAATATCGCCGTTGGAAATACGGTCCACGTAGCCTGCTGCGACATTCAACGGCCCGATAACCGCGTCCAGCGTGTCGTTGACGCCCTGTACGATCTTGCGGAAGTCGCCCTGATGCTTGCTCGCATCGGCGCGCGTCGCCAGTTTGCCGGCGACCGCTGCCGCCGCCAGCGTGTTGGCGTCGGCAGCCAGCGTATTCACCGCGTCAATGGCCTTGTTCAGGTTATTCTTGATCAGGTTGAAATCGCCGTTGTAGTTGTCGGTAATCTTAGGCGGGATATCGCCGTTGGAGATGCGATCCACGTAGCCTGCTGCGACATTCAACGGCCCGATAACCGCGTCCAGCGTGTCGTTGACGCCCTGTACGATCTTGCGGAAGTCGCCCTGGTGCTTGCTTGCATCGGCGCGCGTCTCCAGTTTGCCGGCGACCGCTGCTGCCGACAAGGTATTGGCGTCGGCAACCAGCGTATTCACCGCGTCAATGGCTTTGTTCAGGTTGTTCTTGATCAGGTTGAAATCGCCATTGTAGTTGTCGGTAATCTTAGGCGGGATATCGCCGTTGGAGATGCGATCCACGTAGCCTGCTGCGACATTCAACGGCCCGATAACCGCGTCCAGCGTGTCGTTGACGCCCTGCACGATCTTGCGGAAATCGCCCTGATGCTTGCCGGCGTCGGCGCGCGTCGCCAACTTGCCCTCGACCGCCGCCACTGACAATCGGTTGGCGTCATTCACCAGCGCATTGATGTTGTTTTTGACCAGCAGCAGATACTCGTGTATCTGATCGTCGTTCGAGGCTTTGCCCATTTCCACGCTCAGATCGCCATTGGCGATGCCGGTAATGTACCTGATAAGCTCGCTTAACCAGCCATGAACGCCATTGACGGCTTCCTTCATTTTCTGGTGATCGCCGTGACAGATGATCTCGACTTTTTCACGCAGATTGCCGCCTCGGATCAGCGACAGGATGCGGTTGCCTTCGCCGATCGGCAGCAATATTGCATCCAGCATTTCGTTGGTGCCGCGCAATACTTCGGCATATGCGCCTTCGAACCGTTCCGGCTTGGCGCGCTCGGACAGTTGCCCTTTATTGGACGCATCGGTCAAGCGTCCCATCTCTTTTTGCAAATTACCCAGTACATCGGTCACGTGAATCAGGCTCTTGGCCAGTTCGTCCTTCTCCGAACGTACCGTGACCTTGACCGACAAATCGCCTGCGGCAATGCCCTGAGCGGCCGCGACTTGCTGATTTATGGCGTCGATACAGATATTCAGGTTGTTTTTAAGGGTATTGAAATCGCCGTTGTAGGTATCGGTAATCTTTGGTGGAGTATCGCCGATGGAGATACGGTCCACATAATGGGCCGCGACGTTCAATGGTCCGATGACCGCGTCCAGCGTGTCGTTGACGCCCTGCACGATTTTGGCAAAATCGCCCTGATGCTTGCCGGCGTCGGCGCGCGTCGCCAGTTTACCCTGTACGGCAGCAACCGAGAGCAGGTTGGCGTCTGCCACCAGGGCATTGACCGCGTCGATGGCTTTGTTCAGATTATTCTTGATGGCGTTGAAATCGCCGTTATATTTGTCGGTAATCTTTGGCGGGATATCGCCGTTGGAAATACGATCGACATAGTCGGCCGCGACGTTCAACGGCCCGATCACTGCGTCCAGCGTGTTGTTGACGCCTTGCACGATCTTGCGATATTCACCCTGATGTTTACTTTCATCGGCCCGGGTCGCCAGCTTTCCTTCCACTGCGGCATTAGCCAGCAGGACAGCGTCTGCAATCATGGCCTTTACCGCATTCTGCGCGGTTACAATTGCCTTGAGCATTTGGCCGGTTTCGTCATTCCGATCAACCTGTAGCTTGAAGGAGAGATCGCCTACGGCGATCTTGTCCGCCGCATCAACTGCTTCTTTCAGCGGGCGAGTAATGCTGCGCGTGACCCAGAACGTAACGATGCCGCTCAACACAAGCGCCAGGCATGTCAGCAGCAACATCAACTGCCATGCCGATTGATAATTGGCCTGCGCTTCCTGGCCGGCTTTCTCCACCAATTCGCTTTGAATGTTGATCAGGTTGGTGATGGCATCCATGTAGGGTGTAAAGAGAGGACGCACTTCGTCCATCAGATAAACGGAGGCTTCCTTGTTCTGACCGCTCTTCATTATGCGTATGAAGTTGTCCTGCACAAGCAAATACTTGGATCGGGCATCCTTCACAGCAGCCAGCGTCGCCTTGCCTTGATCTGTAGTGATCGTTTTTTCCAGTCTGGCCATATCATCATTAATCGCCTTGCGTACTTCCTCTACGCGATCCAGTTCCTTAGCTGCCAGTTCCTTATCTGTTAGCAACAACGCGTTACGCATTGCGCGCGCAACAATGTTGACCTGTTTGATGATATCGTTCGCGAGTACCGTTTTCGGATAGCGGTCACCGCTTATCAGCTTAATAGATTCATTGAGTTCGCCCAAGCGCGCCGTACCGAACCAAGCGATTGAGGCCATCAAAATAAGTATGAAGCCAAAACTCAGGGATAAGCGCATACCCATTTTCGTATCACGAAACATAATTTTCACCCTTTGCGTAAGGTTATAGGATCATTTGTTCTGTTGGTTTTCTTTGACTATGCATCCAAGATCGATATCGTGATCTGATACCAGCCGCTCTATGTTCAGCAACATGACCACTTGCTCGTCACGCTTACCATAACCCCTGATGACGCTGTTCTCATTGTGAGTCCCCTTGAGTTGCGCGGGTTTTTCGACATCGGCAGCCGGTATTTCCAATACTTCGCTGACGTAATCGACTACCAGGCCTACCAGTACATTATTGATATCCAATACGATAATAACGGTTCGCTCGTTGTACTCGACGGCTTCCATATTAAAACGCAGACGTACATCCATTACCGGGATAACCTTGCCGCGCAGATTGATGACGCCCTTGATGAAGTGAGGCACATCCGGCACTTCCATGATGCGCTGGATGCCGACCACTTCGGTAACATAACTGATGCCGATACCGTACTCTTCCCCCGAGACGCCGAAAGTGAGGTACATGTCCTCAATACTGTCTTCGTCATGAAAAACCAGTATGGTGTTCTCTTCTTCATCGGCGCCGCGCGTTTTTTTGGACTGTTCGATTTCCGACACGGTTATTCTCCAGACTAAATATGTGGTTAATTATCCCTGCGTTGCAGGGCGTTGACCAGCAGTGCGGGTATGTTTTCCAATGGAGCCAAACTTTCGGCGCCTCCCATCGCCCAGGCCACGCTCGGCATGCCGAACACTACGCAAGTTTCTTCGTCCTGCGCCAGCGTGCGCCCGCCTGCCTGACGTATCGCCAGCAGGCCTTCGGCGCCGTCCTTGCCCATGCCGGTCAGTATCGCGGCTGCGACATTAACGCCGGCAGCGCGTGCGACGCTGTTAAGCAGCACATCAACCGAAGGGCGGCTGTAATTGACCGGGTCGCCATCTATCAACGTGATGCGGTACTGTCCTCCTGAGCGTATCACGGTCATATGCTTTAGGCCGCCGGGAGCCAGCAATATACGACCAGGTTGCACACGGTCGCCTTCTTCGGCCTCCTTCACCTGCATTCTGCATAGTTCGTTCAGCCGTTCGGCAAAGCTGTGGGTAAATCCGCCCGGCATATGTTGAACGATGACGATGCCGGGCGCGTCGGCAGGGAAGGCAGGCAGGATGCGCGTCAAGGCTTCGACGCCGCCGGTGGAAGATCCGATGGCGATAACGCGGTCCGTGGTGTTTCCCAGGTTGGTAACGGCACGAACTTCGCGGCGGTTTTCGCGTTTGAGGTGGGCGACGCTGATTTGAGCCGCGGCCTTGATGCGCCGGTTGATTTCGTCCTGCAGTTTCGGCAGTTCGTCGACTACGCCGACTTGCGGTTTGGGTATGAAGTCTACAGCTCCGGATTCCAGCGCGTCCAGGGTGATGCGTTGTCCTTGTTGCGTCAGGGAGCTGATCATGAGCGTTGGTATCGGCATGACCGGCATGTAATGCTTCAAAAAGGTTACTCCGTCCATTTTCGGCATTTCCACATCCAGGGTGATCACATCGGGGCGATTTTCCACCATGATATCGCGCGCGGCGTAAGGGTTGGAGGCCTCGCCGATAACTTCCAGGTCGGGGTCGCGCTTGATGCCGTCGGAAAGTATGCGCCGGACCAGAGCCGAGTCGTCGACTATCAGGACGCGAATGCGGCGTTTATGCGTGATGTTCATGCGCCTAGCCCCCTGCGGTATACGCCCGGTTGTATGTTCACCCAGCGCGTTTTAAGATCCCGTAGCGACACCGTTACGCTGGTGAGTAACCAGCCGCCCGGAACAGTTACGTCGTAAATCGCTTCGGCAACATCGTGTTGTGTGGCGCGATCGAAGTAATACAGCACGTTGCGACAGAACACGACATGAAATTTCTTTTGAAAAGGGTAGGGCAGGGCGGTCAGATTCATTCGTCTAAAAGTACATAACGGGCGTATATTATCGCTGATACGGTATTGTCTCAGGCCCGCCGGCGCAAGGTAGTTGCCGATGTCGAGCGGTTTGCCCAGCCAGGTTGCGGGTATGTGGGTAACATGATTTTCCCCATAAATGCCGCCTTCGGCCTGGTTGACCACATTGGCGCTGATATCGGTGCCGAGTATGGCTAGATTCTGGCTGGCCCAGGCGACCCCGCGCCGTTCGCAGATCTGGATGGCAGTGGTATAAGCCTCATCGCCGGTCGAGGCAGCCGCGCTCCATATTCTGACATTGTTTTGCGGCAAGGTCGGCAGGATGCTTAACTCGAAAAAACTCAAAACTTCGGGTTCACGGAAAAAATAGGTATGATTGGTGGATGCGGCATTCATGACCGCGATCTGCACATCGTTCCTGTTGCTGCTTTCCAGCTGTTCGGCCAAAGCCGTCATACCGGATATGTCGAACTGGAAACAAACGCGCATCAGGCGGTTGGCCAACAGTATCAGTTTGTTGTCCTGATAACTCATGCCGCTGCGCGTGCGCAGCCATCGCTGTATACGGCGGATCGCCTGTTCATCCGTATCGGTAATGTTTTCTGGTGAACTGACCCCGGTCATGCGATGCCGACCCCTTGCGCAAGCTGTTCGCAATCAAGCACGATGGCCACTTCGCCGGTGCCAAGCAGCGCGCAGCCGACGCTGGCGCGCACATGGGCCAGCGGGCCGGGCAGCGGTTTCATCACCACCTGCTGCTGATCGTAAATTTCGTCGATGGTAAGCCCTACCGGCCCGGCGGCCGTGGTCAGCACCACCATGATCTGGCTATCGAGCGCGGGGAGGGGGCTGTTCGATACTTCCTGGTAAAACTGCTGTAAACGGCATACGGGTATCAGTCTTTCACGCACGCGCACCAGTTCTCTATGGTCTTCGGCGGACACCGTCTGCGTCTGGCTGGCCAGCGGGCGAAAAACTTCGCCTATCTGTTCCACCGGCACTGCGTACAGGCGCGCGCCGACGCGCATGATCAGGCTGTCCAGAAAGGCCAGCGACAAGGGTATGGAGAGGACGACGCGGGAGCCTTTGCCGGCCTCGCTGTGCACGGCGATACGTCCGCGCAGTTCTTTCATGGTGGTATTGAGCACATCCATGCCGACGCCGCGCCCTGAAATGTTGGTCACTGTTTCCGCCGTGGAAAAGCCGGGCTGGAAGATGACTTTCCATAGATCATTGTCGCTGGGCTCTTCATCGGCGCCAAACAATCCGCGCGAACGCGCGCGCGCCAGAATTTTTGCGCGGTTCAGCCCGCGCCCGTCGTCGGAAATGGTAATTTGTATGTCGCCGCCGAGCTGTTCCGCGGTGAGCGTGATGCGCCCGGTTTCCGGTTTGCCGGCAACAATGCGTTCTTGCGGGCTTTCCAGGCCATGATCGGCGGAATTGCGCACCACATGCACCAGCGGATCGTAAAGCCGGTCAGCGACGATTTTGTCGATTTCCACGGTCTCGCCAACCAGCACCAGTTCGATTTTTTTTTCGGTTTGACGTTCGAGTTCGCGCACCATGCGGCGCATGCGCTTGAAGACGCCTTCGATCTGCACCATGCGCAGGCCAGAAGCCGCATCCTGCACTTCACGCACGACCATATTGAGGCGGTGTGCGGATTTTTCGAATTCGGAGAGTTCGAGGCCTTCCAGGTCGGGGCTGTGCACGGCCTCGGAAACGCTGAGACTGAGTTCGCTGACCAGATCCATCAATCGATCCACCTTTTCAGCTTCCACGCGTAAAAAAGCAGCCTCTCCCGTTGAGGGTGTTTTTTCTGGAGCGTTCGCCTGCTGCTTGTCTGTTGTCATAACGCTTTTACCGGCAATGTGTTTGCCGCAGCAGGCTGGCCGGCGCCCCTGAATCGAACAAAACACGCTGGCGCGTGCCTAATCTTGAATGCAGCTACAATCCTTGCCGAGCATTTCATATTCAGTATAGATCCAAGCTATTGTTTTCAATATGATCACTGTATGATTGCATATTGCGTTACTTGACTGACTGGAAAATCTGAATTTCTATGAATTTCTGTGTGCGCCACGATCCGTACCCGTCGAGCGCATTGTGTCCTGCTATTATAAGGCCTATCACAATAAAAATCCCATGCTGAAAATGCATTAATTGACGATATGATATAATGCATTGATAGTATTGTATTCAAGGCAGGGTTCCTGTGGTTTGACTGCATGGCGAGCCGTGTAGATAATCGTAGGGAATTGAAGGCTGGAGCGAGAAAACCTGATAAGCCGGCAGCGATGGATGATAACCGTTCAGAGGCCCGCTGTCATTTTGTCCAATGACGCAAAAAACTGTTCGCGGCGAACCTGTCTAACCTTGAACGAATTAACGGTCATTGCGAAGATTTCGATTCGTTATTCAACACACGCGAGGCGAACGGAAAATCCTTAAAATCGGGGAGTGTCTTATCGGTTAAGGAAGTTTTTTCGCCGCATCCTTGCTTTTTATTTCAAGAGCGGAATCCTTTCCGCCAGTTCCGCATCAACCGCGCTGCGGAAGCGATTTTCTATCTGGTAGAAACGAAGCAATTGCTTGCCGGGAAGAACGATTTCGAACTTTTTAAAATAATTATGCAGCACATGCAGGCGTTCTTCCTGCAGTGCGATGGATTCCATTACAAACTGTTTGGCAAAATCATCGGTCATGGCGTCGAAGTGGCGCCCCAGTTTTGTGATAGTGGCTTTGCGCTGTATGTAGACGAGCATCAGTTCCTGTTGGTACTCATCATAGATAGGCCAGAAATCGTGAGCTTCGCGACTATTCAGCGGCAAGTGCTTATGAATCAGTTTCTTTCGCGCCTCCATGGATTTGTGTACGAATGAGTCGCTGGGTAAGGAAGCGATGGCGGATAAATCCCGAGCCGGGGCCGCTGCGCAATATCCGCCCGCGGTAAGCATCAAGAGCAGCAAGGCAAAGTTTTTTCGCAACATATTGTTATTCTTTAGTGTCTGGCGGGAAAGGAGATCTGAAAAGCATATTGCCGGTGTTGACTTATTTTACCAGTGGAATGCTTTCTGAAATTCTGGCATCTATCGTAGCGCGTATTTGATATTCTATCTGGTAATATCTGGCCAGGTTTTTTCCGGACAAAACCTGTTCCAGTTCCTTGAAATATTGAGACGTTATTTTCAGGCGATCACTTTGCATTTTCAGGTTGTCGCGTATGAATTTCGCGGCGTTTTCGTTACTCATGGCTTCGAAGTCTTCTCCCAGCCGCCCCAGATTCGCGCTTCTGCGTTCGCCCAGTTGCTTAAGCTGCTTTTCATAGGCTTCATAAAGCGGCCAGAAAGCCCGCGCCTCGGTTTCGGTTAGGGGCAGATTGTCGTGGATGAGTTTTTTTCGTGCTGCGAGGTCCGCCTTCTCGATAACAGCTCCGCTTTGCGCCGAACTCGCATCGTCGGCTGCAAGTACACGCAGCGGGCTGAACGCGAGCCAGAGTGCGGTTAAAATTAAAGCGTGGCGCATGTGCTGCCTCCTGTTCCATTTGCGGGCTGCCGTTTATAAGTCCGGACATTTTCAACCCGGACAGCATCCTTAAATATTCTGTTATTATTTCAGCGACTCTTGGTACATGCAATCGGAATATGGAGAAAATAATGGCATGGGGGAATGGCGCGAAGATATGTATGCTGATATCCAACTATAATATTGCCCTGCTTCTGTGTTTTGTTTCGGGATTGACAGGATGCGCCTTGCCGGTCAAATCGGCCGATACGAAAATTCCTTCTGAAAAAAATTCTGTATTGTCAACTTCTGCGGCGGCATCGGGGCCCGCTCCCGCAAACGCTTCCACTGCTGTTGAAGAAACTGCGGCTCAGGATAGTTTTAACCGGCAGGTGCAGGAATATAGCCGGTTGTTGGTTGCCGATATAATGAAAGACGCCGATCTCCAGCCTGTAGCTGCGGAGGATGGGCATCCCGTGCATGCCGATCCCGGCGCATCCGCTATTAGCGCCTACGGAGAGCAGGTGGCTGACGATACCATGGATGAGTTTTTTAAAGGCCGTTACAATCGCTCGCGAGCGCGTCTTCCAGAAAACATAGACAAATGGCGTACGCAGATCGATGTCAGCAACCCGGGTTCCGATTTGGCGAACTTCCCCAACAGCGCATTTACCCTTCCGCAAGGGCGCGGCTATTTCGAGCTGTCTCCCTTTACTTACTACGGGACCGGAACGAATAATCCTGCCCAGTATAATTCCGAATTTCTGCTGCGTTACGGCGCTACCGACAATATCGAGCTGCGCTTGTTTGGCAATGGGGTATCGTGGAGCGGCGGGGCTTCGCAGGCATGGGGTTTTTCTCCGATTGCGTTCGATACCAAGATTCATTTGTGGGGAGAAAATCAGAAGTATTTTCTTCCGGCAGCGGGCCTGGAAGCCTATATACAGACGCCATGGCTTAGCAGTAATCCGGCCTTTTATCAAGGAACTCAGCCTTCAATTAGCTTCAACTTCGATCAGTCGTTGCCGTTTGATATCGACTTCGAGTATAACTTGGGCGCGACGAGAACGCTTACGCAGGGAAATTCATCAGTTAATGCCTGGGAGTTCGTTTTTCAATGGGCGTTTCAGCGCGACTTTTTCAGCAAGGACTTTGCTGTATTCGTGCATGGATATTACAATGCTATGGGCTTGCCGCGTGGACCCCAGGTTTTATCATCGTATGATAACGACAATAAACCCAAACAGAACGCCGTGGGCGCTGGGTTTGTCTGGACCATTAACCATCGCTTGCAACTGTATGGTCAAACCAGCGGTGGAACTACGCAATTCACTAATTCCATCATATCCATGCTGGGGTTTGTTGCCGCTTTCTGAACGATGGAAGCAAGTAGATGAATTGGCTGCCTGTCCTGTTTAGGTTTACAATATTTTAATTATACCATCGAATAAAACGCTTGACTAATATGCCTGTGCAATGGCACATTATACGGGTAGTTATCAATGGGAGAGAATATGTCTACATCATATAAAGAATTACAGGAAAGAATTGCAGAACTATCCAGGCAGGCTGAAGCAATACGCGAGCAGGAGCTGGCCAATGTGATTGCCGAAATCAAGCAGAAGATACATGAATATGGCATTACCGCAGCTCAGTTGGGTTTTCGTGGTGAAGGCGGCAAGGCTTCAGGGCGTAACAAGCCGAATATCGTTGCAAAATACCGTGACCCTGACAGCGGCTCGACTTGGGGCGGAGTAGGCGCCAAGCCGAAATGGCTCAGACATTATGAGTCTGTCGGGCGCGATAAGGAAGAGTTCAAGATTTAATAGCTATTTTTTCAAACATCGATTATCGAGGGAATTACAGCGTGATTGTACTTCTGGGTTCCCTTGAAAAATGACAGTCCGGCCGGTTGCTTTAACAGGTTATCGTTTTCAATGTTTCAAGTTCCTCTACTGAAAAGGAAGAAAAAATGTTTTTCAAGTATCTGTCCAACAAATTACCTCGCGTCGTCTTGAGCATCGGAATATGCCTGGCCGCAACGGGAGCCTCATATGCCCAAACTGCCAATGAACAGATCCAGTTGGCTGAAACCCGCTTTAAGGCGGCGGACAAGAATGGTGACGGCAAACTCACGCTGGAAGAGGCCAAGGGTGGAATGCCGCGCATTGCAGCGGGTTTTGAGAATATCGACACGGAGAAGAAAGGCTATCTGACGCTGGAGCAAATCAAGGCAGTTGTCGCTGCGCATTAGTAGCAAGTCCAACGTGGAAACTGTATAAAGCATTTCCGTCCGTTCAGATCTGTACGGAAAAAACCGTCATGGCGACAGGGAATGCCGGTATCCAGCCGACAGCGCCTGCCCCGGACTTGATCCGGGGAGGTTACTTTCCGAAGGCCTAGTCTTCTGGCTATGCGTCAGGGACAGGCCATGATGGTGTACGGGGCCGCAGCACAGTTCTACGGCGCGTAAACGGCGCAGCCCCGATTAATCCCCTGTCTTCAGTATCCCTACTGAAAGCGAGCGGGTGGACGTATCTTATAAACGCTTGGTCACTGTTGCGATTTGGCTTTCACAATTCCGGCCCGCGGTGGTAGATTAAATCCTCGACCGGTTCTCCTCCAACGAGGTGTTGCTGAATGATACGGTCCAGATTGGCTTCGTTGACATTGTAGTACCATATTCCATCTGGTTGTACGCAGACGATCGGACCGGCCTTGCAGGTGGCGAAACAGGAAACCCGGGTACGCTTAACACGCAACGGGCCTTGATCTATGCCGGCCGCCTTGAATTTTTCACCGAGACCATCGAACAGTGTCTGTCCTTCCCCGTTCAGCGTACAGCGCGGGCCGGTGCAAACCAGCAGGAGCCGTTTATAGTCGGCCATTTTCGGTTTTTCTGGTATGGCGGTCCGGGTATCGTCATTCATCGGATTTTTCCTCGATTTCAACAGGTTCTGCAACGTGAAGGTAGATTAGTCCGAATTGCTCGGTTGTGTTTTTAAAAGCTGCCAATGATCCGGCATCGTAAGTTAGTCCCTGCTTGACCAGCAACAACGAAAATACTGCGTTGCCGTGCTTGTCGCAAAAATAGACGCCATGCTGTAGATCGGCGCGGCTAAAAAACCATGCGCGCTGGATACCGCTTATATCGACGTGTAAATGAAAATGCTCATTGACCAGATTGAGCCAATCTCCGCGCCGGACCAGATTAACCGCCTGCAGCAACAATTCCGCGGTTGCGCCGCCCTGGCTACGGACTATTGCGCGCAAATGGCCCCAGGTTTTCGCAGATTCCAGAACTTTTTCGATATTGTCCGCAGGCAAGGCTTTCGCCTGATAAGGTCCTGTCTCTTCTTCAGGCGTTCTGGTAGCAATGGCGGCAAGTATTTCAGCCAGGGAAGTATCGAAATATTGTGCAATGTCGCGTAGCGAAAGCTGCGGCTGTTCCCTGATATGTTTGCGCACGCAGGCATGCCAACCGATCAACCCCATGCTCAGCGAGCGGCCTGCCTGTTCGCCGCCTCTGGTTGCGCCGTTTAGCTGGTCGTATTTGTTGGCATAGCCGCGCGGGGTGATCATCAGCCCTTCGCGTATAAAAGTACTGCTATTGCCGATCAGCACCGTACACAGCATGCCGATATCGCACTCTGCCATGTTGTCCAGGGTGGTTTTGTAAATCGCCTGTCGGCGCCGGTATCCGGATTTGACGATGGCTACAGGTGTTTCCGGGCTCCGATAGCGCAGCAATATGGCTTGCGCTTCGACAATTTGCTGCGTGCGGCGGCCGCTTTTCGGGTTGTACAGTGCGACCACGAAATCACCGCGCGCCGCCGCTTCCAGCCGCTTGGCTATAACCGGCCACGGCGTAAGCAGGTCTGACAGCGAAATAGAGCAAAAGTCATGGGTCAGAGGCGCTCCAACCAGCGCAGCGCAGGCATTCAGCGCGGTTGCACCGGGAATGACTTCCACGCTGATATGACTGTCCGGCGTCCAGCCTGATTTCAGTAATACTTCATAGGTTGGCCCGGCCATGCCATAGACGCCGATATCGCCGGAGGAAATCAGCGCCACGGTTTTGCCCTGCAGCGCTTGTTCGTAGGCTTCGCTGCAGCGGTCGATTTCCTCGGTCATCCCTTTGCGGATTACTTCCTTGCCTTCGAGCAGATCCTGAACCAGTTTTATATAGGTCGAATAGCCGATTACCACGTCCGCTTCGGCTATCGCAGCGCGCGCGCGCTGGGTCATGTGTTCGACTGAACCGGGACCGAAGCCCACTAATAAAATTTTGCCGCTATTTGCCATCATTCATTCTCGCTATCGATACTGTGGCGTTTTTTCCGTCCGTACCCTGGTATTTGTATTTTTCCAATATCAACTCGCCGCCGGATGCCAGCAAAGCCGCTGCTTCAGCCACCGCCGGCGTACCCATGTATTTGCGCACTGTTTCCGATGGGTTTGGCACCGGCACTTGCGCCAAGGTTTCCGCCGGAAAAAAATGCAACGGCCAGTCATGTTGCCGCGCTGCCTGCAGCAGCGCGGTTTCATCGTTTTTCCTGTCGATACTGGCCACTCCGGCTACATCGTGCGGCGTTAAGCCGGCGCTGCTCAGCGCCTGTTCGATTGCCTGCAGCAAGGTATCCAGCGAAGCGTTGCGATCGCAGCCTAGCCCTAACATCACGCGCATGTTTATCGTTCCTCGGGTGGTCGATAGACCACCAGGCGTTCTTCCAGTTGCGCCCACAGTTCAGGCGCTATTTCACGCCGGGTTACCCACAGCACAGCGCGATGCCGCTCGAGATCGACTTCCTCGAAACTTTTGAATAAATGAATATTGGCGGGCAACGGGGTAGGGCGCGTCCACCAGTTTATAGCTCCGGCCTCCTGGACGAAGGCGACGGCTTCTTCGTTAACAACATGCGCGGATACCCGCGTAATGTTGATTTTTGGCGCTTCCACCCGCCAGCCCAATTCGCGCCCGAGTATATCGACCGGAATGGTTTTGCCTACATCCGACGCCGTGGTCAATACCGCTTCCGCTTCCAGCAGCGCCGCCAAATATTCGGCATAGGCGTTGGCGCCGCCGACATGGCCTGACAGTACCGGAATTACATAGCGCGCGTTGTCGTCCACCACCAGCACGCCGGGGTCTTCCTCCTTGGATTTCAGATGCGGGGCGATCAGGCGTACCACCGCGCCCAGCGATACGAAAAATACGAGTTGATCGTAACGCGAAAACAAGTCGCCGATGTGACCGCTCAATGCGCCGGGCAGCGCGTGTATCGTATTCGTCAATGACGTCAAGCTGGTCGCGAATTTTTCCGGTACCGCGATTTCCGCGTCGGGGTGCAGTTCGGCCAGTTTCGCTGCTTGCGCGACGCCGTGTTTGGTGATTGCTACCAGCGCAATCAATGGCGCCGGGGCATTTGGGGCTGAATGCATTAATGCTTACTCCGAGTGTTGATTAATGTTCTTTTTTACTCGGGCATGAGGGATATTGGGACTGTTTGGGTTTACCGTTACCCTTTGATGACCAGGCGACAGCTGCAGGTCCATGTCTTGCATAGGTACAGCGCCGAGCAACACTTCATCTCCCATCAGCAGCGTCCCGACAAAACACATTCTGTTTTCGAACGACGCTTTCACCGGCCCGACGTAAGGCACGGTCATTGAGCGGCCATCTGCTACGGTAACTTCACGTAACGATTCTGTTTGCAAATCGAGTTGCAGTGCAATATCCTCAGGCAGGCACAGCATCAAAGCGCCGGTATCGGCCAGCGCCGTGACCGCCAATGGACGCAATTCAGGCTTGCGTGGATTACTCAGTTCAATATTGGCGAAAATATGTCCCATGTTGTCTCTCCATTGCCCATCATTCAGACTTTTTACGGCAGCCGCGCTGTACTTCGCTTCGCTCCCTGCTCGGATTTTTCACCAGCAACAACGACAGATAATTAACTTTTTCGCCGCGCAAAGCGGTGACATCGATTTCGATGCGTTCGAACTCGGTGCCGGCCTTTTCGATGAATGCGGCATAAGGCAACAGCTGGCGGCGTTGCAAAAGCTCCAGGATATCGTCCAGCAGTGGTTTGACCTTCAATAACACCAGCGTGTCGAAATCATCCAGCAGGCGTTCGATCATCGCGATGCCGTAACCGGCGGGGATAATCGCCACGGTTTCGTCGGTATCCGCCAGCGGCATGCCGAAACTGGCGGCGGCGGCATTAAAGGACGGTACGCCGGGAATGGTTTCGATACGCGCCTGATCGTCCAGGGCGGACAGCGTGCGCGCCAAATGGCTGAAAGTCGAGTAGGTGGACGCGTCGCCTTCCACTAGAAACAGCACATCCTGTCCGCTATTCAGGCGCACCTGCACGGTTTCGGCGGCTTGCAGCCAGTAACCTGCCAGAATTTCGCTGTCGTGGGTCATCGGAAAAACCAGCGGCGTGTGTTCCGCTGGCAATGCCAGCCCCGATTGCAATGCGATCTGCAAGGCATGGCTTTCGGCATTTTTTCGCCGTACCGGGTAGGTCCAGTGCGCGTCGCTGCGTTGCAGCAATGCATAGGCGCGCCGGGTAATCAAACCGGGGTCGCCGGGACCGAGCGAAACGCCGAACAAACGGCCTTGTCTGTTATTCATTGCCCGGCTTCCCCGCGCTGATGATCCACACCGGGTTTTCCGCCTGCATGCGATGCAGATCGAGTATAGGCCGACTGCGTGCCGCTTGCAGTTGGGTTACGTCCCACGGAGCGCCCGACTCTTTTAGCGTTTCCACGGCGTTAGCCAGATTTTCTATGGTGACGAAGTTAATCACCAGCCGACCACCGCTGCGCAAGCGTTGCAAGCACAGCAGGATCAATTCGCGCAATTCGCCGCCGGAGCCGCCGATAAAAATGGCGTCGGCATCGGGCCAACCGGAAATGTCCGGCGGAGCGCGTCCATGGATCAGCGTGTAGTTGGCCGCTTTCAGGCTTGCGCGGTTACTCAGCGCTATGGCGTAGTCGGCCTCGTTTTTTTCGATGGCGTAAACATGCCCGTGCGGACACAGACGCGACGCCTCCAGGCCGACTGCTCCGGAACCTGCGCCGATGTCCCAGACGATGCTGTGCGCGCGCAGCTCCAGGCGCGCCAGCGACACCGCCCGGACTTCGCGCTTGGTAATCAAGCCGCGCTCCGGCGTACGCTGGTGAAAGCGTTCGTCGGGCAAGCCGAATAAGGCTTCGTCGGGTTGCGGTTGTTTACGGTGCAGAATGACGATATTGGGGTCGGCAAAATGCTGCAGCGCGGCTTGTTCGACAGCCAACCAATCCGATATGCATTCGTCTTTTTGCAATAGGTGTTGCGCAACCAGTATTTCGAACTCCGGCGCCAGGCCTTCGGCGAGCAGCATGCGCGCGATACGGTCGGGGCTGTTTTCCGGGCTGGTAAATGCAGCGACCAGCGTGGCGTTGCGTAGCTGCTGCAGTAATGCGTAAAGTCCATGTTCCGGTCCTGCGCCGGACACCCACTCTCCGGCATCGCGGCTGTGCACGGATGCAATCGCAGCGTGTTGCCAGCTCAACCCCAGGCGCGCAAAAGCCCATTGCAGCGTGGAAACATTGGGTATGATTTCCAGTGTGGAGCGATCCAGTTTTCCGGCCAGATAAGCGGCTATGCCATGGCACAACGGATCTCCGCTGGCCAGCACCACTACGCTGCGGCCCTGTTCCAGGGCTTGCGCGACCCAGGACGGAACCTGGGTCAGTTGCCCGCTCAAGTCGCGCTGTTCGGCATTGACGTCGATAGCTGCAGCGAGCAGCTTCAAGGTGCGCGTAGCGCCGATCACCAGCTCCGCTTCGTGAATCAGGCGCAAAGCACCGGCAGTGATCCCGGCAGCGCCATTGTCGAGTACGCCGATGATGCGGCAGCGATCAGACATGATTATCAGCTCCGGAAACTTCGGCCAGTTTATCGCCCTCGAAATCGCACATCAGTATGCGCAAGCTGAATTGATCAGGATAGCGCGTGCGTAAAGTCCGAATCACGCGCCGTCCCAAAGCCTGGTAAAACTCGCTGATCATGCCGAGCGCTTCCATGCGCTCGCTGGCGTAGCGCGCCATTTCCGAGTTGCGGATTTCTTCGCAGACTTCGGGAGGCGCGCCGATGCCGGTAGCAATTTCGGCGAGCAAACCGGTATCGACCTCACTGCGGTTGGCATGGGTAATGGTTTCTCCTTGCGCAATTTTGGTGAGTTTGCCGATCATGCCGCCGATGACGACATGGCGAATTCCGCATTCGACGACGCTATCCAGCGCATATTTCAGAAAATCGCCCATCTGCACAAAACAGGCGGGGGCCAGTTCCGGCAACTCGCGCATGGTGAACTTTTCGGTGCGCCCGCCGGTGGTGAGCACGACTGTTTCCTGTCCCTGGCGCGCTGCAACCTCTATGCCTTGAATCACGCTGGCGCGAAAGGCTGCGGTGGAGTAGGGGTGGACGATGCCGGTCGTACCCAGTATGGAAATACCGCCGATGATGCCGAGACGGTAGTTCAATGTTTTTTTAGCCATTTCCTCGCCGCCGGGTACGGAAATGGAGACTTCCAGTCCGGATCGTTGCAGCAAAAAGTCGCCTACTGCGCGGACGTTGTGCTCGATATTGCGGCGCGGCACAGGGTTGATGGCCGGACCGCCGACCTCCAGGCCGAGACCTTGTCGGGTAACGATACCGACCCCGGCGCCGCCTTTAAGCACCACGCTGCCGATGCAGTCGGATAACAGCCGGACATCGGCGGTCAGCGGCGCCTTGTCGGTTACATCAGGGTCGTCGCCGGCATCCTTGATGACGACGGCGTGGGCGTATTCGCCTTTGCGGCATTCGCCCTCGATTACCGCAAAGCGCACGCACTGACCGTTCGGCAACTCGCATTCAATTTCTTCCGGTACACCACCTGTTATCAGCCCCAAAGTGGCCGCGCGCGCCGCAGCGGCGGAGCAGGCGCCGGTGGTATAACCTTTGCGCGTTCCTTTGACCCTTTTTTTCATGAGACTTAGCGGCGCGCCTCGGCCAGAGCCAGCAGCGCATGGATTACGGCTACCACGAGAGTCGAGCCGCCCTTGCGTCCCGAAGTGATGATCCAGGGCGTTTCCGTTAATTCAGCTGTAGCGGCCTTGGATTCCGCAGCAGATACAAAACCTACCGGCATGCCGACTATCAGCGCCGGCTTAAGATTTTCCTGTCCGATCATGCGCACAATTTCCAGTAATGCGGTGGGGGCGTTGCCTACTGCGATGATTCCACCTTCCAGTAACCCTAATGTCTGCGCCTTGCGCATCGCCTGCACTGCGCGCGTGCTATTTTGCTTTCCGGCCTCGCTAATGACGTCCGGGTCGGCGATGAAATGATGAGCTTTCACGCCGAAATGCTCCAGGCGCGGTTGCGACAAACCTACGCAAATCATTTCCACATCGGCGATCAGCGGCGCGCCATTACGGATGGCTGCAATCCCGGCCTCAATGGCGGAAGGGTGAAAACGGGTTAAACCATTAAACTCGAAATCCGCGGTGGCGTGGATCATGCGTCGGACGACTTGCCATTCCTCCTCCGGGTAGTCATGGGCGCCTGTTTCCGCGTCGACAACCGCAAAAGAGTCGTGTTCGATGCGGCGTCCGGCTTCGGTGAGTTGTTCGGTGATAATGTTGCTCATATTTTGTTCTGTAAGTAGTATGGTCGGGCGGGCTATTTCTCCCGACCGCCAGGTTTGCAAAACGTTGCGGGAAACGCTGAACAAGGCATTCCATATCATCGTTCATCAATAATATCACGAATCGAAATAATGCCTGAGTATTTTGCTTGGTTAAATCGCGGTATTTACCTGGAAGCAGGCTTGTATTGTGCGTATACCCTCGCATGACCGAATGACAGACATAGCGCAATCATGCAGCACAGTTAATGCTGATGTCCTTTGCCCTGGTCGGCGGCAAACTCGCGGTATTTGCAGCCGTCGCACTCCATCATCGCGCGGGCCTGGGCCACACCGTTTGCTTCGTCGATGCGACGCTCCAGCAGGGCCTGTATTTCCGGTTCGAAGCCGAAGTAATCGCCCGATGCAAAATGAATGGAGGGGTATTGCATGCGCAAGCGCTCGTTCTGACGCTTGATGCGTTCGATCAGCGTGCCGGTAAACAGGTAGTAGGGCAGCAGGACGATTTGTCTCATACCTAGCGTTGCCTGACGTTGCACAACGGACTCCAGGCGCGGATAGGTGATGCCGGTGAAGGCGATATCTACCAGGGAATGAGCGCTTTCCTCGTACAGCCAGCGCGCGATCTTCGCCACTTCGCCGTTTGCTACCCGGTCGGACGAGCCGCGCCCAATCAGGATGACGCCGGTGTTGTGTGGATCGGGGTAGTCCAGTTGCGCCAGGGCGCTCCGTTGATTACGCTTCAAAACCGCGAGGATTTCTTCGCACGCGCCGAGATGACGCGCGCAAACGAATTCGGTATCGGGGTGGCGCAACCGAGCATGTTCGATGGCTTCGGGTATTTCCATTTTGACATGGCCCGCGGCATTGAGAATCAGTGGGACCACGATCACGCGCTGACTGTCGCGCGCTGCCAAATCCAGCCCCGCTGCCAGCAACACCTCGGCGAACTCGATGAAGCAGACCACAATGCGCCAGTCCGGATGCCGCGCACGCCATTGCCCGGCAAACTGTTCAATTTCGAGGTTGCCTGCCGTATTGCGGGAACCGTGACCTACCAGCAACAGGGTATCTGTTTTGTTCATGATGAATGTTCCGCTTTGCGAAAACGATGAGAGAAGCCAGGGTCGTAAAGCTTGGAGCGTTTTATATCAGGCCAATGACGTGCGCCCAGTGCCGGGCTGACGATAATCATCGCCTGACTGGTAATGCCTTCGTCCATGCAGCGCGTACGTATATCGCGCAAAGTGCCGCGTACGATTTTCTCCTGATCGGGCCAGCTGGCTTTTTGCACTACTACCACCGGCGCATCATCTGACCATCCGGCATCCATCAACGCGCGTTTTATTTCTTTCAGCAATGTGATGGAAAGAAACAGACACAAGGTGCAATGATGAGCGGCTAATTCGCGTAGCGATTCATGCTCGGGCATCGGCGTTCGGCCCTCGACACGCGTCAGGATTACGGTCTGGGTAACTTCCGGCAGCGTCAGGCTTTCCGCTGCCGCTGCCGCCGAAGCCATCGCCGAAGAGACGCCGGGCACCACGCCGACTTCGATAGCCATCGCATCAAGGGGACGCACCATTTCTATCAACGCGCCGTAAAGACAGGGATCGCCGGTTTGCAGACGCACTATGGTCGCATGCATGCCTGCCTGCTCGATCAGCCAGCCGCTTATCTGCTCCAGCGTCATGTCCTTGGAATCGGCCACGGCGCAGCCGGGCTTGGCCCAGTGTAGCGCGGCTTCCGATACCAGCGAACCGGCATAAAGAATCGCATCGGCCCGTTCGATCAGCTTGCGTCCCTTGACCGTGATCAGATCGGGATCTCCGGGCCCCGCGCCTACGAACCAGACTTTTCCTGGCGGACTCACCCATTATCCTCCATACTGCGTTGAAACAGGTAGACTGAAGATATTCCCAGTAGCAGCCAAAATAAGGCATTGCAGATCAAGGTCGCCACGCGGAACTGCGTTTGCAGGACTTCCGGCGCCAGACTGACGGCTAATGCCGGTTGCGGCGCGCCGAGCCAGTGGGGCAGCATCAGCAATAGCAGTCCCAGCATCTGTAGCAAACGCCGCGCTTGCAGAAACAGCAGGGCCAGACCTGCCGCTGTCGCCAATGTAGTACCCAGCCACCAATGCTGGCGCGCGCTTAACTCGGCAGTAGCCGTGCCGGGCAGCTCGGGCAGCAACCCCAGGCTTGGCGCGGCAAAAAACACCGTATAGCCGGCCAAGCCCCATGCCACACCCTGTAGCAGTCCGGACCCGGACGGACGGCGCAGCAAATAAAGACCGCTTAAAATCAGGCCGTACCCCAAGCCCATCGCCGCGTTGGCCAGGGCTGTACCGGCCGTGCGTCCCCAGAAATTATCTGCTGCCTGCGCTTCGGTTGCGAGCTGTGCGCTCATCCCAAATACATTAGCCCTGTTTTCATAGGTTTCGGCATTCAGAATCAACGGCGTTACCCACAGCGCCTGCAGCAGCGTCAACAGCAACGCCGCCAGCAAGCCGGCTATGGCTGCAGTACGCAATATAGGGATAAACACGGATTGTGAAGGGGTTAATGGCAGGGAAAGTTGGCCGAATGCCGGGTATCGTGCGAGGTATTATGTACTGTGTCCAGCGGCGCAAAGCCCACGGTGAGTATCAGTAAACCACCCAGCACCATGGCGGAAACAGCAGACAGAACCTGGCGTAGATTACGGGTTTCGGTGAGGGTGGAGAGCGATAGAGTAGTCATGGGTATCTCCCTTGGTTTTATTGATAAGACAATAGAAAAACAGACGGGAGAGATACAACCAGGAACGCCAACCCGGTGCGCCACCGGTGGTTTGTCCAGCTTGCACCCGCCCATCGCGGGTTCTAAGCAGCTCCTTTGGCCGGTATCAGGACTGGCGAGCGATGGATTGCTACCATCAGCGCATCTCGTCTTCGTCATGTGTATGCAAGCACACAGTGACGTTTATAGAGCATGCGTTAAGACTCGCTTACCGTTGCGTGGGCAGCGCAGGCTTTACCTGTCGGGGACTTTTCGGCGCACCTGCTTCCCGTTTAACCCGAACCGGTTTTTGATCGGTCCGGGCACCAAGGAGTATTAAGCTACAAACTTTAATGGAATTTTATTCTCACGTCAAAATGTTCTGGGTTCTTTTGACATGAACACGCGCCACCAGCGAAGGTGGAACCACTTCGTAAAGTGGCTAACCGACTCGACATTAGCGCCGAAGACTGGAGCGTTATCTATCCCATACTGGTGAAGCATCGGCATGTCCGGTCGACGTCCGGGGAACGGTGCCGGGCCTTTCTGGCGCTGTTCTGCAAATTCTTCGATCTGGTTCTCAATGGCGTTTGCTGCCGGAAGCGCATGGCAACTGGAACGCCGTGTTCAAGCGTTTTTCCCGCTGGAGCAGGCATGGGGTCTGGCGGTCGCTGTTCGCCGGATGCATCCATCATCCTGATGTGCAAAGCGTGTTTATCGACTCCACCATCAACCGGACTCATCCCTGCACCGGTGGCGCGGCGGGCGGCAACGCCGGGGACGAAGCCTTGGGGGACAATCGAAGGGCGGGTTCAGCACCAGGATTCACGCCATCACGGATGCCTTGGGGAATCCCCTCGAATTCGTACTGACCGGAGGGCAGGCTGAAACCTTGCCGGCGCTGACGCCGGCGGGTGTCCGTGCGTTTGTCGGCGACAAAGGCCATGACAGCGATGCGCTGGACCAGGCCATCGTAGCGAGGGATATGAAAGCCGTGATTCCTCCGCGCTGCAATCGAAACAAGGTGCGCGAATGCGATTGGCTTATTTACAAGGAACGCCATCTGATTGAATGCTTCTTCAACAAAATCAAACATTACCGGAGAATATTTTCGCGTTTTGAAAAAACGGCTCGCAACTACATGGCCTTCCTTCACTTCGTCTCAGCTCTCATTTGGTTGCGGTGATACGTCAACAGAACCTAATTCGGTAACTATTTTTACTACAACGCGTAAGGCCTGAAAGCGGAAATGACGTCTTACGGTCTCAGCAATGTCCGGATAAGCTTTCAGCAGCGCTGAAAGTGTTATATGCCTGATGTTGGGAGGGGCGTATTCTGCTGCTCATGTGCCTTTGGCAGTCTGGTTTGCGCTAGCCAATACTGATTGGGCAAGAAGCAACTGTTCCATTTCCTCGGCAGGCACCGGTTTGGAAAACAAATATCCCTGTGCATAATCGCAGCCGATATCCCGAAGCTGGTCGCGTTGCGCTTTGGTTTCGACGCCCTCGGCAATCACTTTCAGCCCCAGACGATGCGACATGGCGATGATTGCTTCGCATAGCGCGATGCAGGATGGGTCGGTCGGCAAACCCTCTATAAACGAGCGGTCGATTTTAATATAGTCCGCCTTGAATTTCATCAGATAGGACAGGGAAGAGTAGCCCGTGCCGAAATCATCCAGAGCGATCTGTATGCCCAGTTCGCGGAAACGCATCAGTTTTTCCGTGACCTCTCGATGCTCATTGAGCAACAGCCCTTCGGTTATTTCGATGGCCAGATTGGCCGCGCTCGAAGTATCTTTTTGCAGAAACTCTGTCCAGGTGTTGTGAGAACCACCGTCCAGCAGTTGTATTGGCGAAATATTGATGCTGATTTGTATCCGGGTGGATGAACATTGGCCCCAGCGTTTGGCGTACTGAACAGCTTGCTGAAAGACCCAATCGCCAATTTCACCGATCAAGCCGATTTCTTCCGCTATCGGAATAAAAACTGCGGGATTGATCTTGCCCATCAGCGGGTGGGTCCAGCGCAATAACGCTTCCGCCTTGATGATGCGGTCAGTGGCCAAATCGACAATCGGCTGGAAATGCACTTTGAACTGCCGCGCATCAAGCGCGTAACGCAGGCAGTTAATCAACTGCTGCTGCTGCTCGCTCTCCTCGTGGATTGAAGACGTAAAACGACTGTAGCGATTGCGCCCAAGCTTCTTCGAGGCATACATGGCTTGATCCGCGTGTTTTAGCAGGTCGTCCATGTTGTCTGCGTCTTTTGGGTATTCTGCGATGCCGATGCTGCCTGATACGCGTAGAAACTTGTCCGCCAATCCGATTGATCTGGCCAGTATTTGATTGATGCTGCGCGCTATACGCTCTATGCAGGCGATATCGCCGATTTGCGGGATGCACAGGATGAATTCATCACCGCCCAAACGTGCTACCGTATCTCCTTCGCGTACACACCCGCGGAGGCGCTTCGCTGTTTCCTTGAGCAGGTGGTCGCCGGCGGCATGCCCCAGCTGGTCGTTGACGGCCTTGAAACCGTCGAGGTCGATCATCATCAATACCAGCGTCTTTCCCGTGCGTTTCGATTTGCTGATTTCCAATTGCAGACGATCAAAAAACAGGCGGCGATTCGGCAGCAGCGTCAGTGCGTCGTAGTTGGCCTGTTTCCAGATCAATTCTTCCGAACGTTTTTTTTCAGTGATATCGGAGAACAGGCAAATATGCCGGTATACATCCCCGATTTCATCCGGAATGCTGTTAAGCGTAAGCCAGACGGCGAGTTCCGCGCCATTTTTGTGCCTGCTCCATATTTCGCCTTGCCAGTGTCCGTCTGCTCTCAGTATCTGCATGATTTTCTTATACGATGCGCCGCCGGCCCGGTTTTGTTTGAAATGCCGTTGCGGTTTACCGATGACCTCATATTCGGGATAGCCGGTGATGCGTGTGAAAGCGGGATTTACTGCAACGACATAGTCTTTTTGATCGGTGATCATGATGGCCTCGCTGCTGTTTTGGTAAACGGAGGCCGCGAGCAACAATTCTTCCTGCAGGCTTTTGCGTTCGAGAGCTATTCTGGCAAGGTTCGATGCATTTTGCAGTCGATCAAGGTCATTGTCGGAGGGAGGGCCCGCGCTACTACTGCGAAAGATTGAAAAAGTGCCGATAACTTTCCCGGTTGAGGCGCGAATCGGCTCTATCCATACGGCAATCAAGCCGGCCAGCGCCGTGCGTGCATGGTGGTGTTGCCAGTCGGCGTGACAACGGAGATCTTCGACAACGGCGCGTATGCCTTGTTGTGCCGCTATAGCCAGAGAATTCGGAAAATCTTCTATTTCCAGGTTGGACAGCGACGCCTTCAGCGTTGATAAAGCGGCGCTGGAGGCTTTGCAAATCAGGTGGGTTGCTTCTTCGTTAATCAAATGTACGGTGCAAAACGCGTCTTCATCTTTAGTCTCCACATACTCGATAATGAGATCGAGTACCTCGGTCCCATCCAGAATCGGCATGCCTTTGGCCAGATTATCCAGTTTTCTGGAATGGCTATCGGCCAGCTTTTTGACGTGCATAGCCTGTTCCGCAGCAGAATTGACCGATTTGGGCTGGCTGATACGTTGTGCAATCTGTTTCAACGTCCTGGTACTCCATGGCGAGGGATGCCTGATCCATACGGGGCGCGAGCAAAAACAGGCTGGCGGCATCATAAATCTGTGCTTTTCAAGGTTATAATCACGAACAGTTCCGCTTGGTGACAAGAGCGATTGGCTATATCAATATGGTTTTTGGTTATGAATTATGCTATTTTCAATATTAATTGTTATAAATCAGCCGGTTTGCAGGTCATAGCGCCGAAGAGGATTGCGGAAATTTAATGCTGAAATCATCGGATAACATCATTGCGCGTTGTGATCGTGTCGCGTAGCATAGCGCCATAGTTTTTAAGCCGGAGTCTTGCTTGAACAGTCTTGTGTTGAATAAACACCCTGTTTTCCCCGGGATCAACGGGCCTCTGTTGACGATAGTGATGGATGGAATCGGTATCGGTTCCGGTTCCGCGCTGGAGGGCAACGCGGTGCGCAAGGCCTGGACGCCGACGCTGGATTTTCTGCTCACGCATTCCCCTCATACGCTACTTAAAGCGCACGGACTCGCGGTCGGTATGCCCAGCGATGACGACATGGGCAACTCCGAAGTCGGGCATAACGCAATGGGTGCAGGCCGTATCTACCATCAGGGAGCTGCGCTGGTCAATGAGGCGATACAGAGCGGCGGCATTTTTCGCGGCGATGCCTGGCTTCGCGTGATCCGCAATGTGCGCGAACACGATTCGACACTGCACTTTCTCGGGCTGTTTTCGGATGGAAACGTACACGCTCATATCGATCATCTCAAGGCCATGATCGTACAGGCGCGTCAGCAAGACGTTGGGCGCGTACGCGTGCATGTACTGCTGGACGGACGCGATGTGCCGGAAACCTCCGCGCTGGACTATCTGCAACCGTTCGAAACATTTCTTGACGAAATGCGCGGCGAGAATTTCGATATCCGCATAGCCAGCGGCGGCGGGCGCATGTCGATAACCATGGATCGCTACGAAGCCGATTGGGCCATGGTGGAACGCGGCTGGCAAACCCATGTATTGGGCAATGCCCCATACTTCGATAACGCGGTAGCCGCGGTCAACGGTCTGCGCGCGCAACATCCCGGCGTCGGCGATCAGGATTTACCGCCTTTTGTCATTGCCGATGCCGGCGAGCCTGTGGGCAGAATCGAAGATCACGACAGCGTAGTGTTCTTTAATTTTCGCGGCGACCGCGCCATGGAAATTTCGCGGGCTTTTGAAGAAAGCGAATTTTCTGCGTTCGACCGCGTGCACGTACCTGATATTGTCTATGCCGGCATGCTGCAATATGACGGAGATCTGCATATTCCCAAACATTTCCTGGTAGATCCGCCAGCCATACGCAACACCATGAGCGAGTTTCTGGCGCATACGGGCGTCGCGCAACTGGCAATTTCTGAAACCCAAAAATTCGGTCATGTGACCTATTTCTGGAACGGCAACCGTAGCGGTAAATTCGATGAGAAGCTGGAAACCTATATTGAAATTCCGTCCGATCTTGTGCCGTTCCAGCAACGCCCGTGGATGAAATCCGCCGAAATAACCGATGAACTGATCGTGCAACTACAGAGCGGACGCCATCGTTTTCTGCGCGTGAATTACGCCAATGGCGACATGGTGGGACATACCGGGAATCTGCAGGCGGCTACGCTGGCGGTCGAAACGGTAGATCTGGCCTTGAGCCGTATTTTGCCGGTAATTGATGCACTGCAAGGCGCCGCCATAATTACCGCCGATCATGGCAACGCCGACGAAATGTATGAGCTCAATCGCAAAACCGGGGAACCGCAAAAAAATGCGGACGGTTCGTTCAAGCCGAAAACTTCTCACACGTTGAACCCGGTGCCGTTCATTCTGTACGGCAACACTTTGAACAATGCCGTGACGCTGGCGGACATCCCAGCGCCCGGTTTAAGCAATATTGCCTCCACCACGGTAAACCTGCTTGGTTACGAGGCGCCGGAATGCTGGGATACCGGCCTGTTGGCGTTTAACTGAACACTATGACACGTCCGCTTTCCCCTCATCTGCGCATTTTTCGTTTTCCTCCAACCGCGGTGCTGTCGATTCTGCACCGCGTTACCGGCGTCTTGTTAACGCTGGGCTTGCCGGTATGGGTGTTCTGGTTGATGCAGGTGGCTGATGGGCCGTCAGCCTATGAACCTATACACGCATTTTTACAATCCTCGGCCGGTATCAGTAGTTTGTATCTGTGGCTGTTCGCACTTTTTATGCATCTCTGTCATGGGCTACGGCATTTGTTCTGGGATAGCGGCAGGGGCATGCTGCGCGACTCACTACACAGGTACGCCATGCTCGAGTTTAGCGCCGCCGTGATTTTGACGGGCGGATGTTATGGTCTGCATCTCAAGCAAACCGAACTTCAGGGGTTGCCGGCCGCCGACTGGCGCGGGGAACCGGCCAAACGCTGGGCTCCTTCCGCGTATGGCTGCGACAACGCGGCTGAAACTCCGGCTCCCGATTTCGGCGCGCCTGTTATTCGTTGCAGCGCGCTGGTTGATTTTATTAACAGCAAACCAGGGTTGGACATATAAGCCGATGGAAAAACACTATCGCACGCCTCTCAGGTTTGCTTTAGGTTTGGGAACCTCCCGAAGCGGCACGTCGCATTGGTGGCTTCAGCGCGCAAGCGCTGCGGCATTGATTCCTCTGGTGCTATGGTTTGCGCTGTCAGCTGCTTCTCTCCCCTATGCGACTCATGCTGAAATTATGCATTGGCTGACTTTGCCATGGAATACGCTAATACTTGTTTTTCTGCTGGTAGTGATGTTTTGTCACGCCGCGATCGGAATTCAGGTTGTGATAGACGATTATATTCATCTGCGCGCGCTCAAATTTTTCGGACTGATAACTGCACACCTGCTCTTGCTGCTGTTGGCGTCGTTGGCGGTTTACACCCTGATCCGCATTATTGTTTTCAAGGGCTGAATCAGTGACATTGACTCCTGCCTATCCGATCAGCACCCATTATTACGATGCCGTCGTTGTAGGGGCGGGTGGCGCGGGTTTACGCGCCACCCTGGGGCTGGCGGAGAAAGGATTGAAAACCGCCTGCCTGACCAAGGTATTTCCTACGCGCAGCCATACCGTGGCTGCGCAGGGGGGCATCAGCGCCGCGCTTGGCAATATGGGCGAAGATGATTGGCGCTGGCATATGTACGACACCGTCAAAGGTTCCGATTGGCTCGGGGATCAGGATGCAATCGAATACATGTGCCGGGAGGCTATGCCGGCGGTAATCGAACTCGAGCATATGGGGGTTCCGTTTTCGCGCACCTCGACCGGCACCATTTATCAACGCGCCTTCGGCGGTATGACCACCCATTTCGGCAATGGCAACGCCCAGCGCACCTGCGCCGCGGCTGACCAGACCGGTCATGCGATACTGCACACCCTGTATCAACAATCCTTGCGCCATCAGGCCGAGTTTTTCATCGAATACATCGCGCTCGATCTGATCATGGATCAGGGGCAATGCCGTGGCGTGCTGGCATGGCGGCTGGACGACGGCAGCCTGCACCTGTTCCGCGCGCATTCGACGCTGCTGGCTACCGGCGGATACGGGCGCAGTTTTTTTTCCTGCACTTCCGCGCACACCTGCACCGGGGACGGCAACGCCATGGTATTACGCGCCGGTTTGCCGCTACAGGACATGGAGTTCATACAATTTCACCCGACCGGAATTTATGGCGCCGGTTGCCTGATTACCGAAGGAGCGAGAGGAGAGGGCGGCTACCTTACCAACTCTGAAGGCGAGCGCTTCATGACGCGCTATGCGCCGCATGCGCGGGATTTGGCCTCGCGCGATGTCGTAAGCCGCGCGATTACGCTCGAAATCCAGGCCGGCCGCGGAGTCGGGCCGAAAAAAGATCACGTTTTGCTGCATATCGAACACCTCACGCCAGCTGTGATCCATGCGCGCTTGCCGGGCATCTCCGAGACAGCGCGCGTATTTTCCGGGATCGATGTGACTAAAGCGCCGATTCCGGTGTTACCCACCGTACACTACAACATGGGCGGCATCCCGACCAACTATCGCGGCGAAGTGCTTACCCTGATCGACGGCAACCCGGAAACACCGGTGCCGGGGTTGATGGCTGTCGGTGAAGCCGCTTGCGTTTCCGTGCATGGCGCCAATCGTCTGGGATCGAACTCGCTGCTCGATCTGGTAGTGTTCGGACGCGCTGCGGCATTGCGGTGCGCTGAGTTGATCAGAGCGGATGCGTTACATGCTTCGCTGCCCGCCGATGCCTGCGCCGCAACGCTGGAGCGCTTCGATCGTTTGCGTCACGCGCAAGGCAGGCATCGCGTTGCGGAAGTGCGCTTGTCCATGCAGACCTGCATGCAGAACCACGCAGGCGTTTTCCGCAATGCCGGAATCTTGCAGGAAGGACTGGATCAATTAATGGAAACAAGACGACGCTTCGACGATATTCAGCTAAAGGACCGCTCGTTGATCTGGAATACCGATTTGGCGGAATGTCTGGAGCTGCAAAATCTGCTGGAACAGTCCCTGGTGACCGTCTTCTCCGCGTTAAAGCGGGAGGAAAGCCGGGGCGGGCATGCGCGCGAAGACTTTCCGTTGCGTGACGATGAAAACTGGCTGAAACATACGCTGGCCTGGCTGCATGGTCCGGATAAGGTCGATATCGACTACCGGCCTGTGCATCTCTATACGCTTACCGATGCGGTGACTGTATTCCCGCCGCAACCGCGCGTATATTGAAGCCATGACGAGCCCCGGATTTCTGCAACGTCTGATGCTATGGTTCAAGCGCCCGGCTATGGCGCAACGCGTCAGCCGCGACAAAAGCCGGCGTATGCGGCGTATCCTGATCTATCGCTACGATCCCGAACGAAGCGCCAAGCCGCGTATCGAAAACTTCGAGCTGGATTTGAACCAATGCGGCCCGATGGTGCTGGATGCGCTGATAAAAATCAAGGCCGAAGCCGATGGAGGCCTGACTTTCCGGCGTTCCTGCCGCGAGGGCGTGTGCGGTTCCTGCGCGATGAACATTGATGGTCAGAATACGCTGGCCTGTACCCGTCCTCTGGCGTCATGCGGCGATCTGATTCGTATTTACCCGTTGCCGCATCTTCAGGTAATCAAGGATCTGGTAGTCGACACCACGCATTTTTTCGCGCAATATGCCGCGATCAAGCCTTGGCTTTCCACGCAAACCCCCGCTCCCGCCGATCGCGAGCGATTGCAGAGTCCGGATGAGCGCGGACAATTGGCGGGTTTGAGCGAATGCATACTCTGCGCCTGCTGTTCCACCAGCTGCCCCAGTTACTGGTGGAACGGCGATCGTTATCTGGGGCCGGCGGTATTGTTGCAAGTCTGGCGCTGGATCATGGACAGCCGCGACGAAACTCGTGGCGAGCGGCTGGATGCGGTGGAGGACTCGTTCCGTTTGTATCGTTGCCATACGATCATGAACTGCACTCAGACTTGTCCCAAGGGCCTGAATCCGGCAAAAGCCATCGCGGGGATCAAGCGTATGTTGATGGAGCGGCAGTTGTGACGACGTGAATCGCGACCCCGGACAAATAGCCTGGTCTTGCCGCCGCGGCATGCGGGAGCTGGACCGATTGCTGGATTGCTACCGGCTGCGCCATCTTCCGCAGGCGACTGAAGAGGAAAGGCAGGCTTTCATACGTTTGCTGGATGTTCCCGACCCGGTGCTTGCGGGTTGGTTGTTGGCGCGGGAAGAACCCGCCCAGGATGTTTTACTGTGTAAACTGATCATCAAGATCAGAGGATGTGTTGATGTTAAGGCTTGATCCTGTACCGTCTCGTTCATTGTGGTGGTTTGTGTGGCTGGTGCATAGTGGGGCTTTGCTGGCCGTGGGTGTCTCCGGTATTCCCTTGTGGCTTAAGGTAGGGTTGACCGTGCTGATCGGCGTAAGCTGCTGGCTGCAGTTGCACAACATAGGGCGCGTTAAAATAAGCGCGCTGGAGTTTCGCACTGATCAGGGCTGGCTGCTGCATCTGCGAAACGGGCAAATTTTGGCGGGGACCTTATCGGCCGGCTCGCTGGTACTCGGCAAGATTGCGTTCCTGTACTTCAAGACCGCCCGGGGACGGAAATCCTTGTTGCTGATGCCTGACAGCGTGCCTCGCGCCGAATACCGAAAATTACGTTTGCTGGTTAGAATCAAACCATCCGGTTTGTTGCAACCGCCTAATCCGTTTCCGTCCAAGCCGCTACGGACCACGTCCAAGGCGAACCCGGTGGTTTAAAGTGATCAGCCTCAGTCAGGTTTTCAGCCCTGACGGTCTGCTGGCGGCCAAAGTCGAACGCTACCGCCTGCGCCAACCGCAACTGGAAATGGCGGAAGCGGTTGCCGAGGCGATAAAAAGCAGGAAGACGCTGGTTGCCGAGGCCGGCACCGGCACCGGCAAAACCCTGGCTTACCTAGTTCCGGCAATTTTATCCGGACGGCGAGTGATCGTCTCGACCGGCACGCGCAATTTACAGGATCAGTTGTTCCACAAGGACGTGCCGCTGCTGCGGCAAGTGCTGGGAGTGCCGTTTAGCGCGGCCTTGCTCAAGGGCCGTTCCAATTATCTGTGTCCCTATCGTTTGTATAACCTGTCGGTATTCCGTCATGACGACTTGCGCTCCCAGGTTGGGGCGATAGAGGCGATCAAGCGCTGGGGCGCAACCACGCGCAGGGGCGATATTGCAGAGATGGAGAGCGTGGCAGAATCGTCGGTAATCTGGCCGTGGGTGACATCGACCGCCGACAATTGTCTCGGCCAGGAATGCCCGCAGCTTTCCGACTGTTTTTTACTGAAGGCGCGCAAGGCCGCGCAGGAGGCCGAAATCCTGGTGATTAATCATCATCTGCTGTGGGCGGATTGGGCGATACGCAGCGACGGTTTCGGCGAGCTATTGCCGGAAGCGGATGTTGTGATTATCGATGAAGCGCACCAGTTTGCCGAAACGGCGTCCCAATTTCTGGGGCTGATCTTGTCTTCACGCCAGTTGACCGAACTTTGTCATGACGCGTTGGCTGAACAGCTCAAGGATGCGTGCGGCGACCGCGAGCTGGGTCAGGCTATTGACCGGGTGGAACTGGCGGTAAGCGAACTGCGGCTTTCCATGGGTGTGGAGCCGATGAAAGCGGCCTGGACTGAATTCAGCGCCAATGCGGAAGCGATGCAGCGCCTCGAGGAACTGCAAACGCGTTTGTCGGAGTTGTCGGCGCTGCTGCGCGCCGCTGCAATATGCGGCAAGGGGCTGGAATCATGTTGGAAGCGTTGCGATGACATTTTGGCGCTTCTGGCCGAGTTTCAGATTGAAAATAAGGGCGGCAGCGTGCGCTGGTTCGAAACCTTCCGGCGCGGTTTCGTGTTCAATCGCACGCCGCTGGATACTGTCGAGGAGTTCGCCAAGTTTCAGCGCAGCAGCAAGGCGAGCTGGATTTTTACTTCGGCTACGCTCAGCGTTTCCGGGCGTTTCGAGCATTTCACCCAGACGCTGGGATTGTTCGACGCGGAGGCGCGCAGTTGGGACAGTCCGTTCAGCTACCCCGAGCAGTGTATATTTTATCTGCCGCTGGAACTGCCGGAGCCTTCGGCGCCGGATCATGCCGATGCGGTAATTAACGCGGCCGTGCCCGTCTTGCAAGCCAGCGGCGGGCGCACTTTCTTTCTGTTCACCAGCCACGCCGCGATGCAGAATGCGGCGGCTCGTTTGAAAGAGCTGGTGGAATACCCGTTGTTCGTACAAGGCACTCAGCCCAAGGCGCGTTTGCTGGAGTCGTTCAGGCAGGCAGGCAACGGCATACTGCTCGGCACATCAAGTTTCTGGGAAGGCGTCGATGTACGCGGTCCGGCGTTGTCGTGCGTGATTATCGACAAACTGCCGTTCGCCGCGCCGGGCGATCCGGTGCTGAACGCGAAGCTGGATGCGTTGAAGCAGAAAGGCTTGAGTCCGTTCGGCGCGCATCAGTTACCGGCGGCGGTCATTGCGTTGCGTCAGGGAGTAGGGCGCTTGATACGCTCCAGCGACGACCGAGGCGTGTTCATGCTGTGCGATCCGCGCGTGATCAGCAAATCCTACGGCAAGGTTTTCCTGAACAGCCTGCCGCCGATGCGGCGCACGCGCTCGTTGCCGCTGGTGCGGCGTTTTTTTGCGGCGGAAGAAACGTTGGAGGGAAAGGCTTGACTGTCCCAGGGAAGCAAGATCCTTCAGCCGAACCAACACGCTTGTCATACCCACCGGGAAGCGGGTATCCGGAGCCATGGACGGCAATCCCTGCCGGAATGACGACTGCGACCATGCGATACGAATTGGCTGAAGAGTCTTGATAATCAGACCATTCTTTGCCGTTGGGTCAGGTTTTAGAGAGTACCCGTTTAGCCGCATCCCATAATGCATCCAGCTCAAGCAGCGTCGCATTCGACAAACTACGTTCCTGCCTGGCCAGACACTGCTCAATGCAGCGAAAGCGCCGGGAAAATTTGTCGTTGGCGGCGCGCAACGCGGATCCCGGTTCTACGTCCAAATGACGAGCCAGGTTGACTGCTACGAACAGTAAATCGCCGATTTCCTCCCGTATATGCTCCCGGTCTCCAGATCGGCAGGTTTCGCGTACTTCGGCCAGCTCTTCTTCCACTTTCGAAAAAACCGGCTCGACGTCGGGCCAGTCGAAACTGTGGCGGGCGGCGCGGTTTTGCAGCTTTTCCGCGCGTATCAGCGCCGGTAGCGTCTTGGTTACGCCGTCGAGCACGCTGGCGCTGCTTCCGTTTCACCGTGCTTTTCGCTGTGCTCTTCCTGTTTGATCCGCTCCCAATTGCGTTTTACCGCAACTTCGTTCTCGCTACGGCTTCGCCGAAAACATGCGGGTGGCGGCGCACCCGCATGTCGGCAACGGCCTCGGCGATGCGCTCGAAATCGAACAGCGCGCGTTCTTCGGTCAATAGCTGGTCGATGATAGCTGCTTTCATCCGCACGCAGGCCGGATTGAAAGCTGCAAAGCAACGCGGCGCGAAGTTGGGGCGCAAACCTTCTTTTTCAGAAGACCAGCGCAAACACGCACGAGAATTGCTCGATCGAAGAGAAAGCCAGGCAACAGTCGCCAAGCTTCTCAATGTCTGCCGCGCTATGCTGTACAATAGCCTGCGCGCAGAATGAACTCTTGGAATACGATAAACAGAAGGAAGCTAATTGCACAAGTAAGATAATTTCTACTATCCCAACCGGAGGTTACTATGGCTACTATAAGCATCCCAATTTCTGAAGAAACATTTGGTAACTACAGCCACATAAGCGTGCATGCAGGTACCAATTACCCTGATGGCGGACAACGCGATAGCGTAGATCATAGCCGTACGATCTTTGGGCTAACAAATCACGGCTCGCCACACATAAAGATCAGAGTTAACGGCGCACCTCCAGTCGAATTAGGATCGATTGAGATTATATTTTGTGGTGACGACGAACACGAAGCATTAGTCGACGCGTTGAAGCATGCACTTCATGTGTATAAATCACAACGCACTACAAAAGAACTTAGTGTTAGTAGCCGGGTGTTTGAATAAACCATACACCCGGCCGTTCATTTTTTCTCATGTTCAGATGTACAAAGAGCGCTGCAAGCCACGCCTATTTCATACCCCAACATGAGACATATATGGTCGCCCCGGTTTTGCCAAGCGTTCATTTGATGAAGGTGGTTTCAGATAAAGATTGCTGCCATATATTCGGACTTAATCGAGGCCGTCGCCTCTGTCCCTGATGGAATGCGCTGACCGAATCCTCAACAAAATGGCGCACTCAAACGTGCCTTGTCTCATTCAGGTTTATTCGGTCACGGTCTGACCTGTCTTGCCATCATAACAATGATTGCCTGTGCAATCGGTGGAGTTAACCCTCTTCTTTAAGCTTAATTTATCTAAAATCAATCCGTTCTATTACACAGCGACTGCCGCCACGGAGTAATCTGGCTGAAATTCGCTTTCGTGTGCCAGCAGCGCCCAAACAATGCGGGCATTCTTGTTGGCCAGCGCCACCGTTGCGATATTCTTGTTTCGCCTGTCCACTATCCGAGTGAGCCAGCCATTGGCTTGCTCAAGCCTGTGCTCCGAGACCCTTATCACGGCGCGCGCGCCGTGGATCAACAACGTTCGGAGGTAGGTGTCGCCACGCTTGCTGATGCCACGCAGGGTTTATTTTCCTCCGCTGGAATTTTGACGAGGAACAAGACCCAGCCACGCCGCCAGTTGTCGGCCATTCTCGAAGTTTTTGGCGTCGCCAATCGAGGCCACCAAGGCGCTCGCTGTGATCGGGTCTATGCCGGGGATTTTCTCCAATTTCTTGCTGGCATCATTCCCTCTGTGCCACACCTGTATCTGGGCATCCAGTTCATCAACTTGCCGGTCAAGCTCCTTGAGATGCGTTCCCAAGCGCTCTATCAGCTGACGAAAGGCATCCGGCAATTCATTATCGCCGTCTTCCAGAATTTCCGGCAGTCGTCTGGCGATATAGCCAATACCCTTGGGTATAACAATTCCGTATTCGGCCAATAGTCCTCGAATCTGATTGGCCTGTGCCGTTCGCGCCTTGACGAAACCCTGGCGTGCCCGGTGCAAACCGAGCATCATGCGAGATTTAAAGTTGAAGGTTCGCTATCCCAGGCGAGTCAAGGTCACCACCGATAGTAACCATAACGAGGCTCTCACCCAACCGGTTGGATCGGCAATTCCAGGTTGCCAAGCCCAATCGAGTATGGACGACAGATATTACCTGCGTGTGGACCCTGCAAGGCTGGCTTTATGTCGCGGTGGTGATCGATCTGTTTTCCCGTCAGGTCGTGGGCTGGGCGATTGATGATCATATGCGGACCTCACTCGTCAAGGCCTTGCAAATGGCCTTCTGGCGCCGTAAGCCGCCACCCGGTCTGTTGCATCACTCAGATCGTGGCAGCCAGTATGCGAGCCGGAAATATCGCCGGCATTTAGAAGTGATGAAGAGGGAACAGAGTATGAGCCGCAAAGGGAATTGCTGGGACAACGCGCCGACGGAACGCTTTTTTCGCAGCTTGAAGCATGAGCAGCTCAACTACGAAAAATTCAAGACCCAAGCGGTGGCAAAACTGAGTGTGATCGATTATTTGGCTTTTTATAATGGCCTCCGACCACACTCAACATTGGGCTATCAGTCCCCGCTCGAATTCGAGCGGGAATTTTATAGAAACGCTGCCTGAACACAGGTGTCCGGTTTTTGTTGACCATTACAAAGGCGGCGCGGGCGTCGGAAGGGTTCAGATAAACCGGTTGAATATTCTTGACGCCCAGTCCCGCTTTGGCAAGGGCGCTGATCAACAGATAATGGGCATTCGAGCCTTTCGCTATCGCAACTTTCCTGCCTTTTAACTCGACTGGTGCGGAAATCCCCGAGTGCTCGGGTAACAGGATGGCTTCGCTACGCGGTGACGGCCGTTCCTGGCCCACATAAACCAGCGTGGAATGTCTGGCGGCTTGAGCAAAAACCGGCGGCGTTTCGCCGGTAGTCGCGTAGTCCAGTTTTCCGGCATTCAGCGCTTCCAGCATCGGCGGGCCGAACTGAAACTCCGACCACTTCACGACGACTCTGAGCGGAGCAAGACGTTTTTCCAATGCTCCCGCATGCTTCAGCAGAAACAGTGTGCCGGATTTTTGATAGCCGATACGGATTTCCGCAGGAAATTTTGTGTCGTTCAGCAGCGTTGCGGCTGACGCGGCCATTACAAAAATTAATGCAAAAAAACAGAATGCGATGGTGAACCGGAGCATGTTGAATTTCACTGTGGAGTCCCAAGTGTTTTATTGTTTACTGATGCGCAGCAGAGTCCGCGCCACGCTTATATACAGGTTTTCTGTTGCCAAGTTAAAACATTGCTTGTGGAACGGCATGGCTTGCTGGCCGGTTGCAGTTGGCGCGCCAGCTTGAGCGGGTTGCCGGGAATATACGATAGCCTGATCACTGCTCCTGCTGCATGTACGCGCGCTCGCGATAAACGCGGCTATAGCCGAAAAAACCCAGCGCGGTCAGCAGCATCAACCCGGTGAAAAACCAGAAATATCCCGCGCCGTTCAGCCAGCCGACTGTGGCGTGTTCAATCCAGAAATTCACCATACTGGTGAACAGGTTGCCCAGCGCGACCGCCGCCATGTAGAGCGCCATCACAAACGACTTCATGGTCAGCGGCGCCTGGGTATAGGAAAACTCCAGGCAGGTGATCGATACCATGACTTCGGCGGAAGTAAGGAGCAGATAAGCCAGTAGCTGCCAGATGATGTTCGGTTTGATTCCGGTGTCGATTTGCGTTTGTATCCAGGCCGACAGCGCAAAAGCCGCAACCGTCATGAACAGTCCCGCGGCAATTTTGTTCAGTGCGGTCGGCGCGACGATGCGCGCCATGGCCGGATACAGCACCCGGTAAAACAGCGGCGTCAGTATAACAATCAGCAGCGGATTGGCGGCCTGTATCTGGGACGGCAGGATTTCGTAGCCGAACAGCACGCGATCCATTTGCTGCGATTGTAATACCCAGGACGACCCTGTCTGATCGAACAGCGCCCAAAACATGGTGATGAACAGATAAATGCCGGTTAAACGCCCCAGGCAACGCAGACCTTCTCCGCTCAAGGCATCCTTGACGAAGCGCGCGCCTGCGGGCGGGATATGCACGAAGCGATAGCGTCCCGACCAGAAAATGATAGTCGCCAGCAGCATCAGCAGGCCAGGCGCCGCGAATGCCGCGGCCGGACCGTGATGTTCGAGCAGCCATGGGATGAGCAGCATGGATACGAACGCGCCCAGGTTGATGGCCAGATAGAACCAGCTATAAACCTTGCTTAGTAAATACTGGTTGGAGCTTCCGAACTGATCGCCGACATGAGCGGAAACGCAGGGCTTGATGCCGCCGGCGCCGAGCGCTATCAACGATTGACCGAGCAGCAGTCCCATGCGCGTGCTATCCAGCGATAATGCGAAATGTCCGAGGCAATAAACCAGCGACAAGGCAATGATGGTGCGGTATTTACCGAGTAAACCGTCGGCCAGCAGTGCGCCCAGGAACGGCGTGAGATAGGTGATGGACACGAACAGGTGGAAATAACCCTTGGCTTCACTGTCGGACATTGGGGCAGGGGTCCCGCTTGCGTCGACCAGGTAGCGGGTCATGAAAACCACCAGAATTGCGCGCATGCCGTAATAACTGAAGCGTTCAGCCAGCTCATTGCCGACTATGAAAGGGATGCCTGCCGGTAGCGTCGACGAGGGCGTTGGAGCTATGCGGTATGCGCTCATGAGATTATTTTGCCAATTGGAAAAGTAACTGTTCGATTGCCGTTCTTGTTTGCAGCATGTTCCGCCGCATCACGCTGGATGGCATGGAGTATCATATTAATCGGTTTCGACCGACAGACAGGCTTGCGATGCACCTATGATGCGAGTCCCGAAAGCACAAAAAAGTTGTTGAGTAAATGTCTATTTTACGATTGCGAGGCTACTGAAACCAAGTATTCTAGTCCGTGAGCGCTGTTTTGGGCGCGTTTCGCTTGCCCAGAATGCTACGGGGGAGTGGAATATGAATCTTTGAGGAATAGTGCTGCAATGGGGTAGGGCAGCGCAAGCGCCGGCATCTCGTTTTCAGAGAAATAACGGATGGATTTCGTCTCCGTATCGATAAAAGGGCTATCTCCGCTGGTAATTTCGCAATGGAAAAGGGTTACGGCATACTCAATCCGATCGCCATTCGGATAGGTATATCGAAATTCTCTTCCGCCGAAAACATCGATAATGCTTTTTACCGTTACGTTGTATCCGGTGTCTTCCCAAACTTCCCGGATGACGGCTTCCCGAGGAGATTCGCCCGATTCAATCGCGCCGGCCGGAAGACTCCAGGCTTCGTTGAATTTTTCCTGGAGCAAAAGCCGTTTACTTTCGTCCAGAACGACTGCAGCTACACTGGGGTTTAATAACAAACCTTGCCCGAATTTACGGCGGACGCCCATTAAATAGCTTTCAGCGTTCATTTTTTACGTTTGAGATGTTCTATGTGAGGATTTCGACAGAAAGAGCAGTCCTTTACCTGCTACGAAGCATGGAAGCCGAAGCCTGTTCTGACATCGAGATGTTGAGCCGGTGGGTGCGTTACGCTTACCCACCCTGTCGCTTTGACAGACGAGCGACGACGGCTAGGGTGAATGAGCGCCGGCGCATCCGCCAAAAAAGTTCAGCCGCTTCATCTCTTCTCGGGAAACTGATTTCTACAAAACCCCAAGCGGCGATAACCGGATTATATCTTGGTTGGATCGTAATCGTTGCCTGCCTGGGAGCTGGAGCAAGCGGACAGGCTGGAAACCGAAAGCAGCGCAATTAACAGCGTAGCCGCCACACGTATGAAGTATCGAGTTTTTCGTTTATCCGACATGATGCTCTTAAATCCAAAAGTTGGTTACCGGCTAAGTATTCAGCACCGGATTCTCGCTAGTCTGCAATAATAATGCCATTCTATTTCTGTGGTTTTTGGCGGGGTATCAGGGGCGGGTTTACAGCGAGAGCGCCTGATTTGTCGATTAATGTAAGATAATCTCCAATGAGGGGAGGCGTTATCTCTGTGGGATTTGCCGCTCTCTCCCGTTTTTGATGGTTGTTATGCCCCGTTTTGCCTACCGGGCGCGAACTGGTTTTGCGGGCGCGCCAATCCCAGATTTTCGCGTATCGTGCCGCCTTCGTACTCTGTGCAGAAAAGCCCTCGCCGTTGCAACTCCGGGATGACCAGGTCGACGAAGTCGTCCAGACTGCCGGGCAGGCAGGCAGTACATTGAAGCCGTCAGCCGCATCGTTTTCGAACCATTCCTGCAACCGATCGACGATTTGTACGACCGAGCCGACTATGCTCCAGTGTCCGCGCCCGTCCGGCTTCCGGATGAATTAACTCCTGTAACTATTCATATTTGGCTTTCGCTTCAGCCTCGGTTTTCCCGCGAAAGGGGGTACCCCGGCATGATTTTAAGCTGATCGAACGTTCTTCCGGATTGGGCGAGGCGGTTTTTCACATCTTTATAGAATGCCTGCATAGAATGCCTGCGCATCGGCGAGCGACTGCTGCGCGGTAAATATGACTTCCGCTATTCTCGCCGCCAGCTCCTTGCCCGGCTCGGATTGGCCCGCGTGGACGATTACCGGGTAGCCTTGCGGCGGACGCGCAATATTCAACGGTCCTGAACCTGGAAGTATTTGCCTTTGTGATTGGGCGCATGGACCTTGTTCGGGTCGATAAATATGCCTGCCGACTTTATCCCGGATCAGTGCATCGTCTTCCCAGTTGTCCCAGAGCGCCTTGACGATGTCGACGAATGTCACCACGTTCCATCCGGCGCGTCCGTTGCTCAGGTAGTCGAGTGAGGCGAATTTACGGGCCAATTGATAGGGATCTTCGTAGGTCGTTGATGCATTAGCAATAAATCTTATTCGTGAGGTAATCATCGACAGCGACAAAAACAGGGTGACCGGTTCAAAGCCCGCGCTCTTTTCTCCGCGTCCAATAGACAGGTTGACGTCGAAATTGGCGGCCAGGTTATCCGCGAGAAACATCGCGTCGAACTTGCCGCGCTCGGCGGTTTGTACGATGCGTTTATAGTGTTCGAGATTGAGCGCGCCATATGCCTGTGCGCGGTGTGACGCCAGGCGGCTACGTCCTGACCAGCGCCGGGTATGAAGGCGCCGCGTCTGAGTTTGCGAGTGCTCATGCTGGTTCCTGTAATTTTATGATCGTTAATATCCGGATAAGTCATTCTTTATGAATGAACACACAAAAAACGTACCGGAAAAAGGAAACGGCGCTTTTTGACTTTTCCTTGCAATTACGGGCATGGAAAGCGCGCGCTGCTGGTTTGGCATCAGTTAGTGTTTTTTTGCTGTTGATTTACGAGCAATGTCCGGCTTGGGTACCAGCCGGGCGCAATGTGCAAAAGTTTGTGGCGTGACAGTCAATTCCTCCGCCGGTCTCGTCTACCTTGGTTGCAGCCTTTTTTACAACGCGACCTTTGGCGGAGGAGACCATACGGCTACTGACATTAGTTCAATAAAGCCGGCTGGATTTACAATAAATCGACTTTTTAGTGAGGACTTGTCATGAGCGATATTGTTGAAAGCCCAGCGCCGCGTTGCGCTTGTATGTTGGTTCTTGATACATCAAGTTCGATGTCCGGAAACCCTATGGGTGAATTAAGTGCCGGGTGGGTTGTCGCAGTTTGTAGGCGAAAGAAGGCGTGATGGTGTTTATAGCTTGTTCTGTCGAGGTAGGCGTCATTATAACCGGAGGGTATGTGACAGAGACTTTACCGATTCCGCAAGCTCATCAACTTGGGCCAACTGAACCGCTTATAGCTGACGGCGACCTGTCATTGGGTTGGGCGGTTAATAAGGCTTTGGATCGTTAGGAGGCTCGTAAGCTTGAGTATAAAAACAGGTATTGCTTACTGTTTGCCTTGGCTGATCATAATTAGTGATGAAGAACCCACCGATGAATGGCAAGCAGCTGCCGACCGTGCCAGGGAAATGGCAATGAAGAGAAAACTGATGATAATTCCCGTCAGCGTCAATAGAAAAATTATCACCACATTATAAGCTTTTTCAAGTCGACCTGCCAAGATGTTTAAGGGGCTCAGGTTTCTGGAATTATTCAAATGGTTTATAAAACGCCTTTCCAGCGTTGCCATTAAAGATCATCACAGAATTCGTAACAGAATAATAATATAATTGATCATTAATCGCCTTTTAGCACTTGTAGCGCTGTCGGTATCCAACCCTTGAGCGGGCCGAAAGCGCCGTTGCAGCGGATACCGATTTCTATCCAGATCTCTGACTTTACGATTCCATGACAATAATGGAAAGGGTGCATATTGGCTGAAGAGGGTTTATATGTTTTCGTATTCAGTAATCCGTACGGATTTATAGCGAAGCGAATCCGGCGTTTTTCAGGTGCTCGGCTATCGAAGAAAAGCTGATTGTCTAGCTGAAACGCTCAGCTTGATTCCTGCAAAGCCCATAGAAAACGGCGTCTGATCCTGAATTGGCGCCGTTTTTAGTTCTATGGGAACTCTGATTTAATCGCTTTTTATCACAAAAACGAATAGCAACCGATACTGGAGTCGGCGTTTTTTGATTAAATCAGCCGTTCCGTATCGGTCCCAACTCAGTCTTCGATTCTGCTTCCTACTTTAATCGTTACCTGGAAGTGGGAAATTTCGCCATTGACAAGATGTCCGCGAGTCTCGACGACTTCGAACCAGTCGAGATGTTTGCTGCCTGCCGCTGCCTTGGCAATTGCATTTTTTATGGCGTCGTCACTGCTGGTTTGGGAGCTGCCGACAAATTCGAGTTTTTTGTAAACGTGGTTGGTCATGAGTCTCTCCTGATCTATGTAACATATAGCGGTTTTGGTTATTAAATCAAGCATAGTGCGTGCCATTCTTTATGTATCCGGTTCGGCATGTCAGGAAACCATTCAGACAGGTATTGGACAAGGTCTCATGCGCCAATTCCGCCGGAAATATCGGCTCATTGATTACCTTCTTAAACCGGTAACTTCGAGTCCGGGTTGGTTCTGGCCCGCATTATTTGACGTCGGCAAAAGTATAGAAACACGGCAAGCTTCCTGATTTTTTTCTGCTGTAGCCGGGTGGGAATGAGACCGATGTTTGTGTCTGACCAGTAGCTCTCCTGATATGTGGTCCGGCATTGTCATTACCATGTAACAATATATTTGTATAAATGAGCCTTGTGAAGCATGCCTTATGGCGAGTATGTGCTGGCCGAGCCTTTAACATGGCAGGTAGAGCCTTAAAGGGAGCGAAGCTCGCCGTAGGCGAAACGTCGTGCATATGTTTCGGTTTTATAAGCATGAAGCTGTTAAGTGTCATTGATTTTTTTGAGTGGTGAATCAAACGCGGAAACTGACGAATTTTGTTTAAGGGGGATTTACCCGAGAAAGGCAATCGAGCGTTATGTCAGTTGGCAACTGTTAATGAAGGAAGCAGCTGAAGTCGAAAGTCAATGTCAAAGTAGGAGATTTGATGTCCAGTTTATCCCATAAAAAGAGTTTAGGGCCGGTTTTTTTGAATTTGCTGGCAAGAGCAGGTGTTGCATGCCTGCTTGCAGGCACGGCGGTGGCGTTCGCGCAGGAGCCGGCCCCGGGTAGCGCGACGGCAGGCGCCGGACAAAGTCTGGAAAGCGAAGCCAAGACCGGCGTTGCCGCCAATATGGTCGGCGCGGCTCCTGCCAAGTTGGAAAACGGCGGCCTGTATGATGAGGGGTCGTATACCGACATTCTGGACTGGATCAAGCAGACCAAATTCCATGGAAACCTCAGGGCGTACTTCTTCGCCCGAGAAGATACCGGCAGCAAAAGTCCGCTGGGAGAAAACTCCTTCTCGCTGGGCGGATTCGCGGGATTTCTGACCGCTCCCGTTTATGGATTGCAGGCCGCTTTTACGCTCGGCGCGGCAAACAGCATCGGCGTCAACCCGAAACCCGCCATGCCGCAGCAGTTGGCCAATTACTCGAATTACCATGGCGACATGAGCTTGCCGTCAGGGTCATTCTGGGTAGCGAAAGAAGCCTACATGAAATATACCAATAGGTATTTCATGGTTCGCGGGCCGGATCAGGTGCTGGACACGCCCTGGATCATGCCTTCCGACTCGCGCATGACGCCGAGCTCCTGGCGCGCGGTGTACGGTGAACTCTATCCTTTCAAAGACCATGACAATGCGGAGCTGAAAAAACTGTCGCTGGTCGGGTTAAGAATCTTTGACTTCCAGGGACGCTCGGATACGACATACCTAGCGAACAACCTCTACATGCCGGGGCATATGCAGGGCCAGGCGGGTTTAGCTGCGCTTAACAATCAGAGCACGCCGGGCGCGCTCGCATTTGGCGCCAAATACGGGACATCGAAGGACGCGCTTTCCGCACAGGTATGGTGGCATCAGTTCTATAATTTCTCGCAGTTGCTGTGGCTGGACGGCAGTTATCTGTGGAAGACCGGAACGGGATTCGATCCGCTCATCGGCGCCCAGTTCGCCAACCAGGAGCCCGACGGGTCCAATATGCTGGCTTTGGCTAAGTCCTCCGGCGGCGCGGCTGCGGCCACCCAGGCCTACGGTGTGATAGCGGGCGTCGATACGCAATGGATACGTTTTACCGCGGCGTGGAACGATATCGTTGCAAAAAAGGGCACTTTCCAGAACGGTAACCTGGTATCGCCCTACAGTTGGGGTTACTCAACCGATCCGCTTTACACGACGCAGATGATTAACGGCATCATCGAAAAAAATACGTCCGGACAGGCATGGAAAATTGCCGGTACCTCTTTCTTCATGGACAAGCAGATCAAAGTCATACTTTCCTATGCTTCGTTTTATCTGGCTGGAAACGCCAATGGTGCTGCAGGCAACGGCTGGGCGTCCACCAGTTATGTTAACGGATCATCCAATGAAACCGACGCGGACGTGACCTACTTCTTTCCCAAGGATTCCGCTTTGGACGGCCTTTCGATCAGGAACCGGATAGGCGTGGCGCAGGGCAACCAGTCAAGGGGACACGACTGGTATGAGCGCTTCCAGATACAATACCAGTTCTAACGGTCTGCGCCATGCAATGGCGAGTAATTTAATAATTAAATAAAATCAGGGTGTTGTAATCATGATCAGAATAATTCTGGGTATCTTATCCCTCATTATGGTCTCGGGCTGCGCAAAGGATTCGTTCGACCGCTCCATGACTCAAAAGGAATACAAGGATCTATCGAGCGAGACAGTCGCCGTAAAACCGGTCACGGTAGCCGGAATCGATATTTGGGACAAGGGCGTACCCAACAAAAAATATATCGTTCTGGGCGTTATCAACGACAAGCGGAGAAATGTCGGATATAGCCAGGACAGCTATAATCAGAGCATTGCAAAGCTTACGCAAAAGGCAGGCGGCGATGCCGCGATCGTGCTGCTTTCTGAAAGCAAGATCGTCGATACGGTCGCTCAGGGGTGCGGCTCATCGCCCGGTAACCAGGGCGGTGAAAATTGTGCCGGCGGCGCTTCCGGCGACCCCAGTGCGCCGGGCGGTTCTGAAACCGTCTACAGTCAGAATCGTGAAGCGACGGATGCTGTGCTGGAATACCGGGTTTCACACGTGTTGGTTATAAAGTACGTGAAGTAATGTGTAGTGGTTGCGGTATGAAATTACTTTTATACGGGTTATTTAATGTATCAACCTGGGAAGTATTGAGTTAGTCATCTTTATTACCTTGATGTTGAAATAGTGTGGCTTCCCGGCTTGTACAGTCGGGGAGATTTTAGCTGTAATCCTTGAAATAGCGTCATTTGAAACGAAGAGGTTCCAATGAAGTATACAATGAAGTCCAAAGCCAATATGGCGCTTGCAGCATCGCTGCTGCTGTCGGTTTCCGGGGGCGTGAGCGCCGAAGGCGCCCGTGACAGCATCAGCATTGCGGGTTCTTCCACCGTTTATCCGTTTTCCACTGTCGTGGCGGAAAATCTGGGTAAAGCTGGCAAATTCAAAACGCCTAAAGTGGAGTCGACAGGGACCGGCGGCGGCATCAAACTGTTTTGCGGCGGAGTAGGACCGCAGTTTATCGATATCGCCAACGCATCACGCGCAATCAAGAAGAGCGAACTGGAAGCTTGCGCCAAGGCCGGCGTAACCGAAATAGTCGAAGTCAAGATTGGCTTCGACGGCATCGTGCTGGCTTATTCCAAAAAGAACAAGCAGAAGCTTGATTTAAGTTTGAAAGAAATTTTTCTGGCTCTGGCCAAACGCGTACCCGATCCTGCGCATCCTGAAGATGGAACTCTGGTCGATAATCCGTACAAAACGTGGAGCGAAATCAATCCGCGTTTGCCGGCCACCAAAATCGAGGTATTGGGTCCACCGCCGACCTCCGGAACCCGTGACGCTTTTGCCGAGCTGGCGCTGGAAGGCGGCTGCAAGGCTATTCCCTGGTTGAAGGCCAAGCATGAAACAGATGAAGCCTTTTTCAAGAGTACCTGTATGACCGTGCGCCAGGATGGCGCCTATATTGAAGCTGGCGAAAACGATAATCTGATTATCCAGAAGCTGGAAAAGAATGCAGACGCGCTTGGTATCTTTGGCTTTAGCTATCTTGAACAGAATGCCGACAAGATTCAGGGGGCGCTCATTGATGGCCAGGCGCCCAAGTTCGATAATATTGCAAGCGGCAAGTACGCTATTTCGCGTCCGCTATTCTTCTATGTGAAGAAAGCGCATGTTCCGTTGATACCGGGCATTGAAGCCTATATCGCCGAATTTACCAGTGAAAAAGCTTCCGGCGAAGAAGGCTACCTTGCCGATAAAGGTCTGATTCCGCTGCCCGCTGCCGAGCGCAAGAAGGTCGCTGCCGACGCCAAGGCGCTTAAGGTAATGGCTTTGAAATAAAATACTATTATACATGGTACAAACCGACTCTCTCGGTATTGTGCGTTTTTAGCCCCGCTATGCGGGGTTTTTTTATGGTGAAGGACTGGGCGTAAATTGATAACTGGAGCGGGAGTGTCTGGAGAACGGCGCGATTGGTGCTGATGTGTCGGCAGTTTTCCATTTCTGGAATATTCACTATCCCGTATAATCTTTAATTGATTATAACTTGAGAGGAATTATGTACGCTATCCCTACCTGCCCCCAATGTTCTCTTGAAAATATCTATCCGGACGGAGATAACAATATTTGCGCCGACTGCGGCTATGAATGGCCGATGAATGAAATCGCCGACGCCGGCGAATCTGCCGATGCGGTGATAAAAGACGCCCATGGCAATGTGCTGAGCGACGGCGATTCGGTCGTGTTGATTAAGGATCTGAAAGTTAAAGGCACTTCCATCACGCTGAAAGTGGGTACTAAAATCAAAAGCATCCGTCTGGTAGGGGGCGACCACGAAGTGGACTGCAAAACGGATGCCGGTAGTTTCATGCTTAAAGCCTGTTTTTTGAAGAAGGCTTGAGCCGGTAATATACCGGCGAGCGCAGGAAGCGTCCTGTGTGATTTGTGTCATGAGCTTTATTGTGGAAGTCACTCACTGAGTAGTCGCTTTTTAATTACTCAGTACAACCGGTGCGACGCGCCGAGAGATGACGGCATGAGGTTGACGGCACAACAACCGGTCAGTCGCCGTAAAAATCGAGCCTACACGGATTGATTCACTGCGCAATTGGCAGATCGACACGCATCCGCGTGTCTTGGAGACTTCCCTTACTCCGGATCAAGACCCAAGGCCTGTAGCTGAATTGCTGCTAAAAAACTTCCGGAGATTGATTGGTCGGAAGCTTGGGTGGTAATGCCGGCGCGTTGGCGTTTGCGGCGTTTCCTGAAATTTGTACGGGAATTCCGCTTGGCTTGTGCAACGCTTGTTGTATGACCTGCATGTTCAGTACGACTTTCCGGTCAGCGGTTTTTTGGGCGATAAGCGCCATCGCTGTGCGATAGAGCGTATCGTAGCTGATTGCGTCCTCGTCCAGAGACTGGCTGACTTCCATGTACAGCTCGTTGTTCAGCCAGCCCACTTTGACCGGCTGGTTGACCAGATGAACCGGCGTACCGACACTGACTTCCGGGAATAGCTTGGAAACATCTTCCGGGTACATGCGTATGCAGCCATGAGTCACGCGCATGCCGATACCGTAGGATTTATCGACATCGACGCCGTGTATCAGGTAGCCCGGCACGCCGAGTTTCATTGCATATTGACCAAGCGGGTTATTTGGACCCGGAGGCACAACATCAGGGAGAATTTCACCGTCTCTGGCATGCTCGGCTTTAATCGATTTCGGCGGGCGCCAAGCCGGGTCCTTGATTTTCGACACGACTTTGGTGGTACCCAGCGGGGTGTGCCAATCCATGCGTCCTACGCTGATCGGGTAAGTAACCACTTCCGACGCCGGTTGATTGGGGCCGGCGTTAGGGTAGAAATAAAGCCGCATTTCCGGAATATTGACTACGATCCCGCTATGCGGCGCTGCCGGAAGGATGTACTGCCGCGGCAACAGCACCAGGGTGTCGCGTCCGGGCAGCCAGCGATCCACCTTGGGGTTCGCCATGACCATTTCGTCCTGTCCTATGCTGTTTTCGCGTGCGATGTCGATCAGCGTGTCTTCGTACTTTGCCCGTACATAGCGGATTTCTCCGATCAATTCGTTGCCGGGAGCCGGCATGCTAAGGGTTTCGGCCTGCGCGAGCGGCGCCAGGATCATAATGGTCAAAACTGCCCTCAGACAGACGCGGCTCATCCGGATTTTTGTTCGATTGCTCATGGAATATGCTTTAACTGCGGTTCTGGATTTTAATACGATCACAAGATCACAGGTTTGAAGAAATGAAGTCTGCTTTGATTTGGGTGTCCGTGCGGTTGCCGCGCAAACAGCCCAATCTTCTCAAGGGTATGCTTATATATCTTGACATAAATATACGGAAACCGCCAGTTTTCTGCTGCCGAGGATAGGTCATACGCGCTATATTTTTTATTCGCCGACCGATACGGTTCTGCCAGGGCCTGTGCGATCCAGTTACTCTGTTCCATCTGATAGCAAACGGCTTCATTCGAAACTGGGTCATTTGTCCCAAGAGTGGATAAAATCAGGTGGCAGGATCAATGTGCGGGTTCATGATTTAAGGCACACTTTTGGCCTGCGTTTACGCGCACTTAGTGTGAGTTTTGAAGATCGTCAGGACTTGTTATGACACATATTACTACTCACTACAGTAAGGTGGAAGTCACCAGACTTATAGCGTGTGTTTGAGCTGCTTTGTGATGGGAAGTATCAGCCAGGATTAACGCTGATTAGATCTGCATGATCGTCAAAAAACCGGAAATCGAAATGACGACAGCATAAAAAAACAGTTAGATTTATAGTAACTACTTGATTTTAAGTTTAAATAATGGTGGGTCGTCCGCGACTCGAACGCGGGACCATCGCATTAAAAGTGCGGTGCTCTACCGACTGAGCTAACGACCCAACTCCGCCCATTATATATGGGGTTCGTTAGGAGTTCAATATACCACCGACACTATTTTGTAATGCTCGTTGTTTTGCCGCGCAATAAGTATCCGGGAGTTTCGTCCGCCGTTATATTCTAACCAGGGCTCCGAGTTCGATTGCTCTATCGGTGGGGAGGCCAAAGTAAATAATCGGGCTGGAGGCGTTTCGGAACAGCAGGACGAACAGCCGTTCCTGCCAGGGGCTCAACCCTGGATTATCCGAGGGAATCAGCGTTTCCCGGCCTAAAAAATACAAGGCATGGGCGATATCGAGTTGAGGTTCTACGGGTTCGTGCGCGGTCAGCGCTCGCGGAATATTCTGTACTTCCATGAAGCCGAAATGCAGGGTAATCCGGTAGAAGTTAAAACCGAGATCCTCTATATGAAAACGCTCGCGCTCGGCTACATAGGGAACGTCAAAGGTTTTTGCCGTTAGCAGTACAACCTTTTCGTGCAGTATTTTGTTGTGTCGCAGGTTCTGATATAGCGCATACGGCATGCTGAGGTTGTGGCTGTAAAGGAAAATCGAGGTGCCGGGCACTCGAAGCGGAGGTGTGGTTTTGATCTCTTCGATGAAATGACTTAATGAGGTTGAGGTGCGCTGTAAAGATGAAGTCAGGACGCGCCGTCCTTTCTTCCAGACCGACATTATCGAAAATAATATCAACCCGGCGAGTACCGGAAACCAGCCGCCATGAGGAATCTTGACGGCGTTGGCGCAGAAAAAGCCGGCGTCGACAAAGAGCAGGCATCCGAATACCGCGCCTGCAACCGGCCGGGGCCATTTCCAGGTATCTATGGCGACGAAAGTGACCAGCATGGTGGTGATGACCATGGTGCCGGTTACGGCAATGCCGTATGCGGCCGCCAGATTGCTGGATTCCTTGAACGCCAGCACGACCAGCACAATCAAAATCAGCAGACCGTTGTTGATGGCCGGAACGTAAATTTGTCCCTGCGTGGTGCTGGAGGTATGCTGCATGTGCATTCTTGGTAAATATCCCAGGCGGATTGCCTGTTGCGTGATCGAATACGCTCCGGAGATCACCGCTTGGGATGCAATGACCGTAGCCACGGTAGACAGTCCGATCATCGGGTAAAGATATTGTTGCGGTGTCAGCAGATAGAACGGATTTTCCACGGCGAGAGGATCGCGCAGCAATAGCGCGCCCTGGCCGAAATAGTTCAGAATCAGGGCAGGGAAGACCAGGAAAAACCAGGAGAGCTGTATCGGTTTTTTACCGAAGTGTCCCATGTCGGCGTAAAGGGCTTCCGCACCGGTGAAAGCCAGGACGACCGCGCCTAGGGCAAAAAAACCCAGACTGCCGTGCTGCAGGAAGAATTTAACGGCATGCGTGGGATTGACTGCCTGTAATACCATGGGATGGGCATAGATGCTGCAGCTTCCCAGCCACGCCAGCACTAGAAACCAGACCAGCATGATCGGACCGAACAGGTTGCCGACCCTTGCGGTTCCGTAGCGTTGAAAGGAAAACAGCGCTATCAGTACGATCAGCGTGATGGGTACGATGTACGGGTGCAGGCTGGGCGCGGCGATTTCCAGTCCCTCCACTGCGCTCAGCACCGAAATGGCCGGTGTAATTATGCCGTCTCCGTAAAACAGGGCGGTGCCGAACAGGCCGATGGCGATGATTACGTTCTTGCCGAAACGCCGCCGCCGCGGATGCAGCGCCAGCGCCATGAGCGCCATGATGCCGCCTTCTCCCTTGTTGTCGGCGCGCATGACAAAAATGACATATTTCAGGGAAATAATGATCGTCAGCGCCCAGAAGATCAGCGACAGGATGCCGAGAACGTTGTCGGAGGTGAGTGCCAGTCCATAGGCGGGGCTGAAAATTTCCTTCATCGAATACAGCGGGCTGGTGCCTATGTCGCCATAAACGATGCCGAGTGCGCCAAGACTGAGAAGAAAAAAATGGTTTTTATTGCTATGAGTCGTGTGAGACGGCATTAATTGCTTTTTCCGGCTGCGCGTAATTCGATGAAATTGCGGAAATCGACCGCAAATTTGAGTCCCAGAAAGCGGGCGTTGACTTTTTCCACTATGTCGCCGCCGGGTTCGTAATACATATTGGCGTACGCTTGATGGCGGGTCTGGTACTCTTCTTTAACATAGGTGGTTTCGGTGCGAAAACGATAGACTTCCATGGTCATACCGTCTTCCTGGGTGATTTCGCTGGGCTGCCCCAAAGTAGCGTATATTTTTTCACGGGTCGGTTGTTCCGCGCGCACTTTGGGCAGGTCTTCGGGCGCGACCTGTACATGCCTTTCGTCGGTATTGACCTTGCTTTTGCCTAAAGAGCGTATGGCGGCTTCGAGAAACTTGGGGGGCATGAAGACCAGGAAAGCAGGGGAAAAATCCCATTTGGCAAGCAGATCTTCCTTGTTGAAGTCAAAAGTGAAAACCACCGTTTTCTTCGTTTCGGCCTTGCCTGCGGCATCCAGTTTGGTGAATACCTGCGTCCAGCGGCTGCCTTCCGGAGTGGTGGCTTTTTTGGTCGGTTCGACCTTGGCCAGCGTAAAGTAATCGTCCGCGTGCAGTACGGGATTGAGAAAGTATACGGTGAAGTGATCCGTTACCTTAACGGAGAAATTGGTATCGAATTCGGTAATCTGATTTTTGAGTTCGAGTACGTGCAGCCACACACAACCGGCCAGCGTCAGCGCCAGCGTGAAAAGCGGCAGCATGCGCCAATTCAGGCCGCGCCGCGCCGATGCTGCGGGTTGTCCGGCTGCCGTTGGCAAAGGGTTGGCGGCGCTGATGCCGCGTCCGCCGCCCGTACCCGGGAAGCGTCCGCGTATCAGTGCCGCCAGCCTGTTTTTAAACCCAATCGGAACTGTCGTCATCCGAGGAATAGTCCTGGTCGTCTGATGCCAAAAAGCCATTGTCGGACGAGTTATAACCGTTTTCGTTTCCGGTATCGTCAGAGCCGTAATAGTTGTTGATGGTGGTTTGTTCCGCAGCGGCTTCATGCCCTTCGTTGCCGGAGAAATAGCCGCCGCCCTGATGGTGCATCAGGCCTTCGATGCCCTGAAACAGAAAAGAGCCTGCTACTACGCCCGCGGCAGTGGTGGCGATGTTGCCGAGGAAGCTTGAGCCGCCTCCCCCTTGAGCGGGCTGACCCTGCCATGGCGCGGCGGGACCGGCCGTGTTTCTGGCGTTGCCGGGCATCTGGTAGTTTCCTGCGCCGGGTACCGGGACGGACGAAACTTCGCCTGTCGGCGCTCTGCCCCAGGGGTTGGAACCGAGAAAGCTGCTTTGCCTGCCGGCTTCGTTACTCTTCACTTGCTGTTGCAGCGCGGCAATTTGATTTTGCGCGTTCTGCAGCGCCTGATCCATTAACAGGCAACGTTGCACCAATAAGTAGCCGGCATCGGGCTGGCGCGCCAGACTTTCCTTGATGAGTTTCTCGGCGTCGGCCTCTTTGTTGCCGATGGTGGCGCTTTCCAGCGCCGACAAAAAATGGGTCAATTGATCGCGTTCTTGTTGCAGCATGTTAACCTTCCGTAAAGTTGAAAATCACGTGGGTTTCCCCGCGGGAGTCATCCTGACACAGAGCTTGTCCGCTTTCAACCCGGAACGGTTGTTTTACGGCGGCAGGAGAATCATTCTGTATGACAAGCAGCTTATTTTTGTTATAGTTCCTTCGCTTTATGCTTTATCCCTGACTGGTCGTAGCGCAAGCGCCGTTTCCTTTCTCGCAAAAGCTTGTGCGCTATGCCGGTTTTCCATCGCCCAGCCTTTCCCGGCGGGAGAGGCTGCCAGGCATTCGCTTAGCGATTAGCAAGGTAACGAACGAGAGGGTTACTATGGAGTTTCAACCGATTAAATTGTTGGCGGCCTTCATTGGCGTCATGGCCGTGGGTTTTGGCATAGTCGCGCTGAATAAGGAAACGCCGCAGGAAAAGCAGCAGGGCGTTCTTTTGCAGACCTCGAGCATGCTGAATTCGCTCGGAACCGATAAGTGTGCGGAAGCTGCGCGCGCGCAAATTGGAACCCACCCCTACAAACCTGACGAGTCCGATAGCGACCGCATGACTTATGTCAACCTGAAATGGAACAACGCCGGCGGGACAGGTAAAAAGATTGAGTGCCGATACGTTCTTGATCAGGGGGTTATCCTGCTTAAAGTCGATGGCGCGACAGTCGTAGAAAAGGATCGTATCGGCGGCGATGCTGGCGCAAGCCGTCCTCAGACGGTGCATCACTAAGCATTCGCGGCTTCAGCTCCTGTCCGGCTGCTTTTGCGCGGGTACGGCGGCAGGAACTGAAAGCCAGTGCCGCATTTTTTCAGCCTTGGTGCGCAAGTAGTCCGCGTTTTCAGTGTTCGCGGCGATTTCCAGCGCCACCCGTCCGTTGATTTGTATGCCCAGCGCACGTAGCGCTTCGAGTTTGAGCGGGTTATTGGTGATCAGCCGTACCGATGCAATGTTCAGCGCCTTTAATATGGCGGCGGCAATGGCGTAATCGCGCTCGTCTTCGCGATGGCCGAGGTGCAGGTTGGCCTCCACGGTGTCGAGACCGCTATCCTGCAGGTTATAGGCCTGTAATTTTTTGAGCAGGCCGATGCCGCGCCCTTCCTGACGCAGGTAGATTAATGCGCCTTTGCCTTCCTGCCCGATCATGGCCAGGGCCTTGTCGAGCTGGTCGCCGCAATCGCAACGCATGGAGCCGAAAATATCGCCGGTCAGGCATTCGGAGTGCGCGCGCACCAATATGTTTTCTCCTTTGCTTACGTCGCCCATGACCAGAGCCAGATGTTCTTTTTTATCCGATGAATTTGCATAATAGTGGAGCGCGAACTCGCCGTAGCGGGTAGGAAGACGGGCGCTGACTACGTCGGTAACCACGGCGGACGCTTCCGGAATCTTGTTTGCGTGCATAATGACAGTGTTTGGTATTTAGATTGCATACTATTCTATCAATATTCCGGGCATAGTCGCTTTCCGGCTCATCGTTTGTTTACGAAGTTTTTTAAAGAGGCCTGCTACCCGTGGCTATTCATGTCAACATCGAACACACCACCCGCTATCGCTACGACAGGCCGGTATCGCTGTCGCCGCACCTGATAAGGCTCAGGCCCGCTCCTCATACCCGAACGCCGATTCATCATTACCGGCTGGATATTTCGGGCGGCGATCACCAGACCTACTGGCAGCAGGACCCGTTCGGGAATTTTATTGCGCGCGCGGTTTTTTCCGGCAAGCTTACCGAGTTGACGGTTGCGGTGGTGTTGACGGCGGAGCTGACGGTGATCAATCCGTTCGATTTTTTTGTCGAAAAATATGCCGAAAGCTACCCCTTTCAATATGATGCTCTGCTTGTTCAGGAGTTGGCGCCTTATTTCGAGGTCACTGAAGACGGCCCGCTGTTGACGCGCTGGGTGGCTTCCATCGCACGGGAGCCTTGCGCTATTGTGACTTTCCTGGTGGAGCTCAACAGCCGTCTTCAGCAAGCAATCAATTACACGATCCGCCTCGATCCCGGCATACAAAGTTGCGAAACCACGCTGGAGAAAGCGCTGGGCTCGTGCCGCGACACCAGTTGGCTGCTGGTGCAGATATTGCGTCATATCGGTTTGGCGGCGCGCTTCGTTTCGGGCTATCTGGTGCAATTGACGGCGGATCAGTCGGCCCTGGACGGCCCTTCCGGAACCGACAGGGACTTTACCGACCTGCATGCCTGGGTGGAGGTTTATATACCCGGAGCGGGCTGGGTCGGGTTGGATCCGACTTCGGGACTGTTCGCCGGGGAAGGGCACATACCGCTTTCCTGCACGCCCGATCCGGTCAGCGCCGCGCCTATCGTCGGTTTTTCCGATCCGTGCGAGGTCGATTTCGAGTACGACAACCGGGTGATTCGCTCCCATGAAGATCCGCGCGTGACTCGTCCCTATAGCGATGCACAGTGGACGGAAATCAGGCGCGTCGGCGAACAGGTCGATGAGGTGCTGCTCAGCCGGGACGTACGCTTGACCATGGGCGGCGAGCCGACCTTCGTTTCCATCGACGATATGGAAAGTGCCGAATGGACCACGGAAGCGTTGGGCGGACACAAGTTCGAGCGCGCCTGCGAGTTACTGCGCCGTCTGTCGCCGGCGTACGCTGCGCAAAGGGCTTTGCTGCATCATGGACAAGGGAAATGGTATCCGGGCGAACCGTTGCCGCGTTGGGCGCTGGGTTGCTTTTGGAGTACGGACGCGCAGCCGCTATGGCAAGAACCGGCCTTGTTGGCCGATGCAACGCGGGATTACCGTCTTACCACGGAACATGCCCGCCGTTTTGCGGATGCCCTGGCGCAGCAGCTCCATGTGCCGCGGGGTTTTATCGTGTCCGCTTATGAGGACTGGCTGTATTATTTGTGGCGTGAAAGCAATGAGCCTGGGAATTACAACCCGATCAGTATAGACGGAGCACCGCAGTACCGAGACGATTTGAGTCTGGCATTGGCGCGCGGACTGGATGAAGCGACCGGTTTTGCATTGCCGTTGCGCTGGGATGATATGTCATCCGGCTGGCAGTCCGGGCAGTGGGCGTTTTCGAGCGATCGATTATATTTGACGCCGGGCAGTTCGCCGATGGGCTTGCGTCTCCCCTGGGAACAGTTATTGCCGGTGAGCTCATTCGAAACAGAGCGCTTGGTCATGCGTCAAGAGGTTTTGGCTCAGTCCGGACGCTCGCCTTCACAGTTCAATTATCCGGACGGCGTTCGACCGAGGCTGGAGGAGTGGCGCATTACGCCTGAATTTGTTCATGCCGCCTTATGCATGGAAGCGCGCCAGGGCAGGCTTTATATTTTCATGCCGCCGGCAGCGACGCTGGCGCGCTACCGCATGCTGTTAAATGCGGTGGAGCATACTGCCGCGCAACTCGATATTCCGGTGATAATCGAAGGCTATGAACCGCCGTTCGATCCCGCTTTGCGCTCGTTCAAGGTGACGCCCGATCCCGGCGTCATCGAAGTGAATATCCATCCTTCCCGATCGTGGGCCGAACTGGAGCGTACAACAACGATACTTTACGAAGAGGCACGCCTGTCGCGTCTGGCTGCGGAAAAGTTCATGCTCGACGGCAAACATACCGGTACCGGCGGCGGCAACCATGTCACTCTGGGCGGGGCAACCGTCGCGGACAGTCCCTTGCTGAGGCGGCCCGATTTGCTGCGTTCGCTACTGACCTACTGGCAGCATCATCCGGCGCTGTCCTATCTGTTTTCAGGCAGCTTCATCGGGCCTACCTCGCAGGCCCCGCGCGTCGATGAGCAGGGCAGCCGCGTCCTGGACGATCTGGAGCTGGCGCTGGAAGAAATGGAAAAACACGCGGCTCCCTGGATCACGGATCGCGTGTTGAGAAATTTGCTGGTGGATCTGGCCGGCAACACCCATCGCGCCGAATTTTCGATAGACAAGCTGTTTTCGCCTGACTCGGCCACCGGCAAGCTCGGTATACTGGAGTTTCGCGGTTTCGAAATGCCGCCGCATCCGCAAATGAGTCTGGCGCAGATGTCGCTGATACGCGCATTGGTGGCGCGTTTCTGGGAACAGCCTTATCGCCATAAACTGGTGCGCTGGGGAACGGCGCTGCATGACCGTTTCATGCTGCCGCACTTTGTCTGGTCCGATTTCAGCGGTGTGATCAGTGAGTTAAACGAGGCCGGTTTTCCGTTCGAACTGCAGTGGTATGCGCCGTTCTTCGAATTCCGCTTTCCGGTTTTCGGACGTTTGCAGGCGGGTTCAATGGAGCTGGAACTGCGCATGGCGCTGGAACCCTGGCCGGTCTTGGGCAGCGACGATTCGGCCCGGCAGGCGCGCGGAGTCGATTCTTCACTGGAACGGCTGCAAATCAAATGCAGCGGTCTCGATAAGGAGCGTTTTCTGGTAGCCTGCAATGGCCGTCGCTTGCCATTGCAGGCTACCGGTGTGACGGGAGAGTATGTCGCCGGGGTGCGCTACAAGGCCTGGCCGTCGATCGCGGGTTTGCATCCCACGCTTCCGGTCGATGCGCCGCTGACATTCGATGTGTTCGACAAAAAACTGGGGCGCGTAGTGCATGGCTGCGTTTATCATGTCGCGCATCCGGGGGGGCTTGCCTATGACGCTTTTCCGGTCAACGCCTATGAGGCCGAAACGCGCCGGGCATCGCGTTTTGCCGATTGGGGACATACGATATCCGATACGGCGCATTTGTTCAGTGGCAGGGAGCCGTCCGATGAAGCGCCGAACGCCGCGTTTCCTTGTACGCTTGATTTGAGGTCGCCGATATGAGTACGCGCATAGCCTTGACCCATCGCATTGATTACCGTTTCGCGCGGCCGACGCGTTTGTCTACTCATTGGTTGCGTTTGAGGCCAGCGCCGCATTGCCGGGAGGAGGTTTCGTCTTATAGCCTGAAGGTTGAAGGTGGCTCGCATTTTATCAATACGGTACGCGATTCCTACGGCAATTATCTGCTGCGCCTGGATCTTCCGGAGCCGCTGACCGAGCTGGCGATAACCGTAGAGCTGATAGCCGCGCTGACTCCCTGCAATCCGTTCGCATTTCTGTTGGAGTCTGCGGCAACGCTATATCCTTTCGAGTACGATAAGCAGTCGCAGCGTGAACTTCGCGCCTATTTGAGCAGCGGAGAAACGCCGGCGACGGTAAAATCCTGGTGCGAGCGGCTTGACAGGGAACCGTTGACGACCATCGCCTGTTTGAGTCGTATCAACCAGCACATTTCCGAGGATTTTGCCCGGGGACTCATCAATGAAGGCGTAAAGGCGGCCGATCGGTCGCGCTTAATAGGGCAAATACCCGGCCCGGATACCGGCCCGGCCTGGTTTCTGGTCGAAGTGTTGCGCGCATTGGGCTTTGCAGCAAGATTTACTTCTGGGTTCCGGGTATTGCTGTCAGACGGCGTTACGGCTTCGGATAGCGCCATTCTGCATATCTGGGCGGAAGTGTTTTTGCCCGGTGCGGGCTGGGTCGGGCTTGATCCGTCGCTGGGTATTTTCACAGCCGAAGCCCATATACCCCTTGCCTCGGCTCCCGATCGGTTGCGGGTACAGGCTGTGGCGGGTTTTTACGAAGCATGCGAACTGACCTGCCGTGAAGTTACCACGGTCGAACGGCTGACGTCGCAGCCCCAGTCCGCTTCGTATTCAGCAGCGGACTGGCGTGCAATCCAGGCGTTAGGCGCCCGGATTGATGAGACCCTGACGCAACAGACGCCAGGGCTTCGCATGGGGCGCTCAATTTCCTTTCACGGTGCGGATGGCGGCGATAGCTACGCACAGGCGCAAGCGCTGCTGTGCCATATTGGCGCGCGTTTGGGCGGGGGAGGGAGCTTCCATCTCGGACAAGGCGAGTGGTATGCCGGAGAGACTTTGCCGCGCTGGCGTTTGAGCTATTATTTTCGCGCAGACGGGCTATCGATATCTCCCGCGCCGCTACGGAAACCATCCATACGCCGGCCTGAACTCGCCGATGCAAAATCAATAGCCGAAGAACTGGCGCAAATGCTGGGAGTATCTGCCGAATTTATCATTCCGGCATACGAGGATGGCCTGCAACAACTCTGGCAGCAACGCTCCGTATGCGGATATCCGCCCCGGCCTGCTGCTTTATCGGACGCCGAAAGCCGGCGGCGGATTGCCGTGCTGTTGTCGCAAGCCGGCAGTGATCCGACGGGTTTTGTGTTGCCTTTGCAATGGGATGTGAATGCGTCCCGCTGGTGCAGCGGATATTGGCCGTTCCGTCGCGAGCGCCTTTATCTTACGCCGGGTTCTTCCCCCCTGGGCTTGCGGCTGCCGTTGCAGGCGCTGTCGTTGCAGGAGGATGTTTTAGCGGATGTCGCTCAATCGCCGTGGGATGAGTCAAGTAACCTTCTTCCTTCGGGACAAGTTTGTATGGAACAAATTTGGTCTAGCGAAGCCTGCCCGCAGGGTTCCGGGCAGGACCGCCCGGAAACACTGGGAAGGGTGAGGGAAAAAACGGATGATGTATCAACAGCGTTAGCGGTTACAGTAAACGCCCCCTCAGTAAAAGTATCAGAGCCAAACTTTCCGCGCACTGCCTTATGCATTGAAATAAGACAGGGGGCAGTCCACGTTTTTCTGCCGCCCATGCTGTCTGTGGATCACTATTTCAGCGTGATTGACTCATTGGAGCGCATTGCCGGTGAAACCGGCTTTACGATCATCCCCGAAGGCTACGAGCCTCCCGTCGATGCGCGTTTACGCCGTTGGCTGATAGAACCGGAAGCCGGCGCGATCAAGCTGACGCTGCCGGAAAGTGCATCCTGGGCCGACCATTATGCGCATTTGCAATTGGCGTACGCGGAAGCGGAAGGTTTTGGGTTTGCGGGGTCATGCAGTGCGGCGGATGGTAGCCCCAGCCTGACGGATATGCGTTCGGACATTTTTCTGTGCGGCGCGACGCCGGCGCGCAGCCCGTTTTTAACCACGCCGCACTTGCTGCGTTCCTTGATTGACTATTGGCGCCGCCATCCCTGTCTATCCTATTTTTTTGCCGACCGAGCCATCGGGCCGGGCGGTTTGGCGCCGCGTCCGGACGAAGGCGGCGACGACGCGTTATATGAGCTGGATATCGCTTTGGCGCGAATTCCTGCAGGGGAAGCAGCCATGCCATGGCTGATCGATCGCCTGTTGCGGCATGTGTTGAGCGATGTTGCCTACGATATTCACCGCACGGAAATCGATATGGATTGCCTGTACCCGCCGGATCGCGATCAGGACAGGCAGGGCAGAATCTCGCTGCGAACGTTTACGTCGCCGCCGAATGCTGAACTGGCCGGCCTGCAATCCCTGCTGCTGCGCGGCATGCTGGCTTATCTGGATCGTCATCCCTTGACGGATAGGGGTATGGACGGAAAACGGATCGATATACACGATAAATACATGCTTCCCGGTTTTTTATGGCGCGATCTGCAGGAAATAATTCAGGATCTCGCAACGGTGGGTCTGGCATTCGAGCCGGCATGGTTTGAGCCTTTTCTGGCGCTGGCTTTTCCGGTATTGGGGCAAGTACAATTCGGCGATATTGCGCTGGAACTGCGCCATGCCCACGAGCCGTGGCCGATTCTGGCCGAGGAGCCGGCGGTTCAGGGCATCGCGCGTTTCGTCGATACCGCCAATGCGCGTTTGCAGGTAAGCTGCAGCGGCAGCTTTAATACGACACGCTACCAGTTGATTTGCAACAATGCCTGGGTGCCGTTGCAGGAAACGGCTGTTTCCGGACATTATCTGGCCGGCGTGCGTTACAAGGCCGCGCAACCGGTTTCCACCCTGCATCCGACCTTGCCGGTAGAAACTGCGCTGCATTTCGATATCCTGGATAGGTGGACACAGCGGACCATAGGTGGTTGCAGCTATTATCCGCCCCGCTATCGGAATATTGATTGGAGAGTACAGGGCGCGCCGCAAACAACGATGGTGTCGGGATGGCGGAGTGGCGGCGTGCCGTTACATGGCGAAGTACGCATTCTCTCAATCCCTGTGCCGGAGTCGGCCGTATTTCAGTCCAGGGGCGGAGAGCCGTTGCAACGCCTGGCGCTGCCTGAATCCATAGATCCGCGTTATCCTCATCTACTTGATTTGACGCGCGTCCCGGTGAGGGGGTAATTGAATTAAAGAAAGTCTGAACCAGCCCGGAAGTGAATAAGTCGTGCCTTCCAACAAAAATTGGTTTTTTAAAATTAGCAGGAATGCGCCCTCAATCCGTTGATTTCCTGGTTTTTACCCTCTGAAGCTGCTCTGTTGCGGGCAACCGGGCGCAATTCTCCTCCTTATGTCAACATGGCTCGTCTCGCTAAATTAATTGGCTCACATCCGCTTCGCCCGATATCGTGTGCGCAAAACCGCTTTGGACATCTGCTCCGACATGAACTTTCATCCCGAAATACCACTGAATCGCGCTGTTTCTTCTCGTTTTTGGCGGAAGACAGCGTATGGATAATCGTCGCATCCACCATCGTGCAGTCTTAGAGCAACAGGCCCTTCTGTTCCAAGGTTCCGGTGATTGCGTTCATGATCTCCACCGTCAGTTGATGTGTTTCCAACAGGTGACGGAAGTTTAGAATCATTGTTTCTTCCGGCGTTGATTCATCAAACAAGTCCATCCCTGCAAAGTAAGCGCGTAACGCCACCATCTATTCCTGCGCTTACGCCTGCGGTTTAATATCCATAACGGCAAAGGGCAGCAACTCATCAATACGGCTGTTGGGCCAGACCGGCAGTTTTTCCAGCGTGTCTTTCAACCAGCGCGCCGGGTTAAGTCCATTGAGTTTGGCTGTGCCCAATAAGGTCTGTATTGCGGCGGCGCGTTGACCGCCACGCTCGGAACCGGCGAACAGCCAGTTCTTTTTGCCGATGGCAATAGGACGAATGCTGTTTTCCACCGGGTTGTTGTCGATCGGCAGATGGCCGCTGTCGGCATAGCGGATCAGGGCAGGCCAGCGTTTGATTGCGTAATCCAGCGCTTTGGCGGAGCCGCCGCCGTTGGCAGTACGCGCGCGGGTTTCGATCAGCCAGTCATGCAGGGCTGTTAGTTCGGGCTTGCTTTTTTCCTGGCGCAGTTGCTTGCGTGCTTCGATGTCCATCGTTTTGCCTTCGCCTTCTATCGCGTACAGCCTGGCAATACGCTGCAGGGCTTCCAGCGCCATCGGGCAGCTATTGGCTTTATGCAAATCGAAGAATTTCCGGCGCGCATGCGCCATGCAGCCCAGTTCGATACAGGGCTGCGCGCCCTCGCGGTCGGCAGCAAACAGGGATTTGTAACCGCCATAGTCGTCGACCATGAGGTGACCGTGCCAGTTGCCGAGGAAGTGGCGCGCATGTGCGCCGCTACGTCCGGGCTGATAGTCGAAGACGATGATGCGAGGCCCCGGTTCCAGATCATTGCTGCGGTAGGCCCACAGGTAGGCCTTTTTGGTTTTGCCGTTGCCGGGATCGAGTTGCGCCACCGGCGTCTCATCGGCGTGTAGGGCGTTGCGCTGCAACAGATGCCAGGCAAGCCGGTCTACCAGCGGTTGTAACGCCACACCGACACGACCAACCCAGTCTGCCAGCGTCGAACGCGACAGGATCACGTCGTCGCGCGCGGCGATCTGTTCAAGACGATAGAGCGGGAGATGATCCTGGTATTTGCCGATCATCACCCAGGTGAGCAAGCCGACCGCCGCCATGCCGCCATCAATAATGGCGGGTGCAATCGGCGCAGCCTTGACCGTCTCGCAGGCCTTGCACGCGTATTGCGGGCGGATATGGCGGTGGACAAAGAATTTGGCCGGTTCGACATCCAGCTGTTCGGTGATGTCTTCGCCGATTTTGACCAAGTCTTTACCGCACTGTCCGCACAGGCAGGATTCCGGTTCGTGACGGTGTTCGATGCGCGGCAAATGTTCTGGCAGCGGTTGACGGCCTGCGCGCGGACGCCTGGGTCTGGCGACGGTGGTGCAGGGTTGTTCTTCGACCAGCTGTTCGACTTGCGCTTCAACGGCGGAGAGGTCTTCGTTCCAGGTGTCTTCGAACAGATCGCGCTGCACAGCGGGCAGTGCTTCGCTTTTGACGCTGAAGCGGGTGCGGCGCAGGATGCTGAGCTCCAGGGTCAGCGCCTCGATCTTGATGTCCTTGATACGAATTTCATCGTCCTTGGCTTTCAGCGTTGCGTCGAACTGCTGTTCAGTTTCCTGCCGCGCCTGTTCGATCAACGAATCGATCGCCGATGCCAGCTGTGTTTTGGCCGCTGCTTCCAGATTCAGTTGATCGAGTTTAGCTTGTAAATTCATGGTGTTATTATACCCGATGCTCGGTAGGGAGTCACGCTGAAACCCGCATGAATGCTGGGTTTCAGCAGGTTTTTACGGAAAATGCAGGCGCTGTTCAAGCCCGTAAATCCGCCGACGGGACAGACGACAAGCGCCGTCAATCGACCCCGGCAATCAGCCATTCCCATTGCGCGACTGTGAGAGAAACACAGGGCTCTCCCGCCTTCGGCCCAATAAAGCGGCCCTCGTGCAAACGGCGCTGACATAACCACACTCCGGTGCCGTCCCACAGCAATACTTTGATGCGATTACCCGCACGATTGCGAAACACGAAGGCCGACCCCGCGCAAGGCGCATGTCCCAGCACCTGCTGCACATGGCTTGATAAACCGTCGATGCCGCGACGCATATCCACCGCCGCGACACTGAACCAAATCTGGACGGGATGAGCGATCAATCCAGACATTGCAGCAGCTCCGCCAACCAGCGAGGAGAAGTCGACGTTGAGAGTTCCAGGGTGTACCCCTGTCTTGTCCGCAATAGCAGCGCATGCGCCGCCGGTTCAGCTACTTTATCAATCGATACCGGCAAAAAACCGGCGCGCGAAGGTGAAAGAGGGCGAACCGCGGATGCTTCGGCATCCAGATGCCGCACCCAGTAGTTGAAAGTAGCCGGCTTCAGCTCGTTCCGACGGCTATATTCGACCTGACTCAGGCCGCTGGCTCGCCACTGCTCGATATGGCGTATCTGCTCTGCTTGCTTGTTATTCATGCTATTCATGCTTCGACTCCTCAAGGAAAATGCAAAGCATGACGGAAGACTTATTTTTTATGTAGACGGGACGACTGGACGCTTACCCTGCAAAAGCACGCATGCGCGGTACATCGTAGAGCGCGTCCTCCATGCCTGGATCGGAAAAGATGCGCATTAGTTAGAGGTGAGCATGGCTAGTCGGGTGCTTCTCCTTCAATTTTTTACTAGTCTCTTCAGGAAAAATTGACTATAATCAAACAGTTAATTAGAGTAATAATTTTGTATTATTTAGATTGAAAAGCCAAATCACTTCGCGATCCCATTCGGATAGCACAGGCCACCGGTGATTTCGATGGTCGTGGCGTTGAGCGCGACATTCTCGACGCAATGACAGATCAACGCCGCGATTTCGTCCGGTTCAACCAGACGGCCGATATGCACGTCCTCTATGAGAGCCTTCAGGGCATCCTGATTCATCCCGGTGAGCATACGGGTCGCGGTATAGCCTGGCGCGATACCGACGCAGCGGATGTTGCGTATGCCGCGCATGAGGAATTCGCCGATGATAATTTTGGGCATCAGGGCAACGGCGGTCTTGGTCGATGAGTAATTTATCTGGCCGACCTGTCCAACTTTGTTGATTGATGAGATCGGTACCAGCAGCCCCTCCCATCCGCCGTTAACCATCGCTTCTGCGGCGTCACGCAGCGTCAGGAAAGTACCTGTCAGATTGACATCGATCACCGGCTGCCACTTGTTGAGACCCATCTTGCGGGATACCTTACCGGTGTCCTTGTCCAGACTCAGCATCGTACCGTCGCGAATAATGCCGGCCGAGGCCACTACGATATTGAGCTTGCCAAAAGCCTTCAGCGTCGCCTGGATGAATCGCGCGGTGTCTGCTTCACTAGTGACGTTGCCCAGGATGCCTACCACTTCGCAACCCATGTCCTTGATGTCCTTGACGACAAGATCAATGTTCTCCTGTAATCTGCCGACGACGGCCACCTTGGCGCCCCGCTTGGCAAGGAATTTGGCTACGGCACTACCGATGCCGTTACTGCCTCCAGTGACGAGTGCCACGCTGCCATTGATTTCCATAATGTATTCCTTATTGATCGAATGCGTTACCGGGCAAAGGACGTGCTGTCCTCTTCCCAGTAGATGAAGTTCGGATGGCCTACGTCAGGCCCGACAATCATGAGATCATCCACCCTGTTTGGATGCGCAACATCCGGGCCGAAAATCTTTACTCCGACAGGAAATATCGTCCTGACCAGCGACTGCGCCCGAGCTTCGGCGTCGCCATCCGGCAGGTCAGCGAACAGGCTCACGCCGACCAAGGCGATATCACCGTTCGGGAGTTTGCGGGTGATATCCCATCCACTACCGGTCTTGGCTATCGAGAACGCCATGTCGTTGTAGATCATGTTCTTCATCGTTGTCCTTGCTACGGCCGCGATCACAGTTTTCTCAATACAGTGACGCAATTAGTGACGGCGGAACCGCCAACATTGAACGCCACGCCAATATCCGCCTTCTTTGCTTTCACGCCGATTGCTTCACCTATGAGCTGCTTGTAGATCAATGTATGCATGGAGGCGCCGGTTGCGCCCACCGGGTGTCCTTTGGCCTTCAGGCCGCCGGACAGATTCACAGCCACCTTATCGTCCCGCGTGAAGCGACCATCGAGATAGTCGTAGCCGCCACGGCCATCCGTGGATAGGCCGAGCGCCTCGGTAGACAGGATCTGGTTGATAGTGAAGCAGTCATGCACTTCGGCCAAGTCGATATCGTCCGATGTAATGTTGGCTTCCTTGTACGCTTTCGCAGCGGCATCCTTCCCGGCCATCAACTCGTGCATGTTGGGGCGTACGTTTTCCGGCAGCCGTTCGACCGAATGGCCGATGCCGGCGATTTCCACCGCGCGATGTTTGTTGCTAACATGGGCGGTCCGGGTGATTACAAGCGCCGCCGCGCCGTCCGACACCAGCGAGCAATCGTGCATACGCAGAGGCTCGGCAATCATCATGTTATGGCGCTTGCCTCGCGCATCCGGCTCGTTGAGTTTCATGATCGCCTCGACGGAGCTGGGACCATCCTTCATGTGAGCGAGCGGATTCTCCGCGCCGTTTTTATAGCCAAGGGCGGCAACCGTGTACAGCATTTTTTCGAATTCCTCGGGCGGAATCATGTAATGGGCCTGATAAGCCTTAGCATACGCGGCGAACAGCATCGGAAACGACCAGCCCTTTGATCCCTCGCTCGGCCAATGCGAACAACAGGCCAAAACATGCGTCATTTGCGGCGTGGGCAGCAGGTTCATTTTTTCGACGCCGATTACAAGCACGCGACGGGCTCGTCCGGCCTCCACGGCATAGATGGCGTTGTACAGAGCCACCGACGACGAAGCGCAGGCGCTCTCACAGCGAGTCATCGGTTTGAAACGCAAAACCGGATCTATCTCCGCGGCAATCGGCGCAACATGCTCCTGATTGACGAACAATGATGGAGAAGAGGAACCGACATAGATGGCGTCGATGTCTTTCGCTTCCAGGCCCGAATCGACGATAGCGCCGCGCCCGGCTTCGATTAGAAGATCGTAGTAGGTCTTTGTGTCGGTCATCAGGCCGCTGGTCTCGTTCTCGACGACGAAGGCTCCGAATTCGGTGTTGTATGCACCGATAATACTAATTTCACTCATTGTTCTATCTCTTTTCAGTAAGTGTGTTATGTGTAACTTTACCGCACGAACCAGCGCTGGCTGGTCACTAGTGATTGTCCGGTCAGCGAGTCGATCGGGAATAGCGAAGCGCAGTTTTTCATTACCGGGCCAGCATATCGTCACGCATTCCCATCGGCTCGTCTCGGAAGATGCGCGGATCCATCGTCCTTAGCGTAGGCGAGATCGCGGGGCGGAAGGCCATCCTCTCTAGGATGTCGCATTCCGGATCAATGCCTGGGGCTATCTCTATCAGTTCCAGCCCGTTCTCGATCAGGCTGAATACGCAGCGTTCGGTGACGTAGAGGACTTGCTGACCGCGCTTGAAGGCGTATTCGCCACTGAAGGTACGCTGTTCGACAGTATTAACAAACTTTGTCAATTCGCCTTCATTGAGTATTTTCAAGTTGCCGTCGTTGATCGCCACAGCCAATTGACCGGCGGTAAACGTGCCGACGAATACCACCTTCCTGGCATTCTGGCTGATGTTGATGAAGCCGCCGACACCGGCCAGATGCTGGTTGAACCTGCTTACGTTGAGATTGCCGCAGGTGTCGACCTGAGCCAGCCCAAGGAAAGCTAGATCGAGCCCGCCGCCGTCGTAAAAGTCGAACTGGTAGGGCTGGTCGATGATTGCTTCTGCGTTGATGGCGGCACCGAAGTTCAGCCCTCCTGCCGGAATACCGCCGATAACGCCAGGTTCGGCAGTGAGCGTCATCAACTCGATGATCTTTTCTTCGGCGGCAACGTTGGCAAGGCCCTCGGGCATGCCGATGCCCAGGTTAACAATATCGTTGGCTTTAAGTTCAAGCGCCGCGCGGCGAGCAATGATCTTGCGTTCGGAGAGTTCCATCGTCGGGATTGAAGAGACCGGTACTTTGATCTCGCTGGAGAACGCCGGGTTATAGTGCTCTATGAAGGTTTGCATGTGATATTCGGGTTTTTCGGCGACCACCACCCAATCGACCATAATGCCAGGAATCTTGACCTGACGGGGATTAAGCGAACCGCGCTCGGCGATACGCTCGACCTGGACGATGACGATACCCCCCGAGTTATGTGCGGCCATTGCGATAGCCAGCGCATCAACTGGCAGTGCTTCCTTTTCCATGGTGATATTACCGTCGGGGTCCGCCGTGGTACCGCGAACGACACCGACATGGATGGGAAATGACTTGTAAAAGAGATGCTCCTCGCCGTCAATGATCATCAACTCGACGAGATTTTTCTTTGTGATGGCGTTGATCCTGCCGCCGCCAAACCGGGGGTCGACAAAGGTACCGAGGCCGACGCGGGTGAGCAGACCGGGTCTGCCCGCGGCAATATCCCGGAACAGGTGGGTGATGACGCCCTGCGGCAAGTTGTAAGCTTCAATGCGATCGTTGACGGCAAGTTGCTGTAGTTTCGGCACCAGCCCCCAGTGACCGCCGATGACACGCGCTACCAGTCCTTCATGACCCAAGTGGTTGAGGCCTCTCTCCTTGCCGTCACCCTGCCCGGCGGCATACGCCAGCGTAAGATTGCGCGGGCTACCTGCCGGTGATTGCCGGTCGGTACCGAGAAAGCGCTGCTCAAGCGCAACGGCAATATTTTCGGCGAAACCAATGCCGACAAAGCCGCCGGTAGCGACCGTATCGCCATCACGAATCAGACGCACGGCCTCGGCGGCGCTGACGATCTTGTTGCGCTTGCCGAGCAGTTGTTGCAGGTTCATTTGATGTGGCATATGCCTTTGATTTCCTGATTCGAAACATGACGGATGTCTGTAATCGAGTTCAACCATACAGAAAAAATCTTACGCCGTATGTTCGGTGTAGCACGGAGCGCGAATATGTCGCGGATGAGGTTAGTTGACGCGGAGGCGCGGAGATGTGGCGAATAAAAAGTTTGTTTACAACGCAGTGGAGGCCTTCTTTGTGCGTTAAAATATCAAAGCGACAGGATCAGAAATCTTCACAACTGAACTTGTTTGAAAAAAATGTAACGCGCGGAAGGGTACGGGCTCTGCCTTAGACGCTGTTCATAATCTTTTCAGTAATAACGCCAGGAAGGCCAAATGGATAAACTGCAAGCTGGTGTTGAGCCCACGCTCGCAGTTTTTCCATAAACGCCGGCATTTTTCCAACCAGGCGAAAGAACGTTAAACCACCCGGCGTTGAGGTATTACTGCAAAGGTATGTAGCTCGTTACGCCTCGCTACTTGCACGGTTGCCCCCAGTTTCTCTTTAATCGCCTCGGCAAACGGTTGTCCGCTGTAGTCTCCATCAACCAGCACGCTACGCACCTGCTGAAGAGTCGGGAAACATCAATCGAAGGCCGCCAGCGCTCCCTGGCGATCGGTTACTTCTGCCGCACTGACCGCAATCGCATGCGGCAGACCCTGCGTGTCCACAGCAATATGCCGCTTGATGCCGGAAACTTTTTTGCCCGCGTCGTAACCGTTTTACTTCTTCCTCGATACGTTTTCTCCGTATTTTATTGCCGGACTCGGGTGGCTGAACACCAGCGGCCCGTCCGCAGCCATGGGTCAAGTTTGCGACTGCCGCAAGCGCATCCATTGATCCCTAAACAACACCTCGCTGGAATGTGTCATCCCCCATATTGATTTTGCCGCAACCATTTGGTGGCAATCCATTTTTCGCCGGCCAACACTGGCGAGCCGCCGTGTAGCGTAGCCGGATCAACCTGAGACATTGAATTTGCATATGCAAAATAAAGCGCCGAGCCACATAGGGGGGTAACATTCAGGCCGATGTTTGGAAAAAACGTGCCTCCTCCATCGGCCACATCATTCAGATACATCACCAACGTAGCCACCCGCTGGCCGCCTTTCGCCAAATGCGGCGCGCTGCCCGGGTCTTGCACTGGGAAATAATCGAAGTGAGGCCGATACTCGGCGCCGACTCGATAGTACAATATCTGGATACCTTCACCGCGTTCCACCGGCCAGTTCATCAACTCCGACATGCGTCGTTCCAAACGCCGAACCAATTCATTTTCACCTCGCTGAAAATACGTGCCTTCGCTACTGCGCGCCGCAATTATTTTTGTATCGCCGGATTGCGGGTCAACGATAGTGGATGGCAACAACTTCTGCCTGGACAGAGCCACCAGTTCGTCGCATTCCGCATTACTCATGAACCCCTCCAAAAGAACCACATCAGGCCGATTCAAACGAAATGCGACTTTGACTGTGAAATCAGATAGTGCAATGATATTGCCTGAGGCAATACGGCCGGCCTCATACCGGTAAGGTTCGCTGGGTGAAAGACGAGAGGATGCTCCATTTTTCATATCCTTTGCTATACACTCAATGCATGTCGATGCAAATGCGGCGTCGAATTGCGCCTGCACCATGGATTCGATCATTGATTGCCGATTACACCCCCGCCGCAGGTTGGTTACAATCCAATCATGCCAGGCTGGCTGAACGCCATCGACCGTTGTCATTTACTTACCTCCGTTTTCAAACGCGAGCCGTTAGTGTGTCACGAATGCGTGGATGCGTAAGCCTTTTAACGCAATGGGTGTATCACGCAATGCTGTATCAAAGGTGAGGGGGGCGGCCCCTCGGAATCGGCGTGCGGCTACCCACGCATTCTCCCCGCAATTTCCTTAAGCGAGGGTGATGAGCCCCGCTCCGGTAAAAGCCGTAGCCCCGGTATCAGCATAACCAACGAGGACAACCGCAGCCGTACCGTGGCCGACAGTCGCATCGGCCCATTGAACCAGGGATGAGGTACCAGCAGCAGAGGCAGTAAACGTACCATTGGTTCCGCCAGTATAATTACCTCGCACGATTTCCGCAGACGCCACACCGGCAACAACCGGTGCTGTGAAAACGCCAAGCAGTGCGTTGGTCAGCGCACCGGCAGCAGCGCCAAGATTGATTACGTCCCCCGTTCTTGCGCCGCTGATAACGTCGACACCGCTCAGTGCGCGCCGTTGGCGGTGATAGCCGAGCCTGTATCATTGGTACCGGTAAGTGCCGCATAGACCAGAGTATCGACTGTACCGGTGGTTTGACTGCCCAGGCTGATAGTGTCCGCATCGAGGCCGCCTGTAATGGTGTTGGTTGAAGCCGCGCCAGCAGCATAAAAGAGGTTAATCGTATCGTTGCCTGCGCCCGTTGAAATGGTATTGATTGCTCCGGCAGAGAGCGTCACGTTTAAAATATCGTTGCCTGCACCCGTTGTAATCGTCTGCGCGCCTGAAAAGCCTACTGCCGTTAGTGTGACAACACCTGCACCCGTACTGGTAATCGTCTGAGCGCCGTTGCCAGTGTTTGTTACCGACGCTGTCGCCAGATTTGCACCAACAATGGTTTGCGCACCACCATTGGCTGATGCTATCACGGTGGTAAGACCAGAGCCGGTGTCAATGGTCTGCGCACCTGCACCGGATGTTGTTGCCGTGATTGTTTCAACTCCGGTAAAAAGGGTGCCACCATTACTTCCATCCATGAAAATATTAATCGCGCCGCCAGTGGTTATCGACGTCAGATTTACGCCGCCTGCCGCGAATGCCGCATTAAAAAAGGCGCCGGAGGTAATAGTCTGTGCGCCGGCGCCTGTTGTAATCGAAACATTTTGGATACCGCTGACGTGACTCCAAATGCTGTCATTTATTACCGGTGAGGCTTGTGGCGTAAATGAAGTAGCAGCAGCTCCAGCTCCAATTGTTGTATTAGGGGTGATATTCAGCGTATTGTTGGTTCCGTAACCAGTGATAGTATCGCCAATTTGAAATGTATTAGGCGTAGGGCTACTAACTCCTCCATCACTATAGGTGCCGTTAAACGTGTTAACGCCGGCTGTTGTCGCAACAAAGCTGCCGACTCCGGCAGTGAGGGTAAATGTCTGTGGATTTGGAGTTACTGTTACGTAGCCCGTTGCAGCAGCCAGCGTATACGTGCCTAGCAACTCGATCAACGTTGTATCGGTAATCCCCAATGTGCCTGACACCGATTCCGCCACATAAGTGTTGCCGCCAACGAGACCGTAGGCGACAGCATGCGCGTGACCCGCGACTGCAGCCTCAATTGATGCGATTGTGGTAGCTCCCATTGTTGTCAGTGCGGCATTTGAAGAAGCGGTATCCGCTGCAAAGGTAAAGCGGTCTCCGGTAACCGCACCCGTAATCACGTAATTGGCGGCAGTGGCGTAGGTTGTGCCGCCGGTACCTACCGTGATGCTATCCGGACCGGTTGAATTGTGAGTGCCGTAAGTCACATTGAAGATGCCTGAGGTGTTTCCCGTTGCAGTTGCAGCACCGATACTCAGGGTATTGGAGCCCGTACCCACGATTACCGTTACTGCACCCGAACCGGTAACATCAGTTACAATGTTGTTACCGTTGCCCAGTGTAATAGTCTGCGTTCCTGAAACGTCGGTTGCTATCACTGTCACAGCACCTGTACCGGTACTGGTAATCGTCTGCGCACCGTTGCCAGTGTTTATTGCCGACACGGCAGCAAAATTGCTGCCAACAATGGTCTGCGCGCCTCCGTTGGATGATGCTATCACTGTGGTAAGACCTGAGCCGGCGTCAATAGTCTGCGCACCTGCACCGGATGTCGTTGCTGTGACTGTTGCAGCGCCGTTAAACAGGGTGCCACCATTACTCCCATCCATAAAAATATTAATCGCACCGCCGGCGGCTATAGACGTCAGATTGATACCCGCCGCGAATGCGGCATTAAAAAAAGCGCCTGAGGTAATAGTCTGTGCGCCGGCGCCTGTTGTAATCGAAACATTTTGGATACCGCTGACGTGACTCCAAATGCTGTCATTTATTACCGGTGAGGCTTGTGGCGTAAATGAGGTAGCAGCAGTTCCACCCAAAATCGCCGTATTAGGGGTGATACTCAACGTATTGTTACTACCATTACCAGTGATAGTATCGCCAATTTGAAATGTATTACCTGCTCCAACACCGCCGTCGCTGTAGGTGCCGTTAAAAGTGTTAATACCCGATGTTGTTGCAACGAAGCTGCCAACTCCGGCAGTGAGCGTAAATGTCTGCGGCGTAGGCGTAGGCGTAGGCGTAGGCGTAGGCGTAGGCGTAGGCGTAGGCGTAGGCGTAGGCGTAGGCGTAGGGCCATCCGGCGAAGCAACTGTGACGTAACCCGTTGCAGCAGTCAGCGTATGCGTCCCAAGCAACTCGATCAGCGTTGTATCGGTAATCCCCAAGGTGCCTGACACCGATTCCGCCACATAAGTGTTGCCGCCAACGAGGCCGTAGGCGACAGCATGCGCGTGACCCGCGACTGCAGCCTCAATTGATGCGATTGTGGTAGCTCCCATTGTTGTCAGTGCGGCATTTGAAGAAGCGGTATCCGCTGCAAAGGTAAAGCGGTCTCCGGTAACCGCACCCGTAATCACATAATTGGCGGCAGTGGCGTAGGTTGTGCCGCCGGTACCTACCGTGATGCTATCCGGACCGGTTGAATTGTGAGTGCCGTAAGTCACATTGAAGATGCCTGAGGTGTTTCCCGTTGCAGTTGCAGCACCGATACTCAGGGTATTGGAGCCCGTACCCACGATTACCGTTACTGCACCCGAACCGGTAACATCAGTTACAATGTTGTTACCGTTGCCCAGTGTAATAGTCTGCGTTCCTGAAACGTCGGTTGCTATCACTGTCACAGCACCTGTACCGGTATTGGTAATCGTCTGCGCACCTACCCCTGTCGTTAATGCGGTCACTGCCGCAAGATTTGCCCCGCTGATATTTAACGCACCAGCACCGGATGATGCTATCACCACGGCAACACCTGACCCGGTTGTAATAGTCTGCGCGCCGGCAGCGGAAGTTGTTGTGAGTGTTGTAGCCCCGGTAAACGTACCCATGCCGATAGTAATCGCGCCGCCAGTGGATGCTGTCGTCAGATTAACGCCGCCTGGTGTGAATGCCGAATTAAAACTAGCGCCTGTGCTGAAGGTTTGTGCGCCGTTGCCTGTTGAGTTGAAAATAATATTCTGGATGCCGGAAACGCCGGCCCAGTAGGTATCATCCAGTGTCATTGCCGTATTGGCTATGTTGGGCGAAATTATCAGTGTATTGGTACCGCCGTTACCGGTCAGCACATCTCCAACAAGAAACGTATTAACCCCTCCATTACTGAAGGTGCCCATAAAGGTGTCATTACCAGGCCCACCAATAAAGTTGCCCACGGTGGTAGTGAGCGTAAAGGTGGTGCCGCCGGGCGCCGTACCGCCCGACGAGGGCCAGCTTCCCACGCTCGACGAATTCACATTCGGATTGACGGTATTGCTGCCGGTAGCGCCCAGTGTGGTCAAATTCACTGCGGAAGCTGCTGTGTAAGGGAGACTCACGGAGTTGGTACCCCAGTTGCTGGCGCCGGAACCACCCTGGGTAATCGAGATCCCCCACGCACCGCTGGAGCTCACCGTGGATATAAACGCCAGGGTGCCATCCAGGAACTGTACGTTGACGCCGGAACTGTTGGCGCCGTTGCCTGGTTTGGTCAACTGGAATGCAATGCTCTGCCCGGTGCCGAAATTGGTCAGGGTAACCAGACCATAGGTGCTCCATGCGGTAAAATTGGTATAGGAACCCTGTATCTGTATGGTTTCCAGTACATGGGGGCCGGTTACGGCATCGGTGGTATAGTTCGGATTAGTGATGAGTGCGCCTGCGCCTGCGCCTACAATGAAGTTGGCTGCATTGGCCAGCGGAACATTGGTGTAAGTGGTGGTATCGTTCGCAGCTGCGTACACGTTGCCGCTCAAACCGCTCAGATTCGCGCTGGTAAAGGCAGTAGTACCGCCGGATGACGTCCAGCTCGTGCTCGTCACGCCCGACGAATTAACCAACGAATTGACGGTGTTGTTACCGGCAGCGCCCAGTGTGGTCAGATTTACAGCGGTAGCCGCAGTGTAAGGGATCGCCACGGAGTTGGTACCCCAAGTACTCGTATCGGAACCACCCTGGGTGATCCAGACCGTCCACGAACCGTTGACGCTCACATTGGAGGTAAACGCCAGGGTGCCATCCAGAAATTGAACATTGACACCGGAGTTGTTGGCGCCGCCGACGCCGCTGGGCTGGGTTAATTGGAATACAATACTTTGCCCGGTGACGGTATTGGTCAGGGTAACCAGACCAGAGAAGCTCCATGCGGTAAAATTAGCATAGGAACCCTGAGCCTGAATGGTTTCCAACTGATGATAGCCGATTGCTGCATCGGTGGTATAGTTCTGGTTGGCGGTCTGTATGCTTGCGCCCGCACCAACTATGAAATTGATTGCATTGGTCTGCGGCACGCTGCTGTATGAGGTGGTAACGCCTGATGTGGCGTATACGTTGCCGGTAACACCGGTTAAATTCACGCTGGTGGTGGTATTTGCCATGATTGATGCTCCAAAGGTTATCTAAAATAAGCCAACTGGATCGACTTGGTTTCAGAGCCTAACCAAAACACCAGGCAATATCGGTACGGTAGCGTACATAACCCACATTGTAACTACTTGCGCCCAATTAATGCGGCATTCCCAGCGAGTGCGATTTGAAACGCGATGAGTGGATTTTATACCCGCTCGGCTATGCTTTGCAGATAGCTGGATATTCGACAATAGGCGTGTGCACAGTCTTCTGGGCAGGAGCAGGCAGAGCTTTTGTTTGACTTTGACCCATTATTATTGAATTTTGCCCGGCGCGGTTATTGGTAAAGTCCATATGCGGTTTTTTGGCGAACAGCAGCAAATGACCTTGAATCGTTCCCACAGGCTGTGGGCATCGATTTGGCCGGTTTGCCGCGTTTTCTGCTGGGTTTGGGCGGAATAACAGGCAACTTTTTTTCGCCGCGTGTCAGGATGGCCTGCTAACGCTGTTGCCGGATAAAAGTGGGATCAGGCGAGAACTTTTTGATACATGCTGTTACTCAAAACACAACTGTGTCATTGAAGCGATTCGGGTGGGACAGATAAAATCAACGGATCGAACCGCGCCTTTTCTATGAGGATGAGCTTATGAACGCAGATGCAGAGCATCAACTCGATGAGTACGATGAACAATTTTCCCTGCTGATAGCCAAATGCTGGGCTGACGAAGCATTCAAAGCCAACCAAGCTGCTATCCGACACGATGGAAACTTTGAAAGAGGAAGGTTATGAGATAGAAGAAGGCTTAGCCATCAGAGCCGTGGAAAACAGCAATAGCGTTTATCATCTGGTCATCCCGGAACGTCTGGCCGAATTAACCGGCGAGGAGTTGGATGGGGTGGTAGGCGGGGGTCCCGCTGGATTTCTGGGCCGCACAGCCAGAAAGGTAGTACGTACGTCAGAAGATGTTGCTAGCGCTGCAACCGCATTGCCTAGAATGTTTACTTCAACTTTTAGAAGTGTCTCTGACGGGTTCAAGGAGTAAACCAGTAGATCGTTCCATAAAAATGGTTACATATTTGACTACCCTATGTCGAATTTGTCCATCGAAATATAACGGGTGAAGCATTGATCTCGTCGATAGACGATCAATACCTTGGCGCGCTCAACTTCGCGTGTCGGCGCGGTTCTCGACCTGGAAAGTTTCATCATCGTCTTTTGTTCCTCCGTCAACAACAGTGCCGCACGTTTTGTTTTCCCCGTAATGGATGATCACACCCCATTAAGCGTTGCAAAGAGTCAGGGCTATTATAGGGTAATCTGGAATGATATTGACGGAACGATCTACTAGTCGCGCTCTTCCATTAGACGCGTTGCGTTAATATCCTTTCGAGCGCAGTAGAGATATCGCGTGCCTTTACGTTAACCGGCAATTTAATGCAGAACGCTTTCTTGTCACGGCAGTGACCAGGAAATCGACGGTTCGACCTTCCTGGTCAACGGCGCGATACACTCGTCAAAGCCGATGAAATTGCAGACGTAAGAATTGTTGAAGGCGTCGCCGACGCCAACGGGCAAGCATAAATGGTTGGGTCATTAAACTTTCATATTTTATATGTATTGTCAATAAATTGGCTTTTGCCAGCGAAAGCGCGCCAGGATACGAATGGAGCGTTGCACCTAAAAAGCCCAGAACTTTTTTGTTAACGCGTGTTACTAGATTAGACCTATCCTATTGAGATGCGCTTTGAACGGAGCAGGTTGAAAACGAGAGCGATTCACCTTTTTTCTTTAACTCACGGAGTAGCAAATGAACGAAGTAGCAGCAGAACACGCGGAATACGATGAACATGACGAACGATTCGCCCGTCTGATAGCCAAATGCTGGGCCGACAAAGCATTCAAAGCCAAGCTGCTGGCGAATACGGCAGAAACGCTGAAGGAAGAAGGCTTCGAAATGGCGGAAGGCGTTACTGTCAAGGTAGTGGAAAATACCAAACGTGAAGTCTACATGGTTGTTCCTAATAAACCGGAGGAGTTATCAGATGAAGAGTTGAATGATGTTGTCGGCGGCGGCTCGTTCGTCAGGCGCGGCATCCGCGCAATCAACAAAGCGGGACGCGACTTGTTTGGCTCAGCCGCCGTCAGTGACCGGGCAGCCAACCGTTGGGCTGAGGAGCGCGCGGCAGACCAAGAGTACGATCGCGCACGAGGAAAAATGGGAGCTGCCACCCGTGAGAGGCAAGCGTTTTATGATTCATTATAGTCGCGATGGCTCATCTATGTGCGCGGCGTTGGGCTAATTTTTGTACCCGTCAGGGAGCGACCGGAGTCGTCAATAGTGTACGTACTGTCGAAACGATTCCTGACCGACTTTATGCTCATGAATCCGACGGGAGCGATCCAATAGGCGGTTAAGGGTTTTCAAGGCGGGCCGTAGTTTTTCTTTAATTCACGGAGAAACCAATGAGCGAAGTATCGACAGTACAACACGCGGAATACGATGAACATGAACAACAATTTGCTCGCCTGATAGCTAAGTGCTGGGCGGATGAAGCATTCAAAGCCAAGCTGCTGGCGAATACGGCCGAAACCTTACAGGAGGAGAAGGCTTCGACGTTCCTGAAGCAGTAACAGTTACCGTAGTCGAAAATACCGAACGACTGTTTAATTTAAAAAATGAGGCCAGTCGAGAACTTTTTGCAACGCGCGGGTACTCAGACTATGGAAACGGTGAATAAAGCGTTTTCGTTCATGGTTCGACAAGGTTTTCCTGAGCGTAGTCGAAGGGCTCACCATGAACGAAAACAATCGCTTGTCATTCACTTACGACTACGCTCAGAACAGGCTCTGAGCGTGTCGAAGAATTTAATCAGCGCTTACCTGTAGGTCTCTCAAATATGGTTTTGGCGTGACAGATTGTCTATACGGGTCAAACCGCGCCTTTACTGTTACTGTATGACAGGAACTAGTTTATGAACGCAGAAGCAGAACAAGCAAAGCAACAAATTGACGAACATGAAGAGCAATTTACCCGGTCGATTCCCAGCCGTTTGGTAGTGGATGGCTCCAATGAAAAACTGTTGGCCAATGCTGCAGAAATGCTGAAAGCGGAAGGGTTTGAGCTACAAGAGGGCGTTACAGTCAAAGCGGTGGCGAATACCGATAGCGCGTTTCATCTGGTAATCCTAGAGAGGCCGCAGAATTGTTCGGATTAACAGTCGAAAACGCAGAGGAGGCGATGAGGTTTTGTAAAAGCCGCCAACTATTTACTATAGTAAATTTTTTTCAATGACCGGTATAAGTACAGAAAATGATATATCTTTCACAGATGTAAATGAATTAAGCGATGCTGAGCTTGATCCAGGGAAACACTGATTAATCCATAAATTGCTGATAACTGACACGTAAAATCAATCTGTTGCCATGAAAGTCCGCGCAAAAACCGATTAAATCAGCGCTTCCCTAGTGGTTGGGGGTGGTAAGCATAGCAATGTACGGGATCTGGGTAAGGGCAAGAGAGAGTTATTTACGTATTCACGACAAGGGTCTGGGGATAATTTTAGAGGAACGACTGCCGTAAAATAATTAATTTTCAAAGAGATGCTCAGTTACAGAATGCAGCAAAAGAATTTGAAGCGAGTCTTACTAATGCGGCCTGGTCCATTAGTAGGCAACGTTCTTGGTGACGGTAAGATAATTCCGATTTCCTTTACGCCCGGTCAGTTATAAATTGCTTAAGTCATGAAGCCGTCATACTCGAAACATATACTTGTTGAGTTAGAATTTGACCAACGCCGGCGCATCAGAGTACGAAGGGCGCGCGCGTGAAGCTAAAAAGGAGAAAGTTTTGGCAGCGCGTGTTACTTGGATTATAACTTGGCAGGGTGGTGAAGAATCCAAAAACATACCATATCCTGCGTTTCTGTATTAGGTAAAGGCACCGTTGGTGGTGTTAAAATCGATTTTTTCACTACCCTGCTGCGCATTGACATGTGCTTTGCACAGAGTGGATTAGAAACATGCGATTACTTTTTGTTGAAATGGAGTAACGAAATGAACGAAGTAGCAGCAGAACAAATCCCGGAATATGATGAACACGACGAGCAACTCGCTCGTCTAATCGCCAAGTGCTGGGCGGATGCGGCTTACAAGGCCAAGTTGTTGACGAATACGTCAGAAATTTTAAAAGAAGAAGGCTTTGAGGTTCAAGAAGGAGTGACCATCAGGGCTGTGGAAAACACACGCAGTATGTATCATTTGGTGATTCCTGAAAAACCAGCGGAATTGTCCGATCAGGAGTTGGATGGCGTTGTAGGCGGAATATGGAAAACTATTCGGCGCGCTTCACGTGGACCTCGTATAGCAGTTGCCTATATTAAACACACTGGCCAGATGATGAACGAGCCGAGCAGCTTTCCAACTGATCATATTGCAGCAGAATTAGATCGCGACGTTAACTGGATAAAACGAAATACCTAGGGAGTCTGATTAAGTGCCATTTTTGCCGATTTTAAAATTTAAAAATATTGAATATAGGGTAAATAATATTTTCGCTATGAGCTTGATCAGAGGTTCCCTGGCAGGGTGATGAAAAACTCGATTTCCATGTCACCCATTGTCTATTTCTTCGTTGCCGAGACACAGGATATAGTGGATTTTTGGTTTTTTTCACCACCATGATAACCATAGAAGTTTTTTGGCGACAGACAACGTAGGGACTGGCTTCGCTTAATTTATTCAATCAGAAATATTTCAATTACCCACCTAACATAAGGGCAGAAAAATGAATAACGAATCTGAAGTGCAAAACGAAGAAGATGCTGTAATACAAGAAGAGCAAAAATTCCAGAAAATTATTGCAAAATGCTGGCGGAGTCCTGACTTTAAAGCCGAGCTGATGGCCAATCCTGCCGAAACCTTGCGAAAAGAGGGGCTGGAGCCTCAAGAAGGTGTATCGGTCATGGTTGTTGAAGATACAGAAAAGTTATTTCATTTGGTAATTCCTTATAAGCCTGAAGAATTATCTGAAGAAGATTTGAATGACATTGTTGGAGGCAGTTATGGTGTTGTAATGATGAAAGGATTGAGTCGTGCTGGAGCCAAAGCCATGGTTCTTGGAAGGCATGGTAATCCAGCGTTGGCCATAAGAGTCTTGTCAAAAACAGCCCAATCCATATCAGGGGGCATTATAGCAGTCAGTACCGGTTTAGGCCTTGGTGCAGGCGCTGCTTTGGGTCTTAATAAATTGAAAAAATAATTATTTTCAATGTTTGAAACAAGCCAATCACAGGGGCAGTAAAGTGAATATCGAACAGGAAATATCAACAGAAGATGATGCGGTAATGCAACAAGAGCAAAAAATGCAGCAAGTTATCGCAAAATGCTGGCAAAACTCTGATTTTAAAACCGAGTTAATGGCTAAACCTGAAGAAACTTTGCGGAATGAAGGTGTTGAGCTTCAAGCAGGAGTTTCTGTTAAGGTTGTTGAAGATACTGAAAATTTACTGCATTTGGTAATTCCCTGTAAACCTGCAGAGTTGTCCGAAGAAGAGTTGGATGACATTGTCGGAGGTGCCGGCAGAATAAGAGCCGCCTCTACTGTCGTCATCATGGCACAAAAAGCTGCTAATGCGAGAGCGGTTGCTTACGCTGTCGGCGGCGCACTGAGTGCTCTAGCAGGATATGCCGGCGTTTCTCATTTCTTGAGAAAAAAGTAACGAAGATACCCTCCGCAGATATGAAATTCTTATCGTCTATTATTTCTTTGTAATTAAATTATTACCTAGTTTTTCGATGCAAGAAAGGTCTGATAAAAAGAGAAGTATTTATGGTTGCTGAGCCGGCAGAATATCAAGTAGATGAAAATGAGGATTTGTACTTCAGGCTGATTGCCAAGTGTTGGGTAGACGAATCGTTCAAGAAAAAGCTGCTGCCGAATACAATGAAAACGATAAAGGATTCTAGGTTTGCGCTGCGGGAAGGACTCGATGCTCAAGCGCTGGCGGATATCGATAGTCAACGCCACTTGATAATTCAAGGAAAGCCATATGCGCTGTCGGATGATGAGCTAGAAGCAGTTGTCGGTGGTAAAGGACGATGGGCATTGATCAGGCACGCAGCTAAAGGAACGCAGTTATTATCGGGTTTTTTGGTCCAGGGGCGATAGCAGGTGTTATACAAGGCAAATCATCAAGAAAGGAGTTCAGATGAGGATTTGTTTTAACGGTGTGTTGTCCAATTTCAAGAAATAAGTAACTGAAATATCTTTGGATATTCTGGTATGGTCTTTCCGGCATGATGCGCGCTAAAACATCTAATGAGAACAATTGAATAAATGGAGGGCGATGGTTATTTGTAAGTGATGCTTTAAGTGGTAATATTTTAGGAGCATTATCGCTGCTTTTTTATAAAAGCATTGCCGAGGTATATTATGATTAATCAACTCAAGAGTGAAGATAAAGCGCAGCTTGACGAACATGGTCAGCAATTTCATCGTCTGATATTGAAGTGTTGGGCGGACGAAGCGTTCAAGGCTAAATTATTTGCTAATGCGAAGGAAACATTGAAGGAAGAAGGTGTAGATATTTCTGACGATATAAATGTCAAGGTCCTGGAAAATACAGATAGTTTGCATTATTTGGTTATTCCTGAAAATGTTACCGATATATCAGATGAAGAACTTGACGATATCGTTGGGGGAAGACTTAAGTACGCCTGGATGATGAAAAGAGGGATTTTTTCCCTTGCTCGTGTAACGCAACGAGCTCAAGCTATGAAAAGTGCAAATATATTAAAAAATGCGGTAAAGATTGGAGGCGCATTAGGGCTTGGAGGTGGGTTGGTTGGAGGTGGAGCCTACTTATCGAAAAAGTAGGGTGGGATTTGGCGCGCTTAAGTGAAATGGAAAGGCGGCTAAACTTCAATTTTTTATTTGGCGTAGTATGGTGTATATTATGAATAACGAGATCGAACGTGTTGACGGCGATGTGCTGCCTGATGAAAATGAAGAACAATTGTCCCGTTTAATATTGAAATGCTGGGCTGACGAGGCGTTCAAGGAAAAGCTGCTGGTCGATACAATGAAAACCTTAAAAGAGGAAGGCGTAGATACTCCAGAAGGCGTTACTGTAAAAGCGGTAGAAAATACAAATAGCCTGTTTCATTTGGTCATTCCTGAAAGAAATACCGAGATTTCAAATGAGGAGTTGGAGGAGATTGTAGGGGGACGAGGCGGCATATTTGCAGTGGCGGGGCTGGCATATGCAGCTCATGACCAGCATACTGATACGAATTACAGGGCTACGCCGGGTGGTTGGCGACATCCCACCGACGAGGAAAAGCACAATTCGCCAAGAGCTAAATTGGGACGTTGGCTCCAGGGGAAGGTGTGGAATAAATTTTGATGATCAAAACATCACTCTGTCAACAATCACAGGTCGACGTTATGTGTTGCCTCATTAAATCAGAAATACGGCGCGTTCTTGAGCATAGATTGAAAAATTGATGGGGTAATGGTCAATTTTTAGATAAAAGTATAGGAGCATTCAGATGAATTCCGATTCGGAAGCGCTTGAAAATAATGCAATTCAACAAGCAGAAAAAATACAGGAAATAATAGCAAAATGCTGGGCAGATGAGGATTTCAAAATCAGGCTGTTAGCTAATACAGTAAAAACACTGCAAGAGGAAAATATAGATGTTACTGAAGGGGTTAACATTAAAGCGGTAGAAAATACCGAAAGCGTTTTCCATTTGGTGATTCCAGCCAAGCCAAACGAACTTTCTGATGAAATGCTGGATCAAGTTGTTGGAGGCGTTGATTTTAATAACTTAGGAAAAGCAGTGATAGAAGGGTGCCTGAAACGCCCTCTTTTTCGCTTCGGTGACGGGGGGTTCCGAAACGTAGGCATAAAGTCTTGAGTTATTGATGTGTTTAATGGCGTAATAAGCGAGTGTCGCAGGGCACGAATACCTTTCGGGGTTGGTTTTCTGGAGCCGCATGAGGTATTTAGAGTACAATACTTTGCGAATCAAAGCAGGGAATTAACTTGAGCATTTTAATTCCATAAGGCGATTTTAGCGGGTACGAATGTGCGGCAGTCCGTGGTTTAAATCCACCGGCTTTAGATGTAAGTGTGCATGTCTAACCATCGTGGAAATATCCTCTTGTGCCGTCCGCAAATCCCTTAGCGGCCAGGAAGCGAGCAAAAGTGATTTTCAACGTCAGTTAGTCTTGATCACATATTCTTCAGTTGGCGGTTTAGTCCGCCGATCTTCAACCCAGCAGCTTTAGCTGGTGGTTGTTGAGTGATGCCTTATAGTACTTTCGTTCGATGTAATCGCATTATCGAAAAGCGGGATCGTTTAACGATGCGCTGATTAAGTTCTTCGACAGGATCAGGGCTAACGGTAAGCTTTTTGCAGTAAAATCGCCTGACAATGCGTTGATTTTACGATGCCGCCGTCTGCCTGTTTTGGTTAAATCAGCGATTTCCTGGGAACCGATGAATATCAAAAACGTATACAGAGTAAAAACGTAGTCAAATCATGAAAATACATGTATGTTCATAAACGGATTTTATGAAGCCAGTACATAAATTGTACGTCGCGCTTGTCAGCTTGCTCTTATGGGGCTGTTTAATCGATGCCGGATATGGAGCGCTTGTTCCTGTGGAGCAGGGGGAAATAGTGTCGCCGAATAACGGCGCAATGGAAAAAATCGGCCTTCTGCAGGCGGTGCGCGTAACCCTGGAAGCCAGCCCGATTATTCTTGCGGCGCAGCAGCGCATGGAAGCGGCGGCCGGCAGCCTGACCAGCGCGCACGGTCAGTTTAATACCATATCGCAAGCCTCCGGTGGGGTTGCTCATAATAAGTCCTCCATCATGTATGGCAATACATATGCAGCCACCGCTCGCGGTTTGCAAGTGACCGAGTTCGATAACATGTTTTATAAACTCGGTCTGAGCCAATTATTCCGCTCCGGCATACAGGTGACGCCGACCGTATCGACAGCCCGATTTACTACCCAGGATTTTAATAATACGGCTCCAAATACCTCCGCGACTATTAATCTGAATATAGTCATACCTTTGCTGCGCGGTTTAGGGGTCAAGGCGACCGCTGCGCAGGAAATTGCGGCGGAGCACGGGTTCGACAAGACGCGTTACGAATTATGGCAGACGGTGGCTGATGAACTGCAGAAAACGGTGTCTGCCTACTGGGCCTATGTGGCGGTTGCTCAACAGCTCGAAATTTGGCGGGCGGCTGAGGAAAGAAACCGTAAATTGCTGGAGGATGGCTTTCGTCTGGCAGATGCCGACCAAATCCCGCGTTCGGATCTCAACAACTATCAGGCGTCACTGGCGGGCGCGGAAGCGGATCGCGCGCAAGCTGAACAGGGACTGGTCTCAGCTCGTCAGACGCTGGGCATGGTGATGGGGGTGCCCGCGGACCATTTGGCTGCGATCCCTTTGCCTTCGGACAGTTTTCCTGTTCCTCATACGGATGCAGTGGCGTATGCAACCTCCAACCTGAACAGAATGACAGCGTATGCGTTTGGCCATCGCAGCGATCTGCTCGCCGCCGAGCAACACATGCAGTATTATCAGGCCTTGCTGGGAGGCGCCGAGAGCGAGCTCAAGCCCAAGGTGAATTTAAGTCTGGATATTGGCTACACGGGATTGTCCAATTCGGTGGTTGCGATGAATCTGTTGACAGCCTACGGCCAAAACATCCAGGGATATACCGGAGGCGCAACTCTCAGTTACGAGTTTCCGTTTGCCAATGAAAAAGCGAAAGGCCAATTCCGCCAAACCGCTTCGTCGATGACCGAAGCGCAGATTCTTCAGGGAAATCTGGCGCGCTCCATTGCTTCGTCGGTGCAGGTGGCGACCAGCGGCTTGCAGCAGAGCATGAATAGCTTGCGGTTTGCCTCGACCGCTGTCGATAGCCGCTTACAGGCGTTCCAGAGCGAGAAAAAGAAACAGCTTGCGGGCATGTCCACCGTCATCAACGTGATGATGGTCGAACAGAACCTGACCCAGGCGCAACTGGCTAAAACCCAGGCGGCAATGAATCTGGCCAATGCCGTGGTGCGCTATCGCTTCGCCACGGCGTCGCTGTTTGCGCCGGGCGACGAGTCCCGCGATATCAATCTGGAGCGATTGACCACCGTGCCGTTGCATCCGGACTCCGATATGAGAATGCCATGAAAGATTCCCTATTCCGCAAGAGCGCTTTGCAACAGTTGAGCGCGCCGGAACAGCTTGACCAATTGATGCAGGTCACCAGCCGCCGAGGCTGGATTGCGCTGAGCGGTTTGATGCTGGCGCTGGCCGCCACGCTGTTCTGGAGCGTGTTCGGCTCCATACCTACCCGCATCGCCGGACAGGGGATATTGCTCAAGCGCGGCGGCGTTCATGTGGTTGTGGCGCAGGGAGCGGGAGTAATTTCTCACCTCGAGCCGCTTAAACCCGGCGATCGTCTGATGGAAGGCCAGATCATCGCCAGCATTGCCCAGCCGGTAGCGAGTTCGCAACGTGATGCGGCCAAAGTCAATCTGGCCGAGCTGGAGCAGGAAGAATCCGTCATGGCGCAGGCGGTGGAACACAATCTCGAATTGAGCCGTCAGCATTTCAAGCAGCGGGAAAAGGCTATTGCTCTGGGTAAGGAAGCCAAGGGCGAGTTGGTGCAGTCGTTGCAGTTGACTCTGCAAGGTCAGGAAGCGTTGTTGCGGGACGGCATCATTACCCGGCAAAGCTATGAAAATTCGCGCCAGGCATTGTTCCAGGCGCGGCAGGACATTCAGAATTACGATGCCCAACTCAAACAATTGGCGCATGAACACAATGTCGCCGAGACCAACTCCAGACAGCAACTGATCGGTATTCATGAACGTGTGCAGAACGCGCGCGGTCAATTGCGTCAAAACGATGCGAATCTCACGCTGACTTCGACCGTGGTTAGCCCATACGAAGGGCGTGTGATTGAAATCAAGGCAACGGAAGGCAGCGCCGTCAACGCGATGTCGCCGATAATCGACGTCGAAGACGAAACCAGCGAACTGGAAGCAGAGATTTATCTCCCGCCGCTCGGGGAAGCGAAAAACGTGCGGGTAGGTATGGAGGTGCAGCTTTCGCCCGATACCGCCAAGCGTCAGGAATTCGGCTTTATCGTTGGACGCGTGGAATCGGTTTCGCTATTTCCGGCGACTCGCGAAGGCATGCTGGCCATATTGCATCGCGATCGGGTGGTGGACAGCCTGCTTTCCAAACAAGGTCCCCCTGTTGCGGTCAGGGTAAGCCTATTGAAAAATCCGTCCACCCGCAGCGGTTTGCAGTGGTCGTCGCGCGCCGGCTCCAAAGTGGAAGTGAGCGGAGGCACCCTGTGCACCGCGCAAATAAAACTGAGGGAACGTCCTCCCATTACGCTGGTGATGCCCTGGCTCAAACACCTGTTTGGCCTGGAATAACGGCATGAAGGCGATCAAACGGGCGCGGACGCCCACCATATTGCAGATGGAAGCGGTGGAATGCGGAGCGGCTGCGCTGGCCATCGTACTGGCCTATTTCGGACGCCGCGTGCCGCTCGAAGAACTGCGGATCGCTTGCGGCGTATCGCGCGACGGCAGCAAGGCCAGTAATATCGTCAAGGCCGCCCGTACTTTCGGTCTCGAGGCCAAGGGGCATCGTCACAGTATCGGCGAACTGAATAAGATGCCGCTTCCGGTCATCCTGTTCTGGAACTTTAATCATTTCCTGGTACTGGAGGGTTTTGGTAAAAAGGGTCGTGTTTATATAAACGATCCTGCCAGCGGGCCGCGCGTGGTGACGGGCGCCGAGTTCGACAAGGCCTATACAGGTATCGTGCTGAGCTTTGCGCCAACCGGGGAGTTTCAGCGAGGCGGCGGGCAAAAAAATCTGGCGCAGCGGCTGTTGCCGCGTTTGGCGGGCTTGCACGGCGCGCTCCTTTTCGTAGTGATTGCGACACTGGGGCTGGTAATTCCCGGTTTACTGATGCCTACGTTTACCAAAGTGTTTATCGATGATTATCTCATCGGCGGGCATCAGGATTGGGTGCGTCCCTTGTTGCTGGGCATGGCATGTACTGCGGTGGTGCGCGCAGCGTTGACGGCATTGCAGCAGAATTATCTGTTGAGATTGGACAAACGGCTTGCCGTCAGCATGTCCGGCAGCTTTTTCTGGCATGTGCTGCGCTTGCCGGTCGAGTTTTTCCAGCAACGTTACGCCGGTGATATAGCGCAACGCGTGGGATCGAACGATACCGTTGCCGAATTGCTTTCCGGCGATTTGGCTACCAATACCGTTAACCTGATCATGCTGGTTTTTTTTGCGGCGCTGATGTTTCAGTATGACGTGGTTTTGGCCGTCATGAGTATTATCATTGCGATTATCAACCTGCTGGTGTTGAGCAAGCTGAACCGCGTAGGCCGCGACGGCAATCTGCGCATGCAGCAGGACCATGCCAAGCTGATGGCCGCTACCATGGGCGCCATACAGATGATCGAAACCTTGAAGGCGAGCGGCAGGGAATCGGATTTTTTCATGCGCTGGTCCGGTTATATGGCCAAGGTGCTTAATACCTCGCAAAAAGTCGGACTGTATTCGCTTACACTGGGTACGCTTCCCACCTTATTGGATGCAATCAGCCATACCGCAGTATTGGGATATGGCGGCTATCAGGTGATGCAGGGCGAGATGACGGTCGGCACGCTGGTGGCTTTTCAATCCTTGATGTCCAGTTTCATGGGGCCGGTTGGTCATCTGTTGGGGCTGGTGCAAAAAGTACAGATAATAGAAGCCGATCTGACCCGGTTGGACGATGTGCTGCATTATCCGGTCGATCCGTTGACTCAGGATGTTGAATCCGTAGACGCCGGGTTTGTGCGCCTGACCGGGCGGCTGGAACTGTGCAACGTCAGCTTCGGTTACAGCCCGCTCGATCCTCCCCTGATCGAAAATTTGAATCTGACGCTGAAACCGGGACAGCGTATCGCGCTGGTGGGCGGCTCAGGTAGCGGCAAATCGACCATAGCCAAGCTGATTGTTGGTCTGAACAAGCCATGGGGCGGCGAAATCCTGTTCGACGGGCTTCAGCGTTCGGCGATACCTCGTCAGGTTCTGGTCAGCTCGCTGGCGCATGTCGATCAGGATATTGTTCTTTTCGAAGGTACGATACGAGAAAACCTGTGTTTGTGGGATGGCAGCGTACCCGAAGGTCAAATGCTGCAGGCTGCCAAGGATGCGCAGATACACGATGTCATCGGAAACAGGCCCGGAGGCTATGACGGCCCGGTGACGGAGCGCGGCTCCAATTTCAGCGGAGGGCAGTCGCAACGCCTGGAAATTGCCCGCGCCCTGGTTCATGCCCCAAGCTTGCTGGTGATGGATGAGGCGACTTCGGCGCTGGACCCGCTGACTGAAAAGCAGATAGACGACTGCATTCGGCGCCGGGGCTGCGCATGCCTGATCGTGGCGCACCGCTTGAGCACCATACGCGATGCCGATGAAATTATAGTGCTTGAGCATGGCAAAGTGGTGCAGCGCGGCACTCATGATGAACTGCTGGCGCTGGGCGGCCTGTATGCCAACTTGATTAGGATGGAATAGTGGCGATTCCAGAAATTGGCGAATACCTGGTACTCTCAGGTAATAAACCCTGGTTGCTGCACGGGCCGGAGCGGGTTTGGCTGGTAACCGCGGGAGCGGTCGATATCCATGTGGTGCCGCTGCTGGCCGATGGCGGCTGGGGAGCCCGTCAGCATCTGCGGCGCGTTTCCGTAGATGGCGTCATCATGGGACTGCCTTCACTGACGAGCAATGCCGGTTTTGCGCTGATAGCGCAGCCTCTTCCGGGTAGCTGCTGCCGCTATCTCGACGAGGATGCCTGCCGGCACTTGCAGCAGGACGTTGAACAGTATGTACTCTGGCGGGGTTGGTCGTCGGGCTGGGTGCAAACGCTTGGCAACGGTTTATCCCACCGCTCGCGTCCGCGCGAAAACCGGATTGTCACTGCCGGTTCCGGTTTCAGTCTGAGTTCGGGCGGCACCGCCTATGCGTCGGCGCAATCCGTCGTCTGGGTTCGTGCGATACAAGGCGAGGCCGAATGGCTGGGCCGAATCCCGATGGTCGGCGATGGCTGTTATCCCTTGACGTCAACGGTATGGCTGTCAGCGCTTTCGGCGCTGAAACTCGATACCTGGAACACAGCAGAGCTACCCAATGCCGAATTGGATAAATCGCTTGCATTATTTTATGCCTGTGTCATGCAAGTGATCGCTGAAGAGCAGCAACAGGAACGGCTTGCGGAACATGCGCGTCAACTGCAACGCGCACAGGATGGCGATGGTATTTTTGCGCGCGCGATCGCCGGTTTGGCGGCGGTATTGCAACCGGGCCGCCAATTCGAAGCCGCAGCCGACGCGATGGAAACCGATCCGGTTTTCTCGACAATATCGGAGGTGCTTGCTGCAACCGGTATCAAGGCTAAACATCCTCCGCAATCCGCGTACATGGAAACAGCGTCATCCGGCTTGATCGCCAGGATCGCGCGCGCTTCGGGAGCCAATTATCGGCAAATATCGCTGATGGGGAAAGACTGGTGGGGCGAGGATGTGGGGCCTTTGCTGGGATTCTGGAAGGCGGATGGCCGGCCGGTGGCCATTTTACCGCTTACTCATGGCGGATATCGCGTGCTTGACCCGGCAAACGGCACTGAGTTGCGGCTTAATCAGCGCGTTGCCGAGCGGTTGGTCGATACGGCTTTCATGTTCTTCCGGACGTTTCCCGAGGGGCCGATCACCTTGCGAGGATTGCTGCTGTTCGGTTTGAAAAACAATGGATATGATTGGGGGGTGGTCGCGTCTCTGGGTGTGATCAGCGCGCTGCTTGGGCTGCTGACGCCGATTATGACCGGCATGCTGATTAATACGGTCATCCCAGAGGCTGAACATAGTCAACTGGTTCAGCTCAGCAGCATCCTATTGATTGCAGCGATCAGTTCCGCGAGTTTTGGCTTGACCAGCGCGATTGCTTTGCAGCGTATTGAAGCGCATATGGAAATTTCCGCCAATGCGGCTATCATCGATCATTTATTACGCTTGCCGGTGAATTTTTTTCGCGAGTACACTTCAGGCGATCTGGCCACGCGCGCTTTCGGCCTGGACAGTATTTTACAGTCGCTGACAGGCACCGTATTGCATGTGCTGATGAGCGGCTTGTTTTCTATCTTCAGTTTTCTTTATCTGTTTTTTGTTAGTTTAAACTTGGCCCTGGTCGCTTTGCTGATTACCGTGGTTGCCGTTGCGGTGACAATAGTCATCAATTTGCAGTGTTTGCGTCATGAACGTGAATTGACCAGGATAGCCGGCGATTTATCCGGCGAAGTCTTTCAGATACTCAACGGTATTGCCAAGCTCAGGGTTGCCGCCGGAGAACGCCACGCTTTCGCCCGTTGGGCTTCTCGTTTTAGCGAGCAGAATATGCATTCCTACCGTGCGCATCGTTTGATGATAGGCCTGTCGATTTTCGATTCGTTCCTGCCGGTGGTTGCATCAATGAGCTTGTTTGGCATGATGGCATTTGGCTCAATTAAAGTTGATACCGGTAATTTTATCAGCTTCGAAACTGCATTTACCCACTTTTTGACAGCGGGTATCGGCATGGGCGAGGCGTTGATTGCGGTATTGAATGTCATTCCGTTGTATGAGCGCATGAAGCCATTGCTGCAAACCAGCCCGGAAGTGGATTTGCTTAAGCCGGAGGCAGGCGAGCTTTCCGGGGCGATAGAGTTATCGGCGGTGACTTTTCGCTACGACAGCAAGTTGGCGCCGGTTCTCGATCAGTTCAGTCTAAATAT